>NZ_CP192583.1:5855000-7734786 GCF_050632245.1 Puia sp. P3
CCCCGCAAGGGGTTAGACTCTAAATCAAAGAAGGTTGGTATTTCAACGACCTCTCCCACAAAGGCTGGCGCCCCTGCTTCAAAGAGTCCCAACTATTCTACACATCCGTAATTCAAAATCAATGCAAAGTTGTAGTGAAGGTTCACGGGGTCTTTCCGTCCCGTGACGGGTAACCGGCATCTTCACCGATACTACAATTTCACCGGGCTCGTGGAGGAGACAGTGTTCAACTCATTAGACCATTCGTGCAGGTCGGAACTTACCCGACAAGGAATTTCCGCTACCTTAGGACCGTTATAGTTACGGCCGCCGTTTACTGGGGCTTCAGTCAGGAGCTTTGGCTTGCGCCGAACACCCTTCCTTAACCTTCCAGCACCGGGCAGGTATCAGGCTCTATACGTCATCTTACGATTTTGCAGGGCCCTGTGTTTTTGTTAAACAGTTGGTTGAACCATTTTACTGAGGCCTACCGAAGTAGGCTGGCTTTATCCCGAAGTTACAGCCACAATTTGCCTAGTTCCTTCTCCACGGCTCACCCGAGCGCCTTAGAATATTCTTCTCGTCTACCTGTGTCGGTTTGCGGTACGGGCCGCTTTAGCCTAACCTTAGAGGTTTTTCTCGGCAGCTATTACCTCACTCAATCGAGCCGAAGCTCTCATATACTTTCGTATTTCGTCAAGACCACCGGATTTGCACTGGCAGCCCTATAACTACGTACTTAAACGGGGAATTCCGTATCCCTCGTGTGAGTTTCACTTCTGCGTCGCCCCATCGAAACTAAAGCGGGTACTGGAATATTAACCAGTTTTCCATCAGATGCCCCTTTCGGGTTTTCCTAAGGACCCGACTAACCTCTGATCCGATTAACGTTGATCAGGAACCCTTGAGACTTACGGCGATAAAGTTTTTCACTTTATTTATCGTTACTTATACCTACATTTTCTTTTCTGAACGCTCCAGCATACGTCGCCGTACACCTTCGCAGCGGATCAGAATGCTCCCCTACCGATATACCATCAAATGGCAATCTTAGAACTTCGGTTCGTAGTTTGATGCCCGATTATTTTCCGTGCCTGAACCCTCGACCAGTGAGCTGTTACGCACTCTTTAAATGAATGGCTGCTTCCAAGCCAACATCACTGGCTGTTATAGGGTTCAAACTTCGTTTGTTCAACTTAACTACGTATTAGGGACCTTAGTTGCTAATCTGGGTTATTTCCCTCTCGGCCATGGATCTTAGCACCCACAGCCTCACTGCCGCAGATATTTATTAGCATTCGGAGTTTGTCAGGGTTTGGTAGGCGGTGAAGCCCCTAGCCCAATCAGTAGCTCTACCTCTAATAAACTTCTATATGCGACGCTGTTCCTAAAAACATTTCGGGGAGAACGAGCTATCTCTCAGTTTGATTGGCCTTTCACCCCTATCCACAGGTCATCCCATAGCTTTTCAACGCTAATGAGTTCGGTCCTCCAGTGTGTGTTACCACACCTTCAACCTGCCCATGGATAGATCACAAAGTTTCGCGTCTACCCCCACTGACTAAGCGCCCTGTTCGGACTCGCTTTCGCTACGGCTCCGTTACTTAAGAACTTAACCTCGCCAGTGAGGAGTAACTCGTAGGTTCATTATGCAAAAGGCACGCTGTCACCCTTGCGGGCTCCAACCGCTTGTAGGCGCACGGTTTCAGGTACTATTTCACTCCCCTGTTTGGGGTGCTTTTCACCTTTCCCTTACGGTACTGGTTCACTATCGGTCTCTAAGGAGTATTTAGCCTTACCGGATGGTGCCGGCAGTTTCAAGCAGGATTCCTCCGGTCCCGCCCTACTCAGGGTACCGCTCGTCCATGACAATTTATACCTACGGGGCTATCACCCGCTTTGGCCCAACTTTCCAGAAGGTTCAGTTTGATGTCACTTTCTAAATGCGGCTCCTACAACCCCACAGCAGCACGCCACTTGTGGTTTGGGCTGTTTCCTTTTCGCTCGCCACTACTCAGGAAATCACGTTTGTTTTCTTTTCCTCCAGGTACTTAGATGTTTCAGTTCCCTGGGTTGGCTACCTTTCGGTTGACACACCTTCAGTGTGCCGGGTTGTCCCATTCGGAAATCTGCGGATATAATGCTTGTGTGCAGCTCCCCGCAGCTTATCGCAGCTTACCACGTCCTTCATCGCCTCTTAGAGCCTAGGCATCCACCATGCGCCCTTATTTGCTTTAAAAATCTTACCAAATTTTAAGGTGTCTTACCACCATAAAAGTTACTCGGTATTACAACTTTTTTCCCAATATGTCAAAGAACTTTCCCTGTTTCCAGGGACTGCTGATGCCGGAGTTTCGAACCCCTGATCCTTACTTCGGCTAACCGCCTCCGTAATATCACATCAATAATTTTAAAAGAACTCTTTTCTACCTTGTGGAGGATATCGGAGTCAGAACCGATGACCCCCTGCTTGCAAAGCAGGTGCTCTAGCCAACTGAGCTAATCCCCCAGGGCGGCTCTTGAGCGCTGATCACCTTCTCCTTTTCAACCTCTCCAGCTTCTCTCCTTACCTTCTAGTAGACCCGAGCAGATTTGAACTGCTGACCCCTACATTATCAGTGTAGTGCTCTAACCAGGCTGAGCTACGGATCTGTCTGTAGCCCCCTTTTTGTTTACGACGCCGACTCAAATCGACCCCGCAATCACTCGGGTTACTAATTATTTAAAGAACTATTCATTCAAATTAAAAGAAGGAAACAACAAGTGGTTATGCTTTATTAGCTCTAAAAAGGAGGTATTCCAGCCGCACCTTCCGATACGGCTACCTTGTTACGACTTAGCCCCAGTCACCAGTTTTACCCTAGGCGGCTCCTTGCGGTTACCGACTTTAGGTACACCCGGCTTCCATGGCTTGACGGGCGGTGTGTACAAGGTCCGGGAACGTATTCACCGTATCATTGCTGATATACGATTACTAGCGATTCCAGCTTCATGCAGTCGAGTTGCAGACTGCAATCTGAACTGAGAAAGAGTTTTTGGGATTAGCTTCACGTCGCCGTGTCGCTGCCCTTTGTCTCTCCCATTGTAGCACGTGTGTAGCCCCGGGCATAAAGGCCATGATGACTTGACATCATCCCCTCCTTCCTCGCGTCTTACGACGGCAGTTTCACTAGAGTTCCCAGCTTTACCTGATGGCAACTAGTGATGGGGGTTGCGCTCGTTGCGGGACTTAACCCAACACCTCACGGCACGAGCTGACGACAGCCATGCAGCACCTTACAGACAGTGTATTGCTACAAAACCAGCTTTCACCGGCGGTCTATCTGCATTCTAGCCCAGGTAAGGTTCCTCGCGTATCATCGAATTAAACCACATGCTCCAACCGCTTGTGCGGACCCCCGTCAATTCCTTTGAGTTTCAACCTTGCGGTCGTACTTCCCAGGTGGGATACTTAATGCTTTCGCTCAGACACCAACTGTGTATCGCTGATGTCGAGTATCCATCGTTTAGGGCGTGGACTACCAGGGTATCTAATCCTGTTTGATCCCCACGCTTTCGTGCCTCAGTGTCAATAATAGTGTAGCGAGCTGCCTTCGCAATGGGTGTTCTATGTCATATCTAAGCATTTCACCGCTACATGACATATTCCGCTCACCTCCACTACATTCAAGACAGATAGTATCAACGGCAGTTTCCGGGTTAAGCCCGGAGATTTCACCACTGACTTACCTGCCCACCTACGCACCCTTTAAACCCAGTGAATCCGGATAACGCTTGCACCCTCCGTATTACCGCGGCTGCTGGCACGGAGTTAGCCGGTGCTTATTCATCTGGTACCGTCAACGGCCTTAGAAAAGTCCGGTTTCTTCCCAGATAAAAGAAGTTTACAACCCAGAGGGCCTTCATCCTCCACGCGGCATGGCTGGTTCAGACTTGCGTCCATTGACCAATATTCCTTACTGCTGCCTCCCGTAGGAGTCGGGCCCGTGTCTCAGTGCCCGTGTGACTGGTCGTGCTCTCACACCAGTTACTGATCGTCGGCTTGGTGGGCCGTTACCCCGCCAACTACCTAATCAGCCGCACGCCCATCTTTAAGTGCCGGAGCTTTAATTACTAGGTGATGCCACCCCATAATCTTATGGTGTATTAATCCAAGTTTCCCTGGGCTATTCACCGCTTAAAGGAAGGTTGCGTACGTGTTCCGCACCCGTTTGCCGGTCGCCGCCAGGTATTGCTACCCGCGCTGCCCCACGACTTGCATGTATTAAGCCTGCCGCTAGCGTTCATCCTGAGCCAGGATCAAACTCTCCATTGTAAATGAGTTTTGATACTGACTATCTAATTTCTCTCGAAATTTGACGTCATATTATCGATATTTTTCGCTAACATAACCTTACCATAAATGTGCTTAACATTTACGTTCTGTTGTTTCCATTCTTTCAAAGATCTTTTGGCTTTTTCCTCAGCCTCCCCGCTTCCTCAAAACTCATCGTTTCGAACGGGGATGCAAAGGTAAGGGCCTTTATCAAATCATCAAAAACTTTTTGCCGTTTTTTGAAGTTTTCTTTTTCAGAAAACAGCTATTAGTATTTCGAAGAACTTGTAATTTTTTAGAGCGGACGGCAAAGATACAACGAGTATTCAAACCATCAAAATTTTCTTCACTTTTTTCGAAACTTTCGTCTCTACTTTTTCTCTCGTTCAACCGCGTCGCTACAAACAAAGAACTGCTCCCAAATTTGCTAAAACTCCCACCACATCTATCTCTTACTCACTCTTCTCTCACTACTCGCCGACACCTCTGTTTCAAATCGGGTTGCAAAGATAAGCAGTTGTACATCGCCGCCAAATCTTTTTTGAACTATTCTTTTCCACAACTCCCCAAACCCTCACCGGACGGCACTTTCAGCAAAATAAAAAAATTGAGCGCGAATCCACCGCGCACAAACTCACTTCTTACACCACCCAATTTGATCACAACTTATTTTCCGGCAGGATACTAACAGGAAAGGATACCTGAAAAAGAAAAAGCCCATGCCCAGGCGTAGAAAAATCCGCCAGCTGATTGTCCCTCCCACGCAAAATATCCGCAAACTCATCCACCCCGATCTTACCCCTCCCCACCTGCAACATCGTACCCACCAAACCCCGCACCATCCCACGCAAAAAACGATTCGCTTTTACATGATATACCCAACACTTTCCCTCCCTCTCCCAATAACTCTCATAGATCCTGCAATCAAAAGTCTTCACCTGCGTATTCCGCTTCGCAAAACTCGTAAAATCCTCAAACCCCTTAACCACATCCGCCGCCTCCCTCATCCTATCCAAGTCCAGCGTGTACGGAAAGAAATACGCCCGGTCTTCTAAAAACGGATCCTTATCCCTGTATATATAATACCGGTACTCCCGACTGACCGCATCGAACCTGCAATGCGCATCAGCCGCAACCGGATAAATACCCTTCAACGCAATATCCACAGGCAGTATCGCATTGATATTATACAAAACCTTCTTTTCTATAACTCCTTCATAATCAAAATGAAAAAAGTTCTGGTAGGCGTGTACCCCCCATCGGTCCTCGACGACCCCGTAAGACTGACAGAAGTACGGAAAAATATACCCAACGCCCTCTCCACCTCCTGCTGAATGGAGATTGCATTGTCCTGGACCTGAAATCCACTTGTAATTCGTGCCTTTATAGGCCAACTCAAGAAAATATCTGGGCATGTGCTTAAGGGCTGCAAAGATAACAACCTCAGTCAAACAATTCTCAATGCTCAACCATCGCGCGAAACTTGCCGCTATATACCGGGTCCGTCAGCAGCCCCCCAACTCACCGAACTGACTGTCAGAACAAAAAGGATAGGCCGCTTCAAAAAATCTGTATTTGCCCGCGTCACCACTAAAAACCTCACTCAGAGCCCGTATCTGCCGCGTAGCAAAACAACGCGTCTTAAAGACCTTGCGGGCCGCGGTAATCCGGTCCTCGTCCTTACTAAGCTCCAATAGCTTGACCCTCAGCTTGTCCACGTCGTAGTCGGAGGCATAATTATGACAATCGGAATTGACAAATGGAAGAGCGCCCTTCGCCTCTGACACCTTACGGGGCGTATCCGCCGGCCGCAGTCTCTCCGCCTCGGGAGCGGCCGTACCGACAACTGAACGCCCCGGCCCGCCGTTCTGCAACAATGGACTATCCGGATTAGGCCCGTGCGCCTTCGGCGGCGCAGTCACCCGCCCCGAATCCGCTCCACGCACCGGCTTTATTCCCTCCCTTGCAACTGCAGGCGTATCGACCGGTATGAAAAGTACAATAGTGTCAGCCCTCTTACCCGCAGACCGGTCCGCAAAAGACATTCGCACCGAACGAGGCAGCTTCCGCTCACTCAACTTTACCACCCCCCTGGACCGGCTGGCAGCCTTCCCATTCCCAACTGCCACAACACCCGAATCCACCGCACGGACCGGAATCCCGGCCGTCACCCTTACACTATCTCCAACAGGCGGCAAAGAACCAGTCTGGTCCTCACCACCTTTGAGATTCGAAGAATCCCTTACCGGAGGCGGCGTCACCGGCGCACGGGCCAGCGTATCGGTACCAACCCTGGTCGTAACTAAAGTTCCAGTCCCGCCTGGCTCCGCCACAGGCTTCACTCCGGCACCAACTTTCCCCGCAGGCAGAACCGAAGAATCCTTCCTGACACTATCCGGCTCCGACATTGCATAAGTATTATATAGCACCGCCGTGTCCTGCACCACCCCAGCCATAAGACGGGAAAAAGCATCGTCTTTCTTAATGCCAGGCGGCGTAACCTCCACTTCCCTCCCCCGGCCTCCGGCGTCTTCATTTCCCTCGCCTGCTCGTCATATAACCCCCATCCCCTGTCGCCCAGGTCCTTTAGTCTGAATTCCAGATCTCTCCGCCGGATAGCCACCGCATATCGCCGCTCCAGCGCAGACTGCCCTGGCAGACCAATAGTAATAATATACGTGCTGTCCTTCAACTGAGCAAGAATGAGATGCCCCGCGGCCGAAGAAGGATATACCTGCTCTCCTACACGGACATAGAACGGTTGGTTGTTATCGGCCTCGATGAACACAAAATAGCCCTGCGCGCGGCCGACGCCCGCCATCAACATCAAAACGACTACCAATCCGAACTTTGACATGGTTAGAGTTATAAACTACTGCAAATTAAGGAAAACTATAGTGAACAGATTCAGCGAATAATACATTTATTGATTAATTGCTATACAATATGTTCGTGAGGTCATATACTACCTTTTATCCATTTTTGTCTTCTCTTAACCCCGAAGCCGATTATCTTTATCCCCTGAAAAATAATAATATGAATTTGATTCAGTCAAAACTTCAACGGTTTACTCGACCAGCATTTTACAAATGCGGTAAGCCTCTTGTCCTCTTGTCCGGCTTACTATCCTGCGGAATGATTCTGCACGCACAAAGTAAACAGCCGGAAGACGAACCATGGAAAAAGGAATACCGGGCCACAGCAACTAAATACAACGACCTGATCCATACCAGACTGGAAGTAAAGTTTGACTACGACAAGAGTTATATGTATGGCAAGGAGTGGGTAACCATAAAACCTCATTTTTACCCCAGCGACTCCCTCACCCTCGACGCCAAGGGAATGGACCTTCATAAGGTCGCCATCGAAAAGGACGGAACAACTACCCCCTTAAGTATGACTATGACGGAATGACCCTTCACATCCATCTGGATAAAACTTATAAGTATACCGAAAAGTACACGATATTCATTGACTATACGTCAAAACCTAACGAGTTGAAAGTGCATCAGGGCAGCGCCGCCATCACAGACGCTAAAGGTCTTTACTTCATAAATCCCAAAGGAGAAGACAAGGACAAGCCCACCGAGATCTGGACGCAGGGGGAAACAGAAGCCAATTCGGTATGGTTCCCAACGATCGACAAGCCAAACCAGAAGTCAACCGAAGAGATCACCATGACCGTGCCCGCAAAATATGTGACCCTGTCCAACGGCCTGCTCGTCAGCCAAAAGAACAACGGAGACGGCACCCGCACTGATCACTGGAAGATGGACCTGCCCCACGCCCCTTACCTTTTCTTCATGGGCGTTGGAGACTTTGCCGTAGTAAAGGATTCATATAAAGGCAAAGAAGTCAGCTACTACGTTGAAAAGGCGTACGCCCCCGTTGCACGCCGCATATTCGGCAATACCCCGGAAATGATTGCTTTCTACTCACGCATTACCGGCATTGACTACCCCTGGCCTAAATATTCGCAGATGGTCGGCCGGGACTATGTCAGCGGAGCCATGGAGAATACCACCTCTACCTTACACGGTGACGCCGCACAGCAGGATGCCCGCCAACTATCGGACGGCAACGACTGGGAAGACGTGATCGCCCACGAACTGTTCCACCAATGGTTTGGGGACCTGGTAACTACCGAAAGCTGGAGCAATATCACCGTGAACGAATCCTTCGCCGACTATAGCGAGACGCTATGGAATGAATATAAATATGGCAAAGACGCCGGAGACGCTGTTAACTACCAGGGCATCCAAAGCTATCTGCAGCAGCCTGAAAACTCAGAAAAGAACCTGGTCCGCTTTTACTACGAAGACAAGGAAGACGTATTCGATCAGGTTAGCTATCCCAAAGGCGGCCGCATCCTGAATATGCTTCGCCGCTACGTCGGCGACAGCGCCTTTTTCAAGTCCCTGAATCTTTATCTGACTACCAATAAATTCAAATCCGCCGAAGCGCAAAACCTCCGCCTGGCTTTCGAAGAAGTAACCGGAGAAGACCTCAACTGGTACTGGAACCAATGGTACTATGGTAGCGGTCATCCGAAACTGACGATCGATTACGCCTATGACGACGCCGGCAAAAAGGTAAAAGTCATCGTCAATCAAACCCAGGAAACGGGTAAAATATTCCGCCTGCCCATCGCCATCGACATATACAACGGCGCCGCAAAGGTTCGTCACAACATTTGGATAGAGAACAAAACCGACACCTTCACCTTCGACTACAATGGCAGCCGCCCCGACCTTGTCAACGTAGACGGCGAAAAAGTCCTGCTCTGCGAGAAAAAAGACAATAAGACGCTGGACAATTATCTTCACCAGTATAAATATGCCGGCAACTACGTAGACAGAAGGGAAGCTATAGAGTTCTGCTCTAAGAACCAGGACGACCCCAAAGCCCTGGCCCTGATGAAGACCGCGCTGAAAGACAAATATTATCGCCTTCGCGGTTACGCGCTCGGCAAGCTCGACATGAAAAAGGATGCTATCCGTACCGCTTTTGAGTCCCTCATCGCAGACCTGGCCGAACACGACCAGAGCCGCATCGTCAAGGCCAAAGCCATCGATATCCTCGGCAGTTTCGAGAACCCCACCTACAAGAACTTGTTCCTGAAGGCGACCTCCGACTCTTCTTATTCGGTAGCAGGCAACGCACTGGAAGCCCTGTCCACTATCGACAGCGTCCAGGCGCTGACACTCGCCAAGAAACTGCAGCAGGCGCCCGCAAAAGGCGAACTCTCTACGGCAATCTCCGCAGTACTGATCAAGTCGGGTGAAGAAAGCGATTTCGACGTAGTAGCAAACAATTTCGAGAAAATGTCCACCAATCAGAACAAATTCGAGATGGTAATGCCCTTCGCAAGTATGCTGACAAAGGTAAAGAGCCCGGAAAGACTAAAAAGAGGGGTCGACCTGCTGATCCAGTTCAAGCAAGCCATCCCCCAGGCATACCGGAAACAGACGGATCCGTATTTTGACAATGCCCTCAACGGTGTCGCAGCACAAAAACACGCTGCCGGCCTCCAGGATCAGGCAGACTATATAAAAACTAAACTTACCGACAGCAAAAAAGGATTCTGATATATAGAAGTGGTCCACGAAAAAGGCCCCAGCAAAAGGCCCCGGAATTCCCGGGGCCTTCTTTATTAAGCCAGATCAGGCATCTTACCAGCTTCCGCTTGCTCCGCCGCCTCCGGTATCACCCCCGCCAAATCCGCCGAATCCGCCGCCTCCACTGTCTCCGCCGGACCAGCCGCCTCCTCCTCCACCGCCCCAGTCACCGCCGCCACGAAACCCACGCCCTACCATGGTGCCGATAATAAAAGGAAGTATGCCGCTTCCCCGGTAAACGCCTCCCCCACCACCGCCGCCACCGCGATTACGGCTGATAAAGACGATGATGAGAATAAATATAAAAATCAGGAACCCGAGGACATTACCGCCTCCGCCATGACGGCCACGGTTCCCTCTTTGCTCATATCCCGAAGGGGCCTTGTACTCCCCCGCCGCAGCCTTGATCAGCGCATCCGCGGCATGGCTAAATCCGCGATAAAAATTGTCCTGACCGCCACCCTTGAAATTGGGGACCATCTCATTGTCGATAATAGACTTCGCCGTGACATCCGGAATGGCGCCTTCCAGTCCAAGGCCCGTCTGAATATATACCTTACGACTGTGCATGTCCACCAGGACGAGTACTCCGTTATTATTCTTCTTATTTCCGATACCCCAGGCCCTGAATAGCTTTAGCGCATAGTCTTCGATGTCATAGTCACCGATATCCGCGACGGTAACGATGGCGATCTGTACCGAAGTACTGTCGTCATAGTCCACGAGCTTGCGCTCGAGCGATGCTATCTGATCGCCTGTCATGACATGGGCAAAATCATTGACCAGCCGGGGCGGATCGGGTCTGGCCGGTACTTCCTGTGCCCAAAGCCCGGCCACCGGCAGGAACAGAAAGGCAAATAGTAAAAGGAGCTTGTTCATTATATTATTTTCCAAATACAATATCGTCGGGTAATTCATTTTCATCGTTTTCACGGTCATAAGGGAAATGCCGCCGAAGCGCCTCCCCGATGCCGGTCACCACATCTGCGATCCCTCCGGCATAGTCGGATTTGTTAAAATGGGACAGGATTGTACGCACCTGTTCGGTCCAGAAAGCCTGTCCAACTTTCTCGTGGATGCCCTGATCTCCAAAGACCGCCAGGCTGACGGTCCCTCAGAGCCACATATACAAGTACTCCGTTGCGGGCACTCGTCTGTTCCATCTTCAGGCCGGCAAAGACCTCTGTCGCCCTGTCCAGCGGATCGACATAACGGCAGTGCCTTTCGATAAATACCCGGATCTCGCCACTGGTTAGCCGTTCAGCCGATTGTATCGCTGCCACTATCTGCTGCTGTTCGTCCGGCCCCAGCAAAGGCCTGCGGGATATAAAAGGAATATACATAGCTACTCAGAAGACTAAAGTTAGCGGCCGACTCTTCGCAAAGTCGGCCGCCGGTAGTTATTTGATATCGAAATGTATCTCGGGAGCGTTCTCGCTGCCAGGATCCGACTTATAATATGGCTTCTCGTGGTAGCCGAAGATACCGGCGAAGATATTGTTCGGGAAACGCTTGACCTTTAGGTTATATTCATTGACGGCCGCATTGAAGTCCCGGCGTGCAACATTGATCCTGTTCTCCGTGCCTTCGATTTGCGTTTGAAAGTCTTTGAATTGCTGGGTTGTTTTCAGGTCGGGGTAATTCTCCGCAACTGCCATCAGGCGGCTGAAAGAACTCTGCAGCTGTCCCTGTGCCTGCTGAAAACGGGCAAGGGAAGCAGAATCGTTGACATCGACCTGTATTTTGGTTGCATTGGCCCGGGCATTGATGACTTCCTTCAGCGTGGATTTTTCGAAATTGGCGGATCCTTCGATGACCTTTATTACGCTGTTGTATAGATCGGTCCGGCGCTGATAATTGGTCTCGACATTACTCCAGGAAGTCTTGACGCTCTGGTCTACCGTTATCAGCCCGTTGTAGCTATTGCAGCCACAGCCGCCGAGAAACAGGAGGAGAACTGCGATAACGATCAAGGTCAATTTACTCGTACTCATTTATTTAGATTTTAAGTTAACGGGGTAAAATTAACACTTTTGGTCACCCTGTAAAACCCTTTTTAGGTCATTGCATCCATTTCTCATTCCATCTTGCCAAAAGCATCGGCAAGCTGCCCGATCCTGCCGGTGGACAACGACCTGCCGCCGGCGGCAGTGACTATTCGGTATCGGAAAGTAACCGACTGTCCTTTTTCCAGCTTGTAGCCTAACACCTGCTTTCCATTGCTGAAAATTTTCTGGCCCAGCGGGTTGGCTGCAAAAAGGCCATAGCCCCGGGCATGCCAGTAGGTTGGATAACCGGGATTGCGGGGATGATCGATGATAGCGATACTGAGCGTGTCATTTTGTTTTTTGCCGTATAACAGACACCAGGTGCCGCGGGTGCCCCAGGCGCTGTCTCCCGTTTTTCCCTCGCTCGTCAGATAGTTTCCGTTGATGTCGGGAGTATGCCCCGCCGCAACCTTTGTAATATTTCCCTTGTCATCGACAAACTCTCCGGGCGTATTCGAAGGTATCTGCAGCTCTTTGGTCACGCGCAGCCCCAGCATGCCATCCTTTGCATCGGGGAAACTGACATCCACGCTTGCATCCAGGGTCGTATAACGATCGATAATCCGCTCAGCTCGCGTTGCGCTGAAGACGTAAGTGGTATGCTCGGTAAGAAGGACGTCCTGCTTTTGATCGGTCCATCGGGCAGAATACCTGAGTATCCCTACGTCGGCCCGTCCGTGGGAAGGATGAGCCGTCCCGGAGGCCACAGGAGGCAGCGACTCCCGGCCGCCCGAAACACCGCTAAAGCTGCCTGCCTGCAAAATGCTGTCTGTACGGATCCAGCCATACTGACTTTTCTTGCTGGCAGCAATAGCGTAGGAATTATTCCAGAAATCCAGTCCGTTCACGTTCTCGTAATCGAACCAGAGACCCAGGTGATGCGGATGGTCGACCGGCTCCCCGGCACGGGGGGCGACAGGGAACCCGCGCGTGATCAGCTGGCCATCGGGTGCATATATAGGATAAAGGACAGGCTTCTCCAGCGTATCGGGATACATAAAGGTTGTGAAAGGCGCTCCGTCGACCGTAATGGTCACGGAATGATGGGGCGGATCCCCTGGTGACCTTAACTGGCAGCGGCTGTGAAATACCACGAAAAGATACCAGCGTAACCAGGGTCAGCAGTACCTTCCGGAAACGTTTTCGTAAATAATAAGGTCTTAGATTGATCATATAACACCCATTTTCTTTGTTGGATGACCTAAATTAGTACATTTATCCTACTTAAAATCACTTCAACAATGACAACAACCCGTAGGGATTTTATCCGTAAAAGTTCTATGGCCGGTATGGCCACATATATGGGCTCCTTAGGCCTGAGCGCAGCCAGCTATAGAAGGATCATCGGCTCGAACGACCGGGTACGCGTAGGAGTGGTAGGATTTTCCGACCGTCACCGCAACGACCATATCCCGGCATTTCTCAGGTCCAACCAGGAGATGAATTTCGATATCATCGCGGTGTCGGATATATGGAAGAAAAGAAGAGAGGAAGGAAAAGATTTTCTCGCCCAGAAATTCGGCCACTCCATACAGGCCTGCGTCAACAACGACGAATTGTACAATATAAAAGAAGTAGACGCCGTGATAATCAGCACGGCAGACTTCCAGCACGCCTGGCATACTATCGAGGCCGTCAAGGCAGGCCGTGATACATATACGGAAAAACCACTGGCCGAGACAATGGACGACGCAAGGGCCGTCCTGAAAGCAGTTAAGGATTCCGGAAAGATCGTTCAGATAGGCTCTCAGCGCCGCAGTGGCGCCAACTATCATGCAGCCGCCGAATTTATCCAGTCCGGAAAATTCGGACCGATCGTCATGGTCGAGCTCACCTGGAACGTGAATCAGCCCGGACGCTGGCGCAGACCCGCCACTGGTAGCACAGCTCCGTGAAGAGGATACCGACTGGAAACGATTCCTGATCAACCGTCCCTACGAAGCATTCGACGCCCGCAAACACCTCGAATTCCGCCTTTTCTGGCCCTATTCTTCTGGTCTTCCGGGTCAGTGGATGAGCCACCAGATCGATACAGTACACTGGTTTGCCAACCTGCCCCATCCCCGGTCGGTGTCGGCCAACGGCGGCATTTATTGCTGGAAAGACGGACGCAAGAATGCAGACACAATGACCGCTGTATTCGACTACGGCCCGCTGGACGATCATTCCACAGGCTTCCAGGTGACCTTTACTTCCCGTCAGACAAATTCTGACGGTGAAACAAAAGAAATCTACTACTCCAACGGCGGGACTCTGAACCTTGACACTAACAAGATCACCCCCGTCGGCGGACTGACGGAAAGATATGCATCTGCAATGGGAATGCACGCCAACCAGCTGCCGGAGATTTCATTAAAAGAGCTGGGCGAAAAGATCTCTACCGAAGCAAGCACGGGAGGCGACCCGCTGACCACCGCACACGTACGCAACTGGATGGAATGTGTCCGCAGCAGAAAGCAGCCCAATGCCCCCATCGAGGCAGGCTACAAACACTCCATCGCCGTGATCATGGCCAACGCCGCCTACCGTACAGGAGAAAAAGTGACTTTCGACGAAAAGACACAGGAAGTAATGGCTGGCGGAAAGGTTTTTAAATACTAGTTCTGACACAAAAGCTAAATACTGGTACTACCATGAAAGCGCTGGTGATAGCTGAAAAGGATCATCCCCTTGAGGTTCGGGCAATCCCCGAACCCAGGCAGGACCCGACGATGCGATCGTTAGGGTATACGCCGCTGCACTGAATCACCGGGACGTATGGATCCAAAAAGGGCAATATGCCGGCCTAAAATACCCCATCACACCCGGTTCTGACGGGGCCGGAGTTGTTACCGCATCCGGCCCATCCCACGAGCGCTGGGTCGGCAGGCAGGTGATCATCGACCCTGCCCTGACCTGGGGCGACAATCCGGCCTTTCAAAGCCCCAGCTCATTTAAGATCTTAGGCCTGCCGGACGACGGCACGCTGGCCGAATACGTAAAAGTGCCCGCAAACAATCTCGTCGAAAAACCAGCTCATTTATCCTTCGAAGAGGCCGCAGCGCTGCCGCTGGCCGGTGTAACGGCCTGGCGGGCGATCATGACACGCGCGCAGGTCAGGTCAGGAGAAAAGGTGCTGATCACTGGGATTGGAGGCGGGGTTGCACTTTTCGCCTTCCAGTTCGCGCTGGCTGCAGGCGCACAGGTTTATGTTACCTCGGGTAGCGATGACAAACTGGCCAGGGCGCTATCCATGGGCGCGGCAGGCGCCGTCAATTACAAAAAAGAGGGATGGGTCGGAGAACTTCGCGGACTGGCAGGCGGCTTCGACGTAACCATAGACGGTGCCGGTGGCGACGGGGTAAACGAATTGTTCGACCTCGCCTTTCCCGGTAGCCGGCTAGTCTTCTATGGTGCCACAAGAGGAAACCCCTCCAACGTTGTGCTCCGCCGCATATTCTGGAAACAACTGAACGTTCTTGGCTCCACCATGGGTAATCCTAATGACTTCAGAGCGATGATTGCATTCGTCGCAACGCACCGGATTCACCCGGTAGTCGACAAAATATTCAGTCTCGAAGATGGAGAGGCCGCCTTCCGATGGATGGACGGTGCAAATCAGTTTGGAAAGATCGTCGTCAGGATCGCGACCGCTACGGCTGCTTTTTCCTCACAGCCTTAAAAGTGCCATTGGGCTGCACCGATAGAATGGCGGAAACTTCCCCTTTTCATCGACAACGAACTGCTCTTCAAAATTCGGCAGCGTCTTTAGCACGAACTTATCCTTCCCCACCGGAAGCAGCTCATATTCCGGCTGTCCCGGAACGACAAGATAGAGCGTCGTTTCGTTCTTGACATAACACTTTATAGTAACATTGGCGATTTGGTATTCCCCGCATATCGCTGCAGGTCCGCCGGAGTCAGGACGTTCGGCTTTGGCGTGCGGCTAAAAAAATGGGTTTATTCAGAGCCGGCTCGATATTCATTGCGATACTGTTGATATTTCCACCCTGATCCATATTGAACTGCACTTTCAGCGGGCCGTCATCCGTAGTATCGATCCCCGCCTTCGGATCTTTTTCCAATGGGTCGAATACATCGTAGCGGGAATGCCTCAGCCACCATATTACGTGCGGAAAATTAACCCACAGTGAGTCGTGTTCGGCGACGACTTCCATGCTGCCATAGCCTGGATTGCTATAAATTCCCGCATAATCGTCCAATGCATGAGACGGACGCGTTAGCGACCCGGGCGGAGCGACCCTGGCTGAAGCCGCCGCCTTCGCATCGGCGCGTCCTTTGTCCGCCAGACTCTTCAGATAAGTGCTCCAGTCTTTGTACCCAAGACGCAGGAGCCTGTCCGCGATAAAATTCCTTACGATAGCCGGCACCTGCGAGCTGCTCTGGTTGCACAGCACAACGATACCGATACTATCCGAAGGGAATAAACAGGTGCTTGCGGTAAAGCCGTCTATATTACCGCCGTGCTCTACCCGGTAGTGACCGCGATAGGAAGCAAGCGACCATCCAAATCCATAGCTGGAAAAAAGATATCGGGAGCTTCTTTGGAAGGGACTCCTCCCCCGCTGACCATCTGGGCGCTGATAGCCTCGTTGACGTAGCTGGCCGGTAGTATTTCTCTGTCCTGGTATTTACCGCCGTTGACCCAGGTCATTACCCAGGCCGACATATCATTGACGCTGCTATTGATCGCTCCGGCCGGCGCTATAGCCTCGACGACGTGATAGTCTACTCTTTGAACAACGCTGTCTTTCTTTAATTCATATCCGATCGCGGCTTCCGGCGCCTTTTGAAGATCGGCTACGGAAAGATCGGATTCGCTCATACCCAACGGCTTGAAAAGCCGTTCCGCAATATTACTTTCCCAGCTGCTGTCCGTCAATTTCTGAACAACCATACCCTGAGCCAGGAACATGAAGTTATTATACTGCCATTTTTCCCTGACGCCCGCCGTAGGCTCCTGATACTGTATCCGGTGGATAAGGGAGTCCCTCGAACCGGAATTGAAAAGATACCAGGCATAGTCATGACGGGGCAGCCCTGTACGGTGACACATCATATCACGCAGCGTGATCGTGCTGTTCATCGTTTCATTATAGAATTTCAACTCGGGTAGATAGTCCCGGACCGGCTTGTCGATATCCAGCCTTCCCTGGCGGTCGAGCTGCCCGATCAGAGCCGCCGTAAACGCCTTGGTGCAGGATCCGATGGCAAAAAGGGTATGTGGTGTAACGGGCTGCCTGTTCTCCACGTCGCGGTAGCCGAAGCCTCTGGAATAGACTACTTTCTTCTTCTCTACCACCGCCACAGCAAAGCCGGCGGCATGCCAGTCCTGAAGTACCCGGGCAAATAGAGTGTCCAGACCCGCAAACGGGTCGATGGGATGATGGGACCTTTGCGCAATGGCGGGAGACAGGAGTCCGAGCAGGACCCAAAGCAGGATCGGGTATTTCATATGACAAAAAAATAGCCCGATAAATCTAATGATTATCGGGCTAAATTCAATTCAAATATGATGATCGGCTGGCCGGCCGGCCGAAGGCGGGCCTTCGCCTATGCCTTGACTGCAGCAATTCCGGGCAGTTCCTTTCCTTCGAAATATTCCAGCATCGCTCCCCCGCCGGTGGACACATAGCTAACCTTGTCGGCATAACCGAACTGGTTGACGGCAGCTACTGAATCGCCGCCACCTACCAGCGAGAAGGCGCCCTTCTGCGTAGCATCGGCCACAGCCTTCGCGATAGCCTTGGTTCCGTGCTGAAATTTGGCCATTTCAAAAACCCCCATCGGACCATTCCAGAGGATCGTCCTGGACATGCGAACTACGTTGCCGAATTGCTCGCAGGCATTCTCGCCGATGTCAAGCCCCATCCAGCCGTCGGGGATATTGTTGCTGGGCGCCGTAGAGTCGTTGGCGTTGGCATCGAACTTGTCGGCAATAATCGAGTCTGAAGGGAGATGTATTCTGACCCCTTTCGCCTCCGCCTTCTTCAGCAGATCACGCGCCGTATCGAGACGATCGTTTTCGCAAAGGGAATTACCTATCTTGCCGCCCTGAGCCTTGACAAAGGTATAGGCCATACCGCCTCCGATGATGATATCGGTAGCCCGCTCCAGCAGGTTCTCGATAATGAGTATCTTGTCGGAAACCTTGGCGCCGCCGATGATGGCGGTAAAGGGCTTCTGCGCCTCGTGCAATACTTTTTCAGCGCTGCTGACCTCGCCTTCCATCAGCAGACCAAACATCCTCTTGTCTTTGGGAAAGAACTGTGCGATGACCGCCGTGGACGAATGCGCCCTGTGGGCGGTACCAAACGCGTCATTCACGTATACATCACCCAACTTCGACAACTTTTCCGCAAAGCCTTTGTCACCCTTTTCTTCCTCCTTATAAAATCGCAGATTCTCGAGCAAAAGAACTTCCCCGGAACGGAGCATCTTCGCGGTGAGAAACGCCTTCTCGCCAATGCAGTCGTCGGCAAAAAGGACGGGAACATTCGGCTGATCAGGAGCATTCAGCAGCTGCTGCAGGTGAGGGACGAGGTGTTTCAGCGAATACTTCTCGGTGGGACCGTCTTTCGGCCGGCCAAGATGACTCATCAGAATGACACTGCCGCCGTCAGAAAGTATTTTTTAATGGTGGGGATAGCCGCGCGCATACGGGTGTCATCGGTGATCTCGTATTTGTCGTTGAGAGGGACGTTAAAATCCACCCGGACGAGGGCTTTTTCATTAGCAAAGCTGTGCTGGCTGAACTGGCTCATAAAATAGTTAGATTAAAGAAGCCCGGGCAGGCTGCCCGGGCTTGAAGATGCAATCTTATTTGGAGATCAATTTGGCAAAATAGTGCAGGCTGCGAACGAGCTGGCTTACATAGCTCATTTCATTGTCATACCAGCTGACGGTTTTGACCAGCTGCTGGTCGCCATTGGTGATAACACGGGTCTGGGTGGCGTCGTACAGGGATCCGTAGCGGATACCGATGATATCGCTGCTTACGATCTCGTCTTCGGTGTATCCAAAGCTTTCGTTGGCTGCGGCCTTCATGGCGGCATTGACTTCTTCGATAGTCACCTTCTTGTTCAGGACAGTAACCAGTTCTGTCAGCGAACCGGTGAGGGTCGGTACGCGCTGTGCGCCACCATCGAGCTTGCCTTTCAGACTGGGCAGTACCAGGCCGATGGCCTTGGCAGCGCCTGTGCTGTTGGGCACGATATTGACCGCCGCGGCACGGGCCCTGCGCAGATCGCCCTTGGGGTGCGGCGCATCCTGCGTATTCTGATCGTTGGTATACGCATGGATCGTCGTCATGAGACCGGTCACGATACCAAACTTCTCGTCCAGGACCTGAGCCATGGGAGCCAGACAGTTGGTAGTACAGGAAGCACAGCTGATGATCGTCTCGCTGCCATCCAGAATATTGTGGTTAACGTTGAAAACAATGGTCTTGAGGTCACCGGTAGCGGGAGCCGAGATAACCACCCTTTTCGCACCTGCGGTGAGGTGAGCGGCAGCCTTGTCCTTATCGGTAAAGAAACCCGTGCATTCCAGGACAACGTCTACATCGTGTTGTTTCCATGGAATTTCAGCAGGGTTCTTCTGGGCATATATCTTTACCTCTTTGCCGTTGACGACAATCGAGTTCTCTGTAGACTTTACTTCTTCTTCGAAGCGGCCCTGTGCACTGTCGTATTTCAGCAGGTGAGCCAATACCTTGGGGCTGGTCAAGTCATTAATCGCCACTACTTCGATACCCTCCAAACCGTGGATCTGACGGAACGCCAAACGCCCGATTCGGCCAAAGCCATTGATAGCAACTTTAACTGTGCTCATAACAAATGAATTTGTGTTTTGAATTTTAAGGTAGCGAAGTTACAATATTGCCTGTTTACGACTATGTAATTTTTTGGGTATCAATTGAAAACAACGCCTAATTTTCTTAAAGCCAGCAGGTTGGCCAGCCCCAATTTCGGTTGGAGATAATAGGATTGCCCCTACCGCGGTTGCGCCCCCGCCTGCCCGCGGTCATATATTCCGCAAATCCCCAATCCACCCGGGCCTACCTCCCGGGCCTGCACACACTCATCACAAGCCAGCCCAACCCACCCCCTTCTATCCAGGGTAAAAATTTGACAACGAATCGGGTAAAAAATTTGGCGGGTTTTCAACTTGCTTATATCTTTGCACTCCTTTCACGAAAAAACGAAAAGGAAAGTCAAACGCCGCGTTGGTCAATCGGTTAAGACGCCTCCCTTTCACGGAGGAATGAGGGGTTCCGACTCCCCTACGCGGTACACAAGCCGAAAACACTGGTTTTCGGCTTTTTTTATTTCTTCCATTTGTCCAATTTGTTTCAATCTTTTAACACTGCGTCTCAACCGCAGGTAAAAAGCCGGCTGGTTTACTTCTATGTCGCCTGGGTGAGCGATCATAAAGGTATAACAATTGCCGAAGCCTGGCCTTTCGCATTGCTTACATTTTCCGGTGCGATCATACTGGCTTATATAAGCCTGAAGATATACGATGAGCCGGCCCGGGCATGGCTTCGGAAGAAATTGAAATAAGCTCCTAAGATGACAAAAACCCGCTACAGGATCTGGCTGTAGCGGGTTTTCCTTTTGTGATTCCTTACAGAATTCTACTTTGTATAGCCGTCATTCTGCGCGAATATCTTTGTAGCATCCATTGTAGATTGCGGAATGGGGTAAATACGGCGGAAAGGCTGAGACACAGGCTTGGCTGTACCGGCTGCTTCGAACTTGCCAAACCGGATAGCGGCTTTTCTTCTGTACATTTCCCAATACATTTCAAACCCGGTTTCATTGTAGAGCTTCTGCATGTCGATAGAAGCTAGCGCCGTTCCGGGGGCATTTGCATAGAGCGCTTCACGGGTTCTGCTCGTACGCAGAATATTCACGTCAGCCAATGCCTGTGCAGTCTGGCCTTTGCGCAGATATGCTTCTGCTCGCATACAATACATTCCGCCGAGACGGTAGACCGGAATAGCACAGTTGCTTCTGCTGTTTTGCCCCTGCGGATCGAACTCGTATTTGAATGGCCGAACGCCGCGATTGATCTCCAACTGAGTGAATACGGACTGGTTGGGGTCATCGAAATTGAGAGCAGGCGTGAAGTCCATGAGTTGGGTAGGAGCCTTTTCGCAATACAGCTTGCTTACTTTGATACGGCCATCGGGCGTGCGCTCATAATCGGTCCCCGAAAGGCGCGGCCCATACTGCTGACCAACCTGCATACCGCGGTTGAAGTGGAACCAGGGCAAGGTGGTACCGACTACAAGACTGGTTGCAGGCACGCTGACATCTGTACCGTCATTCATGAACCAGGTGCCGTCGGCATACTGATAGTGCCTTTGAAAGCGCGGGTCATCATGATTGTTATCCCAGGTAGCATAGAACTCAGGAGTAGTGCAGATGGCATTGGTGCCGCGGTTAGCCGGAGAAGGTTTCTGATTTCTTTCCATCGGCATATATGCAAAATTATTACTGCTGCTGCGCAGGGTGTTTACATATTGGGTAATGACAAAGATCAGTTCGGTCCCGTTCGCGTTTTGTATGTCGAAATTGTGGAAAAAGTTGCTTTCCAGTTTGAATTGCCCCCCGATCAGCTGAGAAGTGTAGGAAATTACCTTGTCCATATCAGTTCCGTTGTTATCAACCGCCGCTTCACTAAAGTTGAAAGTGGAGGTATTATAACGGTCTTTGTATACGGCACGGTTAAGATACATATCTGCCAGCAGGGCATAAGCCGCCTGTTTTGTGAAGCGCCCGTTACCTGTATTGTTCTGACCGATATTTGCCAGATCCGGAATCAGCGATTCAACGTCTTTGATCAGGTCATCGATGGCGGTTGCTGCCTTTCTTACCTGCAACGGCGCATTGTCCACGGCTGGATCCCGGTAGGGCGCCTGGCCGTATAGGTCCAGGAGCATGAAAGGTGTAAAGATCCAGAAGTCCCTTGGCTTCCGCCAGCAGCTGGGCTTTGTTGGGAGCAGTTGATTTGTTAATGGTGCTGATGGCAGTCAGTGATAGCGTAATACCATTATTAAGGCTATTCCACGTGTTGGTAAGCATGGAATTGGACGGCCCCCATGTAAATTCATGAATAGCGCGATAGATACCCCCGTCGCCCCAGTCGCTGCCACGTGTAGGCAATATTGCTTCATCTGTCGAATATTCCTGCAGGGAAAACACCTGGCTATGGTCTACAAAAGTACCATTGTCCATTTGCCCGTATGCCGAAGCCAGAGCATTTTGGGGGCTTGCAATATTGGAGCCCAGCACTTCATCGATTACCTGCTCTTTAAGTTTGGTACAGCCGGCTGTGGCTGCCATCAGGAATGAGCAGGCTACTATTATATTCAGTTTAAATGATCTGTTGTTCATATTTCAAATGATTTAGAATTTGATCGTTGCGCCTAACAGGAATGTTTTTGTTGAAGGATAGGTAGCATAGTCGACACCCAGCGACTGGTTGCCGTTTGCATTTTTGGTGGTATTCACCAAGGATCGTACCCCGAATATTTTGTAATCGTAAACAGATTCTGGGCGCTTACATATAAATTGATCGACTGCATCCACGGAAGCTGTTTAAAACTAAAGGTATTTCCCAGACGCAGGTTGTTGAGACGGAGGAAATCTGATTTCTCCAGGTACAGTGACGACACGGTCACCTGGTTGCCAATGTTTGCTTTGGCGTCAACGTATTTTTTCAGCACATTGCGGTCCGATGCCAGGTTGTTGATATTCAGGTCAAGCGCGGTGTTGTTGAACAAGTACCCGCCCGCTTGCCCAATGAACGAGACTGACATATCGATAGTCTTAAAGCGCAGCTGGCTATTAAAGCCGTAGTTAAATTTGGGAATTGCACCCTGGAAGATCTCCCTGTCATCCGCATTGATAATGCCATCCCCATTCTTATCTTCGAATACGTCCTTACCATTCTTGTCGTAGCCCAGGTGCTTTAACATAAAGAACGAACCCGCCGCGTATCCGTTCTTATAGATATTGGCGGTCACGCCCGAAAGTCCCGGGCCTGAAATACTACCGGAATACAACTCGGAAACAGGCAGGTTTTTGATGGTGTTATTCAGTGTAGACCCGTTGACATCGACTGACCAGGTCAGGTCCTTCGTGTTGATGATCTGCGATCCCAGTGTAATTTCAACCCCCTTGTTGATGATCTGCGCACCGACGTTCTTCCATACGGTGGTAGTTGGACTCAATGGTTCAGACGGAATGTTCAGGATAGGGTCTCTGGTAGTCTTGTTATAATACTCGATCGAACCGTATAATTTGTTTTTGAAAAGCTCGAAGTCAACACCTGCATTATATTGTTCGACTAGCTCCCATTTGAGATTTGGGTTGGCGGTACGGTTGACTGAAACTCCATTCACGAGGTTAGTACCATCGAGGTAATATCCTGAACCCGAAGACAGGGTATAGCTCGCCTGGGTGATCTTGTTGGGCACTTCCTGGTTACCCGTTTGTCCCCAACTGGCACGCAGCTTCAAACTCCTGATCGCAGGAATGTTTTCCAGAAATTTTTCACGTGTAATGTTCCAGCCTCCCGCAAAAGAGGGGAAGTAGCCATATTTGTTGTTGTCACCGAACCGGGTAGAGCCGTCTGCGCGGATCGATGCCGTAAACAGAAATCGGTTGTCGAAGTTATAGTTCACACGTCCGAAGTAAGACTGGAGCTCGTTCTCCTGAGCATATCCGCTGGGGGCGGAAGGAATTCCCGAATACCCCGGATTATACATCGGGGGTACACCTGTACCCTGTGCAGCAATGTTCTGCATCCCAAAGGCCGTACCCGAGAACCTGAACTTCTGATAAGAAAATCCACCCAATACTTCTACCTGGTGTTTTTGAATGGCCAGGTTATAGGTGAGGTAGTGCTCCAGCAAAGTAGTCAGTGATTTTACGTCGTTTTGTACATAGGCGCCCCGGGGGTACGATCAGTAACGTTCGGGTACATTGTGGTATTCCGCTCCGAAGTTGTTTTGTCGATACCCAGATTGAAGCGATAGTTCAGTCCCGGCAACAGACGCAATGAGGCTTCCAGATTGCCCAGCACGCGAAACGTATTGGTTCTGTCATCATAGACGCTGAGCACATAGAGGGGTTGAACAGCTGGATCTGATTGAAATTGGTGTATTTTCCGGCAGAGTCATAAATCGATCTGGTGGGGTTGGCCATCAGGGCGTAGATGATCAACTGTCCGTCCGACCCGGCGGTGTTACCGTTCGGTATGCCTGTTTCATCGATATTGCTGGCGGTCATGTTCAGTTTGACCGTCAGCCTCCTGTTATCGAAGAAGGACTCTTCGGCATTCAACCGGCCGGTCGTTCTTTTGAAGCTGCTGCTCTTTACGATGCCATTTTGGTCAAGACGGGAAACCGATGCCACATAGCTACCTGTAGAAGTGTTCTTCGTAAACGACAAATTATGGTTCTGAATGAACCCTTTGCGAAGGATCGCGTCCTGCCAGTCGGTATTACCACCATGGTCAAAAGCCTGATTGGCAATTGCCTTCCGGTAGTCCGACGCAGAAAGGAGGTCCATTTTTTGATGACTTTGGACGTACCTACGTACGTATCATAAGTCAGGGAGGGATCCCCTTTTTTACCCCGTTTTGTCGTTATAAGCACCACACCGTTGGACCCCTGGCGCCGTAGATAGCCGCCGCAGAAGCATCCTTTAATACGGTGATGGTTTCGATATCGCTGGTATTCAGAAAATTCAGCGGATTCTTCGCGTCGGTGCTGCCCAATCCGAAGTCAGGGCTGCCTGCGCTCACGTTATCATTGCTCAGCGGCACGCCGTCTATCACAAACAGCGGCGTGCTTCCACTGCGGATAGAGCCCACACCGCGGATATACAGATCAACCCCGGCGCCGGGTTCACCACTGGATTGAGCGATGCGTACACCCGCTACTTTACCCTGAAGCATGTTGTCCGCAGAGATATTAACCCCCTGTCTTATATTATCGGCCTTTAACTGGGTCAGCGAACCGGTCACGTCGGCTTTGGTACGACTGCCATAACCCACCACGACTACCTCTCCCAGCTGGGCGTTGCCGATTGTCATTGTCACCCGCAGCGATGTGCCTCTGACTGTTACTTCCTGATCGTTGTAACCAACGATAGTTATCCTGAGCTTTTCGCCCTCGTTCGCCGCCAGAGTAAATTCCCCCTTTTCATTAGTTGTTGTTGTGTGATTGGTGGAAAGTGATTTGACTGTGGCACCGGCAACAGGTGAGCCGTCTGCGCCAACCACTGCCCCTTTTACAGGCTCCCGCGAAGCAACCTGGTAATACATGTTATGGTTCGGCATATTAGCCCGGGACGAACTCAATGCACGACAACCATACTCCTACCACTAATAGAAATCGAATGTTCATAAGTAAACGTGTTTTTAGCATTGGTTTAAAAAACTAGAGGTTCCAAAGGCGCATACACAAAATCGCCCTGGAACCCCTAGTGAGTAACAATTTGTTAATATTAAACTGAAAAACCGTCCACTTTGCCCTTATAGTATTTCCACATATCCATCCGTCCCATTCACCCGGATCCTCTGCCCGTCTTTGATCAGCCTGGTTGCGTTATCCATCCCAACAACTGCCGGCAATCCATATTCACGCGCGATAACCGCCCCATGGGTCATCAGACCGCCAACTTCCGTCACCAGTCCCTTTATAGATACAAATAGTGGGGTCCAGCTGGGATCTGTAAAGGGCGTGACCAGGATGTCGCCTTCCCCCAGATCGGCGTCTTCCATATTCAGGATAACGCGAGCCCGGCCCTCTGCAATTCCGGAAGAAACAGGCAGCCCCACAATGGCGCCAGCCGGAAGATTCTCGCGTTTGTACTTTCCGGTGATAATTTCCCCATCAGACGTGATGACGCGCGGCGGAGTTAGTTTTTTATACAGAATGTACTCGGCCTTTCGCCGGTCGATGATCCGGTAGTCCAGTCGGTTTATTCCGGCAGCCTCGCGAAGTTCTTCACAGCTGAGATAGTAGATATCCTCCTTTTCATGAATAACACCGGCCTGTACCAGCCGCTCTGCTTCTTTCAACAACGCCTTCTTGTAAATAAAGTAGCAACTCACTATGCTGTATTTCGGGTATTCCCGGAAACCGGCCAGATCCCGGACCAGACTGATCATCCGTTTGGCTTCAGCAGATTTTTGTTCGCCATCCGGCAAGCTGCTTCAACCGATCCAATAACTCCCTCTCTTTTTCAATGCCTCCTGCAGACCCTGCTCAAATTTCCGTTTGCCGGCACCGGGTTCAAAATTTCTGATATTGCTCAGTATCATCGGGACAATTGCAGCCGGCTTTTTCGCTCCAGCGCGTTCTCGTTATATCGATCTCCCCGCACACCGCATTCCATATTTATCGAGGTAGTTATAGATCGCGTCCCGGACCGTCTGTCCGCCCCGGAGGCGGGTCAGTCCGTCCAAAAATCATCTCCTTTTATAATTTGTAAATATCCCACCAGCTTCCGGATAAGGACGGACGACGTCAGCCAGATCCAGTAGCTCAAGCCCCATCTCCGAAGTAATATTATTGCGTACCGATTGAGTCAGCGTGTCCGCCACGTTCTTTTCACCCAGCCATTCGAGCATCCTTTCGTTGATCCATGACGAAGCGTTCATTGCGGTCATGATCACACCAAAACTCCGTGAATCGAAAAGTCCCATCCTTAGTTGCCGGGCGTCTTCCAGGATAAAATCGATCAGTTCAGGCCCTGATTTCGTTTGGATGACCCGTTGCAGTTCCGCCCGGAATAACTCGCTGCCCCTGATCAGTTCATCGACCACGCCCGGATCGTAGTCGACCAGGGTTTCAAAATCCCGGAACGACGGCTCCTTTTTGCCCGCCGCATCTTTTCCGTCATCCGGCATCAATCTCACAAAATCCCCCGCTCCAGAATGGTCGCTATCGCATCTTTTATCAAAGTGGGTCTGATTTTCCAAGGACGTCTACCATAATTCTTCTTCCGGCCGACGACGCCAGATGGTTCGTTATATCGACAAACAGTCTCCCTGCAGCTCTTATGCATGGACGCCGCAGACGTCAGCTGGAATAAAGACAATCCGAGCGGCTTCATAGGGTCAGTCATCATTTGCTGGTGTCCTACGGAAACGTAGACGTGATTCCCGTCCTCACCCGACTCGGGTATCGGAAACAAAGTAGTGATCGGGCGGCTCTGGACAATATAAAATGCGCCCTCGGCCAAACACCATTCGATATCCTGGGGATAGCCGAAATGTCCTTCGATCGTTCTGCCGATCGCCTCCAGTTGCAGGATCTGCCCGTCCGTCAGCGCCGGTCGCCCTGCCGGCAAAGGCTCTCCCGCCGCCTGACTGTCCCGCCGCACCTGTTCGATTTTCCCTTCCCGTATCCTTGTAGCACTCCGGTGTTACCAGACCGGCGACCAGCGCTTCTCCGAGGCCATAGCTGGCATCGATCGACAGGACCTTGCGGTTGCCGGTGACCGGGTCGCCCGTAAATAAAACACCGGAGACCTGTGGAAATATCATCTTCTGAACAATCACAGACAGATAGACACTACGCTGGCTGAAGCCGTTTTGAATGCGATAGGTTACCGCCCTGTCCGTGTATAGCGATGCCCAGCATTTTTTGATATGCTTCAGGATAGCCTCCCATCCGATAATGTTCAGATAGCTATCCTGCTGGCCCGCAAAGGAAGCCATCGGCAGGTCCTCAGCCGTGGCGCTGGACCGGACGGCATAAGCCCCATCCCCGCCAAATTTTAAAAGGCAATCCGTGATCTCCGCTTCTATATCTTTTGGAATATCCGCACCTTCAATGAGTCCGCGTATCCTGGCACTGACCATCCCGATCCCCCGTCTGTCTTCCGCACTGAATAACTCCAGTTCATCCAGCAATCCATCAAGCTCCTTGCAATCGGCGACCACTCTACTGTACGCTCCGGTGGTAACGCAAAATCCTTCCGGAACCTGAATCCCACCGATTCCTGACAACTCGCCTAAATTGGCCCCCTTGCCTCCGACATCCGCAAATTTTGACCTGTCGGTCTCCCGAATAGAAAGCACAAATCTGTACATATTGTTACTTTTTTTATGAATACAACTATGCATTAACGTTACACTACCGACCGGCGCACGAATTCAAAAATAAAGCATTCGAACCTTCATAATCGATTGACTTACAAATAAAAATATCGTCAAACCAAACAATTATCTTTTTTGTTATCCAATTATAGTCCCGCCCTTTTTCGGCCTGGCACACCAATATCCGACCGTTAGGAAAGCAAAACCCACCGATCAAAAACTTCCCACACTCCGATACAACGATAAGCTCGTATTCCCGATCAATGCTGGTACAAATCTGCCTAACATGAAATATATCCAGTGCATGGCCCTGGTCGCGGCCACAGCCCTCATCACGACCCCGGCTTGCAGAAAAGGCAATTCCGGCAAGGAGCAACCGCCACCACCACCACCCAAAAAGGCAGCAATCGTCAGCACATTCGCGGGCGACGGAACGGATGCTTACCTGAACGGCCCATTACTTTCCGCCAGATTCCATACACCCATCGATATCGCCATTTCTGCCGACGGAACCCTTTACGTAGCAGACTACAATGGACGGCGAATCCGAAAAATTTCGGCGGGACAGGTCTCGCTGCTGGCCGGAGACGGCAATTTCGGCACAAAGGACGGAGCGGGCGATACCGCCCAGTTTGTAGACCCATACCGCATCGAGGTAGACCGCGGCGACAATGTATACGTCACGGATCAGGCTGACGCCCGCGTCCGTCGCATTGCCGCGAACGGAATGGTGTCCACTTATGCCGGCACAGGGATCCCCGGATTTAACAATGGAGACGTTTCCGTAGCACAGTTCAGCGTCGGCATGGGCGGCATTGCGATCGGCACACTGGGAGACGTCTACATTGACGACACGAACAACGGCCGCATAAGAAAGATCACCGCCGCCGGACAGGTTAGCACCTTTGCCGGCAGGGATAAAAAGGCTTTGTGGACGGAGACACCACTATAGCCGAATTCCTGAACCCCAACGCCATCCTTTTCGACAAGCAAGGGAATATGTTTGTGGCAGACAATGGAAATTATTGCATTCGCAAAATAACGCCCGCGGGCATAGTATCCCGTTTCAGCGGCGCAGGCACGCCCGGAACGGCCGACGGCGACGCCAGCACGGCTCAATTCTTTTATATCTACGATATGGTGATAGACAAGGAAGGGAATATATTATTGACCGACGGCGACCGCGTCCGGAAAGCAGACCCATCCGGGAAGGTGTCGACCATCGCTGGCGGCGGCACAGGATACGCAGATGGGGAAGGAGCAACGGCGCGGTTCAACTACCCCGCCGGACTGGCGATAGACGCAGAAGGGAACCTCTACATCGCGGACGCGATGAACAATAGGATAAGAAAAATCAGCTTCAAATAATTGGGCTTCCCTGGCGGTGACATACGAAAAAGAGGCTGCCTTTTTGGGCAGCCTCTTAATAGCTTAGAGCTGATAAACTATAACACCAGCAACTTGGTTGTCGCTATCGAGCCGGCTGTAATCACCTTTACAGTGTAGAGACCGCGCAGACCGCCCAGGCCAACAGTATTGACAGGGTTAGAAGGCAGACCGCTCTGTTGCCTGACCACATTCCCGCTGGAATTCAGGATCTGGATAAGATAGGGACCATCGGCGTGTGCCACGATCAGCGCAGTGAATCCGATGGCGGGGTTGGGAACCGCGGTGACTGTCAGCGGCGGCGCAAAGGTTAGGCTGATGGTATTGGACAACGTAGAATTGCCCAGCGTTACTATCTCCCTGAGCCGGTAGTAGTTGGTACCCGCCAGCGGCAGGGGATCGGTAAAGTTATAGTCGGTGCTGGGATCCGTACTATTGCTCGCCTTTGCCTGGACCAACCCGATCGGCAGGAACAGACGGCCGTCAAGGCTCTTCTGCACTTCGAATACGCTGGTCTTATTTTCCGGCGTTGTCGTCCATTTCAGAAGGGCCGTATTTCCCTGTTTGACCGCGGTGAAGGTCAGCGGCGGCAGGATCGCTCCCGTATCGGGCTGAGTGAACGAGAACTGCGTAAACACAGGATAGTGGTCCGTCGTCGTATTGCCATAGTTGGCGACCAGCGTCGCAACATCTGAGCGCACCGTAGCCGAGTAGGGCAAATAAAGGCGGCTCATGGTATCGGTGATGATCACGTTGTCGATCACGCTTGTAAAATTGACATCGCTGTGCTGACCCGCAAGACTCAGCGACTTTGTCGGGAAGGCATACAGGGCAGAATCGTTGATGGTGAACGAGCTCCACGAACTAACCGGCGGATTTACACCGGCAGTGATGGTTGTATTCAGGTCGTCGTTGAAATCACCAAGGATCACAACGTTCTCATTCGGGTACTGAACCTTCAGCAGCGAATCCAGCGCATGCGCTCCGTCTGCACGACGCGCATAGGCCGTCAGCACCGGAGAGGTATTGGCCTTTGCATGAACATTGACAAAATGGATCGTTTTGGTATTCGTTCCTCCATGGTTGTCGCTCAGCGTAACGTTAGCCGTCAGCATATAGGGGAACCTGCCGCTCGCCCAGTCATTATAATATAGAGTGGAAGGATCCAGCGGATTGCTCGTTCCAAGGGTCAGCAGGGAGTCGGTACGCAGTACCGATATCTTGGCTGTATTGTAAACGAACGCCAGCTTTTGTACAGTGTTCATCGGATCAGGACCACCGGGGATCGTCGGGTTCGAGAACGACCCGTATTGTCCGACTACGACCGCATAACCCGGCATAGTGGCCACGATGGAATCCAGCGCCTGCTCGTCACATACTTCTTCGAGAGCATACAGGTCGGCGTGCAGACTGGGCAGGACGATGCCTACATTCTTCTTCTGCAGGGCCTTGTCGGTCGGTCCGAGGGTTGGATCGGGAGTACCGAACCAATTGAGATTCCAGTCGATAACGCTAAGCGTGGAAGCCGGGTCGATGCTGTTCCCTTTCACATTGACTACCGCCGTCGAGTCGGAAATGGAGACGATGACAGAATCGATGAACTGACGGTTGCCGGCCGCAGGCCTGAAACGGATAAATACCTGCTCTGTTTTGTTATTGGCCGCAGCAGCAGTGAACGCCACGGAATCACTGAAGTTCACGCTGTCCGTAGAGACCTGGAAGCTGCCGGAAGAAGTAACGGTAATATTCGAAGTAAGGTCATTTCCCGTAACAAGTAGCTTCTGAACAGCCCAACTGTTTGTAGCCGTAAAGCCAAACTCGAAATTGTCCGTGCTCAGCGTGAGGCTGGGCGGTGGGGGAACCGGCGAATTTATCAGGCTGATATCGTCTACCGTCCAGCGGGAGCCGTCCTGGGTTGACGAGGTATAGACAAAGGCGATATAGACACTGGTATCCTTGAAAGTCGACAGGTTGATGCCGGGCGACAGCGTCCAGACATCCGAAGCCTGGCTGGGTAATTTCCCGTTGAGATCGGTCCAGTGCGCCAGAGCGGGGTCGCCGGAGCCCGAATAGTCGGAAGATATCTTCAGCGTCAGTGGAGCGCCCGCAAAGGCGTTACGGCTCCAGAAGCTCAGCAGCGGAAAACTGGTCTTGCTGAGGTCGAACCGGGGCGTGATCAGCCAGTCCTGATTGGCATGGTTCGCGCCCGCCGCAAAACCGTTGATCTGGACAGCGTGTCCAAAAGCCGTGGTGCCCGCCGGGTTGCTGCTATCCCTGCCAAAAGTCGTGCAATCCCAGACCTGGGCGCCGGATACGCTGAAGGAAGTGAATCCATTGGGCAGCTGGCCGCTGCCAAGACAGCTGTCGAAACTGGTAGTGAAAGGAAGTGTCTGAGCAACGGTATTGTTAAAAGTGCTGAAGGTCCAGGCCTGATTTGTCGTTAAACCGGCAAAACTGTTCCCGAACTGATCCGCGAAAGTCCCGGCCGCTATGCGAACCGAATAGATATTGCCGCCCGCCAGTCCCAGATGGAAAACGACGGAGTCATTGCTGACCGCAATACGGGGATCGCTAACGGGGATGGGAGTCCCGTCCACTCCATTCGTAACAAGGATGATATTCCCGCTGCTTTTGATGACGGGCTTCGTGAATACCAGCACAGGGATAGCGCTGGACGGGATATTGGCCGAGTTATTGGCAGGAACCAGTGTCTGAACCATCGGCGGCGCCGTAGTAAAGCTGCTGTTACGGGGATTGGGGGTGCCTGCCACAAAATCGGTAGAATTGTTATTGGCGTCCTGACCATCCGGCGCACGGAGGTCCGAAGTGGAATTGGTCAGCACCGGGGCGGGCGCGGTTTCAAATCCGGTTGCGCCTGGGCCATAGCCGACGATATCGATAACGGCCGCTCCGCCGGGATTGGCCCCTGTTTGGGCCGCGGTAGAATTGCTCAGAAGGACCTTGCCGGTAGTAGCGCTCATCGAGATCGCCCCGGTAACGTCAGGCGCGGGCAGCTGCCCTGTGGAGTTGGAGCCCAGAGACTCCGCTACAAGGAAGTATCCATGCGGCGGGATAGTACCCGCCAGAGGCGTCACCTGCCACGAACTACCCGTAGACGACGCATACTGAACAGACCAGCCGGCGAGATTGACCACCGTATCGGCGTCGTTGAAGAGTTCAATAAAATCATTGGCGAAGACAGAGCCCGAGTTGCCGCCGCCGCCGTATACCTGGTTGACGACGATCTTTGCAGCCGGCGCAGTGACCGAGCCCGAAAGGGAAACGGTCTGGCTATCGGCCCCCGTGCTGCGGAATATGATGTTACCGCTGACAGCGCCCGACGGTGCACCGGCGGCGAGTCTGACAAGAAGCGCCGTATCCGCTAGCGTCCCGCCCTGCGGGGCAAAACTCACGGACGTAACGAAACTACTGCCGTCCCGAGAAACCTCGAATCCCGCGGAACAAGTAGCGGTAATGTTGTTGGTAAGGTTGATCCCTCCGATGGCGAGGACCTGGGTGCCGGACGCACTTCCTGCCACGGCGGCAAATGACGGCAGGGAAGACGGGCTAACGGTGATCGCCGGCAGGGGTATGCTCCCCGAAGTGGCAGCCGTGACGCTGAGGTCGTCGATACGCCAGTTGGCAGTACTCTTCGACGCATTTCCCGCACCGTTATAGGCATAGAGACGGAGCGTTATGGCCTGCCCCTGGGCTCCCGCGACAGACAGTCCATTACTCATAAGCGCCCAGGCACTGTTATTGGCCAGTACGCCGGAACCGGCGGCCGTGGCGAAATTGTCGAGGCTGGTACGGATATCATAAGCCTGAGGTCCCGTACTCGTACTGCGGCTGCCGAAACTGACCTGGTTGACGGTAACGGCTATGCCTGCGGCCGGGGTTAGTGTCCATTCGAAATAGGCGGTGGTATCGGGACGGAATGCCCCTACATTGGCCGCCGCGCCGGCATTGTTGCCGCCCGTAGCGCCACCATAGCCCGAAGAGGCGGAGGTGGTAGTCAGCAGCGTAGTGGTACCGTTATTGTTGCCCTGTGAAATGGCCGAGACCGTGACACCGGCAGGGACGCCGGAAATTGGAGTGGCAGTGGAGAAGTCCCAGACGATCTGGGAATGGCTAATAGCAGGCAACAGAATTGCCAGGAGCAGTGGGTAAAATTTTCCCATTACAGATTAGATTTAATTAAAAGTGTATATGTTATAAGAAGCGATACAATGGCTGGACAGGAAATTGGGACGCTACAGCAGAAACTCAAAGGATACAGGCCTGTAAATGTAGGGGGAAATGAGAAATTGGACAGATTTTGGATTTGAAGAAATTATTAACCCTTCCGGCCAGGCTAAAATATTTGCACAGCCTGTTTATAACTTCAATCGGCGCTTCACACCCAAAATACTATCTTTCGTATTATGATCTTCACGCCAGGTCAACCCGTCATCGTACTGGATACCACCCACAAGCCCGCTGGCACCGGCATAGTGCAAGTCTACTACGCCGATACGGATAGGTGTCAGGTATTATTTCAATACCCCGACAAGACGCAGCCCGAGAGTATACCGGTCCCAGTGTACCGGCTCGTCGCTCAGGCAGCAGCCGAATAAAAAGGGCCCATAAACAGGCCCTCCTTCCAGATCGTCGCCGCCGACTATTTCCTCGACACCGTTACTCTCAAAAAGTTAGCTGGTATCGATGTTGTTCCGTTACCACTCTTATTCTGTTTGTTGAACAACTCCTCCAGCTCACGCTGCAGATCTTCTGCCTTTCCGTTCTTTTCAGCGGCTTCGAATGCATTCATGGTAGGACCATAGTACTTCCTGAACCGTTCCAGAAACTCGGACGGAGTTCCGGATATCTCGAAAGTAAAAACGTCCTTTTCAAACGAAATGTCTTCTTTTGCCACACCCGCGCTGGTAAATCGCTCTGTTACATTGCTCTCCACTCCCCACAGCATCGGGCTGACAAAACCTTCCGGCGGCGGCGGGGTATACGCAGAGCTGATCTTTAGGATCTGTGCAACCAGAGTAGGATCCCCGGGTATCCAGTTACCCATCACGATCTTTCCGCCGGGCCGTGTAACACGGACCATTTCTCTTGCAACGTCGAAAGGCTTCGGAGCAAACATAGCGCCGAAAACGGTAACGACGAGATCGTATGCCCCGTCCTCCAGCTCACGCAGATCGGTCGCATCACCTTCCTGGAACCGACAGTTGCCAAGCCCTTCCGACGCAGCCCTTTTCTTACCCGCCTCGACAAGATTGCCCGCAATATCGACTCCCAGGACTTCCGCTCCCAGTCTGGCCTCCGGAATAGCCGTGGTCCCATCGCCACAGCCCAGGTCCAGAACTTTCATTCCCCTGGAAACGCCCAGCCGGCCGACAAGCGCGGAGCCGCTGTCCCTCATGCTATCCGCGATTTTGGTGAAATCACCTTTCTCCCATAGTGCTTTGTTAGGATTCATATTATAAACATTTTTGTAATGCAATACTAGCCATTCTCAAATCCACGCCGTTGACTCTCCGGTTCAATTTCCTGACCAGAAAGCTCAGAACTCCGTTCCTGGAAAATTTCATAATTTTAGACAGATGGATAATTTTTTTGAACGCATCCTGCAGCGCCCCCAGTACTACAGGCAATTCAATTGTGGCAACTCGCTGATCACAGCCTTCACCTGCCCGATGGACGCCCGTCTGATGAAGGCCCAGTTTGCGGACCTTTGGACCCAATACAATTACCTGTTCTATGTGATCGACGGCCGGAAGATCTGGCACACAGCCGGAGGGAAATACGATATCCAGAAAGGGAACTGCGTATTCGTCAGAAAAGGGGGTTTATCCTCGAGCAGCCGCTGGACACCGGATTTTGTGTGATGCTTTTCTTTATACCCGACGAATTTATTTGCGAAACCCTGCACACAAGAACCCGGCCGCTTGCGGGTTACGACCACGAGTTCGACCAGTTGATGCTGATCGAACCGAGCGAGACCCTTCAGGGATTCTTTCACTCCATGTTCACCTATTTCACTGAAACGCGCGATCCCGACCCGTCATTGCTGGAGATCAAGTTCAAAGAGCTCATCCTGAATATCGCGGACAATGCCGTGAACAAGGACATTTTGTCCTATTTCTGCTCGCTGCTGCATGAACCACAGACTGCCCTCCTGAAAAGGGTGATGGAGGATAATTTCTGCTATAACCTGAAGCTCGATACGTATGCAAGATTGAGCAACCGCAGCCTGTCTGCATTTAAAAGAGATTTTGAACGACTGTTCCGGAACTCCCCGGGAAATGGCTGCTGGAAAAAAGACTCCAGCACTCCTTTCATCTGCTGAGCAACCTGAAAAAGACAGTGGGAGAAGCAGCCTTCGAAAGCGGCTTTGAAAGCCCCGCCCATTTCAGCCGCGCCTTTAAGATCAGGTTCGGCAAAGGGCCGTCCGAAGCGAAGAATTATTAACTACATTTAACCGGACTAATCAAATCAACCATTATGCCTGCAATTGGAAATACCCCGCTGATCAAACTCCAACGTATGACCGAACCCGGGTGTGCCGACATTTATGTAAAATACGAAGGCGCAAACCCAACGGGCAGCATGAAAGACCGGATGGCGCTTTCCATGATCGAAGGGGCTGAGCGCCGCGGTCAGCTCAAGCCCGGCGGGAAGGTGGTGGAATACACCGGCGGAAGCACGGGCAGCTCGCTGGCGATGGTCTGCGCCACAAGAGGATACCGCGCGCATTTTGTCAGCTCCGACGCTTTCTCACAGGAGAAACTGCAGACGATGAAGGCCTTTGGCGCCGAACTGGAGCTCTTCCCCAGCGAGGGAGGCAAAATAACCGCGAAACTTATCGGAGACATGATCGAAAGGGCAAAAGAGCTCAGTAAAGAACCCAATGTTATCTGGACCGACCAGTTTAGGAATGAAGACAACCGGAATGCCTATCACGCCCTGGCGCAGGAGATCATCGGCACGCTAGGCAAAGACATCGCGGAATTTATACAGGGCGTGGGCACGGGCGGCTCTTTTTCGGGCACCGCTGAAATTTTCAAAGAAGAGATCCCGGGCATCCGCTGTATCCCGATAGAACCGCTGGGTGTTCGCGCGCTCTCTGGCGGCGATATCTCCGGCACGCACCGACTCGAAGGCATCGGGGCAGGCTTTGTGCCCGCCATCTGCCGGCTGGACCTTGCCGATGAGATCATCGCCGTCTCCGACCAGGACGCGTATGCGACAGCGCGCCGACTCGCCCGGGAAGAGGGCATCTTCGGCGGTATCACCTCCGGCGCAAATGTCTGGGCAGCCCTCCAGCGGGCAAGGAAGATCGGCGCGGGGAAAAAGATTGTCACGATCATCTGTGACTCCGGCCTGAAATATCTCAACGGCGACCTTTACAAACAATAGCCATGAAGATCAAAGCCATCATAACAGGAGCAACCGGGATGGTCGGAGAAGGCGTCCTGCTTGAATGCCTCAACCACCCCGATATCGAACAGGTGCTGGTCATCAACCGGAATCCGTTGGGAATATCGCATCACCGGCTGCGCGAGATCATCCACAAGGATTTCTTCGACATCACGCCCATCGAAGACCAGCTGGCCGGCTACAACGCCTGCTTTTTCTGCCTTGGCATTTCTTCCGTCGGGGTCAGCAAGGAAGACTACAAACATATTACCTATGACCTGACGATCAATTTTGCCACGACGCTGGAGAAACTGAACCCGCAGCTGACTTTCTGTTATGTCACCGGCGCAGGCACGGACAGCAGCGAACAAAAAGGGATGGCCTGGGCGCGCGTGAAAGGCGCTACGGAAAATGCTCTGATGAAGCTGTTTACTAACGCATATATGTTCCGCCCCGGATTTATGAAGGCGTCGCCTGGTCAAAAGAATTTAAAAAGCTTTTACCGATACATTGCCTGGCTGTACCCTATCGGCCGGGCGGTCTACCCGGGAGGATTCTGTACCCTGAAAGAGGTCGGGCTGGCCATGATCAACGCCGCCGGCAAAGGCTATTCCAAAAAGGTCCTCGAAGTAAAAGATATCGTCGAACTCGCAAAACGCTAAATCAATACTGCATGTTTCATAACTATCTCCGAACGGCACTGCGCAATATCCGCCGCAATCCACTGTTCACCGGACTGAATATATTCGGGCTGGCGACCGGCCTTGCCTGTAGCATACTGATCTTCAGTTGGGTTCAGGACGAGGTTGGCTACGATAGTTTTAATGCAGGGGCGGAAAGGATATTCCGGCTAACAGCCACCGTTAAGGACATAGAGAGCAGCGCTGTACCCTACGGGTTCGCTAACGCCATCCGGACCGGCATACCGTCAATTAAGAACGCTACCCGCATCCATATCGACCAGAAGATCATCAGCGTGGGCGCTCGCAAGTTCGACGAAAAACGCGTCTTCCAGGCGGACACCAACTTCCTGCGAATATTCAACTACCCACTGCTCCGGGGAGAAGCCACGGCGGTGCTGCGGTCCCCCAACAGCATCGTATTGACCGAGGCAACAGCGATCAAATATTTTGGCAGTGCTGACCAGGCGATGGGCAAGTCGGTCTTCGTCGACAACGACAGCGTTACCATGCAGGTCACCGGCATCCTGAGGAATATTCCATCGAATTCTCATCTGCAGTTCGATATGCTCCTGTCCATCGACAACTGGGACCAGACGATGGATCCGCAGCAAAGCTGGCGCTTCTTTGACAGCCATGTCTATTTTCAGCTGGCCGACGCCGTCCAGCCCAGTCCAGCGGTATTGAAAATGATTACCCGCCAAATGGAGGCCATGCGCGCTTCAGCGATTGCAGGCACCCTGGCCGTACCAGCCTCCATATCCGTCCAGCCGCTCGAAAAGATCCACCTGTATTCCCACTACAGAAACGACTACCCGGGACAGGGAAACATCAGCCACGTGCGTATTCTTTCGCTGGTCGCCCTCTTTATCCTCGTCATTGCATGTATCAATTTTATGAACCTGGCGACGGCCCTGTCGGGCGTCCGGGCAAAAGAGGTCGGGCTGCGCAAGACGATCGGCGCCCTACGCCGTCAGCTGGTCCTCCAGTTCATCGGTGAATCCATGCTGCTTTCTTTTATTGCGCTCGGCCTGGCCCTGCTGCTCGTCTTCGCCGCGCTTCCCTTCTTTAACGAGCTGGCCGGAAAATCCATACCGTTCAATCTGGCAAGCCCCGGACTGGCTGCTGGTGTCCTCGCGATCACGGTAATAACAGGGTTGCTGGCCGGCAGCTATCCCGCCTTCTATATTTCCTCCTTCAGCCCCATCAAAGTCCTAAAGGGAGAAGGGGTGCTTCGGGGAGCCTTCCTGCGCAACGGACTGGTCGTCCTGCAATTTGCCGTCTCGATCGTCCTCATGGTAAGCACCGTCGTCGTCTATCAGCAGCTGCGTTTTGTTCACAACCGGGATATCGGCTTCGACCGGAACAACCTGCTCTATGTCTCCATACCTCGCGTCGGCAGCCGCATGCAGAACTCTGCCGCACTGCGATCGATGCTGCGCCAGTCCACCCGGATCGGCGATTTTACGATCACGGGCGAGCTGCCCACCGACATGAACTCAATAAGGCCGATGACATGGCGCGGCGCAAATGACCGGATTATGATCAACTGCAGCTACACCAATGTAGACGAACAATTCATACAAACTTTTGGCATGAAGATGGTCGCCGGCAGATTCTATTCAAACGAATTCGCCGATTCCGACAGTGACTATGTCGTCAACGAGACAACTGTCAGAACCATGGGACTGTCACCGGATGCGGCCATTGGAAAAACAATTGCCGTACGCGGCGTTGAAGGCAGGATACTCGGCGTCGTAAAGGATTTTAATTTCAAGGCGGTCTACCAGCCCATCGAGCCGCTGGTCATGCGCCGGTGGCCCTCCGGCGACTTTATCGTCTTTCGCTGCACTCCAGGGAACCTTCCCGATAAACTCTCCGAGATCCGTAAAGCCCTCAGGGCCGTATTCGGCGATACGCCCATCCGCTATGGTTTCGTCGACCAGGATATCGACCATCTCTATACGGCAGATGCACGAATGGGCAGGATCTTTAATATTTTCTCGATACTGTCAGTCGTCGTTTCCTGCCTCGGACTGTTCGGGCTGGCGACATTTTCTACGCAACGGCGTACAAAAGAGATCGGGATCCGAAAGGTACTGGGTTCCGGCGAGGCCAGTATCGTACTGCTTCTCGCCAAAGAATTTCTGCAGCTGGTGATTCTTTCCCTGGCTGTTGCTTTCCCCATCGCCTGGTTCGTGATGGACAAATGGCTTCGGGAATTTGTCTACAGGACGACTATCAGCCCCTGGATCTTCGCGGCGACGGCCGCGGCCGCGGTGCTGGTCGCATTCGTGACGGTAGGTTATCAGACGATCAGGGCCGCGGTGGCCAATCCGGTGAACTCGCTGAGAAGTGAGTAGCCACGTGGCTTTTGCCCGGAATCGCAGGTCGAAAGCTATAGACCCTCCGTAGGCGGGGCAAAAAGATCGGACATGTCTTTTGGCGAGGAGGATCGGTTCTTCGGACCCCGGTAAAGGATACCGACCAGCCGGCTGAACAGTTGGGCCGTGGCAACGGCGTCTCCAAGTGCCGTGTGCCGTCCTTCTACGACTATGCCAAAATAGTCCAAAGCATCCTGGGACGCGGTGAGCTTTCTTTTTAACTTACCGGTCAGATACAGGTAAAAAGTATGGCCGAAGTATCGACAGTGCGATGGGAGAACCGCTGCTGAAAATCATACCCGCTGCGAGTGAGGAAAGCGTTCAGAAAATTGACGTCAAAATTGATATTGTGGCCGCCTAAAACAATCTTTTCGTCGGCTGGAAAATGACTGTTGACGAATTTGTACATCTGCTTTATTGCGACAGCGAGGCGACACTGCCTTTTTCCGGTGTTCCTGGAGGTTGATCCTGTTGATCCCGAGGGCTTTTTCAGTCACGTTGAGCACGCCGTCGTCGATGAGTATCTCCAGAGAAGCACCGATCTCGGACGCTTTCCACACGACAAGACCAAGCGACAGCAGGCTATTGTTTGCCGGGTCGGTGCCACCGGTCTCGGTGTCGATAAAAAGTATCCTGTCAGCCTTCATATAGCTTTTTCTTGTTCAAAATATAAAACAGTGATACAATTCTTTCGTCTCCATAGAGGGTCCAGTATCTTTTATACTTAACATGAAAGGTGAACCACAGAATGACCATCGTCGTTACGATGAGTCTGGATATTTCCTGTATTGAAGGCGAAATAAATGCCCCGGCAACCCGAAAGAACCCGATATAGTAGAGGGTGGTAATAACGAAGATCAGGGCTAGCGACCGATACAGATTGTACTTCGCCAGAAAGAAAGGTCCGAGCGTCTTCATACTTTCCTGCGTGGTGATGACGCCGGACAATTTGGTGACCAGACGGGTGTCGTCCGGATAGTCGACGGAAAGACGGCTCTTTACCAGCTGCAGACAATTCTCTTTCAGGACGGCGTCGCCGGCGAAAAAGTCCGCGGCCCTGAAGGTGAACAGATATTCCAGCACCGTCCCCAGCGGACGCAGCAACTCCTTCAACCGCAAATAGACGGGTGAAGAGGGATTCCTGAAAAGCCATCCGCAAATCCTCTCATACCCACTGATGACCGGCCTGTTCAGACCGTCGTCGAAGACCGCCGTCAGCAGCTCGTACTTAATCCTCGAAAACACCTTGACCGTATGCCCCATCAGATAAGCGATAATGGTAAGGATCGTCAGGGAGGATTTCGGATAAGCGGCCCAGTTGATTTTTAAGATGTGGTAGACCGTTTGCAGCGCCGATAGAATGACCGACCCGTCGACGGTCGCCGCCGGAACGCCGTCGATATTGACAAACAGGACGGGTGAGAGCAGGATCATCAAAAAGATAGCTCCGGGCAGTATCAATCCCAGAATATCGAAAAGAAAGTTTTCGAGTTTGGAAAAGAAGTCGTTCATTGGTCAAAAAGTACAGAATCTTCCCGCTCCGGGAGTCAGCATCCCTTCTGTTTTTTGCACCATCTATCCACGCTCTATTCCGAGTGAAGGCTGTTCACGGGATTGGCGAGTGCCGCCCTGATCGCCTGCCAGCTGACGGTCAGCAGGGTGATCACCACCGACGCAAAAGCCGCAGCCACAAAGACCAGCGGACCGATGACGATGCGGTAGTCATATTTCAGCAGCCAGGTCCGTAGAAAGTAAAGCGCTATGGGAGACGCGATGAGACAGCCAATCAGAACGAGCACGACAAAATCCCTCGAAAGCAGATACCAAAGCCGCGCAACGGAAGCCCCCAGCACCTTCCGGATGCCTATTTCCTTTGTCCGCTGCTCGGCCATATAAGCCGCCAGCCCGAACAACCCGAGACAGGAGATGAAGATGGCCAGACCGGCAAACAATCCCGACAGCTTGCCGATCAGGTTTTCCAGGCTGAACTTGGACGCGTGGCTAGCCTCTACAAAACTGTAGATATAGGGATAGGCCGGGTTGTATTTGTTGAAGATCCCGGTCAGCCGCGCGATAGCGGCATGGGTATTTACCCGCGGAGCCAGCCGGTAGGTCATGCTGCTACCCCAACTGGGGTCGTAAATGAAAATGGTCGGCTCGGCGGCCGAGAAGGGGGAGGCCATCAGCGAATTTCTTACTACACCGATGACCCTTACGCGCTGAGGAACGTCATGCCAGGTGATCACCTGATTTATAGGTTCTTTATACCGCATCCTTTTTACCGCCGCCTCATTGAGGATCACATTCAGCGAGTCGGCCGCCAGATGGCCCGTCCAGTTGGAACCCTTTATCAGCTGCATCCTCAGGGTCTTGAAATAGTCGGCATCGCTGACCGCCACGGTCGCGAGGTCGAGGCTCTCGCCCGCCTGCTTGCCCTGCCAGTCGTCTATCCGCTGGTAGGACCAGATGTCCGTGGCCGGACTCGAAGACTTCGTGACGTCAGTGACGACACCGGAAGCCAGCAATTCATTCTTGAGTGCGTCATAGTTCTTATTCGCTTCCGCGCCGGCATCGGTCATCAGCAGCCGATCGGCGTCGTAGCCCAAAGGCCGGTCCTTTGCATACTGGACCTGCTGATAAATGACGACAGTACTGATGATCAGCGCGACGGAACAGGAAAACTGCAATACCACCAGCGCCCTTCTGGACAGGGTCGCTGACCTGCCGGTCCGAACGGCGCCTTTTAGTACCTTAACAGGATGAAATGATGAAAGATAGAACGCAGGCCTGCTGCCGGCCAGTAACCCGGTGAGCACCACATACCCGGCCATGATCGCCCAGAAGAGCATATTCGACCAGGGCATCGCGATAGCCGTATCAGTAAGCGAATTAAAGAAGGGCAGGGCCAGCGCCGTGATCAGCAGGCAAAGAAGGAACGCCAGAAATGTAATGGCAAAAGACTCACACAAAAATTGAATGACGAGGTCCTTCCGCCGGGAACCGATCGCTTTCCGGACGCCTACTTCCCTCGCCCTTTTCTCGGACCTGGCCGTTGAAAGGTTCATAAAATTGATGCAGGCGATCAGCAGGACGAGAATGCCGATAATGCCGAACATTTTCACATAGTCGATCAGACCGCCGGCCTGTACGCCTTCCCGAAAATCCGCATACAAATGCCAGTCTCTGAGGGGCTGAAGGAATACCGCCGACTTGTAGATGCTGAAGTCGTCGGGATCGTGGTTCTTTATCAGCCCATTCAATACAGGCTCCGCCTGTTCGTAGGGGACGTCCAGCGCCACAAAGGTCTGCCAGGAATTGTTGCGCCAGTTGCCGGAATTATTCCTGGCCCATTCATCCTGCCCAAGCCAGTGACTAAAGGGCAGGATAAAACCGAATTGCAGGCTGGTGTTGGCCGGCAGGTCCTTCAGCACGCCGGTGACGGTTGCATTGTAGCCGCCGTCCATGCGAACCGCTTTTCCCATCGGATCGGCGTCCCCGAACAAAGATTTTGCCGTAGCTTCCGTAAGCACGATCGAACCAGGGTCTTTCAGGACGGTCCCGGCATCTCCTTTTATCAGTGGGAACTGAAATATTTTGAGGATGTCTTCGTCGGCCTGGCAGCCGCGCAGATATAGCTTCTTATCGCCGACGATCAATGACCGGCTACCGAACCAGTCGGTTCTGGCGACGTATTTTACACCCGGCACCTCGGTCCTGATCGCCGCGCTCAAGGGTAGGGGCGTCGCCTTTTGTACCTCCCCCCACTGCTGCTGTGGCTGCGGATCAATGCCTGGTAGACCTGCCGGGATCCCGGCAGCCAGCGGTCGTAGGAATACTGGTACTGCACCCAAAGACCAATGAGGAGGGCAACGGTCATGCCAATGGCCAGACCGAAGATATTCAGGGCGCTGTAGGCCTTATTCCGGACCAGGTTGCGCCATGCGGTTATAAAATAGTTTCTTAGCATGATTATGGGGCCACAGCAACTATGCCCCTTTCATATGCCGATAAGAATCAATATCTTAACCCCTAAACTCCGCATCGGATTGTCCGGTTTCGATACGGCGCCTGTTCCAGGACGGGCAGTGTAGCCGGAAGAATAGCAAAAACCGGGTTTTCCAGCCTCGCAGGGGGTGGTATTTTTGTGTCACAAAAGAAAATAACATGTCAACCCAACAAGAGATCAACTATAAAAGAATTGCGGAGGCCATCGCATTCTATAAACAAAATTTCAAACGACAGCCGTCACTCGACGAAGTAGCCGAACACGTCCACCTGAGCCCGTTCCACTTCCAGCGGATGTTCAAGGACTGGGCAGGGGTCACGCCGAAACAGTTCCTGCAGTACCTGACCCTCGAGCATGCAAAGGAAGTCATGAACAAGGAGACGGACGTCACGCTGTTCGACGCTGCATTTGAAGCGGGGCTTTCGGGTACCGGCCGTCTGCACGACCTGTTCATAAAGATCGAAGGGATGACCCCCGGTGAATACAAGAACGGAGGAGAAGAACTGAACATCAACTATCATTTCGCCGACAGCCCTTTCGGACTGCTGCTGGTGGCTTCGACCAACAAGGGCATTTGTTATATGGGGTTTGCCGACGAAGGCAAAGAAGCTACGCTGAAGGACCTGAAAAGCAAATTCCCCAATGCCCGATTCTTCGACCGCGCGGACGAGCTCCAGGGAAGGGCTCTGTCCATCTTTCACCGGGACTGGAACAAACCCTCGGAGGTCAAGTTGCACCTCAAGGGCACCGATTTTCAGATCAAGGTATGGGAAACGCTGCTGAAAGTGCCGATGGGCGAGCTGGCCACCTATTCCGGGATCGCCGGGAAACTAGAACACCCCGAAGCAGCCCGCGCCGTAGGCACTGCAGTAGGCAGCAACCCGGTGGCCTTCCTTATCCCCTGTCACCGCGTGATCAGGGCCGATGGACAGATAGGTGAATACCACTGGGGAACCGCCCGCAAGAACGCGATGATCGGCTGGGAAGCTACCCAGGTATTTGCCACGCAGGACAACTAATATTTGCTACGCAGGACAACCTCACAAGAATGAATACGATCATAGAACGGCTGCGGCTGACGGACTGGCAAAAGACGACCGAAGACCTGTACCGGAACGGACACGCGGTGGTACCGGGGTTGCTGACAAAGGAAGAATGCAGCGAACTGATCCTCGGATACGATGACGGCGCGCTCTACCGGAAGACGATCAATATGGAGCGCTACAGATTTGGAAGCGGAGAGTATAAATATTTTCAGTATCCGCTGCCTGAGCGGATAGCGGGGATTCGGGAGACAGTCTTCCCGCGATTGGCACCGGTCGCCAATCAATGGATGGAGCAGGTGGGGGTCGAAACAAGATTCCCTTCCTCCCACGAACAGCTGCGGGATCGTTGCCGGGAAAAAGGCCAGACAAAACCCACGGTCCTGATCCTGAAATACGGAGAAGGGGGATTCAACACTCTGCACCAGGACCTCTACGGAGAAGTTTATTTTCCCATGCAGCTGGTGCTCTTTCTGAACCAGCCTGGGCAGGACTATACGGGAGGAGAATTTGTGCTGACCGAACAGATACCACGCGCGCAGTCGAAAGCGATCGTTTTGCAGCCGCGACGGGGGATATGCTATTGTTCACCACCAGTTGGAGACCTGTCAAAGGCGGTCGCGGCTGGTATCGGGTAAATATGAAACACGGGGTCAGCCCGGTGACAAGCGGATCGAGGCATACGCTGGGAATAATTTTTCACGACGCGGAGACTTAACCTTACTCGGACCGAAGGCTTTTGACCGGATTGGCCAGTGCCGCTCTTACCGACTGGTAGCTGACGGTCGCCACTGCAATCACAAGGGCCAGCGTCCCGGACGCCGCAAATACGGTCCATCCCATGTCTACCCGGTAGCCATAGCCCTCCAGCCATTTATCCATGGCGAACCAGGCCACTTGGCGCAGCTATCAGGAAGGCTATTCCGACCAGCAGCACAAATTCCCTTGCGAGCAGGGTCGTAATGCTGGTCACGCTCGCCCCCAGCACCTTGCGGACGCCTATTTCCCTGATCCTATTCTCTGCCATATAGGCGGCCAGCGCAAAAAGCCCCAGACAGGATATAAGGATAGTAAGACCGGCAAACAGTGCCGAGAGGCTGCCTATCTGTTGCTCCTCCCTGAATTTTCTCGCATAGGCATCGTCGGTAAAAACATACTCCCAGGGATAGCGCGGATTGTATTTTTTGAAAATATTCTCTGCTTTTTCGATGTTGGCGTTGATAGAGTTGGCCGGATTTAGTTTGAAGTGGATGACCTGACAGAACAGACGCGGACCCGCGATCATCATCGGGGCGATATGCTCGGCGAACGGCGATTCCAGAATAAAATCCTTTATAACCCCCACGACGTGCCATTTTTCCTGGTCTGTGCCGGTCCCTCTCCAGATGTTTGCACCGACCGGACTCTTCAGGCGCATGGCCTTCACCGCTGCTTCATTGAGCAATACAGCCGTGCTGTCGGTTGCGTATTTGTATACGTCGAGATCCCGGCCGGCGATGAGCTTTGCGCCCATCGTATTCACAAACCCGGCGTCTGCGGCGAACTGGATAAAATCTGTTTTTTGTCGGCCTGGGTGCTGCCATCCCATTCGTAATCCCACCCGTCGCTCCAGTGCTGCGTGACTGGCCCTGAAGTTTTCGTCACGGCGACCGCCGCGCCGCTGCTGATCAACTCGGTGCGGATCGAGGAATAGTATTTGGTAGCGTCCCCCTGCGTAAAAGTATAGACGAGGTTGTGCCTGTCATAGCCAGCGTCCCTGTCCTCGCCGTATTGTATCTGTTTCTGAATGATCAGGGTGCAGATTATGAGGATGATGGCGAAACTGAACTGAAGAACGACGAGGACTTTACGGACTGAGACGAGCGAATCGGACTTCCTGAACGTCCCTTTCAGCACCTTCACCGGCTGGAAAGATGAAAGATAAAAGGCGGGATAGCTGCCGGCCAGCAGACCGGTGAACAGCACAAACCCAAGTGCAAAGATCCAGAGCAGCGGATCGTTGTAGTGTATGACCAGTTGCTTGCCCACCAGCAGGTTGAACTGATCAAGACTGACTACCGCCAACGCCATGGCGATCAGAAAAGCAAGCCCGGCGATAAGAATGCTTTCGCCGATGAACTGGGCGATCAGAAATCCCCTGTATGCCCCAATGACCTTGCGAACGCCTACTTCACGCGCTCTCCGTTCGCTGCGGGCCGTCGACAGATTCATGAAGTTGATACAGGCGATCAGCAGGATGAAACAGGCGATGACGCCAAAAAGACGAACGGTCTTGATCTTCCCTCCGACAAGCATACCATTTTCGGAGGTCGCATACAGGTGATAGCGGGACATCGGCTGCGTAAAAACTTCCGTCGTCTCCCTTCGCCCCGAATGATCGATGGTGATATTCCTGATCTGCCGGTCAAAATCGGTCTGCGACACACCGGGCTTGAGCAGCACATAGGTGTATACCGAATTATTGCCCCAGCCATTATCGTCCCAGCCCAGGCGCGTCATGAACGCCCAGGGCAAAAGATAGTCGAATGTAAAAGAAGTATTGGGCGGCAGGTCCTCCATGATACCGGTTACCATAAAGTTGGCTGTACTGTCGATGACTACGGTCTTGCCCATGGCCTCCTCATTCCCAAAAAGCCTCTTCGCCATGCCGCGGGTAAGGACGATACCGGTCGGACCGTTGAGCGACTTTGCGTTGCCTTTTATCATGGGAAACTGAAACATACCCAGAAAACTGCTGTCCGCAAACGCGCCCCGCGTATTGAGGTGCACGTCACCGACGGTGGTCAGGAAAGTAATATTATTGAAGCGGGCCACTTGCTCAACGGCAGGATAGTCCTTTTGCAATGCTGTCGCCAGCGGCTTGGGCGTATTGTTCCAGGCCCAGGATTTACCCTCGAACTTATCGCGGTTGTAGAGCGCATAGATGCGGTCGGTTTTTGGATAGATACGGTCATAGGACAGCTCGTTCTGAATCCACAGCAGTATAAGCAGCGCACTGGCCATACCGATCGCCAGACCGGAAATATTGATGATGGAAAAGCTCTTGCTCCGCAGGAGGTTGCGAACCGCGATTTTCAGGTAGTTCTTGAACATACCCAAAACGCGCGAATAGAGTGCCAGAGTTGCAAGACATTGTTGAACAATCGATTAAGGGCTGTGTCCGGGTATTTGGTGTCCGGGTACGACACAGTTGATGTACGGGTTTGGTCTAGTCGGCCCGAAGCACCCGGACCGGATTGGTGAGGGCAGCCTGCACCGCCTGAAACCCGACCGTACCCGCCGCGATAACTATCGAAAGAAGCCCGGTAAGCGCAAAAATCCACCAGGAGAGATCGATATGATAGGGAATGTCTTCCAGCCATTTGCTCATAAACCACCAGGCCACCGGCGACGCAATGAAGAAGGCAATGACGACCAGGACGAGAAAATCTTTTGACAGCAGGGTAACGAGCCGCATAATGGAAGCGCCCAGCACTTTTCTCACGCCGACCTCCCGCAGTCGGGATTCCGCCATATAGGCGCTGAGCCCGAACAACCCCAGACAGGATATCAAGATCGCCATCCCGGCAAACAGCGCGGCGAGTGTCCCGAAATGTCTTTCGCCCGTCAGTTTCCACAGGTCGTAGTAGTCGACAAAGAAATACTCGAAAGGATAGTTGGGGTTATATCGTTTGAAGATCCCGGTCAGACTGGAGATATTCGCGGAGGTGTTGTTCGCGGGGTTCAGCCGGAAAGTGATGGTCCCGAACCAGGCGTCCGTCCCGGTCTTACTGGTTGGCCCCTGCACCACAATAGGATTGACCCGGTTGTACAGTGAGCCGGTGACAAAATCTTTTATCACACCCACGACGTGCCAGGTGCCTTCATCGCTTCGAAGGACCTGGCCTATCGGATTGGAAAGCCCCATCTGGCGAACGGCCATTTCGGTCAGCAATACTGCCGAGGAGTCCGTTGGATATTTTCGAATGTCTATGTCCCGGCCCGCAACCAGACGCAGCCCCATCGTCTTTACAAAAGTCCTGTCGGCCCAGTATTTGATCAGGTTGACGCGCTGATCGGGGTCCTTTCCCGGCCACTCGAAGCCGTCGTTGTTCGCCCATACTTCGGTGATCGGCGAATTGGTTCGGGTGATATCCGTGATCGTTCCGCTGGCCAGCAGGTCATGACGGATCAGCTCGTAATTCTTTCGCATGTCGCCCTTCAGATAGACAAAGGCCAGATTGTCCCGGTTATAACCGGGATCCCTGTCCGTCGCATATTTTAGTTCCCGGTAGATAACGATCGTACAGATAATAAACGCTATGGCAAAGCTGAACTGGAAAACGACCAGGATCCGCCGCGGCGTGACCAGGGCATGGATGGTCTTGAAATGACCACGGAGGATATTGATAGGACGGAAGGCGGAAAGATAAAAAGCCGGATAGCTGCCGGCCAGCAGACCCGTAAATAGTATGAATGCCGTACCCGAAAGCCAGAAAAAGGATCCCCGTAGGGGATCGCCAGATTCGTCATGATCAGCTGGTTGAACCAGGGCAGGGTCAGGATCACGATAACAAGCGCCAGCACTCCCGCCAGACTGGCGATGAGCAGCGACTCGCCGAGAAATCTGCCGATCAGCGAACCCCTCCCCGCCCCCACCACCTTACGGACCCCTACTTCCCGGGCCCTCCGGATACTGCGCGCACTGCTCAGATTCATATAGTTGATACAGGCGATCAGCAGGATGAACCCGGCGATGACTGCCAGCATCCGGACAAAATTGATGTCGCCGTCGGTCGCCTCGCCGTTGACGAAATTGGAATAGAGCCGCCACTTGCGCATGGGATGCAGGAAAATCTCGGCCTTTGTCTCCGGCGCGTGCATACGGACCAGATTGCGCAGGCTGATATTGGCAACGGTTTCCGAGACGTCCGGCCTCAGTAGTAAATAGGTGCCGATCATATTGTTGGTCCAGCTGGCGTTGTCCCAGTGTACCTCATTGGTATAGGACCACGGGATCAGGTATTCGAAATCGAACCGCGTGTTGGGGGGCAGGTCTTTCAGAACGCCGGTGACTGTAAACCCGGCAGTACTGTCGACGTTGACGAACTGACCCATCGGGTCGGCATTGCCAAAAAGTTTTTTGGCCAGCTTCTCCGTGAGGATCACGGAATGCGGATTTCGAAGTGCGGTAGCCGCATTGCCTTTCAGCAGAGGAAAGTCAAATAGTTTGAAAAAACCGGGGTCCGTCAAGAATCCCTGGGATCCCACGTGTTTGTCACCGATAGAAAAGATAAAGGCCCCTACCCAGTTCATCCTCACCACCTCCTCGACCTGCCGGCCGTAATTGGCCTGTACCACCGGCCCCATGACCATTGGGGTCCTGCCATTGCATTCTATCTGACCATTGAAGACGGCGCGGGTAAAAACCTGGTAGATCCGGTCGCGGTTTTGTGAAACTGATCACAGGTCAGCTCGTTACGGATCCAGAGGATCAGGACGATGGCGCTGGCCAGACCGATCGCGAGACCGGAGATATTAATAGCGGAAAAACCCTTGTTGCGGCGAAGGCTACGCCAGGCTATTTTGAAATAGTTGTCGATCAGGTCTATCTGGTGGATGACGCGGGGAATCAGCCCCTGGACTGGTTGCGGCGATTCATCTAAAGGCACTGGGGGCTTTTCCGCCCCGGCGGGCCGATCCAAATTTTTGAGCGTCATCCGCGTAAGGTGGCGGCTGAAAGCGTCCTCGGCATCTTTTTCTTTTTGTTGGGGTTCCCCTTTCCAAAGATCGGCCAGCAGTTGAAGAGAATAGGTCATCTCGGGATGCTGCTGCTGCCAGGACTCCAGTTCTTTCAATTCCTCCTCCGTAGCTTCACCGGAAAACTTACGGGCCATCAGGTGCCATATACGGTCCTTGTCTTTCATACCACGGAGGCAGCATTTGATTCCGTAGCAATATACTTAAATTATACGTTATACGCTATGCCGCTGACAGGAGCCGGTACCGGCAATAGTTCGAGATGGAGACGGACTTTGAACGCTGCGGAGTCATTTTGAATTTCCAACCTGTATTTGCCCGGGTAGAGAAGGTCCAGACGGCGTTGCACGTTCCGCAGACCGATACCGCCGGTCTGCTTATTCCGGTGACCGATACTGCCCGTCTGCCGGGCATCCAGGTGACCGGAGGAGACGCTGTTTAAAACGATCATCGCCAGCTCACGACCATCCAGCGCCAGCTGGATATTTATCCAGTTCGACCCACCCGTCTCCCTGGAGACGTGCTTGAAGGCGTTCTCGACAAAGGTCATCAGTATGAAAGGCGCCACGTACAGCTCCTCCGCAGAAGCCGTATTCAGTTCGCAGCTGACCCTGAGGTTGTCGTTTTGTCTCAGCCTTTCCAGTTCGATAGAATTTTTTATGTAATCGACTTCTTTACTCAGCAGGATCCTGGTATCGTCGCATTCGTACAGCTGATAGCGAAGCAGGTCGGAGAACCGTGCCAGCGACTCGGCTGCGGTGTCGGGCTTTTGCGGATGAGAAAAAATATGGAATTGATGGTGTTGAAAAGAAAATGCGGGTTGAACTGCTGCTTTAGAAAATTAAGCTCCGCCTCCAGCTGCTCATTCTCCAGCTGTTGCTGCCGCCGCTGGCTACGGATCCGGATAACGGTCAGCATTATCCCGGTGGTAATGACGACACCCGCAAACAATACCGAAAGAGCGTTTCCAAAAAAATACCAGGCGCAGCGGCCGGGGCCATACAGCTGTTCTAGCGTACGATGCGAGAAAAATGCGGGCAAGTAATAGCCTGCAACGATGGCGGCGGAGGCAACCAGCATGGACGCCAGCAGCAGGACGGAATAAGCAATGAATTTTCCCTTTCCGAGATAACGCGGAACAAGAACAAGGAGATTCAGGCAAATAACAAGGATATGTATCGGGATCTGGAACATCGGTAAAACGCCTGTGTTTCTCCAATATACGTTTAATTCACGCTTCAATGGCCGACGGCTATTTGAACGGCCGGTTTTTATTGACGAAATGCAATGCCGCAGTTCAGCAATTATTGATGGCCGGTGGGCATTTGGGTTTGTTTGTTCTTTCCGGCATTTCTTTTTTTACATCATGAAAAGTCTAATTCTCCACTTGCTGTTTACTTTTTATAGTAGCCAAGACGCTCGGCCAGACTACGGAACGGCCGGATACAGCCACGCTGAAGGCCGCGGTCATAAGGGCGGAAAAGCCCCTGTTCCGGCAACAGCTGAATGGCACGGTCGTGAATGTCGGCAGCAGCATCCTGACAAAAGGAAGCAATACGCTGGAGGTCCTCGAACGGAGCCCTGGCATCGTCATCGACCGCAGAAGCAATTCCATTTCGCTAAACGGAAAGAACGGCGTGGTAGTCCTGCTGAATGGCAAACAGCTCCGGATGTCCCGGGGGCAGCTGATCGATCTGCTGAACAGCATGCCCGCGGACAATGTCGATAAGATCGAACTACTGACCAGTCCTCCGGCGGGATACGACGCCGACGGCAACGCTGGCATCGTCAATATCGTCCTAAAAAAGAACAGGGAAGAAGGGACCAGCGGCTCGCTGACCGCCTCCGCGGGATATGGCTACCGGGAGAAAGCATCCGCCAGTCTGAACCTGTCGCATAATTCCAAAAGGGCCGAGGTCTACGGCTCATATTCGTACTCACACGACCGGAATGAAGGCAGCTGGCACGCCATCTCCACACAGGACCTACCCTTGCTCGGGGGACCGACCTCCGCCGATTTCCTGAGTGTTATCCGCCCTTCCTCAAACTCACATACCGTCATGGGTGGACTGGATCTCCGCCTGAATTCCGGGACCACCATCGGCAGCGGCTTCAGCTATAGCAACAGCCGGACGAACACGACGACACAAAACACCGGTACGTATATTGTCCTTCCCGATTCCCCGCTGTTCCTGAATGCCACTATCCGGGAAACGAACCGGTGGAACAACCTTCTCCTTTCTTTCTACGGTGAAAAGAATATTGGTGGCGGCAACCGGCTCAGCTTCGACGTCGACCTCCTGGACTATAAGAACAACCACCCTACCGATGCGATCAGCTCATTTGTAAACGCAAAGGGCGAACCGGCGGGCAACGATGACACGCTGGCCTCTCCCCGCCAGAAAGGATTTTCGGCTACGGCCATCCGGGTGGGTGTCGGCAAACTGGACTTTAAAGGACAGCTGGGCCGGAGTATCCAACTGGAGACCGGCATAAAGGGTACGTATACAAAGACGTCGGGTAATTCCGGTATAGAGAGCCTGGTGGAAGGTAAGTGGGTCAGCCGGGAAGGAACGTCCAGCAATATGGAAATGAAGGAAGCCATCGGCGCGGGCTATTTCTCGCTGACAGCTGCCCCTGGTCCTTCGACGAGCCTGGTGGCCGGTCTGCGCTATGAATATTCGGATACCCGGATGGACGACCCGGAAAACGGGAAGTCTGTTGTCCACCGAAGGCTTGGGAGGCTGTTCCCTTCGCTGTTCTTTTCGCAAAGGACAGACGCGCGGTCGGAGCTCCAGCTCGCCTATACGATCAGGATCAGCAGACCCGCTTACAATGACCTCGCCTCGTACGTTATCTATACGGGGCCGACCTCGGTCGAGTCTGGCAATCCGCTGCTGAAACCTACTATTACCAACAGCCTCAGACTGGGTTACAATTATCGCGGTTATTCCTTCTCGGCTACCCTTAGCCGCGATGACCATCCGATCGTCCGCTATCAGATAGCGCCAAGCGTGGACGGCGTTCTGATGGCCCTGACGCCGGAGAATCTCGTCTACCTGAACAGCCTGCTGCTTCAGGCCAGCGTCCCGGTGAGGGTCGGCAACTGGTGGACGATGAGTTACAGTATCACGGCGGGCTGGCGAAAATACAGGGAGGATTTTACGGCGACTCCGGCGGAGAAGGGCTGGTTTGGTTATTCGGGTAATTTCAGCCAGTCATTCCGGCTTCCACGCGGCTTTTCCCTGGAAGTAGCGGGGTGGTATCATTCGGGAAGCTATGACGGTACGAGAAAGGCCGAAGCCTTCGGGGCGCTCAATTCGGGTTTAAAAAAGAATTGAAGAATGACGGGGGTACGCTGCAGGTGTATATGACGGATATCCTGCGGACGACGGTGTATATCAATCAGTACGGGGCCGTGGCGACAGAAGCTTTTGGGCTGAAAAGCAGGGTGCCTTATCAGCCGGAATCGTACCGGTACCAGAGTATACGCGTTAGTTATTCCAGGCGTTTTGGTAGTGGCGGCTCCAGGAAGGGACGGAGTGGCGGAGCCGGTGATGAACGCGGACGGATAAGGGAATAGGGCGTTGGCGTCGGATGCGGACTGCAGGGGGTTAGAGCATTTCGGAAAATAGGATATATTTGCATGAACGCGCAACACGAAGACCTTTCTACGCAGACCTTTCTCCGAAATAACCTTTATCACCAAAACTTTTGTTATGAGATCGTTGCTGCTCATGATCTGTCTCTGCTGCAATACCGCACTATTCGCACAGGCCTATATCGGCGATCCGGGAATCCGCAATATCAAACAGCCTGCCGCCATCATCCGGCTCCCTTACGACGATAATTCAGTAGAAGACGCGCTCAAACAGTATATGATGACCCAGGGGATACAAGAGTACGGGCTCCGGCGGATTTATTCTTTTCAGGAATTCGCCGCTGGTGACCGAAGCCCCCATCCTGAGCGACCTATATTTCAAGACGAGTTCCGACAGGAATGCTAAGGACATGACCCTGCTGAACCTGATACCAGTGCCGGTCAACCAGGATATAAAGACAGCCGGTCCCGTCGACAGCGCGAGACTGGAGAAAGCGAAACTACTCCTCGACAGCCTGGGCCCCTATATTTCGTCTTATCAAATGCGCCTGCAGATAAACGAACAGCAGAAGCAGCTGGCAAAGGCCCAGGACAAGATGAATGACCTCAGGGGCGACTCGGCGGACCTTCAGAAAAAGATACGGGACCTCCAGTCGGACCTCGCCAGTGTCAAGCAGGACCAGTTGAAGGCCTCTTCCGACCTCAACACGAGTATTAATGCCGATGACAACACAAAGAGTAAGTACCAGAAAAGGGTAAACAAACTATTCGATAAGGAGGCAAGTCTCGAAAAGAAGCTGCGCCGTGCACAACAGGATCTCGAAGACAACAAGCACGATATCAGCCGCCAGCAGGAGGAGCTCAGCAAGCAGCAGCAGGGTCTGAACGCACTCAACTCGCGCTATACCCCCAATTAGGCCGAGGGCGCGTCTTCTCATTTGGCTGCGGACGGGTCCGCCAATTTGCCTGCGGGCGGAGCCCCTCATTTGGCCCCCTCTTCCAGCAACTCTTTGATCTGAACCAGTAGCGGCGTCCATCCTCCGCCCGCCATGGTCTCTTCATAGCGTTTGGCCCCTTCGGCCACCGAGTTATAGTCGCCCTGGGAGACGGCCAGCCGGGTATGGCCATTTTGCTCGGTCAGCTCATACGTGATAGTAAGATAGTTTTCCGGCAGGTCCGGGATAGCCGGGTTATTCGGATCGATCGCAGTATAGACGAGTGATCGGCCTGGTTCGATGCTGACAACGCTGCCCTTTACGGCGACCATGTCCAGACCGTTGAAATTTCCCTTCCAGAGCAGCGGACTGCCAGGCCGCCAGTCGGAGATGGCCTCGCACCCGAACATATATTTTTTTGTCATCCCGGGGTTGGTCAATGCGTCCCAGACGGCTGTTGCGGGGACCCGGATATCGATTTCGCTGCTGACGATCAGTGGCTGGTTCATATTGGTGTTTTTTGATTATGCCACAATATTCGCCAGATTTTGGCGGCCGGGATTGCAGATTACGGATTTTTTCTAATGGAATCCGGAGTCAGGCCAAACCGTTTCTTGAATACATTATTGAAGTGCTGGGGCGTGGAATAGCCCAGCTCGAAGGAGATCTCGGCTGCCGTCTTTCGTGTATCCATAAGGTATTGGTAGGCAAGCAGCAGGCGCTGCTCGGTAAGGTAGCCGAATACAGTCGTGTTGAAGACCTCCTTAAAACCCCGTTTCAGCTTGTACTCGTTGATCCCGACCGTGCGCGCTATCTGGGAAAGACTGGGGGGCTCGCTGAGACGGTCGTTGATAAGGTCCCGGACGGCGATGATCTTCTCCTTGTCGCCGGGTGTCCTGACAAACTCCTGCCTTTTATTCATCGCCAGCGAACAGGACTCGGCGCAAAGAACCAGCATCTCGATGCTCTTTGAAAGAAGAAACAGCTGCTGAAGATCGCCGCTATAATGATTGTTGATTATCTGATGGACCACCTGCTGGATCTGGGGGTCGACGGCTCCCCACTGGTCGGAAAGCAGGACGGATCTGCCGGCGGCGACCTGGTCGCCAAAACGCTTGAGCAGATCGCTGGCATTCTGCGTAAACTTTAAAAAGGTTTCGCGGGGAAACTGAATGCCGAAGGTCTCCAGCTCGAGGGTCCGGTTCTCCACGGTCATGTCGAACTCGGGCGAATACATGATATTGTGGTGCCCCCCGATCAGGTGAAAGTCGGTGTTGAGCTGCCGGTAGTGGAAGCTATAGTTACCCCTGAGACCGATATGCAGGCGGATGACGTCGGTGTTTGTGCCTTTGGCCGTAAATGAAGTCAGCTCGTTGAATCTTGAGACGGCGTGGCCCATGTGGATGCCGTCGACTACCCAGTGTGACGGAATCCCGGCTGCCGGCCTCGTTTGCAAATTGCTGACGTTGTTCCATAGTATAAAGATACAGATCAATGACCAAAGGGTCCGGGGATGACCTAGTGCCCAATGGGACCGCCGCTGACTTTTATGCCGTCCTTCCAGACGGCGGAGATCGTACGGGTGTTACGGATATCTTCGAGAGGGTTTTTGTCGAGCACGATAAGGTCGGCCTTTTTCCCCGGCTGTAAGGTCCCGCGGGTATTGTCGATATGCAGGAACTTGGCCCCGTTGCCGGTCGCGACGGTGATCGCCTCGAGGGGAGTCAGTCCCGCCTTCACCATCAGTTCCATCTCCATATGTTCCGAGAAACCCTGCGCTCGGATGGGACTGGCGCCGGCGTCGGTGCCGAGAACAACGGGTATGCCAGCCCGGTAGAGTCTGAGAAGATTCTTCAGCGCCACGTCCAGGGCCGTCTTTTCCTGGGGTGTGACCGTGCTCTTGCTGATCCTGTCCCTGTAGGCCGGGCTCGTGATCATTTCAAATACGCCCGGCTCGAGGGAGTTGCGGAAGAAGGGATCGTCCAGCCAGCCGGGACTGTCTTCATATGCATACGCGAATTCGTCTAGCGAAAGGGTCGGGATATAGGTGATGTTCCTTTTCTTTATTTCTGCCAGCAGGAAATCGTCGACCACGGCGTCGCGTATGCTGTGGGCCATGGCATCGACCCCTGCCTCGACCAATTTGTAGGCGTCTGATATGTGATAAAGATGGGAGGCCACACGTATATTGTGTTTGTGGGCCTCTTTGATGATAGCCGCATAGATCTCCGGCTTCATGATCTGGTCCTTGCTGAACTGACCGTAAAAATCGTCTACCCACATCTTGATGACGTCGGGCCTGAAGGCTACCAGTTCCTGTACCTGGCGGGTGGCTTCTTCCGGAGTCGTGGGGCGATAGATATGTGTCATACCCATTCCCTCCGGAGGCATGGCGCCTTTTACGCCGAATCCATATATAGCAGAGAACATAGTGGCGCCGGGGATCAGCCCGTTCCTGGAGGAATCCCGTATCGCGACGCCCAGGGGCTGCTCTGTCCCCATGGAGAGAATGGCGCCGACGCCATAGTCCTGAAAATGCAGCAGCTGGCGCCGGACGTTGCCGGAGCTATAATTGTCGCTGCTCGTGGAAGTCCCCTTCAGGTTGCCGACGTGGGTATGGCAGTCGATGATCTCCGGCATGATATATTTGTCGCTGCAGTCGATCTGTATGACGTCGGCCGCCGGCCTGATCTTCCCTCTGGTAATATTGGCAATCTTACCGCCGCGGATGACGATGGCGGTGTGCGGCTGCGGGGCTCCGCCCGTCCCGTCGATGACCGTAGCATTGAGCAGAATGGTCTCGTGGGGCTGGGCGTATGTGCCCATAACGGCAACGGACAGCAGGATTGACGTAAATAGCGCTCTCATAACGTTAAGAATTGAGACTGTAAGTTATGAGATTATTGCAATACATGTGCCTACACCCTGGCAAGGGCCGGACTCATGGCCGTGGCAATCCCGATGCGGGTCCAGCCGTTGATATTGATGATGGCCAGAATGATCTGGCTCAGCAACTGTTCGTCGAACAGCCGGGCGGCCTCCCGATATACCGATTCCGAGACGTGGCGGTTGATGAAGGTAACCTCTTCGGTCAGGGCAAGAATAGCCCTTTCTTCGGGTGTAAAAAAGGGGGTATCCCTCCAGGCGTCGAGGGCATAGATCCGCTGCTCGGTCTCACCCTCCTTTCTTGCGTCGCGGGTATGCATGTCGATACAGTAGGCGCAGCCATTGAGCTGGGAAACCCGTATCTTGATAAGGTGCTGCTGTGTCGGGGTAAGCCGGGTAGATGCTATGTATTTGTCCAGCGCGACCATTGCGCGGTAGCCCTCGGGCTCGGCCTGATTGATCCTGATCCTTGTACTCATAGACTGATTTTTTTGATACCACAAAATTCCCGCGGCATCCGGTCCCAAAAATAATCATGATTAAGAAATCGGCGGCTTACCGTCGCCCGTGCGGCGGCTCTTGATCTTGCTGACAAATTCGGGGGTAAATCCAAGGTAGGACGCGACCATATACTGGGGTACGCGTTGCACGAACTCGGGGAAGGCCTCGTTGAAATGGTGGTACCGCTCTTCCCCGGAAAAAGTATAGATGAAGAGGAGGTTTTGCTGTGACGCGGCAAAAGCCCGCTGGACGATAAGCCGGAAATATCGGTCCAGTTTCGGGATCAGGTCGCAGACTTCCGCGGTGACCCGGCGGTCGAGAATGGCTATCTCGGATGTCTCGACGGCCTGTATATAGTAGTGGGACGGCTGTTGCCAGTCGAGACTCTGAAAATCAGTGATCCACCAGTTCTCGATCGCAAACTGAATGATCTGCTCGACGCCGTTCTCCTGTGTGAAATACATTCGGAAACAACCCTTTAGCACAAAATGGTTGGCCGTACATACTTCCTTTTCCTTTAAGAGAAACTCCTTTTTCCTCACCTTCTTATAGCGGAGAGTGGAATGGAGGATCTCTTCTTCCTCCTTGCTAAGGGGAACGAACTTCCTGATATGAGCAAATAACGACTCGTACATTAAACAGGACTATAGAAAAGAAAGGGTGGTTTTGATGATATCATCGGCGAGCTTCTTGTCGATCCCCAATTTGACCTGCGTGGTGAGGCCCCATAGGCCGTTGAGCAAAAAGCGGGCGAGCGATCTGGGCTGGTGATCCCTTGAGATCTGTCCTTTTTGCTGCCCCCTGCGAATGGCCCGTACCAGGGCATCCTCGGTAGCCTGTCTGTTCTCCTGGACGATGGTCTCCACCGTGGAGTCATGGGGGACCAGCTCGTGGACGGCGTTGATCATATAACATCCCCTCCGGCCTTTGGGTGACAGGCATTCCCTGTAAGTCTCCTGGAACAGCTGGCGAATAGCCAGCGGGATATCCTCTGCCTTGTCGAGGTGGGCGATGACCGCGACGGTCTCCGCGATCGCGATAGCGCTGCAGGGTCTTTATGAAAAGGCTGTGTTTATCTCCATAGGTATCGTACAGACTCGAACGGCTGAGCCCCGTCTCGTCAATGATGTCCTGCGGAGGAGTTCCGTTGTACCCCTTGCGCCAGAAAAGGTCTTTCGCCTTGTCGAGCATGTCCTCCTGATTAAATGACTTTGTGCGTGGCATGTGCTTTAAGGTTGCTGTGGCAAATGTACGAAATCAGGGGAGATTAAACCAAAGCCTACCGCCGGCCCGCCATGGTGATCCTGCTGGTGATCTTTTATTTGGAACTTTTGTTCCTAATTAATTATTTTTGTGGAACTTTTGTTCCAATTACAATTCAAACATATGCAAAAGACGATCTTTATCACCGGGACCAGTTCGGGTCTCGGCAGGGAAACGGCCCTGTATTTTGCCGACAGGGGCTGGAATGTAGCCGCTACCATGCGGTCCCCGGAAAAGGAAACAGAGTTGACCAAACACCCGAATATCCGCGTTTTCCGGCTCGACGTGACAGAGGTTGACCAGGTGGCATCCGCCACCGCCGAAGCCATTGCCACCTTTGGACGGATCGACGTGGTGGTTAACAACGCCGGCATGGGCGCCTATGGCGCGCTCGAGCTGGCCTCCGAAGAGGCGATCGACTGGCAGTTCGCCGTCAATGTCCGCGGCCCCATCAACGTCATCCGCGCCTTTCTGCCCCATTTCCGCGACAACGGCGGGGGCACCTTCGTCAATATCAGCTCGTTCATGGGCCTAACGGTCGCAGTCCCGCTGGGCTCCCTCTATGCTATGTCCAAGTTCGCGCTCGAAGGGCTGACGGAAGGTCTATATTATGAACTGAAGCCCCAGAATATCCGCATCCACCTCGTCGAGCAGGGAGGGACGGAAAACACCAGTTTTGTCAGCAACGTCAGCTGGAGCGAGGACAGTGAGGTCCCCGCCTATAACGAAATGACGGCCAAACTAAAACACCTGATGGCCACGGCGGGACCGGAGCACAAAAGTCATCCGCAGGAGATCATCGACGTGATCTATTCCCTGGCGACGGGTAATAATCAACGATTTAGAAACCCGGTCGGAAATATGACGAGGACGTTGCTCGACATGCGGGCAGCGATGCCTATCGAAGAATATCTGGAGAAGGTCGGGGCCCTTTTTTCCTGAAATACTGAAATGACTACCATTTTCCCTGAACTGTTCACCACGCCGGTGGCCATCTGTCGGGCGAGCTTTGTATCCTAAATTTTCAACTATGAAGGAAACAACGAAGATCGCAGTAGTCACCGGCGGCAGCCGGGGCCTCGGAAGAAATATGGTTCTCCGTCTCGCAGAAAAGGGGATCGACACCATCCTGACCTATAACAGTAATAAGACGGAAGCGGATAAGGTGGTTGCCGAGGTCCGCGCCATGGGGCGAAAGGCCGAAGCCATGCAGCTCGATACCTCGGACAGCAAAGGATTCGACGCTTTCCTGAAAAAAGCGGCGGAACACCTCGAAAAGCATACGGGCAGCGGAAAATTCGACTTTCTCGTGAACAACGCGGGGACGGCGGCCCACTCCCCATCGCTGAAACACCGGAAGAATCCATCGATGAGATGTATAGGATCCACCTGAAGGGAGTATTTCTGCTTACGGAGAAATCTCTTCCCTATCTGAATGATAATGGCCGGATCATCAACATCTCATCGGGTCTGACCCGGTTCTCCCTGCCCGGGTACGCCGCATACGCGTCCATGAAGGGGGCCATCGAAGTTTTTAGCCGGTATCTGGCCAAAGAACTGGGGTCCCGCGGAATTACGGCCAATACGGTAGCGCCGGGTTTGACAGAGACAGATTTTACCAGGCGGTTTCTCCCATCGACGGAAGAAGGGATGAAGCAGGCGGGTTCCATCTTCGCCCTCGGCAGGGTCGGCCGGCCGGACGATATCGGCGGGGTCGTAGCGTGGTTGTGTACGGAGGACGCACGCTGGGTTACCGCGCAGCGGATCGAGGTTTCGGGGGGACAATTGTTGTAGGCGAAGGATCACGGTCTCGGGGGGACAATTACTATAGCGGACCGGGATTACCGGAGAACGATTGCTATAGGTAATCGTACCTTTGTAGCTATGAAACAGCTAGTATTCATATCGGCAGGCAAAGCGTTCCCGGAAGGGGCCTTTGCCTTTCTTCGCTTCCTGCGGCAGCAGGAATCCTTCCATGTGAAGGGGCTTTTTTCAGCCCGATCGACTACGATGGAATGTCTACCGCCAGCCATCTCCATAGCTCTGCCCCTTATATGCGGACCAAAGACAAAGAGCGGCAGGTGGTAGCCGACCATAAAGCCCGTTTCGCCCGTCTCTGCGAAGAGGACAATATCCATTTCCAGTTGCACGCCAACGACGAACCCTGGAGCAAGGAACTTGCCGCAAAGGAAAGCCGATTCGCCGACCTGGTGATTGCCAGCGCAGAAGTTTTTTATGCCGAGATAGACGCACGCGAGCCCAATCTTTTCCTGCACGAAGCCCTTCGCGAAGCGGAATGCCCGATAATGCTGCTACCAGAAGATTTTACGGCCTTCGAACAGCTGTATTTCGCCTACGACGGCAGCAGGGAAAGCCTCCACGCCATGAAGCAGTTCAGCTATCTCTTCCCGCAGTACTCGAGCCTGTCCTCTGAAGTGCTCTATATAAAAGACGAGGCGTCGGCGAACCTGCCCGACCCGGACCTGCTGAAGGAATACGCCGGCATGCACTACGACAATATCGGATTCTCCAAGTTGCATTTTAGGGCCGGCGAGTTTTTCGCGGACTGGATCGCGGACAAGCAGAAAGTATTACTGGTAAGTGGCTCCTTTGGACGGAGCTCGCTTTCCTATATGGCCAAGCGAAGTTTTGCAGAGAAGGTGATACGGGAGCACAAGCATCCCATATTTATCGCTCATCTGTAGATGAGGGCCGGACATTGGGCCACCTGCGTCCGGGTCCGACGACAGATATTGCGGGTGTTCCAAATTAGGAAAAGTTCTGAAATACACAAAAACACCTAGCCTATCGGGTTGGATCTCAGGCCGGGGTTGCGCCAGAGCACGAGGCGCCAGCCTAGTTCCGCGGAGAACAGCATGGCCAGGGCCAGGGCGATAGGGAAGAGCATTTTTCGGAAGTAAGGAGCGTACCCGTTAAGGCAATGGTATAGACACCTATGGGAAGGAGGATCATCAGCAGCAGGCCGGTATTGTTTAGCGGTATCTTAAAGGGCCTCGGGCGGTGCGGCTCCTTGCGGCGAAAGGCCAGCAGGGTAAGAAATTCCAGCGTAAGACCGGCGCCGTAGAGGATGATGTCCATGACTACCAGGTCGGAGAAGGTGAACAGTATGAGGATGCTGACGACAGCGGAAGAGGCGATGATCGAAACATAGGGAGTTGCCCAACGGCGGTGCTCGGCGCAGAGCCAGGAAGGCAACAACTGGTCGTCGGCCATTACCTTGGGAACGCGGCTCACGGACAGCAGCACCGCCGAATAGAGACCCAGCGTGCTGGCCATACCGCCGGCGGCAATCAGCATGCCCAGCCAGTGTCCGCCGAGGATCTCGCCGACCCCTGGAAAATCGCCTTCTTCAAACGTCGTGGTGTCGATACCGGACTGGCCGACGGCGAGGGTCGCCAGAATATAGATGGCGATGACGAGCAGAAAAGCCAGACAGACCGAAGTAAAATAGGACCTGACGGGGCGGGCCACCTCACCCGCATAGGTGGTAGCGTTGTCCCATCCGATAAAATTCCACATCACGGTATAGAGGCCGAGGCTCAGGGTAGAAAAATGCTGGTCGTGAACTGCGGGCACGGGCATGTGGAGGGGAGCATGATGGGCGAAGACCATGCAGATGGTCAGTACAAACGGGGTCAGAACGAGGATACTCAGAACGATGGAAGTTTTACCCACGGGCACGATGCCAATTATATTCAGCAGGGCCGAGGCCCAGATGATGCAGAGGCAGACCGGTATTTTATGCATGGCCACCGCCGGGAAAAAGAAGGCGGCATAGGTGACGAAAAGCACGGGGTAGATCGCCAGATCGCAGAAAGTGTAGAGCCAGGTCCACCAGCCTTCAAAAAATGCCCAGCGGATGCCGAGTGCGTTTTTTACCCACTGGTAGTAGCCGCCGGTGACGGGCATCATGCTGTTGAGCTCGAGGACGGTAAGGATGGTGGGTACGTCCCATAGAAGAGGGGTGACCAGCAGCAGGAGCATCGCGCCATTGACGCCGACGTAGGAAAACAGGGGCTCCAGGCCGTAAGGGCCTCCGGAGACGGTGAGGAAAATGACGGCGGCGAGCTGGAGTGGACCTAGTTTGCGGCGCATGGGTATAAAAATAGGATTTATCGCCGGGCCGGCCAATGACTAGTTACCAAAGGGTTGTGGCGCCCGCGGCGGTACACGGGTTGTGCGGCCCGCGGGGGTGCGCTGGTTGTGCGGCCCGCGGCGGTTTACGCGATGTAGTGCGGTACGAAACGGCTGAGGTTGTCGGTGACGAGACTGTCCGACTCGCGGATGCCCATACCGGCAGGTTCCTGACCGATGATCCAGCTGCCGATGATCGGACGATTGCCGTCGAGCTCGGGTAGTGGGAAGTACTCCTGATAGACGTATCCCTCCTCTCCATACTCGCCTTCGGTCTCCTGAAGAACTGCGCCGCCCTGGACGATCCGGATATTGGCTCCTTCGCGCGAAAGGATCGGTTTTCTGACGTAGTCCCTGAGCCGGCCGCTTTCAAAATACGCGGGGAGAAGCCAGGGGCAGTCCGGATATAGCTCCCAAAGCACCGGCAGGATCGCCTTGTTGGACAGGATCATCTTCCAGGAAGGTTCGATCCAGAAGGCCTTGTTCCTGTCCTGCAGGATATTGTTTCCGAACTCCTCGTGAACCAGCCATTCCCACGGATATAGTTTGAAAACATTCCTTATCGGCTGCTCCTGCATGTCGACGAAGATCCCGCGATCCCTGTCCCATCCGATATCGTCGATGTAGACCAGCCGGGTATCCAGCCCCGCCTGCATGGCGCAATCGCGCATGTATTCGGTATTGGTCAGGTCTTCGAGCGACTGTTTTACACAGGAGAAATGCAGGACGCCGGGATACAGATAGGCCTTGAGATAAGACCAGCAGGCGATCAGTTTTTCGTGAATGCTGTTGAACTGGTCTTTGCTTTTGTCGAGGTCCTGCAGCCAGAACCACTGAACGATACCCGCCTCGTACAGGCTCGTCGGTGTATCGGCGTTAAATTCCAGCAGCTTCAGCTGGCCGTCGCGCCAGGCGAGGTCAAAACGGCCGTAGATTGCGGGATGATCCTCTGTCCAGGACCGCTCGATATACGGAACGAACTCCTCCGGAATCGCGAAACGGCTGTACAGACCATTGTCGATGACGTGCTGAACGGCTCCCAGACAAAGTTCCCAGAGCTCCGCCGAAGCCTTTTCGATCTGAAGGACTTCGTCCAGGGTAAATTCGTAGCAGGCGCTCTCGTCCCAATAGGGAACGTTGGTGGTGTGGAAGCCGAAGCCCAGTTTCTCGACGGCCTGTTGCCATCCTTGACGGGGTTGGATCGATATTCTTTTCATTACAGGTGTTGCAATTTTTTCATGATGACCGATGGTGTTATTAGGATGACACAGAAAACCCGCGGCCGAAGCCGCCTCTCACGATTCCGGATTTACCAAAATTGGTCCCGATATTGCCGCGCTCGCTGATCGCGTCGGAGTAGTATCCGACGCGACGATACTGCCCGAGATAGTAGCTGCCATAAGGACGGAACGCATAGTACCAGAGACCGCCGCCACCATGATTGTAAGTCCTGGTATAGGGGGCCGTGGAGTCACTGCGCACATAGACCCTGTTGCCGCTGCTCCATTCGTTGGAAGGGCGGTGGCAGGATGCCAGGGCGGCGGTGATCAGTATCAGTTCGATATGTCTGGTCTTTTTCATTATTTGACTGTGATAAAGATCTGGTAATCTTTTTTAACGCTGACGCGCTGGGTCTCTCCACCGGAGTTCTCTCCTTCTGTGTTCAGCATGCCCAGCGCAGGAACGGTGTCCCTGTGTTCTACTGTCGTATACTCTTTGTAGTTAACCCATACTTTATGGCGGGTCAGCAGTACGTCGTGCACGCTGTCCGCGTGTTCTACGGACACGGCGGTTTCGACGGAGCCCGATCGGTCGACGACAGCGGTTTCGTCTTCTTTGGGGTCGCTGCATGCGGTGACAAGAAAGGCAGAAAGGAATAGCGGGACAGGCCAGGGTCTGGGTCTCATTTGTCTGTTAGTTGAAGGGGTAAAATTAATCCGTGTATCCGGATGGTAAAAGCGGAATAGGGAATGTCGGGCGGGCGCCCATAAGAATGGAAAAGTATGGAGGATGAATGGTAGGGCCCCGAAGGGCGGCTGCGTCACCTGCAGTGACGCAGCCAGCTTGATGGTCAGTAACCGGTATTCTGATGCAAATTGGGGTTCTTGTTGAGCTCGGTAGCCGGTATCGGGAACAACGTTTTGTCCTGGCTGGAGCTGGCGTGCTGGAACCACATTTTTGTCGTAAACACGCCAAACCGGATGATGTCGCTTCGACGGTGGCCTTCCGCGGCAAACTCCCATCCCAGTTCATCGAGGAACCTGCCAAAGGTGATGTCGGCTCCCCCTGCAGTTGGGTGATAGCGCCGTTGTCCCAATAGCCATACTGATAGGAGCTTCCCTGTTGCAGCTGTGCGCCGGTGACGGTAGCTTTTGCGGGTGTGTTCGTGAAGTCCCTTTGCCTTACCTGCGTGACCAGGACCGCCGCGTCGTCGGCGTGGCCTGTTCTCAAAAGACATTCGGCCTTCATCATCAGAATATCCGCGTAGCGGAAGATCGGGAAGTCGTTGCTGAGGCCAGCTTTTGCGTTGGGCTTGATCTCGTATTTCCCGATGCGGTAGCCTTCGTTGGACTGGGATTTTTCGATGCTGTTGACACTCTTTGTATAGGTGATGACGAGGGCGCCCGTTGTGGCGCTGTATTGCGGACCCTGGATCCAGGTATCTTTCATCCTGGTGTCGTCAGCGTCATAGCTATCGATGAACTGGGGTACCGCGCAGTCACCGCCCCAGGGCTGCACCTGCATCGGGAAAACCTGCTGCATCAGTGGGTCGAGGGTTTTCATGTGGATCTGAAATTCGGTACCGAATGTTTCGTCGTAGGGGACGGTGAAGATGAGTTCCTTCGAGCCCTCGTTGTTCGTCCTGAAGATATCCCTGTACCGGGGTTCCAGCAGGTAGGATCCTTTTGTCGTGGCCTGGTTGATGATGTCGTCGCACTGCTGGCTGCATTTGTCCCACTGCGGCGTACCCGTGTAGACGCCGGCGTTGAGGTACATTTTTGCCAGTATCGCCTTGGCCGCCCATTTGTTGAACCGGCCATAGGTGGATTTGTCGACATTCTCGGAGAGCAGGGGTATATTATCCGTGAGTTCCTTGACAACAAAGTCATAGACCTGTTGACGGGTGCTCTGTTTGGGGAGATCCGTCGCCTTGAAATCGGTGACGATGGGAACATTCCCGTGGTTGTCGCAGAGCAGATAGTAGTAGAAGGCGCGGGCTGCCTTTAATTCGGCGATGACGTTGTCCTTACCGGTAGTGATGGGGATCTGGCCCGAGCTCGATCTGGTAGATCACCCGGTTGGCGGTGTTGATGCCCGTGAAGCAGCGGCTCCAGAGACCGTTGGGTTGTCCTTCCGTCGGTGTCCAGGTATGACGGTGCATACGCTGATAGGTGCCGCCGTCGTACCAGCCGTTGGGGCGGACCGGTGTTACGATCTCGTCGGCGCTCTCTTCTTCCACGTCGAACCAACCCTGCCAGCCGGCAGTCTGCGCTCTGAGATTCGTATATACGGGGGCGATAATGGAAGGGACGTCGTTGGCCGTTGGCTTGAAGTTGTCGGCGATGACTTCGGAATAGACGGTTTCGTCCAGTTTGGTACAGCCGCCCAGGATAAGCGTGGCTGTGAGGGCAGAAGCTATAGTTAATTTGTGTTTCATTTATTTTCAGTTTTTTCCGTAGCGTTAGAAAGTGATATTTGCGCCGAGGGTAAATGTGCGTGTGGTCGGATATTTATCACGCTGGTCGTCGCCGGGTGCAAGGCGCAGGTCGGTGGTGTTGCCGGTCCTCGTCACTTCCGGGTCGATACCCTTGTATCCGGTGATGGTCAGGAGATTGAGGCCTGCGGCATAGAGGTGTACGGAGCGGATGTAATTATTTTTCACGGGCAGAGTATATCCCAGTGTGACGTTGTCTATCTTGACGTAGTCGCCCTTTTCGATATAGTAGCTGACAAAAGCCAGGTCATCTGTGAGCACTGCCTTCCCGTATACTTTGTCAAACGCGGTGCGGAGCATATTGTACTGGGTGACTTTCGGGTCGGAGTAGAACATGCGCTGGAAGTTGAGGATCTGGAACTTGAAGGCGCCTCTTACCAGTACGCTCAGGTCAAAGTTCTTGTACCGGAAGGTGTTGTTCCAGCCGAGATAGTATTTCGGCAGACCGTTGCCGAGAATCTTTTTGTCTTCGAGCTTTGCGTCTTTCATCGGTTTCGGTTTGCCGTCGGCGCCTTCGATGATCCATTTGCCGTTGGCGTCGATGTCGACGGATTTATATCCGTAGAAGTCCCCTACGGGTCCCCCAACATAGAGACGGTGGGTGCTGGTCTGGATAGGCTCGCCCGTGTATCCCGCGTCGATGTAGTTGACGGTGGTCTTGAACAGATCGTTGGAGAGGGAGACCAGTTTGTTGGTATTGGTGGAAAAGTTGGCTCCCGTGGTCCATTGGAAGTTCTTTTTCTGGACGGCGATGAAGTTGACCAGAACTTCCACGCCTTTATTCTCCGTAGTACCCACGTTGGCGGTGATGGTGTTATAGAGATAGGGGGAACGGGAACGCCGTAGTCCCACAGCATGTCCTTTGTCTGCCGTTTGTAGAGGTCGATAGATCCACTCGAGGCGGCTGTTCATCATGGCGAAGTCCAGGCCGATATTGTATTCCCCTTTCCGCTCCCAGCGAAGATCGGGGTTGGGGTTACGAACGGGAGAAAGGGACTGGATCCAGGCGCCGTTGTACAGGAATCGGGCGCCGTAGTTGAGGCTGGTCAGCGAAAGATAGGATACGTCGGGCGCCGTACCGGTGACACCATATCCCGCGCGGAGCTTCAGCTCGTTGATAAAGGTGACGTCCTTCATGAAATTCTCCTTCGTGATCTTCCAGCCCGCGGATATGGCGGGGAAGGTGCCCCATTTATGGGAGGCGCCGAATCTGGACGAGCCTTCGCGACGGACGCTGGCCATTAAAAGGTATTTATCATTCCAGCTGTAGGTGAGCCTTCCGAAGAAACCGATGAGTTTGTAGGAAGTGGCGTTGCTGTTCATGACGGCTTCTCCCCTACCGAGGGCATTGCCGGATTGCATCCTGTTGTATGAATAGTCATCTGTGGGAAAGTCCCAGTTCTGCATGTAGAAGTCTTCGGTCTTGGAGTCCTGATAGCTGTAGCCGGCGAGGGCGGTGAACTTGTGGGCGCCGATCGTCTTTGAGTAGTCAGTAGTAAGCTCCAGGAGGTTGTCGGCGCCGTTGTTCTCTCCGAGGGAGGCATAGCCGTTCTTCCCGTTCTTGACGGTGGAGACGTGTTTTTTGTTTCGGAGTAGCCGCGCTGCTGGTCGGTACGGACGGAAGACATCAACAGCTTCACATGCAGCCCGTCGATGGGCGTGACGGTGACGCTGCCATTGAGGCGGGTTTCCTTTTCCCGATTCTGGCCGTTGGTCTCCATAATATATGCAACGGGGTTGTCGTAGAAGTAGACGTTCTGTTCTTTCCAGTTGCCCAGGTAGTCCTTTATGCTGTCGGTGGGGTTGCGGATGACGGCCTGCCGGTATACATAGCCGTTGAAACTGGTACCGTCGCCTCCCGTCCAGTAGGTCCGGGTGCGGCTGATGGCGCCGAAGTTGAATTTTACTTTCCCGTCGAACATGGAATGGTTGATGTCGACGCGGCCGGTGATCTGGCGGTTGTCCGATCGGAGGAACAGCCCGTCCCAGTTGCGATAGTTGACGGAGGCGGTATAGTTGGTCTGCCTGTTACCACCCTGCAGGCTCAGATTGTGGGTATGGCTATATGGGGTGCGGGAGACGGCTTTGAACCAGTCGGTCGATGTCCCATAGTCCTGGAAGCCGACGCCCTGTGCGATGTATTTCCGGTAGTCGGCAGCGGTAAGAAAGTCGGGGCGTTTGGCGATGGTCTGCACGCTGACATAGCCGTCGTACTGCACGGTCGGCTTCGATTCGCCGTGCAGTTTCTTAGTGGTGATGAGGATTACGCCGTTGGTGCCCCTGGTGCCATAGATGGCGGCGGCGGAGCCGTCTTTCAGTACGTCGATGGATTCGATGTCTTCCGGCGCAACGGAGTTCAGGTTGCCGGGGATACCGTCGATGAGTACCAGTGGTTCAGTGGATGCCTTTAGAGTGGTGATACCGCGGAGCTGGATCTGGGTGCCCGCGGTGGGATCGCCCGAGGACGAGGAGACGGTGAGGCCGGCCACTTTTCCCTGTATCAGCTGGGCGGCGTCGCGTACGGCGCCTTTGGTAAAGTTTTCGGCTTTTACACCGGCGATGGCGCTGGTGACGTCGCCTTTGCGCTGAGTGCCATAGCCGACCACGACGACCTCGTTGAGGTCACCGGCAACGGCTTTGAGGTCGACCGAGAAAATGGTTCGGCCTGACAGTGGAAGTTCCAGCGTCTGATACCCGACGTTGGAGATGACGATAGCCCTCTCATTGGTGGACAGGTCGAGCGAGAATTTCCCGTCGGCATCGGTAGAAGTGCCGGTAGTGCTGTGTTTTGCTTTGACGGATACGCCGGCCAGAGGCTGGTGGGACTGAAAGTCCCGGATGACACCCTGAACGTGTATCGGGGGCGAGGCGAGTGCTGTGTGTACGAGGAGAAGCCCGGTGATGACCGGGAAGAACAGCAGGAGCAGTCTTTTCATACTAGTTAAGTTTTATGGTTAGCGAAGAAAATGCTTTGGGCAAAACATATCCTGTCAGCCAGTTAACCGCTTAACTGTGGCTGAGCAATCGTCTATCGTTCGCACGGACTGTGTCCTGTGCGGGCCTGGCTTCGATCTTATCGTTAAAACTAAATTAATGTCAATTTTACAATTATTCAGATCGTATATTAACAGGTTCTACGCAATTATTAACTTTTGCGCAAACGGAGTCGTTACGCCTCCGATCGGTGCGTTTCGACTGCCGTTAATAATAATTGTATAATTGACACTAAGCTCGCCGGGGTGGCGAGCCGACTACGCGCCTAGTCCAGGCCGCGTTCATAGTGCAGGGCGGGGATCTCTACGTCTGCAAATCCTTTTTTCTCAGGCGTTCCTGGAAGGCCTGCTGTACGTCGTATTCGCCGTGGACGATGAAGAGAACTTTGACTTTGGCGGGGTCCTGGCAGGAGAGGAACTGGCTAAGGTCTTCATAGTCACCATGTGCGCTCATGCTGCGGATGCTGCCGATCTCGGCGTGTACTTCGTGCAGAACGCCGAAGATGTGCACTTCTTTGGCGCCGGCCATCAGGCGTCCGCCCAGGGAATGGGGTTCGCAGTAGCCTACCAGCAGAACGGTGTTACGGCTATTCTCTATATTGTTGCTGATGTGGTGTTTGACGCGTCCGGCATCGGCCATACCGCTGGCGGAGATGATGACACAGGGTTTGTCGCGGTAGTTGAGGAGTTTGGATTCCTCTACGGACTTGATGTATTTGAGTCCCCTGAAACCAAAAGGATCGTTGTCGGTCTCGAGTATTTTCTGGATCGTTTTATTAAAGTACTGGGGATAGCTCTTGACGATCTCGGTTGCGGCTACGCTGAGGGGGCTGTCGACATAGTAGTCCAGGTCGGGGAGGCGATTTTCGTTCTCCAGCTGATTGAAGGCGAAGAGGATTTCCTGGGTGCGGCCTACGCTGAAGGCCGGGATGATGAGCTTGCCTTTCTTCCGGAGGCAGGTCTTTTCGATCCACTGCAGAAGCATATCCGGCGTGGTGTTGGCCGGGTCGTGCAGGCTGTTGCCGTAGGTGGACTCTATTAATATATAGTCAGCCTGTGGAAATACTTCGGGTGAACGAAGAATGACGTCCCGGTAGCGGCCGACGTCGCCGCTAAAGGTAAGATGGGTCTCTTTCCCGCCTTCTTTTATCCGGAGGTGAACGGCGGCGCTGCCGATGATATGTCCGGCGTCGGTATACATGACCTGCACGTTCTCGTCGACGGTGAACCAGGTATCGTATTCTACGGAAACAAAATGGTCCATGGCCCTGGCGGCGTCGTCTTCGTTGTACAGGGGCTGCAGATAAGGGAGACCTTCGGCGGTCCTCCTCTTATTTGCATATTTTACTTCGTCCTGCTGAATGCCGGCGGAGTCTTCGAGGAGGATGCCTGTCAGCTCTCTTGTGGCGGGAGTGCAGAAGATCTTTCCGTTGAACCCGTCCTTCACCAGCTTTGGAATCAACCCGGTGTGGTCGATATGCGCGTGGGACAGGATCAGGTGAGTCACTTCGGCGGGAGTGAAGCCCCAGTTACGGTTGAGTGTGTCGGTCTGGGCGCCCATGCCCTGGAACATCCCGCAGTCGAGTAAATACTTTTTACCATTATCTAAGGTGAGGAGGTGTTTGGATCCGGTGACTACGCGCGCGGCGCCGTGGAAAGCGATTTTCATTATTTTCGATTTCTTCGTGTTTGATTGGACTGGATTCCATCCGGTCAGGCCTCCAATTTAGTTGATTTTTCTCATACGGGTATTTGTTTAATGCATTTATTCAGAAGGGCATCGTCCCTTTCCTACCGATCGGAATCCCCGAATTTATCTACTTTGCCTCTTCGAGTATGGTATATAGTTACTCCTATTCTACCCCGCAAACCAAACCAATACATATGAATCGATCCTTACTAATTTTCCTCTTTTCGCTGGTGGCAGCGCGTGTTCTCGCCACGCCTCAGTGTCCGATCGTGACGCAGTCGATTCAGTCTTCGGCTGACGGAGATATCCAGGACGCCAGCGCTACGGGCTGGTATCTCGACAGGACTCATGTCACGGGCGCGGTGTATTTTGCGGCCAAGTCGCACCGCATCAAGGCGCAGACGCTCGGCGGCGAAGGCGTGTGGTATTCGAGGATATTCGCGGTGTCGGGCTACAGCGGATTCCAGGTCGACGCCAAGATCTCTTCCGAGGGGGCGCTGACGAGTACGGAGTATGTTAAAGTGTATTACAAGCTGGACGGCGGGCCTGAAACCCTGATCGGCGCCTACTATGGCAATTTCGGCACACCCACGGTGACTTCGCCTGCATTGACGGGGAGTACGGTACAGATCGTCATCCGCATATATAATACTACAACCGGCAATGCGGAGTATTATATCGAGAACTACGACGTCTTCAAGGAAAAAAGTCCGTGTACGGTCGCGACGATACCCGTCAGCATCAATGCCAATCCTCAGAATGGGGTACTCACCTGTAATAGTCCTTCTGTGACGTTGACGGCGGGTACGACAGCAACCGGTACTACGACTTATAGCTGGACGGGGCCTGGCGGATTTGCGTCTCCGTCATCCAGTCCGTCGGTTAGTGTTGCCGGTACGTATACGGTCGTGGCTACCAATGCGGCCGGGACCGGTACCGCCACGTACTCCGTCACGTCCGTCGTTGCCGCGCCCGATGTCGCGGCGACGGGGGCGGCTCTTGGATGCGCTGCAAGCGGGACTATCAGCGCCAGTTCTTCCGTAGCAGGTGTGACATACGACCTGGACGGGGCCAGGAGGTTTTCTTCTTCCCTGCAAAGCCCGACGGTGAGTGTGGCGGGTGTGTATACCGTCACGGTGACCAATACCGCGACGGGATGTTCCGCCTCGCAGCCTGTGACCGTCACGTCCGGGGTTGCCACGCCAGCGGTCTTCTGGCTGGAGGACTTTACGCTACCTAATGGTACTGTTTTTGACAGCGGGCCTACCGCCTGGACCTCGGCGACTTCCGGTACAGGTACCTATTCCGTACAGAATAATGAGTTCAAGACCTCTTTCAGCGGTCAGGCGGAGGGCGTGTGGACCTCGGGCATGATCTCCATATCGGGAAAGACCAATACCGTCCTGAATGTTTATTTGCGGAGTGAAACGGCTTCCAGCAACGATTTTTTTGAAACGCCGGACTATGTGCGCGTTTTTTCAGACTGCGCAATGGCGCGGAGACCATGGTATATGAGGACCTGGCAGGCATCGGCAATACGACTACGGGAACGAAGGATACCACTATATCCGTGGCGATACCTGCCGGCGATTCGGTGCAAATAATCATCAGGACCAATAATTCCGACCCGACGGAACGGTATTATTTTGACAATGTCAAGCTGACGGGTGTGAGCGGCGTCAATGCGCTTGCGACTGCCGGCGGGTCGCTGACTTGTACCGCCGGGTCCGTGACGCTTTTGGGGAGTTCGACAACTGCGGGTGCGGTTTATAGCTGGACGGGACCTGGCGGGTTTAATTCGTTAGTTCAAAATCCTTCCGTTGCGGCGCCCGGTATCTATACCCTGACCGTGACTGCGGGGGATGTTCCGCGCAGGATACGGCCCTGGTGGTGCAGAATATTGCGAGGCCGGTGGGTCTTACGACGACGGCGATACCTGTGAACGCGCAGCTGACCTGTACGAATAACAGTGTGACCTTTACTGCCGGTGCGACGACCCCCGGTCTTTTGTATTCCTGGTCCGGGCCTGGTGTTACCTCTGTCGGTGGGGCGATAACCGCGACGGCCACGGGGACGTATGTTTTGGTTGCGACCGATCCTACCAATGGCTGTACGGCGACGGCCGAGCTCGGTCGTGACGCAGAATACGACGGCTCCGGGCGGTGTGACCACGACCGCCGACCCGGCCACGGCTCAGATCACCTGTGCGCATCCTACCGTCCTGCTGACGGGCAATTCCACGACGGCGGGAGTGACGTATAGCTGGGCTGGTCCTCGGTATTGTATCTGCGGCTGGCGCCGGGGCTACGGTCAATGTTGCCGGGACTTATACCGTCACGGTAACCGACCCGACTAATGGTTGTTTTGCTACATTGCCCGGCACCGTGACCAGGAATGTGAGTGTGCCGGTGGGACTGACGGCCAGCCCGAGTGATATCATCAGCTGTTTCACGCCGGTGATCGATCTGCAGGGTGGTTCGACGACTCCGGGCGCGACCTTTGCGTGGTCCGGGCCGGGCGGATATACAGCGAATACGGTGGACGCCGAGACCGATGTGCCGGGCAACTATACGCTGACTGTCACGAATCCGGCCAACGGATGTACGGCTTCGACGGCGACGGTCGTACTGGCGGACACTGCGACTCCCGCAAATGTAACGGCGTCGAATAACGGTCCGCTGAATTGTATCAATACAAGTGTGACGATCAGCAGTAGTACGACTACGCCGGGAGTGGATTTTACCTGGGTTACGCCGGGCAATACGTTTATCGCCGGGGCTACGGCGGTTGTGACGGTACCGGGAACGTATACGATCCAGGTGACGAATAATGGAAATGGTTGTTTTTCGCAGGCGATAACTACGGTGGTACAGAATACGACTGGGTGCCCGGGTACGACGGCTGTGGCGGAGTTGGTGAATGGCAGGTCGATAGCGGGGTTTGCTGTTGACTCGTTGACGGGGTTTGCATATAAGACCTATCCTAATCCTGCCTCGACAACGGCGTTTATCGAATTTGCTTCACCGGTGGGTTGTTTTGTGACTGTGGGGATATACAACACTAGTGGCGGGTTGGAGAGGCTGCTGTTTAGTAGTACTGCTGTCGCAGGTCAGACGTATAAGTTGGCCCTGGGTGTTGCGGGACTTTCTGCGGGGACGCATTTCTGTGTAATAAGAAATGGAGGGAGGTTGTATTCTTCCAAGTTGATATTGGTTAAATAGTTGGATGGTGGATGCCCGGCCGGCCGTTCCGGCCGGGCTTTTTTGCGCTGGTTGGCTGCTGGTGTGTTGAACTAGATGTAAACGATTATTTTTCGGTCGTAAGAGTAAGATAAGTCAAACCAATATCTACCAGTGACGGGTAAGTGTTTAATTAATACGTCAAACGTTCTGAATCCGTGGCGATTTTTTGTAGGTTTATTCCCCGAAAACCAACAATCTGTTCCCATGAAAAGCATTCTACTTCTCTTTATCCTGAGCATTGTGTTTGTGTCTGCAAGCTGGTCTCAGGCCCCTATCTCCCCGGTGCTTGCAAAAATATGCACCGGTACGAACGTCAGTTTCTCGGTGACTGCTACCGGAGGAACCATTACCTATCAAGTGGCAGGAAAGCACAGACGGCGGTATTACCTGGAACAATCTTGCCGAGAATACGAGCGCGGGTGTCAATCCGGCCAATGGCATCTATACCGGGACGACCGGTCCGGCTCTGACGATAACCCGGGCTCCTTCGACGATGAATGGCAACAAGTATCGCAGTAATGTTTCCGTCAATGGCGCCAGTGCGGTTGCTTCCAATATTGCCGTTCTCAATGTGGGTCCCGACGTCAATCTGGACGCGACCACTACGACCAATTGTCCGGCGACGAGCAATACGATCAATACCGCGGGTACGGCCGGTGTTAGTTATCAATGGCAGGTAAGCACGAATTCCGGCACCGGCTGGACCAATGTGGTTGCCGGCGCGGACCCGAGTGGTGTGAGTTATACCATCAACACCGGTTCGCTGGTGATCTCCGCGCTGACCAATGCGATTGACGGATACCAATACCGTTATATTGCCAATGACGGGGCGGGGTGTGTCGTTACGAGTGCGGCGACGACGCAGAAAGTGCCGGCGCTGGCGGCTTTTGGGCTGCCGGGGGCGGGAACGATAACGGCCAATGTAGGCGACGCGGTGAATATTCCCGTTACTGTTACGGCAGGGACGGCTCCCTTCACGTACCAGTGGCAGGTGGCGGTAGGCGCCGGGGCCTACAGTAATATTCTTAACAGCAATGCCTCGTATACCGGGCCGACGACCGGCACGCTGGGGATCCCGAGCGTAACTTCGGCTACGTATAACAATAAATACAGGGTCATTATAAAGAACGCCGGCGGATGTACTTCGGCCAGTGCTTCGTTTGCGCAGGTAGGGCTGCCGGTGACGCTGCCGGTGACAATCACTTCGTTCACGGCTGAGAGACTTGGCGGCACGGGCAACAGGATGGGCGGAACTGCAGTGCGGTTGTCGTGGACGGTGGATGCGGCGAATGTTCCGCAGAGTTTTGGGGTAGAGCGGGCGATGGGTGGTGGATTCTCTGAGGTTGGCAGTGTAAAAGGGCAATCGGGGAAGGCTGAGTATGGTTTTGTGGACGCGGGGGTGAGTGGTGCGGGGGGCAGCGGTGCGGGGGTTGAATACCGGTTGAGGGTTTCAGGCTCCGGCGGACTTTCTCTTTTCAGCACGGTAGTCCGGTTATCCGGGGATGTGGCTGGCCGGCGTTTCGGTCTGCGACCTTCTTTTACTGCGTCGGGATCTACAAGCCTTTATACGGTGTTGGATAAGAATGAAACGATACAGATGACTATGACGGATATTCTCGGCCGCGTGTTGTTGAGAGAGATGGTAAAGGTGGGACGGGGGAAAGTTATACGCCGGTGAATGTGTCCCGGCTTGGTAAAGGGATATATTATTTGCGCATTAGCAGTGTGGATGGTATTTCGGAGGTATTGCCTTTTGTCAGGGACTAGGCGTTTTTGCCTTGAACGACCAGGTGATGAAAAATTCGGCGACGATCTCGCCGTTAGAGTTAGTGCCGACGGACCGCGCTTTGACCTGTCTTGCCTCGCCGGACGCGATACTGGCAGCAATCGCCTCTCTGATCGCGGGTCCATCGACACAGACGAAGACCGTTCGGCCGGTCGCCTTTTTGTGAAAGTTGGCCGAGAGGCCGACGACAAGCATCGACACCGGCGGCTTTCTTTTGTAGACGGCGGCCATGGCGAGGATACCTGTGCTCATCTCCGCGGCCATACTCAGACAGGCGAAATAGGTCGAACGGAAAGGGTTGCGGGTAAACCATTTGAATGGCACGCTGACGGAACAGCCGACGTCATCGGCCTCGTCGATTCGGAGCCCGGCGAAAAAGGCGCTGGGCAGCCGACTCAGCAGATAGAGACGAAAACGAACGGGGTTTCGCAGGAGCCGTAAAAAGCCCGGATGGTGTTGCGCTGTCATGGATTGGGTCACTGTTTACTGATCTCGACGATAGTAGCGACGACGGCATTGCTGCCGGGGTCGCCTTCCACGGTGAACTGCATATTGCCCTTTGCTGAGCTTTTGAATTTGACATTATGCACGGAGCTGGTCGCCGAGTGCCGCATTCAGCCGGCTCGCATAGTCCTGTCCGGGGTTCTGGGAGATCTTATTATTGATAGAATACCAGTTCAGCGGGGTCTTACTCACGACCACGGCCATCTCGTCGCGCGTACCGACGGAGTCGGGCATCATGCTCTTGTCTTTCGGGAAAAGCCGGTAGCCGGTAATGCCGCAGAAGGGCGAGTATTTTGTTTTGGAAGGGTTGTCAGGCCTTGGATAGGGGAACAGGGTATAGCTGGTACCATCCGTTTCCTTCCCAAAGACATAGACATAACAGTCGGTAGTGTTGCGGACTTCCATCTTAAATCGCGTGCCCATTTTTACGGGAGATATGGTCTCAAAGACGTCCCCGTTCTTTACCTGCAGGGGAATATAATTGTCGGTGAGGGTTTTCTTGCCTTCATAGTGTACCTGCATCAGGCCGATCTCACAGGAGAAGGGAGCGTTAGCAGCAGCACCAGTCCTTGCCATGGGCTCGAGACCATAGGCTTCCCTTACAAAAAATTTGAAATCGGGATAGCGCACCCAGGCAAACCCGTTGTTGCCCCATTTAGGGCCCCAGCTGTTCATGATGAGGAAGGCCCCTCCGTATTTACGGTCGTCGTAACCCACAACGCACTGCGCGTGGCCTCCAAATCCGATCATCTGCCGGTCTTCGTCGGTAGGACTCCAGAGGTCCTGCCCAAACATCGGCTGCATATAGCTGCCGCCGACCATCATCCCGATGACCACGGGCGCGCCCTGGGAGAGGTTCTCGCGGATCGCCCGCAGGTCGATGACGTTGTTGCGGTCGCCGGGCGTCAGCCGCACGAAGCCCCGCATCTTGTTCTGACGCGCCATCTCCAGCAGCTGCTGGTCGGGCTGGCGCGCGCAGTCCTTGTCATCATAAGGAAAGTCGTTATAGGGGACCGAACCACTCTGGGTCATGAACTCCATCGCCCGCTCGATATAGGAGCCCTCGCAGCCTTCCAGACCAATCTGGTTGTACAGGAAGGAGGGGCTGTATCTCAGGGCATTGGGGTCCTGTCCGCTACGGACTGCCTCGGCGATAGTGCGGGCGCCATAGGCGCTGCTCCATGCCACGCAGCTTCCCTGATGACCCTGGTCGCCAACGGACGGCGCGTACTTTTGTAGATTGACGGCTTCCGGAAGGGGGTTCTTTGTCGAGTCGTCGGAGAGAGACTCATAGATGTTCGCTTTTTCGAATTGTTTGGGATCGAGGTACCCGCCCGTGGTTAGGCCCTGGGCCACCTGGTGAACGATTCCCGCTCCGCAGCCGCTGCGGCCGAAGAGAAAATAGCCGCCTGCGAGGATAATCAGGAGGACGATCAGACCGCGGCCGCGGAACAGGCCGAGGAGAAGCATGAGGATGCCGAATATGCCGCCGCCGCCACCTCCGCCGCCGGAAAAACCCCCGCCTCCACTACCACCCGATTCATCACCATTGCTGTTACTGTCGTCATTGGGGTCGTCGACCATTCGGATGGGTGGCATAGGAGAATTTTTGGTTCCCCTAAAATAAGGAAAATTCCCGGCGGATCATGCCGCGGTCCTGGTCGGGTTCCCGGACTCGCGGTTCACGGAGGACCGTGGTTCACGGGGTCATGGGTTTACCCTGATGGGAACCCGCCTCGCGGTTCACATGGTGCAAGTGAGGGGTGTCGGCCTACAGTTCTATCTGATTGCGGAGAAGGTCCTGAAAAACGTCGCGGCGACGGACCAACCGGGCCTGCCCGTCTTTGACCAGTACTTCCGCGGGTTTATAACGGGAGTTGAAATTGGAGGACATTTCGAAGCCGTAGGCACCGGCGTTGTAAAAAACGAGGTAGTCGCCTTCGCGGACCTCGTTGATGGTCCGGTCCCAGGCGAATGTGTCGGTCTCGCAGATATTGCCGACGACGGAATAGCGCCTGGGCGCGCCATTGGGGTTGCTGATGTTCTCGATGCGGTGGTAGGCGTCGTAGAACATGGGGCGGATGAGATGATTGAACCCGCTGTCGACGCTGACAAAGGTTGCGGCATCGGTTTCCTTTATGACGTTGACCTTGGTGATGAAGTAGCCACACTCGCTGACCAGGAATTTGCCGGGCTCGAACCACACCTGCAGCGGGCGACCGCCGGGATTGGGGTGGTTGGCGAAGGCCTCGTTGACCTTTTGCGCCAGCAGCTGGATATCGGTCTCAGAATCTCCATCTTTATAGGGGACCTTGAACCCGCCGCCCAGATCGATAAATTTCAGGTCGGAAAATTTCGGGATCAGGTCGAACAGGATCCCGATACCCTTCACAAAGACGTCCACATCCTTGATCTCACTGCCCGTATGTATATGGAGGTCGGCAATGTTGAGGTTATATTTCTCCACCAGCGCCAGCACCCTATCGGCCTGGTCGACGGGAATGCCGAATTTGCTTTTGTCGTGACCGGTGGAGATCTTGAGATTGCCGCCCGCCATTATATTGGGCCGGAGGCGGATGCCTACCGGGTAGCTGTGACCGAATTTTTGCCCGAATTTCTCCAGATTGGAAAGGCTGTCGATATTGATGATGATGCCAAGGCTTACTGCCTCTTCTATCTCGTCAAAGCCGATGCCGTTGGACGTGTAGAGGATGCGTTCGGGGGAAGCCGGCGTGCAGCGCCAGCCGGGCTTCATTGATGCTGCTGCAGTCGACGTTGGCGCCGAGGCTGCAAACGTATTTTAAGACATTGATATTGGTGAGGGCCTTGCAGGCGTAGAAGAAGAGCGTATTGCTGTTCCTAAAAGCGGTCGTCAGCTTAGTATATTGTTCCTTGATCTTCTCAGCGTGATAGACGTAAAGGGGAGTTCCGAATTCTTTGCCGAGCTCTGAGAGGTATTGCTGCGATAGTTGTTCTGACATGATTGGTTGCCTGGGTTTAGTGTTCGTCGGTTACGTCTGAGGCGGGGTCGTGGGGAGGCTGCTCGCCGGAATCATCGCTGTAGTCTTCTTCGCCTTTTGAGTTGGTTTCGTCGGCGCCGGACCCGGATCCGGCTGTGCCGGCCTCTTCTTCGATTTCTTCATCGGCCTCTTCGTCACTTTCCGAAGGGTTGCCTTCAGAATCGTTGCCATGGAATTCGGAGCCTGTTTCCAGCTCGGTCGCGACTGCGGCAGCATCCGTATCCGGCGTCTCATCGGATTCTTCGGAGCCTGCCCCTTCCAGTAGTTCGCCCTGCTCGGACACTACGAGCGGCACGCCTTCCCCGCCGCCGGCGGTGGTGCCTTCTTCGGGAAGCGTTTCGCCCGGGCTGTGGGTAATGATGGTGGGTTCGACAATAGTATCGGCAAAGACTTCCTTGAGTTTGGGCAGGTCGGCCGCGGTGTTGATCCCGAAGTAGTCCATAAATGTCTTGGACGTAGAATAGACCAGGGGCTTGCCCGGCATATCTTCGTTGCGGCCGGTGATGACGATCAGCTCTTTTTCAAGTAGCTTCTGTATGGAATAGTCGCTGCTGACGCCGCGGATGGCTTCGATCTCGCCCTTGGTGATGGGCTGTTTGTAAGCGATGATCGACAGGGTCTCCAGCGCCGCGGAAGAAAGCCTTTTCAGGAATTTCTCGCCGTTGAGCTGGGCGACGGTCTTGTGATAGTCTTTTTTGTTAGGAACTGCCATCCCCCGCCGCTTTCGCGCACTTCGAATGGATAGAATTCGGAAGCATATTTCTCAACGATGCCGTCGAGAGATGTTTGGATCTGTTCGAGGGTGAGCTTCTCCTCCATAAAACCAAAAGCGTTGTTGATCAGCTCCGTGATCTCCATGGAGGTCAGGGGTTTTTCGCTGGCAAAGATCAGCGCTTCGATGTGGGGGATTATGTTTCCGATTTCCATATGTAAAGTTTTGCGGGCGAGCTCTCCTGAGACGACAGTGTCCGTCCCCGTGGCTAAGGTCTCCGCCCGTTGTTAGCCCTGCAGTGCGGCGGCGCCACTGACGATCTCCGTGAGCTCGGTAGTGATTGCGGCCTGACGTGCACGGTTGTAGGAAAGACGCAGGGACTTGAGCAGCTCGTTGGCATTGTCGCTGGCCTTGTCCATCGCGGTCATACGGGCGCCGTGCTCGGAGGCGTTGGCGTCCAGTACCGCCTTATACAGCTGGGTGTTGAGTATCTTGGGCATCAGTTCGGCCACCAGCTCTTCCTTGCTGGGTTCGAAGATAAAGTCGACGTTGGAGGTACCCTGCTTCTTCTCGACTTTGGGGATGGGGAGGAAACGTTCGACAACGAAAGACTGGGTGGCGGCGTTTCTGAACTGGCTGTAGACGATCTCAACGGCGTCGAATTCCTTATTTTCGAAGGCTTTGACGGCGGCCTGCGCGCAAGCCTGTACGTTTTCGAAGGTCAGGCTCAGGAAGATATCCTTATAGGTTTCGGTAACTTTGAAGTTGTTCTTCTGGAAATGCTCGAAGCCTTTCTTACCGATCGACCAGATCGTGACGTTGCCTTTTGCGTTCTGTGAAGCATATTTATCGCGGATGGTAGCCTTGGCGAGCTTGATCAGGTTGGCATTGTAAGCGCCGGCCAGACCGCGGTCACTGGTAATAACGACGAGAAGTACCTTTTCGACCGGTCTTTCGGCGGCGAGGTCCATGCCTATCTCTCCTTCGGAGTTGCTGACGATATTGCTGAGCAGTTCCTGGAGTTTCTGGGCATAGGGGCGCATTTGGATAATTGCATCCTGGGCGCGGCGAAGTTTGGCTGCGCTGACCATCTTCATGGCCTTGGTGATCTGCTGGGAGTTTTGGATGGATTTGATCCGGTTGCGTACCTCTTTAAGTTGTCCTGCCATAGACTTGAGTCTTGTTTAAAATGGGGGCAAAAGTACTGCAAAGCAGGGATAATTCCAACCGCGGAAAGCGGCAATTTCCCTTCACCCGCCTGGTTATTCCGGCTCTGACGCGGCAAATTCCAAATAAATACAGATTTTTGTAGAACAACTATGGAAAAAAAGAACTTGTCTAACGAACGCAAAACCAGGCAGTCCGCTGCTGGTAAGAAAACGACTTCCGGCAGAACTGCACTGACACGCAAACCCGGTAAGACCGGCGCCACCGGAATTTTAAAAACCACCGACACCGATACGACACAGCGACCGGTTCGAAGCGGGAAGACCGGGCCCACAGGGATTATCCGGCAGGAGACGGGTAAAAGCCCGGAACCCACCAATGGTATCCCCCCGCTGTAACCTCGAAGACGCCATTAGCGTCTAAAAAGGCGGTAAGCGGCTGCCGACAATCCTCATTACCAATGACGACGGCATCAGCGCTCCGGGGATCCGCAATCTGGTGGAAGCGGTGAAGGGACTGGGCAAGATCGTCGTGGTTGCCCCGGACAAGCCCCAGTCGGGTATGGGACACGCGATCACAATAGGTAATCCACTGAGACTTAACCCCATGCACCATCTCTTCGAAGGGGTGGAAGCCTGGCAGTGCAGCGGTACACCGGTGGATTGCGTCAAGCTGGCCGTGGACAAGGTATTGCGCCGTAAACCCGATCTCTGTCTCAAGTGGGATCAACCACGGCGCGAATCATTCGATCAACGTCATCTATTCCGGGACCATGTCCGCGGCGGTGGAAGCGGCCATAGAAAGCATTCCGTCCATTGGTTTTTCGTTGCTGGACTATAGTGTAGAAGCGGACTTCAGCGCAGCCCGGAAATACGTGCGGATCATCGTGGAGGAGGTACTCTCCCGCCCTATGGATAAACACTTGATTCTCAACGTTAATTTCCCGGCCGTCCCCGAGAATTTGATCAAGGGCATCAAGGTGGCCCGTCAGGCTTACGCCAAGTACGAGGAGGATTTCGTCGAGCGCAACGATCCCAACTCTAAAAAATATTACTGGTTGACCGGTAAATTCGTAAATTTTGATCGCGGCAGGGATACGGACGTCTGGGCCCTCGAACACAATTACGTAAGTGTAGTGCCCGTACAATTTGACATGACGAATTACGTTCTAAAAAGCAAACTCGAAAAAACGTGGAAATCGTGATATTCAAAAAAGACAACCTCCGCCTGGGCCTGGTCCTGGGGTTGGTCGCGCCGATCATAAGCCTTGTCGTCTATTATTTCGTCAAGTTCTACCCCACTTTTTCGATAAAAGACTTTTTCGATTTCCTGCGGACGAACAAGTCGCAGATCACTGCGGTGTCGGTGCCCTGTCTGGTGCTTAATATTGCCTTGTTCACTTATTATATCAATTCCCATAAGGATAGTACGGCGAAGGGCATTTTTGCCGCGACGCTGATCTATGCGATTCTCGCGTTGCTTTTTAAGTTCATTTGAGTTTCGAAGGGGACTTTGCGGCTGTAGTTTTTGCAAATTCTTTTGGAACATCTTGGATCAGACCGTATTTTTGCACTCCTTTTTAGATAAAGGACGGATTGGCCTATAGTATAATGGTAGTACGACAGATTTTGGTTCTGTTTGTCTTGGTTCGAATCCAGGTAGGCCAACAAGTGACCGCTCAGCCTCGCTGAGCGGTTTGTTTTTGTCCTGTTTTCATCGTTTGCCTTCCCGAAACAAAGGTCCCAGGAAAACTCACGAAGCGATATCTCCGGAAGTATGGTGTCGCTGCAAAACGGCTTCAATAAGTTTGGCGGATTATTGCAATTAAATGCCTTTTAGTCGTCTTTCTGTCGCTTCCTTCGGTAGTTTGCCCGGAACTCTAAAGGGGTCTCGCAGGTCGCCTTCTTGAAAACACGGCTGAAATAAGAATTATCCGCGTAGCCGAGGTCGAGGGATATCTGAACGATGTTCATGTTCGTGTGGATGAGCATTCGTTTGGCCTCCAGTACGACGCGGTCTGTAATGACAGTTGACGTTGTCTTATTCAGGATGACCTTACAAATCAAATTCAGGTTCTTTTCGCTCATAAACATATCCTTCGCATAGTTCGCAGGTGATTTCATGTCCTTGAAATTGTTGTCGATCAGCACGTTTAACCGCCGAATATGAGCCGAGCTGCAGCTCGCGATGTTTATTTATTCTCTTGTCCGGCAAATACACGCGGGCGAGGTCTATGTAAAGTACGTTGAGCATAGAACCTATCTTTTGGAAATGCATGAGGAATTTGCTCTTATACTCTTCTACGATCGACCGGAATTGAAGGGTCAACATAACTTCTTGTTCCTTCCCGAGTTTTATCAATGGCGTATTTTGACTACTTCCAAAGAAGGGAAAATGTTCCATTCTTTCGTAAGTAAAATTCAGATCGTAGAACTCCTTCTTATGGAAAATAATATAGCCGTCTATATCTTCCGACACCTTCCAGTAATGCACCTGACCGGGTGACAATAGGAAAATGTATCCCGGCTGGATGTCGAATGTTTGAAAATCCACCTCGTGTATTCCATTACCCCGCGTGAATAGTACACTCAAGTAAAAGCCATGCCGATGGGGCGCCAGAACCATGTGTTCATGTTGTATAAGATGCTCGGCAAAGGTATTGGCATAAAAATCACTCTCTGAACCCAGGTATTTGAAATCCGCAATATCATATATCGGCATCTTTCCAGGAGGCATGTATTAAAGGTAGAGAAATTGTTCGATTTGTCCTATACGACGGGTATTCTATGGTATCGTTCCGTCCAGCAAGGAAATAACTTTGTGTCAAGAGGCGATAGTTCGCCTCATCAACCCGAGGATTAAATCAACACCGATGCATAGAAATCTGGAAGCTCTCATTATCGACGACGATCCATTTGCACTGGCTATGACGAAAAAGACCGTCAGCGATCGAATTCCCAGAAAACAGATCCGGATTTTTTCATCCCCCAAATTCGCTCTCCAATACCTCCTGACGGAGAACGATGTACAGGATAAGAAAATAGGTAGGCACGGTATTATCCTTACTGACCTGGAAATGCCGGATATGGATGGATTTGAATTCCTTGATGAATTCAACCGGCTTCAAAAGGCGATCAGAGAGAAATATGTAATATTCGTATTATCATCAGCAAACGAAATTTCTAAAATCCAACGTCTGTATGAAAAGCCAAGTTTTGAAGGCTTGCTCCCTAAACCCCTGACTGTAGAAAAACTTGACTTCCTGTTGAAGCAAATTGGCGCCCGATGAAGACCCAATCCTCCCCTATGAAACGTCCAGTATCCTATAAAGAGCTCCAAAAGAGCTCTTTATCATTAGAACAGATTGTCCACCGCCGTTACTGCATACGCTGGAAGATCTGATAACCGGCAGAACCGGCGACCATGGCGCGTCACTTGATCAACAACACCTTGCCGGCGCTCCATTTGTTATCGTCGGTAAAATATTGGATCAGGTAGGTGCCGGAGGGATAGCGGCTTAGATCGACTTGCAGGGATTGACCTTTGGAAGAGACGTTTAGTTTTTCCAGGAATTTGCCGGTGAAATCCGCGACGAATAATTCTTTTATTTTTTCCGTGGACTTGATGTTGATGATGCCTGACGATGGGTTGGGATAGACAACCAGTTTTGCCGTGTTATTGTTAGAAATGATGGGAGCTTCGACCCTTTCGTTGTCGGTGCAGGGCAGCATGAAGATCATTTCCGAGATGACGCGCTGTAAAAGATCGTTCAGCAGCTCGACCTTAAAATTGTCGGTTGTCGGCTTGATATGTTTGTCGCCTACACCGCTATCATCGGTGAGGAAAACGTAGCTGCCGTTGGTCGCCAGTGCGATCGACCGCATCAGGTACTCCGTAGACTTGTCGATTCCGCTGCACACTACCGGCACAATGCGGATACCCATCGACGCGGCCCGGATCAGCAATAGTCTCATTCTATCCTTTGCCTCGTCGTGCGGCGGCGCATCGAGGATCAGAAAGAGAATCTTTGCCCTTGCCCCCGCATCCCAGTGCAGGCTGTCGAGCGCCGTTGTCAGTGCGTCATCCACCGCCTCGGGGTAGTCGCCCCCGCCGCCGGCGGATTGCTTCCTGATGAACTGGGTCAGGGCCGGCAGGTCCTTTCGAAACCCCATATGACGGGTCAAATATTCGTCACTTTTGTCCCGGTAAAAGACGGCTCCGAGATAAAGGTCGACGCCCTTATTTTTATCGGACAATCCGCCGATGACGTCCTGCAACTCCTCCTGCAGATATTGGATCTCGTCACCCATGCTGCCGGTGGCGTCCACGACAAAGGCGATCTCCGCGACGTTGGAATGGTCGCAATCGGTTCGTAGTGAGATATAGTTAATGCCGTTGGCAAACATAACGGGATTGCGGACGGTCTCCGTTCCGCATACGATCCGGTAAGAATCCTGACGGTCGGCCGTCCCATCAAAATTCGCCCATAGTTCGGCCTTGCCGGTATTATCAGTAACGGCACGCCAGGCGGTGTCCTTTGTATTCCCGCTGATCAAAAAGACTTTGACGCCGGCGATCCCCTTGTGACCGTCGTTTTGTACCTGAACGCAATAACGCTGGGAGGGTGAGATGCCCCAGTGTTGGCTCCATTTTTTGAATTCGTCTTTGGTGTAGCCTTCCCACAGCGTCCATTTTTTAAAATCGCTGAGCTCGCCGGCTGTGAGGACTTTTGGATGACCTGGTTTTCCGGCGTCGCGTGTCCCGTTGCCAGTGGTATCGGAGGTGATAAGAAGCCCCCGACTCAGGGAGGAAGGTATTCCCCGGGGGAAGACGACCCATATAGAGAAGCCGCTCCTTTTGACCGATAGGATGCGGTTCCACGGATTGAGATCGTTTTGCTTGCGCCGACACTGAGTCCCGGAGCCCGCCCTTCGAGGGCTGTCAGGGGAACGGTAGGGCTGGCTGTGACCATTACGTCTTTCAACGCCGAAGTTGCCATGGCAAGTCTCACCGAAATGTATATCGCACTGTCCGCTGTGCTTATCGCGAGTTCCTTTCTTTCATACCCGACGGCTGAGAAAACTAAAGAAACGGGAAGTGTTGGCACAGTGAGGGTAAAGACACCGTTGGAGTTGGTCATAGTAGTTGTTTTGCCGCCTTTTACCGCAACGGTAACGTAGGACATGGCTGAATCGATCTCGTTCTTTACTATTCCCCTGATAGATATGGTTTGGGAGAATGCAATCGCGGGGAAAGCCAGGAACATTATGCAGAGAAATCTCATAAACGGAATTTCCCATAGGATGACGGGAAACCGATAATTACACACAAAAAAAGAAATTGTGTAGTTTTCGTACATTTACCTTCCAATCCTCTGAAAAGCATCTCCCGCTAATTTCCTACCGTCCAATTACTCCACATCAACCTTTTGGACAATGAAGCCACTGAACTTTATCCTTTGGCTCGCGTGGGCTATGCTGCCCTTCGCCGTACACAGCCAGGATACGCTGACTGCTATCGATCTGAATCAAAATTTGGGCAATGGCTGGCCGCCGGTACCGACTGTCGGCAACGAGCCTTATTTCCACTGGTATGGTACCGGCAACCAGATCAACGACACCTATTTGAACCGCGGCACCGGGATGGTGGTCGGCGCAACCCTTGCAGGCGGATTCGTCGGCAGCGGGTTTACGGACCACTCGCTGGCGGAGGCCATTGCCAACAACCGTTACTACGAATTTTCCACAACTCCGGCGTATGGTGTCATTACCATCATGGCGCTGGACTGTTACCTCTACCGTTCGACCAACGGTCCTGTCTGGTATCAATGGATGATCAGTTCCGACGACTTTACCACAACAAGTGTCCCGCTGGGCGACAGCGTGCTGTTTACCGGCTTCGACTCGGCCGGTATTCAACAGCCGGAGATCAACACCCGCCTTACTTCCGGATTCCAGTATCTGGCAAGCGGCAAATATTATCGCCTGTATGCCTGGGGCGGCAGCGACACTGCGGGTGTCTTTGGCTTTGGGAGGCCGCCGCATTCGTCCAGCATAACCACGCTGGGAAGGGGCGCCGATCATTACCAGAGTTATGCTGTCGGCGCCAGTTGGGGCTGGAGTGTGCCCGGCTTTTTACGACGCAGGGGAATCCCAGTCCCGCGCAGCAAATCGGGATAGGTTTTAGTGGTATTACCGACACCATCACCATGACCATGTCTCAATATTTCGAGTTCTCAAGGGACAGCGTAAACTGGACCCATGAGTTGAAATTTGACCCTTATAGGGCCAGCTCGCCAGTACTCCTCTGGGTCCGGGCGACGGCCTCGGCACCGCCGAGTGATATTACCGGCAACATGGGGCTTTCCACGCCCGGACAGCTATCAGTAGGCGGTTCCGGTCAGCCGACCGCCCTCTATGCCACGGTCTATCCGGCCGATCGTCATATTCTCTGGTCGACCAATTTCAATGACTGCGCCGCCTACACGACGGCCCCTCCCGGCGAAGGTTTTACCGCCTACAATATTTCGGGCGACGCCAGCATCTGGTCCTGCTCTCCTTATGGCCGCGACCCCGCGCAGATCACCGGTGAGCGCCCCGGACACGGACCCGGTATCGATATTTCCCCTGGGGGGAACTATCCGGTGCCCCCGACCTATATCCCGGACGAAGACTGGCTGGTCTCTCCACGATTTGACCTCAGCGCTACCCATAACCCGGTGCTCAATTTCTGGAGCCGCGCCGGACAGTATACCTACTGGCCCCTGCAGTTGAAGGTATCCACCGACTACACAGGCAGCGGCGATCCGCGGACGGCCCACTGGACCAATATCAACGGTCATTTTCCGGATACCCTGACGGATATCTGGACTGAGTCTTCGAATATCGACCTGTCCGCATACCGCCAAAACGGTGTTTATTTCGCCTACGTCTTCAAGGCACCCGGCACGGGGGCACCGGCTGGAGCATCGACGACTTTATCCTTTTCGACCTCGACAATCCCCTGCCAACCCTGAACGTCTCTTCCAATAGTCTCGAACTCGGATATGCCGCAGCGGGGAATACCGTCAATAAAAAGCTAACAATCACGACCACCCATCTCCCCGGCAGTGCTACTGTCACGAGCCCCGGCAGCGATTTCCAGGTTTCGACGGACAGCGTCAATTTCGGTACTACCGCAGCGGTCAGCGGTGACACGACCGAGTATCTTTATGTCCGATTCGCGCCTTCTTCCAACAATGTCATGTATGCCGACTCCCTGAAGGTCGTAGCACCGGATACTACGGCAACGATCAGCCTGAAAGGCAATAGTCTTCCCCCGGCCTCCACGATGAGTATTGTCAGCTGGAACCTCGACTATTTCGGTTCGCCCGAATGGGGAGCCGGGCCGATCGACAAATCTTCACAAACGGCAGCCATCGGTGCTATTCTTCCATCCCTGCACGCCGATGTTTACGCGCTCCAGGAAGTGGTGAACGAATCCTCGCTGCAGGCAATCGTCGCCAGTATGCCAGGTTATGCGTATTCGATCAGTACCTACGGCTCGCATTCAAACCCTTCCGATCCGACACCCGCAACACTGGATACCGTACAGAAACTGGCCTTCGTCTACGATACTGTCAAGGTGAAAAACATCCAGCTCAACTCCCTGCTGACAACAGGTACCCGTCTTCCGGCGGATGTTGCGACCCGGTATTATTCCGACTGGACCAATGGGCGTTACCCCTATATGCTGACGGCCAGTGTAACACTGGATAACCGCAATGGCGATACGATCGTGAGGAAGATCCGATTTATCAACATCCATGCGACGGTCGGCAACCAGCTAACTGCGTACAACAGCCGCTGGCGGGGCGCTTTTGCGCTGGATTCGCTGATACAGTCCAACTATAAAAACGACAACGTGATCGTTCTCGGCGACTACAACGACGACCTGAATCGTTCGGTCACGTCCGGCAAGGATACAAGCTCGTATATGCCCTTTATCCGGGATTCGCAGCTCTATCAGTTTCCGACCCGGACACTGGATCTGCAGAACGAAAATTCCGAGATAAATAAAACCGGCGTTCTCGAGAACATGCTCCTGAACAATTCCACCGCCGCCTGGTATCTTCCATTCTCTGCCACGGTGCTGTCTGAAGTGTCATCCGGCAACTCCTCCTTTGGTTCCACCGTGACGTCCCATTATCCCGTCGTCACCCAGCTGAGCTTTGCGCCTCCCATCGTCCCGCTGCCCGTAACTCTGCTGAACTTTAACGCCGTCAAACACGGCACCGGGGCCAAGGTTTCGTGGACAACGACGCAGGAAACAAACAGCGACCATTTCGACGTCCAGCGCAGCGGCGACAACCGGAACTTCACCACGATCGCCACGGTTGCCGCGCAGGGCAACAGACAAACGGCTACCGACTATCGTTGTACCGATGTTTCCCCGCTGATGGGCGACAACTATTACAGGCTAAGGCCGGTAGACAAGGACGGCCATTCCACCTTGTCAAAAACCGTGCTCCTCGATTTCAACAGCATGACTGTTCGTCTCAGCCCCAACCCGGCTCATGGCACGGTCAATCTCTTTTTCGGAAAGACCAGCGAGCCATTATTCATTCAGATCGTTGACGGCAGCGGACAGGTGGTCAGCCAGTTCCGAAGTACGGGTGGGACTACCAGCTACCTTATTGACGTCAGCCAATATCCGAAGGGCGTCTATGTGGTGAAGGTGACGGGCGCTGCTACGACGGTTACACAGAAATTACTGGTTCAATAACCAGCGGCCTGCGGCCTCGCGGAGGCCATCCAAATCGGCCTCGCCGGCGCAGGCGACCCGGGCGACCATGCCGTCGGGGCGGATAAGCAGGGCGGTGAGGCCCAGTTGGTCTTTGGCGCGGGCGGAGATATATCTGAGTTGCCCCGCAAATGCCCGGAGGGAGGGGTTGCCGCAAAAATCAAGCAGGATGCCCTGGCCGTCGTGCATCAGCTGGCCCAGGCGCGTACCGTCTTCGAATTCGAAGTCCGGTGCGCTGCGGCCGATCAGCGGGTGGTCGCCGCCGAGGTCGTAACGGGTAAAGATACCCCATACCCTGCCAGCAAACCAGGTTGCGCCGTCGCGGGTATTTATAAGGTCGCGGACGATGGCGTTCAGGGCTCGGGAGTCGGGATCGGGCCGCATGATCGCCACCTGAGCGCGCGACCAGTCCAGCACCTGTTCGCCGATGGGGTGGCGTTCGGTATAGTAGCTGTCCAGTAAGCCCCCGGGCGCTGTATTGTGGATGGTCGCGGCGAGTTTCCAGCCGAGGTTCATGGCGTCGCCGAGTCCGAGGTTGAGACCCTGACCGCCGAGTGGCGAGTGAATATGCGCGGCGTCGCCCGCCAACAGCACCCGTCCGTTGCGATACGACGTGGCCTGGCGCGCCCGGTCGGTCCAGGTGGTTGCAATATGCAGGGCGGTAATAGTGACATCGGTGTCGGAGACGCGCCGCAGTACTTCCTGTACGTGTTCGGGCGTGATTGGTTGTCCAGAATCGTGAAAAGCTCCGCCGTCAAAATCCTGTATCGCCAGATAGCCTGGCTGGGACTGGAGGTACATGCCTCTGGGTGTCAGGTTTCGGCCGGGGCGCAGTTTCCCGGGGTCAGCAAGGTCGGCCTTTATCGAATAGCCGGTGAATTCCGGCTCGGTGCCGGCGAATTCAAAGCCGCCGGATTTGCGGACGACACTGCGGCTGCCGTCGCAGCCCACGAGAAATTTGCTTTGAAAAGTCTGGCCAGTTGAATGAACGGCTATATGGTCTTCGGCTTGTTCAAAACCGGTGACAGCAACGCCCCGCGTGATCTCTACACTGAGGGATACCGCGCGACGGGTCAGCACCGTCTCAAGTTCCTCCATTTCGGAGATGAGGCTATTGCCGCCAGGGCCTGGAAGGCGATGGTCCCATTGTGAAGTGTCGATATCGCCTTCATGAAACGGGATACCGGCAAAGTGGCCCACCTGACGACGGGGCCCCTGTATAGCATTTTGGTGAGGACTTTTAATACGTTTGTGGATATCAAGCTGATCGAGCAGCCCACGGCGGTAGAGTGCGTCGATGGTAGGGGCTGAGAGTCCACGGATCCCAAACGGAATTTGTTTGAGGGGAGTGGGGGTGTTCTGCCCTTTCCAGTATCAGGACCGAGCACCTGGCGAGAGCGAGTTCGCAGGCGAGGAAGAGGCCGACGGGTCCGGCTCCGGAAATAATTACGTCGTGGTTGTTTGTTTTCATGGACGCAAAATTCCAGAAAGCTTTCGTGTTAGGCTTGTACAAACGCGACAAAATCGCCACTCAGGGCCTGACGTCCTTTTTTGGATTTACGGGCAAATGCCGCCGGCGTGGTGCCGCCGTACTTTTTGAATTCCCTGCTCAGGTGGGACTGATCGGTATAACCAAGCTCGTGTGCGAGGCCGGCTATATTGGTATCCGGATGGTTCCACAGCTGGTTGCGTACCTGTTCGAAGCGCATCAGGGCGGATACGTCTTTAACGGTATGGCCCGAGGAGGATTTGAAATTCCTCTCTAGCGTACGAACGGTCGCGTGGGCCGCCGCGGCGATTTGGCTTACGGGCATCGAACCGTGGGCTTTCCGCATGGCTACCCCCGCCCTGAAGAGCATACTGTCCATGGCGATCCGCGACCGGGCGTTCAGGAAATATTGTTTTGCCCGGGCCAGCGCTTCGTCGACGTTGCCGGCGCGGATCAGTTCGCTCAGCGCAGGCTGGAGCGCGGCGATCGGGTGTTCAAATATGTGTACGCTTTTTTCCCTGGCTGCAGGCCGAGCAGATCGAATACGGTCCAGGGAAAGCATCGGATGGCGATGATCTCGAGACGGTTCTTTGTATAGAAATGAACGGGCTGGTTGAGGAGACCTACCATGAACGGTGATGGCAATGGCTGGAGGCCCCCGTCGTATGAGATACTGCATCCGCTGCCGAAGTGAAAGATGATCTCCGCGTAGCCGTCGGGCATTACCTCGAATCCCGAAACTAGTTCACCAACGTCTCTGCTATCGTACCAGAAGCATTTTATAGTGTCCTGCAATTCTTCCGGTGGTTCGATTTCCCGATGCAGCATTATGAAGGTTGTCGATCAGAATTTAATTTCCAGCTTCTTCGAAACCAATTTATCGTCCTTATAGTATTCGAAAATCCACTCGCCATCTTTCTTAAACACGACTCCATTGAACCCTCCGGCTCCGGCGATATAGTAGTCCGGTGCGGAAGTCTTCAGAAGGGTCAAAACTTTCTTCGGAGTAGTATCGATCAGCTGGTATCCGTTGGGCGTGACCTGGGCGTATAGCGTGCCTGTTATTTCCGCAACGGGCGCCGTCGCGGGAGCGGGTGCGGGTGCAGGTGCGGAAGCCACCGGTGCGGCAACCGCGGGTGCAGCGGCCGTCTGCTGAGCCGTAAGGGTGCTGTCATATTTGTACGGCACGTCGCTCAGCGAAGCAAAAGCATTTTTTAGGGCCTCGTCGTATGCTGCCAGAAATTCCTTTTCCCGGCTCTTGCCTTCTTTGCTTTTGAAGACGATATTTCCCTGGCAGTCTTTTAGCAACAAAGTAAGATTGGTAACAAACAAGCCCTTTTTCTGAACGACTTCGGCCTTGAGCGCATTGCATCGGTTGGTGGCCACGGCAGGCGGCATGGCGTCGTTACCCATAAATGTGGTGAATCCCTTTTGTTCCAGCAGCAATTTGGCCGTGGTATTCAGACCGTACTGGTTGTCTTCCTTTGAGAAATCGAACCGTTCGGGCACCAGTACATACTTGTAGTTGTTGATGGTGTTTTGGGACCAGGCAGTTAGCGTAAGTAGCGTCAGGAGGAGGAGTGCGCATGCTTTCATGAACTAAAAATACTAAAAAACCCCACGCAAAACGTGGGGTTAGTCCGAGAAAGTCAGCCGGGCTATTTGCCTGGGTTAAAGTCGTTCATGACAGGAGTGAGAACGACATTGATATTATTATTGCTCGGATTGCCGTTGCCTGCGGGTTGTTTCAGCGCTATATTGACTTTTGGAACGCCGCTCTGCAGGAAATTGCCCGCTACCATGTTCATACGGGCTTGCTTGAGCGCCCATGCCTTGCTCCTGGACGTCCTTGGCATATTGTTGTAGATGGTGGTCGAGCCTTCGGAACTTGCGGCTCTGTGGTGTACGCGATGGTGGGTCGTTGCCGTGCTGCTCTTAGGCGCAGCTGATGCAACGGTTCCGGAACTGGCGCCAGACGGGGAGGCCGAAGCGCCGGACCCGGATGCGCCGGAAGAAGATGATTTCCGTGCGGCCGCGGCGTGGTGGGAAGAATGGTGCTTCGGGGTCGTACGGGCGGTCGTATTGTCTTCAGCATTGCTGGTCATAGCCTCATTTCCCGAAGAGGAAGAAGACATGGCAGCGCCGGGCTGACCCGAAGACGAATCGCCGTCGTTGACGAATACGTTGACGTTGTTCGACCGATTTTTGATCACCTGGGCCAGGTTATTCAGTGCCTGTTTGCCGCTGGTGGTGACGGTCGTACTGTTCTTTTTGAAGACCTTGTCTTCGTCCAGGCGCACATAGATGGTATTGTCCACCTGCTGTACGTCTTCATTGGCGAGGCCTGCCTGCGACATGGCGCCCTTCAGGTCGTTGCTGACCTGTGACATGGCCGCCTGCTGCTGGCTGAAATAGTTCTGATAATAACCAAGCGATTTTTGCTGGGTCGCGTAGTTGTTGGTGGAACTGTCCAGCGACCGCTGAAGGGAGCTGTTTTTCTCTTCGAGGTCGTGTACATTCCCATTCAGGGAGGTCACTTGCTGGGCCAGCCGGGCGCTATCTCCCTTAGACTGCTGGAGAGCTGCCTGAGATGCTTTATACTTCTTGCTCGATACACATCCGGCCAACAAAACAGCGGCAGTAGCGGTAGTGACTAACACCACATTTAGTCTTGTTTTCATAATCATCATAGTTTTAAATATTTCCTTAAAATTTAATGCCAGGGGCTGGATTTGGGATAGGCAAGGTTATTAACGACTGATTTTCAGCGACGTAGCACATTTGGTCCCGCCATCTATTATCGAAGGCCGTCTGCAAAACATTCCTCACCCTTCTTACACAACTCCGCGAGCCGCGTCTGTACTTACTTTCAGGGAAGCAAAAAATGAAGATTTATCGGCTCCCTCCCATACTGCGGGGCTTGTCTCTGTCGTTTGCTGTTCTTTCTATGCCTCGTCACTGCTCTGATATCCTTTTTGTAAGATGCGCTATCGTCCTCTTCCTGGCCGCAGTGTTTCAAGGCTGCCAGAATCCGGGCCCGCTGCCTCCGGACCATCCGGCCTATTTCGACAGGCTTTTTCGCCAGATGGATAGCATGAGTCTTCCTCCACAGCAGGCTTTCCGGTATGTCGACTCGGTCTATGAGCGCTACCCTACCCCGGGCATCCTCGACCAGATCCGCCGCTATGACTATAAAGGGAATTACTATTATAATACCGCCCATGATCTCGTCAGCGCCGAGCGATATGTCGACAGCGCCCTGATGCTTTTGTCGTCCGAAGCGGCCCGCAACCGGTATCCCCGCGAATACGCCAAATGTCTGATCGATAAGGCGGAGACCTATCAGCACGGAAACAATCTGGAAAGCGCCTTTTTTTATTACCGGAAAGGGCTCGAGGCGATACGGGATCTCGGCGACAGCTGTACGATGGCTGAATACACGCAGCGGGTGGCGATGGCCAGTTACCGGGCCGGGCGCTATGCCGACGCGTGCAATCTTTTTGGTTTGGCTTTCCATCAGTTTGCGGCTTGTCACCCGGACTTCAGGGCTTTTGCCTATGAGCAGTGCAATCTCGACAATATGGGTGAGTGCTATGCCGCCATCAACAAATGGGACAGCGCCGCCTTTTATTTCGACAGCACCCTCTCCTTTATCGGAAAAGAAGCCCGCCCGTTTGTCACCGACTCTTCGCGTCGCATGTATATCGAGACCGCCAAAGCCGTCGCCTTTGGCAATTTGGGCGACTGCGCGCTCCGAAAGGGAGACACGGTCAAGGCCTGGCAACTCTACCGGGCCAGCATTTTCGTCAATATGCGTCCCCTTCATGACTCCGGCAATGCGCTTACTGTCCTGCTCAAGACTGCCCGCCTTCACCTGGACCCAGGGCCGCCTTCAGGACGCACGAATGCAGCTGGATCAGATCCGCACAGCGCTGGACCACCGGTCGGATATCGATCTCGAGCTGGCCTGGCAAAAGCTGCATGCCGAGTGGCTGGGCAAATCCGGGGACTGGTCCGGAGCACTGGGCCTCGTTAAATGCCTGGAATGCCCGTAAGGATTCCCTGCATGCGGGAATTGCCGCGTCCACCATCGATATTCCCCGGGAACTGGTACATCTGGAGGACAAGTATACTATCCAGCTGCTGAAACAGCGTGACCATGTCAAGACCATCTATCTGCTGCTGGCGGTGCTTATCGTCCTCATGCTGGTGGTCATCGCCTTCCTTATCCGCAGGGGTGCACAGAAATCCAACGCGCATATCCGCCAGCTGAACCGGCTCAATAAGGCCCTTCGCAGCGAAAACCGGCAAACGCAGACGGCGATCAATGCGCTGAATGAAGACCAGGCGATGTATCTAAGATCGCTCAAGTCGATCGCGCACGATCTCCGCAATCCCGTTGGGGCGATCTCATCGGCGGTCTCGCTTCTAAATAAACAAACCGACGTCAGCCCTCAAACAAAGACATGGTTGAGTCTGATCGGTCAGTCGGCCGACCAGTCCATGCACCTGGTGGAGGGAATCATGCATCTCGACCTTCCCATCGGGAATATGCAGATGGAAAAATTAGACCTGTGCCGGCTATTGGAGACCTGTGTTTCAACCCTGCAGTTCAAGGCCGGAGAGAAAAACAGGCCATCCGTCTCGATGCGGAGCCGGTCACTCTTCTTGCGGACCACGACAAGCTGTGGCGCGTCATCATCAATCTGCTCGACAACGCCATCAAGTTCAGTCCCGAAGGGGCCGATATCGGGCTTAGCCTCCGGCGGCAGGGGGACAAGGCCGTCATCTCCGTCAGTGACAGGGGCATGGGTATACCAAAAAACATCGAAGGAAAACTGTTTACGGTCGACGACGCCGTCAGGCGGCTGGGGACTGCGGGCGAAAAATCCTTTGGACTCGGCCTCGCGATCGTCGGTCAGATCATCAAGGCCCATGGCGGAACGATCAGTGTAGAGAGCGGGGAACAGAAGGGTACGACTTTCCGAATCGAATTGATGACATCGGCGGCTTAGCGGTGTGACTACTTATAGATATTATCGATCTCCCCGATCAAAACTATCTATAAAGCCGATCGTCAAAACTTCGATATATTTACTTTACACAATCAAACTCATCATGGAAAATAACACGCTGCACTATTCAACAGTGCACCATCCAGGCGCCGCGGGCAAATGCCCCTTTATCGGAGGAGAACTCAAAGAAGTCGCAGGTGGAGGGACGAGAAACCGCGACTGGTGGCCGAACCAGGTGAACCTGAATATCCTCAGACATCATTCCTCTTTGTCGGATCCGATGGACAAAGGGTTTAATTATGCCGAAGAATTTAAGAAGCTCGATCTTAAGGAAGTAAAAAAAGAAATTACGGATGTGCTCACTACGTCGCAGGAGTGGTGGCCGGCCGACTTTGGCCACTATGGCCCGCTGATGATCCGGATGGCATGGCACTCCGCGGGCACGTACCGTATCGGGGACGGACGTGGCGGCGGCGGCAGGGGCATGCAGCGTTTTGCGCCGCTGAACAGCTGGCCCGATAACGCCAACCTGGATAAAGCGCGCCGGCTGCTCTGGCCGATCAAACAGAAATATGGCAAGAAACTTTCCTGGGCCGATCTGATGATACTGGCGGGCAACTGTGCCCTCGAGTCGATGGGGTTCAAGACCTTCGGATTTGGCGGCGGACGCGAGGACGTGTGGGAAGCGGCGGAAGACACGTACTGGGGTTCCGAGACGCAGTGGCTCGGCAATAAAAGATATGAAGGCGACCGCCAGCTGGAAAATCCGCTTGGCGCCGTGCAGATGGGTTTGATCTATGTAAACCCGGAAGGTCCCGATGGAACACCGGACCCGATCGCCGCGGCCCGCGATATCCGCGAGACGTTTGGAAGGATGGCCATGAATGACGAAGAGACGGTGGCGCTGATCGCTGGCGGCCATAGTTTTGGAAAAACGCATGGCGCGGCCGATGCGGGGAAATATGTCGGAAAAGAGCCTGCGGGGGCTACGATAGCGGAACAGGGACTTGGCTGGAACAATACCTATGGCAACGGCAATGCAGGCCATACGATCACCAGCGGTCTCGAAGGGATCTGGACTACTACGCCTACCAAATGGAGCAATAATTTCTTCGAGAACCTCTTTGGTTATGAATGGGAGCTGACCAAGAGCCCCGCGGGCGCGTTCCAGTGGACGCCCAAGGACGGCGGCGGCGCCGGAACGGTGCCGGATGCGTTCGACGCCAGCAAACGTCATGCGCCGACGATGCTCACGACCGATCTTTCGCTGAAAATGGATCCTGTGTACGAGAAGATCTCGCGCCGGTTCTACGAGAATCCCGATCAGTTCGCCGACGCCTTTGCGCGCGCCTGGTTCAAGCTGACGCACCGCGATATGGGGCCGCGTGTCCGCTATCTTGGGTCCGAGGTACCTGCAGAAGAGCTGATCTGGCAGGATCCCCTGCCAAGGGTGACGCATCCATTGGTCAATGATCAGGATATCGCTTCATTAAAGGAACAGCTGCTCAAATCGGGTCTTTCCGTTTCGCAGCTCGGTGACGACGGCATGGGCGTCGGCCTCTACTTTCCGCGGCTCTGACAGACGCGGCGGCGCCAATGGTGCGCGCATCCGCCTCGCGCCGCAGAAGCACTGGGAAGTCAACAACCCGGATGAACTGGCGAAGGTGCTGGAAACGCTCGAAGGAGTGCAAAAGACTTTTAACAGCGCGCAGACAGGTGGTAAAGCGGTATCGCTGGCCGACGTCATCGTCCTGGCCGGGTGCGCTGGTGTCGAGCAGGCGGCGAAGAATGCTGGCTATCCGGTCAAGGTGCCGTTCACACCCGGGCGCGCCGACGCGACGCAGGAGCAAACCGATATAGAATCGTTCGATGCGCTCGAACCGGTAGCAGACGGATTCCGCAACTATGCCCAGCCGAGGTATGCTGCGAAGGCTGACTTTTTCCTTGTGGACAAGGCACAGCTGCTGAATCTCACAGCACCTGAACTGACGGTGCTGATCGGTGGAATGCGGGTGATGCATGGGGTGTTCACGAACCGCACGGATACGCTGTCGACCGATTTCTTCATAAACCTGCTGGATATGCGCACGAAATGGGGGCTACGTCCGATGCCGGCGACTTTTTCGAAGGACGGGACCGGGTGACAGGGGCGGTGAAGTGGACGGCTACGCGTGCTGACTTAGTGTTTGGGTCGAATTCGGAGTTGAGGGCGCTGGTGGAAGTGTATGCGTGCGAAGACGCCGAGGGAGAAGTTTGTGAAAAGACTTTGTGGCGGCGTGGGCCAAGGTGATGAACCTCGATCGGTTTGACTTAGTTTGATAGATCTTTTGTTTTGCATAGAGGCGGACCTGACGGTCCGCCTTTTTTTGTCGCGGATTTAGGGTTTCATTTGCTGGCCCTTTTCGTCCAGCAGGATGATAAATTCTTTTTCTTTATCCATCAGATAGTTGAGGACAAATTTGGCCGGGGTGTCGGGGGATGCGTTGTCGAAATGTGTGACGACGGCCTGCGCTGGCTCAAAGAAAGGGTCGCCGGCTTTGAGGATGCGCGCCGGGTCGCCTTTGACCTGGAAATAGATCGAACGACGGCCAAAATGGTAGCGAACCAACTGATGCCGTAGTACAGTATGTGCAGGATTCAGCCCGAAGGCTATCGGGGGCGGCCAGGTACTCAAAATAGCGCTTATGCCATAAGCGACCGGATATAGGATGCGCTATCCCTGTATTTGTCCAGGTCCATCTCGACGAAGAAGTTCTTTACGCCTCCTGTTTTCGCGGCCGTGAAAAATTCTTTCCAGTCGATGGTGCCCTGGCCCACCGGCACCTGTTTTTTATCCGCTGTCCAGTCGGACAGATGCGCAGAAATGAATCTGCCCGGATATTTATTGAAATAGTCGGACGCCTTGTACCCAAGATTGATCACCTCTGTCTGGAACTGCATTTTTACGAGTGCGGGGTCCAGGCGCTTCATCAGCGCGTCGTAGATCAACTGGCCGCCGAGTTCATGAAATTCAAATTCGTGATTATGAAAGCCGGTCTGCATGCCGGCTTTCTTTATTTTTTCGGCTGCCGTGTTTAATTTATCGGCCGCGGCGAGGTAGTCGTCGAGGGTCGCATCTTTGGGCAGCCAGAAGGTCGAGCAGATCATCTGGCTGAGTCCGAGCCCGTGCGCGAATTCGATGCGTTCGTCGAGCGGCTGGCCAAATTCCGCAAAACCAAAATGGCAGCTGGGACATTGCAGGCCCGCGTCGGTGATGATCCTGCGCATTTCGGACGGCTTCATGCCTACCAGCGGCCCATAGCCGATGTCGGCGTATCCTTTCGGGGAACACATCTCCGTGAGCTGGTAGCCCTGGGCCGCCATCGACTTTAGCGTGCCGGGAAAATCCTTTGCCAGCATTTCCCTGATCGGATAGGTCTGAAACCCGACGGGTATGTTCAGCATTTTTGCCTGGGCCAGAAAAGGTGACAGGCCGAGGGCCGCGCCTGCCGCCATTTTGCCGATAAAAGAACGACGATTGATGTTTGTCATAGTGTTTGTTTTAGATGGACTCAGGGTCCCAACCCTGTCTGTATTCCCGGCTTAGGTATTTATTGGCATCGGCGGCGTTGGTGATGGTATGGCTGGCCGCATCGTATCTCAGCAGCTTGTTGGCCCTTAATGAGGCCGCGTACAGATTCACAGCTTCCGTGAGGTATTCGGCTTCTCCAAAATTACCCGGGTATTGTTTGCCTGACCTGCAGGCTTCCACGAACTTCGGCAGCGCCGCCGAGGGTCTGCTGGACCTGGTCGCCTTTTGGGTTGCTGCCTGCCATCGGAGCCTCCATTTTCTGGCCGGAGATCACCTGCGGATTCTGCACGTTGAATCCGGCGAGGATCTTTCCCCTGTCGCCGACAAACATCATTCCCTCCTGTGGCAGTTCCTTGTTGTCTCTTGCGAGCTCATCCGGGAGACTTGGACGCATGCCGCCGTCGTACCAAAAAAGATCAATGGGGCCCCGGCCACCATTGGCCGGATATGCCGAACCTCACGGTGCTGGCCATCGGAAAAGAAAAGTCGTTATTCACGCGGAACGGAACGGCTCCGTTGAAGTCACAAAAATGGCTGCGGTGCGGTTCTATCACGGTTGGGGAGGTCAGCTGCAGCGCTTTAAAAACTGTCCACAGACTATAGTGCCCCATGTCGGCCATGGAGCCTCCGCCGAAGTCATACCAGCCCCTGAACACCATATTGGTATAGTTGGGATGATAAGGGCGGTCGGATTCGGGGCCGAGCCAGAGATCCCAGTCGAAGCCTTCGGGAACGGGGGGTTTGTCGGCCGGCAGTTCGGGATACTGTGGCCATACGGGGCGGTTAGTCCAGTTGTGTACTTCCTTCAGTGTGCCGATGGCTCCGGCGTTGATCCAGTTCATCACGGTGTCCATCGAGCCGTTGGAGTCCCAGGGGATAAGGTGTGTGATAAGTTTTGGGTTGTTCCTGGCCATTTCGATCACCCTCTTGCCTTCGATGAGTCTGTTGGATATGGGTTTGTGGACCAGCACGTGTTTTCCTCTCCGGATGGCCGCCATGCAGAGCACGCCGTGGAGGTGGTCGGGGGTCATGATCTTGACGGCGTCCAGGTCCTTCTCTTTATCCAGCAGCCGGCGCGGGTCGGCATAGGCGGCGCAGCCTTTGAACTTTTGATCGTTCCTTACGTTAGCGTAATAAGTATCCACGATATCCTTTCCGTTGTCTCTTCCGCCGGGAATGGTATTGTCGCCGCCCGGGTTCCAGTCCGGTTTTTTAATGGTTTTGCGGATCTCGTCCTTCAGGTAGTTGAGCTCCCAGTCGCGGTAGCCTTTGGCTTCCTTATTGGGGTCGCAGACTGCGACCACCGGATCTCAGGTATCGCCAGAAGGGGGAGCAATTCTCCTGATACCCTGAGTGCCGATGCCGATGTAGGCCAGCGTGATCTTGTCACTGGGTGCGATATAGCCCCTGCCGAGTACGTGCCTTGGAACGATGGTAAAGCAAGCCCGGCCGCAGCCGTCATTTCGACAAACTTGCGCCGGGTCAAATCATTTTTCATATAGTATAGGTTTTCGTAGGTACTGAATTTACGGAATTATTTATTAATTCCGGGCTCCCATTCTCCATTTGTCGATATCACTGTGCCGCCGGGTTGGCTCTTCCATTCGCTTCTTTTTCCCGAAAATACAATACCCGAAACTGGTGATATCCGACTAGTGCTGCGCCGTTATGGTCTGGATGCTTCCATCCGGATTGAAATGGAGTTCGGTCACTTTGACGTTGCGTAAAAACGTTTTACCGCTCAACTGCGTGTCGTGATAAAAAAGCCACCACTTCCCGCCGAATGAAATTATGGAATGGTGGGTGGTCCAGCCTTCCACGGGGTTCAGAATTACTCCCTGATAAGTAAAGGGACCGTAGGGTGAGCTTCCCGTTGCGTATACCAGGCGGTGGGTATCGCCCGTGGAATAAGTAAAATAGTATTTACCCTGGTATTTGAACATCCAGGAGCCCTCGAAGAAACGTCTGTCGTTGTCTTTTTCGGAGTAGGGCTTGTTATCACCGCCTACAACCTGAACCTCTTTCACGGCTTCGGCGAAGTGCTTCATGTCGGGGCTCAGCCTTGCCACGCGGGGCAGGATGGCTGGTTCGTCCGGTTTGCGGTTGCCTTTTGTGGAATCATACCGGTTGTTGTTCCATTTTTGGAGCTGTCCGCCCCAGATGCCGCCGAAATACATATAGTATTTACCGTCGTCGTCTTTAAATACGCAGGGATCGATGCTGTAGGATCCGGTAATCGGGTCTTTTTCCGCCACGAAGGGACCCTCGGGTTTTTGGCTGGTGGCGACGCCGATATGAAAAATATCCTTTTTGTCCTTTACGGGAAAATAGAGGTAGTAGGTGTTGTTTGCAAAGGCTGCGTCCGGCGCCCATAGCTGGCGGCCTGCCCAGGGTATATTGCGTATATCCAGGGCTACGCCGTTGTCCGTGACCTTACCACCGACCGAGTCCATCGAGAGGATATGGTAGTCCCGCATATCGAAATGCGAGCCCAGGTCGTCTTCGGGGATGCCCGTGGCCGTGTCGTGGGATGGATAGATATAGATGCGCCCGTTGAAAACGTGGGCCGAGGGGTCGGCGGTATAGATATTCGTCACCAGCGGCTGGGATAAATACTGGGTCTTGTGGGCTGCGGAAGAGTCTTTCCGGGCTGAATCCGCGCCCCTGGTTGCGGGGTTTCTCCGTTGTTACAGGCTGCAAGGACGATAAGGAGAGATACTGTGGGGACAAGCTGTTTCATTGGCAATTGCTTTGAGCGAAAATAAGGCATTTGGATGACGTTGCAATCGGTTTAAATTTTTTGCCGTTTCGTCCAAAAAAGCGTGCTCAGAGGGAGGCGTTGCCGATACAGGCGGAGAATCCTACCACCAAAACAACCAGTGAGCTCAGCAGCCAGGCCCTGCCGGTACCGGAGCGTTTTGAGCTGAATTCCGCGATCGAAACGACAAGGCAAACCGCGACGTGCAACCCAACCGCCAGGGCTGAGAAAATTGCAATGCTCATCCCGTGGTCGTTCCAGGACATTCCAAAACTAATGATGCGGATCAGGAGGGAATATATCAGGATGGCCAGCAGGTTCCACCCGGCGGTCTTTGCCAAATTGTTCATAGTGACGTTTGTCTTAGTTGATTAAGTTTCGGTCTTAGTTCGGGGCGATAAAACAGATTCATCGTTTCAAAGGGAATGATCTTTCCGTCTGTATCTACGATGTGGACGCAGGATTTCTTGACAGAGCGGACGTCGAAATCGTGTGCGTCCATAAAATTCATGATAATGACCCTGAAAAGATTGTTATAGGTCAGTCCCTCGGCGAATACCTGTGGGAGACAGCAGAGCAGCTGGTTGAAGGTCTGGCTGGCTGAAACGGGAGAATTTCCTGTACTGAACATCTTCATTATATAGCTGTGCAGGGCCTGGTCCTGTTCGTAAACGATGGTATTCCGGGAGGAGTTCAGCAGCACCGCGGGGTCGATCAGCTCTGGTGAGCGGTTGTACGGTACCGCCTAACTTCAGCGCATAGGCCATTGTGAGGGCATCCGGGTTGCAGGGGACGGGAATAAGATCGTTGGGTTGGAAGACGGGGGTTTGTTCGAGGATCTTTCTCCGGACTTCCGTGGGCGTGAGTTTACCGGTGGCGGGGTTGAAGTTCTCGAGGCGTCCGCTGATCTGGGCAGGCTGAAAGGTGACTCCCCGGACGCATGGCTGTTGCAGGGCGAATTCGATGATGCTGCCGATCTCGTCGTCGTTGAGGCCCTGCTGGAGGGTGACCACAAGCGTGGTGGAAAGATTGAACCGGTTGAGGTGTTCGAGTGCTTTTTCCGGACGTCTGTAAGGTCCCGGCCGCGCAACAGGCGGAGTGCTTCCGGCTTAAAGGAGTCGAACTGCAGATAGATCTCGAAATCCGGCATGTAGCCGGCGAGCCTTTCGGTAAAGGTGATATCGTTGGCAATGCGGATACCATTTGTATTCACCATCAAGTGTTTGATGGGTTTGCGTCTGGCGATGTCGAGAATTTCGAAGAACTCCGGATGAACGGTAGGTTCGCCGCCGCTGAGCTGGACAACGTCGGGTTCGCCCTCGCTGGCCACGATCGCATCGAGCATAAATTCGATCTCTTCCAGGCTTCTGTGCCTGCCGTGGGTCGGAGACGAGCTGGCGTAGCAGGTTGGGCAGGTAAGGTTGCAGCGGTCCGTGACTTCGATAAGTGTCAGGCAGCTGTGCTGTTCGTGGTCGGGGCAGATACCGCAGTCGAAAGGGCAGCCGTATTCGGTCCGGGTATGCGGCCTGACCGGGTATTCGCTGGCCTTGTTGTAGTTCCTGATCTGTTTGTAGTACTCTATATCGACGGCCAGTAATACCTTTTGGAAGCCGTGTTCTTTGCAGTTCTTGGTGAGATAGACGTCGTCCTGTTCGAAGATGATCTTTGCACTTATCTGGCGGTGGCATTCGTTGCAAAGGCTGATCGTATGATCATAGTAGATATAATCCCTTTTATTTTCCATATGCTGTAGTAAGCATCGAAAAGTTAGTGAATATTTTGTAAATAGTCTTCGAATAATAGACCAGACCGGCCAGACAGCAGAGCTGAATCATTCCCAGACCGGCAAAATAGCTGTAGTGCGGTTTGATGAAATCCAGCAGGAAACGAAAGGATAAGTACGCTATCATAAACAACTGCCAGCGGTATCCGCTGAGGAGGTGGTGCTTTTTCTCTATGGCCTTCAGGACCACCCATAGAAGGGCCAGGAAGCCGATCTCATACAGCGCTACCGGATGGCGGCGAAGGCCGTCGCCCAGATCCATACCCAAAATGAAATTGGTTGGTGTGCCATAGGTCTCTTCGGTGATGCCGCTGGTGAAACAGCCGATCCTGCCGATGATCATGGCCAGTATCAGCGGGTAGGTAAACAGGTCGCCCGAAGACGACCTCTCGTGGATGATCTTTTTGGTGGTCTCCACCATGGCCAGTCCGCCGAGCAGGGCGCCGACGACGGTCTTATTGGCGTAGAGGTATAGTAAAAGGTGGCGGGAATGTAAAAGGCCCCAGGGGTTTTCGAAGGCGCCCACGAGGCGTGAGCCGACGAGGGCGCCGAAAGCTGGCGCCGATAATGATCCAGGTACGATTGCGTTCGCCGATGGTATCCTGCTGGCGCCCGCGCAGAAAAAGAAAATACCGGAAACCGACAAAAAAGCCGAGGGTCTCGAATATGATGTGCAGGTTCAGGGAAATGCCGCCAATCTTCAGGTCGATGGGGAAGGTCATAGGCGTTCTTTTTCTGAACTCTGAGGGAGTAGTACCACTCTTTTTCTTAAAGAATTTGCTGAAGTGGGTGGCGTCCTCGAAACCCATGTCGGCGGCGACCTCTTTGGCCGACTTGCCGGTGTAGAACAGCAGGCGTTTGGCCTCCTGCAGGACCCTTTCGTGGATCACTTGCTGCGGGGACTTATGATTGTACAGCGCGAAAACGTTGGAAAGGGTTTTGGGGGATTTGTTCAGCCGGTCGGCATAGAACTTCACCTGGTGTTCTTTCTTGTAGTTCTTTTCGACGAGGAGGTTGTATTGACGTACAAGATCCAGTTTGTCTTCGGTCAGCGCGGCCTCATTCAGGTATTGGCGTTTAGCCAGCCGGGTTATGATGATGATGAGCCGCTTGAGCAGCACCTGCATCATCTCGCCCTGGATATGGTCCCGGTCCTCGAACTCGTCCAGAAAGACCTGGAAGAGGAGTTCCATCTTTCCCTGTTCTTTTTTATCGAGGCGGATGAACATCTTTTGGGAAGAGCCGTAGAACAGAAATCCGGACGCAGCTGACTTCCTTGTCGTGGTCTACGATGCAATAAAAATCGCGGTTGAACTGCCAGGCGACGACGGACCAGGAATCCGGGAAATGGAAGGTCTCGTTGACCATCAGGCAGAGTACGGTGTTGGACGGAAAGGCGTATTCGACGTCGTCGATCTTTACGGTCTGGTCTTCTCCTTTGTTCCAGGCGATAGTAAGGAGTTTGTCCTTCTTGTCCTTGCCGTAGAATACGCGATCAAATTCGGGCTCGTCGTACAGGAGTCTCAGTTCTGAATTGGTCTTTGGCCTGTTGTATCGAAGGATCATCTTGTTTGTTTTTATAGCTTGTCTATCCGCACCCATTTCATTCCCGCGGCTATGGCAGCCTGTACGCCGGCGTCGCCGTCCTCGAAGACCATGCAGTCTTCCGGCGCCACATCCAGCAGCTGTGCTGCTTTCAGAAAGGGTTCGGGCCAGGGTTTGCCCTGCTGTGTTTCGCCGGAGCAGACCATCACTTCTACCAGGTCGTAGATGCCGAGGATCTTCAGGGTCTTTTCGACCGATTCCCTTCTGCTGCCGCTGACGACGCCGATCTTTATTTTCCCTGCGTGCGCTTTGAGGTGTTCGACTACAAAGTCCACCGGACGCGTGTGCTCAATATATTCCTCCAGGAAAAGCTGGTATTTCGCTTCTTTGAATTCTTCCGGGTCAAAACTCGTCCCGTATCTTCTGTTGATCTCTTCGATCACTTTCACTGCTGGCCAGCCAGCGAGTTCGTCGATGATCGCCCCGTCGATGGAGGCGCCTTTTGACGCGGCTACTCTTACGTAGGACTCTCTGTGGGCGCCCATGTTGTCGGCAAGGGTTCCGTCGCAGTCATACAGGTATGCCTTGCAGCCATCGGCCAGACCGGTCAGTAGTGTTAGTTTCTCCATATGTGCCGGCAAATATAATCGACATAAAGTCGATAAAGAATCAGACCTTGTAAAAAGGCCCCTTTTGAGGGGCCTTTTTTAGTAGGTCAGTCCGAAGCCGAATTTGTATAGCGGCGCCCTGCTGTCATGTGGAAGGTCTTCTTTCTGCGCGCGCACGGCCTCCATGGAAGAGGGCAGTTCGATCGGCAGGTGGCCGCCGGGCTTGTCTTTACCGAAGATGACGTCGAGTACGGCTGCATCGCTCGCGCCGAAGTCCGCCAGCAGGCCTTTTGCGCCGGCACTGATCTCCGGGATGACGGCGGCCCGGTCGATATAGATATCGACGATGGTCGGCACTGTTCGCAGCAGCTGGAGGATGCTGTCTTTTTGTTTGCCCTTGAAATCGAGGTCGCCGTGGTGGAACATTTTGGCAATGGGAATATCCGTCTTCACCGGATAGTAGGGCGTGTTGAGGCGGAGTATGGCGATATCGGCCTGTTCGGGCCGGTCGACGACGGTCCCGTACTGCGCGGCTATTTTCGGATCGAGATTGCGGACGTAGATCTTTAGTTTGTTTGGCGTGAGGGGCAGGGTCCTGCCGTCGTTCTTCAGCAGGGTCATGGCTCTGCGCTGTGAAGCCTCACCGGCCTTGATAGAGACCGGATTGCCTATTACCTGACTGACTTTTGTGGTGTCGACAAAGGGATTGTCGAAAAGGCCGAGTTCGAATTTCTGGAGCAGGAGGCGGCGGGCGCTGCTGTCGATACGGGCCTGGGTGATGCGACCTTCTTTTAATAGTTGCAGGACGAGTTCGGGACAGTTCTCACCGCCGAACTGGTCTACGCCGGCGTCGATGATCTTTTTACCCGGTCGACGCGTGATAGTTGCTCTACTCCCCAGGCCCTGGCAGGCCATACAGTCCCTCCAAGATTCGCGTCGGTGACGAGTCCCCAGTCAGTACAGACCACCCCGTCATAGTGGTACTTGTTGCGTAGAAGGCCCGTAATGATATCCTTGTTGTAGGAGAACCCCACGTTTTCGCTGGTCTGTCCCGTCGGAACACCATAGTAGGGCATGATCGCGGCGGTGTGTGCGGCGAATGCTGCCTCGAAGGGCAGGAGATGATACTGAAAATTATTCCCGGGATATACCTGCCCTTTTTGAAAAGGGAAATGCGGGTCCAGTCCTTCTTTCTGCGGGCCGCCGCCGGAAAAATGTTTGGTCATGGTGGCTACGCTGTTGGAGTCCAGTCGCTCGCCCTGATATCCTTTTATGTAGGCTGTCGCCATTCCCGAGGTCAGCGCGGCGTCCTCGCCAAAGGTGCCGCTGATGCGCGCCCAGCGAGGCTCTGTCGCGAGGTCCACCTGCGGGTGTAGCGCTTCGCGGATGCCTACCGCCAGATATTCCCGGCGGGAGACGTCGGCGAACTGATGGGTAAGACTTTCGTCGCCGATGGCCCCGAGGCCCAGCGGCTCGCACCACTGGGAGAAGGTGTTGGCTGCCATGGCGAAGACGTTATTGCTGAAATGATTGCGGGGATCGGAGGCTATGGTCATGGGTATGCCCAGGCGGGTCGAGTCCTGGAGGTATTGCTGCATGGCGTTGTACCAGCGGGCGAGGGCTATGGGTGAGGGAGTCGCCCACAGATTGAAATGGGTCATATGGTCTTCTCTGACTAGCCGGAGCGCGTTGGGGGCGAAGGCGAAGGGGCCGGTTGCGGGTTTGTCGCCGATGGAGCCGTCGTCGTTGACACGGGCGCCGTTGATGAAAAGCAGACCGGCTTTTTCTTCGGGTGTCATTTGCGCCAGAAGGTCTTCGACTCGTGCCGCCGGGGGTTGGGTGCGGTCTTCGTAGATATCTAATTTACCGTTCTTGTTAAGATCGCGGTAGGTGGTGGTGGTTTGGGTTGGTTGGCCGCAGGAGAGGAAGATCGCCGTCAGCGGTATGAGTGCGGGAAAGATTTGTTTGGCAAGCATAGATTTTCATTATGTTATTATGACACAATGTAAAAAATTTTATGAGACTCGCCATTGTTTTTTTGAGTATCTTGATTGTATGAGTATTATGTTCCGTTTTTCGATGTTTCTGTTGCTGGCGAGGGTTGGCGTGGTGGCTCAGGAGCCCGCTTTTCGGCAGCCATTGCGCAGTTATGCTCTCACCGGTGTTACGCTGATTGGTGGTGGTGGCGACGCCCCGGCGGCAAACCAGACCGTGGTTGTTGCCGATGGAATGATCGCGGATGTATTTCCAGATGGTTCTAAGGTCCTGCCTGACTCGGTTGTCCTGATCCGTCTGCGCGGCAAATTCCTGTTGCCGGGCCTGATCGATACGCATGTCCATATGGCGACCGATCCATCGGGGACGGACAACCGCACTGCCACTCTTGGGGTCCTTGAGCGCATGCTGCGGTCCGGGGTCACTTCGGTGCGGGACATGGCGGGCGATGCCCGTGTGCTGGCGGGTCTGTCGAGGGATGCGCGGGTTGGGGACATCCTGTCGCCGGATATTTATTTCTCGGCGCTGATGGCGGGGCCTTCCTTCTTTAAAGACCCCCGTACGATGGCTTCGTCGAAAGGGGGAGTTGCCGGGGGGATGCCCTATATGAAGGCGGTGGCCGACAGTACCGATCTTCGTCAGGCCGTTGCGGAAGCGAAAGGAACGGGAGCGACGGGAATAAAGCTTTATGCCAATCTTGGGCCGGAACTCGTGGCGCGTATCGTCGCCGAAGCCAGGCGGCAGGGGCTGCTGGTCTGGGGCCATGCCTGGCTGGATCCGGCAAGGCCTTCCGATCTTGTCCGGGCAGGGGTAGGTTCGATCTCCCATACCCCGCTGCTCGTGCATGAGTCGAGGGACAGTATGCCGGACCTTTCGGCCTTATTCAGTCTGATGAAGAAGAACAATGTGCTGCTCGACGCCACCATGTCTGCTTACCGGCAGTGGGCGCAGCAGGATTCGTCGAAAATCTATTATTATTCGATCACAAAACTATATACTGCGGCGGCGCACAAGGCGGGAGTAAAGATCTGTGCGGGGACGGATGATGACCAGACGAATTTCGTTCAGAGCGAAATGGAACTGCTGGTCCACGACGCGGGATTCAGTCCGAAGGACGCGATGATCGCGGCGACGAAATATGCGGCCGAAGCGCTCGGCATCGGCGGGGTCTGCGGAACGATCGAAAAAGGAAAAAAGGCGGACATGCTGGTGGTGGACCGCAATCCGCTGGACCGCATCGAAAATATCCGCTCGGTGGTCCTGGTCACAAAGGGCGGGAAGATATACTGGAAAGAAGACTAATTGGTATCAAAGCCATTCTTTTTCGCCGCTTTCAACAATTTCCTGCGCCCCTTGTCGACGGTGTGGTTCCAGTCATAGCTGAGGGTCAGCCGGTAGTTGCGGGTCTGCGTCGTGCCATACGACTGCAGATTGAAATTTGTCCCGTGTACCTGCGAGGTATTGCTCTGCTGGACAAAAGGGTCCGAGACGTTCAGCGTGACGATGAATTTCTTCTGGAAGAACTTGCGCTGGATACCGAAATTCATATTCATTGTGGCGGTGGACACACCCTGCGGATTCCCGTTGCGGTTGTACAGGCAGGAGAGGCTGAGGTTCCACAGTTTGGCAGGGATATAGTTGACGTTGAAATTGCTGTAGAAGGACCCGTTGTCCTGGTATTTGTTCACGGTCTTGTCGTAGGCGCCGTACTGGCTATAGATATAATTCAACCCCAGATTGAACTTCAGCGCACGGGAGAAGGTATAGCCCGACCAGGAACCTACAGAATACTCGGTACGGTTGGAAATGTTCTCGTAGGTAGTCATGGTTGTTCCATTCTGCTGAAGGGTGGTGATCTGGCTGAAGATATTCTGCACCTTGTTGAGTCCGATGCTGGAGTTGAAATAGTAATTATTCGTCCCCTTGCCCACGTTCAGGTTGAACTCGTGGGAAAGACTCGGTAGCAACTGGGGGTTGCCATATTTCAGGTTATAGGGATCGGAGTAGTCGATACTGGGGTTCATCTGGTCAAGACCCGGCCGGTGGATGGTCCTCCGGTAGACGAGCGTAACCCCCCACTGGTTGTCCCAGGTCTTGTTGATATTGGCGAAGGGCAGCCAGTTCCAGTAGGTATTGCTGGTGGTCTTGTCCGTATTGTACAGGTCGAATTTTACGAGGGTCTTGTTGACCGAGGTACCGCCGGTGAAAACGAGTCCGTGCGCGATGATCTGGCGGACGGATGCGCGCAGATTGCTTCTGGTCTGGAGGAAATTGAGGTCGCTGCTCAGCGGGTTATTTTCGACAAAATCACCGGAGGACTTGTCGAGGAAGCTGGTGGTCACCTTTACGTCGTTGCCGCTGTAGTTGTAGTAGCCTCCCAGGGACACGATCGTATGGGCCTTCGCGTCGAGTGGTTTGTCGTAGTTGGCGCGGATCTCGTAGCCTCTGATCCGGCTTTCGCTGCGCTGGTGCTGGGTGGAGTCCAGGCCGCTGGGGCTATGGTCGGGGTTCAGGTATTGCTGAAAAAAGCAAGGTCGTTGCGGTTATTGCTGTAGTTGTACGAGCCGGTGACTTCGGGGACCTCTTCCGGGCGGAGGCCTCGGTGGCGGAAGGTGAGATTGCCGTTCGGATTAAGATTGTAGCCGTTGCTTCCGGTCGTCCGCTGGCTGAGGCCGTATGCCTCGCCGTGCTGGCTGACGGAGCCGTAGTCGGTAACGGAGTGGTTGTCGAAATTGTTCTGGTTGATCTGCCAGACGGTATTGAGCGAATTGAATTTGTCCAGGTCGTAGTCGACGCTGAGCCTCCCGCTGGGGCGGGTGTTCGTATTCCTGTAGTGGTTGGCCGTATTGAGGAAGTTGGAGGAGTCGGCGAAAATATTCTGGCGTTCGGAGTGGCCGCTGCCGGTCCATTTGTTATAGCCTTCTCCGGCGCTGAAGTTGAGTGCCAGGTGGTGGTCGCGGTAGCTAAGGTTGGTATTTCCGCCGTACTCGCCGCGGGTACCGCTGTAGAGGTTGACCCTGCCGCCGATGCCGATGCGCCCCTTGCGCGTGACGATATTGATGACGCTTCCCTGTTCATTCGCGTATTCTGGAGGGGGTTGGGCATGACCTCTATCTTTTCGATCATATTACCGGGCAGCGCGTCGAGGAAGTCCTGGAGCTGCTGCGCGTTAAGATTGACGGGCTTGCCGTCGATGAGTACGATGGGGGTTTTGCCTTCGACGATGAGGTTGCCGTTGGCGTCGGTTGCCACCAGCGGTACGTTACGGAGGAGCTCATTTGCGCTGGCCCCGGCGCTCAGCGGAGATTCGGCGGCGTTGAAGGTGAGGTTGCCGCCTTTGCTTTGTACGAGCGGCTTCTCGGCGTATACGACGACGGCGTCCATATCGGAGCTTTTCGGCGAGAGTTTGAGGTCGCTCATGTTAAAATCCGAGCGTTCCTGGCGAACGTTGATGCTGTCGAGTGAAAGGGTGTTGAAACCGACGGCGGAGATCTGCAGCCGGTAGACGCCGAAGGCCAGGTCGTTGAAGGTAAAGCTGCCGTCGTTGGAGCTGGCTATTTCGCGTCCTTTCGACGCGTCGGTGAGACCGATGAGAGCGACTGTGGCGCCGGGAACGGGCTTGCCTGTTTCTTTCTCCAGGATATTTCCCGCGACTATTCCGGTGCCGGATTTTTGCGCCGATGTAGAAAGAGCTGAAAACAAAAAATAAAGGGGTAATGAGGATGACGCCGCGAGTCCTGTTCATGGGGCGCAAAATACCAAAAGACGGGTTTTTCGGTCGAATTAATGTGCGGGTGGTCGCATGACGCGATCAGTGGAGAATTGGGGTTGGCTAAAACTTTAGGAGGCAGTGGCCACGGCCGGTAGTTTTCATCGCGGCCAGGCGGCTACTCCGGATGGGTCGTCATGCGGCGGATCTTCCAGCCTTCTTTTTCGCCCCAGAGCCACTCAGCCTCGTAGCTGCCCCTGACGTGGGCGGTATCTTTGCCATTGACGAGCGCGGTCTGCGTATAGGCGCCTGTTTGAAACGCGGTATCGGCGGTGATGGTGATATTTTTTGTGGTAGAGCTGACCTCGAGGACCCGTACATTTTTGAAGGTCTGCAGGAATCGGCGGATCGAGTCTCTGCCGTGTGCGATGTTGCCCAGCGAACCGTCGGCCGTATAGATCCATGCGATGGAGTCGGCGTCGGTCTTTCGGATGAGGCTGTCGTAGTGTGACATGGCGGCCTCTACGGCGGCGGGGGAATGGGTCGCCGGCTGGCGGCAGGCTGAAGCCAAAGCGAGTACCAGCAGGAATGACAGGCAAGGTTTCATCGACTAAAAATAACCGAAAAACAGATAACTTAGGTCGACCAAATATCAACTATGCCTACAGTATTTGTCGGAGACGGATTTGTTGCCGCGGAGAGGGCGGCCCTGCAGGTCAGCGACCTCGCCATACAGAGGGGTTATGGCATCTTCGACTTTTTAAAACGCTGGGTGGCAAGCCCATTTTTCTGGAAGACCATCTCGACCGATTTGTTCATTCCGCCGGACAGATGAGGCTCGATATCGGCAAGACGCGTGACGAGCTCCGCATCATTATACAAGAGCTGCAGAGATCCAACGGAATCCCCGACTCCGGGATCCGTATCACGCTGACGGGCGGGTATTCCCCCGACGGCTACAGCCTCGCGAGGCCCAACCTCATCATCACGCAGCAGCCGCTGCAGGTGACGGTGAAGGAGGATTTGCCCCGCAGCATGCGCCTGATCACCTGGCCTCACCAGCGACAGATGGCGGACGTAAAGACTATCGACTATCTGATGGCTATCTGGCTGCAGCCGCAGATTCGGGACAGCGGCGCCGACGACGTCCTGTACTATAGGGAAGGGTTCATCAGCGAGTGTCCCCGCTCCAACTTCTTTATCGTTACGCCGAATGATACCATCGTGACGCCGTACCGCCATATCCTCAAAGGGATCACCCGGCTCAAGGTGCTGGAGATCGCCGCCAGCCGATACCCTGGTCGAGCAGCGGGACCTGCATATGGACGAGCTAAAGACCGCGAAGGAGGCGTTTATTACGAGTACGACTAAACAGGTGGTGCCGGTGGTGCAGGTGGGGACCAGCAAATTATTGGCGGCGGGGTATCGGGGGAGATCAGTCGATGGTTGAACAGGGGAGGTCTACCGGCTCGCGAGGTGGGTTTCAGGGTAGTAAACTTTACAAAAAATGCCATTCTTTCTCCAATAAATGCCATGTCCGCGGGATGGGCATTATAGTATCTTACGCAAAAATTCCATGACTGAGACAAAGACCCAGCCATCCTTTCTCGAGTTCCTGCCGGCGAGTATTTTCGGGGCCGTCATGGGACTGACGGGTCTGTCCTTCTGCTGGGGATGGGCCGAACGCACGTGGGTTTTGGCGGATGGGTGAAGGATGGCCTCGGCGGAATTGCGATCCTTTTATTCCTCCTGCTGGGGGGCGCCTATCTGATGAAATGGCGGAAATATCCCGGGCTCGTGCGCTCGGAATTCAATCATCCGGTGTCGGTCAGCTTTTTTGCGACGATCATCATCTCGCTGTTGCTGCTGCCCGGCATCCTCTTTCCCTATAGCAGCACGCTGGCGACGGTGATCTGGGCCGTCGGGACGGTGCTGATGGCCGCGTTCTCCTGGTTCGTATTCCGCAGATGGCTGGGGCGCCAGCAGGACCCCGCCAATGCGCTGCCGGCGTGGGTGCTACCCATCGTCGGGACGCTGGACATACCCGTCGTGGGCGCCCGGCTTTCCTTCCCCGGCGTGAGGGAGATCAACCTGCTGTTCTTTGGCATCGGACTGCTGTTTGGCATCATTCTGATGACGATCATCATCTACCGGCTGCTCTTCTTCCCTCCCCTGCCGGAGGCTATCCAGCCATCTCTCATGATCCTCGTAGGCCCCTTTGCGCTGGCGACATCCGCCTATGACTCGTTTACGGGAGCGCACGATATCGTGCTCTCGGTGTTTTTCTATTTCGACCTGGCCGTCGTGGTGCTGCTCGGGAGCAAGATCGCGCTGCTGCCGGTATGCTGTCCATTTCGCGTAACGTGGTGGGCGGTCAGCTTCCCGCTGGTGGCGTTCACGATCGCTGCTTTCCGGTATTCGGCGCGCGTGCCGGAGAAGCTGTTTCAGCTGGTTCCGGGGTCGCTGCTCGTGCTTTCCACCGGGGTCATTCTCTTTTTACTGGTACAAAGCCTGTACAAACTATTCACGCATCAATTGTTCCTGCCCAATCCGGCTGCGGAAAAAGCGACCCGCCTGCTGGAGCCGGCGACAAAACCATTACCATGAGCAATCCGATCAAAGGAGTTACCATCCATCCCAGCCCCTGGTCTGTAAAAGAGACGGTGGACAAGCTGGAGGCGTTCCTGAAACAGCAGGGTGTGACCGTTTACGCGCGCATCGACCAGCAGAGCGAGCTGAAAAAGGCAGGTCTGGAGTTGTGGGCGCTCGAGTACCTTCTTTTCGGGAACCCGAAAGCGGGAGGACCGGTGATGCAGGAGAATCCTATTGCGGCCCTCGACCTTCCGCTGAAGGTGATCGCGTGGGAGGATCAGCAGAATAAAGTCTGGATCGCCTATAATGAAATGGCCTATATCCGGGACAGATATGATCTGACGGACAAAGTCAGCGGACCGCTGAACCTGGACGGGCTGATCGCAAAAGTACTCAACCACTGACTGTGGCGGCGGGCCTTATTCCGTCGAAAAGGACAGCTCGTCCAGGTCGAAGCCGCCTTTGGTGGCGACCAGGCGCAGACGGTGGGTGCCTTTTGGAAGGTCGATACCTTTCAGGTTGATGGCCTGCCAGCTGGTGGTTCCGCCGGTGGCAGGAATTACGATATTTTGAGCCATGGGTTTGTCGTCGCACAGCAGGGTCAGTCTGCCGGAATCGGCGGCGGCGGCGACGGTGGCGGCGATGGTGTACCTGCCGGCCTTTTCGACGGAAACGGTATACTGAAGCCATTCGCCGTCTTCTATGCTAAAGACATCGTATCGGGACGCGTCGTGGCCTTCGATGTCGACCCCGTCGTTGCGATAGGACCAGCCCCGGTTGCCTGCGGAAGGTGTGGCAGGGGTAGCATATTGATAGCGCGCCGTATCGTTGTCCCTGTACGCGTATCCTTCGCGTCCGAGGTCGTAGTCGACGGCTCTGATGACGGCGCCGCTTTTGATCACGTGTTCTTTAAAGGGGAGTGTCCAGGTCGAGCCGACCTGTCTGAACATCGCGTCGGTCACGTCCCTGTGATAGATGTTGTTGCGGATCTGAATATTGGCGAGCAGTTCGTTCAGCGCGGCCTGCGCCTCGTGAGCCGATGGCTTCGGCCCGTTCTTCAGCCAGTAGTTGACAAGGACCTGCCAGGACGGCGAGCTCTTTATCTCCAGCGGATTGTTGACGCCCATCTTCTTCAGCTGCCACCAGCACCAGCCGATGTTGCGGGACTCCACCAGCTGGATGGCTTCGGTAAAACCAGGTATTCGGAGTTCTCGCCCGACTCACCCAGCCACAGCGGTACGTTGTACTGATCCTGCCAGTTCAGGAAATTTTGTATGGAAGCCTGGGTATTGAAGTTGCCATATTTGTGAAAGCTCAGCACGAGGTTGTCATCCCAGAGCGGAAAGATGCCGTTGTAGTTATTTCCAAATCCATTTCCTTCGATGATGATGATATGGCGCTGGTCCAGCTTCGCGGATGGCGCTGGTGATCTGCATCATCAGCTGGCGAAGCGGCTTGTTCGATCTCTCTTCGTCCCCCGGTGTCCTTCGGGTCGTCGAATCCCCAGTTGGGTTCGTTGATGATATCGTATCCGCCGATGAAGGGTTCTGTTCGCGTAGCGCTGGGCCGGCGCCGCCAGAGCGCGATGGTCTTCTGCTGATTCGGCAAGCTCTGCCACAGGGAGGGTTTCGAAGGATCGCGGTCCGAAATATTCAGGTCGTTCCCCCGTCCGCCGGGGGCGGCGTGGAGGTCAAGGATCAGGTACATATTGTTGGCCTTTGCACCAGGACAGCAGGCTGTCTGTGATCTCGAACCCCTTGTTCAGCCAGGTGTTCTGCCCGGGTGCCGGCTCTTCCTCTACGGGCAGCGTATACAGGCCGTAGTGCATCGGCAGGCGTACCGAATTGAAACCCCATGCAGCCAGAGAATCGATATCGGTCTTTGTTGTATGACCGCTCAGCCAGGAATCGTAGAACGCCGCGGTCTTTTCAGTGCCGATGAGTTCCGAGATCTTTTGCCGGATGCGGTATTGGGGTCCGATGCCGCCGAGGTGGAACATATAGCTCTCCTGCAGCATCCAGCCGCCCAGGCCCATGCCCCTGAGAATGTAGGGGTGGCCGGTGGCGTCGACGATGGATTTATCTTTGACTTTTAACCAATGGGCGGCGGTGGTTTGGGACAGTACGGGTAACGAACAAACAAGGCAGAGAACAAGGGCCGGGGAGGTTGAGATTTTATTCACGACAGAGTAATTTTATTGAACGGGTGAATTATTCGCGTTTGTGTTGCCTACCGCGCCCAAAAAGTCGGACAGCGATACTTCTGTTTGAAATGAGCAGTTTCTTTCTCAGCCGGTACCTGCTGCTCTCCACGCCGCGGATCGAAAGGTTCAGCAGGTCGGCGATGGCCTTGGTAGAAAGGTTGAGGCGGAGGTACGCACATAGTTTGAGGTCGGAAGGGGTCAGCAGTGGGAAGGACTCCTTCAGCGTCTTCAGGAAGTCGTTATTCGACTTGTCGAAGTAGAGCGAGAACCTCTCCCAGTCGTCGTTGATCTCCAGCTGCTCGTTGATGATCTTGATGATCCTCCGCATATTTCTGGTCCTTTTCTCCGGCTCGACCTCGTCCTGTACGGCCAGGATCTCGTCCTTGATCTTATTGAGCAGCTCTCTTTTCTGCAAAAGGTTCATGGTATTGGAAGCGAGTACGGCGTTGTTGTGCTCGACCTCGCTCTGGAGCCTGACGTTCCTCAGGCGAATGATCTCCTTCTCACTCTTTTCTATCTCCAGCTGGTGCTGGTATTGAAGCCGGCGCTGTTCTTCTTCGTATCTGTCCCGCTGTTTCTTCAGCCGCTCGGTATGCTGGAGCAGGTATTTGCGCTGCTGCCGCTTATAGAAATAGTAGAGCAGCGCGACGAACACGAGGACGTACACGGCCCATGCCAGGATGCTGTTATACCAGGGAGGGGAAATGGTGAATTCGAACAGGCTGAGGGGTGATTTCTGGCCGTTGTTGCCTCTGGCGACCACTTCGAATGTGTATTTTCCCGCCGGCAGATTGGTATAGGAACGCTCGGTCTTCTTTGACCAGGCGGACCACTGAGGGTCGGATCCCTTTAGCCTGCTGCTGTATTCCACAGTTCCGTTGAAATAGGGGAAGAGAACTCGAAATGGACGGAGTTCCACCGGTGACTGATCCGGTGTTGGATGACAAATACGTCGCCACCTGAATCCTTTACCAGCGGCAGGTAGCCGCCGAACAGGACGCTGTCCTTTTGTTAAACGCAGTGACGGAACGCAGCAGTGCGCGCAGACGGTGGCTGGCTGTGCGGTATTTTTCATAGTTGATATGGTAAAATCCGGTTTCGCTGGCAATAAGAACGTTGCGTCTGTTGATGGGATAGATGAATTCCTCGTCGTTGCCCAGAATGCGGTTATTGAGTTCGGAAAAATAGATGCGAACGGGGTGATCGGGATCCGAAATGTCGATGACGCCGGGCCTTTTGTCTTCCACAAACCAGATATTCCCCTCCGTATCCTCGCGCAGGTAGGAGATGTTGGCGTGTCCGAAAAGCTTTTTCAGACGAATGGATTCCCTGAAGTCTCCGGTCGGGGGGTCGTATTCGTAAAAACCTTTTCTCGAGACCGAGGACGATCTTGTCGTGGATCTTAAAAAGATAGTTGTGCCCCGATGACAGGATATGGTGGATGTCGTCATAGGGTTTGTGGACGGGGCCGCCGGTGTCGTTGAAGCTGATCTTATAGAGGCCCTGATAGGGATGGGCTACCCAAATGTCGCTACCCTCGACGACGGTATATTTCGCGGCTTCGAAAGAGGTATGGGATTTATGGTTCTGGAATCTCCCGTTGACGTAGTTATAGACGTTGATGCCGTTGTAGGTACCCGCGATGACGCGCGGGCATGGCTGCTGCGCGGTCAGCGGCTGAAAGAACCAGAAGCCGGTGGAGGTATCGAGCGGAACGCAGTTGTTATTCCCGACGAGATATGCGCCGTCGTGGCGGCCGACGAGCAGCTCGTCGTTGACGACGGAAAGTCCCCAGACGAGACCGTTGCCGTTGTTCACCGGGGTGAATCCGCCGCGGAGGCCCAGCAGGTTGTCGTCCGCGCCGATGGGTATGCTGTAGAGGCCGATCCCGGTACCGACAAACAGCCGGTCTTTGAACAGGGCGGCAGAATAGCCCGGTCCTTTTTTGTCGTTGTCTGGATTCAGGTGGCTGATGGCACTGTTGTAGATGACGAGGTCGATGCCGTTGTTAAGTCCCAGCCAGATGTTCTTCTCCTTGTCTGCATAGACGGTGTTGACGGTATTGGACTGAAGGCCGTCGGATTTCGTAACGTGCTGGACGATCTCGCCTTTTGAATTTATGATATAGTAGCCGTCCAGCCGCGTGGCGATGACGATGCGGTCGGTATCGATGGCAAACGCAGCGTGCACGAGCTGGGCGGTAATGGCGTTAATCGCGGGCGACTCGAGCCGGTGGACGGTCTCGCCTTCGATGGAATAGATGCCCGACTTCAGCGAGGTCATAAGGGTCCGGTGCGGACCAAATTCACAAACGGAACGGATGGATGATTTATCTTTTGAAAAATCGTATCCGGATGGCAGGGCCTGCCATCGCTGGTTCCGGAATACCATCAGTCCTTTGTCGTATTCCTGGGCGATCAGCAGGCCATTGCATGCCCCGAGGAATCCCCAGTTGATGCTAAGAAAGGCGGTGACCTTTCCGTCGTGGAAGCGGAAGATGCGTTTGTTCGACCGGAAAAAAACGTCGTCCTGAAAAGCAACGACGTTCCATACGTCGGCGAACTCCGTCTCGTCGCGCGGTATCAGCTGCTTCAGGGACTGATAGGTCAGCAGGCCGGCACTGTCGAAATAGAAATAGCCGATCTCCTGCTGTCCCCCTACATAGATGCGGTCGCCTATTACCTTAAGCGATCTCACGATACTGCCGTTGGGCAGGGAATAGGTCTTCCAGTAGGTGCCGTCAAAGACGAGCAGGCCGTCGTCGTTGGCAAAATACAGCAGTCCCCTCCGGTCCTGGTCGACCGACCGGTTCTGATTACCCGCCTCATAGGTCTTCTTGGAGAAATTTACGATCTCGGGTATCAGGATGCTGCTCTGAGCAAGGACGTGCAGGGAAGCAAATAGGGCAGATAATATGATAAACCAGCTCTTCTTCATTCAAAACAGTGAAATTACATCTATTTATATATTGCAATTTTATGTGTTCTTACAAAATAGGGAATATTTTTTCCCCTGAGCCACTACTAAACCAGATGGTTCTGGACGTTTGCAGTGGCATGTGACAGTTGATACAGCTGGTGCCAGACAGGTTGAAATCCCGCTTCTTCTGTTCGTTCTCTTTCTGGACGGCCACCGCGTGCGCGGATTGCTGAGTGGCAGTCCATGCATTTGGAGACGAAGACGGCCATGTTGCCGTTTTCGGTCTGGTGCGTGTTGTGACAAGTGTTGCAGGTCATGTCAGATTTCTGAAAACAAAGGCTCGACTGCAGCAGTTGCAGCTGTTTGCCGTGGACGTCGGGGTCGGGGGCTTCGCCGGTGAACTCGGGATAATAAAAATGAGAGAGTGTATCGCCGGGAGCAAATGCGAAAAGCGAACGCTGCGGCGACAGGTCGTTCCCAGAATGACAGGCGGCGCAGACATCCAGCTGGCGCTGGCGGGTGAGGGATCTTATCGGAACAATATATTTGGCTGTCTTTTGGTCGGGGTTCTCCGTCTGATACCTGACGTGCTGCGCGGCAGGTCCATGACAACGCTCGCAGTCGATACCAAAGACGATGGAGGACTTGTCCAGGTGCTCGGTCACGGATAAGGGGCCGGACTGGACCATCTCTTTGCTGATACAGGAAGCATGACATTCAAAACAACGGCCCGTGATCACCCTTTCATAGCGGGCACGCCGGATAGAAAAGCCAGGACTATTGGCCCAGGTCTTCTGGCTGGCATACCAGGTGAGGGGTAGTTCGAACAATTGGTCGTTCTTCCAGTAGCCGTAGGTCTGGGCTTTTCGCCGGAGCCAAAAGCGAGATCGAAGCGTTCGGAGCGGGTCTTTTGGCCGGCTCTGAAATAGGATTGGGAAAAAGTACCGGAGGCTTCTTCAACCCGGACATAGCTGGAATCGGCGAAGTAGACGCAGTCCTTTGCGGATTTGGTGAGGTCCCTCAGCCGTTGATCGGCGGCGATCGAGGAGGTTTGGAAATGACGGGTATGCGTGTAGTTATCGGAAAGGCCCGCATGGCAATGCCTGCAGGCTTCGGAGCCGGCGTATTCCGCGCCGCGCGGGTCAGTTGGTCTGCCCGACTGTAAACACTGAGAAAAAGGACCGCGAGTCCGATCAGCAATCCTGTAATAAGGTACTTCATGGCTAAGCAAAAGAAAAGATCAGAAGGCGCGGGGACCTTCTGATCTGTATTCATGATAAACTATTTTGTACCACCCCACTCCTTGCTTTGTTCGAGTTTGGTGTTGTTCAGTTCGGTCTGCGGAATCGGGAAGATCTCGTTCCTTCCGGCGACGAATCCGCGGGCTGCGAGCACGGTTGCGGCCTTGCCCCAGCGCACCAGGTCGGGGAAGCGCTGGCCTTCGCCGGCAAACTCCATCCATCTTTCGTGTTCGATGTTGGTCTGGGTCACGGCAGTCGGAGCGAGCCCAACGCGATTCCTGACGGCGTTGAGCAGTTGGTAGGCCCGGCCCGAGGAGCTAACGTCGGCGCCGGCATTCATCAGTGCTTCGGCTTCCATCAGGTAGGTGTCGGCGAGGCGGATCTCGTACTCGTCCTGCGGGAAGTTCAATTCTTTTGTTCCGCTGACAGACGCTACGTCTGCGGCATGGCCCGCGTATTTATTCAGGTAGAAACCGGTGTTGCCGTAGGCGGCCGCGGCGTTATACTTGGCGTGGTTGATCGTCACAAGGCTGTCCATATTGGCAACGGTCGCGCCATAGCGGGGTCTCCGTACATGGCGGTCGCGAAGTCTTTGGTGAACATCAGGAAGCTGTAGCCGGAGTAGTAGTCCGGGGCAACGGAGTCCTTCACGACGGAATAGCCGCGGGGTCCGGAAATGATGCAGATCAGGTTGCCTTCGCTGGCGCCCGCGTCGCTCCAGCCGCCGTTGGAGGTCGAGGTGTGAACGAATTCGACGACGGACTCGGAATTGAATTTATTCGAGGGTTTCCAAAGGTCCGAGAATTTGGGCAACAGGGAGTAGCCGTAGGACGAGGCCGCAACGCCGGGATTCGGACCGTTGACATCCTTGAGCATATCGGCGGCCTGCTGCCATTTCTTTTCGTACAGGTACATTTTACCGAGGATCGCTTTCGCCCCCCTGGGTGAGGCGACCGCCTTCTGAAGCGGCGCTTACCGTCTGGGGCAGGTTCGGAATTGCGGCCAGCAGGTCGGCTTCCGCGTAGGCATATACGTCAGCAGGCGGAGCCTGGACGACGGAGTACAGGCTATCGACCGGCAGGATGCCCTTCAGCAGGGGGACGTTCTTAAAATACCAGACGAGGTCGAAGTAGAATGCTCCGCGCATTGCCTTGAGTTCGGCGATATAGCGGGTCTTGGTGGCCGCGTCGAGGCCGCAGCCGTCGATCTGCGCAAGCAGGACGTTGGCGCGGTAGATGCCGGTGTAGCTTCTGTTCCATACATAGCTCTCGGGACCCGAGGTCGAGCTGAGGGTCCAGGTCTGCATGACCTGCAGGTCGTTGATGTCGGTTGCGCTACCGCCGCCTGCTACCTGGTCGCCGCCGGCGACGTCGTTGATAGCGAGTTTGTCGTATAAGCCGCCGGTTTGGAAGCCAAAGCGGTCATAGACGGCGACGAGCGCTGTAAAGGCCTGCGCCGGTGTCTTATAATACGTGTCGGTAGTCTGGCGTCCCTGGCTGTTGACTTCCAGCTCTTTTTTACAGGAGCCCAGCAGCTGAGTCCCAAGGGCGATCGCCGCGATATATACAAGATTCTTTTTCATATTGCGAATGATTTGAGTAGCTGATTAAGATTAAAAGCCGACGTTCACTCCGAACAGGAAGGACCTGGCAGGTACATAGGTACCTCTGTCGACGCCGAACATCGAACCAGCGCCCGCGTCAGGGCTGATGCCGATCTCGGGATCGAAGCCGTCATATTTGGTGATGGTGAATGGATTCTCGACCAGGAAATAGGCGCGCAGACGCTGGCAGCCCCATTTGGTGGTCAGGCTTTTGGGCAGCGTGTAGCCGATCTGGATGGTGCGCATCTTGAAGTAGTTGCCGCTTTCCAGATAGAGATTGGTGAACCTCGAATAACTCTGACCGGGGTCGCCGTCGATGATACGGGGCAGTTTGGAACTGGTGTTCGTCGGTGTCCACGCGTTCAGGTATTTGGTCAGGTAGTTCGCTGTTCCGATATCCAGTCTGCGCAGTCCCTGGAAGATCTGATTCCCGCCCGAACCGCTGCCGAAGGCAACGAAGTCAAAGTTCTTGTAGGCGAGGTTGATGGTCAAACCATAGCTGACGGTCGGATTCGGGTTGCCGATATAGGTACGGTCGTTGGCGTCGATGGTGTTGTCGTTCTGCAGGTTTGCGATCTTCAGGTCACCGGGTCTTGCCTTAGGCTGAAGTTTGGTCGCGCCATCCTTGCCTACATAGCCGTCTACTTCGGCCTGTGTCTGGAAGATGCCCAGGTATTTGTATCCGTAGAACTGGTTGTAGGGTCCTCCGATCTGCGTTCTTGCGATACCCCCAAGGTTCTGGAAGGTGGCGCTGTTGTCGTCCAGATAGGCTTGTCCCAGCAAGCCTTTTGTCAGCTTGTTCTGGTAGAAGGAGATATTTCCGTTGACGCCCAGGGTCAGTTCGCCGATCTTCCTCTTATAACCCAGTTCGAACTCGAGGCCCTTGTTCTGCATTTCGCCGAGGTTCTGCGCGAAGCTGCCGTAGCCCGCGTATCCCGGGAGAACGGGATTTTCAAGGATGCCGGTGGTCGTCTTCTGATAGGCGTCGAAGCTAAAGGTCAGCGCATTGAACAGGATGGCGTCGAATCCGACGTCGGTAGACTTCGTTGTTTCCCAGGCCAGGATTGGGTTGGCGGGTGCGTTGGGCGCATATCCGATGTTTACGGTACCGGTCGTTCCGAAGGAATAGTTCCTTTGTCCGCCGGCGCCTACTACGGGTATGAAGGCAAAATCGGGGGTGATAAGGTCCTGGCCGGTTACACCGTAGCTGGCGCGGATCTTCAGGTTGTTGAGTATGTTGGTCTGCGGGAAGAAGTTCTCGAGCGTCGGTACCCAGCCAATGGACACGGAGGGGAAATTACCGAATTTCTTGTTGCCGCCGAACCGGGATGAACCGTCCCTTCTGACGAGGGCTTGCAGCAGGTATTTCTCCTGGTAGTTGTACTGTAAGCGACCGAACAGGGAGTTGACGCGGTGGTCTGTGCCGTCGGTGGCGTTGCTGTTCTGTCTGTCGGCTGGCAGTGCATTGTATACGCCCGTATTGAAAGTAGCCTGGTCAAAAGTCGTAGCGGGTGTGTTGTTGTAGACTACCGTGGCTGTTCTGGCGTTGCCGTCCTTGTATTCGCCCCAGCCACCGAGCAGGGTCACATTGTGACCGCCGAGCGAGCGGTTGTAGGAGATGGTATTCTCGACGTTCCAGTTGATCAGCCAGGCGTCGTTGCGGGTAACATTCGACTGGTTGATCGAGGTAGACGTATTGTAGTAGGCTACGGGAGTAAAGGACTCATAGCCGTACCAGGGCCATCTTCGTACCGAAGCTGGAGTGGATGACCAGCCCTTTGATCGGGGAGATATCTACGTAGGCGTTGCCGACGAGGTTGTTGTCCCAGTTGTAGTTGCCCAGGTGATTCTGGATGTACTGCAGGGGGTTCTTCATTTCCTGACCTACATAGGGGGAGATGCCGTAGTACTGACCGGAACCGGTCTTTGTAGCTGCCGACCATTGGGCGGGGTTTACCGGGATGAAGGCGGCATATTTGACGGTGTCGTTTACGATACCGGGAGTGATGGGGTCGAGGTTGATCGCCGAGCTGACGACGCCGCCAAATTCGCGGTTCGTTTCTCCGACGCCGCTGCTTTTGCCGTGTTCAAAACCCAGATTCTCACCGAAGCTGATAAATTTCGCCGGTTTGAAGTTGGTGTTGATGCGGTAGTTCATCCGCTGGTACTTCGAGATGTCGGAAGCAACGACACCTGTCAGGTTGGTGTAGCCGAAGGAAGTAAAGAAGGTGGACTTGTCGCTGCCGCCGCTGATGGAAATTTCGTGATTGGTCTTGGGGGCGCTGTAGTTGAAGATGGCTTTCTGCCAGTCGGTACCGGCTCCGTAAGAAGAAGGATTGGGGAAGGCCGAGGGCTTGCCTGCGGCGGATAAAGCGGAATCCCTCAGCAGGGCGTACTGTGAAGCGTTGGCAAGGTTGAGCTTTTTCATCGGCTCCTGTGTACCATACCAGCCGTTGTAGTTGATCCGGAGTTGGCCGGGCCTGCCTTTCTTGGTGGTGATGAGGATTACGCCGGCGGCGGCGCGGGTACCGTAGATGGCTGCCGAGGCACCGTCTTTCAGGACCTCCATCGATTCGATATCGTCCTGGTTGAGGTAGCCGATACCGCCTGCGTCGACGATGACTCCGTCGATAACCCAAAGCGGGTCGTTCTTGCCGACGGTTCCAAAGTGGTAAAGCCGCGGAGACGAACGGTCGCGGCCGCGCCCGGCTGGCCGGACTGGGAGGCGATGGTCAGGCCGGAGGTACGGCCCTGCAGGGATTGCTCGACGCGTACAACAGGCTGTTCTTCGAGGTCGGCTGCCCGCACGCTGGAGATGGAACCGGTAACGACGCTCTTTTTCTGCGTTCCGTAGCCGACGACGACGACCTCATCCAGTTTGGAAACAGTGGACTGTTCGAGCTGGACGGATACCGAGCCGGATGCCGGGATCGAAATTTCCTGACTGGTCATGCCAATATAGGAGACGACGAGCGCCCTGGCGTTGGCCGGGATGCTGAGGGTAAAGTTCCCGGAGTTATCCGTGGTCGTCGCTATTTTGGTTCCCTTGACGGAGACGGTAGCTCCGCCGAGAGATTGACCATTTGCTTTTGATGAAACCGTACCGGTGAGGGTACGATTTTGGGCCGTAGCCGTAAAGAAGAGGATCTGAAAGAACAATAGTGCACGTAGATGCAGCAGTAATTTTGCTTTCATACAACAAGCAGTTGGTTGAAGAATTATGAATCAGTTAACAACCGCTAAAATAGACGTGGTGCTAAAGTTTTTCCAATAAAGGGGGTACGGCAATGCTACGTCAAGCAAAAAATATGCGATATTAGAGTATAGTATTATTTTTATATTGTTGATTATTAATAAATACCATTCGAACAAATTTTTAGGTGACGTAGCGCGAGTTGGGTTTGCTAAAATTTCGCAGCCAATTGAAAGCGATTGCAAGGATTTGTCCGGATCAGGGAAGGCTGGCGTGGATGGAGAATTAAAAATTACAATATTAATAATATTGAGCTTGCCACTGAAGGACATTTAATATGGATTAATAAAAATTCGAATTAGCAAATTTTCTAATAATCGAATTTCAGCTGGAAACGGAGGCCATATTTGGGTGCCATCGGATGGTTGAGATAGGAGAATCGTTCGATGGCGTCGACGCGGAGGAACTTGAAGATATTGCCGATGGCGAAGCCCGCTTCGATGTAGGGTTGGTTACCCAGAGCAAAGGTGCTTGTCTGGCCGTCGAGCAGCGGGAATTTGACGAGCTGGAGGTCTTTCGCCGGGTCGTTCTCGGCGCGGAGTCCGCCGTACAGGACTTTTGCGGTGAGCATCTCTCTTAACCTGAGCCGTTTCAGGAAGGGTACCTTATTAAATATGAAGCCGTTGAAATGGTGCTCGAGGTCCACCCCCGCGTAGTGGTCGCTAACGAATTCCAGAAAATTCATCAGGTTGTAGGAGTTGGCCTGGTAAATATATCCCTGGTTGGCGGGGACGATCCCCAGCAGGGGAAAAGGCAGCCGCCCGCTGATGTAGGTGCCGGTCAGGTTGATATCGGTGTACCCGAAGGTGGATAGGTAACAACGTTTGAACAGGCTGAGGTTGATGTTCTGGTAGGAATATTCGCCGCCGAAGAGTCCTTTGATACCCGCGATGTATTGCAGTGAGATAATGGGATATTCATTGGGATAGGGAACACGATATACTCTCCCCTGATAGAATTTTTCGTGGGGCGCCCAGCGGATCTGCGCCGACAGCTGGGAGGTAGCTATATTACCGACGGTGTCCAGCCCCGAGCTTTTGACCTGTATATATTGTATACTTCCGGCCGGCTGCTGGGCCCAGTATTTAAACCCGAAGCCATAGGAGAGATGGTTCTGTAATTCATGGACGTAGTCGAGGCGGAAGATATCGTTGTATAGCCATTTATCGTTGCTGCCGCGGTTGAAGGACAGGAGGAAGCTGTTGTCCTGTACGAACTGGAGCTCCTGGCCGGGGATCTTTACGTCGTGCATAAAGGCCGCCTTTAAATAATGGAGCGGATAGCCGTAGTCGGACAGTTTATTAAAGGAGTAGGCTACGCCGGCGTCGTATTTCCAGCGGCGGTCTTTAAATCCATAGGCGCCGTATCCGTCGAGCCAGATCCTTTTGCTGAAACCTGGTGTGGTTCGCCCGCCGAGGCGGAGACGAAGTCCCTCGATCGGATTGAAGCTGTAAAAAGTATTGGCGGGGCCGATCTCGAATGCGGGGCCGGCGCTCTTGTAGCCTGCGACGAACAGATTGATAAGATCTTTGGTGCGGATGAACGAACGGAGGTGTCTCAGGCTGTCGATATTTCCGTAGACGCGGGATTCGCCGGGGGTAAGGGACTCGTGGCGGCGGGAGGTCCAGAAGGAGTCCGGTCTTTCAACCGCGGCAGTTTTTGGGGAATCGCTGACGTCGTCTTTAAATATGCTTTCGGGGATGGGCTGGTCGGTGACGAGTTTGCTGTAGGAAACGGTCTTTCGGCCGTGGATGCCTTTTTCTTCGCCGAAAAGGAAAAATCGGCGGATGCGTCGGATTTTTGGCGGTAGTAGTGTCCGTCGGCGGTCTTTACGAATTCCTGTGCGATGTGGACGTTGCGGATGAAATTCAGGTTGGCTTTTTTGCTGATGGTCAGCGCTAATTTGGTTACGGCGTATTTGCCGTCGAGTGTGATATAGAACATCCCCCTGAACAGGAGGTCGTCGGGGTTGCGGGGAATAAAATTCAGGCGGACGAGCTTTTCGCCGTTTTCCACGACTGTATCCCCAAGAAAGAACTCGTAGAAGGTCGGGGCGGCGCTGGAGATGGGGCTCAGGAACTGGTTGGTGAACAGCATGACATTATTGTCATAGATGTCGACGTCGGCCAGCAGCGTATTTACGTAGTCGCTCATGCCTTTTGCGTCGATGAGGTCGCCGAAATCGACTTTTTTGTCGCCGATAACGATCTGTTTGCTGCGGGCGGGCTTTTTTTGCAGGTAGTTATTCGACAGTTTTTCTTCGAGGTATACCGGGTATAACAGGGAGGTATCTTCGCCCGCGAGGGTGTCGGGGTGGTCGAAGAGGAAACCATAGGGCTTGAGGAGCCGTTTGTTCATTTTCTTTTTGTCGATATCGCGGAGGCTGATCCCTATTTTGTCGTATTCTTCGTAGGACACGTTGTCGAAGGATTCGGGCCGGTTGTTCTCTTTTTCGGCGATGACCTTTCTGATGAGTTCGACCGCCGGGTTGTCTTTGTTACGGTATTTCCCGCGTTTATTGGTGATGGTGACTGCGTCGAGGGGTTTTGCGTCGGGGGTGAGTGATATGTTTGTTGTATTGGAGGGGAGGATGATCCGGGAAATGCCGCGGAGGTGATGGTTTTTGGGGCGTAGCCGATCATGGAGATTACGATAGTGGGGTTGCCCTGGCTGACGGGGAGACGAAATCTTCCGAGTGAATCTGTTCGGACGCCTTTGTTGTCCGGCTTGCTGGTGATGCTGGCGTTTCGCAGCGGTTCGTGGGTGGTGGCGTCGGTTATGGTGCCCGACAACCAGCGGGTCTGCCCCTGTACTTGAAGTGAACAAAAGGTTATTCCCAGGACTAGGAGGATTTTCATCGGGTGCAAAATTCTACAGCATTTTCGGTCTGTCAAAGTCGTAAGGGGGAAATAACGAATTGTTGACATACCCGATAGGACGCGGGTGACGCGTTGGGTGATCAATGACGCGTTGGGGTGATCCGTTACGCGTTGGTTGAGGGACGGCTCACGTATTGGCGGTAGCTGACGGCCGTGGGTGACGGGACTTATTTGTTTTTGAAGCCTATTCGTTCGCGGTCTTCCCATTTACGTTGGGCCGCTTTTTCGTCGAGGAGGTTTTCCATCGCGTCGTAGATGTGGTTTAGTTGGGTGTCGTGTTCGCCCAGACGCGCTTTTATTTCCTGCAGCTGTGCCTTCAGGTCGCTCTGCTGGAGTACGATCCTTCGTATTTCTACGAAGGCGCGCATGATCGCGATGTTCATGTTGATGGCCCGGTCGGAGTTGAGGATGCCGCTGAGCATGGCGACGCCTTGTTCGGTGAAGGCGTAGGGCATGTATCGGGTGCCGCCTCTGCCGTCTTTTGAGGTTTCATTCTGCAACCTCAAAGATTCCCCTTTTTAAGGTTTCATTTTGCAACCTTAAACCGCCTTTTTCCATGGCTTCGACCTGGGACCTTATTTCTTCGAATTCCTCTTTGTGAGCTGGAACATGAAATCGGGGGAAAACGTTTGATATTACGCTTTACGGCGAGGTTAAGTGCTTTAGTTTCAGCCTCATAGAGGGCGGCTAGTCCCGGTCCAGCATCACCCTTTCGCCTCTGATATCGTAGATCCTGTTTTGGATGCTTCGAATGATTTCCATAGAAGAGAATTATTCGCACAATATAGAAGTTTTCCGGGTGTGGACCAGGGTTTTTGGTGGTTCCGCCAGGGGGATGGAGGTCCTGGCGGGAAGGGTAGGTTGTCACGTCGGGGGATGGTGGTCCCGCCAGGGGGATGGGCTGGGGTGATGCTACTCGGTTCGCAGGCTTTTGACGGGGGAGGCGACCGCGGCCTTTATGGCCTGATAGCAGATGGTGAGAAAGGCGATGAGGACCGCGGCCATGCCTGACTCCAGAAAGATCCACCAGGACATATCGACCCGGTAGGCAAAGTCCTGCAGCCATTTGCCCATCAGCCACCAGGACAGTGGGGCGGCAATGACAAAGGCGATGAGGACCAGGCGCAGAAAGTCCGCGGACAAAAGCCGGACGATCCCGCTGACGCTGGCGCCCATCACGCGGCGGACGCCCACCTCCTTTGTCCGCTGTACGGTACTGTAAGAAGAGAGTCCCAGCAGACCGAGACAGGATATAAAAATGGCGAGGATGGCGAAGTTGATAAACAGGTTTCCAAACTTTGTCTCGGACTTGTATTGTTCATTGAAGGCTTCGTCGAGGAAGAAATAGTCCAATGGCAAGGGCGTACCCAGCCGGTCCCATTTTTTCTTCAGTGCGGCGATGGTCTCGGGCAGGCGGTTGCCCGCAACCTTTAGAGAGAGGTAGCTGCAGTCGCCGAAGTCCAGGCAAATGCTCAGCGGAGTGATCTCCTGCTGGAGGCCGTTGAAATTGTAGTCCCTGATGACGCCGATGATCTGTCCTTTCTTGCCCCATTGTTCAAAGCGACGGCCAACCGCCGCCGCGGGAGAGGCGTAGCCAAAAAGCCTCACGGCCTTCTCGTTGAGGATCATCGCCTGCATGGTATCGGTCGAAATATCGCGCCGGAAGAAGCGGCCCGCCAGCAGCTTCATCCGGTACTGCTCCAGATAGCCGAAGTCGACATAGGTAAGATCAAGGTTCGCGATCTGCATTTCGCCGTGGTTGTTCTCGACCCCGGAATAGGCGCTCCAGGTGCCCTCGCCGGGAACGCTGCCTGAAAACGTGGCCGACTCCACCCCCGACAGTCCCGAAACTTCCTGGGCGAACACCCTCTTGTGCGGATCGTTATGGGTATCGACCACCAGAACCCGGTCTTTATCGAATCCAAGGTCCCGGCTGCGCAGATAGCCGAGCTCCGAATACACGACGGCGGTGCCGATGATCAGCGTGATAGAAATGGTGAACTGAACGATAACCAGCCCTTTCCGGAGGACAAGCCCTTTCCTGCTGGACGTGAAACGTCCTTTCAGTGAAGCGATCGGCCTGAAGGAAGAAAGTACCAGCGCGGGATAGATGCCGGCCAGCAATCCGATGACAAGCGCAATGGCCAGCAGGGTCAGCATATCCGCGGGCTTGCTGTAGATGCCGGTGCTGATGGTCTTGCCGGCCAGCTGATTGAATAACGGCATCGCCAGACCGCAAAGTCCCGTCGACAGGACAAAGGCGATCACGCAAATGATGACGGACTCACCCAGGAACTGACCCGCCGAGCTGAAAGCGCCCTGCGCCGATGACCTTCCGGATACCGACCTCCTTCGCGCGTTCCGCGGCCCTGGCGGTTGTGAGATTGACAAAATTGATGCAGGCGATGAGCAGTATGAACAAGCCGATGATCGAAAAGATATAGACATTACTTCTGTTACCGGAGACGAAGCCGCCGCGGGAAGACCAGTAGGTGTCCTTCAGTGGTTCGAGGAAGAGTACATAGTTCTGTCGCTCCGCCTTCATTTTCTCCCCGATGTGTTTTTTGATAAAGGGACGGAGCCCGGCCTGCAGTGCGTCGGGGTTCGCGCCCGGCCGGAGCAGTACATAAGAGGTCACGCCGAATCTACCCCAGCCATAGTCCAGGCTGTCCCGGAATCTTTTCCGGGTCGACATCGATACGAACAGGTCCGCTTTTATTGACGAGTTCCCAGGAAGGTCTTTCATGACGCCTGTAACTGTAGCGGTAAAGCCACTGTCGGAGAACTGGAGGGTCTTGCCCATCGGGTCGGCGTCGCCAAAATATTTCCTGGCCGTGGACTGCGACAGAACGACGCTGAAGGGCGCTTTCAGCGCTGTCTTTGCGTTGCCGTCGACCAGCGGAAAATCAAAGATGGAGAACAGGGAAGAGTCGGCAAATACGGTGGCCTGTTCCTGGAACCGGATGTCGCCCCTTCTGATGAGCGTGCCCTGCCGGTTTAGGCGGACGATGTCTTCTACGTCGGGATAGTCGGCTTTCAGATGGATGGCCATCGGCATGGACGTGCTGGAGCTGTGCTGAGTAGCCGATGTGGACTCCAGATCGGTCACCAGGCGGTAGATACGGGACGACTTTGAATGAAAGTTATCGTAACTAGTTTCAAAGCGGACGTACTGGCAGATGAGAAAGAATGCGGACATGCCGACGGCGAGGCCGGCGATATTGAGTATCGAGAAGCCCCGGTGGCGCCAGAGATTGCGGATGGCGATCTTGAAGTAGTTCTTTAGCATAAGCCCTTTTTTTGCAAAAACTAATGGATTAGGAGCACACGGTATGCCAATTGGGTATATAGCTATAAATTAATGGGTTACCGGGAGGTGGGAACCTGGGACTGTTCGATTTTGAAACAGGAAGCGACCGGCAGCGCACAGCGGCAAGGCATAATAATTGAGTTAACCCTGACGGCATGGAAAAGGAATCCTTTCTTACGAAGTACGTTTTCAGCACCGATCACAAGATAATCGCGAAACAGTTTCTGATCACTGGAATATTGTGGGCTTTGGTTGGGGGTTTTTTCTCGGTCCTTATGCGGGTGCAGCTGGGCTTCCCCAACGCCTCGCACAGCGTCCTGAAAGAGTTGGCGGGTCATGTTTTTGTGAGCGGCAAGATCCAGCCGGAGACCTACTACCAGCTGATGACCATGCACGGGACGATCATGATCTTCTTCGTCCTCACGGCGGGGCTCAGCGGAACATTTGCCAATTTCCTCATACCGCTGCAGATCGGCGCGAGGGATATGGCCTCCCCTTTGTGAATATGCTTTCCTACTGGGCGTTCTTTGTGGCGAGTGTCCTGATGATCGCCTCCTTTTTGTACACGGCGGGCCATCGGGTGTCGGGTGGACCGCATATGCGCCGCTGAGCGCGCTGAAGGACGCGGACTCGGGATCCGGCGCGGGACTCGATCTCTGGATAAGTAGTCTGGCCTTCTTTATCGTCTCGACGCTGATGGGCGGGATCAACTATATTTCTACGATACTCAATATGCGTACGAAGGGGATGTCGATGACGCGCCTCCCTCTGAGCGTCTGGGGGCTGTTGTTCACCGCCATCATGGGGCTGCTTTCCTTCCCGGTGCTGCTGGCTGCATTTGTGATGCTGTTGCTGGACCGGAATGCGGGGACCAGCTTTTTCCTGTCGGATATCTTTATGACGTCGACCGCGCGCGCTCTTCCCTATGAAGGGGGAAGCGCCATCCTGTATCAGCACCTCTTCTGGTTCCTCGGGCACCCCGAGGTCTATATCGTCATCTTCCCGGCGTTCGGGATCGTCTCGGAAGTCATGAGCGTCAACTCACGAAAACCAATCTTCGGCTATACGGCCATGGTGTATTCGATGTTCGCCATCCTGAGCCTTTCCTTTATGGTGTGGGCCCATCATATGTTCGTGTCGGGGTTGAACCCTTTTCTGGGATCAGTGTTTGTGTTGTTTACGCTGCTGATCGCGGTGCCGTCGGCCATTAAGGTGTTCAACTGGCTGACGACGCTGTGGAGGGGCAATATCAGATTTACTCCCGCGATGTTGTTTGCGATTGGGTTTGTCAGCACGTTCATTTCGGGAGGACTGACGGGTATTTTTTTGGGAAATTCGACGCTGGACATCCAGCTGCATGATACCTATTTTGTGATTGCCCATTTCCATCTGGTAATGGGGGTATCAGCGGTGTTTGGCATGTTTGCCGGGGTGTATCACTGGTTCCCGAAAATGTTCGGCCGATTCATGGACCCGGTGGTGGGTTATATCCATTTCTGGGTGACGCTGTGCGCAGTCTATTTTATCTTCTGGCCGATGTATTATGAAGGGTTGGCGGGGATGCCGAGGCGCTATTTTGACTTTGGTGGATGGGTGTCGTTTAATCAGTGGGACAAGCTCAATGTGTTCATTTCCTCGATGGCGTTTTTGGGTTTTTTCGCGCAGCTGTTATTTGTCGCCAATTTTTTCCATTCGATCTTCAGGGGAGAACGGTTAAAAGAAAAGAATCCATGGCAGGCCAATACGCTGGAATGGACGACGCCGATAAGACCCGGACATGGCAACTGGCCAGGTGAGATACCCAGGTGTTCAGGGGTCCCTACGAATATTCAAAAGATGGAAGGGAATTCATCCCGCAGGATGAGCAGCCGGGTTCGGCTAGTAGTGACATTTCTGACATTCCGTCCCGCCGATATTCTCAACAGTGACGGAATCCATCCGGCCCGTGGCCATGCCGCGGGAAAATTTATTATATATGGAGTAGAACCGGTTGCCTTTGCCGGTGCTGTCGGGGAAATCGACCTTTGTGGTCCGGTGGCAGTTGATACACCAGCCCATGCTCAGTGGTGCGAACTGGCGGACCTCGTCCATCTCCTGAACGGGTCCGTGACAGGTCTGGCATTGGATCCTGCCGGCGTGAACGTGCTGGGCATGGCTGAAAAAGACGTGGTCGGGAAGATTGTGGATCCTTACCCATTCGATGGGATGTCCGGCCTTTGTGTATTTTCCTTTATCGGGGTCGTAGCCGGAGTAGCTATATAGCTTCTTAATCTCGTCGTTGGGGCTGACCCGGCTGCCGTCTTCGCGCTCCAGACGCTCGCCGTGGTAGTCGTTGATGGCCGCGTGGCAGTTCATGCAGATATTGGGAGAGGGGACGGTGGCCTGTTTGCTGTCCCAGGCGTTGCCGTGGCAAAACAGACAGCTGATCTGGTTGAGACCGGCGTGAACGCGGTGGGAAAAAAGATCGGCTGCTGCGGCTGATAGCCTTGTGATCTGCCCAGACCGATGCCCAGTTGTGTCACCCAATAGCCAAGGGCGCCAAACAGCAAAATGCCGGCCAAGCTAATATAGATCTTGTTCCGGTAGACGGGGATGGGAGGTGATGGAACGATCCCCGGCTTTCTTCGGCGAGTTTTTTCAGATTGCGGTTGTGCAGGTAGAGGCCAATTACAAAGAGGCCGAGTATACAGCTGACGATGCCGTATAGCAGTGTATGATCTTGTTCGGAAGGTGTGGGAAAGGCGGACGTGTTGGTCTTTGCTACCGGTTCCGCATAGTTGTCGACATAGGTAAGGATCGCGTCAATCTCCGCGTCGGTGAGGCCGGGGAAGGTGTTCATCGGCGCGCGGCCGTACTGATTATACAGGTTGTTGAAATAGGTGTTCCCCGAGGCCAGCACTTTTGTATTGTTATGGATCCAGTCGTGGAGGAGCCGGCGGTCGCTGACCCGGTCAGTGACCCCTTTCAGTGCGGGGCCGGTGATGACCTTCACCGGATTGTGGCACTGAGCGCAGTTGGTCTGAAATAAGTTTTTGCCGTCCTGGGAATGAGCCCGGATGGATGAGAAGAAAAGAAGGATGAACAGAGAAAGCCGCGCCATGTCGTGGCATTTTCAAAAAAAACCATGCCACGACACGGTGGGGAAAAAGACGGGCAAGCCCGCGGCGGCTGCCTTTGGGGTTTGCCTTTGGGACGACCCAGCGGGCGGCTTATAGCAGGTTGCTGGTCATGGGATCGATCACTGCTTTTACTTCGGAGACGGTGTTGATGGGGAAACCGCCCAGACGTGCGTGTTCCCGGATCAGCTCTTCGCTCTCGGCGATATGGATGCAGTAGATCTTGTCGTCGGTGACAAAGGACTGGATCCAGTGGTAGGGTTTGCCCAGTTGGCAGACGACTTCGCAGGAGGCCCTTGCGATCTCCTCGGAGCTCTTCCGGCGAGAGGTTTCCTGCGCCGGGGAGGATTCTTTCGATGACAAACTTCTTCATACGGTGAGTTTTTATTGATTAATCGGCCCATTCCGGGGCCTTTACCTATACAAAGTTGGGCTTTATCCCGATGGGTCTTATCGGGGGTGTTCCCTATTTAAGAGGGTACGGTTCCCTATATTAGGGAACATTTGGGTACGGGGGCGGTGGGGCCTGGGAGCCGCGATTTCCGGCCTATTTCAGGATCCCGAGGCGGAGGGCTTCCTGGACCGCCCTGGTGCGTGAATTGACGTCGAGTTTAAAGAGTACGGATGATATATGGTGGTCGACGGTCTTGGCGGAAATAAAGAGTCTCGCGCCGATCTCCTTGTTCTGCAGGCCTTCTTTCAGTAGTTCGAGCACCCCGAGTTCGCGTTCGGTAAGGAGGGCCGGGTTGCCAAGGGTCGTTTTGCGGAGGCCGCGGGGAATGCTTTTGATACCGGAGGTCCTCATATCCATCTTCATCTTTTCGCAGACGGCATTTGCCCCCAGCTGGCTGATGATCGTGAGCGCCTTCTTTTTGTCCTCTTCGTCGCTTTCGAAAAGGGCCAGCGCCTGTTCGTAGGGACAGCCGAGACGATCCCACAAAGCCGAGGCCCGGACCGCCCTGTCCGGTGTGTCCAGGCGATAGCCTTCACAGGCCTCGCGGAGGGGCACCGCCTGTTTGCGGGTCCGCAGCAGCCAGAAGTCGAATTCGCCGTTCTCGTGCATGCCGGGCGTCTGCCCGATGAGGCCGATGGCGTATTCGATCGCTGCTATTTCCAGCAGCACCCGGCCGGTAAGCCATTCGTATTCCAGCAGGGCTACCAGCGCCGGAAGGATCCGCTGCAGCTCCATAGCCTCGAAGGCCATCGTCTTCGCCTGCAGTAACAGCGGAAGGGCGTCCTCTCCTCCCCTTCTCATTTTTATGGTCCCGATCACCACTAGGGCGCCCATGCGCACGATGGGGGCCTGCTCGCTATTGTTGAGAAGCTCTTCTGAAATGGCACAGGCCTCGTTCCAGCGTCCCGTCTCGAGCATCATCCTGGCTTTCCCGGACAGCATATAGGTCCTCCAGGAATCCAGTTCCCTCTCCTCACAGTATTGAATGCCCTGCTTCAGGATCTCGTCGGCGAATGCGTAGTCTTTGATCTTTATGGCGCCGTTGCTGAGGCTGGTGTAGGCACTGGGCCGCCAGCTCATGATATCCGTGTTTGAGCGCCAGTTCGAGGCTTCGCTTGAGCAGCAGGATGCCTCTTTCCCTGTAGGCCGGTACGCGCATCTGTACGGCCCCTACGCTGTTGAGGGCGTGTGAAAGGATCTCGTCGTCGCCCAACTCGTTGGCGATGATGATGGCATTCTCGCCCCAGTGAATGCACTCGACGATATGGTCGGAGAGCATTTTTAGCTGAGACATATTGCTATACGCCATGGCTTTGGCCCGGGATGAGGGCCGGGCGCTGAGGACCTCAATGGCCTGGTGACCGTAGCCCTCGGCCTGTTTACGGTTGCCGTCGAACCACCATAGGCGGGACAGAAACCACATGGAATCGCCGATCTTTTCGACTTCGTGTTTTTCCTTCCAGATCGCGAGCGCCTTGCCCTGAAAGATAATGGCCTCCTTGATCCGGTTGGTCAGATAGCACTCGTAGGCATAGGACGTGTAGAGGCGGACGAGTGTGTCCCTGTCCTTTCCCTGATAGTATTCGATGGCGGTATAGAACAATTTGGAAGCCTCGACGTGTGCGCCTACTCCGGCTGCGGCAGCGGCGGCGAGGGGGCGTAGTGGACGACGAGATCGTACTCGTTGGCGTTCTTGGCGTGGTGGACGATGCGCTCGATCTCGCGGTGCTCCTCGAAACTGGCCCTAAACAGCTGGAGGATCTTTCTGTTGAGCGCGATCCGAACGAAGGGGGACAGCGAATTCTCGATCGTTCTCCGGTAGAGTTCGTGTTTAAAGTAGATGAGTCCGTCCCGTACGAAGAGGATCTTTGCTTCGAGGCAGTTCGCGAGCGCGGACGCGTACATGGGTTCTACCGTTTCAAGGTATTTGACCTCAAAACCGGTTGGGAGGACGGAAAGCAGGTCCCAAACCTGCTTGGTCTTTTCGTCGAGGCGGTGGTATACAGAAAGGATGGAGTCCTTTATGTTGTCGGGGACGCCCAGAGCTATAGCTGGCCAGGATCTCGTTGACATAAAAGGGGTTGCCGCCGGAGATGCTGTAGACATCCTCGCCGCTGTAGCCTTTCTCGCGGGCCGAGCTGCTCGACGGCCGGTCGGGACAGCGGGGCCGGTGCATGCGGGTAAAGGAGTCCGGAGGCAGCTGCCCCGAGGACGTTCCGGAGGGGATGGAGGGAATGGATCTCGTCGTCGCGATAGGTAAGGACGAAGAGACAGTGAAGACGGGTGATGCGCCGCGCCGGGAACTTGATAAAGTCCAGGGTGGCCTCGTCGGCCCAGTGGATGTCCTCGAATATGATGATGGAAGGGCCTTTTCCGCTGGCTATCTCGTGAAAGAAGCGGTTGAAAAGGGCGGCCCTGTCTCTGTTGCCATTGTCCCAGGCGTCGCCGTGGATCTGCCAGATGATGTCGTAGAGCGGAGCCAGCGGGCGGGGCGTGAACAGGGCGTCACAGGTGCCCTGGTAGACGCTGGCGGCAAGCCCTTTTCCCGGCAAAAGCTCTGATCAGGGACGTCTTGCCGATGCCGGACTCCCCGACTTAGTAGTATACAATGCCCTTCCCCATCTGCAACGTCTTTAAGTCTTGACTGCAGAGTGGCTAAGAAACCGGCTCTTTCGATCAATTCCATAGTGGTTATTTATAAAATGGGGGGACAGTGATGGTAAAATAGGGAATTATCCTTACACCCTATAGCTGAATTGAAGGTTCCTTTGTGATGGAAAATTCATTAATCAAAACAACAATTCAAAGCCACTCTACCATGAAAGTCTTTTTATCCACACAGCACTTGCAGCGATGAGCCTGCTTCCTATCCGAATATTGGCCCAGTCGGATAAGGACGAACATCTTTATTTAGACGTACATCACCTTGGTCCAGGTAAGGTCACAGCGGCGGCAGTCGCAGAGGCACACGCAAAGGATCTGGCTGTTCAAAGGAAATACGGGGTGCATTTTCTCAAGTATTGGGTTGACGAAGCCGGGGGGACGTCTATTGCCTTTCTTCTTCTGCTGACACCCAATCTATCCGAAAGACCCATGGAGAAGCACATGGTCTGCTCCCGGATCAGATATATCCGGTAACCGAAGGTAAGGAGTCGTCTCTTAACGGAGAAAAGAATTTCTACCTCGACGTTCACGATTTTGGGACACAAAAGGTTACGCCACAGGATGTTGCCGCTGCTCACCAGAAGGATCTGGCCGTAGAGGGAAAGTATGGTGTGAACTTTATCAATTACTGGGTGAATGGGGGAATGGTGGTGTGTTTGTCTCAGGCGCCGGACTCTTCGGCGGTGATCAACACGCACAGGGAGGCGCATGGGCTGATCCCGCAGCACATCATGCAGGTAAAACCAGGAGAGAAATAGAACGGCCCTGGGCCGGCAAACCTTTATTTTTTATGCGAACGCGCACGTTCAAAAAAACTCATTTCGCCCAGCCGGGTCTCGACCTCAATGATGGCCTTCATAAGATTGTTTCGCGTGTCGGTAATCTCCTCGATGGCCTTAGTCATGATCTGCCAGACAGGCTGCATCTGCTGAACCAGCTGCTTACCCTTGTCGGAAAGCCTAAGGATCCGCTTGCGCTCATCCAGCCTATCCTTGCGGCTCAGGACCAGTCGGTTCTTTTCCAACTCCTTCAGCAGGCTGATGGTGGAAGGATGAGCATAGCCGATCTCCGCCGCCAGCTCGACCACGCTAAGCCCAGGTCTGTGGTGCAGGGTGTAGATGACTGGGAACCATTTGGGTTCGAAGTCGATACCGTTGTCCCTGTAGATGAGGGCGCCGTCCTTGCGGAGTTGGTCGCTCAGCCGTTGGAGGCGCGTGGAAATGGCCAGCAGCCCCAGATCATCGATGACGTTCATATTTCGAGATGTAAATGATAGAACAGATTGTCGGTCTTCATGCGCGGGAAGTATGACGGCAGGGCGTCTATCCCGATTGCCCGGAAGCCGTTGCGTTCGTAGAAGCGGTGGGCCGCTTTCATCTGGTCGACGGTGCCGAGATAGATGTCGTGGATGCCGTGGTTGCGGCAGTGGGTGATCAGCGTGTCGAGGAGGCGTTGGGCGATCGAGAGTTGTTTCCCGCGGAATTCTTTTCGGACGAACATTTTGCGGATGACTCCGGCGTTGTGGCCGACGGACATGAGAGCAATGCTGCCGAGGATAAGATCGGGGTTGGTCGGGTTTAGGTTGGTCGGGTTTGGGTTGGTCGGGTTTGGCCCGAACGGCCCCTGCGCGGTCAGCGCGCCCCAGAACCCTCCGCCGGGGCGGATGTAGCAGCCTTCGATATCGAGCAGGTCGGGTTGCGCTTCGATGGTGATCGGAACCCCGAACTCTATCTGTTGTATGGGCAGGATGAGGTCGATAATCCGTTGACAATAAGAGTTGTCGAGCGCCCTGATCAAAACCGGTTCTTCCATTCAATATAATTTATGTACAAATCTACGTAGTTGACTACATATATTCAAAAAAAAGACCCGTTTGGGGTCAGTTTATCCGCCGCACTATCCGGCGTCCCTGTGCGTCGGCGGGGCCGAGGACCTTGTCCAGCAGCTTTCTCGTAGTCGGCGCGGCTGATCGGCTTTCCTGCCGGCGCACGGAGGTCTTTGTCCCGGACGGCCGGGTCTACCCGAATCGCGCTGAAAACGATGCCTCCGCTGTCGGCGTCGAGGCGGAGGATGGCTCCCGGCAGCCCGCCGAATTTTTCCGGTCCGACGGAGGCGGGGATATCGCTGCAGTACCAGGCGACCAGCTTGCTTCCGCGCATACTTGTGGCCGTTGCTTTTTGCAGGAATGCCCGAGCACGCTGGCTGTCTCCTCCGACAATTTCCAGGACAGGCCCCCAACCGTATCGGAGACGAGGTATTTCTTGTCTTCGAGCGTCGACTCTTCCAGAAGCCTGCCGCTGGCGTGGTTCTCGTAGAGCACGCCGTCGTCGCCAGGTCCCCCAAAGCGCATGACGATGCGGTTGCCGCCGCCGGAAGGCTCGAAGGGGTCCGGTGCCTCGTCCTTCGGAGCGGCCCTGTAGACAGAAATACTGTCGTTGAACGACAGGTCATATGCCGCGGTCTGAAACTGCGGGATGGTCGCCCTCATTTGCGGGTCCGGCAGGTGGCGGTGTACGTCGACTTTTCTCTCGTAGTGGATGGTACCCTGGTGGATTTGCGGGGGTGCTGTGCGTTGACTTGCGGGGGCTGCTGTGCATGCAGCGTTGCGGTGGTGCCTATGGCGCAAAGGAGGAGCAGAGCTTTCATGTTTCTTGTTTTTCCAAATCTATAGCCGCCTTCCGTTAATCAACCCTGCTATAACGTTAATTAAGGTTAATCCTCTTTTTCGGCCGGTATCTTGCCTATCTTTACTGATGATGAAGATCGGATCCATTATACCGGACTCGCGCAGGCTGCGGACTTCCGCCGCCCTAATGATGCTCGCGATCATCGGAATGACCGTCTTCCAGGTGTACTGGTTCCGGAAACTCTACAACGAAGAATGGGCGGAGTTGAAAAAGGAGACGGAGGTCACGTTCAGGGACGTGATCTATAAACTGCAGTTCCAGCGTTTCCAGGACGACACCGTTGCCCACCGGAGTGAGATCCGGAATAATTTTTCTATTCGACGCTGTGGACAGTGTTAGAACCAGTATTCGAATGTCGGGGGCAACCGGAAGGTTTATCGAAGAGGATCGCGGGCACCCGAGACAGGTCATGGTTGCATTGTCCGCGGGGGGCCAGCCGGACGGACCCGACAGTGAGGATCGCGGAGCCCGGGATGGCCGGGCGGGCGATCGCGACACGCAGGTGAAAAGGATGATCACGATGAGAGACATCGTTCCTCCGCCGGATCCCGATGTTGCAGCACAGTTGGTCATAAGGTATATATCCCCGACGGACACCGGCAGAAAGGCCCTTACGATCGGCCAGATCGATTCGGCTTATAAAACGGAGCTGCTCAAAAGCAGGATCGACGTCCCCTATGTCATGCAGCGGGTGCAGGGCAGCCCGCAGGAGCTCGAACGACCGATACCTTCCGATCAGCTGAAGACGAGCTGCCTCTTTCTGGGGCTATCGAATGTCTATGCATACCAGGCCAGTTTCGGCAATCCTTTTGGTTATATCCTGAACCGGCTGCGGCTGCCACTGGGCATGGGCGTCCTTCTCCTGGCCTTCACTACGGCCTCTTTTGTCTTCCTCTACCGCAACCTCAAACAGCAGCAGCAGCTGGCCGTTATAAAGAACGACTTCATCAGCAATATGACCCACGAACTGAAAACGCCCATTTCGACGGTCAAGGTGGCGGTAGAAGCCCTGCGCCATTTCGATGCGCTGAATGACCCGCAGAAGACGAGGGAATACCTCGATATCTCTGCACTGGAGCTTCAGCGGCTGTCGATGCTGGTCGACAAAGTTCTGAAGCTGTCCTCGTATGAGAACAGGGAGATCCAGCTGAATACTACGGAGGTGGACCTCCACGAGCTGGCGGCGGAGACTATCGCCAGCATGCGGCTGCAGCTGGAAAAGACTGGCGCGTTCGTGCAGCTGACCACCAGCGGCGAACGATGGACCGTAAAAGCGGACAGGACGCATATGGGCAGCGTATTCTCCAATCTGCTGGACAACGCCGTCAAATACAGTAAAGAAATTCCGTCGGTCACGATCCATCTCTCGGAAAATGTGAGCCCCTCGCCTACCGTGGACGTGGTTGTGACCGACAACGGTATCGGCATACCCGCCGCCTATGTCTCCCGGATCTTCGACAAATTCTTCCGCGTTCCCTCGGGCGACCACCACGATATCAAGGGCTATGGGCTGGGCCTTAGTTATGTTCATCATATTGTAACCAGACATAACGGCTCGGTCTCGGTGGAAAGCAAAGAAGGAAAGGGAACCCGTTTCACCATACAACTACCCCTCGCATGAGCAGGATAAAAGTACTATATGCGGAAGACGAGATCTTTCTGGGCAAGATCGTAAAAGAGACCCTCGAGAGCCGGGGTTTCGAGGTAATGATGGTGACTAACGGATCATCGGTAATGGGCGCGTTCACCAGCGGCGCACCGGATGTGTGCGTGCTTGACGTGATGCTGCCCGGCCGCAACGGCTACGAGCTGGCAACGGATATCCGTGCCACCAATGACGATATTCCCATCATCTTCCTCACGGCGAAGACGCAGACGGGAGACCTGGTCCGGGGCTTCCGAACAGGAGGGAATGACTATATCCGCAAGCCTTTCAGCATGGAAGAGCTGATCGTCCGGATCGAGAATGCGCTCCGCGTCAGACGGGGGCTGCGGCGCCTGGTCCTGTATCGGAAGCTATCGCTATCGGCGGTTATGTTTTCTCGACGCACCGCCAGGTGCTGGTGTATACCCACGCATCCCTCGCGGGAGAAGAGGAACGCAAACTATCCTACCGGGAGAGTGAGCTCCTGAAGCAACTTTGGATCGGAAGAAACCATATTATCCCGCGCGAAGACATCCTGCAGGCCATATGGGGCAACGACTCTTTCCTGAATAGCCGGAACCTCGACGTGTACATTACCAAGCTTCGGAATTACCTAAAGCACGATCCAAGGATAGAGATACTGACTATAAAGGGTGTCGGGTACAGATTTGTCCTGCCGTAGATGGTTGTGATGCGGTATATTTTTGGTGTGCTGAAGATTTTAACCTCGCTTAACTTTTCTGCCAGATTGCTTAACCCGGTGTCAGCGCGCGGGCCGATAACTTCGGCGAAACTGATCTTATGCTCCGAAACCTGCTGTCCTTAGCCTTCTGTCTGTATACATTCACGACCTACGCCCAAACGATGACGATCAGGGGAAGGGTCTTCGATTCATCGGCCAATAAAGCGCTGGCGTATGCTACGGTATCGCTGGTGAACGCGCGGGATACTACGCTCGTTAGTTTTGTAGTCGCCGACTCTGGCGGGAATTTCCAGTTAAAAAAGTGGCCGCGGGCGACTATTTGCTTTCGGCCTCGTATGCGGGTTATCTTCCGGTGTGGCGGCCGCTGCTGCATCTTTCCGGAGCGGGAGTACACGAAACGGGCGGGATCTGCCTGTCCCAGACCCGCAGCCTGGAGGGTGTCCAGGTCACGGCGAGACGTCCTCCGGTGGAGATCAACAACGACACGCTCGAATTCAACTCCGAGAATTTCAAAACGCAGCCCAACGCCGTTGTCGAAGAGATGCTGAAGAAGATGCCGGGTGTCACGGTGGAAAGCGACGGAACGGTGAAGGTCAACGGGCAGACAGTACGTCGGGTGCTCATTAATGGAAAAGAGTTCTTTACGGGTGATGTAAAAATGGCGACCAGGAATCTCAATGCCGACGCTGTTGACAAAGTACAGGTCTTCGACCGGAAGAGTGATCAGGCGGCGTTTACCGGTGTGGATGACGGCAACAGTGAAAAGACGATCAATCTGCAGTTGAAGAAGGATAGAAATTTTGCCACGTTTGGGAAGGTGACGGCAGGCGGGGGATCGGGTGGAGGGTCAGGGTCAGCCGGGGGTGGCGGCCGGTATGATGGGCAGGCCAATATCAATAAATTCAAAGGAGATGAACAGCTGTCGCTGCTTGGAATGGCCAATAATACCAACCGGCAGGGTTTCTCGATGATGGACGTCCTGAACTTTACCGGCGAGCTGTCGCGGGGAATGCGCAACGGCGGCGGCGGGATAAGGATCCAGACGGGCGAAGCCGGCGGCAACAACGGGCTTCCGGTGACCGGACTCGGCCAGAACCAGCAGGGCATCGCAAGGACTTTTGCGGGAGGGGTCAACTACAACAATTCCTGGAATAAGGGCAAATCGTCGCTGAACTCCAACTATACGGTCAGCAATATACGCCTGACGACCGACAAGACTTCGCTCTCCCAGTATCTGGCGCCGGGAAATAGTTACACGACCCAGGACAGCTCGGCTACTGTTGACGAGGCTACCCAACACCGGCTGGCTGCCATCCTCGACCAGCAGCGCGGACAGCAGCACGTCCTTCCGGCTGTCGCCGGCGCTGACCTGGCAAAATGCAGGAAAAAAGTCTCGGACCGCTACAGCAGCCTGACCGAGGGCGTGCAGTTGCTAAATGACGGTTTCAGCGACAACGGTACGAACCCTTCCGCGTTCGAGATGTCGACGGGGCTGTTGCTTCGGCGAAGGCTGGCGAAGAAAGGCAGGACGGTTTCCGGCGATTTCAGTGTCGCCTATAATCATAGCAGGCAGGACGGCAGTCAGTTGTCGGGCAACCATTACTATACCGGCGGCCCGGGCGCCGACTCGGCCATCAACCAACTGACGGACCGGAATGCAACTACCAAAAGCCTGGGCGGTAATATCACGTATACCGAACCGCTGGGCCGGCGATCGCTGCTCGCGCTGAGCGGCTTCCTCAACGTCAATCAGGGCAGCAGCAATAAACATGCATTTGATTTCAACCCCAGCTCGGGCAAACACGACCGGCAGGATTCGCTGCTGAGCAACGATTTTGGAAGTGACTACCGCTATTCCGGCGGGGGCGTCAGTTTTCGCAGTAACCAGAAAAAACTGAATATCACGGTCGGAGCCAGTTGGCAGTCGGCGTCACTGAACGCCACCAACCATTCCGGCGGATCGGATGTCCGACAGTCCTTTACAGATGTCCTGCCCAACGCCATCCTCCAGTACAATTTCTCGCAGACGCGAAATCTCCGGATGGACTATTCCACCTACACCACACAGCCATCCGTCGCCCAGCTGCAGCCGGCACCGGATATCAGCAATCCTCTCAATATTACTACGGGAAACCCTGCTTTGAGACGGAGTTACACTCATAGCCTTTCGCTCAATTATTTTTCGGCCAGCCCTTCGCGGGGTAAACACTTGCTGTTCTTCGTCAATGCGACGGACGCCCTCAGCGCTATCGTACAAAGCGATTCGGTCAGCGCGATGGGAACTCGCACCAGTCGGCCCGACAACGCCAACGGCACGGGCAATCTCCTGTCGAATCTGGAGTATGGCTTCCCTATCCGCCCGCTCCACGCCCGCCTCGAGATCGGAACCTTTTTTGTCTATAGCCGAAATATCGCTTTCGTCAACGGCGAAGCGAACAGGATCGGTTCGACTACGCTGCGCCCCAATTTTTCATTCAACTATGATATCAACGAAAAATTCGATCTCGAGCTGGCGGCGTCGGTAGCCTTCTATTCGGCCAGCTATTCGCTGCAGCCCGCGCTGAATACCCACTACCTCCGCCATAACTACGGGGCCACGACAACCAACTATCTCCCGCTGGGTTTAACGCTTCACAATGAGTTCAGCTATATCCTCAATACCGGACGGTCCGACGGATACAATACCCGGATCCCGCTGTGGAATGTCTCGCTGGCCAAATCCTTTCTCAGAAACGACCGTGCCGAGGTAAAATTCGGGGTAATGGATCTGCTCGACAAAAATAATGGGATCACCCGCAGTGTGAATCAGGGAAATATTATCGACGAAAGGTACAATGTACTGCACCGGTATTTTTTGATGAGCCTAACCTACAGCCTGAATAAGGCGGGTTTGAAGACGAAGGGAGGGCCAAATATCAGAATAAAGAATTTTAATGGGGACTAGTTTATTTATATACAACCCTTGTACCCGCAACAAGATCGCCAATCCTCTTTCTTTTCAAATTGGCGGCGGCAACGATCAAACCGACCAAAAAAGACAGTCGACAATGTCAAAAAGATGCCGGATAATTGAAAACCCAATACTGGGAGCGTTCGAACGCTCGTGGATCACCTGTATTCTTAAAACTCGTTTTCCGAGTGTTTGCCCGGTCGACCCCTCAAGTACCGGGATCAGCAGCAACCAGACCACCATCGATAAAACTGCAGGAAGGCCCGTCAGGCTGAAACCATAGCTGAAATACGAATAATGAGCCTGACCTGCAGCAAGGCCAATGACAAAATCTATTCCCCACAGGATTAGGGTATCCACAATCGCCGCCCCTATCCGACTGCCAATACTTGCCGTTTTTGGCTCCAATAATACGTCCGTAAGTATATCTTCCTGGAAATCGGTCATACAGTTATTTGCCAGGTGTCAGAGTGATATTACGATATTCGATGGGACCGTGATCGCCCTGGAGGTAGATCGGGCCCGGCTCGCCTTCCCTGCTGTCGAGGGCGCCGCCGGTGATGCCGGGGATCTCCTGGTTGCAGATGACCGTCGTTCCGTTGAATACGATCGTAACCAGCCTTCCGACTAGTGTGATATCGTACGACTGCCACTCGCCGGCCTTTTTCACCATCTGTTCGGTGGGAGAAAGAAAGCCGTAGACGGCGCTGATCTGATTGTTATACGGCTCGGTCCCGTCGTTGTCCTCGATCTGGACTTCATAGCGGCCCCTCAGATAGACACCACTTGTTGCTCTCTTTGGGGTAGCGGAATTCGATGTGTAATTTGAAGTCGGAATACTTTCCGTCTGTGATAATATTGGAACCAGACGCTGGGCTTTTCAGGATGCCGGCGACGGCCTGCCACTGATTGGTCGCGCCCGACGCGTGCCAGCCTTTGAGGTCTTTGCCGTTGAACAGCGCGATGGGCTTGCCCCATACCGGCGCCGTGCTCCGGTGCAAAGTGGGCGCCCGGTGCGCCGACCGAGGACCGAGGACTTGCCGTCCGGGTTGGTGAGCGTCCCCTTCAGACTATCGCCCTGGAAGGTACCGTCGACGACAAGGTCATTGTCGCTACGCTCCCACTGTGGAGGAATGGAGAAATGCAGCTTGCCGTCCTTATATTCAATTTTTGAGATGGGGCGCGCACTGCCGCCGCCACCGACAAAACGGCCGACCAGCGTGCGAACCCCCGAACGGATGATCTCCAGCCAGGAAGGAACTTCGCGGTCATTCTGGTGTACGACGAGGTCCCAGCGGCCTTCAATGGTCGAATCGACGGGATAGTCCCCTGTGCGGGCAGGGGAATATTCAGTGGCGCGGGGAAAGGAATAGTCCCCCGCGCGGGCAACGGAATAGTCTGTGGCGCGGGCGACGGAAATACAAAACAACAACGGGAGGGCAAGCATGCCGATGGCCTTTTTCATAGTTGTGAATGTACGTAATTTATTCGATGACAGGTGCAGGTTTCCAGTTGTAGTGCGGCTCGTAGTACTCCCAAAGCAGCGCGGATATTTTTCGCGCCAGATCGCCAGGCCTCATTGTCGGATACCCATCGCTGATCCTTATTATTTTTCGTCGCTATATAGAACACGTAGTCGCCGTGAGGCGCGTTCACGAGCACGGCCTCCGACCTCGAATCGTCTACCATCCCCTGTTTGGACGCCGCCTGTACAAAGGGCGGAAGCGCCGAAAGCGCGTATTCATTCCAGAAGACCTGGGTCATGATCCGGTACATTGTCTGGCTTGCCGCCGGACTGACGGCTTCGCCATTACGGATAAGGGTGACCAGCCGGGCCATCTCCCTCGGCGTCGTTTGTCCCCAGCCGTATAGCTGTCTGTTTGAATCCCGCCCCGGCGTCCGGTTGTTGAGCCGGGTATCCCTGAAGCTATGGGCGTCGAGCCAGGCGTTGATGGCCAGGCCGCCGCCGGCCATCTTTTCACACCAGACGGCGGAGGAATTATCGCTGTGCGTGATCATCAGTACGATGGCGGTCTGGAGATCGGTAGCCGAGCTGTCCTTAAAGAACTGGAACAACCCCGACCCTTTCTTCGCCAGGGAATCGCGGTATACCAGCGGCTGGTGGTATTTGTATACCCCCTGATTGATCTTGTCGAAGATGCCGACCATGATCGGGACCTTGATGATACTCGCGGTGGGAAAAATGGTATCGGCATTGATCGCGACCTCTTTGTTGGTCCTGAGGTTGCGGACATAAATGCCGGCGACTCCGTGGAAGGAATCTATCAGCGGACGCAGCTGCGCTTCGAGGCGTTTGTCGGTGCGGTACTGCGGCATTGCGGAATGGGCAGTGAAGATAAGAGCCAGAATAAGAATTGATAGTCGGTACATAAGACAGTTATAAAGAATAAAAATAAATATTTTTCCCATACCCAACCTAATCGGTGCGCAAGGACGTAAAGTATTCAACTTAAAAAAATTTGCGTATGAAACAATTACTGCCGGCCCTACTCCTCGCGGGCGGGCTGATATTTTGGATGGCTTGCAACAAGTCAACCAGCAGTCAGACTCCACCCAATGCAAGCTCTTTGACACTCACTCTTTCCGACCAGTCCGTTAAGAAAGGACAGCCCCTGATGGTGTCTTTGCCGCAGGGCGTCAGCTCTTCGGGCGTAAAATGGTCGGTGAGCCCGGATTCCGGCGCGCGGCTGACTGCCTCGGCAGGAAGCGCCTCCGTGCTCTTCTTCAAAGCGGGCCGCTACAAGATATCGGCGAATTATGCGAGCGGCTCCGATAGTGCCAGAAGGGATAGCTGTTATGGGACGGTTGTTGTGGCGGATACAGTCTATGTCCCCCCGATGTCTCCTTCCTTTGATACGACGGCTGTTGACAGGGATACGCTGACGCTGACGCCGATGTCCGATACCAGCGACCTGATCCTTGTTGCGCAGTCTTCCCGGCGGTATGGCTGTCTCCCCTACTACATTTATTCCATATCGGCGGGTGTTAACACCGGGATATCCATGCAGTTTCCCTGGGTCGTGAGCAATCATATCAATGGCTGCGGCGACGCGGGACCGGCGGTCTCTGCCCTCTTCCTGCAGAACAGTATAAAAGACTGGCCTAATGGAACTTATCCTTTTTCGGCGAACTATAGCGGGGCGACTTATTCGGGATCGCTGACAATTACCGGTTCAGACTATACCTTTACCTGGAACTACACGACCGGAGTGATCATCTCCCCTCTGCACATAAAAAGATAGACCTGTAATCGATCAATCCTATTCAGACCCCGGGGCTGCGGTCCCGGGACTTATGTTTTTTAACAGGGACAAGATTTGGAAGATCTCCAGGAAATAATAAGAGGCTGTATCGGGAATGACAGGAAGAGTCAGGAAAAATTGTATAGGGAATTCTATGTCCCGCTGTTTTGCATGTGCAGGCGATATTTTCAAAATGACCACGAGGCGGTTGAATCTGTCAACGACGGGATGTTAAAGGTGTTTCAGCATATCGGGACGTATCAGGACGAAAAGGGGAAATTCTTCAACTGGGTGTATACGATAGTGCGCAACACCGCTCTGGACAAGTTCAGGGCTTCCGCGGCTGCTTTTCGCGCCGGGCCGGGTGATATCGCGGAGACGGACACGGGCACCAACCCCCTGATAGCACTGGAAGGAAAGGACCTCTACCGGCTGCTCGACCGGCTGAGTCCGGCCACGAGGGTCATCTGCGGATTGTTCTATCTGGAGGGGTATAGCGTCAACGATATAGCGGACCAGTTGTCCATCAGCGGTGGAACGGTGAAATGGCATCTGAGCGAGAGCCGAAAGAAACTAAGATCGATTTTAGAACGACATTTTTCGTAATGACCATGGATCAGGAAAAACAACCACATATCTATCATTCGGCTGAAGAAAGCCCGATCCCGGTGCCTCCGGTGGAGGAGGGTTGGTCGATGATGAAGCGGCAGCTTGACGTACAGCAGCCGGTGAATGGCCGGTGGGGTGCCCGGTTGGCGGGGCGGCTTGCCCGGCGGGCCCGGGGGGTGCCGGGAGGGGGTTAGGGCCCGGGAGGCCGGCTGTTTGGCTTGGGGTTGCGGCGGTTGCCGTGACGGGATTTTTGTGATGTGGCCGGGGCAGGGGTCGCGTTCGCGGGGTGGAGTCGTTGTTGTGGGTACGAGGGGGGATTCCGGGCGGGGGGAGACCGGGTTCTCGGGGGCACGGAAAAAGAACGGAGGTGGGTTGGGGGACGCGAGTCGGGACGGGGTGCCCGGGGGAAGGGGCCAGAGTGAGGTTGGGTTGCCCGAGGGAGGGGATAAGGACGAGGGCCTCGCCGGTGGTAAGACATCTGGCGGACGCGTGATTGAAAACGGCCTCGCGCCGGTTGGCGGTGAAGGGACGGGTTCGGGAGAGCGATCTTCCGTCGGGGGGAGGTATCGCGTGACAAGGGGAAAGCAGGGAGTGAGGGGACAACCCGGGAGAGCATCGTTCTCCGGGGAGGTGGAATGGTCCGTGATCGGACTATCCCGGTCAGGAAGGGAAATAGATACAGGAGCAGCGAAGGACCGGCGCTCGCTAAAACGGCTCCCCCGTCCCCTAAACTTATCTCTGTGGCGGACTCGCTCCTGAGGAGGATTCGTTCCGGGGATAAGAATAAAGCGGCTGCGACGGGTAAAAAGGCCATCGCCAATAAGAGACCGGCAGGACCCGGCTTTGAAGCCGGACTATCGCTGAGCCAGTCCATTCCTATCGGACAACAGAAACTGTCATCCTATAACCTTCTTTCAGACTATATCCCCTCGCCCTATCTCCGGTTTCGTTTTGGGGACCGGTGGTATCTGCAGACCGCCCCGCGCGTGAACAGCGCCCAGTATACCCGACCGCAGGTGATCGACAGCAGCGGGGGCGACACCACCCATATTGCCGGCTATCCCCAATATCTGGAGTATAGTAAGATCACGCTGAAAAAACTGTATTATACCGATTTCCCGCTGACCATCAATTACCGCGTCTTCAAAGGGCTCTGGCTTGGCGCCGGCATTCAATACTCGCGCCTGTGGCAGGCAGCGGGAGAGGACCGCATTACGCTGCGCCCCAGCAACGGACGGGGAAGCGATACACTGATCAGCTCGAAAACCATCGGACTGAAGACAAATGATTCCGTCTACAACCGCCTGTCCGGATCCGACTGGCGACTGCTGCTGGAAGCGAACTATACATGGAGGCGGTTTACGTTGGGACTTCAGTACCAGCGGGGGCTAAAAACGATTTTGCCGGTAAATGGCGCTGGCGTGAATGGAGCAGATAAAAATTCGTCCTTTAGTTTGCACGTTTATTATGAGCTCTGGAATCAAAGAAGAAAGAGTAACTGATTATCGCCTGCGGGCCGCCGCCCACTGGCGGATGGAAAAGATATGCAGCGAATAGGCGAGGGGCACCAGCAGCCCCGGCAGGTATATCAGGGGAAAATGAGCCAGTATTCCGGCGTCGGGCTGGCCCGGAAATTTACGCAGGGGAGTAGGCATCGAAAGAAAAGCGATGGTCACCACATTCACCAGCATCAGCAGCCCGAATATATTGTAGACAAGCACCGTCCAGGAAGGCAGTGACTTTCTGACAAAAACAAAATATCCCACCGGTATCGCCAGCAGCCCGACGAGGACGTCAAAATTTCTGCCTTCAAAACTCAGTTGCACCGGCAACACCCCATTGCGCACCAGCGCCCACAGACCGAGCTCCACCAGAATGCGGAAGGACTGCAGGTAGACCATCCACTGCGGCCGGACGTGACAGATCAGGTATTTCCCCGTTGTTGACCGGGCAAACCACAGTACTATTGGCAGGGGGACCAGCGGCGCGAAAGCCATTCGGGGTGGCAATTTGGAGAAGTCGGCGAAGAAGCCGGTCGCAGACAAAATTCCAAGTAATAGCAGCCATACGGCCAGCAGAAAATAGAGCCCGCGAAAGCCGGGCTTCCGGCCGGAAAGTTCCGGCGCCCCGGAGATAGCGGTAAAACCTGAACTGGACATAGTAGTAATATAAGACCACAAAGTTCCGCATCCGGTGCGGTTTATCAGATAACCAAAATTGCTATTTTCAGGACATATGATCGACTGGCGGAATCGGCCCCCTGATTGCCGCTTTCGCACAGCGTGAATACCGTAGAAGCAGAGTATGTTTGTATTGTCAATCGATCATCAATCATTCACACCTTAAAGAGAAAAAAATGACAACGACAACTGCAACAAAGATCACCGTTGAAACCACCGTTAATGCTCCGGTCGAAAAGGTCTGGAAGTTCTGGTCTGCCCCCGAACATATCATCCAGTGGAACTCTCCTTCGCCGGAATGGCACACACCCCGCGCCGAAAACGACCTGCGCCCCGGAGGCCAATTCATGGCAAGAATGGAAGCGAAAGACGGCAGTTTTGGATTTGATTTCGGTGGGGTATACGACACCGTAAAAGAGAACGAACTGATCGAGTATACGATCGGCGACGGACGGAAGGTATCAGTAAAATTCGAAGGCAAAGGAAATGAAACGCACGTGACCGAAACCTTTGAGGCAGAAAGCATAAACCCAATCGAAATGCAGAGGGGCGGGTGGCAGGCGATCCTCGACAGCTTTAAGAAACACGCCGAATCCAACTAACGGATATCGGGCAGCGGTTGCGCCCGCCGAAAGGCAACAGTGCCTAACCGAAGGGAAATTAGGGGTTTTTACGGTTGGCGCAACCGCGGAAGAGCGGTAACTTAGGCCTGCTATGTTATCATCCATTACCAATTCCCCTTGCTGGAGACGATAATTTGTCTGGTTCTCGTCTTCGCACTGCTGAGTCTGCTGGTCGGAACGCTCACGGAAATGATCAATAACTGGAAGAACGAGCGTGGCCGGATGCTGTTCGAAGGCATCGTTAAGATGTTTGCCAACGGGGCGGACATCAATTTCGGAGAGATGTTGTACAAACATCCGATGGTAGCCGCGATCTTCAAGACGCCTGACCGTCCCCCAATGTATATCAGCAATTTCATGTTCAGCCAGGCGCTGATCGACACGATCGTCAACCACGGCAGGAAATTTATCAAAGACGAGGATGTCTTCAAACTTTTCCAGGCAGGTGTCAACAACATGAAGGGAGACAGCGACCTCAAGCTGCTGTTGGTCAACATGATCGAAAAGAGCATCTCTTACAGCGGAGGCTATCCCGGGAAAGTGCTGACCATGCTCGACCAGCAGATACAACAAGTGGTACAAAGACCAGACGGACCGGATGACCGGATGGTTCAAAGACCTCATGCGGCGCAGGGTCCTCTTCATCTCTATCATCGTAACGCTGGTGCTCAACGTGAACAGCATCCACCTCTTCAAATCGATATATACAAGCCCAACTCTTCGCAGTCAGCTGGACGCCGATCGCGGAACAGATCGCGGACAACTATGCGAAAGCAAAACAGGATACGACGATGTCGGCGCTACAGCAGACCTATAAAGCTGTGGCCATGAGCCACCTGCAGAAAGGTAATGCGGACTCGGCATTTGGCGTTTTGAATAAGGCGGTTACGACGCTGGACAGCCTGCAGCGGCACCATGACTCGGTTGGCGTAAACGATCTCCAGCAGATATCCGACCAGCTGGGCGAACTGGCCGCTCTGCATATCCCCATCGGCTGGCACAGGGGCGTACCGCCAATGAGCATCGACACGGGTGCCACCGATAGCGTAAGGGCGGCAAACGGGAAATGGAAAAAAGCCCGGACAAGGGAGTTCAGCTGTTCTGGTACGTGATCGGTCTGGCCATAACGGCTTTCTCCATCAGCGCGGGCGCGCCGTTCTGGTTCGATATGCTGCTCAAGCTGGTGAATGTGAGGCGGACCGGGAATAAGCCGGAATAGAGCCGCGGCTGCGTGGACGCCTGCCCCAGACGGCGGCTATTTACTCCACAGATTATTATTTACGACACGGTCGATCACGTGCTCGCGGTAGTTGCGGCTAACGGGGATACGATGGGCGCCGATGCGGATCTCGTTGCCGTCGATGGAGTCGATCCGGGCGATGGGAACGATATACGACTTGTGTACACGGATGAAGGCGCGGTTGTCGAGGTTTTGCTCGATATTCTTCAGGTATAGCAGGGTAAGGTATTTTCCCCTGGATGTGTGGATGGCAACGTAGTTCTGCAGGGCCTCGATATATAGAATATCGGAGAATTGGATCTTCTCGAATTTATTGCTGCATTTGATGAAAACGAAGTCCTCGCCCCGTTGGAGGGAGCCCGATTGAGGGGTTGCTGGCTGGAGGGAGCCCTGCTCGCCCGCCGCCGGCCCATTGGCCGGGACCGTCGCCTCTGCTGTCGGCCGCGCTGTGAGGAGATGATAGTCCCTGGCGCGGGACACCGCCTTGAAAAAACGGTCAAATGTTATTGGTTTCAGCAAATAGTCCAGCACGTTCAGCTGAAAGCCGTCCAGCGCATATTCTGAAAAGGCGGTGGTGATGATGACCATCGGTGGGTTTTGCAGGATCCGCAAAAAGTCGATGCCGTTGATCTTCGGCATCTGGATATCCATAAAGACCAGGTCAATTTTTTGGGTGTCCAGCAGCAGCCCCAGCTCGACGGGGTTGATGCAAACGCCCGCCAACTGTAAAAAACCGATCTCTTTGACATAGTCGGCCAGCCCTTCCCGGGCCAGCGGTTCGTCGTCAACTATAACACAATTGAGCATAATTATTGTTGATTGTTTGCTCCGACAGCCGCAGGTGAAGCCGCACCTCGAAGCTGGAATGGTTATCCTCGATGTCCAGCCGGTACTGGCCGGGATATAAAAGATCGAGACGCCGGCGGACATTTCCGAGACCAATCCCGCCGGGGATGGGGGACCCGTGATCGAGGGAGTTGGATGACCCGCGACTGCCGGGATCCCCGGCAATGTCCGGACGCCGGTCCGCGGGGCAGCTATTGCTGACCGAAAACCGCAGTTCCTGCAATTCGGCCTCCAGCCGAATATTGATCCAGTTGGGCCGGTCCGTGTCGTTGGATACGTGTTTAAAGGCGTTCTCCACGAAGGTCATCAGTACAAAAGGGGCAATACCAAGGTTCCCCGAAGAGCAAAGCCGCAGGTCCGATTGCACGACGACACTCTCGTTCTGGCGCAGCCGCTGCAGCTGGATAAAATTCTCCAGGTAGGCAATCTCTTTATCCAGCGGGATCTGCATATCGTTGCACTCGTACAGCTGGTGGCGCAGCAGCTCGGAGAACTTCGCCAGAGATGCGGAGGCTTTGTCGGGATTTTTATGAATAAGAAAGAAAATGGAATTGATCGTATTGAAGAGAAAATGGGGGTTGAACTGGTATTTGAGGAATTTCAGTTCGGATTCCAGGCGCTCTTTTTCCAGCAATTGTTGCCTCCGCCTCGCCTGGATCCAGTTGTTGGTCAGCTTGATGCTCATGCCCAGCGTTGTACTCGCGAGTGTGGCGGGGAACGTGTTTCCGAAAAAAGATGGACGACGACCGGCGGCCCCACCTGGTAGACTTGCTGAACGCTGCTGCGCATCGCCGCGGCTGTCAGGTAATAGCCGGGTATGATCAGTGCCGCCGTCACCACGATACTCCCGGTCAGCCAGACAATATAGGGTACGATGCGGTTCCTGTCGAGGTAGCGGGGCATCAGGACGTACAAGTTCAAGCAGACGCAAGCCGTGCTCGCCACCACATAGAAGATATATTTGAAGAATAGCGGCGAGTCAAAAATGACGGAGGCCGTTTTAAAAGGATTCCCCAGCGCGATAGCCCACCAGCAGTAGTGATATACCGCCCAGAACAGCAGGTGGTGCAGCTTGTATCGGAAAAAGAAGTTCACTATGAAATATACGCAAAATCCCGGGCAAGCCCGGGATCTGCTATGTGAAAGTATCGGAATAATTGACGAAAGGCAGGGGAAATTCGGTGGCTGTAGGAGTCGTGGCGCGGCCAGAACTACTGCATGCTCGAACCGGCGTCGCCCATGCCCTGCGAGTTCATGTCCTTACGCTTGAAAATGTTGAGGTCCATTTTTCCGAATCGATAGGTGAATACCGCCCTGAACAACTGGGGATCCTTGAGACGGTCATACTCCTGCGCAAAGTATTGGCTTGAGCTGTACTGCTTGGACCAGCGGGTGCGGAACACGTCGCTCATGCTGAGGGTGATGGACGCGGCATTGTTCTTCAGGAAGCTCTTCTTGACGGCGATGTCTACGCCACCGAAAGGCTTGATATAGCCCTGAGCAGCGCTCTGCAGGGTTTGTCCGGGAGGGCCGAACTGCTGCGGCTGCTGGTTGGCAGGAATATTCGTCTTGGACTGATAGATGGCTGTCAGCTGAATGGTGATATTTTCCGGCAGCTTGAAGTTGCTGTTGAATTTTCCAAACCAGCTCCACAGCGCGTCCTGAGAAGGCTGTTTCAGATTCTCAGTGTTGATGTGAGAATTATAGACGTTGATGTTCAGTGAAATGTCCCACCAGCGTGTCAATACATTGGTAGAAGTAATTTCACCCCCAACAGTATACGCGTTATTAGCATTCTCATACGTATTGATCAGGATCGGCTTGCCGACGGGGCCGATGGCGCTGTCCTGGTAACGCGTGATCAGATTGGACGTATACTTGTAGTAACCCGACACCAGCAGCGTATTGCTGTGAGGGAATGTTTTCATATACGACAACTCGAAAGAGTTGGTAAACTCCGGTACGAGGTTGGGGTTACCACGGGTAATATTCAGCGTATCCGAGTAGTCCGTAAAGGGTACCAGCTGGAAGAACCCGGGGCGGTTGATCTTGCGTGTCGCACTAACCTGCAGCTCCTGGTTGCCCTTGAATTTTTCGCTCAGGAATACCGAGGGGAAGAGGCTTGTCGGATAGGAATTGTGGAAGTGCTCGTTGAAGTTGCGCAAATCACCCGAATACCGTGAATTCTCACCCCTGAGCCCCAGGGCATAACTGAAATTGCCAAAACCGCTGGTCAGGTTCACATAGGCCGCATACACGTCATTTGTGCTGCTGTAATCGCTGATACCCAGCGGGCTGGGGATCTCGTTCCCCTTGGAATCCAGCGGGAATGTAGAGTTGTAGTTGTCCAGCTTTTGGATGGAGGCCCGGAGACCGGCTTCGAGCTTGGTCTTTGGCGTCAGCGGATTGGTATAGTCCGTCTGGAAGGTCCAGAAGGCCGGCTTCGCACTGCCGATCGTTTTTGCAGACCCGTTCCGCCTGGAATGGTGTGCGCCGCGTCCTTGAAATAATTCGTCGTATACAGGGAACTCGCGTCGCCTTTAACGCCGAAATAAGAACCGTCGGCAGTAATTTGATGCCCGTCCTTCGCGAACGAGTGCTTCATGCCGAATTGTGCTCCGTTGACGTCGAAGGTCCTGTCAGAAAGACTGTTGCGTATGGAGTAGTTCGTCGCGTTATAGTTCTGCCCGACACTGTCTGTCCGGATATCGGAAACGTCGGTCGGCTTGAAATTACCGTGTACCTTAATGTACGAAAGTGAAAATGTTGTCTTGTTGGTAACAAACCAGTCCAGCCCAATTTGCCCGAACATAAAATGTCCTTTGTTCCGCTGGAGGTCGTCCTGCACCAGGTGTGTGGTCGTGTCGGACAGAAAGGTCGACCGGTCAGTGTTACCGATGGTCCGGTTGTTCATCGCGTTGTACATCCCGTTGGCGGTGAAGTTGACCTTGCCGCTGCGGAGGTTGAACCCGGCGAGCACATTGGGCTGACCATGGGAGTCGATCCCAGCGTTGATATTGCCGTTGTAGCCCTGCTTCCTGTTCTTCTTCAGAATGATATTCAGGATACCCGATCCACCGCCCGAGGCGTCATATTTTGCGGATGGGTTGGTCATCACTTCCACGCTCTCGATAGCGTCGGCAGGGATCTGATCAAGCGACAGGGTTGTCGGGCGACCGTCCACGAAGATGGTCGGGCTTGCGCCGCGAAGGCTTACGTTTCCGTCGATGTCGACGTTGACGGAGGGCACGTTGCGCATGACGTCTACGGCCGTACCGCCAGTGCTGACGATGTTCTTGTCGACGTTGAACACTTTTTTATCCAGCTCGAGCTTCATCGCAGGCGCGCTGGCTTTTACGACGACGGAACCGAGTTCCTTGATGTCGCTGGCCAACTTGACGGCGCCAAGGTCCTTTTCAAAGGAAGGCAGGTTGCCCATCGGGTTGTTGTTGTTCTTGTCGCCGGGTTTTGCGGCTGCCTGCTGTGGAACGATCATGACATTCACGTCCTGGGTCTTATAGCCCGTTGCAGAGATACGCGCTACCATCGGCGTGACGATCGGAAGGTCTTCAAAGTCGAATTCGCCGTTCGCCTTTGTCTCCGTACCCTTCATCAGGATCAGTTTCCTTTTCTTGGTAGCGGGGTCCGTGGTTGCCTTTAATAATATAACAGAGGCCTGTGCCATCGGCTGGCCGGTTGAGTCTGTGACCTTTCCAAAAGCGCGGCCGATCGTGGGAGCAGCCTGCGGAGCGCCAGCCTTAGCGCCGGCAGCGCCCTGTGCACCCTGTTGCGGCGCACCTTGTGCGGGAGCCTGACCACCAGCGGGCTTCTGGCCTGCAGGAGGTTGGGCAATTGCCGCAGTTGTTAGGATAAGAGAGAAGATTAAAGCAGATAGTGTTTTCATCACTTGTAAAATTTGAAGACAAAACTAATTTGATCAATTCAGTCCGTCTATACCAATGCTGCAAACGGAGCAAAAAACGCGGTAAACGGCGCAAAACTGTCGGCAAAAAAATGCTCGCAAAGTTCCTATTAATTGGTTGATCAAACAGGAATTTTGTTTCCTTCAGGGATGAATTATACCTGTGCGGATGCATTCCCGGATGAGGGGAAATTAATTGGGATTAGTGGTAATCTTATTTTACTCCCTTATTGGAATCCCAGTTGCCGGCCAGTTTGCGGATATAAAGGATCTGACCGGTGTGATAGGCATTGTGCGTACTGATATGTGCGATGGTGTCGTACCAGGCCTGGAGTTTGGCGTCGTCGGAATTTTTGATGGCCGACTCCCAGTCCTTCATGACCTGGTTGAGCTGCTCCACGGTAGACGCCCAGGTGGCCTCGGTGAATGCGGTGAAGGTCTCGTTGTTATCGCCGTCGAATGCCGCGGGTTTTTTGCCGTTGAACTTGTCGAGCGACTGCCGGTTCCAAAACAGCAGATGATAGGTAAGCTGTCCGATAGAATGGGAAGAATCGGAAGGCTTCCACATCGCCTGCTGCGCGGTAAGGCCTTCGACGGCCTTACTGATCGGAACGAACCAGTCCTGCTGGTTCCATGTGTTCTGAAACTGTTGAAGCAGAATTGATTTCAGCGTGGGAGGTGTTTTTGCCTGCTGGCCGATGGCGGAGACTCCGGTCAGTAAAAGACCGGCAAACAGAAAGTAGGTTAGCTTACGCATAAGATCGATTTATGGTTGTTAATAGATATGCCTGCCCTGATCGATGCGGCGCGACAATTCGTCCTTTCTGATGTTCACCTGCTGTCCTATCGGACGACCATCTCTGTAAGTAATTACATTTAGCTGCGCGGCGCCGAGCGGAAATCTCACCGGAGTACCGTCGTACCTGGTGCTGAACGTATCCGGGTTTGTATTATCAAATGTATAGTAAATATCCAGCCCTTTGATCTCGGTGGTCATGTCGACGGTGAAATCGCGGTCCGGGGTACGCTTTGGCGTGAAGATCACGTTGAACGAGCTGCGCGCGTATTTGATGCCGGCCGCGTCGAAATAGTGAAATTCCTCTTCCATGCGGCGGGTAAAATCGTCCCAGTTGCGCGCTGCCTTAGGACTCCAGTAAACCTCGGAGAGTGCAAGCGCCCTGGGCCAGGTCATGTATTCGACCTGGCGGAAGGTGGGGACCGATTCGGTCCACAGATTGCCCTGTCCGCCAAGGATGAGTTTTTCGTCGACGCTGTCGGGGACGGGGTCGTAGTTATAAGAATCTCTCAGCCGGCAGATGCCGTAGGTCGGAGGTTCGACGGTATTCTCTCCCTGATAGAGATCGAGATAAGTATAATCCCAGGGGGTCATGACGACCTTGTGCCCCATCCGCGCTGCAGTGATGCCGCCGGACATTCCCCGCCAGCTCATCACCGTTGCCTCGGGGGCCAGTCCGCCTTCGAGGATCTCGTCCCAGCCTATCAGCCGCTTGCCTTTCGAGTTGAGCATTTTCTCCATACGTCGTACAAAATAGCTCTGCAGTTCGTCGACGTTCTTCAGGTGCTCGTCCGCCATGCGGCGCTGGCATTTGGGACAGGTCGCCCAGAAGCCTTTGTAGGCTTCGTCGCCGCCGATGTGTATGTATTCGCAGGGAAAGATGGTTGCCAGCTCCGAAAAGATCTTGTCGAGGACGGTAAACACGGTGTCATTCCCGATGCAAAGCGCGTTGTCTTCCCGCACCGGACCGCGCGATCCGGGATTGACGCTATATGGCAGCTGCGTGCAGGACAGATTGTTATAGGATGAGATCAGCGCAAGGCTGTGGGCGGGCACGTCGATCTCGGGGAGAATGGTCACGTTCCTGTCCTGTGCATAGCGGATGATCTCCCGCATTTCGTCCTGGGTGTAAAATCCACCATAGGGAGTGGGTTCTCCCGCCAGAGAAGGCAGGAACTCGCCCCAGCGTCCGGTACGCGATACGCGCCAGGCGCCGTGCTGGGTCAGCTGCGGCAGGCTCTTGATCTCGATCCGCCAACCCTGGTCGTCGCTAAGGTGGAGATGAAGGGTATTGTATTTATACCGGACCATTTCGTCGATATAGCGCAACACTTCGTCTTTTGTAAAGAAATGACGGCTCACGTCCAGCATCAGTCCCCTCCAGGCAAAGCGGGGGTAGTCCATGACCTCAACGCAGGGGAGGTGCCCCCGGTCTGCAGCTGCAGCAAAGTCTGCAGTCCATAAAACACGCCGGCTGCGTCGTTGGCCCGCAGGACGATACGGGACGGGGTGACGGTAAGGGTATAGCCTTCTTTTCCAAGGACATTCCTGTCGGCCATCGTAGCTATCTGAAGAACTTTCCCGCTCTTGCCCCGCCGCATCCGGATGCCTGTGCTTTTTTCCAACTGACCGGTAAACCAGCCCGCGGGATGGTCGAAAGCCGGTGTCTCTACGGACAACACGACGGACTTGTCCAGGGTAAAAGAGCCGGTCTGTTGTTTGACGGAAACGGGTTGTGGAATCAAATGTATCGACGGGTCGGGCGCAGCGTGCGCTTTCGAGATCAATAAGGCCAGAGTGAGGAGGGCCGCAGATAGTCGTTGCATAGAAAGCAAAATACGGATTTGAGGACGGAAATGAACACCGTTCGTATCAAAAGCGGACAATTTCCTGCTAAATAAGGTGCTATTTTGCTGGTTCTTAGCCGGGTATAAACCCGGCACCGTTTTTATTGTACCGAAGGCATGCTAAAGAATTATGTCTTCATCGCCCTGCGGAATCTGTGGAAGCACAAGCGTTTTTCCGCGATCAACCTCATAGGACTGGCGTTGGGTATCGCCTGTACCCTGCTGATACTACTGTGGGTCCGGGACGAAAAAGGCGTCGACGCCTTTCACCGGAATTCCGACCGGCTCTACTATGTCTATGAGCGCAACTATATGGGGGGTAAGCTGCAGCCCTGGTACTGGACGCAGGGACCGTTGTGGGAAGAACTGAAAAAAGAGTTTCCGGAGGTCGAGCAGGCTGCGGCGGTCTCCTGGACTTCGACCAATACGTTTTCGGTCGGTGAGAAGGCTCTCAAAGAGAGCGGATATAGCGCGGGCGCCGATTTTTTACGATGTTCAGCCACCCGCTGCTGGAAGGGTCTGCGAAACAGGCGCTGAATACCCCCAACAGTCTGGCTATCTCGAGGACGATGGCCGACCAGTTCTTCGGCAGTCCCGCGGCCGCGATTGGTAAGACAATTCGCTATGAGAACCGCAAGGATTTCAGGGTCTCCGCGGTATTCGGAAGACATGGGTGACCGGGTATCCGACAAGGCCAGTTATATCATGAGCTGGCTGGCGTACGCGGAGGACGGCAACGAATGGACCAAACAGTGGCAGGCGGTTGACCCGCGCACGGTAATTCTATTACGCCCGGGGGCCGACGCGGCGGCGGTGGAAAAAAGATAATGCATCTGCTCGACCGGTTCGAGACGGAGCAAAAGAATATCCGGATCGAACTGGCGCTTCAGCGTTTTAGCGACTATTATCTTCATTCGGAGTTCAGGAACGGCGTGCCGACCGCGGGGAGAATCGAATATATGAAGCTCTTCAGCATTGTGGCGCTGTTCATCCTGCTGATCGCCTGTATCAATTTTATGAACCTGACTACAGCGAGGTCTGTTCGCAGGGCAAAGGAAATCGGCGTCCGAAAGGTAATGGGCGCGCTGCGAAGCCGGTTGATCCGGCAATTTATCGGAGAGGCGGTGCTTATGACCTTGTTGTCCGTGCTACTCGCGCTGTTCGTTGTGGTCCTGCTGTTGCCGTGGTTTAATCAGATAACGGGCAAGCATCTGGTCCTTCCGGTGGCTGTTCCCTTGTTCTGGATGGAGATTGCGGCTCTTGTTCTGGTGACGGGGTTTGTATCGGGCAGTTATCCCGCCTTTTATTTATCGGCCTTTAGTCCGATTCGCGTGCTGAAGGCGGCTCTTCCGTCGGGCAGCCGGGGGGATGCCCGCTTCCGGAAGGGGTTGGTGGTGTTTCAGTTCGTGCTGTCGATCGTATTGATCCTCTCTACCCTGCTGATCTCCCGGCAGATCAATTATCTGCAAACTGCGAGGCTGGGGTATGACCGGGAAAATTTAGTCTACGTGCCGATGGACGGGGATCTGCGGTCGAAGCAGGATGTGTTTATGGCGCGGGTTCGGGGGATGGCGGGTGTACAGCGCCTCAGCCTCATGTCCGAGAATCCGACGACGATGAACAGCGGCACGCTGTCTATCCGCTGGCCGGGGAAGGACCCGAACGAGAGTACCCGATTCATACACGCCGGGATCGGGCCGGATTTCATGAAGACAATGCGATTGCAGATGGCTTCCGGGCGGGACTTTTCTGAGGAATTTCCTACCGACTCTTCGGCCGTTATCATCAACGAGACAGCGGCCGCGCTGATTGGATTTAAGGGCGATCCTATCGGAAAGACGATCTTCAACGGGGATTATCCGCTGCATATCGTCGGGGTGGTAAAGGATTTTCATTTTCAGTCGCTGCACGAGACTATCCTGCCGCTTGTGTTGTCTCAGCAGAAAAAGAATTTCTCTATGGCGGTGATACGGATCTTGCCTGGCAGGACGTCTAATGTGCTGGCGGGTCTGGAAGGGCTTTGCAAGAAATTGAATCCGGCCTTTCCCTTTACCTATTTATTTTCCGATCAGGAATATGCGAAATTATATACCGGTGAAGCTGTCATCGGCAAGCTCTCGGTGATCTTTGCGGGCCTCGCGATATTTATTTCCTGTTTGGGGCTGCTGGGTTTGTCGATGTTTACTGCCGAGCAACGTACGAGGGAGATCGGGATCCGGAAGGTGCTGGGGGCGAGTGTTCCATCGCTGTTTGCGCTGCTCTCGCGAAGTTTTTTAGGGCTTGTGGTGATCGCGTTTGTGATTGCGGCACCGCTTGGATGGTGGGCGATGAGTTCCTGGCTAAGGGGATATGCGTATAGGACGGATATCCCGTGGTGGACGTTTGTGGCCGCCGGGGTATTGGCGGGGGTGATTGCGCTGGCGACTGTTTTTGGCAGTCGATGGCGGCGGCGAGGGCTAATCCGATCCGAAGTTTGAGATCGGAGTGAGGGGGGCCCGGAGTGCCTGCTGGTTCCGTGGCTCAGCGGAAATCGTAGTTGACGATCTTCAGGCGCTGGCCGGGGGCGCAGGTGTCCGAGGAACCGAGGACTCTCCGACGTCTTTTATATCATAGACGAATCCGACGACGAGGGTGTCCTTGTCGAAGCCCGGCGGGACGAGCTTTTGAAAGACGAGCTGGTGGGCCTTGTTGGGGACGTCCCTGATGAGCATCGGGGCCAGAGCGGAGTCGAACACGACGTTGTTTCTCCCGTGTATCGTAAGGCGGAAGGTAATGGTATGCTGATCGGTGGAAAAATCCTGGTCGGTATACAACTGGTATTGTATGGTCCTCGGAGGCGGAGGATTGTAGTGATCTTTTTTGCAGGCCGCGAATGGCAGGGCGACGAGGGCCGCTCCGCAGAGGAGCCGGACAGACTGGTTCATTTTTGAGTATTTTTCAGGTTGCGTGTAAAACTATATAATTTATCGGGGGTTGGATAGGGAGACTGTACCAACGGTAGATATCGGCTTCCGAATTGAGGGTTTTGATATCTTTACTGTAATGAACAATACGGTTACGGACTATCTGCAGCAATTCCGGCCCATTCCGGCGGGGGACAGGGACACCATCCTCTCGTACTTTACGACCGAGAAGGTGGAAGAAGGCCGATTCGTGTTGAAGGAGGGAAAGGTCTGTTCGCATCTGTATTATATCTGCAGCGGCATCCTTCGTATCGTATCCACCAGTGAGAAGGGTACGGACAGGACACATTATTTCTACAGGGAGAACCAGATATGTACTATATTAAAGAGTTTTGACGAAGGGGTGGCGGCGGACGCGGGTATACAGGCGGCGTGTGACGCTGAATTGCTCGTTATTTCAAAGAAGCGGCTGGAGGAGTTGTTTGGGGCCCTGCCCTGGATGAAGGATGTAATAGACAACGTATTCCAGCGCCAGCTGCTGGAGAAGGTGGAGACGCGGAACGCGTATCTGGGGGTTGACGCCGAGACGCAGTATAGGATCTTTGTTGAACGCCAGCCGGATATCGCGCTGCGGGTTCCAATGAAGGATATTGCGTCCTATCTCGGAATCACGCCGCAGTCGCTGAGCCGGATAAGGAGAAAGAGCCGGTGATCAGGGGCGCGGAGAGGATCCGGTGATCCGGTGGCCGTTCCCGGGGAAGAAACATTGAAATGTCTGTGCAGCATAATATATCGATTCCCGATAGGCTCAGGCCTTTTGTGCGCGAGGTCCTGATACTGGATTCGAGTCAACTTTCGTTCTACGCGGATGGATGCCCGGGGATTATTTTTCAGCAGACGGAGAGTGGAGGGGAAGCGGTCGCAGGGATAGCGGGCTCATCCTCAATGGAGACAAACAGCTCTCGCCTGTATTTTTGTATGGCCAGACGGTGGAGCCTATCCGCATGGCGACGATGGGCAGCCTGAAGATGGTCGTGGTCTGTCTGCACCCGCATGCAGTACACCCGATATTCCGGCTGAGTGCAAAGGAAATTACGGACGACTGTCTCGACCTGAGTCTGCTGTCGGCGGCGCCGGGGATTGACATCACGGAACGGTTGCGGAATGAGGTGGGGGTGGAAGAACAGGTGCGCGTTTTGTTCGACTATATAGAACAGGTGGTTACCCGCAATGGGTCGACTGTCGACGCCGGTATGGCATACGCGGCCACGCATATCTGGCAGGCCGGCCGTGGATTGTCGCTGAAAAAGTTACAGCAGACGCTGAACCTGAGCGAACGCAGTCTTCAGCGAAAATTCGTACAATATGTCGGCATATCGCCCAGGCTATTTTCGAAGATATCCCAGTTCCAGGCCGCTCTGGCCCAGCTGACGAGCAGAAAATTCTTCAAGTTATCGGATATTGCCTACGACAATGGATATGCGGACCAGTCTCATTTTATCCGGGGATTTAAAAAGTTCACCGGTCTTTCGCCCAACGCGTATATCGAAAAAACCGTTTCGCGGGGTGGATCGGATATCGAAAAAACCCTTACTCCGGGCGGATCGGACGAGATGCCTGTCGGCAAAAAGCAGTAACTTTGCTGCGCCGCAGGTTTCACTCTCACTAAAAACGATTGGCTATGGCCTACAAAAACAAGACGATCAGGAATCCTATCACCGGTCAGCAGATCCGGTTCATTCAGACGAGCAAAGACACCAACGGACAGGTACTGGAAATGGAAGCGACTTATAACGCGACGTCCAAAGAACCACCTTCTCACTATCACCCTTATCAGGACGAAAATTTTACCGTTATTTCCGGCGAGCTCCGGGTCCGGCTGGACGGCGAAGAAACGCACACGCTGCAGGCCGGCGACACGCTTCAGATACCGCGCGGTCAGGTGCACTCCATGTGGAATGCCTCCAAACATAAAGCCGTCGTCAACTGGCAGGTCCGCCCCGCCATGAATACGGAAGAGCTGCTGGAGACTTTCATGGGGCTGGCCACAGACGGAAAATGCAACAGGCAGGGCATGCCCGGCCTGCTGCAAATAGCGCTGACCTCGGGTAAATATAACCGGGAGACGAGACTGGTATCTCCTCCTCTTTTGATTCAGCGGGTGTTCTTCTCCGTGCTTACGCCGTTTGCGCGGATGGCGGGGTACAAAGCGGTGTATCCTCAATATCTGGACTGAGGGCCGCGGATCAGAATTGGATCCGGTAGAGAATATCGGGAAGAAGCGGATCTGGTAGATAGGCGCCGCGATCCCTTTCGCCTGATTGTACTGCATCAGAAAGATATTTTTCCGGTTCGTTACGTTTTGAAGGTCGAGATAAAATGTCTCGCTCATCCTGTGTCTGGGGCTGTTCATTCGAAAGCCGAATTTGGTATCCAGCCGTAAATAAGAATCCAGCTGTTGTGAATTGTAGTGCAGGGTATCGAGGATCTCATAACCCGCACTGAGAGAGGCCGCCACGTTGATAGGCGTGGTATAGCGTCCACCAATAGTTGACACCCGGAGGTCCAGTGTGAAGGCGTTGTTCTCCGAGACCCTCCATTCCTTACCGGCAAGCGCATTTAAAACGTATTTATAGTTGAATGCGGTATTCCGTTGTACGCCATCGCTGCCTTTATATTTGGAGTCGAATACCGAAGCCGTCAGCAGCAGATAGTATCCCCTGTTGAGAAACCGCTCGACCGTCCATTCCATTCCCTTATTGGCGCCGGATCCTTTGTCGACCAGGCCGACCTTGTCGGGAAACCCGAAATCGGCACCCGCATTGAGCATGGAGAAGCCGCTCGGCTGCCGCTCGACGGGCACGTCGAAGAGATACTGGAAATAGAACTCGGCTTTCAGGCGCCACTCGGGCTGGAAGCGCCACTCATAGCCGAGGACGAAGCTGGTGTGCGCGGGTCAGGCCGAGGTTCCGGTTGGACGGGTCGCGCTGCCCTGTCTCTTCGTCGACAGTCTTGAAATATACCGGCAGCGGCTGCAGCTGACTGTGCAGGCCATAGCTGAGATAGACGGTCTGCGCCGCAGGCAGCTGATAGGAAAAAGAGATACGGGGTTCGACGGCGTTGCTGCCGTTGAGATTGAAATAAGTGCCGTGCAGTCCGCCGACGATGCTGAACCGTTCGCTGGCGCGGTATTTAAACTGTCCGAAGTACTGCCACAGGAACGGCGAGCCCTTGTAGTCGCTCACGGTATCGAAGGGGGCGGAAGCAGGACGCGCCGTCTTGTCGAGGATCAGGAGGTCCAGCCCCATGCTCTCTCCGGTGAAACCGATCCTGTACGAAAGACGGCTGTTGACCTTTTGGTTGATATAAGACGAGAAGCGCCAGGTGTTGGTCTTGTTGTTATTGGTAAAATTCATCCAGCGATTGGCGTAGGGCGGCACGGGATCGGGATACCGGTACTGGTCGTATTTGTCGAGCGTATTGGCAAAGGAGACGACGGTCCGCAGATAGGTGCGGGTGCCGATGTCGAGGTTGTGTTTCACGCCGAGGAAATAAAAATTACTCTTGTCGTAGGCGTCCTGGTCGGACTGCGCATAGAAATCCGTGGAGTCTACGTCCTTGCCGATGAAGTCGATGGTGCTGGTTCCCCCATTCCAAAGAAAGAGAACTTGCCCGCGCGCGACGCGCCGGATGTGATGTTGAAGGCCCAGTCCTGATATTTCGGTACAGCTTTTGTGCCGATGTTGATGCCGAGGGATTGCGCGACCTGCGCAAAAGAATAGCGGTAGCTGGCGAGGTAGGCGGCGCCGTTGTTCTTATTGTTAAGTGGCCCTTCGACCGTTGCCTCAAATCCACTGAATGCATTCAGCTGCAGCGTCTGCTCGTGTCTGCTGCTGTTGCCGCTGCGCAGCGAGATATCGAATACGGCCGCCGTGGCATTGCCGAATTCCGCGGGGAAGGCCCCGGTGAGGAAATCGGAGGTTTTGAGAACATTGGTGTTGAGCGCGCTGACCGGCCCCCCGCTGGTCCCGAGTGTCGCAAAATGGTTGGGACTTGGCGAAGGGCTGCCATCTATCTTCCATAGAACACCCGCGGGAGAGTTACCCCTCACGACGATATCGTTGCGGGCGTCGCTGTTGGCTGCGACACCTGCAAAATTGCTGACGAGTTTGCTCGGGTCGTTGCGGCCGCCGGCATAGCGCGTGACGTCTTCCACGCTGAACGACCGGGAGCTGCCGGCGGTGAATTCGTTGGTTGCTGCGCCCCTTTTTGCTTTTGCCGCTGTGACGGTCAGGGTCTTCAGGGTCACGAGGCGCTGTTCGAGGGAGACGTCGAGGATGACCTCCTTCCCCGCTGTTACGAGGACGGAAGCTACGGAAGCCGGGTAGTAGCCGGTACTGCCATAGTTCAACTGCTGGCGGCCGAGCGGCACCGCCGGCAGGACATAGCGTCCGAGAGAATCCGAGACGGCGCCGATATCGAGGCCGGCGACGGTGATGGTAACGCCGGCGAGTGGTTTTTCAGAAATGCGGTCGGTAATGATGCCGTGGATGGCTTGTGTCTTTTGCGCTGAGGCGGTGGCGGCCACTGTGCAAAGGATGATCGTTGTGATTAGCTGTTTCATTTGACGGGCTTGAGCGTGTGTGCCGCGGGATCGTAGAGGAAATAGTCGTTGAGGCGTCCTTCGGTGTCGTTGACCATGCCGGCCGGAGTTCCCGGCCGGGGTGGAAGTGTTTGGGGGGATCAGGGGGTTGGGTTTGGGCTGCGACGTGGGTTTGGGATTGGGCCGCGACTTGGGTTTGGGTTTGGGCTGCCCAAAGCGCGGAGGATAGAATAAGCGCGGCGAAGATGTTCATAACAGCAGATTTTGGGGCCAAACATACATGGACGGCCAGGGGGCGGCAATCGAAAAGGAGTGAGCTGCCGAAATATCGGTGTGAACCGTAGCCGGAGGGTTTTCAAATCCTGGGGACTTGTCGTACTTTTAACCCATGCGCTGGTCGACGGATAAAATAGGTTTTGACGACCGCCTGGTCGTTGTGCTGGGCATCCTGGGGTTCTCTGTCATGGTCCCCGTGGTGTTCTTCAACTGGCATATCTGGGAACCACCCTATCTTCCGTGGCAGACCTTCTGGCCCTGTCTGCTGATCACCGCGACCATCTGGATCGGCTGCAGGTATATCATGGTGTGGTCGCGCAACCGCTACCCCAGATTTAGGGACGTCAGACACCGGCTGTGGGTCCAGAATTCGCTGATCCTGTTGTATTCGTTGCTGGTGAACAACGGAATAGGAACGCTGACGGACGGGATCTGCGACCCGCTGTTCGGACAACGCCCGCACCATCATTCGACGACGGATATCCTGATCGGATCGAATGCCGCGGCCATATTGTGTACGCTGCTGGTGGTGGCCATTTACGAAAGCAATTACTTTATCAACGAACTGAGAAAGTCTGTTATCGAAAAAGAACAGCTCAAGCGGGATACGCTGCAGGCTCAGCTGAATGCTCTGCGCATACAGGTGAACCCGCATTTTTTGTTCAACAACCTGAATACGCTGAGCGCTGTCATCCCGGACAACCCCACACAGGCCGTGGACTTTGTTCAGCAGCTGTCGAAGGTGTACCGCCATATTCTCGAAGTAAAGGACGAGCAGAGCATCCTGCTGAAGGAAGAACTGGAAGTGCTGGAATCCTATGCCTTTCTGATGAAGACGAGGTTTGGAGAGAACCTCGATATTTCCATTCGGGTCGCCGAAGAGAAGATGCAGCAGCGAATCGTTCCTCTTTCCCTGCAGATACTGATGGAGAACGCCATCAAACATAATATCGTCTCTTCGGCGAAGCCCCTGCATATCGATATCAGTACGGAGGAGGGAAGGCTGATCGTAAGAAATACCCTGCAGAAGAAAAATCAGTCGATGGAATCGACCGGGATTGGATTGGAAAATATCCGGAACCGGTACAGGCTTCTCGGGGACAGATTGGTGGAGGTGCTGGAGGGCCCGGGGAGTTTTACGGTGGCTATACCGTTGATGTGAGGACTTTGCAGGTGCTGGACCATCGATGTGATGACTTTACGGTGACGAGTATGCGAGTAGTAATTATAGAAGACGAGACTCCGGCGGCCATGAGGCTGGCGCGGATGCTGCAGGGGGTGGACCCGGGTATCGAGGTCGTCCGCAAGCTGGACAGCGTCGAGTCCTCGGTGAAATATCTGGAGACGTCGGAGCGGCCGGACCTGATCTTTATGGATATCCAGCTGGCCGACGGTCTCAGCTTCTCCATCTTCGAGCAGGTGCAGCTGACTACACCCGTCATATTCACGACGGCATTCGATAATTTTGTCCTGAAAGCATTTAAGGTCAACAGCATCGACTATTTGCTCAAGCCCATCGACGAAAAAGAGCTGGGGCAGGCGGTGCAGAAATATAAACAGCTGTATGCCCGGAGCGGCAACGGCCAGGCCGGGAAGATCGGGAGACTGGTGCAGGAGATGAATCCCGCGAAATACAAACAGCGGCTGCTGATCCGCCGGGGACAGCAGCTACAATCCATAAAGACTTCGGACATCGCCTACTGTCATGCGGACGGAAAGCTGTGTTTCGCAACGGATCATAGCGGTAACAGCTATCTTTTGGACCAGACGCTGGCTCAGCTGGAAAGTTGTCTTGAGCCGCGCCAGTTCTTCCGGATGAACCGGCAGTTGCTCGTCAATATCGAAAGTATCAGGAAAGTGCATACGTGGCTGGGTGGCCGGCTAAAGGTGGAGTTGGCTCCTTCGACAGCTATCGACACTGTGGTGAGCAGGGAGAGGGTAAATGGTTTTAAGGAGTGGCTGGGGAACTAGGCCCGGGTGAGGTTGACGGTGGAAGCGGTGATCTCATAGCAGAGCGTCCGGGCCACGAAGAAAATCAGCAGGACATAGATCCAGTATGCTCCGGGGCGTTTCGCTGCCGGTGATGAGGAAGCTCTTCTGGTCGCCCTTGCCAAAGGCGTTGATCATGAGGTGCAGGACGTCGTCGACGATGGCGTCTTCGCGAAGTCCTTCGACCGCAATGGCGGGGCCGTTGCGCACTTCGAACGGAATGATGCGGATGCCTTCCCTGCAGGAGGAGGAGAGGTAGTACGGATTAAAAGGATTTTACCTTTTCAAGAATAGTTTACTTTTTCGAGTTGCTGATTGAATTCGCCCAGCGTGGCTGACTGCAGCATATGCGAGATGTCGTCGCGGATCTTTTTGAACTCGCTGTGCAGCGGGCAGGGTTTGACCTCGCTGCATTGTTTTAGTCCCAGTGGCACACCCGGAGAAGATGCTGTCGCCGTCGACGGCGCGAACGACATCGGCCAGAGTGGCGTTGAGGGACGATTCATCGAGATAAAATCCGCCCGACGGACCTTTTTGGGACTGGACGAGTCCCTTTCGGCTAAGGCCCTGCAGGATCTTGGCGATAAAGTGTTCGGGGGAATCGATGCCTTTTGCGATCTCCCTGATCCCGACCTTTGAGCCGTTGCAGGTCTTTTGTGCGATGAACAGCAGGGCGCGGATGGCATATTCACAAGCCTTTGAAAACATGTGGTCTCTTTAGAGGACGAAAGTAAGGCATTTGCCGAATAAAAGATTTTTTTGTCTTTATTGGATCTTGGTGTCGGCTGGGTGGCGTCTTCGAGGATGGCCTGTCCGGGGCCGCCTTTTGTGTGCAAACGAATTGCTTTCATGCTGTTTTTTATGCAATGCTAAAGCCAGAGGAAATGCGCAGTGTCAGGGCAGGGCCACTTCATAGAAACCATGGTGACCGGTGACGTACATCATTTTCTGATCTGGGCTGAGGGTCATCCCTGTTGGACGCTCGGGTGTCCTGATCAGCAGATGCTGTCTGCCCTGGGGATCGTAGCGGTACAACTGCCCGTCGGCAATATAGACGTTGCCGGCCTTGTCGGGGATGGAAACAAATTCTCCCCTTTCGGCAAAATGGGTCAGACCCGACAGATAGCCTTCCGGGCTGACGCTGAGCCGAACGGTGCGTTTGTCATATTCGTCTGTTGCGTAGAAGGGCTGGCCGGGGTAGGCCGCGGTAAGCGCGGTGCTTCGGGCGAGGTCATAGACGTCGGGAATGACGGTTGCTCCGTCGGGGGCGACGTAACACCATCCCGGCCTGTTGACGATGACGGTATTGAAGTCGTGGAAGTCCCGCCAGCGGTGCGCGGGGTAAAGCACTTTAAACGGGTGGGCGACAGTGCCCATCGGCGAGCGGGGTAGCAGCGTGATCGTTTCGTCGGGGTTTCCCGGATCGATGGAATAGACCCATGTAGCGAAGCCGGAATTGCCCCAGCCGCTAAACGAGGTGCCTGCGGCGTCGGGGGATTGGAAAAGTTTCCTGGCGGCCATCGACCATCCAGCCTTGTTTTGGAACGTACTTGAAGACGACGAGCAAGTTGTCTTTCTGGTCGCAGGCGAGTGACAGCGGCTCCCGGGGATAGTCGGCGATGAGGGTGAGGCTTCGGGCGGACGGCGACCAGCGGTAGATGCGGCGCATCCGGGACTCGCAGAAGTAGACGTTGCCGCGGCTGTCGGTGACGGCGCTCTGCGCGAACTCGAAGCCGGTGACGAGGGGGACGAACCGGCCGGACTGGAGGCGGCCGCCGCGGGGGCTCCCGGGGTGGGTGGATTCGTGGGGGTTCCCGCTGGTATCATCAGCCGCGCGAATTCCCAGGGGCGAACCTCCGTATTGCTGTTCACGTCGTAAAGCGCCGAGGTAGTCGTGTATTTGATCTGGCTGAAATTATGGACGTTGAGAAACTCCATCGCCGAGCAGCCCCAGAGCCGGACGGAATAAGGATAGGGTTTGATGACGCGGATCACCCGGAACATATACAGATTGGCAAAGGTCATGTTGTGGCAGTCCTGGATCTCCATTGGCTGACATTCCGAGCTCTCGCGGCTCTCCTCTTCCAGCTGCAGCGCATATACCTTCCAGTTGGATACTTTGTTGAACCGGATCTCGTTCCGAACGTGGTGTTCGACGGACATGGCATAGATCCGTCCGGGGGTAGACGTGTTGGAGATATACGCGCCCGAGGTGCAGTAGGTGCTGGCGCTCCAGATGTCCTTGAAGGTACCCCCTCCCCCATCGGTGATCCACAGACTCCAATATTGTGAATCCCAGTCCTTGTCCTGCTGCTGATATATGGTTGTACGAGGGGTCCCCGGACGGTTCAGGCCGCCGTGGCCTCCGATGAATTTGACGTCGTTGAGATAGGAACCCCCGCCCGCCATCCATTTACAACCGACCGCCCTCGGGTTGCTCGCTCCGGTGCTTAGCCCGATGCCGCTGACGATATTGTTCCCTCCGCGGGAGGTCTCCAGCAGAGGGACGGGGGAGCCGAAACCGCCGAAGGCCTGGGTATTGTCGGCCAGTTGCAGCTGTGTCGCGACCGGATTTAGCCCGATAATTACGGTATTGGGTTTCAGCCGCAGTGTATTGCTGATGCGATACCAGCCCTGTGGTACATAGATGACGGGGTATTTGTCGATGGCGTCCTGGATCGCCTTTGTATCGTCGGTTTCTCCGTCGCCTTTTGCGCCGAGCTGAAGCAGGTTGGCCCAGGTGTCCATTGAAGGGAATGCCGGGATATCGCTTGTGGAGGCGGCGGGAAAGGAGTTAAGCGGCTGGAGGTCTTTTGTTGTTGAGTATGTGGGATCGGCGGACCAGTCGTCGATCTGGAGACCGGCCGTGAGACTACGGGCTTCGTAGATGGAGGTGGGACCCTGGACCTGGCGGCCGTTGGCGATGTTTGCGGTCAGGACGGGAACGTTGCGGCAGACGACGTGGCGGAGGTTGATCTGAACCGATGCGTTCTCTTCGTTGCTGATGCGGATGGCGGGACCGCGGACGCCGTCGAAGCGACAGTCTTCCATAAACAGCTTTTCGCAATAGTTGGAGTCGATATCGATGACGATGGGTGTGTTCTTAGCTGTCATCCGGACGATCGCCGGCCGGCCTCACGGGTTCGGATGGCTGCCTTGCGCTGCCCCTCGAACCGAGGTATCCACCATCATAAAGGGCCAGCCGGGAGAAGGCTTGGTGGTATAGATGCCGTAGTCGCCGCCAAAGAAGCGGACGTCCTCCATTTCATTCCCGACGTCGTAAAGGCCGGCCTTGCCGTTGCCGATGAAAATGTCGACGTGGGAGATATAGCTGTGCTGGGCAAAATGGGTACGCGAGCGCCACCGCGGCGGGATTGCCGTCTTCGATTCGCAGGTCGATATTGGACATGGCGCTGTAAAAGGTGGAAGCGCCCGCATCCGGGACTTTCTTTCCCTCTTCCGGTAAGGCGCTTGTAAACCCAAAACATATACCGCGCCAGACCCTTGTCGGAGGAATCGGCCGACTGAAAGCCCGGCGACGACTTGCCAAGAATAAAGACCGGCCGGTTCCTGCCGTATCCTATCAACCGGATCGCTGTTGGGACGTATATGGTTTTTGTGATTAAGTATTTGCCTTCGGGGATGAAGAGGACCCCGAAATTGTGTTTGGACTTTATGTCGCGAATGGCTTGTTGCAGGGCGTCCGGAGACGTCGGTTTTGGCCATCGGCCGTGATATGAAATGCTTCGGGGGTAAAATAGGTGGCCGAGGGATCGTCTGGTCTTTGCGTGAAAACGGATCGTGAAGGTTCACGGGCTTCAACGGACAAAAAGAAAACAACGCAAAGCGCGGAAAGGAGAAAGCTGCCTTTTTCACGTGATCAGATTTATTATTAAGAAAGATAACAAATCTAATCCGTCGGGGTTAACAGGCGTAATGGGGCGCCCCTTCATTACTACTGCATCAACGATAAAGTCGAGCTGAACGGGCTAGAGCCAGATGGCAAAAATAGAGCAGGCCTGTGAAAACACCAAGCAAGAAGGAGAATAAGAGACCGGCAGGGGTGACACTGTCCTGGGTGGACAGGGTGAGGATGAGTTGTTTCATAGTAGTACGTTTGTTCCCTGAAAGGCAAGGGACATGCCATCCGCAAATAATTGATTATCAATGGTGGTTTATACCCGACTGGTCCCGAAAAGGGAATGGGGCCGGGGTTTGGGAAAACCTGCCAGACAGGGAAGGGCTTTAGCGGACTGCTACTGCGGCAGGGACATGGGGCGGTCGGCGGGGGCTCGGCCGAAGACCGGGTTGGGTTTATCTGCCCATGTACAGGCGGAGGGGTCGACCCGGCCTTTATGTCCTGAAATCCAATATAAGACTTGCGGTAGGGCACGCCGTTGAGGGTAGCCCGCTGGATGTAGATATTTTTCGGGCTCCAGTTGGCGGCATCGACCGTAAAGACCTTTCCGCCGCCTACCTCGAGACGGGCGTTCTGCACCAGGGGGTACTGAACACAAAGATCCCGTTGGCAGGATTGACCGGATAGAGACCGACTGCGGTCATCACGTACCAGGCGCTCATCTGGCCAGGCATCGTCATTGCCACAGAGCCCATCGTTCTTATTGGTATAGAAAGAGTCGGTGATCTTTTTGATCTGGACCGCTGTTTTCCAGGGCGCTCCGGCGAGAGGCATAGAGATAGGGGATATGGTGATTGGGTTCGTTGCCCTGGGCGTACATGCCCAGCAAACCGGAGATATCCGGAGAGGCTCCTGGCTGCCCATGCTCTTGCTGACCACGAAGAGACTGTCCAGTTTGCTGATAAAGGCCTTGTCGCCGCCGATCATCCGGACCAGCGACTCCGGGTCCTGCGGAACGAGCCAGTGTACTGCCAGGCGTTGCCTTCGGTATAGTCGCCCCATTCGTGGATCGACTGGAAGGGGTCGAAGGGTTCCCTGAACGAACCGCTCGCCAGCACCGGCCGCATGAAATGGGTGACGGTATCGAAATAGCGCGTATAATAGTGCGCTCGTTTTGCATAGTACTGCTCGTCGTCCTTTTTGCCGAGCCTGGCCGCGACGCGCGAGATGCACCAGTCGTCGATCGCGTACTCCAGTGCCTTGCTGACCGACTCCCTCTCCTTGTCGGCGGGAATATAGCCCTCTTCTTTCAGGTATTTCATCCCATAGTCGTCGCGTGTGGACGAGGCCTTCATCGCGTCCAGCGCAAGCGCGGGGTCAAAACCCCTGAAGCCTTTCAGGTAGGCGTCGGCGATGACGGGCACGGCGCTGTAGCCGACCATACAATCGGTCTCGCGCCCCTGCAGGTGCCAGATGGGCAGCTTGCCCTGCTGCTGGTAGATGGACAGCATCGAATTAACGATGTCACTCACCCGCTCGGGGTGAATGACGGTCATCAGCGGATTGAGGGTACGGTAAGTATCCCAGAGCGAAAAAATGGTATAGTTGTTAAACGGCGCTTTTTCTATGACGTTGCCGTCGGTGCCGCGGTAGCTGCTGTCGTGGTCGTTGTAGAGAGCCGGGGCTTCCATCGTATGATAGAGGGCCGTATAAAACACGGTGCGTCGCGAAGCATCGGGTATCGTTGCCTGGATCTTGCCCAGCGCCTTTGTCCACTTCGCATTGCCTTCCCGAACGACGCCGCCAAAATTCCACCCGGGGATCTCGGCGGCGATATTCGCCAGCGCCTTTTCTCCGCTGATATTGGATACGCCGACTTTCAGCATGACCACATGCGGTGTGTGTTGGAAAGAGATCAGCCCCTTGACGGTATCTGCCTCGAGCGTGAGCTCCTGGATGGGGCGATCGCCGTCGATCAGCGTGAAGTCCTTCAGGGGTGAGCTGGTGCGAATGGCGAAATAGATACGTCTGTCCTTTGCCCACTGCGAGGAATTGCGCCAGCCGATGAGCGTAGAGTCGTTGAGCTTCAGCAGGTGTGCCTTTACGCGCGGGTGCTGCCAGCCGGCGTCAAAATTTCCCTGAAGCAGGTCTATGATAATATGACCCGGACGATCCGACGGGAAAGTATATCGGTGGAACGCCACCCGTTCGGTCGCGGTCAGCTCGACCCTGACGTGGTGGTCTTTGAGCCACACGGAATAATAGCTGGGGCGTGCGATCTCCTGTGCGTGCGAATAGTGGGAGGAATAGCCCGAGCCGGGATTGGCCCGGCTGCCTCGTCTCCGTCCGCACCGCGCCTGTAAAGGGCATGATCAGGATATCGCCAAGATCGGGAATGCCCGTGCCGTTGAGATGGTTCTGCGAGAAACCTTTTACAATGCTGTCGGAATAATTATATCCGGAACACCAGTCCCAGCCTTTATTGATGTTGTTGGGGCCGACCTGCACCGCCCCGAAGGGAACGCTCGCGCCGAGAAAGACGTGGCCGTGGCCGCCGGTTCCGATGTAGGGATCGACATATTTCAGAATGCCGGTGGTTTGGGCGTCGGGGGATTGAGCAAAGAGTGTGACAGTACAGCAAACAGCAAAAAAGGTTAGAGCGCGTTTCATGGGCTAAAGATACGAAGGTGCAGAATTCGCGCGGCCTGTTGGAACGCTAAAGTTTGCTAACAGTTTTTGATGACATAGATCAATTGCAGGCTCCGATGGATTTCATTGTTTTGGGAATCATCAAAACCTTTTTTTCTATGAGCAGGTATTTCAAATTTGGGTTAGTATTCCTTTATATTCTTTTGACGATCCTCTGTCTGTTGCTGTTGCTGGTATTGTCGGGTGTATATATCTCCGCTCTGACCGGATGGCTGATCGTCGCGGGGTGGACGGTATATTGCTTTAGCTCGGCGTGGCTGTTTGCCGGACTGTATCTTTATTTTTCTCCGATACGCCTGCCGATAAGGAGCGAGGAAGAACGGCTGGTCTCCGCCTTCACGACCGTGAGAAAAAATGCCGGATATCAGGGGAGCATCGATCTCCGCGTCATCGAATCCGACGAATGGAATGCCTGTGCTATTGGTGTACGTACCATCGCGGTGTCAAAAGCGATGCTTCGGGATCTGGAGCCCCATGAACTTGAAGGCGTAATTGCCCACGAGCTGGGCCATATTATCAGTTATGATACGGTGTTGGCCGCGGCTTATGCGCGGCGCGGCTGCTGACCTCGTGGGTGTCCATGCTGTTCAGGTGGGTCGCCGGCTTTTTGAGTCTCGGGTTCAGGAGGCGTCGGGCGAGGTTGTCCCGTGGCCTTGTGTGGATGATCGTTGTGGTCATATTGCTGTACTATCTCGCATCTGCTGCGCGGGCTCGTTCCGTTGGCGGCGTTCGTCATCGTATTCGCGGTGCTTAACCGGATCTTCCGTCTGTTCGATCTGCTGCTGTCCCGGCTGACGGAGTACAGGCAGGACGCGTTCGCGCATCGTCTGGGTTTTGGGAGGGAGCTTCGCGACGCGCTGGAACGGCTGGCTCTGCAGCGGGAGCAGCCCGTAAGCCCTTATTTTATAGTCTTCCGCAGCACGCATCCCATCCTTTACAACCGGATCAGGCGGCTGGAGCAGCTGGAAGACGCGGAGGATCATCGCCGGACGCTAAACACAAACCCAACGCCGTAGACGTTGTCGATACTGATATGGCTGGACGCGCTGAGGTGCTTTCTGAGACGGGATATGAACACGTCCAGGCTCCTGCCGAGGAAGTAGTCGTTCTCACCCCATAGCTGGCTCAGGATCTCCTCGCGTTTGAGGATCCTGTTCTCGTTGCGAAAGAGGAAGTCGAGCAGCTCGGCCTCGCGCGGGGTGAGGCTGACGTCCCTTTTCCCGCTGATCGAAAGCCGCAGCGCCTCCTTTGAGAAAGTCACGTCTTTGTGATGAATAGCGGGGGACGCGGCAGCCGGCTGAGAACCCGTGCTGCGTTTGATAATATTCTTTATCCGGAGGACCAGCTCGTCGATATCGAACGGCTTGCTGATATAGTCGTCCGCGCCCAGCCGAAGGCCGTGCAGCCGGTCCTGTTTTTCGTTGCGGGCGGTCAAAAACAGAAAGGGAAGTCTAAGGCCCAGCTGAACGATGCGGTCGGCCAGCTGGAATCCGTCCATCTCGGGCATGGCGATGTCGATCAGCGCCAGCTGGTATTCGTTGCCGACCGCGCGCAGCCTGTCAAAGGCCTGACGGCCGTCGGTGGCCCAGTCGACGTCAAATTCGGAGATCTCGAGGTACTGCCGGACGACATTACCCAGATCGATCTCGTCCTCAACTAGCAGCAAGCGTGGTTTTTTCATGCAGTATGATTATATTAAAGCGGGATGCTGATGATAAAAGTGCTTCCCCTCCCTCTTCGCTGACGATGTCGATGGCCCAGCCGTGCGCTTCGACGGCCTGCTTGACGTAGAAAAGTCCAAGGCCCAGGCCCTTGACGGTATTCGTAACGCCGTTGGGACCGATATGCCGGTAGAACTTGTCGAACACGTGCCGCTGAATATCCGGGGTCATCCCGATGCCGTTGTCGCGTATGCTGATATGAATGCCCTTTTTATCGTCGAAGGTGGTAACGGCCAGCTCTTTCTCCTCCCTCTTGTTATACTTGATCGCGTTGTCGAAAATGTTCTGCAGGATGGTAGTAAACCAGAACCGGTCGAGCGAGACGGTATCCCTGACCGAATCCTTCTGAAGACAGAACCGGACATGGCTCCCCGACAGCTTGAGCCGATAGTCGAGCAGGATCTCGTCCAGCAGGCCGTTGAGCGAATGTTCTTCCTTGTTCAGCGAGATCTTGTTCAGGGTCGTAATGTCCAGCACCTGACTGATCAGCACCTGCAGGCGGAGGGCCTGCCGCTGCACGACCTCGAGGAGGGGCCGGAGGTTTTCGGGACTCGCGAGGATCTTTTCCTTTTGCATGGTTTTGTTGGCCACGATGATCGCGGTCAACGGCGTATGAAACTCGTGGGTGATGCTGTTGATGAAATCGGATTTCATCTCGGAAAGTTTCTTCTGGTGCATCCAGTTCCTAAAAGTGACAAAGAATAGAAAGACTACCGACAGTATGGAGAAAAGCGCCAGCAGGAAGGTCGGCATCATGAGCCGGAGGATGGCAGCGCGCCGGTTGCGGATATCGACGTAAAGACCAAAACTCACCCTGTTGGAATAGGCCTGGGCGTTGAATACGGCGATGGCGATGACCTTGTTCCTCGGCAGCGGCACCTCGAGCGTCCCGCCGATGCGGATGCCGAATTTGGTCTGGATGGCCGTATCGATCAGCGGATACCGGCTTTTGCTGCTGTAGAGGTTGACGTATTTGAGGTCGCTGAACATGACCGAGATGTCGTCGATCAGCAGCATGTATTCGAGATTGCGCTGGAAATGGTGGCTCCGGATGATCCGGCGGAGGACGCTGTCCGCCGTATTCACCTCTTTCAGTGTGATGAATATACTATCGCAAATCTTTTGCTTCAGGACCTCGAATGCCGGGCGGTCGGACCGGTACAACTGCTCCAGCTGGCGGGTGTGGGGGATCAGGAAGCTGTCGATGATATGCTGTCCGCCGGGCATTACCTTGTCGTTGCGGATGGCCACGGCATATTCCGAGTTCAGGACGGAACGCTCTTCCAGATAGAAATGGTCGTTCTTCAGCTTCGTAGGTATTGTACAGGAGAAAGAACTGCACCGACGACAGGACCAGGAAGCTGAAGATGGCGATGATGATATGGGTTGTGCTTGAATACCTCAATTAAAAAGTTTAGCAGTCAGTAAAAGAAACGACCAGCGAATTTATCCTATATCTGCAATACCTTTGGTGCTCTTTAATTTCCGTTAACAATCTGTTTGAAGTCCATTGACAACATGTCGTTGACTCCAATAATACCTTTAAATTCAGTCATTAATAAGCAGTTTAAGAAATGCGCAGAATCCCATTGCTTCTTGGCGCGGCGCTGTTATTCCAGCTCGGCGCGTCCGGTCAGTTCGTAGACAAGGTAACCGACCCTGTAGATCTTGTAAATCCCCTGATGGGCACTCAGTCGACCGGGGGCCTTTCCAGCGGTAATACCTACCCTTCCATCGCCCTGCCCTGGGGCATGAATTTCTGGACGCCGCAGACGGGTAAGATGGGAGATGGCTGGCAGTATACATATACGGCCGATAAGATAAAGGGCTTCAAGCAAACCCACCAGCCCTCCCCGTGGATGAATGACTATGGCGAGTTCAGCATCATGCCGGAGACCGGAACCCTGCGCTATACGGAAGACAGCCGGGCCTCGTGGTTCTCGCACAAGTCGGAGGTCGTAAAGCCTTACTATTACAGCGTATACCTGGCCGATGCCGACGTCACGACCGAGATCACGCCGACGGAACGCGCGGCGCAGTTCAGATTCACCTTTCCCCGGACGGACAGCACGTATATCGTGGTGGATGCGTATGACAGGGGTTCCTATATAAAAGTAATACCCGGCGAGAATAAGGTGGTGGGTTATTCCACGCGTAATAGCGGCGGGGTTCCGGCTAATTTCAGGAACTATTTCGTTGTAGTGTTTGACAAGCCTATTGCCAATACGCATACCTGGAGGGATAAAGAGCTGACGGATGCGCTGGAGCAGACGAGCAAGCACACGGGTGCGGTCATCGGATTTGGTTCGATGCAGCGGGGTGCGGTGGTACATGCGCGGGTAGCGTCTTCCTTTATCAGCATCGAGCAGGCGGAGGAGAATCTGAAAGAGCTGGGCAACGACAGTTTCGAGATCGATTGCTCAGAAAGGCCGCGAGATCTGGAACAAGACCCTGGGCAGGGTGGAAGTGGAAGGCGGTACGATCGACCAGATGAGAACTTTTTATTCCTGTCTTTACCGGATGTTGTTCTTCCCGCTGAAATTATACGAGAAGGACAAGTCGGGCAAGATCGTTCACTACAGCGTTTATAACGGCAAGGTGGAGGACGGTTATCTGTTTGCGGGAACCGGATTTTGGGATACGTTCCGCGCCCTCTACCCTTTCCTCAACCTGGTATATCCTTCGATCAATAAAGAAATGCAGCAGGGGCTGGTCAATGACTATAAAGAGGGCGGATGGCTGCCCGAGTGGTCGAGTCCCGGCTATCGGAGCGTAATGGTCGGCAATAACTCCGCTTCGATAGTGGCGGACGCCTGGCTGAAGGGGATCAGGGGCTATGATATCCATACCCTGTACGAGGCCCTGAAAAAGGACGCCAACAATATGGGACCCATCGAAGCGGTCGGACGTACGGGAGTAGAATACTATAATACGCTCGGCTATGTGCCCTATGACGTCAAGATCAACGAGAACGCGGCCCGGACGCTCGAATATGCATTCGATGACTTCAGCATCTACCGACTGGCGAAGGCGCTTGGAAAGCCGGCTGCCGATCTGAAGCTGTATGCCGGAAGGGCCATGAACTACAAGAATCTCTACGACCCCGAACACAAGCTGATGAGAGGAAAGAACAAGGACGGAAAATTCCAGTCCCCATTCAATCCCTTCAAATGGGGTGATGCCTTTACGGAAGGCAATAGCTGGCACTACAGCTGGAGTGTCTTCCACGATATCCAGGGTCTGATCGACCTGATGGGCGGAAAGAAGGAATTCGTAACGATGCTGGATTCGATCTTTATCATGCCTCCGATCTTCGACGACAGCTACTACGGCGGCGTCATCCACGAGATCAGGGAAATGCAGATCGCGGGTATGGGTCAGTACGCGCACGGCAACCAGCCCATCCAGCATATGCTCTATTTGTATAACTACGCGGGCGAGCCGTGGAAGACCCAGTACTGGGTGAGGCAGGCCATGGGCCGTCTCTATCAGGCTACCCCGGACGGATACTGCGGCGATGAGGATAATGGGCAGACCTCGGCTCTGGTATGTGTTCTCGGCGCTGGGTTTTTATAGCGTGTGCCCGGGCACCGACCAGTATGTGCTGGGAACGCCGCTGTTCAAAAAGCGACGATCCATTTGGAGAACGGGAAGGATTTCGTCATCAGCGCACCGGCGAACAGCGCAACCAATCTTTACGTACAGGGCGCGACCTTACAGGGACAGCCCTATGGAAGGAACTGGATCTCCCATACGGATATCCAGCAGGGCGGCGAGTTCCAGCTGAATATGGGCGCGACCCCGAACAAGTCGAAGGGCACCGGCGAAGGTGATTTTCCTTATTCATTCTCTACCGACAAGGACAATCCGCTGAAGAAGAAATAAACCATCGACCATACATGAAACAACAACTGGCGGGGCTACTTGCACTCGCAATGACTTTGGGCGCCTCTGCAATGACTTTTGGCGCCTATGCGCAGGACTTTGTAACGCGTGATTCGATCAGCAAAGGCAGGTACACCCTGATCTTTGTAAACAGGGACCAGGGCTTTAGTCAGGAGACGAAGAAAGAGATGATCGATGCATTTTTTACAGTGTATCCGCGCGAAGCGAAGCGCTTTAACAAGCATACGCTGCGGACGGTGACTTTTCTGATCGATCCGGGCTATAAGGGCGTAGCGGAGACGGACAATGGCCGCGCCAGATATAACCCCGAATGGCTGAGGAAGAATCCCGAGGACATCGACGTCGTGACCCATGAAGTGATGCATATCGTGCAGGACTACCGGCACGCCAATCCCGGATGGCTGACGGAGGGGATCGCGGACTATGTGCGGTATGTCTCATGGCGTCAATAATGTCAGAAGCAGATGGACCCTACCGGACTATAAGCCGACGCAGAAGTATGAGAATGCCTATCGCGTGACGGCGAGGTTTTTGTTATGGGTGGAAAAGACGAAGAATAGGAAGGTCGTTGATAAGCTGGATGCGGCTCTTCGGGATGGGACGTATCAGCCGGAGATGTGGGTTAAGCTGACTGGCCTGACTGTGGATCAGTTGTGGAAGGAGTATGGGGACGATCCGGCGCTGGCGTTGACGTATAAATAATGCTATTTTTGGGGCATGAGAAAAATAAGTTTTTTAGGGCTGGGAGTTTTGATGCTGTTGGGGGTGGCGGAGGCGCAGGGTCCGCGCGATCAGCGCGATTTGCATGAGCTGCAGCAAAAGTTTGTCGATTTACGATTTGGGATGTTTATCCATTTCAACATCCCGACGTTTATGAATCAGGACTGGGCGGATCCCGAGGCGTCGCCTGCGCTTTTTAATCCGGGGAAGCTGGACTGCGCGCAGTGGGCGCGGGCGGCGAAATCCGCGCATATGTCCTACGGGTGTCTGACGACAAAGCATCACAGCGGATTTTGTATCTGGGATACGAAGACGACCGACTACAACGTGATGCATAGCCCGCTGCGGCGGGACGTTGTCCGCGAATATGTAGACGCCTTCCGGGCGCAGGGCCTGAAGACCTGTCTTTACTATTCGATACTCGACACGCACCACAAGCTGCGGCCCGGCTTTATTACGCGGCAGCATATCGAAATGATAAAGGCGCAGCTGACGGAGCTGCTCACGAATTACGGTGAGATCACCGCGCTGATCATCGACGGATGGGATGCTCCCTGGTCGCGGATCTCGTACGACGACGTGCCTTTTGAAGATATTTATTGCCTTATAAAATCCTTGCAGCCGAACTGCGTGGTGATGGACCTCAATTCCGCCAAGTATCCGCCGGAGGCGCTTTTCTATACGGATATCAAATCTTACGAGCAAGGTGCCGGTCAGAAGATCTCGACGGCTACGAACCGGCTGCCGGCGCTGTCCTGTCTGCCATTGAATTCGGCGTGGTTCTGGAAAACAGATTTTCCGGCGACCCCGGTGAAAGACCCGAAGATGCTGGTGTCGGACGATATCGTTCCGTACAACAAGATCTATGACAACTTTATATTAAATGTGGCGCCGAACCGGGACGGACTGATCGACGATAATGCCCTGGCCGCGCTCGCGGAGATCGGACGGATCTGGAAGAACGACGGTTCTGTCGCTGAGCTACCGCCGACGGAAGCGCCGATCATTTCTCCGAATATCGCTAAGCATCAGCCCGCCAATGCTAGTTGGAGCGATGATATGAATATCATGGATTTTGGGAACGATGACAATTTCCATACGGCGTGGCAGTCAGAATATGACGGTGAAGCAGCCCTGGTATGAGGTGGAGCTGGGTGGTGAGAAGGCATTTAATGCTGTGGTTATTACGGAGGAGAATGTCGGTCATTATAGACTTCCGAGTACCGGACGCATGGTCAGTGGAAGGTGTTGTTTGATGGGGAAAAGAAGGGGCGGGTGAAGATCAACAGGTTTGACCGGGTTTGGGGAGATAGGGTGAGGGTTGTGATGGAGGGGGTTGGGGGGCAGCCGGCGATAGTGGAGTTTGGGGTTTATGATGAGAGGAGGTAAACCGGGGGTGGGGGTCCGGCCGCGGGTGCGGCGACGGGTGGCGGAGGCCGGTCGACGCGTCAGTGAATGAATCCGGTCAGGTCGAGGTTGGCCTGACTTACTCCTTCCTTCACGTCCTGATAGGTAATGCGAAGAAATGTTCGGCCTCCTTCGGTGGGTGTGCCCAGATCCAGCTTCCGACACGCGGGCGGTGATCTTGTAGCTCTGTAATGAATTGTTCACGTCTACTTTGCGAAATTTCCAGCTATAGCCCCGGGTGAGTTGAAATGATGCCAGCTGGCTGTGGTGGTCATGGGGCCGATGAACGGGAGGGTGTCTCCGGCAAAAATGATCCGTTGTTGCCGGAGGTCGACTTCGAGATAGGCCGGGATCCTGGCTTTCGCCGTCGCCTTTGAAATGCAGCACGTTCTTGTCGCGGGTTGTGGTTATGGTTGTTTGGGCGAGGGTTACGAGGTGGGGAGGTTGTTTTTCGAGTTGCTGAAGGCGGGTGTATTCTTCGGGGGTGATGCCGAAGCGTTCGTTGTATGGGAGGGGTTGGCTCGCGGAGGTGGATTGGTTAGTGGATGTAAATTTGTTGCGGTACCCGTCGAACCATTTTTTGTTGGCTGTGACGGCGCTGTCGAACCGGGTGAGGATGTCCTTTATTTCCTGCGGGATATCGGGTCCGGTGACGTCGTAGGTCAGTGTGGGGTGGCTGAGGGCGGAATCGACGAAGCGGAATGCGCGCACGAGGCGCGCGGCGCTGGTGTCGTCGGGGACCTGAGTGGTGGTGGATGGGGTTTGCCCGGTGGTGGACCGAAGCTGAGAGGTGGCGGACGGGGACTGACCCCTGGTGACTCCTGCGATGCCTGCCAAAACGACCAGCAGATATAGTTTTTTCATGCTACAAACACTATGTTCAATAATTTGGCAAATAACGTTAAAAATCCGTAGCTTTGCACCCCGTTCTACGGACTATTGCCCAATAGTATAATGGTAGTACAAAAGATTCTGGATCTTTCTGTCTTGGTTCGAATCCAGGTTGGGCAACTTTGGTAAACCGCTGCTCGTCAGCGGTTTTTCTATTTATTCCCTTGCAAAAAACGACACGCTCCCGCCGCGAAAAACTACCACTAGTTGTATTGATCCTGACGGGAGGGCGCGGTACCTTTGCAAGACCTAACAGAACCATAGGGTACGACTCCAAACATAAAACTACGGACGGTTTTACAGTGAAGAACAGAAAGGCCGGGCACGCTGAAAGCGAAGCCCGGCTTTTTGTTTTGCGGCCCCGGAAGGGGACGTGGGGCGGGGTGATCCTGGGGGGCGGAGCCGCGGGCCAGATGCCCTTAAAGCCGAGTCGCCAGCCGGGGGAACCGGTGGCGACTTGCGGCATAGAGCGCGTGGTAACAGGACAGGTTATAGGTTGGGCGGCCAACTGCAAAAAAATTGGTTGCCGGCGGGACGGGTGAATGCCGGCGGGACGGGTCAGCGCCCGGCGCGGAAGAGCATTTTGGTGCTCTGGGCCGGGAGGCCGTCGATCAGCAAAGAACATATATAGGTGCCGGGGACGGCAAAGCCGTGATTGAGCAGCACCTGGTTGAGCCCCTTTTTAGTTGGACCTGCATACGGTTGATGACGCGACCGTCGAGGGAAGTGAACTGGAGCCAGGTGCGGTCGGCGAAAATGTCGGTACCCGAACTGATCGCTATCATGGTGGACTCGTCGAAAGGGTTGGGACGGTTGGGCAATAGTTGGATACCATAGTAGCCCAGGCCGGCGGATGTGCCGGGGCCGTTACCGGGAGGTGGGAGGTTTAAAACGTACTGTTTCGTCGACAGGGTGAACTCCGTCGCGAACTGGCTCTCGGTGTTGCTGGCGTCCATGGCCGCGGCGCTGATATAGAAACTGGTGTTCATCGGATAGGGTACCGTAATGGTATCGACGAGGTTGGTGACTGTGTAGACGGAGTCCCAGTCGTTGGAGTTGGACCGGATCGCCACGCGGTAGCCCGCATTGGTGACGCCGGAAGCCGGGTTGAACCTGACCCTCACCAGATTGGCCGAGACGACGGTCGGGGTAAAATTGACTGTATCGGGTCCCAGCGCTACCATCGCCATTGCATTGCCGTTGATAAGGGTATTGCGGGACAGATAGTCGACGTCGACATAGAGGGAATCGACGTTGCCGTCCCCGTTGAGGTCCCGTCCAAGACTGTCCCGGACCGTGTGCTGGCGGTCGGTATATCCACTGCCGTTGCTGGCGTTCCCGTCTTCATTTGCCTGTGTAAACCTTACGGCGGTATAGCCAATCTTACTGAAAGCCTGGTGGTCCCCACCCCGGCCGGACCGGTCTTCGTTCTGCATGATATTGATGTCCATCGGGACATTGACCTGATTGATCAGTTGCTCCTTATATTCCAGTTTGATATAACGCGCCCACTGCTTGTATGCGGAATTAATGGTACCCAGCGAGAAGATCCGGATTTCGGTGCTGTCGATATTGCCGTAAAAGGGACAGCCGGGCGCCGAGGCGGTATGTCCGCAGAATACGCCGCCGGAGACGTCGTTGTTGTTGACTGCCTTGATGGGCACGTTCTTGCTGTCGAGATAGTTGGCCAGCGCTGTCGATCCGATAAGACCCTGTTCTTCACCTGTGAGCACGACAAATACCAGCGTGCTGCGAAAAGTGTATTTGCTCAGGACGCGCGCGAGTTCCATCACCAGCGCTGCGCCGGTGGCGTTGTCCCCGATGCCGGGGGCGCTGCCCGTGACGTCGCAGTTGTCGTCGTTGCGGCTGTCCATATGACCTTCGACGATGATCAGCGAAGGATTGTCCGTCTGACTGCCCGGCAGCACAGCCATGGTGTTGGCGTGTCTCGTGATGGAACCCAAACAGCCTGCGGATGACGGGGAGTAGTCGAACCAGAGATAGGCGGGCTTCAGCCTCCCTTCATTCGCGTTGCTGTATTGGAGGAATTTGCTGTATACCCAGCGTCTTGCGGCGCCGATGCCCCTCGTCGACGAGCTGGTATCCGAGAAGGTATTTCTGTTCTTAAAAGCGGCGAGGGCAAACAGGTCGGCCCTGAGCGAATCGGTCGAGATCTGGCTGAGCAGACCGGCCGAGATGGAGGCAGGGTCGGTGATGACCACCGAAGCCTGGTAGTTCAGAGGATTGTAAGTCCCCAACAGGATCTTGTTCACTTCTGCCGAAGAAACAGTCTGGTTGGTTTGCGCGAAGGTGCATTCCCCCCACGTAATCGTGAGCAGGACGGCAGGCAACAGGATTTTCATGCCGGCTTGGATTTACGGTTAAAGCACGGTCGTCGGGTAAAGGGGAAGGGAGCTTCCGGGGAAGCTCCCTTATGCGTTACTGATTGAAAACCTTTTTCACGAACATCTGATCAGCGAGTACGATCTGGACAAAGTAGACAGAAGAAGGCAGCGAAGAGAGGTCGTTGATCACAAAGGAATTAACGCCTTTCGCGCCCTGGTAACGCGCCTGCTTAAGCGCGACACCTTTACTGTCGACCAGCCGGATAGCGACGCGCTCGGCGCTGGCCGAGGTTCAGGCGTACGGTCAGCTGTGACCTGAATGGGTTCGGCGAAACGTCGAGGACGCTTGTGCCGGCGGTGGCGGCGATCGTCACCACATTGCTGTAGGCGACGGTGCCACTGCCGTCCGTCCATTTGAGACGGTAATAAGTAGCGGTATTAGGGGTAGGACTCTTGTCCGTGTAAACGTGATTGACGTCGGTGCCGTTGCCGGTGCCGGCGACGGCGCCGATCGGCGCATATCCGATGCCGTCACTACTGCGCTCGATGGTGAACTGTACAGCCGGCGTCTCGTTGTAGGAGGTCCAGCTAAGCACGTTGCCATAGTCCGAGGCGCGGCCCGTGAAGGTACCGAGCGTACTGGCGAGCGCGATCGACATATTGATGGTATAGGTAGCCGGAGTCGGGTCCTGCTTGCCGGCCGCGTCGATATAGGCATAGGTAAAGGAGGTGAAGATGACGGTGTTGACGGTCGTGAACTTCATCTGCAGCAGCGCCGGATTGTAGTTGGTGATCTTGAAGCCGTTGGTCACCAGGGTGCCGCCATAGTATAGCTGTTCGTTGGCCGGAACGGAAGTAATAACGACGTCCTTACCCGTGCCGAGCGTGCCGTCCTCGGGGTCCGAGCCTGTCAGCGGTCCGGGACTTGCCACGGTACTCACACCGTTGAGGGTGAGCAGCGAGTTCTGCGCCGGCATGGCGATGGTATAGTTCTGGTCATAGGAATTGGGCAGCTGTTCGATGCCGAAATCCTGACCGGTGATAGAATAGTTCGACGAATTGAACGTACGCATCAGCGGAGACGTATTCGTCCAGTAACCCGGTACGGAAGGAGTGGGCACCGGACTGCCGACGACCCCCTGTGTGGTCGTGATGGCGATCTCCATTCCGCTGGCGTTGACGGGACAGTTGAGAAGGGTGAAGGTGCCGTCCGATGCGACCGGCGTAGAGTACAACACGTTGTTGGTGATCGGGTCCACCAGGTTGGCGTACAGCGTGCCACCGGCATTGACCCCGGCTTCGCCGTTGGTGCGAATATGGGTGGTGTCGCCGTTGGCGCTGCCGTCGGCGTCGTCCCATACGGTACCGCTGACTGTGATACAGCTGAGGGTGACCGATTGGGTCGAGCTATCGATGATCCCCCAGGTCCATGTATTCAGCAGGCGCGCGTTGCCATAGTCGTTACACTGTACGTTGTCGGCGTCGTTATAGGTGCTACCGTACTTGACGTTCGGAGCGGGTATGACGTTGGTGGGGTTGCCATTACCATTCCAGGCGCGTCCCATCGTCGCGGAAGGCGTGACCCCTACGACGGAATTGTTATAGCCCGTGCCCGTATAGTTGTTGTTGTTGTCCGAACAGTCGCCGCCCCTGTTGTATATCTGTGTATCGTCCCAGAATAATGGGTTGTTGTTTTGCAGCAGCGGGGCTACTCCACCCACGGTGAAGCCGTTGATGTTGAGCTCGGCGTCGTAGATGGGAATATTGATACGACCTTCCCGGAAGGAAAAGATGATATTAAAGCTGGTGTTGGCGGGCACGACGTTGCCGAGTCCGTCCTTTCCGTCCCAGACATAGGTGACCACGCCGGCACTCTGCGCCGGGAGCTCGACAAAGCGGTCGGCCGAATTGTTCTGGAAGCCAGGGGACGCCATTCAGGTCAAAGAGCATATAGTAGTCTCCGTCCTGGGGAGCAAAGAACCGGACGTTGTAGGGACCGGGCGGACATCCCGCAATGACGGGAGCGAGCAGCACGGGATTACTTGGGACGGCGGCGGGTGGATATACGGCAGGGTCCGGCGCCATCAGGAAGACGGGATAGCCGCCCCGCAGATAAGGAGCCACCAGCTTGGGCAGCACAATGGATTTGCGGTCGACCAGCCAGTTGCCGTTGTTGGCAACGCCAAAATCGTTAAACGCCACGATAAAGGACAGGGGCTGAAAGCCACCGGTCGTAGGGAACTGGACGCTGACTGAAACGTGGTCGGTTGTATAGGCGATGAACTGCGAGCAGGCCGAAACGGTAGGATCCTGCCAGTCATTGCTGATATTGTAAACTGAAAATGCCCACTCGTTACAGTGGACGCGACCGTTGGCCTTCGTATTAAAAGCGGTGTTGACGATGGTCATGTCGAACCATTTGGACAGCATCGACTCGCCCGCGTCGGTAGCGCCGCCGTCGTTGCTCTGGTAGAAGGAGACATAGTAGTCACCGTTCATCGATGGTTTGAAGATCAGCGGCTTGTATCCAGGTCCGCCGGAGATGGAAGGGCCGGCGTTGGCGAGACCATAGGTCGTCAGCCAGCCGTTGCCGGTAGTCGGCATAAGAATAGGACTGCCGACCTGCGCTCCGGTAGGGTCATAGATCCGCATATAGACGTTGGAATAGACGCTGATCGTCCCGCTGGGGGCAAGGGTCTCCCAGTGGAAACCATAGTCGAGCTGCTCGTTCTGCCAGTCCTTTATATAAAAGTATACGCGCTGGTCGACGGGTGCGCCGAGATAGCTACCAACATTACCGAGCGGAAAAGATGAGGTGGTGGAAACAATGAGACCCGTACCCTGGGTGCTGTTTGGCATTACCTGGTGAGTGCCTTCCGCCATCAAATGCGGGGGCCGAGCAGGCAGCTCATGTTGGCCAGGGATAAGGAGGGCCACCATATTCCTGATGCGCGAGAAACGCAAGGACGAACCAGGAACCCTGAACGTGTAGACAGGTTTCATAAGTATGGATTAAGTTGGGCGATCACCAGACGTAGACAGGCGTCAAAATGATCTTTCAGGGTGCAAGCTATAAAACTTTGACTGATCCGGCAATCCTCAATAAGTAACGATAGTTATTAGAAAGGACAAGTGGTCGAAAGTGCAGGGGGTTAGGTCGGCTGTGTACGTTTTTATGCATGATTATAATCACCCATATGTTAACGGACCAAGTAGTTTTAGTTTTCCACATTAAGGGAAATATTTATGTGTGGAAGGTCTTGCAGGGGATATTTACTTGCCGGTAAGGAGGAGATGAGAGATGCAGGTATCGAGGCTCTCGGGCCAGGTGGGTATGGAGAGACCGTAGGTCTTTTTTATCAGGTCTTTGTCCAGCAGGGAATAGTGGGGGCGGCGGGCGGGTGTGGGATAGTTGGAGCTTGGAATGGGACTGACCCGGCAGTTGCTCCCGATGAGTCCGTGGATGGCCTGAGCAAAGTCGTACCAGCTGGTTTCCCCTTCATTGCTGTAATTATAAATACCGGGAACCCAGCGGTCGCCGGAGACGATCCGGAGGATGGCTGCCGCGAGATCGGCGGCGTAGGTGGGGAGCCTATCTGGTCGTCGACCACGCTGATGGCGGGTCTTTCGGTCATCAGGCGGATCATGGTCCTGACGAAGTTGTTGCCAAATTCGGAATAGACCCAGGAGGTTCGGATGACAATGGTGCCTTCGGGGTATTCGCGAAGGGCGTTCTCTTCGCCCTTTAGCTTCGAAGCGCCGTATGTATTGATCGGTGCGGTTTTGTCCTCTTCTTTCAGGGGAGTGGACGAGCTGCCATCGAAGACATAGTCGGTGGATATGTGAATCAACCGGGCTCCGGCGCTGCGGCAGGCCGCGGCCAGCCAGCCGGGGGCGTCGCCATTGATGCGGAAGGCGGCTTCTTTTTCGGTCTCGGCTTTGTCGACGGCGGTATAGGCGGCGCAGTTGATGCAGTAGTCGGGAGGGTTCTCCTGAAAAAGAAGTGATGCGCGCGGGATCATCGACGGGCAGCAGGTCGCGGCCGGCAAATACAAAGCTGAAGGAAGGGAAAGCTGGGGCGAGAACCTGCAGCTCCCGGCCCAGCTGGCCGCCAGCACCGGTGACGAGGATCCTTTTTTTCATAATCCTTTATATTGAAAATTGTTGCGGCAGTCGGCGAAAAGGGGTAGTCCCACGTCTTTTGCCGAAACGATGGCTTTCGCGGCGGGTACTTTCCAGTCGATATTCAGGGCAGGGTCGTCGTAGCGAATCCCCCTTCGCTGTCCTTGTGATAGAAGCCGTCGCATTTGTACGACACTTCCGCCGACTCGCTGAGGACGGAGAACCCGTGGGCAAAACCGGCCGGGATAAAGAACTGTTTTTTGTTGTCCTCGGACAGTTCGACGGCCAGATGTTTGCCATATGTCGGAGAGCCCTGACGAAGGTCGAGGGCGACGTCGAGGATACGGCCGGAAAGTACCCGGATCAGCTTTGCCTGGGGGTAGGGTTCCAGCTGGTAGTGGAGTCCGCGGATCACGCCGTATTTGGAAAAGGACTGGTTGTCCTGGACAAACCGAATGGACAGGCCCTGTTTAGTCCAGGCCTGTTCGTTATAAGATTCGAAAAAGTAGCCGCGGTCGTCCTGGTGTATGACGGGATCAAATACGAGCAGTCCCGGAAACTCGGTAGTAGTAAAAGGCATTTCAATTATCTTTTGATATACTGCTCCGCATAGTATTTCTGATAGTCACCGGAAGTGACGGCTATAACCCAGTCCTGATGGCTGAGGTACCAGTCTACCGTCTTTTCCAGTGCCTTCCTCGAACTGGAGGGAAGGTTTCCAGCCCAACTCTTTGTTGAGTTTGGTCGCATCGATGGCATAGCGGAGGTCGTGCCCCGGGCGGTCCTTTACGAAGGTGATCAGTTTAGCCGATTCGCCCGCGGGACGATTCAATTTCCTGTCCATAACATTACAGAGGAGGTGGACGATATCGATGTTCTTCCATTCATTGAAGCCGCCGATATTGTACTTCTCTCCCACCCTGCCGTTGTGAAAGATGGTGTCGATGGCGTCGGCGTGGTCTTCCACGTAGAGCCAGTCGCGGACATTCTCTCCCTTGCCATAGACCGGCAGTGGTTTGTTATGGAGAATATTGTTGATCATCAGTGGGATCAGCTTCTCCGGGAAATGATTGGAACCGTAATTATTGGAGCAATTGGATAAGATGACCGGCATACCATAGGTGTGGTGCCAGGCCATTACGAAATGGTCGGAAGCGGCCTTGGAGGCGGAATAGGGCGACCGGGGATCGTAGGGGGTCTCTTCTGTGAAGAACCCTTCGGCGCCCAGTGACCCGTATACTTCGTCGGTCGAAATGTGGTAGAAAAGTTTGCCTTCCGGCTGGTTCTTCCAGAAGGACAGGCTGACGTTGAGCAGATTGGCCGTACCCAGTACGTTGGTGCGTACGAAGGCGAGCGGGTCCATGATGCTGCGGTCGACGTGGCTTTCCGCGGCGAGATGGATGACGGCGTCGAACGCGTATTTAGCAAACAATTCCGTCATCCGCGATTCGTCGACGATATCTCCTTTTTCGAAGGTATAGTTGGGCGCGTCTTTGACGTCGTCCAGATTCGCCAGGTTTCCGGCATAGGTAAGAGCGTCCAGACAGACAATCCGATAGTCCGGATATTTTCGTACGAACAAACGTACGACGTGCGACCCGATGAATCCGGCGCCGCCTGTGATCATGATCGTTTTCCTGTACCTGGTCAATTTATAAGCTCCAGTATTTTCGCTTTGCGATTTTATTTTTATAGGTTCCTTTCAGGTCGGCGATGATAGCGCCTTCACGGGTAATGGATGCAAAATAGGCGTCATCCAGGTCCTTGTACTGAACGTGCGGGACTGTGATGATGACGGCATCGTAGTTGCCGGTGATTTTCCGCGAAAGGTGCAGTCCGTATTCTTCGTGGACTTCTTCTTCTACCGCATAGGGGTCTTCGACGTCCACGTGAATATTGAAGGCCAGCAGTTCCTTTACCGTGTCGACGATACGTGAGTTGCGGATATCGCTGACGTTCTCCTTGAAGGTCACGCCCATGATCAAGACCTTCGGGTCGTTGGATATACGCAGCACGTGGGTGATGATCTTGCGGGCAACGTAGACGGCCATATCGTCGTTGATATACCGTGATGAAGCGATGACCTTGGACTCATAGCCCAGCGCCGCCGCCTTGTAGGTCAGATAATAGGGATCGATGCCGATACAGTGACCGCCGACGAGGCCTGGCTGGAACTTGAGGAAGTTCCACTTGGTGCCGGCCGCTTCGATGACGTCATAGGTATTGATGCCCATGCGGTCGAAGATAAGGGACAGTTCGTTCATCAGGGCGATGTTGAGGTCGCGCTGGGTGTTCTCGATTATCTTGGAAGCTTCGGCGACCTTGATGGAAGGGGCGCGGTGCACGCCGGCGTCCACGACCAGTTCGTAGGTCTTCGCGACTTCATTCAGAGAAAGGTCGGTATTGCCGCTGACAACCTTTACGACGGTCCGCAGTGTGTGCTTTTTGTCACCGGGGTTGATGCGTTCGGGGGAATAGCCCAGGCTGAAGTCGCCGTTGGCGAGCCGGAGGTCGGAGTGCTTCTCGAGAACGGGAAGGCAGTCTTCTTCGGTACAGCCGGGATATGTGGTGGATTCGTAAACGACGTAGTCTCCTTTTTCAGCACTTTTCCGACGGTATTTGACGCGCCGATGAGGGGTTTGAGGTCGGGGACGTTGTATTTATCTACGGGTGTGGGCACGGCTACGATGAAGAACCTTGCCTCCCTAAGAACCTCCAGATCATCCGTAAATACGATGTCACGGTCCTTAAACTCCGCTGTGTCGACTTCTTTGCTGGGATCGAGACCGGCGCGCATCATCTGAATGCGGCGGGCGTTGATGTCAAACCCGATGACGGAGATCTTCCGTGCAAATTCCAGGGCGATAGGCAGTCCTACATACCCCAGTCCTATTACGGCCAGTTTGGCCTTTTTCGAGAGGAGGTCATCGTAGATCTTTGCTTCATTCATAAAAAATATTAAGGTTTAGGTTCTGCTGGTAAATTCCTTCGGCTGTTTGGCCCATTCTTCCGGGGGCAGGGATTTGAAGTATTCGTAGGTAGCCTTGAGGCCGTCTTTACGGTCGACTTTCGGCTCCCATCCAAGGATCTTCTTTGCCTTGGAGATATCGGGGCGACGCTGTTTGGGGTCGTCGACCGGTAGCGGCTTGTAGACGATCTTCTGTTTTGTCCCTGTGAGTGCGATGACTTCTTCGGCGAACTGTTTCAGGGTTATCTCGGAAGGGTTGCCGATGTTGACGGGCTGGGGATAGTCGCTCATCAGGAGGCGGTAGATGCCTTCTACGAGGTCGTCGACGTAGCAGAACGAGCGGGTCTGGCTGCCGTCGCCGAAGACGGTGAGGTCTTCGCCGCGCAGGGCCTGGCCGATGAAGGCGGGCAGGGCGCGGCCGTCGTTGAGGCGCATTCTCGGTCCGTAGGTGTTGAAGATGCGTACGATGCGCGTCTCCAGGCCGTGGAAATTATGATAGGCCATTGTCATGGCTTCCTGGAAGCGTTTGGCTTCGTCGTATACGCCGCGGGGGCCGACGGGGTTGACGTTGCCCCAGTACTCCTCGGTTTGAGGGTGAACGAGGGGGTCGCCGTAGATCTCAGAAGCTGGAGGCGACGAGTATGCGTGCCTTTTTCGATTTGGCCAGGCCCAGGCAGTTGTGGGTGCCGAGCGAGCCGACCTTCAGCGTCTGGATGGGTATTTTGAGATAGTCGATCGGGCTGGCCGGCGAAGCAAAGTGGAGGATATATTTCAGGTCCCCCGGCACGTGAATGAATTTGCTTACGTCGTGGTGATAGAATTCGAATTGCTCCAGCTTGAACAGATGCTCGATGTTCCGGAGGTCTCCGGTGATGAGGTTGTCCATCCCGATGACGTGGTAACCTTCTTTGATGAAACGGTCGCAAAGATGGGAGCCAAGAAAACCAGCGGCTCCCGTGATCAAAACGCGTTCGTTGCTTGTGCTCATTTGTGTTCTCTTGTTTTGGTTATTTTTTATCTGCGGGGTTGGCGGGTGCGCGGCCGATGCTTTCGTAGTAGAATCCGAGTTCGCGGATAGCTGCTATGTCGAAAAGGTTGCGGCCGTCGAATATGACTTTATTTTTCAGGGTGGTAACGATCTTCAGGAAGTTGGGAGTGCGGAACTCGTTCCATTCGGTCGCGATGATCAGTGCGTCGGCGCCATCGAGTGCTTCGTACTGGCTCTCGGCGTAGACGACCTTGTTGCCGACGACTGAGCGAACGTTATTCATCGCTTCGGGATCGAATACGGTGACGGTGGCGCCTTCCTGGACGAGGGCGTCGATCATGTACAGGGACGGTGCTTCGCGGATATCGTCGGTGTTAGGCTTGAAAGCCAGGCCCCACAATGCGAAGTGTTTGCCCTTGAGGTCGCCGAAATATTTTTTGATCTTGGGCATCAGGTGGAGTTTCTGCTTTTCGTTGACGTCCATAACGGCGTTGAGAATACGAAAATCATAGCTCACTTCCTGAGAGGATTTTACGAGGGCCTGTACGTCCTTGGGGAAGCAGCTGCCGCCGTATCCGATGCCGGGGAAGAGAAAGCGTTTGCCGATGCGTTCGTCGCTGCCGATGCCTCTTCTTACCATGTCCACGTCGGCGCCGAGGCGTTCACAGAGCAGGGCTACTTCGTTCATAAAGGTGATCTTGGTAGCCAGGAAGGAGTTAGCGGCGTATTTGGTGAGTTCGGCGGAGCGTTCGTCCATGTAGATGACGGGGTTGCCCTGGCGAACGAAGGGGGCGTAGAGTTCGCCCATGGTCTTGCGGGCGCGCTCCGAGCTTGCGCCAATGACGACGCGGTCGGGCTTCATAAAGTCGTCAACTGCGACGCCTTCCCGGAGGAATTCGGGGTTGGAGACGACGTCAAACTCGCCTTTGTAATTCTTTGCGATCGCGGTCCGTACTTTTTCGGCAGTGCCTACGGGTACGGTGCTCTTGTCGACGATGACCTTGTAGTCTTTGAGGATCTTTCCGAGCTGGTCGGAGACGCCGAGGATATATTTAAGATCGGCGGACCCGTCTTCGCCGGGAGGGGTTGGCAGCGCAAGAAATACGATCTGCGCATCCCTGATGCCGTCTTCGAGATTGGTAGTGAATTTCAGACGCTCTTCCTTGAGGTTGCGGAGGAAGAGTTTTTCAAGGCCGGGTTCGTAGATGGTGATCTGACCGTTGGAGAGTTTTTGAACTTTGTTGGTGTCGATGTCCACGCACATAACGTCATTACCTGTTTCGGCGAAACAGGTGCCCGTAACGAGTCCTACATAGCCGGTTCCGATTACAGCGATTTTCATAAAAAAAACCTTTTTTTAATTTTTAGTCAGTTGTTGTTAGTCAGAATCATGCCAAAAATTGTCAGACCGGCTTATGGCCGGTTAATGAATTCCAAAACTGCTGTTGTTATGGTTTCCAGTTGTTCTCCGTCCAGCTCGGTATGCATCGGAAGGGAGATGACCCTTTCGGTGAGCCAGTCTGTGGTCTCGAGGTGAAAATCTCCGCCACCAAGGGATGCAAACATCTGCTGACGATGGGCGGGTACGGGATAGTAGATCATCGAGGGTATATTCTTCCCCATCAGGAATGCGTTGAGACCATCCCGGTCCACACCTTCCAGAAGAAGCGTATACTGATGAAATACGTGGTGGCTATAGGATGCCCGGTAGGGCGTTGTGATTTTAGGATGAGCTTTAAAAGCATTATCGTAATAGTCGGCGACGGCGCGTCTGGCGGCGATATAGTCGTCCAGGCGTTTCAGCTTCACATTCAGGACAGCTGCCTGGATGGTATCCAGACGGCTGTTGCAGCCTACAAGATCGTGATAATAGCGTCGGCTCTGCCCATGGTTCGCAATCATTTTCAACCGGCTAGCTAACGTATCATCGTCTGTAAATATTGCCCCCCGTCTCCATAACAGCCCAAATTTTTGGACGGGAAGAAGGAGGTAGTCCCGATCGTACCTATGGAGCCTGCCTTCTTTTTGGTGCCGTCGGCGAAGATATAATTACTTCCGATAGCCTGCGCATTATCTTCTATGATGTAAAGATTAAACTTTTTAGCAATCCGTAGCAGCTCTTCCATCGGGGCGGCCTGACCGTAGAGGTGTACGGGGACGATGGCCTTTGTTTTTGGAGTAATGGCTTTTTCCACGGCAGCGGGATCGATACAGAAGGTCTTCGGATCGACCTCGACGAATACCGGCTTGAGTTGGAGGAGTGCTATGACCTCGGTGGTTGCTATATAGGTAAAAGAGGGGTGATGACTTCGTCGCCGGGCTGGAGGTCCAGGGCCATCATTGCGATCTGGAGGGCGTCGGTGCCGTTGGCGCAGGGGATGACGTGTTTCGAACCGATGTAAGCCGCGAGGGCTGTGGTAAAATCTGCGACGGCTTTTCCGTTGATAAATGCCGTAGTATCCAATACCTCCTGGATGGCTGAGTCAACTTCACTCTTTATATTTGTATATTGCCGTTTAAGATCTACCATTTGGATGGGCCGCATAATCTGTTCGTTTAGTTAAAATTTTGTGGTGGTGTACATTCCCTTGGGGGCACAAACCTACTGCAAAAATGTGGTTTATCCAATGCTGTAGGACCCGGAAGCAGTGACTGCGGACAAGAGTCAGTAACTATTCAAACTATAAATCGGAGACGTTGAGCATTCTTTTCTATCACATTTTTTTATGGCTGTATAAGATAGGTATCCGGCTGATTGCGCCCTGGAACCGGAAGGCCCAGCTGTGGCTGGAAGGGAGGAAGGATTTGTTTGATAAAATCAGGGGGCTCTGCGTGGTGAGGCGGGTGCGGGTGCTGGTGGTGACACGCAGGGGCAAACGATCTGGATGCACTGTTCGTCACTGGGAGAGTTCGAGCAGGGGCGTCCGGTCCTCGAGATGCTGCGTCAGCGTACGCCGGGATGCCGTATTATCCTCAGCTTCTTCTCCCCCAGCGGATATGAGACCAGGGAAGGACTATCCCGGAGCGGACCATATTTTTATCTGCCGCTGGACAGTCCCGGCAATGCGAGGCAGTTCGTCGATCTGATAAAGCCTGATCTGGTGTTGTGGGTCAAGTACGACTATTGGTATTATTTTCTGGTGGAGCTGAAAAAGAGGAATATTCCGACGCTGCTGATATCCGGTGTATTCCGGCCCGACCAGCCTTTTTTTCATTGGTATGGCCGCCTGCACCGGTATATGCTCGAGTGTTTCACGCATCTTTTTGTACAGACGGATACTTCAAAGACCCTGCTGGGGAGGCTGAGGCTGACCGACCAGGTGAGTGTCAGCGGAGATACGCGTTTCGACCGGGTCATCGAGATCGCGGAGGGCGGAGCGCCGCTGCCGCAGATAGAGGCCTTTGCGGCGCCCAGCCGGTGGTCGTCGCGGGCAGCACCGGGAGGAGGACGAAGAGGAGCTGGACCACTATGCCAATACGCATCAGGAGATCCGGTTCATCATCGCGCCGCACGAGATCGGCGAGGACCGGCTGCGCGAAACCGAACGGCTGTTCCGCCATGCGGTACGTTATTCTGTATGGGAGAAGAATGGCCGGGCAGGTACCGGGTCGCCGTCGCCCGCGGGATGGCCTGAACCCAATGTCCTGATCATCGACAACATAGGCATGTTATCGCGGCTATACCGTTATGCTACAATTACTTATATTGGAGGTGGGTTTGGAGACGACGGGGTGCATAATGTGCTGGAGGCGGCGGTATACGGGAAGCCGGTGGTGTTTGGGCCGGTGATCGACAAATATATCGAGGCTGTCGAGTTGAATGAGTGCGGCGGGGGGCTGATCATTGACAGCGCACTGGAGGCGGAGAAAGTCTTTAACAGGCTTTTACAAAATCCGCGGGAGCTGCGTGAGACGGGTGAAGCGTCGCGCAGCTATGTACATTCGAAAAAGGGAGCTACTGCTAAGATCGTCCAGTATATTTATGAGAAGCGTCTTTTGACGAGCTGATAGAAATGGCGGGTGGTTTCGCGGTTCTCGTCCCAGCCCAGCTTGACCTTCAGTTCGCGTTCCATCCAGTATTCGGCTTCTGGGAGGATCCGGAAGCCATTGATGGTCTTGAGGCTTCGCTCGTACATCACTTCGTCTCCTCTAAACAACTGATTGATAAATACATATCTGTCATTTACGCCGATGGCCTTTTTGAGGTCGCGGACGGGGGAATCGTTGAGGGTGGATTTGAGGTCTGCCACGTCGGAGCGGAGGCGGTCGTTGAGGGATGAGTTGCCGATACCTATTACGTCATTGATCTCCTTGGACTTCTGGGATAGAGTGAACCGGTCGGTGGGTTTTTCCGCGAGCGGGTCGAAGGGCCACTGGCCGCGTTCGGGGGCGCGGACGCCGGCGCCGTTGGCGATGCCGGTTACTGTGGCTGCGCTGGTGGCGGTGGCTACGCTGGTAGCTGTGGTTGGGCCGGTTGCGGTGGCTGGGCCGGTTGCGGTGGCTGGGCCGGTTGCGGTGGCGGGTGGTGCGGTAGCGACGCCGGTTGCGGCGGTGGATGTGACGCTGGCCGGGTTTGCGACGGGCGGTGCGGCTACGCTGGTTGCGGCGGGGGCGGCGATGGATGAGGTTGAGACGACCCCGTTGTTGCTGTTGCCGTTGACGGAGCTGCCACTGGTGACGCCGGCGGGCGCCGCGGCTGCCTCCATGGAAACCAGAGGTTTTTTCGCGGAGGATGGCATCATAACTGCTATCTTCGTCGGCATTACCTTCGCGGGAGCGGGCTGCTGACTGGCCATAAGACGGAGTTCTGCTTCCAGGAGCCGGGTAATCTCGAGGAGCTGGGCAGGTTCGGCCTGATGGTCAAACTGCTCTTTCAGTCGGGTAATCAGTTCTTTAAGTCGTTCCATAGCACTGTTTAAGAGCACTTTTGGGTTAGAAAGTGTAGTGAAATCAGTAAAAAGGTCAAGTGTCCTATAAAGTTATAACAAATTCCGAACCTAATTTATAAGTAGTCTATGTTCATTGAACCCCATATCAAGGGTGAAAAGCGCGGTTGGATCGAAGTCATTTGCGGATCGATGTTCTCCGGGAAAACAGAAGAACTGATCAGAAGGCTAAAACGTGCTAAAATTGCCAATCTTAAAGTAGAAATTTTTAAGCCGGCCATGGATACCCGCTACCACGAGCAGCAGATCGTATCACATGACGAAAATGCTATCCAATCAACGCCTATCGATAATTCGCAAACCATTTTGTTAATGGCGGGCGAGGTCGATGTGATCGGCATCGACGAGGCTCAGTTCTTTGACGATCAGCTGCCTGAGGTCTGCGACCAGCTGGCTGCCCGGGGCGCCCGGGTCATCGTTGCGGGTCTGGACATGGATTATTCGGCCAAACCCTTCGGACAGATGCCTCATCTGCTTGCCAAAGCTGAATATATAACCAAGTTACATGCCATTTGTGTAAAATGTGGAAATATTGCGAACTATTCCTTTCGTAAAAAGGCGCAGGCCGGACAGATATTATTGGGCGAGAAAGAGAGCTACGAACCACGTTGCCGGCATTGTTATTATAATTTGCCATAGTCAAATTTTAACGATTCTTTAGAATTAATCACACCCTACATTTGTGGGCCAAAATTTTTGATCGATCAACTCGTCAAAACACATATTAACACTTTTTAAAAAGGATCTTTTACTGGAGATACGTCAGCAGTATACCTTTTACGGAGTGCTCTTATACGTTGCATCCACCATTTTTGTCCTGTATTTATCCATGGGAGAGCCGGAAAGTACGGTTTGGAAGGGACTTTTCTGGATGATGCAGTTGTTCATCTGCGTCAATGCGGTGGCCAAGAGTTTTCTTCAGGAAGGGAAGGGACGCCTCTTATATTTTTATACTATCGCCGGGCCCCGGGACTTTATCCTGTCCAAGCTGCTGTTCAATGCGCTGCTGATGATCGTGATGGCGCTGGTGAGTCTCGGTCTGTTTGTACTAATGCTCGGCAACCCGATGCCCAATCCCTTATCCTTTGTTGCGATCAGCTGTCTCGGAGGGATGAGCCTCAGTCTTGTCTTTACTTTTCTGGCGGCCATCGCGGCGCGCGCCCAGCAAAACGCGGCTCTGATGGCCATTCTGGGGTTTCCGCTGATCATCCCTCAACTGCTGCTGCTGAGCAAGATATCGAATATTGCCTTCGAGGACGTTTTACAGGGGGGCTGGCGACGATGAGCGCGGTGCTCGGCGGACTTGACGTCATGATCGTAGCGCTGTCGCTGATTCTTTTTCCTTTTTTATGGAAGGACTGAGGTTTTTCCTATTAACTTTGCGCGGAGTTCGCACACCGGATGCCGCGAAACTCGCAAACTGATACAAATCAAGAAAGTCGTATGATTCGTCAGAAATGGTGGAAAATATTATGCGGGGTATTATTGATCTACACCTTCATAGCAGGGTTTCTCGGGGGAGTTCCGGCGAAGCCCATTCTAAATGAAACGATCCGAAATCTTTATTTCCATGTAGCGATGTGGTTTGCCATGATGGTACTCTTTACCGTCTCGGTGATCTACTCGGTTCGCTATCTCCGGACCAACAATCACAAGTACGATATCTATGCGCTCGAATATACCAAGGGGGGATTGTCTTCGGCGTACTCGGATTTACAACCGGCTCGATCTGGGCGCGGTGGACCTGGGGAGCGTTCTGGAGCAGCGACCCCAAGCAGCTGGGCGCGGTGATCGCCCTGCTGATCTATCTGGCCTATCTGGTGCTTCGCAATTCGATGACGGATATGGATAAACGCGCGCGCATCGGCGCCGTCTACAACATTTTCGCGTATGCGATGTTGTTGCCAACCATATGGATCATCCCCCGTCTGCTGGAAAGTCTTCATCCGGGCGGTATGGGCAACCCCGCGCTGGATACCCACGATATCGACTCGAGGATGCGGGTGGTGTTCTGGCCCGGTGCAGTTCCCGGCTGGACGCTTCTGGGTGTCTGGATCACGACCCTGAGAATAAGGCTGGCCATTCTGACGGAAAAGAAAGAAGGTCTGCTTCCCTCCCCCAACCAAGCAAGAAAACTTCGTAATGCATAAGAAAATTTACAAACCGTTATTTACGTTACTGGCCTGTCTGGTGACCGTCACTCTCCGGGCACAACCCGCCGGAGACACGTCGAAGGTCGAAATGGCCGATCAGTTCAGGGCCAGCGGAAAGATATATGTAGTCATCGCCGTACTGGTGACGATACTGCTCGGGCTGTTCGTTTACGTAATCCGCCTCGACAAAAAGATTTCGCGACTGGAAAAAGATTTTAATAAATAAAGTTCGGAGCAGGTGGGCGCCCAAAAAAATAACGATTGCTTCCACTTCCGATGTCACACATTAAACCAAGCCAAATGGAATACAAGTTTTTCGAAGCCGTAGAAAAGAGTTTCGACAAGGCGGCCAAGCACACGAGCTGGGACCCCGGTATCCTCGAACAGATCAAACAGTGTAATGCCGTGTACCGCATGTTCTTCCCGGTAAAGATCGGGGACAAGATCGAGGTCATTAAGGCGTACCGGGTACAGCACTCCCACCACAAGACGCCGTGTAAAGGCGGGATCCGATTTGCTCCCTCTGTAAACCTCGACGAGGTGATGGCGCTGGCCGCGCTGATGACTTTCAAGTGCGCCATCGTCAACGTACCCTTCGGCGGAGCGAAGGGCGGGATCAGCATCGACCCGAAAAAATACACGCCGTACGAGCTGGAGAAGATCACCCGGCGGTATACCTCCGAGCTGATCAAAAGAATTTTATCGGACCCGGTACCGATGTGCCAGCTCCTGACTACGGCACGGGCGAGCGCGAAATGGCCTGGATACTCGATACCTATATGAGTATGCGCCCCGGCGAAATAGACGCGCTGGGCTGCGTCACCGGGAAACCGGTCTCGCAGGGCGGTGTCCGCGGCCGCCGCGAAGCGACCGGACTTGGCGTTTTCTACGGCATCCGCGAGGTCTGCAATATGACCGATATCATGAGCCGTCTGAAAATGAAAACCGGTATCGAAGGCAAGACGGTCATCGTTCAGGGCATGGGCAACGTGGGATACCACGCCGCAAAATTCTTCCGCGAAGGCGGCGCCAAGGTGATCGCGCTGGCGGAATTCGAAGGAGCTATCACGAACCCGAACGGTCTCAACGAAGAAGAGGTCTTCCAGCATCGGAAAAAGACGGGTAGCATTCTCAATTTCCCCGGCGCTACCAATATCGCCAACTCGGGAGACGCTCTCGAACTCGAATGTGATATCCTGATCCCGGCTGCACTGGAGAACGTGATCAACGGCACCAACGCGCCGAACGTAAAGGCGAAGATCATCGGTGAGGCCGCCAACGGCCCGCTGACTCCTGAAGCCGACGAGGTATTTGTAAAAAAGGAATACTGGTCGTCCCGGATATGTATCTCAACGCCGGCGGTGTCACGGTGTCCTATTTCGAATGGCTCAAGAATCTCAGCCATGTCCGTTATGGCCGTATGGAAAAGCGCTTCACCGAAAACATGAACTCGCATATCCTCAGCCAGATAGAAGGGCTCACGGGTAAGAAGGTCAGCCAGAACGAAAAAGAATTCATCATGCACGGCGCCGACGAGGTCGACCTGGTATACAGCGGTCTGGAAGAGACGATGATCGCAGCGACCCGCGAGATCATGGAAGCCTGGAAGGCCAACCCGAGCATCCCCGATATGCGCACGGCGGCCTATGTCGTAGCCATCAACAAGGTGGGTACGTCTTATGCCGAGCTGGGGATCTTCCCATAGTAGGTGGATTTTAATAAATTCAGGCCCGCCATCCGGCGGGCTTTTTCGTAATTTGAGGTATTATGGACAGCACCGAACGTTTTAGCGACCGGGTTGAAGACTATGTCAGGTACCGGCCGACCTATCCCGTGGCCATTTTATCTATCCTGCAGGTCGGCACCGACCGGATAGTGGCGGATATCGGCTCGGGCACCGGTATATCCACGGAGCTGTTCCTTCGCAATAACAACCGGGTCTATGCGGTAGAGCCCAACGCGGCGATGCGAAAAAAGCGGAAGAGCTGCTCGGTCAGTACCCCGGATTTGTTTCCGTCGATGGGACGGCGGAGGCGACGGGGCTTCCCGATTCCTCCATCGACCTGATCGTGGCGGGCCGGGCCTTTCACTGGTTCGACCGCGCCCCGACGCGAAAGGAGTTCGTCCGCATCAGCCGGCCCGGGGCAACGGTGGCGCTCATCTGGAATGAGCGGCTGATGGAAACGCCGTTCGAGCGGGAATATGAAGAGCTGATCCTGCGTTATGCAGGGGACTATAAGACGGTTAACCATAAGAATATCGCGGATCTGCAGGTGGGGGACTTTTTAAGCCGCAGCCCTTTGTGCTGGATCAATTTGATAACTTTCAGGAGTTCGATCTTCCAGGATTGCAGGGGAGACTGCTGTCGTCGTCGTATATTCCGAAGGCCGGGGAACGGCATGCGGAAATGATCGGTGCGCTTGCGCGCCTATTTGAGAAGTATGCTATGGATGGGAAGGTGACTTTGAGGTATGATACAAAAATGTATAGTGGGGTGGTGAGGCCTTAGGGGCCTATTTCTTTGGGGGGCCTGGGTTTTCGGGGGCCTGGGTTTTCGCGGGCCTGGGTTTTCGCGCGGGCCTGGGTTTTCGCGGGGGCCTATTCGTTGTAGGCCGGGAGGGCGGCGAGGTCTTCGAAATCTTTTTCGCCGCGGATGAAGGCGTGGCATTCCTCGCCGTTGGTGATAACGATGTATTTAACGGGTATGGCCATATTATAACGGAGGACCTGCCAGAGAACGCGGCTGTCCAGGCGCTCGGTCATGGCCTTGCATTCGACGAGCATCCAGGGCTGGGCGGCTTTGTCGAAGATGAGGAGGTCGAAGCGCTTGTTGAGTTCACCCAGCCGCATCTTCCGCTCGACCGCCATATAGGAAGCGGGGTAGTTCTTTACGACCAGCAGGTATTGAACAAAGTTCTGCCGGACCCACTCTTCGGGAGTGAGCCGGACCCATTGTTTGCGCAGTTCATCCCAGATCTCCTCTTTTTTCCGTTCGGGCTCTCTGATCTTAAAGGGATAGGGTGGATAGTAGATTTTGATCATTAGCAAAAACTATTTGGTAAATTTACGAATGAAAAGCAAAGAAGAAATAGTAAGCAACTGGCTTCCCCGCTATACGGGGGAAAAACTCGAAAATTTCGGCAAATATATCCTGCTGACCAATTTTTACAACTATGTACACCTTTTTGCCGAGTGGCATAAGGTGGAAGTCATAGGAGAGCATAAAGCCATGCAGTGCGCCACGTCCGGCGACATCACTATCATCAACTTTGGTATGGGCAGCCCCGGCGCCGCCACGATCATGGACCTGCTGACGGCGATAAGTCCCGATGCGGTTCTCTTTCTGGGAAAGTGCGGTGGGCTGAAGAAAAGAAATAAGCTTGGTGACCTGATCCTTCCGATCGCGGCTATACGGGGAGAGGGGACGTCGAACGACTATTTTCCGCCGGAGGTACCGGCGCTACCCGCTTTTGCGCTGCAGAAGGCGATTTCGACGACGATAAGGGATTATGGCGTGGACTACTGGACGGGAACGGTCTATACGACGAACCGCCGGGTTTGGGAGCATGACGAACATTTCAAGGAGTACCTGCAGAAGATAAGGGCTTACGCTATCGATATGGAGACGGCTACGATATTCTCCGTTGGCTTTTTTAACAAGATCCCGACGGGGGCGCTGCTGCTGGTCAGCGACCAGCCGATGGTGCCGGAGGGTGTGAAGACGGCGGAAAGTGACCTGAAGGTGACGAATGACTATGTGGAAAATCATATCAAGATAGGGATTGATTCGCTGAAACAACTGATCAATAATGGACTTACCGTCAGGCATCTGCGGTTTTAGACCTACACTACTACTATGTCCCAGCTATTATCGATTCAGGATCTCGGTATCTCGTTCTCTACGGACAACGGTCTCGTGCCCGGGGTGGAACGCGTGAACCTTGACGTCAGGAGAGGAGAGATTGTGGCGCTTGTGGGGGAGTCCGGGTCCGGCAAATCTATAACGTCGTTGTCTATATTGCAGCTGCTGCCGCAGCCGCCGACGCGGTATGTTTCGGGGAGTATACTATTTACGGGAAGGGATGGGCGGACTATTGACCTGTTGAAGCAGACGCCAAGGCAGTTGCAGGATATCCGCGGAACGGAGATAGCTATGATCTTTCAGGAGCCGATGACTTCATTGAATCCGGTGTTTACGTGCGGGGACCAGGTGGCGGAGGCTATCAGGGCTCACCGCCGGGGGGGTGTGGTTGGCGAGGCGGTGTCGGCGGAGGAGGCGAAGAAGGAGGCCATTGCGCTTTTTGAAAAGGTGCAGCTTCCGGATCCCGAGAATATTTATAACAGGTGGCCGCATCAGCTGAGCGGGGGACAGAAGCAGCGTGTGATGATCGCCATGGCGATGAGCAGCCGCCCTTCGCTGCTGATCTGTGACGAGCCGACGACCGCACTCGACGTGACGGTACAGAAGACCATCCTCCGGCTGATCCGTCAGCTGCAGGAGACGGGAAGATATGGGGGTGATCTTTATTACGCATGATTTGGGGGTTGTGGCGGAGATCGCCGACCGGGCGCTTGTGCTGTACAGGGGTAAAGTAGTTGAGGAGGGGACGGTCGATCAGCTGTTCAGGAATCCCCGTCATCCCTATACGAAGGGCTTGCTCGCGTGCAGGCCCGCGCTGCATAAGAGGGGGGAACGGCTGCCGATGGTTAGTGATTTTTTGGATGGGGATGGGACCCTGGAGGGGGTGAAGGCGACGGGTGGACTGGGGGCGGGGCTGACGCCAGAGGGGAGGTGACGGCTGCAGTTGGGGCGACGACGGCGGGGGGTGGCGCGATCGCGGAAGAGCGGCGTTCAGGCCATCCGGTGATACAGGTGCGGAATCTGCGGGTATGGTATCCCAAACGCAAGACGCTACTCGGGAAAGTGCTGGAATATACGAAGGCGGTGGATGACGTGAGTTTTGATGTTTTTGAAGGAGAGACCCTTGGCCTGGTGGGAGAGTCGGGATGCGGCAAGACTACGCTGGGCAGGGCGCTGATGCGGCTTGCTATGCCGACCAGCGGCAGCATTTTGTTCGAAGGAAAGGATATGGCTGAGCTGAAGGCCGGGGACCTGAAAAAGCTCCGCTCGCGGATACAGCTGATCTTTCAGGACCCTTACTCTTCGCTGAACCCGCGGTTGACGGTGGGGTCGGCGATCGCCGAAGTGCTTAGGGTCCATGGGATGGGGGTGGTGGGACAGGAGGGGATGAAAGGGGGCCGGGTGACGGATGATGGGATGGGACTTCGGCAGCAGGTGACGGAGCTCCTGGAGAAGGTGGGATTGAAGGCGGAGCATTTCGACCGGTATCCGCACGAGTTTTCGGGGGGGCAACGGCAACGGATAGTGATAGCAAGGGCGCTGGCGCTGCGCCCAAGTTTTATTGTCTGCGACGAGTCGGTGTCCGCGCTGGACGTCAGTGTGCAGGCGCAGGTGCTGAACCTACTCAACGACCTGAAAAAGGAATTTGGTTTTACGGTGGTGTTTATCTCGCATGATCTGGGAGTGATACGATATATCAGCGACAGGATCATGGTTATGAATAAGGGACGTATTGAAGAGATCGGCGCGGCGGAGGAAGTTTATAATCATCCGGCAAGCGGGTACACGAAGAGGTTGATCGACGCCATCCCGAAGGGGATCGAGGTGTGATAGGGGGAGGCCTAGCGGGGTGTATGAGGAGGCCTATCGGGGTGTAGGCGGAGGCCTATCGGGGTGTAGGAGGAGGCCTAGCGGGGGTGGAGGGGACATCACGGGTGGCAGGGGAATGGAGTTGTGGTTGGCCGGGGGAGAAAAGGCAGACTAGTATAGCTGGACGATCTCGACGCGGCGGTTGGCGGCGCGGCCTTCGGGAGTAGAGTTGGAAGCGACGGGGAGGGTACTGCCGTAGCCGGAAGCCTGCATTCTGAGAGACGGCTGTTGAACTCTTCAAAACCGCCGTTGGCCAGAAGATTTTGGGAAAAAGATGGCCCAGGGAAAAATGAAAAATAGAGAGAGAGGACCGATGCGGCAAGCGTAAAATGTTCAGTCCTCATCGGGCCGTCCTCCGTAAAATTCTCCGTCCGAAAAAAATTAGCGGCGCTGCGGCGGCGGGAAAATAAGAGACGCTGCCACTGCTGGTCGAACTGGTTGAGTGCCGGGGAATCGGCCCGGAGACGTTTGCCAGTGAGGGACACGAATGCCGGATCGGTGGAAACGTCCTTGTGCGTCAGGGGCTGGAAGCCGCTGAGGCCGATCATCCATTCGTCGTCGCGGTTGATCTTATATCTGAAATAGTAGACATACCCCTTGTTGCTCTTATACTGGGCGGGGCGTTTGTCGATCAGCTGGACGTCGGCAAAATCGCTGCTGCCGTGGCTGGCGACGAGCAGGCTGCGCGCGATGGCCTCCTGGGTCCGGCTGCCCTTCGGAAAGCGTTCGTCTTTGTGGATGACGATAAGGTTTCGCAGGAGGCGGCTGCGCGACGCGTCGCTGGCCGCCAGCGCCTGGATGATGGAATCCGCCACGGGCCGGTTGTGGCGCAGCAGGAGAACGGCGGTGTTCAGCCGCAGTCCCGCGTCCTTACTCCGCAGCAGCCGGTCGAAGAAATGGGGGACGGTAGGGTTCTTGTCGTAGAAGGGTTCCAGCAGCACCGCATAGTCGTCAAGGTCGTTGGCCCCGTTGTCGTCGCCATCGGAATCGCCGTCGTCGTCTTTGTCGTCGTCCTTTTTTTGCAGCCTTCTTTCGTCCTTACCCTCCTGCTTCTTCCACTGGATCTTCGCGTCGAAATAGACCTGACTGAAATAGGAGGCATAATCCGACGCGTGCAGGTATCCGCTGTCGACCAGACTGGCCAGCAGGGACTGGATATTGGACTTGTAGTCGTCCACTGTCGCCAGCTGCAGCAGGTCGGGGAAAAGCGTACGGGCCAGGGGAAGGGAGTCGCCGATGTCCTGGAAGAGGTAATTGTAGTCGGAGGTATTGTCGAAGACGGGCGGGTCCTGAACGATCAGCTGCTTCAGCAGCGCATGAGGCATCGTTCGTCTTGTGGTGCGCAAGCGCCTTGAGCACGGCGTTCTGAAAGGTGCTCGTGTCCCCTACCCGATCGTAAATGTTCTTCAGTCCGTCGACGACGCGGCGGACAACCGCGGAATCGTTGATATAGCCCAGCTCGTTGATGAATTTGGTCTTTGTCTCGAAATAGTCCTTCCCGTTATACGGAAGAGTATTGATCGCCGTCAGCAGGGCGCTGAGGCCCCCCGGCCCGAAATAGACGTTGGGGATCGCCGTCCTGGCGTGTCTGGCGGCAATGGAATCCTTGCTGTAGAAGTCGCTGAAGAAGAGGTCGAGCTTCGACGCGAATACAGAAAAGCCCGAGGACCTGTTGATTGGGCGAAAGCTGCCGTAGAACCTGTTGATAAATTCACTCCCACCCTGCAGGGAATCGCCGAGTGAAACGATACGAAACAGCATATTGTCCTTTAGAAATACGCTCATCCGGATACGCCTGAGCGTATTGGTGTCGGAAAGGACGAGGCGGTAGCCCGCCACCACGGGCGTGGGACGATAGGCCGGCGTAGAGGATGTTTCGCCGGGGGCACTGAGCAGGCTGTCGGTAGAGTAAATGGGCCGCTTTTCCGCAATCAGCATGTCGCGCCGCAGCCTCTTCTCTCCTATCTCTTCCACCCAGAAAGAAGCGGTGTCTTTGGGAAAATAGTATTTGGGGAAGGGCTCCGCCGAAACAAAAACGGCCTCGCCGGTGGAGTCGTCCTGAAACAGCGCGGTCTTGGGCCGCGGCCAGTAGTTGTCGTAGTCCGGTATGGAGTTGAGAAATTCTTCGCTTGTCGCCCGCTCGAGAATGCCCCGCATGCCGGCGTCCACGTCCGGGACCATCGGCGTGGTGACGCTGATCTTTATGAAGGTATCGACATAGGTTCGATAGCTGGGATAACGGTAAGGGGCAAAGGAAAAGGAATCGAAAAAGCCGGGGAATGCCTTGTCTTTTGTTGTAGTGCGCGCGGCCAGCAGGTAGTAGTCCGGTCCGCGGATGACGAAACGGGCCCTGACGAAGGCGCCGTCCTTCCCCTGATACGAGGCGTCCAGACAGGGATAGCCGTTGCAGGAGCCTGTGCGGCGGCTCAGGGGTTTGTCGATCCAGTCGGACACACTAAAGCTTTTTTCCATGAGCGCCAGGTCGGCGGTATCTTCTTCCATGAACCGGTAGTTCTGGACGGTCTTTTCCAGAGCAGAAAGGCGTCTCCGTTGGTCGTATCGGTACACTCGTATTCCCACCGGGTTACGCCATCCCCGGTAGCGGTGTTCTTATTCTGTTCGGGCGCACCGGGCCAGCGGATGGTAAAACCGCCCCTTTCCGGGGTAAAGGGCGTCCATCCCGACGGAGCGTTTTTCCGGATATGGATGGAATTAAAGAACTGGTCCGCCTCCGGGCCGTCGACGTATCCGTTGGTGCCGCTGATCTTGAATACCCAAACTTCGTAGGGAGTGATCAGGATATTATACCGTTGGATATCCCCGCGGCGGGTGCGACCGGTGACGTCGAAGCCCTTGTAACCGCTGCGTGTGATGGCCGTTTTTTTGAGGATCTTCCCGGGAATGTTCTCATAGAGGAGACTGTCCACCTTTCTCTGGACCACGGCCTCCCGCTGTCCAAAAAAGCCGCCGTGTGTTTTCACGCGGCTGATCAGGTAGTAGGCGCCGTTGCTCATATCGGCGTATTGCCAGGCTTCGTCGGTCCTGCTGTCTGCCCGGCGGTAGAGCTTGCCTGGCAGCTGGACGGAAAAGTCGCCGTCGGGGGACGAGAAATTTGAAAAGCTGACGGGGACCCTGATCTTGTCGATATCGTCGCGGCGCTGGGCGTCGCGGTCGAGCATGACCACGGGACGGAGGGTATACCCTTTTTGCCGCAGCAGCTCGATCACTCCCCTTTTTCCGGGGAGGTGGGCGGCGCCTACCCCGACGAACAGGGAATGCTTTTTTACGATGCTGTCGATGGACGCGGCCTGGATCTCGTTGCGGCGGTAGAGGAATTTCTCCATATAGGCCTCGGAAGGCTCCATGAGCTTCTCGAGGGAGTCAAGCAGGTCGAGGTCGCCCTTGCGGTAGGCTTCCCTGGGTCTTGCGTTCGACGTCGAAGGAGGACTCGCCGTCCATATCGGGCGCCTTTTTCTTCCTGTCTTTCAGCATGTCCTGGGCGGCCTCCATGATGAGGCGCTCGGTCTGGAAGAAGTTCTCGACGCCGGTAGCCTGCTTGCCGAGCTTTTTGCCGGTCTGGTAGATATAGAGGTCGAGATAGGTATCTTCTTCGAAGTCCGCCCGGTTGCGGTAGGTGCGGTAGAGCAGACCATTGATGATGGTGGGCTCGTTGGAGAGTGCGGACTTCAGGCGGTCGTCGTATTTTTCGGGCTGGAAGGACTTTTCGTTGATGAAGTCCGCCGGCGCGCCCTGGGTGAAATACCGGAGGTTGGACTGGAGGTTCTCATAGCGGAACATCTGGTCCTGCCACAGCTGCGGGTCGAGCTCGAGGGCCACAACGTCGGCGTTTTTGATGTCGATGTAAAAGGAATCGCTGAGGTGGAAGACCAGCTTGCTGCTGACGTGCATGGTCCCGAAGAGATAGGATGGTTTTTGAAGGCCGTTGCCTGTGATCTCCCACAGAAGGGCGGGATATTTTTTGTCGGGAACACTGACCGGTACTGGTCTGGCCGCCGGCGGGGACTAACCTTCCGTCTTTGAGCCGCCAACGATAAACCCCGGGGAAGCAAGAACAGGAGAACCACTGGCCGGGCATATTTCATCGGGGTCCAACTCATTATTAAGTAGAATTAAAGCGCTTCACATGAAGATGCATAAAAGACGGGAATTCCTGAAAATTATTATTGGGGCGGGGCAAAAATCATTTTTGCGGGGACGCGTTTTTATTTGTACCTTCGCCCGCTTAGAAAAATCATGCCGTAACATGATATCAAATCGGGTGCCGTAAGACCTGGTTTGTACCGGATAATCTCCGATATCTTCATTACCACCTCGCTGGTATCATGTGCGATAGTCATCGGCGGCCGCTGGGTCCCGGTAAAAACTACAAAAATACAATAGCACATGAAGCTTTCACAGTTCAAGTTTGACCTTCCTCTGAATCTCATTGCCCAACACCCTGCGAAAAAAGAGAGGACAGCCGGATGATGGTGGTCCACCGCAAGACTGGTCTGATCGAAAACAAGCATTTCCGGGATATTCTCGAGTACTTCGACGACAAGGATGTATTCGTCGTCAATAACACCAAGGTGTTCCCCGCGCGCATGTATGGCCGTAAAGAGAAAACGGGCGCCAAGATCGAAGTTTTCCTCCTCCGCGAACTGAACAAGCCTAACCGCCTCTGGGATGTGATCGTTGATCCCGCAAGAAAGATCAGGGTCGGTAACAAGTTATATTTTGGTGACAATGACGAGCTGGTAGCTGAAGTTATCGACAACACGACCAGCCGGGGAAGGACCATCCGTTTCCTGTGGGATGGCAGCGACGACGAGTTCCGTCAGCAGCTGGAATTTTTGGGTGAAACGCCCCTGCCGAAGTATATCAAGAGGAAGCCTGATGAAGAGGACAAGGAACGCTACCAAACTGTATACGCCAAACACGAGGGTGCAGTAGCAGCGCCGACCGCCGGTCTCCACTTCAGTAAAGAACTGATCAAGCGCCTGGAGATAAAGGGGGTTCGGTTTGCCGAGATCACCCTCCACACCGGTCTCGGAACTTTCCGCCCGATCGAAGTGGAAGACCTCAGCAAGCACAAGATGGACGCCGAATACTACCGCATCGAGGACGACGCCTGCAAGATCGTCAACAAGGCGCGGGTGGGCAATCACCGCATCATCTCCATCGGTACGACCACCATGCGCGCGCTGGAATCGTCCTTTACCGCCGAGAAGCTGCTGAAGCCCTCCGAAGGATGGACCAATACTTTTATTCACCCGCCTTATCAGTTCAACATCGCCGACGCCCTTGTGACCAATTTCCATCTGCCCAAGACGAGCCTGCTCATCATGGTATGTGCATTTGCGGGTTACGATCTGGCAATGGAAGCGTATCGAAAGGCTATCAAGGACAAGTACAGATTTTTCAGCTACGGCGACGCCATGCTGGTTTTATGATGATCCACATATGAAAAAATTATTTTCCTCACCCTTGCACTGTTACCCATGCTTATGGCGACGGCACAGCAGGAACTGCCCCTTTATGGGACCGGGGCTATCCCTAATTCCAAACCTGGCCCGGACCAGGAGGTAAGAACTCCCGGTTCCCGCGGCTCGTGGGACTACGGTCTCTCCAAAACGAGCCGACCTACGCTGACGGTCTTTCTCCCGGGAAAAGGAAAGGCTACCGGGATGGGCATCGTGGTATGTCCCGGCGGCGGGTATTCGCACTCGCCATGGGACATGAAGGTCTGGAGATAGCGCATATGCTGAACGAAGCGGGTATTGCGGCCTTTGTGCTCAAGTATCGCCTGCCCAGCGATGAGACCATGGCCGACAAGACCATCGGTCCTCTGCAGGACGCACAGCGGGCTATCCAACTGGTCCGCCAGCAGGCAAAAGAATGGGGCGTCGACACGGCAAGGGTGGGGATTATGGGTTTTTCCGCGGGCGGACACCTGGCGTCGACGGCCGGCACCCATTTTGAAAAGGCTGTCATTCCCAATGACGGGCATGTCTCGCTGAGGCCTGATTTTATGGTCCTGCTGTATCCGGTGATCAGTTTTTCGGACAGCATCGGGCACCGGGGATCGCGCGACGCCCTTATCGGGGAAAATCCTTCTTCTTCACTTATCACGGAATACTCCAACGAACTGCAGGTGGGGCCATTGACGCCTCCGGCCTTCCTGGTCCACTCGGAAGACGACAAGACGGTTCCGGTGGCCAACAGTATCCATTTTTACGAATCGTTGCTGCATAACAAGGTGCCCGCAGAATTGCATCTGTATCCTGGTGGTGGACACGGATATGGGTTGCACAACCCAACCACGAAGGATCAGTGGAGTGAAAGACTGCTGAACTGGCTGGCGGGACTACCCGGGAAAAGCAACTCCTAATTTGAGGGCGAGGGCTTTCACGGGTCTTCTACAACCGCAGGCAGCAGCGGAATGCCGGCTGCGAGGCGTTCGGCTTCCATTTCCCTTTCGGGGTCTCCGGGGATCAATACTTTATCATGACCGGGCGCGGGTTTCGCGCCGCGAAAGCGGCGGATCCATTTGTCCATGTGTAGCCGGAACTCGTCCGCGGGGCGGAAGGCGTCGACGCGCATGGCTCCGAGGAAATGGCCGATCCCTTTGCCGGGCATGTCCACGGGCATTGGCACATAAGCGGGAAACGGCGGCACCCAGGGGCCGTAGTTGGCGCCGCTGAGGACGGCGGAAAGAATATCGACGACGGCGCCGAGCGCATAGCCCTTATGGCTGCCGTGGTCGCGGTCTCCGCCGAGGGGGAGCAGGGCACCCCATGACTTTAGTTCATGGGGATCGACTGAAGGATTGCCTTCCTTGTCCTGGATCCATCCAGATGGCGCTTCTTCATTTTTTCGCTGCAGAATCTCCAGCTTGCCGTTCGCCGCGGTAGTTGTCGCCAGATCGGCGACAAAAGGAGGTTCTTCGCCGGCGGGTATCGCAAAACAGATCGGATTGGTGCCGAGCAGCCGCTCGACGGAGAATGTGGGGGCGACGAGCGCGCTGGCGTTGGTCATGGCGACGCCGATCATATCCTTTTTGACGGCCTGGAGCGCGTGGTATCCGGCGATGCCGAAGTGATTGGAGTTCTGGACGCTGACCCATCCGGTGCCGACCTTTTCCGCCTTTTCAATCGCAACCTGCATGGCAAAGGGTGCAACGACGAGGCCGAGGCCGCTGTCGCCGTCGACGACGGCGGTGGAAGGCGTTTCGTGGATGACGCGGATGTTGGGTTTGGGGTTGGCTCTTCCGGCCTCCTGCAGCCGGACATAGCCGATCAGACGGGCTACGCCGTGGGGAATCGATACCGCGGAGGTCGGCGCTGAGCAGGGTGATGGCGGCGGTATGCGCGTCTTTTTCGGGGCATCCGATCTGGCGGAAGATAGCAATCGTAAACTCAAGTAATTCGGTATAGGGTATTGTCATAGGGGGTAAAGGTACGACAGCGGGCTAGATTTTCGAATCCGTGATCCTCATCCCGACCGGGTCCCAGTGGATGATCTTCTTTTCAAAATAGCTCTGGTTGGCCAGCAGGCAGGGGGCTGCCGCGCGAAATCCGAAGACGGCGTCCTCCACGACCGGACTGCCCGTCCTTACGCTGTTGAAGAAATTGGTGAGGTGTTCGAGGTGCTCGTCGTAGCCTTCCGGCAGCTTGTAAACGGTTGGCGCCGGAGTAATATAGTTGCGCTTGTCCTGCGGATATTTCTGGTCATGAGGCGCCGGTCAACTGGTCCTGCATGGCCTTCGGATAGGTGGTGAGCGCGTCCCAGCCTCCGATGCCCGGCGCCTCCGGCATTTTGTGATGGCGGATGGTAAATCCCGTTGTAGCCCATCTCCAGAACGCCCTCCGACCCGATGAACCGTACGGTGCTGGTCTCGCCCTGGGCGCTGATAAAATTGACGCGAAGCATCGGTTGAAATGCAGGGTGCTCTTTTGTCTCCGGATAGTGCATGATCGCGGTCAGGACGTCGGGTACGTCCCTCCCGTCCTTCCAGTACGCTATCTGCCCGGAAGACATGATCGTGTCGGGACCCGTGGAACCGGTGATAAAATGGATGCCCGACAGCAGGTGCACGAACAGGTCGCCCGCGACTCCGGTGCCAAAATCGCGGTAGTTGCGCCACCAGAAGAATTTTTTAGGGTCGTAGGGCTGGTGCGGCATGCCGGTGATATAACGGTCCCAGTCAACCGTGGTCGCCGAGCCGTCTGTCGGCTGGGTATATTCCCATGCGCCGAGCGCGCTCTGCCGGTCGAAGGAGGCTTCGATACAGGTGAGCTGGCCGATCTCCCCGGCCCTGTACAGGTCGCGCGCCTTTGCATATGCGATACTGCTGACGCGCTGGCTTCCGATCTGGAGGGGTTTGCGGGATTTTTCCCGGGCTTCGATGAGCGGCAGTCCTTCGCTGGTCTTGTGGACCATCGGCTTCTCGCAGTAGACGGCTTTTCCCGCCTCCAGTGCCGCGGTGACGATCCGTGCGTGCCAGCTGTCGCTGGTGGCGACGATGACGGCGTCGATGTCCTTTCTGCTCAGGATCTCGTGGTAGTCTCTGGTCGTAAAGAGGTCGTTGCCGTAGACTTCCTTTGCCCGCTGCAGGCGGCCGGTGTAGAGGTCGCATGCGGCGACGAAGCTTCACGCCGGGCACTTTGACGGCGGTTTCGGTATCGTTAAAGCCCATGATGCCCATTCCGATGCAGGCTATCTGCACGGTATCGTTGGGGGATATGCGAGGGGGTTATCGAGGATCCGTATGTCCTGGCCTTCTGAAGAAAAAGAAGGGATGCCGGCCCCGGGTAAAAGGAGCGACATCCCTCCAAGCTTCTGGATAAAGTGTCTGCGTGAGCTCATATAGCAATGGTTTGCTATAAATTTACAGCTTACTCACCTGATCGTTGAAAAATTTTACGGTATTAATGACGTCCGGTACGTTGTTCTGCCAGTTGCCTTCGCGCTCGATCGAGAACATGCCTCTGAACTGCTGACGTTTCAGCTCTTCGAAGATGGGAGCGAATTTGATGACGCCGGTTCCGACGACGAGGTCCTTCGCTTTTGTGTTGCCTGCAGAATCCACGTCTTTCAGGTGTACGCCGTAGACGTGCCCTTCCAGCCTTTTCAGGCATTCTACGGGATCGAGGCCGTTGCGGGTCCAGTGGCCGACGTCGGCGCAGGATCCGATATGGGCGTGTCCTTTGATCGCCGCCAGCACAGAATCGGGGTGCCAGTAGGCATTGGGACGGGGGTGGTCGTGTATCGCGACGTTAATGCCGTAGACACCGGCGAGGCTGTCGATGCCGTCCCACTGATTCTTCAGCGGTTCGGCAGTGATATAGCTGAGGCCGAACTCTTTTGCCAGGTCGAAATATTGCTTCCACTCGTCGAGGGTTTTGGGAGTGATGACACCCATGGCGACGATCTGGATGCCCTTCGATTGCAGCAGCTGTTTGATCTTCGCCCTGCTTTCGGGGGACATCCGTATGCCGAAGGTATCTTTCATGTCGCCGCCGAGCGGCTGACCGGGATAGGCTTCGACGAATTTCACGCCCGCGCTGTCTGTCCTGGCGATGCTGGTTACAAATGGTCCGGCCTCGTGGAATGTCCAGAGCTGAACGCCGATCTTCCAGTCCTTAGTAACAGAGGCGGCGGCGCTGTCTTTCGTTGTGGTCGTGGTGTCGCCTTTTACCTCGCCGCTGCCGTTGCCACCGCAACCAGTAAGCGCAGCAGCCGCGAAAAGGGAAAGCAGGCAGCCAAACGTTAATTTTTTCATGTCAGTGAATTTTAAAGCGTTGAAATTAAGGGATTTTCGGGTGTCAATGGGTGCTAAAATGTGGCAAAAACCGGACCCGCCCGGTTAGGAGATTTCCCTTTAATTTAGCGGTCATGAAATATTTGTTGTTTCTGTTGCTGGTGCCTGCGGCGGCCCAGGCGCAGATGAGGCGGGAAGATATCCACACCGACTTTGTGCTATACAACCGGCGGGTGGCGCTTGAAAAGGACCTCCGCGAGCGGATCATCGGCAAGCATTTCTCTCTGCCGCTGGACAGCGATTCCGAAGACGGCTATCTGTCCGGATGCTGGGCTGTGGCGCAATTCCTGTTCGACGGGCCGGAGGTCATGGACGGATTCCGGCGGCTGTTAGCCGGATATGATTCGCTGACCTACGACACGCGGAGGGCGCTGCTGGAGGCGGTGTATGCGGTCGCGCCCGACAAATTTGTGTCCGGTATCGATTCGATTATCGATCGCGAGACGGACGCGAGGCTGTTTGCGCTGTGTGCCGTATATCTTTACAGGCATGATACGAGTACCGACAATGCAAACAGATTGAAAATACGGCTTGTCGAAAAATTTCCTTCTGACACGGTGGCTGTGTTGTCGGAGTTGACGGGGTATCTCGGTGGCCGGGTGAGGGGAGGACGCCTTCGATTCGGGAGCTATTGTCGTGGCGACGGCACGACGGACTAAAAACAATTTATTCCTTTCAGCGCTGGGACAGGGACTATCCGGGACTGGCGATCGTACAGAACGCCGACGGCAGTTATGTTCGTGACGCTCAGGGAGGCTGCAGGTGTTCCAGCAGCTGGCGAGGTCCGGCCCCAGCCTACCTTATTTCCTGACCAACGGGAATACGCCGCAGGGCGTGTTTAGTATACAGGGTACCGATGTGTCGAGGACTAACTTTATCGGTCCAACGCCGAATTTGCAGCTGCTGATGCCGTTCGAAGGCCGCTGGGGGCAGTTCTTTCACGACTCGCTAGCGGAGCGGTCGGCGATAATGGTGCATGCCCCCGAGAGCAGGGATGAAGTGCAGACGGACTCGTTGGAGCTGTATCTGCGGCTGCTGCCGCCGGGATGGAGGAAGTATGCGCCGATGATGGAGGCCTGGGCGGCGGGGCGGGTAGGGCGAACGGAGATCATCGCTCATGGAACGACGATCGACCCGGAGTATTTTAAAGGGAAGCCGTTCTATCCGCTGACGCCGACGATGGGGTGTTTGTGTGCGAAGGAGTTGTGGAATCCGACGAGTGGGCATTTATTGGTCAGTGAACAGAATAATCTCGTCAATGCATTTGGCGGAAAGACGGGGTATTTGATCGTGGTCAATATCGATGATCAGCGCAGGCCGGTGAGCCGGGAGGAGGTGGAGGCGTTGGTTGCCGGAAAATATTAAAAAACCCGCCTCACGGCGGGTTGACTTTGTTGTGTTGCCTTTCCTAGAAGGGGAGGTCGTCGATCGGCTCGTTGATCTCTCCGGCTGAGGGTACTCTGGAGGGGCCGGCCTGAGCTGCATATCCGCCTTCGGATCCGCCGGAATAACCGCCTCCGCCGCCTTCACCTCTGCTGCCCAGGAGCTGTACGCTCTGAACGCGAAGGGTAAGTGAAACGCCGGTAGTGCCGTCGTTCTTGGGGTAGGTCCTGACTTCGGGAGTTCCTTCCGCATATACCTGGGTGCCTTTTTTAAGATAAGGAGCAATACCGGTACGATCGGTCCAGTAAGCGCATTCCACCCATATCGTTTTATCCTTCTGGTTTCCCTGAGCGTCGCGGAATTTCTCGGTGTGAGCCACGTTGAAATTGATCACGTTCTTGCCATTCACCGTATTGGTGACACAGTCCTTCCCCAGGTTGCCGATTACTTGAAGCTTTATCATAATGGTAAAATTTAAGACGAAAAGGGCAATTTACACCATTTTGGTATGGCCCCAGGAAGAAGTTTTCCTAAAGTTTCCCACGGTCGGCGGGGTTTCGCGCGTTGCTCCGGCGGGGGTAAAAGGGTTCACGGGTTGGAGGTACGGGGCCTGCCAGCGGCAGGGGACGGCGGGTTACGCGGCCAGAACCGTCAACTGCCCGTCGATCCCGTCAGCGGCTCAATTTGGGGACCGGCGGGGGCAGGCGACCCGCGACATTGCGTAACTTTAAGGTGCCCGCTACACATGAGGCCTTCTATTACATGCCACTACGTTCAGCCATAATATTGCTTGCCGTTTGTCTGACAGCCCAGGCTGCCCGGGCGGGGAATAGCGACCCTTTCGAGTTCGGGGTGTCCTGTCTGGGGTCGGGCCGGATCGACAGTCTGGAAAAGCTGGCGATCCGCTATCTGTATACCAACCGGGATTCGGCGTTCTTTTACAACGATAAGGCGCTGAAGGAAGCAGAGTCAGCAAATTACGCCCTGGGGATGGCTGTGGGGCTGGCTTTCAAGGCCGATCTCATCCGGAGCTATTCCGGCGATTTTCTGAAGAAGAAAGGCTTGCCCGCGAATCGCTGAAGTGGTTCGAACGGTCCACCGACAAAAGCTGTATCCGCCTGGCCTATAATCAGCTGGGTTTCTCCCTGTATGCGCAGAGCCGGTTCGCGGAATCCATCCGGTACCTTCAGAAGGACTATGACGACGCCATCAAAGCCGGGGTTTGCAAGGAGGCCATTTCCGCCCTCTCGCTGATCGGATACGCCTACCGGGAATGGGGCAACTACGAGCGGTCCTTCGACATATCGCTCAAATGCCTGCAGTACGCCGGTGAAATAAAGGACTCTGGTCTGATCCGGATGGAATATTTCTCGCTGGCCGATCTGTTCATGCTGATAAATGACTATGACGCCGCGCACAAGTACTTCTGGCTGTCCGTCAACGGGAAGAAACTGATCACCTGGGAGAAACTCAGATACGCCGAGTTGTTGATGAGACAGCGCAAGCTGGACTCGGCGGAGTTCTATCTTTCCCTTGTCGATACTTTGCATACGGAGGAAGGTGTGAAAATGGAGGAGGGTCTGAAAAAGCCTACCTGCTCTGCAAAGGAGAATACTTTGTGTTCAGGGGGAATTACGGGAAGCCCTGCCCTATTTCCTGCGGAGTCTGCACTATCAGCGCCAGCTGACGGACCGCAACCAGCTGATGCGCTGTCTGAATGGTCTGTCCCGTACCTATCGTCAGCTGGGTCAGACCGCCGAAGCTCTTCGGTACGCGCGGGAAGAGCTGGCCCTGGCCAAACAGACCGACGCCCGCCTGTACCTTCGAGAGGGCTGTCTGACGCTGTATACGCTGTTCGACAAGGAGGGTCCGACAGACAGCGCCTATTTCTACTACCGCAGGTATATTACCCTAAAGGACAGCCTGCTGAACGACCAGGTAAAAGCCAGGTTCGCCTCGTATGGCCTGGAGCAACAGATAAAATGGCTCAACCAGGAGAAGCAGCTCAACGCGGTCTGTCTCCGCGAAGAGATGATGGTAAAGAATATCCTGATCGGCGCGGTGGTGGTGCTTGCGCTGTTCAGTTTCATCTACGTCTGGATCATCCGGCTGAAAAAGAAGAACGAAGCGCACAGGAGGCAGCGGGCGGAGAACGAGCTCGAGATCCAGCGGCTCGAAGGCGAGCGGGCAAAGGCGTCGCTGCAGCAGCGAGCGAAGGAGCTCGAGATACAGGCGCTGCGGTCGCAGATGAACCCGCATTTTATTTTTAACTGTCTGAATGCGATCAACAGATTCATACTCAGTCATGAGACGGAGGCTGCCTCCGACTATCTGACGAAGTTCTCGCGTCTGATGCGGATGATCATGAACCATTCGCGTCACTCCCTGATAACCCTCGCCGAAGAAGTGGAGATACTGGAGCTCTATCTGGGCATGGAGGTGCTGCGGTTCAGGAACGCGTTCGACTACCGGATATCCATAGAGGAAGGCGTCGATACGGACGACGTACGCATTCCCCGCTGCTGCTGCAGCCTTTTGTCGAGAACGCCATCTGGCACGGCCTGATGCACAGGGAGGAACGGGGGCTCCTTTATATCGGCATGCGCGTTGAAGGAGACAAGTTGGTGTGCGTCATCCGGGACAACGGAATCGGCCGCCAGCGGGCTGCGCTATTGAAGAGCAAGTCCGTGGAGAAGCACAAGTCGATGGGTCTGCAGATCACGGCCGAGCGCATGGCGCTGCTGACGGGCGCCGGTGAAACGGGGCACTTCTTCCGGATAGAGGACCTGTATGACTCCAATGGAAATTCAACCGGAACAGAGGTCATCCTGACGATCAGGATCAACAGTCCGACCGGCGAGCCCGTAGGCGCGCCGGGCTAAAAAATCAACTTATGATCAATGCTATTATCGTAGACGACGAACCGTACTGTACAGAGGCGCTGGCCATCCTGCTGCAGCGGTACTGTCCGCAGGTGGACCTCAAAGGCAGCTATCACTCCGCCGGCGAAGCCCTGGCGGCGATACGTGCACAGCATCCGCAGCTGCTGTTCCTCGACATAGAAATGCCGCGGATGAATGGTTTCGAGCTGCTGGAGAAGATAAAGGACCTCTCCTTTGAACTGATCTTTACGACGAGCTATGACCAGTATGCCATAAAAGCCATCCGATTCAGCGCCCTCGACTATCTGCTGAAACCCATCGACCGCGAAGAGCTCGTGCGGTCGGTGCAAAAGTGGCGCAGCGCCTTCAGTCTCCGCTGCCGCAGCAGATAGACCTGCTCTTTCAAAAGCTGCAAAGCCCCGCGCAGCTGTTCTCCAAAATTGCGATCCCCACGATGGAAGGTCTGCAAATGGTATCGGTAGACAGCATCGTCCATTGCACTTCCGACAGCAACTATACCATTCTCACCCTCAAGGACCGCCAGCGCGTGATCGCGTCCCGAACGCTAAAAGAGATAGAAGAGCTGCTGGAGGATTATTCCTTCGCCCGCGTCCACCATTCCAGCGTCGTCAATCTGAATGAGATCCTCAAGTACATCAAGGGAGAAGGCGGCTATCTCGTGATGTCCGACGGCTCTTCCGTGAACGTATCGAGATCCAGAAAAGAAGGATTGTTAAAGAAATTACAACCCAACAGATGACGGGCTTCCGGGTTCTCCAACTGCTCAACCGGGAAGCACGATCCCAGCCCTGACGCACCAGTTGCTGGTTGTGGCTCGGACAGCGACAGGCGACGAGGTAATTTTAATCAAAAGTTATTACTATGAAAAGAATAATCGTCGTGCTGCTGGTAGTGGTGTTCTGCGCTGGCAGCAACTCCGCGAATGCGCAGACACAAACGCTTGACAAGGCTGTCCTGCTGAACAGCTATGCTATCCATTCAGACAATGCGGCAGTAAGGGCGACGCGGGATCTCTGGAAAAGAGTAGGAGACCAAAAAGAGGAGGCCTGGTATAAGTTGCCGAAGGGCTATCTCGCCGTGTATACGGAAGACGAGGCCCAGAACCGGTATGTCTATGACCAAAAGGGTAACTGGGTCTACGCTCTGCTGACCTACCCGGAAAAGGGGCTCCCGGATGAAGTGAGGAGGCTTGTAAAGAGTACCTACTATGACTATTCGATCGGGTGGGCGAAAGAGATCAGGCAGGCGGGAGAGACTGTATATGTGGTTCATGTCGAGAGTGACAGGGAGTGGAGGGAGGTAGCCGTCCGTGACGGGGAGATGCAGACGTTGAAGACCATTTGTAAGAGATGATCGGGGGTGGAGCCGTGACTTGCATCATGCCCCGATGTTGGGGCCACCGAAGGTGAGCAGACCCTGAAAGTGAGGCGGGGACAGGAGAGGCCGGAGGTCTCTCGTCCGATGGACAGCCATTAGCGATGGGGCCGGACGCCCCTGTCCCGCCTTTGCCTTTTGGGGGTGGATGGGGGTCGGCGGGGCAGGACTTTTTTGGGGGAACGGGGGGGGTGACAGGGATAGGTCGGCGGGCCGACATTTCCTATCTGGACATTTTAGTGTAAATTTGCGGTTCGAAATTTTTTAATTATGAGCCGTAAAGGAAAAGTCCTGGTAGCGATGAGTGGCGGTATTGACAGTACCGTTACGGCTCTCATGCTGCATGATGAAGGCTATGAAGTTGTAGGCATCACCATGAAGACATGGGACTATGCGAGCGCGGGGTCTTCGAAGAAAGAGACGGGATGTTGTAACATTGATAGTTTTAATGACGCCAGGATGGCGGCGGTGCAGCATGGGTTCCCGCATTTTGTACTGGATATCCGGGAGGAGTTCGGGGGATTTGTGATCGACAATTTTGTCGAGGAATATCTGGCCGGCCGCACTCCCAATCCTTGTGTCCTTTGTAATACCCATATCAAATGGCGGGCTCTGCTGAAAAGGGCCGATGCCATGGACTGCGAGTTCATCGCGACGGGTCACTACGGCCAGATCAGACAGCATACCAACGGCCGATACACAATAGCGAAAGGGGTTGATGAGACCAAGGACCAGAGCTATGTGTTGTGGGGTCTGCAGCAGGACCTGCTGAGCCGGACCCTCCTTCCGCTGGGCCCTTACCGCAAGACGCAGATCCGGCAGATGGCCCTCGACTATGGCTATCCCGAGCTGGCAAAAAAGGCCGAGAGCTATGAGATCTGTTTTGTCCCTGACAACGACTATCGCGGATTCCTCAAGCGCCGGGTGGAAGGGCTGGAAGAAAAGGTAATGGGCGGCAATTTTGTCGACAAGGACGGGAACGTCCTCGGACAGCATAAGGGCTACCCTTTCTATACCATCGGCCAGCGCAAGGGACTTGACATTACCTTCGGCAAGCCGGTGTATGTGACGGGGATCCGGCCGGAAACGAATACCGTTGTACTCGGGGACGAATCCGACCTCGACCAGCACGAAATGGTGGTTGGAAAGCTCAACCTGTTGAAATACGACCAAGCTCGACGCCGGGAATGGAAGCCATGACCAAGGTCCGGTACAAGGATGCCGGGACGCTGAGCAATCTGTATCCCGAACAGGATAAGGTGCGGGTGAAGTTCTATGAAAAAGCGAAGAGCATCGCCCCGGGACAGAGTGCCGTGTTCTATGAGGGGGATGAGGTCATCGGCGGGGGGATCATCCAGCGGGCGGTACCGGAGTTGTAGTGCGCGGGACTGGGGGAAGCGGAGCAATAAATAAACACGTAATACGTTTAGATCCGGGGAGTTAAGCGCTTCCCGGATTTTTATTTTAACATCATGAAGAATCGTCTGGGACTGCTGCTTGTGTTGACCCTCGGAATGGCCATAACTGGTTGTAAGAAAACGATTTCGTACAAACAGGATCCGGGTTTTGCGGGGGATCCCACGGACTATTTCCTCACGCTGCAGGCCGGCAAATACGTTACATACCGGCTGGATTCCCTCAATTTTTACTACTACGGACAGCTGGACACCATCACGAGCTATCTGGCCAAGGACTCGGTCGAGAGCTCTTTTACCGACGGCTCGAATCATCAGGCCTGGCTGGTTACCCGATACCTCAGCGATCTTTCGGGATCGTACTGGACTCCCAGCATGACGTATACGGTGTCCCCATCGCAGCAGCAGTTATGGGTGACGGAGAACAATCTCCGATTTCTGAAGCTGGCTTCCCCTATTACTGAAGGACTTACCTGGTCGGGGAACAGCGCGCTGCCCTACGCCCCTTTCGAGGACTTTTTTGACTTTAGCGACGACTCTCATCTGTCCCTCAACGACTGGACCTATACGTACCAGAAGGTGGGGCAGTCCTATACGCTCGGAACCACCAAATTCGACAGTACGGTAACCGTCCTGCAGGCCAACGATTCGATCAATGTCCCGATCACTGACCCAAGGTCATTCGGATCGAAGACGTACTGGATCGAAACCTACGCGAAACATATCGGGCTTGTTTACCGTCATACGGCGATGTGGGAGTACCAGCCGCCGACTCCCAACCAGACGCAGTCCGGGTATAAGATCGGGTTTGAGGTCACGATGACCATGGTGGGTCATAACTGATGACCCGGGACGGGAGGATGGGTGAACCGGGTGAGACGTGTGAACCGGATCGGTGGGCAGCGGGTGAACCGGGTGGATGGTGACGGGTCGCGGAGACCTTAGTGGGGAGCAGAGGCCCGCGACTAGCCTCTCCTGAACCTTGCGGCGAAGAGGGTGTCCCCGCGCAGATCGTAGCCTTTTAAATTTTCTGTTTTCTCCATCTTAAGGCCCCATCCATCGCGGATGTATGCGGCCATCTCCTCATTCTCCTTTTTGAAGACTGAACAGGTGCTGTAGACCAGATGGGCTCCGGGCGCCAGGCGGGGCGCGATGTGGCCTATGATCCGGCGCTGCAGGAGGGCGTATTCGTCGACTTTTGCCGGCTTGAAGAACCACAGGTCTTCCGGCGTTCGTCCCCGGTGCCGCTGCCGGTGCAGGGGACGTCGGCGAGGACGAGGTCGGCATTGGCCGCCGAGTCGGGCGGAAAGTGACGGGTCAGGTCGACCACAAAGGACTGGTATTTTTTATTCCCGCCTCGGCAAAACGGCGGCGCAGGTTTTGAAGAATGGTTTGGCGGATATCGCTGACGGTGATATCGAGACCGGGGTAGAGGTCGTGGGTCAGGATGGCCTTGCCGCCGGAGGCCGCGCAGGCGTCCCAGAAGAACTGCGGCGCGGGGTCCAGTTGCAAATATTCGGCGATACGCTGTGAACTGTAGTCCTGAACTACCACTTCCCGGTCGGGAGTAAATATATCTTCGACTTTTGTGCCGTTGGGCAGACGAAGTGAAAAAGGAGGGATGAAGTCGCCCTGTCCGAACTTTCCGCGGACGAGGCTTTCGTAGCCCGGACGAATACGAAGAAAGAGGTCCGGCTGGCGCAGAAACGAGAGACAAAAGGCCTCGTGGTCGATACCCTCCGACAGCTGGTCGCTCCATGGAAAGATATCGGTCACGCGGAAACCGGCGCCTGATGGCTGGGTCTGAAAGAACGCCACTTTTTCGGTCAGCGCCAGCCCTACCCTCTCATTGTATCCGGGATTGAAATATGCAAGAAGCTCGTTCGGCTGGTCGCTGGTGAAAAAGAGGCCGGCGAGACAGCGCTCGCCCGCGGAGAGATCCCGGACGGCGTGGCCGAGGCGGTAAAAGCCGTAAACGAGGGCGCTCAGTATTTTTCGGTCGCGGGACCCCATCTGCTTGTTGAGCCGAAAATAGTCCCGGAGCCAGACACTCAGGGGCATGTCCCCGCGATAGAGGTCCAGAATAGTGACTGCGTTGCGCAGCTGGTTGTCGAATTTCATGGTGCGCCTACAACTCTAAAAGCGCCTTTACGGGATCTTTTCCGAACAGCAGTTGATCGGGGTTTTCGAGCAGCTCCTTGATACGGACGAGGAAGCTGACGGATTCGCGGCCGTCGATGATCCGGTGGTCGTAGCTGACAGCCAGGGTACATCATGGGGCGAACTACGACCTGACCGCCTACGACGACGGCCCGGTCTTCGATCTTGTGCATGCCGAGAATGGCAGACTGGGGAATATTGATGATCGGCGTCGACATCAGGCTTCCGAATACGCCACCATTGGTGATGGTGAAGGTGCCGCCCTGCATCTCTTCCATGGAGAGCTTGTTGTCGCGGGCCTTCGTGGCCAGTTCGACGACCTTCTTTTCGATATCGGCCATGCTGAGGCTTTCGGCGTTGCGGATGATCGGCACCACGAGGCCTTTGGGAGCGCTAACGGCAATGGATATATCGCAGTAGTCGTGGTAGACGAGTTCGTCGCCGTCGATGTAGGCGTTGACCGCCGGCCATTCCTGGAGCGCGTAGCAGGTGGCCTTTGTGGAAGAAGCTCATAAAGCCCAGGTTGACGCCGTGCTTCTCTTTGAACTTGTCCTTGTATTTTGCGCGGAGTGCCATGACGGCGCTCATGTCCACTTCGTTGAAGGTGGTGAGCATGGCCGTGGTGTTCTTGGCCTCTACGAGGCGGCGGGACACGGTCTTGCGGAGGTTGCTCATCCGTTCGCGGCGGTCGGCGCGGGTGAACAGTTCCTTGCCCGGAGTGCGGCCGGGGTGGGCGAGGGCTTCGCAGGACGTCGTTCTTCAGGATCTTTCCACCGGTGCCGGTCGGAGTGATCGAGCCCGCGTCGATCTTCTTGTCGGATATAATAGCGGCTGCTACGGGAGTAGCCTTGATGTCATTGGGGATTGAAGTTACCGGCGCACTGGGCGGCGGGGCAGCAGTTGTTGCAGCGGCCGCGGCGGTGGTTTTGGCGGGAGCGCCGCTGCCGTTGGAGGCCTGTGCGGCGGGGGCGGCGGCGGGGGCGGCCTTGCCTTCGGGCCGGGCGGCGGTCTCGTCGATCTGCGCGACGACGTCGCCGATCTTAAGGGTGTCGCCTTCTTTGCCTACCGTCTTCAATACGCCTGCCTTTTCTGCGTTGACCTCGAATGTTGCCTTTTCACTTTCCAGCTCTGCAATTACCTCATCGCGTTCAACATACTGTCCTTCCTGTTTAAGCCATTTTACCAGCGTCACTTCGCTGATAGATTCGCCTACTGCCGGAACTTTAATATCGATCATTTAATCCTCCTTCTCCCTCTGGGGAGTTGTGTTTATTAAAAAATATCTTTGGTGATTGCTCAAATGCTGAATGCCGTTTCGATGATCTCTGCCTGCTCCTGCGCGTGTACTTTGGCATAACCGGTAGCAGTAGCCGCGCTGGGCTGACGGCTGATGACGCCATAGTTGATGCTTTTCAGGTTCATCTGCAGGAAGGAGGCAGCGCCCATGTTGAGCGGCTCTTCCTGAACCCAGAACCAGGTCGAGGCCTGACTGTATTTCTTCGCCAGCGCTTCCAGCTGCTGGACGGGCAGCGGATACAGCTGCTCGAGACGCACGATGGCGACGTCCTTCCGGTTGTCCTTCAGCTGGCGGTCAGCCAGGTCGAAATAGACTTTGCCGCTGCAGAAAAGGACTTTTTGACCTGGTTCGGATCGTCAACGAAGTTGTCGTCGATGACTTCCCTGAACCCGCCCGAAATGAACTCGTCCATCTTCGAGTAAGACCCGGGATGGCGCAGGTTGGCTTTCGGCGAGAAATTGATCAGCGGCTTGCGGAAGGGCCAGGCCTGCTGGCGGCGGAAGGCATGGAACAGGTTCGACGTGGTGGTGATATCGGTAACGACGATATTCCATTCGGCGCACATCTGTAAGAATCGTTCCATACGCGCGCTGCTGTGCTCGGGTCCCTGGCCTTCGTAGCCGTGGGGAAGCAGCAGGGTAATACCGTTCATGCGCTGCCATTTCTGTTCGGCGGCGACGATGAACTGGTCGATTACCGTCTGTGCTCCGTTGCTGAAGTCCCCGAACTGGGCCTCCCACAATACCAGGGCATTGGGATTGGCCAGCGCATATCCATATTCGAATCCCAATACTCCGTACTCGCTGAGCAGGGAGTTGTAGATCATAAACTTGCCTTTGGCGTCGGGAAGACGGCTGAGGCGGTTGTACAGTTCGTCGGTGTTCTCGTCACGCAGGACGGCATGACGGTGGGAGAAGGTTCCCCGCTGAACGTCCCGGCCACTCATGCGGACGTCTTTTCCGTCGAGCAGCAGGCTGCCGTATGCCAGCAGTTCGCCGGTGGCCCAGTCTACTTTGCCTTCCTCGTTGAACATTTTGACCTTGTCCTGAAGGAGTTTCTCCACTTTCCTCAGCGGCTTGAAATTCTCCGGCCAGGCCATAATGGCGTCGAAGATCTTTCTGAAGTCGGCCTCGGTAATAGCGGTTACGGGAGAATGGTCGAAGTCGTTGCCGGTGGCCTTGCGGAGGCTTTGCCACCACAGCTCGGGCTTCTGATATTTGTAAGGCAGGGGGTTTTGCTTGACCTCGTCGAGGCGTTCCTGGAGATCGGCCCAGAATTTCTTTTCCATTTCCTTTGCCAGCTCCTGCGCGTCGGCTTCGCCGTTCTGCGCGAGGTACTGCTGGTAGATCTCCCTCGGATTGGCGTGCTGGTCGATGAGTGCGTAGAGGTGAGGCTGGGTAAACTTGGGATCGTCTCCTTCGTTGTGCCCGTGGCGGCGGTAGCAGACCATGTCGATAAACACGTCGGAGTTGAATTCCTGACGGTACCGGGTTGCGATCTCCGCGCATTTTACGACGGCTTCCGCGTCGTCTCCGTTGACGTGCATTACGGGGCCTGGATCGTGGCCGCCAGCGAGGTGCAGTAGTCCGAACTGCGGGCGTCGTCGAAATCGGTGGTAAAGCCGATCTGGTTGTTGATGACGAAGTGCATGGTTCCACCGGTGTAGTATCCCTTCAGTTTGCTCATCTGGAGCACTTCATAGATGATACCCTGACCCGCAACCGAAGCGTCGCCGTGGATGAGGATGGGCAGTATTTTGTCGTAGTCGCTTTCGTACATGACGTCGGCCTTTGCGCGGGCAAAGCCGACCACGACGGGGTTGACGGCTTCGAGGTGGGAGGGATTCGGCATCAGCTTGAGGTGCACGGTCTGGCCTGCGGCGGTCTGGACTTCGCTGCCGTAACCCATATGATATTTTACGTCGCCGCTGCCCATGGTCTGGTCCATTTTGGCGGTGCCTTCAAACTCGCTAAAGATCTGCTCGTAGGTCTTACCCATGATATTGGCGAGTACGTTGAGGCGGCCGCGGTGGGCCATCCCGATGACGACTTCCTGAACGGTATTTTCGGAGGCGGTATTGATGATGGCGTCGAGGGCTGCGATCGTCGCTTCGCCGCCTTCGAGCGAGAATCTCTTCTGGCCGATATATTTGGTATGCAGGAATTTCTCGAACATGACGCCCTGATTGAGTTTTTCCAGGATGCGGCGCTTTTTTTCGAGGGGAAGCGGGTTCAGGAAATTCTTTTCCAGCTCGTTGGTGAGCCAGTCGACCTTTTTCTGGTCGCTGATATATTTGAATTCTATACCGACGTGGTCGGCATAGATCTTCTGCAGATGGGTGAGGATGGCCCGCAGTGTGGTGGTACCGAGTCCGATGAGATTACCTGCGAAGAAGCTCTTGTCCATATCCTCTTCGGTGAAGCCATAGAATGCGAGGTCGAGGTTGGCGCCCCTGTCTTTGCGTGGACGGATGGGGTTGGTTTTGGCGAGCAGGTGGCCCTTGTTGCGGTAGCCGAGGATGAGGCGGTAGGCGCCGAGTTCTTTCTTCCAGTCAACTCCGTCGGTAGTTATAGCCCGTGCGGCGGTGGCGGTGCCGTTGACGCTGCCGTTGGCGGAGGTTTTTCCTTGAGTGACAGCAAAATCGAAACCTTCAAAGAATTTTCTGAACTCGGGGTCCACGGCATCGGGGTTCTTCACAAAATCCTGGTAGAGTCCCTCGATATAGGCTGGATGAGAATTAGTTATAAACGAATAGTCCTTCATAGAAAGTGCTGTTGAACTAGTTTTGGGGGACGCTGAGTCCCTCATTGCCAAAAAATTGGCCTACAAATATCGCTCAAAATTAATCAAGGAACGAGAGGATTTTGATGGATTTTAGCATTTAATTGATATTTAAGGTTCTAATTATCATTTGTGGGGTGTGAGTTGGGTGCGCCCGGTGAGTCGGCGGGCGGGGGGGCGAGGACCGGAAGGTCCAATTTCAGGATTTTGGGCGGTTTTTCTGAATTTGGGCCGTTCAAATTTGGTGATTACAGCAAATGGGTCTACTTTTGCCGTCCTAAAAATGTCGAGTTCATGGCAAACCATAAGGCAACCAAAAAAGATGTAAGGCAGGCTGAAAAGCGCAGGGATCGTAACCGTTACTACGGGAAAACCACCCGTAATGCGATTCGTGACCTGAAGGCGATCAAGGGGTCAAAGGAAGCGGGAGAACAGCTGCCTGAAGTAGCCTCTATGATCGACAAGCTGGCGAAAAAAGGTGTTATTCACAAGAACAAGGCCGCTAACCTGAAGAGCAAGCTGGCTAAGAAAGTGAACGCCCTCGCTGTAGCGAAGTAATCACGCTGGTCGCGGCAACGCGCCGGAACCCCGCATTTGACAACGCGCCGGAACCTCGCCTTTAATGTATTTGTAAAATAGTTTGTTGGAAAAAGACCGTCTACGACGGTCTTTTTTTATTTTGTGGCCCTTATGAGAAAATTGATTCCCGCCATTTTCCTTGTCCTGCCGTTGTTTGGGATGGGACAATCCGTCCAAACGCCTTTCGAGGCTTCACAGGGCCGCCGCAGCGCCACCTATTTCGAGTGTATCGATTTCTATAAAAAACTGGATCTGCAGTCCCCGCAGCTGTCCATCAAGGAAATGGGGATCAGCGACGCGGGATATCCTTACCATGTCCTGCTGTTCTCCAATGACGGTGTCGCGGACCCTGTGACCTGGCACCGCAAGGGAAAGCTGGTCTTCCTCATCAACAACGGCATCCACCCCGGGGAGCCGGATGGCATCGACGCCAGCATGCTGATGCTGCGGGATCTGGTGGAAAAAAGATGAGACTGCCGGATAATATCGCTCTGGCGGTGATTCCTTTATATAATATCGGCGGCGCGCTGAACCGGACCAGTTACTCCCGCGTGAACCAGAATGGTCCGGAAAGCTATGGTTTTCGGGGGAATGCCCAGAACCTCGACCTCAACCGGGATTTCACTAAATGCGATAGCCGCAATGCCCAGTCTTTCGCCCGCATCTTTCACTGGGTGAATCCGGACATACAGATCGACAACCATGTCAGCGACGGCGCCGACTATCAGTATACGATGACGCTGCTGAGCTCGCAGTGGAACAAGCTGGGTGGTGAACTAGGCAGTTTTCTGCACGATGTGTTTCAGCCGGCATTGTTTGCGGGCATGGAGAAAAAGGGCTGGGGGCTGACGCCTTATGTAGATTTTGAGCAGGGTAATCCGGACAAGGGATGGGAGGGATTTTATGACGAGCCGAGGTATTCGAGCGGGTATGCGACGCTTTTCCACACGATCGCGTTTATGCCGGAGACGCATATGCTGAAGCCCTTCAAAGACCGGGTGCTTTCGACCTATGCGCTGATGCAGACGATGATCGAAGCCGCTTCTCTACATAGCGCCGAACTGCTGCAAAAACGGAAGAACGATATCGCCGCCGACCTGCGGAGCAGCCGGCTCGCGCTCGACTGGCAGGTGGATACGACGCGCTGGGATATGCTTTCTTTCAAGGGATACGAAGCCGGCCGCAAGCCGAGTGAGGTCACGGGCGCGCCGCGGTTGTACTACGACCACTCCCGTCCGTTCGAAAGACCGGTGAGATTCTACAATTATTTTACGGCCGGGGTCTGGGCGACCGTCCCGTCCGCCTATATCATCCCGCAGGGCTGGCATGCCGTGACCGACCTGCTCGCGCTGAACGGCGTCACCATGCGGCGGCTGACGAAGGATACTGTGGTAAAAGTGACGGCCTATCATATTGCGGACTACCGGTCGTCTCCCCGTCCTTATGAGAAACATCACAAGAACTCGGGTGTCAGGGTCGTCGGTGATACAGAATCGATCCCTTTTCTGCGCGGGGACTGGGTGATCTCCACCGATCAGCCGGCGAGACGTTTTCTGGTGGAAATGCTGGAGCCTACCGGAGACGACTCTTATTTTGCCTGGAATTTCTTCGATGCCATTCTACAACAAAAAGAGGGATACAGCGCCTATCGCTGGGAGGATGTTGCTGGGCCCTGGCTGGCAGGGCATCCGGAAGTAAAAGCAATGCTGGAGGAGAAGAAAGCGTCGGATAGCGCCTTTGCGCACCGGCCCGCGGCTCAGCTGGACTTTGTCTATAAGCACTCGCCGTGGTATGAGCCGGCACACTTACGTTATCCTGTGTACCGGCTGGATTGAATTATTTCTGACTAGAATCTTCTGTCACGATCGCCACCGCGGTCGCCGCGGTCACCTCTGTCGCTGCCGTCGCGATATCCACCGCGATCACCGCCTCTGTCTCCGCCGCCGCCACGGTCGCCTCTGTCGCCACCACCACGGTAGCCGCCGCCGTCACCGCCTCCGCGATAACCACCGCCGCCGCCGCTGCCTCCGCTGCCACCACGGTATCCGCCACCACCGCCGCCGCCGGGACGGTATCCACCGCCACCGCCGCCACGATAGCCACCGCGATCACCTCTGTCGCCGCCGCCGCCAGGTCCACGACCACCGCCTCTGTTCTGCTCTTCGGCTTCCTTCACGGCCATCTTCTTGCCGCGAATAGAAGCGTTGTCGAGAGTCTCGATAGCCTGGCGGGCCTCAGTCTCGTCCGGCATGTCCACAAAGCCAAACCCCTTGCTCTTCCCCGTCTCCCTGTCCATCACGATCTTTGCGAAATTCACTGTGCCATACAATTCAAACATCTCTTTCAGGTCGACGTCATCGAAATCAGAAGGAAGACCTGCAACAAAAAGCTTCATGCCGATAGATTTAAGAGGTAAAATTACTAAGATAAAAAGGATATATTCTATTATCCGGAATAAAAATATAGCTTTACTTCTACATTCCCTAACAATAAATAGAGTATATAGCTTTTTACCCATAGGAAGGTGGAAAAGAAAGCCCTTACGTCCGGCCCGGCGGCCTGTTCGTGGCTGGACATCGATGGTTGAACACAGGGGATGGTCGTGGGTATGAGACGCGGTCCCTGTTACGACGCAGGGCCCGTGATTTGCGGTGACATCTGGTAGGCAAAAACACGTAAACCATCCGGCGTAGGTTAGCCGGTTTACTCTTATGGCAAAAGAGATCACACGGATCCCCGTAACGAATCAGGAGCAGGCTGTCATCATCATCAACCGGCTGTGCCAGGACTACAATATGAAGCAGGATACGACCCGTCATCAGCTGCATGTTTCCAATGACAAGTACGCGGCTTACTATGACGCGGAAGAAGGTGTGGTACGGTTCGAAGCCATACATCCTTCTATCACGGAAGAAGAGATAAGAGAGTTCTTGATGGAGTTCCCGCCGTTCTTTTGAAGCGGTCTAGATCTTCGCCTTTGCGTTCTCCAGTATTTTCAGAAAAATATCGAAGTCGCCTTTTTTCATGAAGGTGTAGGAGTTGTCGTCGTGAGTCCTGAGTTTCAGGTAGGACTTCCACCCGCCTCTTTCGAAGTAAGAGCCGGCTTCGAAGCCGCACCGGCTCCTGAAAACGGTTTCGGTGTAGTGGGAGGGAGCGGAGTCCAGGACTTTTCTTTTATGATCTTCATTGAAATGGCCAGCGCGCCAATCTCGTCCTCGTCCAGGATGGCCACCTTGCCCATGGCATCGCTGAAGCGGAGGGCGCTGACCTTCGCGCCGTTGATCAGGTCCGTGTAGTGTACGACCTGGATCACGCAGCCTAGTATGTTGCCGACGCGGATATATTCTTTTTGGATCAGTGCTCCCGCGGAATCCGAGAATTTCTCCGCCCTGGTGGTGTAGAGGTCGGCTTCGTCCCCGGGTTGGACGGTTGTCTGGGTGTAGGTGGTGCGCGGAGTCTGAGTGCGGGTGGAATCCGTTGACTGGGCTTGGAGGACACGGAAGGAGAGCAGGACAACGGCAGTCAGAATGATTTTTTTCATGGTCATGAGTTGTATTCCAGAGACCCGCACGTGCAGGCGGGGTTTAATTAAAACGCCATTAAATCCTGCCGCGCGGGCCTTCCGCGCGGCAGGTGGTGTTGCCGACTACTGCGCGACCTTCACCGTACCGGCTCCGTTGTAGGAATGGTACTCGCCGTTGTACATGGCGTCGGCGCTGACCGGGCCCATGTGGTAGACGCCGGGGAAACGGCGCGGACGGCATAGTAGTAGGTCTGGTGCATGGAGGTGGAGTTGACGAAAAGGTTGATGCGGTCGTCGCGGACGTCGAGTGCCGTAGGGCTGCTCTCGTTCTTGATCCAGTCCATGCCCGGCAGGTCCTTGGTCCTCGGATTCTCGATCTCGAAGCCCGCCGGCAGCATATCGGTGATCACGATATTGTCAACGTCGGTGTTGAAGGACTTTTCCAGCGATAGCTGAACGATGATGAGGTCGTTCTGTTTGAAGGTATTCCCGGTGATGGGACGGCCCCATCGGTCGAAGAAGTGTTTGCGGACCTTCAGATAGTTGTCCTCTTCCTTGTAGGCGCCCGTCGCGCTGATGCCTTCGGCCTGCCAGAAATAGTAGAGCCTGCCGCTGCCCTTTGCCACGATCTCGACGCGGCCCGCACCGTTCTGTGGACGCAGCTCGCGGGTGGAAAGGCTGATCGCTCCGCCCCCGTCGTCCATCGCGCCGACGGTGCGGCCGTCGACGCGTACCTCGGCCGTCGCCGTGCCCGCTGCCCTGGCGATCTTGCCGAGGCCCAAAAGCCAAACGCCAGCTCCTGCGTACTATACCAGTAGCGCGCCTTCAGCTTGTCCCTGACGTGCTGGGCCATGACGGGGATCTGCGCATTGCCGGGGTCGACGTCGACCAGTACGTCCAGCGCCAGCGCCTCGTCACGGATATCGGAATAGAAGCTGCCACCCGACTGGGCCACGGACTCTTCGCCCGCAAACTGTGTCGGCAGGAAGTCCCGGAAGCTCTTCTTGTCGCCAGCCTGCGCATAGGCGGCCGCCAGCAGGTATTTACAGTCCAGCGCGAGCATGGACGGATTGGCCTTGTAGTAGTTCATCACGCTGACGTTGGGCTGACCGGCCAGCGCAAGGACATAAAGCCCGTAGATGGTCTCCTTCGGAACGATCTTCCTGTTCTGGTCGCGGTTATAGTAGTAAGTAACGGTCTCCCTGTTCTTCAGCCGGCTGTTGATATAGCCCAGCATGGTCCCGAGCAGCCCCTTGTCTACGTCGAAGCCTGCCTTCTGCGCTTCGATGAGGAAATGCGCGGCATAGATGGTCGCCCACCAGTTCTCGGAGCCCTCGCCGTCCCAGAGAGTGACGGCGCCGTTGTATAATTGACGCATTTTGATCTTCCGGATCGCCTCGAGTATGTTGGAGTTGGCACTGGCTTTTTGCGTATTGGTTCCGCTCTTCCGCAGCAAGTCCGCGAGGTCGCCGAAATACAGCTGGGGGAAGGCGGCAGACACCGTCTGTTCGGTACAGCCATAGGGGTACTGCACCAGCCGGGTGAGGTATTTGCCCAGCTCGGCGGCGGGGCTGCGGCTCACGACCAATTTATAGTCGACGCTCGAAGGGATAAAATCGGAGGTGTTCCAGCCGACCGGCTGGCTGCTGCCGCCCGCGATGGCGCCTCCGCCCGTCAGTTTCTGCAGGGGCGCCGAAGGGCGGATGCCTATTTCGGTCTCGTCGGTAAACCGTTCGCCCGGGGCGCTTACTTCCATGTTGACCTTAGCCATGCCGATCGAAGGGGGGCCACCAGCTGGAATACGGCTCGTCCCTCGCTGTTCGCCGCGACCGAAACGTTCTGCTGGTCGTCGCCGATGGTGCGAAGGCCGTTGGATTTCAGTCTGACCGCGGCGCTGGCCGTGCCGGACGTCGTATTCGATATGGTCACCGGCATGGTCACGGTATCGCCCGGACTCATGAAGCGGGGCAGGGCCGGGCTCAGGACGATGGGGTCCGCCACGGTCATCTCCGATGCCGCGGAACCAAAGCGTTCGTTCTTGTAGGCAACGGCCATCAGGCGCACCTGTCCGGAGAACTGAGGAATGTCGAATTCAAATTCGGCTTCGCCGCCGCCGCCGGCCTGAGCTATGCCGCTCCAGTAGCTGACGATCTTTATCCGTCGGGCAGGCATGGGGTTGACCCTTTTCTTCATATCGCTCCTCGCCGTCGCCGCCCGTACTGCTAAGACCCGGCCGGACCTCCGGCAGCAGGAGTGGATAGAGGTCATAGCCGCTGACCTCGAGGGCTCGTTTGGCGTAGAAATGGCTATAGGGATCAGGGGTCTCGAAATCCGATACCTGGAGTACGCCGTTGTCGACCGCGGCGAGGGTGACCATGCTGCCCGGAGCCGCTTTGACCCTGACCTTTTGGTGGGTGTGGGACCGAACGGATGTCTGCGCTACGATCTCTACGGGGATCTTTCTGTCTTTCTCTTCTACTTTTATAGATTGATAGCCGTGTGCCACTGTCAGCGGAATATCCGACAGCTCGTGGGGTTTGATCAGCGTTGCCGTGATATAGACGTTGGGAATATCGTCTGCCGTCAGGGGCAGGACCAGCGAAGCGGTTCGCTTTTCCACGTTGACGTATTGGTAAGAGACGACCTTGTCGGTCTCCATGGTCACCAGCATCCGTCCGCTGAACGGCGTTTTGAACAGGGCCGTCATGCTTTCGCCGGAATAATAGCCGGACTTTTCGACCGAAATATCGATGTGTCCTTCGTTGTTGACCTCGAAGGAATTGTTGTCGCCGCCCCAGCTGCCATAGCTGTAAAAACTTCTGCTGACATAGCTGTTCGACCCGGGCACGGAGACCCGCAACTCGTAGTCGCCGGGTGACCCGGGAACAAAGGAATAGACGGTCCTGTCCCCGCCGATGGTGACGATGCCGGAGTTGAGCAGTTTGTCTTCCTTCTGCGACTCGTAGCGGAAATAGTTGCCGCTTTTTGTCAGTACGGTCCGGTATTCGTGTTTGATCACCTGCACGCGCGCCTGGACGCCATTCATGACCCTTTCGGTACGGTCCAGCGCAATAAGGGGGAATTGCACGGCCTGGTTGAGGGCATAGTAAGAGTAACCGTCGTCCGCCACCCCGAGGAAGACCTGTTGCGTGAAGATATCGACGGAGGTGCTGCGGCTGACGGGGCGGCCCGTCTCGTCGAACACGGTAGCATAGAAGGTAGCCTGCAGCAGGCCGATATTCTTAAAGATCCCGGGGACCTCGTATTTCTCCGTGGCGTTGCCCTGGTCGTCGGTCTTTCCTTCCCTGTTGTCCTTGTCGAATGAGACGTTGTTGTCGGAGAGGCTGAAGTCGTAGTTGCTGTGTTCCTTCGGATGAAATGCCCGGCGCTTCACCTGGATCTCGCACTCGTAGTTGCGGTTCGCGGCGGGGGGACCGAAGAAATTGACGGCGTGGATGTTCAGGTGGGAGACGTCGCCGGCTTCGAGGGATTTTCTGTCCAGCTGCGCCGTCACCTTGATGCGGTCGGGTACAAATTCTTCGATGCGGAAGGGCTGGGTGGCGAGCAGGACGTCGTTGGATGTATATACTTCGAGGGAATAGGTGCCGGTGATGGCAGACTCCGCCAGATCGATATTGCCGTCCAACGAGCCCTGTGTATTGAGGGTCTTGCGGAAGGTCTTTAGTTCTTTGCCGTTGGGGAGCAGGAATTTTAACTTGACGGGCAGCTCGCCTGGTGTCTTCCACTGGTGGTCGCGGACGATGACGGAGAAATTGATCTTCTCTCCTGGCCGGTAGATGTCCCGTTCGGGATAGACGAAGGCGTCGAGTCCGGAGGCGTTGCTGTGGGTGCCGCCGACTTCGAACCGGGAGGTGTTTACCCTGGTGGTGCCGAAGGGCAGGTAGTTGAAGTCGTCCGCGGATTTGGCGATGATCATCGCGGGGCGGAAGCCGGCGAATTCTTTGCGGGTATAGGTGATCTCTGCCACGCCTTCCGCGCTGGTGGCGCCGGTGCCCAGCAGCTGGTTGTTGGCGCCGTAGGCCATGACGGTGATGCCGGGCAGGGCCGCGGCCGTCTTGATGGAGTTGGCGAAGACGAGGATCTTTTCTTTGCCTTCTTTGGCTATCAGGCCGATGTCGGAAAGAGACAGGTATCGTTTGTCGCTGACCCAGTAGTCCTTCGTGCTCCGGATCATGACGTGGTAGATGCCCTTGAACTCGGGCAGTTTGTCGGCTATGGCAAGAGAGAGGAGACGGCCCGATCCGTTGCCGCTCTTCTGCAGGCTGCGGGTATCGACTTCCTGTTCGTATACTACGTCGCCGAGAACGGGGTCGCCGTCGTCGCTGCCGGAATAGTAGCCCCCGCCCTCGCCTTCTTCGTCGCCGTCCGAACTGCTGCGGGTGGAGGAGGTCGTTCTTTCCTGCGGATAGTAGGTGTATCGCTGGGCCATCAGCAAATTGTTCTCATAGATCTTGGAGATCACGACTTTGACGCGCGGGACGTTGATGATCTTTACTTCGATGTTCTGTGCGCCTTTGCCGGAGAGGTAGACGCCTTTGGTATTGGCAAAGCTGACGGAAGGCGCCAGTTCGCCGAAGGTAATATTGGTGCTGTATTCTTCGTGGAGGATGCCGCCGATGCGGCCGCGAAGTCCTTTTGCCAGGGTAAGCGCGTAGCTTTTGGACTGGTCGAAGTTGTCGCTTTTGATGATGAATCCGTCGTCGGCGGGCTCGACCGTGAATTTTACGGCCGGGGTAAAGGAGATGGCAGCCGCCAGACCGCTGGAGACGACCTGCTGGCTGGTCTGGACGTGGATGGAGCCGGTCTCTCCGTCGTGTTCGGTATTTACTTCGTTGACGGCAAGTACAAACGGGGACGGGATGGTGGAGGTCATGTCTATCTTTTCCTTCAGTCCGTTGGTGCCTCCGTCGGGAAGGAGTCCCTTGTCGATGGAGACTGTGGCGTCGACGGACTTATCTTCCATTTTAAGATTGGTAAGGCGAAGGGAGATGCGGTCGGACACCGAGAGGGTCTGAAATGAATAGTTCGCGGTCTGGCCGGCTATTTTGATGGTCAGTTTGTCCTTGAGTGAATTGGGGTTGACCGGATAGTTGAACTGCAGGTCTATCTGCGGCAGGGCCGTGCTGCTGTTCTCGTCCTGGAGGGCCCAGGTCGTGTTGGTATTGTCCAGGCGAAGGTCGGGGGTATGGAAAACGAGGTCGTCGCCTTTTTTGATCCGGCCGAACTTGCTGAACTGGAGAATATCGTTCTGGAGCGTGGCCTTGAAGGTGGTCGCGGGCGGTAAAGGCTGGGAGGGAGAAAAGACCAGCTTGTCCGGACGTTCCCAGCGAAAGCGGCCGGGGATCTTTGGTTCGAAGGAGACGTATTGTGTCGAGTCCCACTGTTCGAGCAGGGAATCCTTTACCAGCGACTGGTCGAACTGGAAGACCAGATTGCCGAGTGTGGGGACTTCGTCCCTGGCATTTGTATATGCCAGGCTGACCATGCTGCGGTTACAGGAATAGAAAAAGGGGATAGAAAGGACGATCGTCAGGATGGCGGATACGCCAAGGAGTTTACGCATACGGGTGATGATAAGAGTTTAGCGCTGTTAATATACAAAAAGGGTTTAAATTAGGAAGATGATTTCCCTGCGTCTTCTTCGATGGGCAAGGGTCGGCCTGATGGGTATCGCCGGCGTCGTTGTCCTTTTTTCCTGCTGAACTGGCTGTTCCCCCTACCCGACCAGGTAGAATATTCGACGATCGTGACCGATAACAGGGGGAGGTGATCCATGCCTTCCTGACGCGGGATCAGCAGTGGCGGATGAAGACCGAGCTCGGCGAGATCTCGCCGCTGCTGCGGAAGACGATCGTCGAAAAGGAGGACCGGTATTTTTATCGTCATCCGGGGGTCAACCCTTTCGCCATGGCCCGGGCTTTTGTCAAAAATATCCTGCGCGGCCACCGGACTTCCGGCGCCTCTACCATCACGATGCAGGTAGCGCGTTCGCTGGAGCCCAGGCGGCGGACGTACTGGAATAAAACGGTGGAGGTCTTCCGGGCATTTCAGCTGGAATGGAAGTACAGCAAGGACGAGATCCTTCAGATGTACCTCAACAAGGTGCCCTACGGCGGGAATATCCAGGGGGTGAAATCGGCGTCCATTCTCTATTTCAAGAAAAATCCCGACCATTTGTCGCTGGCGGAAATAACGGCGCTGTCGATCATCCCCAACCGTCCGTCTTCGCTGGTCATGGGGAGGAATAACGACCGGATCGTAGAGGAACGCAATAAATGGCTGCGTCGCTGGGCGGCGGAGGGTGTTTTCACGCCGGCGGAGATCACCGACGCGCTGGCCGAACCGCTGACGGCGTCGCGGGGAACTGTACCCGGCTATATCCCGCATCTGGCGTGGAAGCTGAAGAAGAAGGGCGAGCCGATCATTCACACGTATATCGAGATGAACAAGCAGCTGAAGATAGAGAAGCTGGTAAAGGACTATTCGAGGACGCTCGCGCTGAAAAATATCCATAACGCTGCGGTCATCGTGCTGGACAACCAGACCCACCATATCGTGAGCTATGTCGGCAGCGCCGACTTCCACGATTCTTCGGACGGGGGCCAGGTGAACGGGGCGGCCGCGATCCGGCAGCCGGGCAGCACGCTGAAGCCCCTGCTGTACGGTCTCTGTGTCGACGCGGGTCTGCTGACGCCGAAAATGACCATCACCGACGTGCCGGTCAACTATGAGGGGTATGCGCCGGAGAACTACGACCGCAAATTCAACGGCTATGTGACGATGGAGTATGCGCTCGAGCATTCGCTGAATATTCCGGCTGTAAAAAGCCTGAAGATGCTGGGGAAGGACAAGTTGGTCCGCAAGTTGTCGGAGTGCGATTTCCGACAGGTCAGCAGGGACCAGCGCAAGCTGGGGCTTTCGCTGATACTAGGCGGGTGCGGGGCCACGCTGGAAGAGCTGACGGGGCTGTATTCGATCTTCTCCAACGATGGAAAATATGTGAGACCGATGATGACCAAGTCAGCGGACAGCGATACGAAAGCGACGAGGATACTCAGCCCCGCGGCGGCCTTTATCATCGACCAGACGTTGTCGAAGGTCAACCGGCCCGACTTCCCGTTGAACTGGGAGAGTACGGTACATCTGCCGAAGATCGCGTGGAAGACGGGGACCTCGTATGGCCGGCGCGACGGGTGGAGCATCGGATACAATAAAAAATATACGGTGGGGATCTGGGTGGGCAATTTCTCGGGGCTGGGTATTCCGGAGATCAGCGGGGCGAATGTGGCGACGCCTTTGCTATTTACAGTTTTTAATACCATAGATTATGACGATGAGCTCCCGTGGTTCAGCCAGCCGACGGACTGTGACGTGAGAATGGTTTGCACGGCAACGAGGCTGCCGCCGGCGGGGTTCTGCGAGCATCTTGTCACGGACTATTTTATTCCGCTGGTCTCCCCTGTGAAGAAGTGCGATAACAAGGCGGAGGTCTTTGTTTCGGCCGACGAGAAGCTATCTTATTGCCGCAGCTGCTCTGCCGCCGGCGGGTTATAAGAAGAAGCTCTGCCTGATGGTCCCCCTGAAATGAAGGAGTATTATGAAACCAACCATATCGTCTACGAGAAGATACCGCCGCATAATCCGCAGTGTGAAAAAGTGTTCCGGGAGGGCGGGCCGGTGGTGATGTCGCCGTCCAACGGCAGTGAATACCTGATCAACCGGAAGGATCCGGAGCCGTTGCAGCTGCGGTGCCGGGTGAGCAATGACGTGGGGAAGGTCTACTGGTATATCAATGATAAGTTCTATAAGGCGGGTGAGGCGGGGAGCAGGGAGTTCTTTGTTCCGGATGAGGGACCGGTGAAGATATCGTGTACGGATGATAAGGGGAGGAATAAGAATATATGGATCAGGGTGAGGTATGTTAATTTGTAGGGTTTTGGGACACCGGCCCGGGGACGCGGGTGTTGTGGGCGGCTATTGCGGGGAGGACGAATAGTTGATGTGGCGGCCGATGAGGCGCCATCCTGTCTCGCCGTGTCTGAAGATGCAGGTGAGGCTGATGCCGCAGTTGGCGCCGCAGATGGAATTGAGGTCGATGACGGCGTATTTACCGTCGTCGGTGAACTGGGGCAGTGAGAAACTGAAGACCAGCCTTTCAGTCACCGGTGTTTTCTTATCGGGTTTGCCGTAGCGTTCGGGAAAAAGCAGGGTATCCGCTTTTTGAACGGTAATACATATAGCCTTTTCGAGTTTCGGCTGTTTCCAGAAATAGGGGAAGCGGGAGAGATACGCTTTTTCCGAGAGTTCGTTGAGGGTAACGAAGGGAACGGCTTCTTTCAGGTAGTATTTCTGCCATTCGTCGTAGTCGTATTTTACGAAGCGGCAGGTGTCGGCGCCGGCTATCAGATAGTAGTGGTCAAACGTGGAGTCCACGATGGTATGGTAGACCTGGCAGACGAAGTCCTCGGGAGCCGGGGGCTGTGCAGATATGGTCTGCATGGCCCCCAGCGGGAGTATTAAAAATAAAAGCCGGTATATCATTATCAGTCCGCCTTAGTCCGCCTTGTGTACAGAGCCGGCGCCGCTGACGTGCTGGTTTACAGTGGTAGCATTGCCTTTATAGTTGACATTGCCCGCGCCGCTGACGTTGGCATCGAGTTTCACGCTGGCGAAAACTTCGGCGTCGCCTGCGCCGGAAATGTCGACTTTGGTATTCTCTGCGAGCAGATCGTAGCAATGGGCGTGCCCGGCGCCGGTGAGGTCGAGGTCGACGTCTTTTGTCTGGCCTTTAAGATCGACGGAGCCACTGCCGGAGACGTCGGCAGTCAGGCGCGGAGCGTCAACGTCCATCTTGATATCGCCGGCTCCGCTGACGCTGAGTGCGAGGTCTTCGGGATTGGTGATCTTGGACTGGCCGATGATGTCTACGGCGCCGGAGACCTTGATCTGATTGTACACTTTTGTCGACACGTATACTTTTATATCACCGGTCGGCACGAGGTGGAAGCCATGTCTTTCGCGGATGATGACGCGGTCGCCCTGCTGGCTGACCTCCATATATGAGAGCAGATTCTCGTCGGCTTCGATCCTGACGGATGAATGATCGCTCTGGGAAACAAGGACTTTGGCGGCTCCGTCGACTTCGACGTTCTTAAAATCGGTGACGCTGCGGTCTTCGGTCTTAATATTACCGTTGCCCCTGACCCTTTTACCAAGAATATTGTGACAGGCGCCCATCACGACCGGCAGGGCGACCAGAAGCCAGATAGTTTTCGATTTTCCAAGGAAAGAGTTCGCAGTGTATCCCATGATGTTTGGTTTTAGGACGGAAAAGATATACTATTTTTTTACCTTCGCGTCACCATGACGGAAAAGATACTCATTCTGGATTTCGGCTCTCAATATACTCAATTGATCGCCAGGGCTGTACGTGAAGCTAATGTATACTGTGAGATCATCCCCTATCACAAATCCTTCGACATCGACCCTTCGCTGAAGGGCATAATTCTCTCCGGAAGTCCTTCATCGGTCAACGACGTAAATGCTCCGGAAGTCGATATCGCAGCGCTGCATAGCCGGCTGCCGGTAATGGGGGTCTGTTATGGCGCCCAGCTGACGGCCAAACAATATGGCGGCCGGGTTGCTAATAGCAACAAACGTGAGTATGGCCGGGCGCTTTTGCACAAGCAAAAAGAGAACGTGCTTTTCGAGGGTGTGACCGAGTTGTCGCAAGTGTGGATGAGCCATGCCGATACTATTCTGGATTTGCCGGCCGGATTCGAGGTCCTGGGCACTACTGAAAATATTCCTTTTGCCGCCTTTCGCAAGAATGAAAGCGCGGAACAGCCTTTATACTGTCTGCAGTTCCACCCGGAAGTGTACCATTCCATCGAAGGAAAGAAGATCATCCGCAATTTCCTCGTCAATATCTGCGGCTGCTCGCAGGACTGGACGCCCGCCCATTTCGTCAGTGATACGGTAGCCGCGCTGTCGAAGCAGATCGGCGACCGCAAGGTCATCATGGCGCTGAGCGGCGGCGTGGACTCGACGGTGGCGGCGACGCTGATACACCGGGCGATCGGCGACCGGCTCCAGGGGATATTCGTCGACAACGGCGTGCTGCGCAAAGGTGAGTTCGGTCAGGTGCTGGAAAGCTATAATAAGATCGGGCTGAATGTAAAGGGCATCGACGCCAAAAACCTGTTCTATACAGAGCTGGCCGGAAAGGTCGACCCGGAGGCCAAGAGGAAAACGATCGGCCGTCTTTTTATCGACGTCTTTCAGGAAGAAGCCAAAAAGGTTGCAGGTGTAGAGTTGCTGGGACAGGGTACGATCTACCCCGATGTGATAGAAAGCGTGTCGGTCCATGGTCCTTCGCAGACGATCAAGTCGCACCATAATGTCGGAGGTCTGCCGGAGAAGATGCATCTCGAACTGGTAGAACCCCTCCGTTTCCTGTTCAAGGACGAGGTCAGAAGGGTTGGCGCGGAGCTGGGCATTCCGGAAGATCTGCTCCAGCGGCATCCTTTTCCGGGTCCGGGTCTTGCGATCCGGATCCTGGGTGAAGTGACGGAAGAAAAGGTGCGATTATTGCAGGAGGCTGATCATGTCTATATAAAAGGACTAAAGGACCACCATCTTTATTCGGCGGTCTGGCAGGCGGGGGCGATCCTGCTGCCGGTGAAGAGTGTAGGGGTTATGGGCGACGAGCGGACCTATGAGTTCACGGTAGCGCTGCGGGCGGTGACCTCGGTTGACGGGATGACGGCTGACTGGGCGCATTTGCCCTATACCTTCCTGGCAGATATCTCCAACGACATCATCAACAGTGTAAAGGGGATCAATCGGGTCGTGTACGATATCAGCAGCAAGCCGCCGGCGACGATCGAGTGGGAGTAGGAGTATATGAGTATGCATTTCCGATATTTGCTGACATTGACGCTGGTGATGGTTGTGGGGATGGGGACGAAGGCGCAGACCGATAGCTCGCGGCGCAATGGTATGACCGACAGCTCGCGACGGGTCGCTGACACGCCGCGTTACCGGGTGGCGATATTTGCGCCGCTGTACCTCGATTCTGCTTTCGACGCGACGGGCAACTACCGCTACGACAAGAATTTCCCGAAATATTTCAATCCGGGTCTCGAATTTTATGAGGGGGCGCAGCTGGCGCTGGATTCTCTGCAGAAGGAAAAATCCAGCTGAATGTGCAGCTTTATGATACCCGCTCGGGCATTCCTCTGCAGCAGGTACTGCAGGATACTGCGTTTCAGACGACGGCGCTGATCATCGGGGCGGTGTCGGGGGTAGCCGAACTACAGCAGATGGCGGCGGCGGCCAATCGTCTGCATATTCCCTTTATCAATGTCAATTTCCCGAATGACGGCGGGATCACCAACAATCCGAGCCTGGTGATCCTCAACTCCACGCTGAAGACGCACTGCGAAGGCATTTACAGATACATCCAGCGTAACTATCCGACCAGAGAGGTGGTGTTCTTTCGCAGGAAGGGCGCGCAGGAGGACAGGCTGAAAGGATATTTTACGGATATCGACAAGACGACGGCTTCGGTCGCCCTGAAAATAAAATATATCACGCTCGACGACGATTTTACGTCCGCGGCGCTGACGCCCAGTCTGGACAGCAGCAGCGAGACGATCTGTATTGCCGGCAGTCTGGATGACCAGTTCGGTTCCCGACTTTGCCAGCAGCTGGCCTTTCTCAACAAGAGCTATCATACGACGGTCATCGGGATGCCGACCTGGGACAATATCGACTTTACGCAGTCGGGGTATGCGGGCGAGGAGATCATCTACTCCACACCGTTCTATCTCAATCCACTCGACTCGCTGGTGAAAGAGGTCGACCAGAACTTCAGGGCGCGGTATTATTCCCGGCCGAGCGATATGGTTTACAGGGGATATGAGTCGACCTGGAGGTTTGGCAAGCTGCTGCAGCTGCGGGGGAAGGACCTGGCGGGCAGTGTGGGGGAGAAAAAATTCAAGGTCTTCAACGACTTCGAAATCATGCCGGTATTCCTCAACCGGCAGACGATGACGCTGGATTACTTCGAGAACAAGAAGCTCTATTTTATCCGAAAGCTGGATGGGGTGGTTACTAACGTGAACTAAGGCCGGGCCTCACTTGTTGTTCTGGGGAGATGGCGTTACTGGAATTTACCGACAAAGGAATTTATTGTCCCCGGGGGGACTTCTATATCGACGCCTGGCGCCCCGTGCCGAAGGTGGTGATCACCCATGCCCATAGTGACCATGCGCGCCCGGGCAGCGGCGCCTATCTGTGCCACCGTCTGACGGTTCCGCTGCTGCGATTGCGGCTGGGGCCCGAGGGCTCTTATCAGGCGATGGAATGGGGAGAGCCGGTATTTGTCAACGGGGTACGGCTCAGCCTGCATCCGGCGGGGCATATTATCGGCTCTTCGCAGGTGAGGGTCGAATACCAGGGCGAGGTCTGGGTCGTCAGCGGGGACTACAAGACCGAAGACGACGGGCTCAGCGGCGCCTTCGACCTCCAGAAATGCCATGTCTTCATCACCGAATCGACGTTTGGCCTTCCGATCTACAACTGGAAGCCGCAGCCGGATATCTTTACTGCGATCCGCGACTGGGTCAGCCAGAATGCGGCGGATGGAAAGACCTCTGTCCTGATCGCCTATAGCCTGGGCAAGGCGCAGCGATTGCTGTCCTGTCTCGAGCCTGTCAGCGAGAAGATATTTGTTCATGGTGCGATCGACAATGTTCACCAGGCGCTGGTGGATGCGGGGATCGCGTTGCCCGCCGTGGAGCGGGTGATGCCGGATATGCCGAAGGACGTGTTTCGCGGGCGGGTGGTGATTGCCCCGGGGAGTGCGGAGAATTCTTCGTGGATGCGGCGGTTTAGCCCGTATGCCGTGGGGGTTTGCAGCGGGTGGATGCAGGTGAGGGGGAATATGCGGCGGCGCAATGCCGATGCTGGTTTTGCGCTGAGTGACCATGCGGACTGGAAGGGGTTGATTGAGACTGTCGCAGCGACGGGAGCGGAGAAAGTCTTTGTGACGCATGGGTTTCAGGCGACGATGGCGAGGTATCTGAATGAGAAGGGGATCCTGGCGGCGGAGGTGAGGACGGAATATGGGGAGGATGAAGAGGGGGAGTCTCCGAGGAAGGGGTTGCGGCCGCGGAGGGGAGGCGGCCTCGCGTGCGGAGGGGGACGAAAAAGATAAAGTATGAGTGTACCGGATACATATATGCGCAATGGTATGCGGCTTTTTGCGGAGCTGGTCGTGCAACTGGGGACGAGCACGAAGACCAACGACAAGCTGGACGCGCTGACGCGTTATTTTGCCATGTCAGACGGTGCGGATAAGGTGTGGGTGATCGCGTTGTTCAGCGGGCGCCGTCCGAAGAGGACGGTCAATGCCACACAGTTGCAGGAATGGTGTATTGCGGCGACGGGCCTGCCGGCCTGGCTTTTTGAAGAGAGCTATCACACAGTGGGGGATCTGGCGGAGACTATTGCGCTGTTGCTGCCGGAGCCGGGGCTTGTGGATGATGCCGGTGAGGGCCTTGCGTGGTATCTGGAGCGGCTGATCGCGCTGGGGAAGGCGGAAGAGGGGGCGAAGAAAGATTTTATTCAGGACTGTTGGCGGCGGATGAATAAAGAAGAGCGGTTTGTTTTTAACAAGCTGATCACGGGTGGGTTTCGGGTCGGAGTTTCGCAGAAAATGATCGTCAATGCGCTGGCGAAGACGGCGGGTGTCGATGCGGCGGTCGTAGCGCATCGAATCAGCGGCGACTGGGATCCTGTTACGACGGATTTTGATGCGCTGCTCAAGGGAGCCGGCGGTGGGCTGTCGCGTCCCTACCCTTTCTATCTGGCGTATGCGCTGGAAGACTCGCTGGCGGCTCTTGGCGATCCAGCCGACTGGCAGGCGGAATGGAAATGGGACGGGATACGGGGGGAGATCATCAAACGGGAGGGGCAGTTTTTTGTCTGGAGCCGGGGAGAGGAGTTGATGACGGACCGGTTGCCGGAATATCAGGAGTTCAGGGATAGGCTTCCCGATGGGACGGTACTGGACGGGGAGATTATTGGACTGACGCGAGATGGGGGATTTGGGGACGGGGTCCGGGGCGGAGGGGCCGCGGCCGGGGATGGTGACCAGCCTTTTTTGCCGATGCCTTTCGCGGCGCTACAGACGAGGATCGGACGGAAGAACGTGACCAGGAAACACCTGAGTGAAGTGCCCGTGGGATTTATTGCCTATGACCTGCTGGAGTATGAGGGGGTGGACTGGCGAGACAGGCCGTTGTCGGAAAGGCGGGCTCAGTTGCAGCAGGTCGTAGCGGCGGTGGGGCATCCGCTGTTGCCGTTGTCGCCCGTACTTTCGTTCGGCATGCTGGGACGAGCTGGCGGCGGCCCGGGGCCAGTCGAGGGATCGGGGAAGCGAGGGGATCATGCTCAAGAGAAAGTCGTCTGCGTATCAGGTGGGGCGTCGTAGGGGCGACTGGTGGAAATGGAAGATCGACCCGCTGGTCATCGATGCTGTGATGGTCTATGCGCAGAAGGGGCATGGGAGGAGAAGTAATCTCTATACAGATTATACGTTCGCTGTGAGGCAGGGAGAGCAGCTGGTGACCTTTACGAAGGCTTATTCGGGGTTGACCGATAAAGAGCTGGCGGAGGTCGACGCCTTTGTGCGCAAGAACTCGCTGGAGAAGTTTGGGCCGGTGCGAACGGTTAAGCCGGAATTGGTGTTTGAGATCGCTTTCGAGGGCATTGCGGCGTCGGCAAGGCATAAGTCGGGGGTGGCGTTGCGGTTTCCGCGAATCGCGCGGTGGCGGAAGGACAAAGGGCCGGATGAGATCGACACGATCGAGGACCTGAAAAAGATGCTCGAGCTTTATGGGAAATAACACTATTTAATTTAGGATATGAAAAAGATATTGGTGCTCGTCATTTTGGCCGCGGCTGGCATTGGATTTACCTCTGTGCTGCGAGATCCGCATGGTGACGAGCCGGTGGTTGTTCCGGCCAGTCCGCAGCGCAGCGGGGATGCAGCTGCGGGTTACCGCTATCTCACGACGGGAGACTATCTTAAGAGCGGCATCCCCTACGGCTATTTTTTGCTGGGGGCCGGGAAGTCGACTACGAACTATCTGCAGCGGGACAGCCTGAATGCTTTATTGAGTCATGAGTATACGGCGGTGAAGGCGCCCAACGGCGAGGTAGTCGTTGCGCCGAATTGTTTGCAGTGCCATGCACAGGTGTTCGACGGCAAACTGGTTATAGGTCTGGGAAATTCCGCCATCGACTTTAGCGATACTAAAAAGTTAAATCCCCGACTGGCAGCATTTGCGCAGGCGATGATACAAAAGGGGGACCCAAAAAAATATGAGGCCGCGCGGCCTTTCCTGACGGCGATGAAGGCCATCAGCGGGGAGCTCTATACGCAGGTGCGGGGAGTCAATTCCGCCGACCGGCTTGCGGGGCTGCTGGTGGCGCACCGCGATCCGCAGACGCTTCGCTGGAGCGAGGCGCCGGTCATCGAGTTGGGAGGGGATGTGATCCCTACGGATACGCCGCCGTGGTGGCTGTTGAAGAAGAAGCACGCGATGTTTTACAACGGATTTGGGCGGGGTGATTTCGGCAGGTTTCTGATGGCGTCGAATCTGCTGACGGTCAGTGATAGCAGCGAAGCGCGGGAAGTGGACAGTCATTTCAACGATGTGCTTGCCTATATCTGTTCGATCCAGCCGCCGAAGTACCCGAGGCCGGTGAATGCCGCGCTGGTCAGACAGGGGGTGTAGTGTTTGTGCAAAACTGTTCAAAGTGTCATGGCAACTACGGTGAAGGAGGGGACTACCCCAACCTGCTGATCCCCGAGTCGACCATCGGGACCGACTCGCTGCTCTACAAAAGCAATTACCAGACTCCCCAGTTCATCGACTGGTTCAATAATAGTTGGTTTGCGCAGGGGGACCACCCGGCGAGGCTGGAGCCCTTTAACGGATATATCGCGCCGCCGCTGGATGGGATCTGGGTCACGGCGCCTTATCTGCATAACGGATCGGTGCCGACGCTGGAGGCATTATTGGACAGCCGGCTGAGGCCTGTGTATTGGTCGAGGGATTTCAATTATCCGCAGTATGACTATGATCAGGTGGGTTGGAAGTATGTTAAGGAAGAGGGGCCGAGGGGGACGGCCGTGTACAATACAGAGTTGCCTGGTTATGGGAATTATGGGCATCTGTTTGGGGATAAACTAAACGATCACGACCGGAAGGCCGTGATCGAATATTTGAAAACGTTGTAGGGAGGATCGGGTAGACGCCTTCTGGGGGCCCGGTTCGGGGGCCGGGGTTCGGTTACTGCTGGATGTGATATTTTACAAAGAATTTGTCTCCGCGCTGCTGGTAGAGGGGGAATTCCTCGGGGGATTCTTTGTGTCCAGTGCTTCTTCAACAAAGAATTCGTTGGTCTGGGAGAATTCAATCGGGCTGTTGGCGCCGATCGCGAAGGTGAGGTAGCTTTTGAACCGAACCGGGGAAGTCTCCGGGCTATATGAGTCTTTGCGGTATTTAACGACGAACTGGTCGTATCCGACCCTTGCCTGCTGCTCTTTGACGCTGTCGGGAATTTCCGCCACCAGGGGACCGGACTGGGTCAACATTGCCAGTCCTTTGGATACGCTGCTACCCGGCGGGATAAAGGCCATGCCATCGGGCAGGGCAACCGTACCGGAAAAGTTGGAGGCCGTGCTGGTGAAGCTGCCGGTCCCGCCGCGGGAATTCCCGAAATTGAAGGCATAGCCGTTGCTGGAGCCCCAGAAATGGGCGTCCTTGTCGTAGTAGCTGAGCGCGTACTCGTTGCGGATGAGTGCCGATTTTTTCCAGTTGACGTAGAGCGGCTGGCTGGTCTTGTTGTAGACGTTGACGCTGATGGGTCCGTCGGCTCCGTTGAAGTCGTAGGTGAGGCGGACGGTGTCGTTCTCGAAGACGAGCTGGTGCAGGTCGTTCTTGCTTAGCTGAGTCGAATTAAGGGTCATGTACTGGTATCTCGAGCAGGAAGCCAGGCCAGCGACGAGGGTGACCAGAAGAATCGAATATCGCATAGGATTTTTTTGTTAAATTATAAAAGGTTTCCTGCATATTCTGTTAAAAGGATTTTAACTGCGTGAAAATTAATATTACAATGAAATCGGCATTAAATTGTGGGTCTTATGCAACGTTTTGGAGGATGAATGGATAATCTGCACTTACACACAAGTCCCGGCTATAAGGTAATCGGGGCGTGGATGGCCGGAGAAGGACGCGTTCCCTTTGCCTTTCAGGAAGAGACCTGGCAGCATATACTCGAAGGCCGGTCAGGACTGGTCAATGCGCCTACGGGATGTGGCAAGACTTTTTCCGTCTTTTTGGGGGCGCTGATCGACTTTATCAACCGTCACCCGACCGACTACCGGACCCGCGGCGCGAATGGCCTTCAGCTGCTGTGGGTGTCGCCGCTGCGTGCGCTGGCCAAAGATATTGGCCGGGCCATGGAAGAGGTGATCCGCGGTCTGGGTATGAAATGGCAGGTGGGGATCCGCAATGGTGACACTGAAGTGAGCGAGCGGCAGAAGCAGCGGCGGCGGATGCCGGAGGTTCTGATCATTACGCCGGAGAGTCTGCATTTGCTGCTGGCGCTGAAGGGGTATCCGGAGATCTTTAAGTTTTTACGGATCGTTGCGGTGGATGAGTGGCATGAGTTGCTGGGGAGCAAGCGGGGGTGCAGGTGGAACTTGCGCTGTCCCGCATTGCGGGGGTGAAAGAGGGGGGTGTTCGATCATTGGGATCAGTGCGACTATTGGGAATTTGGAGCAGGCGAAGGAAGTTCTACTCGCGTCGCTGGGGAGGTTTGCTGGGAGTGGTGCTGGTTCGGGTGAAGGTGGGGAGACGGCCGGCGGCGGGTTTATTGTTCGCGCGCTGATCGACAAGCCGATCAATGTGGAATCTATCTTCCCCGACGAAATAGAGAAATATCCATGGTCGGGACATCTTGGACTGAGGCTGATCCACAAGGTGATCCCCATCATCGAACAGAGCAGGACGACGCTGATCTTTATCAATACGCGGGGGATGAGTGAGACCTGGTACCAGTCCCTGCTGACGGCCTGTCCCGACCTGGCGGGCGCCATCGCGCTGCACCACGGATCGATCGATATGGAACTCCGTACCTGGGTCGAAGAGGCGCTGCATGAGGGGAAGCTCAAGGCGGTGGTATGTACGGCCAGTCTCGACCTGGGCGTAGACTTTCGGCCGGTGGAGACCGTGATACAGGTGGGAAGCCCCAAGGGGGTTGCCAGGTTTTACAGCGAGCGGGGCGCAGCGGGCACCAGCCCGGTCAGGTGAGCAAGATATTTTTTCTGCCGACGCATTCGCTCGAGCTGATGGAGGCCGCCGCGCTGAAGTCGGCGATGGTGGCGGGACTGATCGAGAACAGGGAACCGATGCTACTGTGCTTTGACGTGCTGATCCAGTACCTGAGCACGCTGGCGATCTCGGAGGGATTTTATCCCGAGCTGCTTTTCGAAGAGTTGAAGTCGACCTATTGTTATAGCGAGATGACGGAGGACGAATGGGGCGAGATCCTGCATTTTATCACCGAAGGCGGGGTTGCGCTGCAGCAATACGACGAATACAAAAAGGTAGAGGTCATGCCGGATGGTCTGTTCAAGATCAACTCGAGGCGCGTGGCGCACCGGCATCGGCTGCATATCGGCACGATCGTGAGCGACTCCATGCTGAAGGTCCGGTTTGTCTCCGGTGGGTATGTGGGTGTGATCGAGGAATATTTTATATCGCGGTTGTCGCCGGGTGATGTTTTTACGCTGGCGGGCCGCAATCTGGAGTTTGTAGCGATCAAGGATATGACGGCGTTGGTGAGGAAGTCGAATGCCAAGAAGTCCAGGGTTCCCAGCTGGAATGGGGGAGGATGCCGCTGTCCGCGAATTTGGGGATGATGTTGCGGAGGAAATTGGATGAGGCGTCGGAGATGCTCCGGGGTAATGGTGGGGGGGACAAGGATATCGAACTGCGGGTGCTCCGGCCGTTGTTTCAGCTGCAGGCTGATCTTTCTTATATGCCGCACGAGAATGAGCTGCTGATCGAGCAGATCGAGACGAAGGACGGGTTTCACCTTTTTGTATATCCATTCGAGGGCCGGCTGGTGCATGAGGCGATGGCGGCGCTGCTGGCGTACCGGATCAGCCGGACTACGCCGATCAGCTTCTCGTTCGCGATGAACGACTATGGATTTGAGCTCCTGAGCGACCAGCCGATACCCCTGGACGATAGCAATGCGCATGAGCTGTTTAGTCCCAATGACCTGACGGCCGACATTCAGCGGAGCGTCAACAGTGCGGAGATGGCCCGCCGGAAATTCAGGGATATCTCGGTGATCGGGGGACTTATCTTCCAGGGTTACCCGGGGGAGTATGCGAAGGCGCGGCACCTGCAGTCTTCGGCCTCGCTGTTATTCAATGTTTTCAGTGAATATGACCCGCATAACCTGCTGCTTCGTCAGGCGTACAATGAGGTGATGGACCAGCAGATGGAGGAACGGCGGCTCCGCAATATGTTGCAGCGGATAGCCCAGGGAAGTATTGTGCTGCGGTGGCCGAATAAGCTGACGCCCTTCTGCTTCCCGCTGAAGGTGGACAGTATGCGGGAGGACCTGTCCTCGGAAAAACTGGAGGACAGGGTTAGGAAGATGCAGGCGCAGTTAAGATAGATACTTCAGCTGGGTGCCGTACATGATGATAAAAACGATCGGGATAAAGATGGCGAAGAAGGCTCCGACGCCGCCGAGCAGGCCGAGGCCGGCGAACAGGTAGGCGGTGACGATGGGGAGGAGTTCTCCGATGACGTAGACATAAAAGCCCAGTTTTTTGAGGCGGCGCATCATGACGGCGCCATAGACGCACAGGCCGATGCCGACGAGGGTGAGCAGGAGGATCGGCACGCGGTTCTCCATGGTCAGGCGGGCCACTTCAACCATATCGGGGCCCATGAATTTTTTCATGAACTCAGGCATATTGTCGAGTTTGTCCTGGGCGGCGACCATCTTCTCGTAACTTTTCTGGGCCATGAAAAAGGAATAGATCTGCGAACAGCCGATATAGACGCAGCCGATAAAGGTGAGGATGCTGACCACGTTGAGTGTGCCGGGTAGCTTGCGGGGTTCTTCCAGCCAGTTGGGTTGGTTTTGTGTTTCACGAATATCTCCCATAGAAAATTAGTTTAGTCTAAGTAAATACAATTTTCCAATTTCTCAATGGGATCAGTCAAATATAATTAACACGGGGGCCATTGGTATATGGATATAGTAGATACATTTGCATAGGGAGTTCCATCTATGCATCCTGCGTTTCCACATCGTATTAACGGCCAGCAGCTGTGGCTTTCTCCGGACCGTTGCATCTTCTGGGAGGACCAGCGGTCCCTGATCGTCAGCGATCTTCATTTTGGCAAGACGGGTCATTTTCGCAAGGCGGGTATCGCGGTGCCGCAGTCGGTATACCGGGAAGACCTGCTGCGACTGCTTTGCCAGATACAGTATTTCCAGCCGCGGCAGCTGCTGGTGGTGGGTGACCTTTTTCACAGCAGGGAGAACAAAGAGCTCGCCCTTTTTCAAAAATGGAGGGAGGACTTCCCCGACCTGGGGATCCGGCTGATCGAGGGGAATCACGATATCCTGCACGAGGACTGGTATAAGAAGGCGGGCATCGACGTCACCCGCGGGGTTCTGACGATGGGGCCCTTTGCGTTCGTCCACGATATCACAGACGGTGTGGAATTTCCCGACAAGGCTCCGTACTATTTTTCGGGGCATCTGCATCCGGGTATACGGATACGGGGACTGGGAAGGCAGAGCCTGCAGTTCCCTTGTTATTATTTCGGGGCGGACTATGCTGTCCTACCCGCTTTTGGCAAGTTTACGGGGACGGTGTCTATAGATCCGATGCCGGAGTCCAATGTTTTTGCCATTTTGCCGAGGTCGGCTCCCGCGGGGAGCATGCGCCGACTGCGTTCACCGGGGCGGACAGGAGAAGGCCTGCTACCTGGTCCGCGGGACCGAGGGGAATGGGGACGATCCTCCAGATACAATAAGAAAAGGGAACCAACCTTCCCACGATCGAATGAACAAAAGGGCGGGTTATATCCCGCAGTTCCAATGAAGAAATTGATGATCGCTTACGATCCGTTGTATGCCCATCCCTGCCGGAGGGGCATCGTTTTCCTATGTTGAAATATGAGCTGATACCTGGTCAGCTACTGTATGAGGGGTGATCAGGCCGGAGGAGATGTTCAGGCCGGGGGTCTGTGCGGAGGAGGTGGTGATGCTGACGCATACGCGCGGGTATCTGGACAAGCTGGTACACCAGGGGCTGTCGGCGCGCGAGCAGCGGGTGATCGGCTTTCCGCAGTCGGAGGCGCTGACGCGGCGGGAACTGGTGATCACGCAGGGGACCATCGATTGCTGCCGGTATGCAATGACCAATGGGGTATCGCTGAATGTCGCCGGCGGGACGCATCATGCTTTTGCCGACCGGGGAGAGGGGTTTTGTTTGCTGAATGATTTTGCCGTGGCGGCGAACTATCTTCTGCATGAGGGTGAGGCCTCGCGAATCCTGATCGTGGACCTGGACGTACACCAGGGCAACGGTACGGCGAGCATCTTTGCCAATGAGCCGCGGGTCTTTACCTTCAGCATGCACGGCCGGCATAACTACCCGTTTCACAAGGAGCGTTCCGGGCTCGATGTTGCGTTGGAGGACGGACTGGAAGACGAAGGGTATCTGGCCCTGCTGCGTGAACATTTGCCCGGCCTGCTCGACCGGGTGAAGCCTGAAGTGGTGTTCTTTCTTTCCGGAGTGGATATTTTAGCAACGGACCAGTTTGGCAAGCTGCGGGTGACGCCCGAGGGGTGCCGAAGGAGGGACGAGTTTGTCTTCTCGCAACTGCACGCCAGAGGAATACCCTGCGTGGTGGCCATGGGTGGGGGGTATTCGAAGGATATTCGGATCATCGTCGAAGCGCACTGCGCGACTTTTAGAGTCGCCAGAGAGATTTTTATTGACTAGCCCGTTGTTCGGCGGGTTGGGTTAGTTCATTTTTTCTTCAGCGAGCTCACCTGGTCCTGAAGGTTATTAACCAGGTTGGCCAGTTGATTGACGTCCCATCTGTGCTGGGTATTGGCCTTGCTGATAACCATCTGGGCTTTCCAGACCTCCAAAACGTCATCCGTGTTGACATTATAGGGTTGATACGCCGTATTGTCACTGATCAGGGTGAGCTTTGTTTTGGACTTGTTATTTTTCATGACTCTTTTATACACGATCCCCTCGTTACGGGAGACCACGATATAGGTCTGGTTGCTCTTGACCTCTTCCATATCGTCCAGCTTTTTCGCCGACGATGACCGATCCGCTGGGTGTCGGCAGCATGGAGTCCCCGACGATCTCGAAGGCGCGGTAGTTGCCGGGAGCCAGCATCGGGAGTGTAAATGTATTCAGCTCGTCGAGGAACTCGGGATCGGCATAGCCTGCCAGATAGCCGGCCGCGGCCTTGACGGGCACCAGCTGGATGTCGTTGGAGGCGGCGACGAGTTTTTGCGCCCTGCGCTTCGAGAGATAGTTGCCGCTCTTCGCTTCGCTGAGCTCTTTTCGGAGCAGCTCGTCGAGGGTCAGCTTGAACATATCGCTGATCGTCTCCAGAACTTCGAGCCGGGGTTCGGCCCTCTCCTCTTCATAGGCGCCGAGCAGACTGCGTTTGATACCCAGACGGGCTGCGAACTCTTCCTGTGTCCAGCCCCGCAGCTTGCGGAGATATTTGAGATTTTGACCTGCTATTGACATGGGCTAATATATTTAGCACTAAGATACTAACTTCTTTATCAGAACAAAAAAATATTTGCATAATATCTGATCCGGGTAGGAAAAAGGGCAACGGCGGGCCGCGGATAACCGATGGCGGACCGCGGATAACCGATGGCGGACCGCGGAAAGGGGGATCAGAGGTCCGGGGACGGCCTATCGCGGCGGGACCGACCGCCGCGAGGCCCCAGCCGCAGCATCGGAGCGGTTTGACCGATAATATCGAATTTCAAGGGCTTAGCGCCGGGAAATGCCTTGCCGGAAAGGGGTGGTTGGGTGCTTTTTTTGTACATTTGCTTCCCTGTCAATTTGACCTTCCTATCAGGGTAGCACCAAATTTGACTGGTATTAGCGGAATCGTGTTCAACGCACGGACCCAAAACCAATAAAACTATTAATACTTAAGGAATTATGTTAGGTATTCTATCCAAAATATTCGGTGGGAACAAGTCGGAAAAGGATATAAAGCACATCCAACCCCTTGTAGAACAAGTCAATCAGCATTTCGCTGCCTACCAGTCCCTTTCGAATGACCAGCTGCGCGGTAAAACGCTGGAGTTCCGGGGACGTATCAAAGAACATCTGAATGAGATCGACACCCGGATCGCCGAACTGAACAAACAGGCAGAAGAACTGCCCTTCAGCGATATCACCGGAAAAGATGTCATTTACCAGGAGGTGGACCAGTTAAGAAAGGATCGGGACGAGCAGATCGAGGAAGTGCTTGAGACGCTGCTTCCCGAAGCGTTCGCCGTGGTGAAGGAGACTTCCCGCCGGTTCAAGGATAACGCTGAAGTAGAGGCGACGGCAACTGAGCTGGACCGGAACCTGAGCGTCAAAAAGGAACATATCCGCATCGAAGGCGACAAGGCCATATATAAGAACTCGTGGATGGCCGCCGGCAGCCCCATCACCTGGAACATGGTACACTACAATGTCCAGCTGATCGGTGGTACGGTTCTCCATCAGGGCAAGATCTCGGAAATGGCCACGGGTGAGGGTAAGACGCTCGTATCGACCCTCCCGGCCTATCTGAACGCGCTGGCCGGCGAAGGGGTACATATCGTGACGGTCAACGACTATCTCGCACGTCGTGACTCTGAATGGAACGGCCCCATCTTCGAATGGCTCGGCCTAACGGTCGACTGTATCGACAAACACGAGCCCAACAGCGAGAGCCGCCGCAAGGCCTATCAGGCCGATATCACCTACGGTACGAATAATGAATTCGGTTTCGACTATCTCCGTGACAATATGGTGCATTCCCCCGACGAAATGGTTCAGCGCAAGCACCATTTCGCCATGGTGGATGAGGTGGACAGTGTCCTGATCGACGACGCCCGTACGCCCCTGATCATCTCCGGTCCCGTACCGAAAGGCGACGACCAGCAATACCATATTTTAAAGGGACGTGTCCTGAATCTCTTCGAAGCGCAGAAGAGGGTAACCAACCAGTTCCTCATCGAGGCAAAGAAGAAGTTCTCGGAAGGCAATGACGACTCCAGGGACGGCGGGCTGGCCCTGATGCGCGCCTACCGTGGTCTTCCGAAGTCCGGCCCCCTGATCAAGTTCCTCAGCGAACCCGGTATCAAGGTGAAACTCCAGAAGACGGAGAACTATTACCTGGCCGACCAGCAAAAGGAAATGCCGAAGGTAGACGCAGAACTGTTCTTCCATATCGACGAAAAGAATAACTCTGTAGACCTGACGGATAAAGGGATCCAGATGATCACCAGGGAAGGTGAAGACCCAGAGTTCTTTATCCTCCCCGATATCGGCATCAAGCTGGCCGAGATAGAAAAAGAGCCGCTGGAAACCGAAGAAAAGCTGCAGCGCAAAGAAGTCCTGCTGAACGAATACTCCGTCAAAGCGGACCGGATTCATACGGTACAGCAGCTTGCTGAAGGCCTATACCCTGTTCGACAAGGACGTGGAATACGTCGTCATGGACGGGCAGGTAAAGATAGTGGACGAACAGACCGGCCGTATCCTGGACGGCAGACGATACAGCGACGGCCTCCATCAGGCCATCGAAGCGAAAGAGAACGTGAAGATCGAAGCCGCTACCCAGACTTATGCGACTGTAACGCTCCAGAACTATTTCCGTATGTACCACAAGCTGGCCGGTATGACCGGTACGGCCGAAACGGAAGCCGCGGAGCTCTGGGATATCTACAAACTGGACGTGGTGACGATCCCGACCAATGTACCGGCGATCCGTAAGGACTCGCAGGACCTGGTGTTCAAGACGAAACGGGAAAAGTACACGGCAGTCATCGACGAAATAGAAAGACTCCGCGCAGCAGGACGTCCCTCTCTGGTAGGTACGACCGACGTTGCGGTGAGCGAGCTGCTGAGCAGGATGCTGCAGGCCAAAAGATCCCCCACAACGTACTCAACGCCAAACAGCACTCGCGGGAAGCGCAGATCGTGGCCGAAGCCGGTATGGCCGGAGCCGTCACGATCGCCACCAATATGGCCGGTCGTGGTACGGACATCAAGCTCGGGCCTGGCGTCAAGGAAGCCGGTGGTCTGGCGATCATCGGTACGGAAAGACACGAAAGCCGCCGCGTCGACCGCCAGCTGCGGGGCCGTTCTGCCCGTCAGGGCGACCCGGGTACCTCCCAGTTCTATGTCTCGCTGGAAGACGATCTGATGCGTATGTTCGGCAGCGACCGTATCGCCTCGCTGATGGACAAGATGGGTTATAAGGAAGGTGAGGTAATCCAGCACAGCATGGTGACCAAGAGTATCGAAAGGGCGCAGAAGAAGGTGGAAGAAAACAACTTCGGCATCCGTAAGCGACTGCTCGAATACGACGACGTCATGAACAAGCAGCGTAATGTGGTCTATAAGAAGCGTAACCACGCCCTTTTCGGCGACAGGCTCGCGCTCGACCTCGACAACGCATTTTATATCGTCGCCGAAGGAGTGATCAACTCGTTCCGCGAACAGGACGACTACGAAGGTTTCAAGCTGTCCACGATCGTGAACTTCGGCATCGACACTTCCATCCAACAGGAGGAGTTCCTGAAGGCCGACGCCGCCCAGCTTGCGGAAAGGCTGTACCAGGAAGCGACTTCCAACTACGAACACAAGACGGATGAGATCCGCAAACAGGCGGTTCCCGTCTTTCAGAATATCCGCGCCACTCAGGGCAGCCATGTCGAGAACGTCGTAGTACCCTTCACGGACGGTAAGAAACGCACCAACGTCGTAGCCAATCTGCAGAAGACGCTCGACACCCAGGGACGCGAGTTGACCAGCTCGGTCGAAAAACAGATAACGCTCGCCATCATCGACGATGCGTGGAAAGAGCATCTGCGGGCGATGGACGACCTGAAGCAGAGCGTTCAGACGGCCTATCTCGAACAGAAGGATCCGCTGGTCATCTATAAAGTGGAAGCCTTCGAACTGTTCAGGAATATGGATAGCGACGTCAACCGTGACATCATCAGCTTCCTGTGTCACAGCGGGATCCAGTCCGGTAATAATCAGTCGGATACTATCCGCGAAGGCCGGGAGCAGAAGACCGATATGAGCAAGCTCAAGGTGAGGAAGGACGAAATGGCCGCGGCAGGCATCGCCGGGCCTCAGAGCAGTGCGCCTCAGGAGGGCGGCAATGACTACTACGAACCGTCAGAGCCTGTCCGGCAGGAGCCGATCAAGGTCGGACCCAAGATCGGTCGTAATGATCCTTGTCCCTGCGGAAGTGGAAAGAAGTTCAAGAACTGTCATGGAAAGGACGTGGTAGGTTAGTCCCCGAAATCGTTTGCGAAGTATACGCTTTGTCCTCAAAAGGCAAGGCGTATATTAGCATTATGACACGCCTACTCGTCCTCCTTTTCGTCTTTGGCGCCAGCTCGGCGTCCGCCCAATATGTTGGGTTCAATAAGAAAGAGATCAGCCAGCTGAAGAAGCAGCAAAACGATCCCGCGTATCAGGCGCAGGCGGCGGCCGCCAGTCAGGCGATCGGTGAGGAGCCCAACCCCATCGACACGATCCGGACGGAGGGTCTGCTCGCCGGAAACCCGAAAAAGACGGCTACGCAGGCGGCGCTGAAGGACATGAATAAGGTGTACGCACTGGCTCTCGCCTGGCGCGTACAGGGCGACAGTAAATACCTGAAAAAGGCAACCCAATTCCTCCTCGCCTGGGCAACCTCCAACCACCCCAACGGAGACCCCATCGACGATACCAATCTGGACCGCTGTATCGAGGCGTATGATATGGTAAAGGACAAACTATCCAAAGCCGACAACCAGACCATCGCCGCCTGGCTGCTGCTCACCGCGCAGACGGAGCTGAGGGGCCGCCACTACCGCCCGGAAAGACCCAGCTTTTATAACAACTGGCACTCGCACCGGCTAAAGATCGTAGGCGAGATCGCTTTTGCCATCGGAGATACGGCGCTGCAGGGGTATACCGTCCGCGAGCTAAAGACCCAGCTCGAAAAGAACCTTACCTCCGAAGGCCCGAGCGTCGACTTTGCGCTGAGGGATGCTTTGCACTATCACGTATATGATCTCGAACCGCTGCTGAAACTCATCATCGTCCTGCAGCGGGCCACCGGCGTTAACTATTACGAATGGGCCACGCCTTCGGGCGCCTCGATCAAAAAATCGGTGGACTGGCTGCTGCCGTATCTTAACGGCGAAAAGACCCATCCTGAGTTCGTCAACAGCACGGTGGATTTCGACCGTAGGCGGGCGCAGAACGGGGAAGCCTCTTATAAGGCCGGGACGTTGTTCGAGCCTAAAAACGGGATACAGACCCTTTATCTCGCCAGTTATTTTGACCCGGGTGTGCTGGCGCTGGCGCGGGATCTCAGCGGCAAGGAGGGTCAAAGCGGCTCCTGGCTTGCCCTGGCGGTTGATCTTATGCATAAGGGGCAGCACTAAGTTTTTGCCGGAAGAACTCCTCATCTTCCCACTCGTCATTTTTTCCGGGCAGGCTACCGGCAGTTGCTTATTTTCATCCCTTAACTCACACATGACTAATTATGAGAAGATTATTACTACCGCTGACGCTGGTATCCAGCCTCTCAGTGGCGGTTGCCCAACAACATCCCGGCAACGCCCAGACACCCCCAACCGCAGCGACGACCGCGCGTCCTCCGTCGGCGAATACGACCCAGCCCAAGCCTTACAAGGACGTCATCACTGACAAAGCTGTATCCCGCAAGGGTCTTTTCACCGTACACAAAATCGAGGACAAATGGTATTTCGAGATCCCCGACTCGATACTCGGAAGGGATATCCTGGTCAGTACCCGTTATGGCAAGACGGCCTCCGGGGGCAACTATGGCGGCGAGCAGGTGAACCTGCAGACGATCAACTGGGTCAAGGGTCCCTCGCATACGCTGTTCCTTAAAGTGCTGACGATCGTCAGCGTAGCGACGGATAGCAGCCAGCCGATCGCACAGGCGGTCACCAACTCCAATATGAACCCGATAGCGGCGGCCTTCGAGATCAAGGCCTATGGCAAGGGTTCGGACTCTTCGGCCACGACGGTGATCGACGTGACGGAGTTTTTCAAGGGTGACAATCAGGTGGTGAGCCTGACGCCTGGTATCAAGAGAAGATTTAATCTGGCTGGTATCGCGGGTGACCGCAGCTATATCGAGAGCATCCACACCTACCCCATCAATACGGAGATCCGGACGGTGAAGACGTTCACGGCCTCGCCCGCGCCTGCCGCGCCCGTAGCTGGTGGCCGCGCGCCTGCCGGCAGCCTGCCCGCGGCAGATGTCACCGGAGCGGTGACGGTCGAGCTGAACAGCTCGTTCCTGCTGTTGCCCAAGACGCCGATGCGCAAACGACTTTTTGACCCGCGCGTCGGATTCTTTGCCAGCGAATTTACCTTATATGGCGACGATCAGCAGCGTGTAGAAGAGAACAGGTTCATCCACCACTGGCGGCTCGAACCCAAAGACGAAGACGTCGGGAAATGGAAACGCGGCGAGCTGGTAGAACCCAAAAAGCAGATCGTATATTATATCGATCCCGCCACTCCCAAAAAATGGCGGCCTTACCTGATCGCGGGTATCAACGACTGGCAGGTAGCCTTTGAAAAAGCCGGTTTCAGGAATGCCATCGTCGGAAAAGAGTGGCCGGAGAACGACTCGACCATGAGCCTTGAAGACGCCCGGTTCTCGGTGATCCGCTATTTCGCCAGCGACATAGAAAATGCCTATGGACCCAACGTAGCCGACCCCCGAAGCGGAGAGATACTCGAAAGCCATATCGGCTGGTACCATAACGTTATGAAACTGGTACACGACTGGTATATGATCCAGACCGCGGCGGTAGACGCGAGGGCGCGCAAAATGAAATATGACGACGCACTGATGGGAGATCTCATTCGCTTTGTTTCCTCCCACGAGGTCGGTCATACGCTGGGTCTTCGCCATAATATGGGCAGCAGCAGCAAGACGCCTGTCGAAAAACTGCGGGATAAGGCCTGGGTGGAAGCCAACGGGCATACGGCCTCGATCATGGATTACGCCCGTTTCAACTACGTCGCCCAGCCGGAAGACAATATCACGTCGAAGGGACTGTATCCCCGGATCGGCGACTATGACAAATGGGCCATACTCTGGGGTTATAAGGGCATCCCTGATACCAGGAGCGAAGAGGAGGACAAGAAGATCCTCAACAAATGGGTTATCGACAGCCTCCGGTCCAACCCCCGGCTTTGGTTCGGAGGAGAGGGACAGAATTTCGACCCGCGCGCGCAGACCGAGGACCTCAGCGATAACGCCGTAAAGGCGAGTGAATACGGTATCAGGAATCTGAAACGCATCCTGCCTAACCTCCCCGAATGGACGAAGGAAGAGGCCGATCAGTACGACAACCTCGGAGAGATGTACACGCAGGCGGTAGGACAGTTCGGCCGTTATATGGGGCATGTCATCAAGAATGTCGGCGGTATCCAGGAGACGTTCAAGAGTATCGAGCAGCCGGGAGATATCTATGAACCGACGCTGAAGGCCACGCAGAAAGAAGCGGTCGATTTTTTGAATAAGCAGCTATTCGCTACTCCTTTTTGGCTGCTGAATAAGGACATCCTGAATAAGTTTGCCAATCCGGGTACTACGGACCAGGTGTCTACGGTGCAAGCCAATGTCCTGAAGGGACTTCTGTCTTCGACCAGGCTGTTTCGCATGTCCACCTGCGTCAGCCGGTATGGCAGCGCTGCGTATGGCGTGGACGAGCTGATGAGCGATGCGAAGAAGGGCGTCTGGGGCGAACTTGCTGCGGCGGGCGCGATCGATGTCTATCGCCGCAATCTGCAGAAGGTCTATGTGGATGCTGTGATCAGTCTGGTCAACGCGACGCCGGCGCCTGTGCCTGCCGGGTTGCCTCCGGGGTTGTTAGCGCTGGTTGGCGGGGATATCAGGAATACGGATGTGCCTTCGGTTGCGAGGGCTCAGCTGGTGGAGCTGCGGGCGGAGATTCTCGCGGCGGTGCCCAGGGAGACGGATAAGCTGAGTAAATATCATCTGCAGGATTTGGCGGAGAGGATTAAGGAGGCGCTTAATCCAAAGTAATAAAAGAGTAAGGGGAGCGAATCGCTCCCCTTTTTTGTGTCTTTGATCCATCCTAATTGGCAAAGCCTCCCGATGAATTTGCCCGCTTGTTCTCGTCTTCCAGTCCGGACTTTCGCTGGCGTGCGGTCTTTACCTGCGTGTTGCCGAACTTATAGGTGAAGAATAGCTTGAGCTGGCGGGACTCCCGGCCGCCGCTGGCGCGGAGGTATTGTCCCGCGAAATCGCTGGTGGCGGTGAAATGCAGGGTATGAAAGACGTCGCTCACGGAAACTTTTATTGTTCCCTTCTTCTGCATGATCTGCTTCTGTATGCCCAAATCCACATTGCCTATCGCGTGGGTCTTGAAGGTGCCCTCCCAGATGGCCGGGCTGCTATAGAATCCCGACACTTCCGCGGACCAGCCGCCGCCCAGACGCGCGCTCTGCTGAGAAAACACGTTGGCGGAGAAGACGTCGAGGTCTACGTTCCTGCCGGTGCCCAGGCTGGCCTTGTATTTGGAATAGAACGTATTCACGTTGACGAAAGCGCTATACCATTTGTACTGGAAGGGATAGCTGATATTGAGGCTCGCTATGTTTTGGGTAGCCAGATTTTTTTTCGTGAGGAAGGCCTTGGACCGGTCGGCGGTGTCCACGAGCTGGGTAAATACGTCCTTTACGTGGCTGTAGTTCAGGGTAGTCGTCAGCCGGTACATGAATACGTATGTCAGCCCAAAACTGTTGGTGTACTGGGGTCTTAGCTCCGTGTTGCCCTTCTGATAGGTGTATTCGTCTATCTTGAACTCAAAGGGGTTGAGGTCCTGGTAGGCCGGCCGGTCGATGCGGCGGCTATAGGTGAGGGTCCACTGCCGCAACGGGTCCTTATTAATGGTGACCGCGCCGCTGGGGAAGAACCCGGTATAGTGACGGGTGAAGCTGGAATCGTAGGTCGCGAATCCGGCGCCGGCTTCCCTGAAGCCATTGGAGACTCCTTTTGCATTGGTGTTCTCAACCCTGAGCCCGGCCTGGATCACGAATCCTTTAAAACTCCTGTTGTAGTTGGCGTACACGGCGTTGATATTCTCCTTGTAGTTGAAGCCGTTGCTGTGCAGGGTGTCCTTTACTTTCGCGGTGGGGTATACGTTGTATTGCTGGAAATCGTTGTCGCTGGTCGTATACTCTGTCTTGAAGCCGAGGCCGAGCCTACCCTTTTTGAAATTTTGCTCGTAGTCGGTCTTGAAGCTGTAAAGGTTGATGTCGGTGGGGGCCAGCAGGTCGTAGATATCGCTGTAGAGAAGGCCGCCTCCGGTGGGATCGAAATAGAGATTTGGCTGGAGCTGGTCGCTGCGGAGACGGTAGATGCCGTAGTCCGCGTCCATATTCAGCTCGTGGCCCGAGGAATCGGTGTGGTGGTAGTTGAGGTTCAGGTTGCCGTTGTTCTTTTTCCCGCTGCGGCTGTTATTCGCCTCGAGGATCTTCACGACGGAGCCGTCGGGGATATAGGAAATGGGGGTGGCGCTCCGGGTCATTACGGAATAGTTGGAAAGGGAACCGTCTACCATCATTCCGAGGGTGTTGTTCTTGTCGAGGAAGTAGTCAAGCCCGGTCTTGAAGGTGTGGGTCTTTGCTTCATTCTTTAGCGCGGAGTGCTGGTCGAAGAGGGTATCCAACTGTTTGCGGTAGAGGGAAAGCCAGGTGGTGTTGGTGGTATTGCTGCAGTTATAATTGCCGAACCAGTTGATATGGCCGTCGCGGTGATTGAGTGAGATCCCGCCGTTGTAGTTGGAGTGGGTACCGATGGCGTAGCCGCCGGTGACGGAGCCGTTGTTGCCCAGGGACCTGTTCTTTTTGAGCCGGATATTGATGATGCCGGCGTTGCCCGAGGCTTCGTAGCGGGCCGAGGGGTTGGAGATGATCTCTATGGCCTCGATCTGTGAGGACTGGATGGTCTTGAGATAGTCGGCGAGGTCGCCGCCGTTGAGGGGACCTGGCGGCCGTCTATGTATACCTTTAGCCCGTTCTTGCCGCTGAGGCTGATGTTATTGTCTTTGTCGACCATGACGCCGGGTGATTTCCTTAAGAGCTCGAGGGCGTCCCGGCCGACGGCGTTGATGCTGCCTTCGACGTTGAGGACGGTCTTGTCGGCTTTTACTTCGATGGCGGGTTTGTGGGTGGAGACGACGACTTCTTTCAGGCTTCCTGCCTTTTGGCCCAGTTGGAGGGAGGGGACTGTTGTGTTTCCGTTGACTGGAATGGCGCCGACCTGCGGTCGGCGTAGCCGATGTGGGAGAGTTGGATGGTGTAGGTGCCGGCGGGGATACTCTGGAAGGAGTATTTGCCGGTGGGGTCGGTGGTGGTATATTTTAGAATGGAGGTGTCGGCGGATTTGCCCGAGGATTGGGCGGCGGCTTTGCCCGAAGGGTCGGCGGCTTTTCGGATGCCGACGGTTGCGCCGGAGACCGGTTTTTGGGATTCGTCAAGAACGGTGCCTGAGACCTCCTGAGCAATGGCTGCCGTGCTCAGGCAAACGGTCAGGATGATTAGCATTAATTTTCGCATTAGAATCAGTTTTACAAGCCGTAAAACTAGTTCGGTGCAAAAAGACGGGAGAGCGTTTTTAGCCGAATGAAGCAATATTCGCTGAATGGTAGGATTTGCGCGACGAATGACAGTGTTATTTGTATATTTTTTCCATGACCTCCTGGCGGTGTTCGCGGGAAATCGGGATAAGCCTGCCGTCGACCTCGACGCAGTTGCCGTCGATCATGCTTACTTTGTCGATGGCGATGGTATACGAGCGGTGTACGCGGACGAATCTTTCCACCGGCAGCTTGTCGGTGATGTCGGTGAGCGACTGATAGGAGATGAGCGCCTGGGTAGGGGTTTTCACGCGGATATAGTCCTTGAGGCTCTCGATATAGAGGATGTCGTTGATCAGCACCTTTACGAATTTCCGGTCGACTTTGAGGAAGAGATAGTCGGTGGTTTTGGGGGTCTCGCCCTTTTTTGCAGGGGCTGGCTGACGCTGAGTTTGAGTTTGACGAGTTTTTCCATCGCCTTCATCCAACGGGGGAAGGAGACGGGTTTGACGAGGTAGTCAATGACTTCCAGCTCGAAGCCTTCGACGGCGTAGTCGCGGTAGGCGGTGGTGATGATGATGAGGGGTGGTTCTTTGACGCTCTTTAGAAACTCGATCCCGGAAAGCAGGGGCATTTCGATATCGAGGAAGACGACGTCGAAGGGTTTGTTCTGTAGTGCCTGAAAGGCCTCGACGGCGTTCTCGCAGCGGGTGATGTTGTGGGCGTCGAGACGGCCGAGGTAGTTCTCGATCACGTCGATGGCGAGGGGTTCGTCGTCCACGATCATATAGTTGAGGGTTTTCAGCATAGGGGCATTTTTAGGAGTACGCTGAAGATGCCTTTTTCCGTCCGGATATCGAGGTGGTAGCGGGTGCCGTAGAGGAGGTCGAGGCGGCGGCGGACGTTGGCGAGGCCGATGCCTTTGCCATTGGCCGGGGGTTGCGGGGACCAGGCAGAGGGGGCGTAGGCTGGCGCGTCCTGTGTTAGCGGGTTCTCCACTTTGAAATAGAGGAACTCGTCGTCCAGCCAGAGGGAGATATCGATATGGATCCGGCTGATATTGTTCTTGACGCCGTGTTTGAAGCTGTTCTCGAGAAAGAGGATGAGGATCATCGGCGGGATGGCGATATCGCCCGCGAAGCCCGACCAGGTAAAGTTGATGGTAAGGCGCTGGCCAAACCGGAGTTTCTCCACGTCCAGATAGTTCTGCAGATAGTCGATCTCTTTGACCAGCGGCACCATCGGAACGTTGGACTCGTACAGCATATAGCTCATCAGGTCGGACAGTTTGAGAATGACGCCGGGGGCGTCGTCGGACTTCTTCAGCGTGAGCGAATAGATATTATTCAGGGTATTGAAGAAAAAATGCGGGTGGATCTGCGAGCGGAGGAATTTCAGCTCGGTCTCGAGGTATTGCTTTTCCTTTTCCTTCATCCACTGCTGGTTGAGAAAAGAGTCCTTGAGAAATTTGATCCCCGTCACCATGCCCATCAGGTAGACCTCCTGGACGGCAGCGACGCTGACGGTCCGAAGCCCGATCTGCATTTTCCCAAAATGAACGGGATCTATCTGTGCATGTACCTTTTCGACGAGCATAACGACAACGGCGCAGGCAAGGATGTCCAGCAGCAACGCCAGACCATAGTATAAATATTTCCGCGCGAAAAGAAGATGCGGTATTAGCAGATAGATATTGACATAGGCAAATAACGCCTGGAAAACGAGCAGCACCAGGTACATGAGGCAATTCCCGGGCGTGACAGCGTCTCTCAGACTGGCGTATAATACCAGCAGCAACCCAAAATAGGCCAGCCAAAAAAGCAGGTGGTAAAGCCAGCGCCTTCTCAGGAGACGCGAACCCTGTATATCCTTCGCAAAGGAAGCGCCGGCAAGAGCATTCGTATTGATATAGCTGTCGGACATGTAGTTGGATAAAATTAAGAATTTTGGTATTGGGGGAGGGAGTTGTTCTCTGGACGGTAAGATTTGCGCGATAGAATGCAGTGGATGCACGATGGGGGGACTGCCGTGGGGGGCATTTTCGACGGGGGGATGGCGAATCCGGCGAAGAGTATAAAAGCAGAGTAAATGGCAATACACGTGCAAAAAAAGAAGGCCCCTGTTTGGTGGCCTTCACATTTTTTGGAAGAGCTGGTTATAGCCCGTATTTGGTCATGTAGCGGTGGTACAGCTGGGTTTGTTTGTTCTCGAGGCTGACTTCGCGGCCCTGGATGAAGGCGTGTTCGATGATGCTGGAGCGCATGTCGAGGATGTCGCCGTTGCTGATGACGACGTTGGCGTCTTTGCCGGCCTCGAGGGAGCCGGTGCGGTCGTCGACGCCGAGGATCTTTGCGCTGTTGAGGGTGATCGCCTGGAGGGCCTGCTCTTTGGTGAGGCCGTGGGCTGCGGCGACGCCGGCGTTGAACATGAGGTTGCGGTAGCGCGTTTCTTCGTGGCCATCATTGATGCAGAAGAGGACGCCGGCCTTTTGGAGGATCGCGGGCACCCTGAATGGCTGGTCGTAGTCGTCGTCCTCGGTGGTCGGAAGACTGTTGGTCTGCTGCAGGACGACGGAAATATTGTTTTGTTTCAGCAGGTCGGCAATCAGCCAGCACTCGCTGCCGCCGACGATGGTGACGTCAAAACCAAACTCCTTCGCCATATCGACGGCGATGAGCATCTGTTTGAGCTGGTCACCGTGGACGAAGAGTCGCTGTTGTTTCGTGAACAGGCCTTTGACGGCTTCGAACTTCAGGTTGGTTTCCTTGTGTGCCGACTCGGCCTGATACGCCCTTGCCTCGCGGAAGAAGGTCCTGATCTCGTCGACCTTGGCCGGGGCCTCTTTCACCGGATCGGATGGGGCCCGGGCGCCGAAGCGGCCGCCGCCACCGCCGAAGCGCCGGGGACGAGTGATAAAGCTCGGAAGGGTGATGTGGATCGCGTTGTCCATCTTATAGGCTGCGTCCTCCCAGTTCCACGCGTCGAGCTGGACGACGGTAGACGAACCGCTGATCGTCCCGCCTTCCGGCGTTACTCCTGCCAGCAACACGCCGTTGGCCTTGAGTGTATTGATGATCTTAGAATCGGTGTTGTATGCCACTATCGACCGGATGCTTGGGTCGATGTCGCTGATCTCCTGGAAGTCGTTGGAGCCGCGGACGCCGCTGCCAATCTCCTTCAGGCCCAGGTCGGTGACGGGGAGGATAAGACCGGGATAGACCTGCTTCCCTTTTGCGTCGACGACCTTTGCGTCACCGGCCGGTGTGAGGCCCGTGCCGACGCGAATGATCTTGCCGTTGTCGACTTCGACGGAACCGCCTTCGATGACCTGTCCGTTGCCGACGTGAACGGTACCGCCGGTGATAAAGAGTTTGCCTTTATAAGGCTTTGCCGGATAGACGTCGTCCTGCGCCTTCAGCGTCGCCGCAGCCAGGAAGGAGATCGCCAGTATATATATGGATCTTTTCATTGTTGTAGTATTTTATTTGTTTGCGTCAAGGGCGGCGCTTTCGTCGCCGTCCTGTTCGTCGATGGTCAGCAGGCCTTCGTGGTGGCCGTGGTCGCCGCAGCTGAGCTCTACGTGGAAGCTCGGGGTCGCGGGCGCCATCGTGGCACCTGATCGCTTCTCACCGATGAGTTTCTGGATGAGCCGGTTGCGCTCGGCGGCGATATTCCTGCGCAGCCGGGCGTCCCGGTCGATGTCGAAATAGACGATGCCGTCGACGATGGTCTTCTGCGGAACGGCGTAGATGCTCAGGGGATTGTCGTTCCACAAGACGAGGTCGGCGTCTTTCCCTTCTTTTATGCTGCCGACGCGGTCGGCTACGTGGAGCGCTTTGGCCGGATTGAGCGTTACCATCCTGAATGCGTCGTCTTCGGACATGCCGCCGTATTTTACAGATTTGGCCGCTTCCTGATTGAGGTGGCGAGCCTGCTCGGCGTCGTCGGAGTTGATGCAGACGTTCAGCCCCACTTTTTGCATGATGGTGGCGTTGTAGGCGATAGCGTCCTGTACCTCCATCTTATACGCCCACCAGTCGGAGAAGGTCGATACGCTGGCGCCGTGTTCCTTCATCTTGTCCGCCACCTTATAACCTTCCAGTATATGCGTAAAGGTATTGACGCGGAACCCAAATTTCTCGGCGACCCGCATGAGTGCCGTGATCTCGCTCTGGACATAGGAATGACAGGTGATAAACCGCTTGTGTTCCATGATCTCGACGAGTGCGTCCAGTTCGAGGTCGCGGCGAGTGACGTTCGGCGCCGTTTTCCGTTGCTGCTGGTAGTCCTTCGCGCGGGTAAAGGCGTCCATCAGGACTTCTTCGACTCCCATTCGGGTGTCGGGGAAGCGATTGTTGTTGGAGGAGGTGGTCCGTTTGACGTTCTCGCCGAGCGCAAATTTTATAAAAGGGTCCCAGTTCCTGAACTTCAGGCCTTCGTCGTCGACGCCCCAGCGAAGTTTGATCAGCTGGGTCTGGCCGCCGATGGTGTTGGCGGAGCCGTGGAGGATATGCGAGCTCGTGACGCCCCCTGCGAGCTGGCGGTAGATGTTGATGTCTTCGGGGTTCAGGTTGTCTGCGATGCGCACCTCGGAAGTCACTGACTGCGCGCCTTCGTTGATGGAGAAGGCCGCAATATGGGAGTGCTCGTCGATGATACCCGGCGTCAGCCATTTGCCGGTGCCGTCGATAGTGGCGGCGCCTGCGGCGGAGAGGTTCTTTCCGATCTTAGCGATCTTGCCGGCTTTGACCAGTACGTCGGTATTTTCCAGCCGCCCTTCTTTTTCGTTGGTCCAGACGAGGGCATTTTTGATCAGGAGGTCTTCCTGTTTGGGAAGGCTGTCCCAGCCGTAGCCGTCGAAGGGATAGAGGACTTTGCCTATTTTGGCTATTCTCTTATGGGTCGTGTCGGGGGTGGGCGGCGTTGCTTTTGTGAAGGTAGCCGTCCAGACGACGAGGTTGCCGGCGGAATCGGTACCGTTGCCGTTCCAGCTGCTGCCGTTGACTACGCCGCTGAGGTGGGTTGCGGCGGGGACGCGGCCGCCTGCGCGGCGGCCCGGGGTTTCTGCCCCGCGGCCTGGGACATCGCCTCCGCGGCCGGCTGCGGGCACTGGGAAACTAAGAGAGATGAGGACTCCGTCGTAGCTGAATTTCGCGTTGAGGGTGTCTTTGCCGATGATGCTGGCGGATGTCGGGGACTTGACGTCGAGAACATAGTTGCCGGTAGTTCCGCCGGCGACGGTCACGGCCAGAGCGTACTGGCCTTTAATGTCTTTCCAGGCTTCTTTCTTTACGTCGTATTTTTTGCCCTGTACCCAGTTCTCCACGATGCTGGTCTTTTCGTTGAAGACCGGACCGTTGGTGATCAGAAAATTGGCCAGTTTGCCGGCGTCCAGGCTGCCGACCTTGTCATAGATGCCGATGAGGGTCGCGGGGGTCTTTGTCAGCGCTTCGAGCGCTTTATTTTCTGAAAGGCCATAGTCGAAGGCTTTGCGGAGGTTGGTAAAGAACTGTTTCGTATCGTGCATATCCGAGGCGGTGAGACAGAAGGTGATGCCGGCCTTCTCGAATGCTCCAGGATTGGTAGGCGCCATTTCCCAGTGTTTCATATCCGCGAGGGAGACATAGCGGGCGTCGCCCGGGTCTTCCACGTCTACGGCCTGGGGAAATTGAGGGGAATGATGTAGGCTGCTTTGGTTGCGATGATCGGCTGCATCCGCTGGTATCCGTTGCCGCCGGCCTTGATGATATACTGAACTCCGAACTCGTCGCCGATGCGGTCGCCGTGGAGGTCGCCCCATTTGTCCCCGCCGTCGAAGAGCTGGGGGAGCGTTTGTTGTTCGTTCCATGCCTGCAAAGACAGATTGGTTCCTTCGTGCGCGGGCAGGCTCTTGTACCACTGTGCGTCGAGATAGGTCTGGCGAAGCAGGGCGATGGAGCCCATCAGCGAGCCGGGGTAGCTCTGTGTGGAGGATCCTTTATTCAGCGAATAGTTGGCGGACGCCCTTTGTTTGACTACGACGAGGTTGTCCTTGTCGTTGGCGAGGGTGACGACTACGCCGGTGCCGCGGGCGATGCCGTCTTTCAGGTGCGAAAGGACGGTGCCGAAGCCTATTTCGCGGAGCGGCTTTGCCTTTGCGTCGTCCACTGTGAAAAGACGGGAGGCGTCGGTCTCGGGGTGGATGGCCTGGTTCCAGTTGTAGGCGCCTTTTGTATTGGAGGTTATCTGCGCCGGCGCCCGGAAATCGAAGGCGGGACGGGCTGTACCCCTCTCAGCGGCTGGGATGCCGTAGTCGCTGTAGATATCGATAAATGAGGGATAGATATATTTACCGCTGCAGTCGACGACGACGGCGTCTTTGGGCACGGAGGCCGAGGGCCCGGCGCTGACGATGAGGCCGTCGCGGATGACGAGTGTCGCATCCGACATCGTTGTCTGGCCGTCCTTTATGATCGTTGCGTGGGTGAAGGCATAGCATCCTACCCTGGGATTGGCTACGCCGTTCACGGGGAAAGTTGTCTGGGCCTTGCTAAAAATGGAAATCAGTGAGATCGATGCGGTGAAGGCGAGGGTGAGAATCTTTCCCCTCGGATGATGTTGCGAGCTTCTCATGTTGTGTTAGTTGAAAAATGGTCCCTAATTTAGGTAAATGGAGTAATTTTACTGTTTGAATATTATATCAACGGTAAAATGTCGGTGATTAACATCGCTTCGTATATAGATCATACGTTATTAAAGCCAACGGCTACACATATTGATATAAACAAAATATGTAACGAGGCCCTGGTATATGGGTTCGCCGCGGTGTGTGTGCCGCCGCCATTAGTGAGGACGGCTGCGGCTACGGCTCATCCGGCGATAAAAGTCGCGACTGTGATCGGCTTTCCTTTTGGTTATTCTGCGACGGCGGCCAAGCTGGCGGAAGTCGAACAGGCTATTGCCGACGGAGCGGACGAGTTGGATATTGTCATCAATCTGGTAGCTTTGAAGGAAGGTTACTGGGACCGGCTCGAAGAAGAGATGAGTATACTGACCCGGCGGATCCATGCATCGGGGAAGATTGTGAAGGTGATCATCGAGAGCGGGATCCTGACCGACGAAGAGATCGTGAAGTGTTGTGGGATCTATAGCCGGGTGGGTGTGGATTTTCTGAAGACGTCGACGGGATATGCGGAGAAGGGGGCGTCGCTTGCCGCGGTGCGGTTGATGAGGGGGCATTTGCCGGCGCGGATAAAGATCAAGGCTTCGGGGGGATACGGGATTATGGATTTGCGGCTTCGCTGGTGGAGGCCGGGGCAGAGAGGTTGGGGTGTAGTGCGAGTGTGGAGATTGTGAAGGGGGAACATACGGAGCCGGGACACCCGGCGGGACCCGGCGGCTCGGGGGTAGCGGCGGGGCTGGCGGCGGCGCGGGGGTTGGAGGCGGCTACTGAGGCTGGTCCGCAGGGATTTGGCCGGACATTTGCAGGAGTGTGAAAAAAATTACTATGTATAAACTTCTCTTAATCGTCACTTTGTTCATGGCCCAGCGAAGCCTGGCCCAGACCGACTCAACGGCGACCATGGGCTCGGCGGCGGTTGTGAAAGACCCGCGTGTGGACAAGCTGATCCTTAAACAGATAGAGATCAATGCGGAGACGACGAGGGAAACCCGCAAGAATATGCCGGGGTTTCGGATACAGGTGATCAACACGACCGACCGCAGTAAGGTCTTTGCGGCAAAGGCAAAGGTTTACCAGGAATTCCCCGATCTGAAGCCCTATCTGTTGTATCAGGCGCCGAACTATAAATTAAAAGTAGGTAACTTCAAGACGCAGGAAGAGGCGGAAGAGATGCAGAAACAGCTGGAACGACTGTTCCCTTCGGGTACGTATGTTATCCGGGACGTGATCGAGGTGAAGATCGCGGACGACCCCAGGTGAAGATCGCGGACGATAACCACTAATAAAATTTTGATCCCATATCCATGTTAAAGGAAAAGATTCAGCAGCTCGCAAAAGAATACGCCCCGGACTTTATATCGATAAGGCATCATCTGCACGCGCACCCCGAACTCTCTTATCAGGAGTATAAAACGTCGCAGTTCGTTCAGGAGAAGCTCTCGGAGCTGAAGATCCCGTTCCAGGTAATGGCCGGCACCGGTGTAGTGGGGTTGCTGCAGGGAAAGAACCCGGGCAAGAGAGTGGTTGCGCTGCGCGCGGATATGGACGCCCTGCCCATCAGGGAAGAGAATGATATTCCTTATAAATCGACCAACGAGGGAGTGATGCATGCATGCGGGCACGATGTTCACACGACCGTGTTGCTTGGAGCATCGCGCATACTGAACCAGCTGAAGGACGAATGGGAAGGGACGGTCAAGCTGATCTTCCAGCCCGGAGAAGAGAAGAATCCCGGCGGCGCGAGTCTGATGATAAAAGAAGGGGTATTGAAGAACCCGGAGCCGCAGGCGATCTTCGGATTGCATGTGCATCCGGGACTGGAAACTGGCAAGTTGAGTTTCCGGGGCGGTATGGTGATGGCCAGCGCCGACGAGATCTATATTACCATCAAAGGAAAGGGCGGACACGCGGCTGCTCCGCACCTGACGGTGGATACGATCCTTGTTGCCTCCCACCTGGTGGTGGCTCTGCAGCAGATAATCAGCCGCAACCGTAATCCTTTGTCCCCGTCTGTTCTTTCGATCACCTCCGTGCAGGGCGGTTATACGACCAATGTCATCCCCAGCGAGGTCAGGCTGATGGGTACCTTCCGGGCTATGGACGAGGAATGGAGGTTCCGCGCCCACGAGCTGATCCGTAAGCAGGCCACCGAGCTGGTCCATAGCATGGGAGCGGAGATCGACCTGCATATCGACGTCGGATATCCGATGGTCTACAACAATGAAGCGCTGGATACGGTCGCCCGGGCTGAGGCGAGGGAGTTCATGGGGCGGGACCGGGTGCTGGAGACGGAGATACGGATGGGCGCTGAAGATTTTGGGTATTATACGAGGCAGATACCGGGTTGTTTTTACCGGCTCGGGGTGATGAATGAAGAGAAGGGGATCACGTCGGGAGTGCATACGCCTACTTTTAATATCGATGAGTCTGCGATCGAGATCGGGGCCGGGATGATGGCGTGGCTGGGGGCTCATACGAATTTTGGGCAGTAGGGAGCAAACACCTTTTCTATGATATACTCCTTTGTCAGGAGCTTCTTCATCCTGCTGTTCGCAGCTGTGTCATGCAGCGGTTATGGAGGAGATCCCGAAAATTGATTCGTTGTTTCCTTTCCCCGAGAAGGACACCTGTGACAGGTATCTGCGGCTGGGGCCGCTGTCCAATGTGAACAGCAAATATCTCCTGAACAGGCTGCCCTCGTGGAATAATTTTACTCTTCATCCCAACTACGACGAATACTGGAAAAAGCAGGCGATGTCTTCGATCCTCGACTCGCCGCGTGTCCCGACGCTGACCGTGGGCGGATTCCGGGACCGAGGAAGATATGTACGGTCCCCCAAAAAAATTCGGGATCCGGAACCGGACTGGGTCGTGAAGCTGATAGACGTTTATCCGGAGAGCGATCCGGCGGAGCAGAGGATCTACCGATCCGGGGGAGGCCGTCGTGTATTTTGTTGCCGGTGGTGGAGTAGTTATTGGAGCCCACGCGGAAGATGAAATGGGTTGCGTCTTTTAGGGGGAAGCGGAAGTCGCCCCAGGACGTTATTGCCGGGTAGGCGGCCCGGAGTGCGACGGTGTCGGAATCGACGGTGACAGTTGTCAGTCCGATGGTGTTGTATTTTCCGGTGATCTTTGGGGAGTACAGAGGGACGCTGTCGCGGTCCTTCAGGCTTCGGAGCCAGGCGCTGTCTATGGCGGCGAAATCGTGGATGCCGGATACGGATGAGGTATCGTAGGCGAATTGGTTCCTGTAGGCTTCGAGTTCGTCGCCGATATCGTCTCCTATGCTCAGTCCCGATGACTTATTAAACACCAGCTGGCCCTGGGCGAATTGAAGACCGTGGGTGACTTCGTGGACGAAACTATAGGTGTTGTTGTCGCCGTCCTGTATTCCAAATACAATATACCTGCTGGCGGTATCGTAGACGGTTGCGCCGGCGCTTTGTGTGGACGGAACGGTTTTGACGATGTAATAATAGGGAGAGTCGTCGTGGCGGAGGAAATCGAGGGTGGCGACGATCTTTTTTAGCCTTGTGACGCGTTGGTTGAGGAGGGTATCGCTTTTGCCTTGGGCGGCGAGGCGTTGCTGCTGACGGGTGAGCTGGCGATAGCGGGTGTTGACCTCGTTTTCGTGGTGGCGCCATTCGCGGAGTTCCTTTTTGTAGTTGATGTCTTTTTTGCGGCCGATGGTGTCGGAGGGTGTGGGGGATGCGTGGAGGGGGGTGAAGCTGAGGAAGAGCAGGGAGCAAAGGATGGTCTGTTTGCCTTTGAGGCAAAGGTTTAGGACGGGTGGCATAAGGATCGATTTAGGGAAATTTAGAATATGTTCGTGCTTTTTGAGTGCAGTGGGGGTTTTTGCTCTTTTTTTGGGGGTGATGTGAACCGCGCAGGGGGTGTGAACCGCGCAGGGGGCGTGAACCGCGCAGGGGGTGTGATCCGCGCAGGGGGTGTGAACCGCGCAAGACGGGAATGTCGAGGGTGGCCTGAACCGCGCAGGGTATGCAGGGGAGGGAGTTCGGGGTGGGAGTTTGTTGGGTAAAAAACGGGGGACGAGGGGTAAAATCGGTCAAAACCGGGTTTGGCAGCATTTTCGTATTTTGCAGCGGTTTATGGACCCCTGGTCCCCTATGGAGGACCTGCCCGGACGGCGGGGTAGCCACGCCGCCGGAACGATAAATTTCCCGTATGCAAAAAAACAGCTCCGAAAAGAGCAGGCGCTTGAATATCATTCGAAAGGACGGCCAGGTAAGATAGAGGTCGTTCCCACAAAGGAGGCGAAAACTCAACGAGACCTTTCCCTGGCTTACTCTCCCGGCGTAGCGGAACCCTGCAAAGAGATCCACAGGAACGTCGAAGACGTCTACAAGTACACCGCCAAAGGCAATCTGGTTGCGGTGATCAGCAACGGTACCGCGGTACTGGGTCTGGGCGATATCGGCCCCGAGGCGTCGAAGCCGGTAATGGAAGGAAAGGGTGTACTTTTCAAGATTTTCGCAGACATCGACGTTTTTGACATCGAGATCAACGAAAAAGACCCGGAAAAATTCGTCCAGATCGTCAAGGCCCTCGAGCCCACGTTTGGCGGGATCAATCTGGAGGACATCAAGGCCCCGGAGTGTTTCTATATCGAACGCGAGCTCAGGGACCAGTTGAAGATACCCGTCATGCACGACGACCAGCATGGCACGGCCATCATCAGCAGCGCCGCCCTCCTGAACGCCCTCGAGTTACAGAAAAAGAAGATCGATAAGGTCCGGTTCGTGATCAACGGCGCCGGCGCCGCGGCGATGGCCTGCGTCAAACTCTACGTCGCGCTGGGCGCCAGGCCGGAGCATTTCACCCTGTTCGACAAGGACGGCGTGATCCACGAAGGCAGGACCGATCTGGATGAAGAGAGAATGAAATTCGCCGTCAGGAAGAATGACTGGACGCTCGAAACGGCGATGAAAGACGCCGATGTCTTCGTCGGTCTGAGCGTCGGCAATGTGGTCACTCCCGAGATGGTCAAATCCATGGCGCGCAAGCCGATCGTCTTCGCGATGGCCAACCCCGACCCGGAGATCAGCTATGAGCAGGCGACCGCCGCCCGGGAAGACATCATCATGGCTACGGGCCGCAGCGACTATCCCAATCAGGTGAACAATGTCCTCGGATTCCCCTTTATCTTCAGGGGCGCGCTCGACGTAAGGGCGAGGCAGATCAATGAAGCCATGAAGCTGGCTGCGGTAAAGGCCCCGGCCGAACTCGCCAAGACGCCCGTTCCGGATATCGTGAACATGGCCTACAACGAGAAGAATATGGTCTTCGGCCCGACCTATATCATACCTAAACCTCTGGATCCCAGACTGATATCGACTGTTAGTCCCGCAGTTGCCAAGGCTGCGATAGAAAGCGGCGTGGCCGGGCAGCCCATCGACAACTGGGAAGCCTATTCCATCGAACTAAACAGGAGACTGGGTCTGGACAACCAGCTGATGCGCGTGCTCAGCACGAAGGCCCGTCTGAACCCGAAAAGACTGGTGTTCGCGGAAGCCGACAACCTCAAAATATTAAAGGTCGCACAGCTGCTGTATGACGAAGGCGTGGCCTATCCCATGCTGCTGGGCGACGAGAGAAAGATCCGCCATATCGCCGCGGCCAACTCGATCGATCTGGACGGAATGCCGGTGATCAACCCCTACAACGACGAATACGAAGAGCAGCGCAAGAAATTCGGAGAGTTGTTCTTCGAGAAGCGCCAGCGCCGCGGATTCAATAAATACGAGGCGGCCAAGATCATGCGCGACCGCAACTATTTCGGCTGCATGATGGTGGAGACCGGCCTTGCCGACGCCATGATCTCGGGGCTGACCAAGAACTACCCCGATACCATCCGGCCCGCCCTTCAGGCCATCGGCACAGAAGACGGGGTGAAGAAGATCGCGGGTATGTATCTGTTGCTGACCAAGAGAGGACCGCTGTTTCTCGCCGACACGACCGTCAACTTCAATCCCACCGCCGAAGAGCTGGCGGATATCACGCTGCTGGTCGCCCGCGAGGTACAGCATTTCAACCTCACCCCGAGGGTCGCCATGCTCAGCTACTCCAACTTCGGGACGAGCAATTCCCCCGAGGCCAGACTGGTGGCGGAAGCCAGGGAGATCGTGAAACAAAGGGAACCAGGCCTGATCGTAGACGGTGAGATGCAGGCCAGCGTGGCGCTCAACAACGAACTGATCCGGGAAAACTACCCCTTCAGCGAGCTGGTGGACCAGGAAGTGAATACGCTGGTATTCCCGAATCTCGCAGCCGGCAATATCGCTTACAACCTGCTGAAAGAAGTGGGCGGCGCCGACGCGATCGGGCCGATCCTGCTGGGACTGAAAAAACCGGTGCACGTTTTACAGCTGGGCAGCACCGTGCGCAATATATATAACGTAGCTTTGGTGGCAATAGTCGATGCACAGATCAAATGCAAGACCTCCGATGAGGAGTCCAGAAAGGCGCCCTGGTGGAAAAGGGTAAAACATTAACCAAATAAGTAAGATGAATTTTTTCTCGGAGTTCGGGCTATATCTGCTGACGCTAAAGGGAATGTTCTCAAAGCCGGAAAACGGCAAGATGTACTGGAAGGAATTCATGCACCAGTGCTCGGATATCGGCATCGGCTCGCTGGGCATCGTTGCGATCATCTCCGTGTTCATGGGTGCGGTATCGACGCTGCAGACGGCCTACCAGCTGGTGAGCCCGCTGATCCCCTCTCTACCATCGCGCAGATCGTCCGGGATACGGTCATCCTCGGAGTTTTCGCCTACCCTGGTCTGTATCGTATTGGCGGGTGTGGTCGGCAGCAAGATCGCGAGTGAACTGGGGAATATGCGGGTCAGCGAACAGATAGACGCGCTCGAGATAATGGGCATCAATACCAAGGCCTATCTGATCATGCCCAAGCTGCTGGCGGCGATCTTCGTGATCCCCATGCTGATCGTCATATCCATGGTGCTGAGTATCTGGGGCGGCCGGGTGGCCGGTACCGCGACGGGGATCCTGTCCTCGGCGGCTTTTGATAAAGGGCTTCATCAGTACTTTAAGCCGTATAACGTATTTTTCGCTCTCGCCAAGTCCTATACATTCGCCTTTATCATTTCGAGCATTCCCGCCTATTTCGGGTATAATGTACAGGGCGGCGCGCTGGAGATCGGAAGGGCAAGCACCAAGGCGGTGGTTGTGAGCTGCGTGCTGGTGCTTTTTGCGGACTATGTACTTTCGGCGATCCTATTGTGACTTGCCCTGGAAGCAACCGCCGAAAGTTCATCAAATCATTGGCTCCGGTTAGGCCGCGATAGCGGCGCAGCGGAGCAGAGACTGAAACATATGATCGAGATCAAAAACATAAAAAAGGTTTTGGCCCGAAGACGGTCATCAACGACGTGAGCGCGGTATTCCGGACGGGGAAATGCAACCTGATCATCGGCACCAGCGGCAGCGGCAAGACCGTAATGATGAAATGCCTGGTCGGATCTGTTCGAGCCCGACAGCGGGGAGATCATCTATGACGGCCAGAACTTTTCGGAAATGAATGAGGAACGCCGCAAGGACCTGCGCCAGAATATCGGCATGCTCTTTCAGGGCTCGGCGCTGTTCGACAGTCAGACGGTCGAACAGAACGTGATGTTTCCGCTGGATATGTTTACGAAGAAGACCTATGCGGAAAAACTGAAAAGGGTCAACGAGGTACTGGACCGCGTCAATCTCAAGGACGCCAATAAAAAATATCCCGCCGAAATATCGGGGGGGATGAAGAAAAGGGTTGGCATCGCCCGGGCGATCGTACTCAACCCCAAGTATCTTTTCTGTGACGAGCCCAACTCCGGTCTCGACCCGCAAACCTCCCTGCTGATCGACAAGCTCATCAAAGAAATTACCGAGGAATACAATATCACCACGGTGGTGAATACGCACGATATGAACAGCGTGATGGAAATCGGCGATCATATCATGTATATGTACCAGGGCGTCAAAGAATGGGAGGGTAGCAACAAGGAGATCATCTTCAGCAAGAACAAGCTGCTGAACGATTTTATCTTCGCCTCCGAGTTCCTCCAGGACGCGAAGGATATGCGGATGCTGGAAGCCAAGGGCAAGATCGACAACAACCGGAATATGGACGAACTGTTGAAATAGAACGGCCAGCCTTTTAATTTGGGAAATCTGTTTACGATACCAACCGATCTTTTTGCCGGCGAAATATGCCCTGTATCGCCGGAGAAGATCGGCATCCGTATGTACGAGAGTTCACTCGCCTCCAGTAAGTCCAGGGTAACGATTACGAACAATCTCTTCAGCTTTCTGCTGGAAGGAGAAAAACTGGTACACCGTCCGGGTGCTCCGCTTCGCATCTTTCCCGGCCAGTTCCTGATGATCGCGGGCGGGAACTGTCTGATGACGGAAAAACTTTCTTCCGGCAACTGTTACCGTAGCCTGTTGTTCTTCTTTAACGATGAAGTGCTGAGGTCGACCTTTACAAAATATCCATTTTTGCTGGAGCGGACGGAGAAGATCATTGGATGCGGTGAGGAGGCGATCGTAAATTTCGTGGCCGACGCCTTTATTCAGAACTATCTCCACTCGCTGCAGCTGCTGGTGCAGGCCGGTCCATTACAGGAGGAGCTGTTGCAGCTGAAGTTCGAGGAGCTGCTGCTTTATCTGGCGGACAAATGTCCCGAGGCGCTGTTCTCGTTCCGGATCTTCGACCGTGTCGACGCGACCGACAGGCAGCTGCAGGCCGCGGTAGAGAGCAATCTCCCCCACTCCGTCACTGTGGAAGAGCTGGCGTTTTTGTGTAATTTGAGCCTGTCTACTTTCAAGAGAAGATTTGCCCGGTTGTATGGGACCTCGCCGAATAAAATGGCTGCTGCAGCGGAGGATGGAGCAGGCGGTGGTACTGCTGCGACAGCAGGCCAGGCCGAGTGAAATTTATTTTCAGCTGGGGTATGAAAATCACTCCAGTTTTAGCCAGTCGTTCAAGCAGGTGTATGGCGTTACGCCGAAGGAATTTCAAAAGAATTTTGGGGCCGATACGGTGAACGTCTGCCGATAGTAATTGGACCAATGGCCCTAGCGGGCATCCCGATCCTGGAATAAATTTGCGTATTAAATCTTCATTAATATGCACAGACTAATCTTGGTTCTTGTTTTGGCTATGATGGCCGGGACTGTATCGGCACAGACGTTTACGCTGAAAAGCAATGATATTGGCGGACAGGCGACCAATAAGCAATGGGCGAATAGTTTTGGCGCCCACGGAGACAATATCTCCCCCGAACTGCACTGGGAGAATGCGCCCGCGGGTACGCAGGCTTTTGCCGTGACCATGTACGACAAGGACGCTCCGACGGGCAGCGGATTCTGGCACTGGCAGGCGTTCAATATCCCCGCCAGCGTGACGGAACTCAGGGCCGATGCGGGGAATGTCAGCAAGAACCTGGCTCCGGCAGGCACGATCCAGACCAACAATGACGCCGGTATGCCGGGTTATCTCGGGCCTGCGCCTCCTCCCGGACCGATCCACGAATATATCATTACGGTGTATGCCCTGAAGACGAAGATCGCGCTGGATAAGACTGCCGGGCCGGCGCTGGTGGGATTTTATCTCAACGCAAACGTTATCGAAAAGGCTTCGATCGTGATGTATGCCCAGAATAAGAATTGATTCGCCCGAGGGGTGAGGACCGCGCTGACGGGTAATGGAAGAATTGGGTGCAAGGCCGCGGAAAAGCCCGACAAAATTGATTGGACGGGAAACGTTTTTCCCCTAACTTCGTCCCCCGAACGGTTAAAAACGTCTCTCATGTCAATCTTAGTTAACAAGAACTCCAGAATCATCGTACAGGGCTTTACAGGAACAGAAGGGACTTTCCATGCTACGCAAATGATCGACTATGGCACCCAGGTAGTGGGTGGGGTTACCCCGGGAAAGGGTGGCTCTACGCATATCGAGCGTCCGGTCTTCAATACGGTAGCTGACGCGGTAAAAAATACGCAGGCCAATGTATCCATCATCTTCGTTCCGCCGGCATTTGCGGCTGACGCGATCATGGAAGCGGCCGAGGCCGGTATCGAGCTGGTCATCTGTATCACTGAAGGTATTCCCGTACAGGACATGGTAAGGGCGAAGAACTACCTGTTGGGCAGGAATACGAGGCTGATCGGCCCCAACTGCCCCGGTGTGATCACTGCGGGTGAGTGCAAGGTCGGAATCATGCCAGGATTTGTCTTTAAGCCGGGTAAGATTGGCATCGTATCGAAGTCGGGTACGCTGACCTATGAAGCAGCGGACCAGGTGGCGAAGGCCGGTCTCGGAATTTCAACCGCCGTAGGTATCGGAGGCGACCCCATCATCGGAACGCCGACAAAAGAAGCGGTCGAACTGCTGATGAACGATCCCGGAACGGAAGGTATCGTTATGATCGGAGAGATCGGCGGAAGCATGGAAGCCGAGGCGGCCCGCTGGATAAAAGAAAATAACCGCAAGCCGGTAGTTGGATTTATCGCGGGCCAGACGGCGCCTCCCGGAAGAAGGATGGGCCATGCCGGTGCGATCATCGGCGGCGCCGACGATACGGCCGCGGCGAAGATGAAGATCATGGCGGAATGTGGGATCACTGTTGTACAGACGCCGGCTGAGATCGGTAGTACGATGGCGAAAATTTTGAAGAAATAGGCTTCAAGACATTTATAAAGCAAAGCCGGCCCCTTCTCAGGGACCGGCTTTTGTATTGATGGCCTTATGTATAGAGACTTAGTTTTTAGAAACAGTTCCTGCGGTCGCGGGCCCGGTCGTAACGGTCGCGGTAGAGGTCATGACGGTCAAAGCGGAGGTCGCGGCGGTCATGGGCATAGTCCCTGCGGTCGTGACGGAGATCATGGAAGTCGCCGTCCCTTCTGTCGCGGCTCATTTCGCGGCGATCATAGCGAAGGTCGCTGCGATCGTGGCGGACGTCTACGCGGTCGTGACTAAGGTCGCGGCGGTCGTCAAAACGGCCCTGAGCCTGGGTAGCGACACCGGCGAACAAACCAGCAGCAAGGAGTATAAATAATTTCGTTTTCATAAATTCAATTTTAAGTTAAGTAAATCAGTTTTCCTATATAAGATCGCGGGGGTGCGGCATGTTTAAGGCCGGGCAGTTATAGCTATGTTAAAAGGGTATTACCATATGTAATTGGCTCAGACGGTGCATCCTGGAAAAAAAGTATCTTTAAAAAAGTTTTGACCTATGCGCCTGAAAAACCTCAGTATCCTGGTAACTCTCTGTCTTTCGGTAAGTGGGCTGGTAGCCCAGCCGAAGACGGACTATGATCGTAAGTGGAAGATCATCGATTCGTTGTATAATAAAAAAGGCCTTACCGAATCGGCGCTGACCGAAGTCAATAAATTGCTGCTGCTGTCCAGACAGGAGCACAATCAACCCCAGAGCATCAAAGCCCTGATCTACCGCGAGGTGCTGAACAGCAAAAATGAAAATGCAGAAGAAGCGACCGTAAAGGAACTGGACTCTGCGATTGTGGTCGCTCCGCAGCCGGCGAGGGCCGTCCTTGAGAATTTGCTGGCGGGTGTTTATGAACGATATTTTCTGGGGCACCAATGGCAGCTGAGGAACCGGTCGAAGACGGTGAATTTTGTAAAAGCTGATATGGGCACGTGGGGCGCCGATGATTTTGACAGCCGGATCGGAGGGTTGTATTTGGCTTCGCTGCAGCAGCAGTCTCTGCTGGCGTCGGTCAAACCGGCTGATTTCAATCCCATACTTCTGAAGGGAAATGTTCCTTCGCTGAGGCCAACGTTGTTCGACCTGCTGGCGCACCGGGCGCTGGATTATTTCACTTATAATATTGCCGGGACCGGGGCGGCTGCCGACGCATTCGCGATCGAGGATACCGTTGCCTTCGGCGATGCTGCAGCCTTCGCCCGTCATCGCTGGATCACCACGGATACGGGTTCGCGCCAGTACAGGGCGCTGACGCTGTTCCAGCGGCTGATCGTCTTTCATCTGGGAGACTCCAGGCCCGCAGCACTGATCGATGTCGATCTCGAACGTCTTCAATTTGTGAATAACAACGGGGCGATGGACGACAAGGACGGGATGTTTACGCATGCGCTGATCCGAATAACCGACAAATACGGCGACGAACCGGCTGCGGCGGAAGCCTGGTATCTGCAGGCGAAGCAATATGACAACGTAAAAGCAAAGGCCATCTGCGACAGGGTCATCGCACAAAAAGATAGCAGTCAGGGAAAAGAAGACTGTCTCCGGCTTCGCGACGAGCTGTTGCAAAAATATCTGACGGTCCAAACAGAAAAGATCAACCCGCCGGGAATGCCGATGCGCGCGTTGGTCACCTGGAGCAATATCGACCACCTCTATCTCCGGCTGATCAATATGGATAGTTATACGAAGTTACCCAATATCAATATCGGTGATCCCGGGTTTTGGAAAGAGATAGCGGGAAGGCCCGCCTACCGCCGGTTCGACCTGGCTCTGCCGGACGACCATGACTACCGGCGCCATAGCGCGGAGATCGCGATCGGCGCATTGCCTTCCGGCAGCTACGCATTATTGGGTACTGCCGATCCCGACTCTGGCCCGGGAAAGGCCGTATGCGTCCAATACCTTTATGTATCGGGCATCGCTGACTTTCAAAAGGGAAGCGACTATTTTGTCGTCGACCGAAACAGCGGCCGGCCGCTAGGCGGTGCGACGGTGCAGGTATGGAGTCCCGACCAAAGCACGCGGCAGCAGCTGAAAAAGGCGGAGCTGTATCATACCGACGATAAGGGCCATTTCATCCTTCGGAATGACGCGGGCAAAAATGCCTACAGGGAAATTGCACTGGAGATAAGCACGGGCGGCGATCATCTCTTTGTCCGCGATATGTACGCGTCCAATGGCCCGATGTATTACGACCAGGCGCAATCGGAACCGGAGAAATACGAAGAGGAACATCAGGAGACCTATTTCTTCCTTGACCGGAAGATCTACAGACCGGGACAGACCGTGTATTTCAAAGGGGTCGTAGTGACGAGGGACAAGACGTCACACGAACCTAAAATGATGGCAGGCCGCAAGACTAAGGTTTTCCTCTACGACGCCAATTCAACGGTCGTCGATTCGCTGGAACTGACCGCCAACGACTATGGCTCATACCACGGAAGTTTTCGGCTTCCGACGGGGCGGCTCAACGGAAGTTGGCGGCTCAGCGATGCTAAGAACGGTGAAGCATCTTTTTCCGTGGAAGAATACAAGCGTCCGACCTTCTATGTGGAATATGAGAAGCAAAAAGGCGGATACCGGTTGGGAGACAGTATCCGTGTCACAGGAAATGTCAAAGCATATGCCGGCAATGGACTGGATGGGGCTTCGGTAACCTACAGAGTCATAAGAAGGTCGATGGTCCGTCCGCTGTACTCTTGGGGCAGGATCGTTCCGCGCGGTGAGACAAAGGAGATCAAACACGGCGTTGTAAAAACTGATTCGAAAGGTAATTTCAGCATTGTCTTTGTCGCCTCCCCGGACCGTATGATCGACCGCAAGACAGATCCCCGATGGGAGTTCGAAGTATCGGCCGACGTAACCGACATCAACGGTGAAACGCGCAGCGGCAGGACCTCTGTCACGACAGGATACACTGCGTTAAATCTGGACCTTCGGGTCGCGGGAGGTGAACACCTGCCTTCGGATAGCCTCAGGCAACTGACGGTGGGCAGCGCCAATCTTTCCGGAGAGCCAGTCAATAGCAGGGTGAAAGTCAGTATTTATCCGCTGCGGTCGCCTGAGCGGCTCATCCGGCAACGGCTGTGGGCGCGACCTGACCGCTGGCTGATGACGGAGAAGGCGTTTTTGGATAGCTTTCCCCACGATGAATACAAGAATGAACTGGAGAAGGAATCGTGGGCAAAGGGTTCGGCGGTTTGGGAAGAAAGCGGGGCTACGGGGGCTGCTTCCGGCGCCCGTTTCAGTATACCCGCGGGACGTCTGACACCTGGTTGGTATTTCGTAGAAGCTACCACCACCGACGCATATGGGCAGGAAGTAAAGGACGGGAGTTATATAGAGCTATACGATGGCAGGACGGGGAAGCCGGCCAATCCCCAGTATAGCTGGTTGTCTGTGCCTGAACAAACGGTGGAGCCCGGCAGGAAGGCCAGGGTAGAAGTAGGCAGCTCTGCGAAAGAAGTCGTTGTCTTCCGCCATGTCGAGCATATCCAACAAAAAGATTCCGCTATCGGCCTCTTTACACTCGGCGGGGAAAGGAAGACGACCGAATTCGATATATCGGAAACAGATCGCGGCGGAATCAGCGTATCGGACGTTTTTGTCAAAGACAACCGGATCTATTCCGTTACGCATCGGATCAATGTGCCCTGGACCAACAAAGAGCTGGCCGTACGATATGCAAGCTATCGGGATAAGACGGAGCCTGGCAGTAAAGAAAAATGGTCGGTTACTATCAGCGGGCAGCATGGAGACAAAGTATCGGCGGAGGTGCTGGCAGCGATGTATGACGCTTCTCTGGACCAGTTCGAATCCCATCAGTGGGCGAAACCGGACCTTTATCCGGAGTTGTCCGGCGACCGGTGGCCCTGGATGAGCAGCAATTTTGTGTCCGGGTATAGCTTTATGAAATGGGAGGACAGGGGGTGCGTCCGCCGTATATCAAAGTTTATGACCGGCTGATGTCGGGCGACGACAATCCGCTGGGGAATTATTATTCTCCTTCCATGAGAAGGGGCAATGCGCCGGTGATGTACAATCTCGCTTCGTCGCAGGGTATCGCTGCCGGAAGGGTGATGCCAGAGCCAGAAGGCTATTTACCGGGGGTAATGATAAAGAAGGCAGACGAAGTATCGGCGGATGCGCCGTCTGCCGCGCCGGTGCCGGCGCCTGTGAATGGGCCGGGGAATGGCCCGGTGCAGGTTCGCAGGAACTTCAATGAAACGGCGTTCTTTTTTCCGGATCTGAGGACGGATAGTGGGGGGAACACGAGTTTTTCGTTTACGATGCCGGAGGCGCTGACGTCGTGGAAGCTGGATGGTTCTGGCGCATACGAAGGAGCTGGCGTTCGGGTATTCGGAGAAGACGGTGGTGACGCAGAAGCAGCTGATGGTGCAGCCGAATGTCCCGCGGTTTTTGCGGGAGGGGGATCATCTGGACTTGCCGGTGAAGGTGGTGAATCTGACGGACTCGGAGATGACGGGACAGGTGGCCCTTCAATTGACGGACCCGACGACGGGGGAGACGGCCGACGGATGGTTTACCAACCGGCAGCCCAACCAATATTTTACGGTGGGGCCGGGGCAGAGTGCGGTGGTGAGTTTCCCGCTGGTGGTACCGTTCCAGTACAACCGTCCGCTGACCTATCGGGTGACGGCGCAGTCGAAAAGTTATAGTGATGGGGAGGAGGCGGTTCTGCCAGTGGTGAGCAATCGTATGCTGGTGACCGAAACGTTGCCCCTGGATATGAAGGGTGACGGAACGCGACAATTTACTTTCGGCAAGCTGTTGCATAGCGGCGGCAGCGAGACGCTCAATCACCATGCGCTGACGGTGGAGTTCACGGCAAATCCAGTCTGGTATGCCGTACAGTCGCTGCCCTATCTGAGCGAATACCCGTATGAATGTGCGGAGCAGACTTTCAACCGGTGGTATGCCAATGCGCTGGCGGCCAGGATCGTGGGGTCCTCTCCCCGACTGAAGGAGATCTTCCGGCGCTGGGAGACACAGGACACGGCGGCGCTGCTGAGCAATCTGCAGAAGAATCAGGAGTTGAAATCCGTGCTTCTCGAAGAAACGCCATGGGTGCTGCAGGGGAAGACGGAAGAGCAGCAGAAGAAAAATGTCGCGAGGCTTTTCGACATGAACCGGATGAGTACGGAGCTTGCGACGACTTTCGACCGGCTGAAGGCTATGCAGTCGGAGGACGGGGGATTCGCGTGGTTCAAGGGCGGGATGAATGACTTATATATCACGCAGTATATCCTCACGGGGATCGGGCATATGCAGGCGGCTGAATGCGATACCCGAATCGCTGGTGCAGCAGGTGGCGGGGATCGTGAAGCCGGCGCTGGCGTATGTGGATCTGCAAATGAAGAAGAGGTATGAGGAGCAGGTCAAGGCGCGGCCGGTGGCGGCAGCGAAGACCGTGATGCCGTGGATCGGAGAGCTGCCCGTACAGTATCTCTATATGCGGAGTTTCTTCAACGACTATGGGATTCCGGGTAATATACTGCCGGCGGTCAGCTATTTCCGCAAACAGGTGCAGGGTTCGTGGGTCAGCCGCAGTAAATATGTGCAGGGCATGATCGCGCTGGCCCTGTTCCGGACGGGGGATGTGCAGACGGCGAAGGACATTGTCAAGTCGCTGAAGCAGACTGCTATCGTCGACGCGGAAAGAGGCATGTACTGGAAGGGTATGGAAGGCGGGTACTATTGGTATGAAGCGCCGATCGAGATACAGTCGCTGCTGATAGAAGCTTTTGGCGAGATTGGAGCGGACAAGGCCGTCGACCGGGACCTGAAGACCTGGCTGCTGAAACAAAAGCAGACGCATAGCTGGAGGACGACGAAAGCCACTGCGGACGCGTGTTATGCGTTGCTCGTGGGTGGGGTTAGCTGGGTCAGTGAGGAAAGAAATGTTACGATCAGGCTCGGTGACAAGCTGGTGCAGCAGGAGCAGGGGGAAGCCGGGACGGGGTATTTTAAAAAGTTTTTGATGCGCCGTTCGTGAATCCGTCGATGGGGAATATTACGGTGACTATGGGGTCTGCCGGTGCTGGGTCGGGTTCGGGATCCGGTTCGCCGGCGTGGGGTTCGGTCTACTGGCAGTATTTCGACATATTAGACAAGATCACGCCGCCCGGCAGCAGTACGGCGCCGCTGGCGCTGACAAAGCAATTATTTATCGAGCGGCTGACGGGGGCTGGCAGGGTGTTGGAGCCTGTGGCTGACAACGGTGTGCTTAGGCCTGGAGATAAGGTCGTGGTGAGGATACAGTTGAAGGCGGACAGGAGTTTGGAGTATGTCCATATGAAGGATATGCGGGCGGCTTGTATGGAGCCTGTGAATGTGATCAGCCAGTACAAGTGGCAGGATGGGTTGGGGTACTATGAGAGTACGAAGGATGCGAGCACGGATTTTTCTTTTCGTTGTTGCCGAGGGGGACTTACGTGTTTGAGTATCCGCTGACGGTGGGACAGGCTGGTAGTTTCAGTAATGGCATTACGAGTGTGGAGTGTATGTATGCTCCGGAGTTTTCGTATCATAGTGAGGGGATACGGGTGAGTGTGGAGTGACGGGGTGCGCTGGGGGCTCCTAGAGGGGGAGTCTTTTTACGGAGCGACCGATGCCTTTGATGAAGAAATAGTTGGTGGTGCCTCCGACGACGGCGCCGACGAGGGGATGAGGCGGCCGCCGGCCCTTGCGCCCATGCGGACGAAGAGGCGTTCGGCGATGTGTTCGAGTACGCCGCGGGTCATGATAAGGCCGGCTTCGACGCCGACGCTGATGGCGACGATGGACATGAACTCGTCGAATGCGATATTATAGGTGCCGCGGCGGTGGTAGATGACGCCGAGGGTGACGCGGAATTGCTGGGTAAGACAGTTGATCATATCGGCGGGGATGCCGATGAGAAAAGTGACGGGACCGCCGAGGCCGGTAACGGCGCCGGTGCCTGCGGCGAGCCGCGCACAGTGTTCGATAAAGGCGTCGATGCCCATTTCGTCGACGCCTTTTTTTATGCCGTACTGATTGATACTATCGTATACGCGCCTGAAGCCTATCTGTGCAAGGCGGTTGGTTAGGCGGCCGCGGCCGCCGCGGCGCTGAAAAACGTAAACCCAGCATTTTATTTACTTTTACGCTTTTACTATAGCAAACTTCGAACCACGACAACATGTCACAGCAGGTCAATACACTGATCATCGGACAAGGGATTTGCGGGAGTTTTTTGAGCCTTGAGCTGGAGGCGGCGGGTGTCAGCCATCTGGTGATCGACGAGGCCCGGCCTTTTGCCGCCTCCGGGATTGCCGCGGGGCTAATCAATCCCGTGACCGGGCGGCGGCTGGTGACGACCTGGATGATCGACGAGCTGCTGGCTTCGGCGCGGGAGGCATATGGCCGGTTGAGCGGGGTTCTGGGGCGCCCTTTTCTGACTGAAACCAGTGTGACTGATTTTTTCCCCAGTGCGCAGATGCGGCTGGCCTTTCTCGACCGGCTGGCGGAGGATGCGAGCTGGCTGCAGCTGCCGGCTGACGAGGCCCGGTGGAAGGATTGTTTTTATTACGAGTTGGGATATGGGGTGATCAGCCCCTGTTATCTGGTCGATATGCAAGGTTTGCTGGCCGCGGCACGTCAACGGATGGTGGGGATGGGGATTTTGCTGGAGCAGCGGTTTGAGCGGGGGATTTGGAGGTTTTTCCTGACTATGTGCGGTATGGGGATATCAGGGCGGAAAGGGTGGTTTTTTGTGATGGGATCGGGAGTTGTGATAGCCCCTGGTTTTCCAGGCTGCCGTTCGCGCCGAATAAGGGGGAGGTGCTGATTGTCGAGATCCCGGAACTGGGGGGTATAGTGGGGGCCTCATTGGGGGTGACGGGCGCAAGGGGGAGGACCCTATTGGGGGTGGCGGACGCAGAGGGGAGTATCCCGTTGGGGGTGGCGGACGCAGAGGGGATCGGCCGGTCTTTAAGAAGGGGATCAGTCTCGCGCCGTGGCAGGATGGGTTCTATTGGGTTGGATCCTCGTATGAGTGGTCGTTTGAGACGGATGGGCCGACGGCGGCTTTTCGGGAGAGGACTGATTTGTTGTTGAAGAACTGGATAAAGCTGCCGTTCAGGATTGTGGATCATTTTGCCTCGGTGAGACCGGCGACGGTGGAGCGAAGACCGTTTGTCGGGTTTCATCCGGTGTATTCCCGGGTGGGGATCCTGAACGGGATGGGGACAAAGGGGTGTAGCCTCGCGCCTTATTTTGCAAGGCAGTTGGCACAGCATATCGTTGGGGGTAGTCCCATAAGACCTGACGCGGATGTGAGGCGGTTTACGAAGCTGCTTTCGCGGTAGTTGCCGGGGTCCCGTTGATTTTTGGGGTTGCGGTAATTTTTGCTTTTGAGGCTTCGGGGCGGCGGATGATCGTCGTGTTGCCGGAGATGAAATTGAGGGGGTCCTGGTTGAGGACGCAGGCCATGGCCTCGTACAGATCGGGCATCTCGTGGCGGAAGGCGACGGGACTTTCGAAGAATACTTCGACGGCGACGGCCCAGAACTCGTGGTAGTTGGTCGCGGCGTAGTCACCCAGCAAATTCTTGGCGCGAACCTCTCCCTGCTGCATGGAGGTGAAGATCGGGCGGGCCAGCTTTGGAGAAGTTGGGGAACTCTTTCTTGAAGTGTTTGTCTTCTTCGGTTTGGGTCACGAAGTTGACGTAGGCGAGGGCGTGAGCCATCTCGTGGAGACCGACGTTGCAGTTGGCGGTCTGGCCGGAGATACCCTTGATAAAATTATCCCAGGAAAGATAGATGCCTGTCTGGTCGACGTGGCCCATGAAGGGACGGGAATAGTACCCGTAGTGGTAGTCATCGCGGAGGATGAAGATGTCGTCGAAATAGTTCAGCTTGAACTTTTCGAGGCCGAAGGTCAGCTGCACGGCGGCGGCGCTGACGAGGATCGGCATTTCGGCGGAAGGCTCTACCTCTATATAGTGGAAGTTCTTGGCGTGCTGAAAGAGATAGGTGCGGAAAAGGAATTTCCGCTGTTCTTCGAGACCAAGGCGGTTGTAGTACCTGAAATGTCGGGAAATAACGGAGTGGTAGAATGTCTCCCGGGCAATAAAACGTTTGAACTGATGCCTGGTATACAAACGCTGACATAGAACTGTGACCGGGCGATTCAGAAGAAGAATACCAATTACCAATGAAATAATGACAACGATTTCCATAAGGTTCATTTTTCTAACTTTTCAAATGGACGATCGGCGAACACGTCAATCGGGTCTTAACATTGGCTGTTGGATACGGAACTCGGCTTTCAGATTAGAGTGGAAACCTAGTAGCGGGTTTAATCAAGAGGAATGAATCGTACGGATAGGCAAACAAAATAAAAAGAATTTTTGAAAATGAGAAGTGTTGTGGAAATGTTTTATTTTATCTATATAATTTGCTGATGGATAATTATTTAAATATAAAGAGCCGCAGCGAGGGGCGGTGTGATGGTTCACGCGGTGGTTCACGGCGGCGGACGCCGCGGGGGTGGCGCGGGGGGAGGCCCGGGAAAGTGGTTCAGGACTGGTGTTGGGCGACGAGGATCTTGCCCGCTGTCAGGGGGTCCTGGTTGAGTAGGGAGCAGAGGGCGAAGTAGAGCTCGGGCAGCTGGCGGCGGAAGGAGCAGCTGCGTTCGAAAAAGGTTTCGATACAGACGGCCCAGAACTCCTGGTAGTTGGTGGCTGCGTATGAATTGAGGAGGTTGGACTCGCCGGCCTGCATCCGTTCGAAGATGGGGCGGGCGATCAGGAGAAGTCGTTAAAGTGTTGGTAAAATGTATTGTCGCGGCCGTCCTGGACGGTAAAGTTGACATAGGTGAGCGCGTGGGCCATCTCGTGGAGGCCGACGTTCTGGCCATCGGAATAGTCGTCGAACTCCCTTATAAAATGGGCCCAGGAGAGGTAGATGCCGTCCTCGCTGACGTGCCCTTCGAAAGGCATATTATAGAGGCCATAGCGGTATTTGTCCTTTATTATATAAATGGTGTGAAAATGGTCCAGCAGGAAGTGTTCGAGGCCGAAGGTCAGCTGGACCGCGGCGGCGCTGACCAGCAGCGGCATGGTTTCCTGTGGCTCGAGGTCGATGTATTCGAACTTCTTCATCTCCATAAACAGCAGTACCCGGCGCAGGAACCTTTCCCTGCCCGGGCGGTCCAGGCTTTTAAAATAGGGATTGTAGCGGCACAGCAGGCTTTCGAAGTCGTTGTGTCTTTCTTCATAGACCCGTACGATCTTCTGTTTCTTCACCCATACCCAGAAATGGGGGAACAGGCGGGTAAGGCCAACCCCAAGCAGGATAAAGCCGATCATATTGACAGCACCGCTGGACATCGACGCGAAAAATACTGAATTTTCCCGCATCATCCATACCTTTGCTCCTCTTACAAAAAATAAAGGCATGTATCGAACTCATACCTGTGGGGAATTAAGAGCCGCAAATATTGGACAGTCCGTAACATTGGCCGGCTGGGTGCAGACGGTGCGTAAATTTGGCAGCATAACGTTCGTGGACCTTCGCGACCGTTATGGTCTTACGCAGCTGCTGTTTGGTGAAGAACTGAACAAGGAACTCGCGGACAATCCCCTGGGTCGGGAGTTTGTATTGCAGGTAAAAGGAGAGGTGAGCGAGCGCACGGCAAAAAATCCGCAGCTTGCCACCGGGGATATCGAACTGAAGGTCGTGTCTTTTAAGATCCTCAATAAATCCGCTACCCCACCCTTCACGATACAGGACGACACCGACGGAGGCGATGACCTGCGAATGAAGTACCGCTATCTCGACCTTCGCCGGCAGGCCGTGAAAAAGAATCTCGAGTTGCGCTATGCCGTCAACCGCGCCGCGCGCAACTATCTCCACGAGAACAATTTCATGGACCTGGAAACGCCGTTTCTCATCAAGTCGACGCCGGAAGGCGCGCGTGACTTCGTGGTCCCTTCCAGGATGAATCCAGGCCAGTTCTATGCCCTGCCGCAGTCTCCGCAGACCTTTAAGCAGCTGCTGATGGTCAGCGGCTATGACCGGTATTACCAGATCGTCAAATGTTTTCGCGACGAAGACCTTCGCGCCGACAGGCAGCCGGAGTTCACGCAGATCGACTGCGAAATGAGTTTTGTAGAGCAGGAAGATATCCTCACGATGTTCGAAGGCATGGTCAGGCATATCTTCAAAGCGGTAAAAAATATCGACTATACGGAGAAGATCCAGCGGATGACCTGGGAAGAGGCGATGTGGCAGTATGGAAATGACAAGCCCGATATCCGGTTCGGGATGAAGATCCTGAATCTCAAGTCGGCCTTTACCATCGGCGGCGAAAAGCCCGCAAACGGCGGGCTGATCAACGGCGCCGGTTTTGGCGTGTTCGACGACGCAGAAACGGTACTTGCCATCTGCGCGCCGGGCTGCAGCGAATACACGCGCAAGCAGACGGATGAACTCACCGAGTGGGTCAAGCGCCCGCAGATCGGCATGAAGGGTCTTGTATACATCAAGTACAATACCGACGGCAGCCTGAAGAGCAGCGTCGACAAATTCTATAGCGAAGAGAAGTTAAAAGCTATCGCGGAAGCTGCGGGCGCCCGGAAGGGCGATCTTATTCTGCTGCTGGCCGGCAAGGAAGAAAGGACGCGCAAGGCGACCAGCGAGCTGCGTCTCGAGATGGGCAAGCGCCTGGGATTCCGCAAGGACAACGAGTTCAAATTGCTGTGGGTACTGGATTTCCCCCTCTTCGAGTATGCCGAAGAAGAGAATCGCTGGGTAGCGCGTCACCATCCCTTCACGTCCCCCAAGCCTTCGGACATCGAAGTCATGATCAGGAATAACCCGGTCATCGAAGACGCCGACAAATATCTCGAGCACCCTTATAACCATATCAAGGCGAATGCCTATGACATGGTGCTGAACGGGAACGAGATCGGAGGCGGATCGATCCGGATCTTCCAGCGCGAGCTGCAGGAGAAGATGTTCGCGGCGCTCGGGATGAGCCAAGAGGAGTCTCTGCATAAGTTTGGGTTCCTGCTCGGGGCCTTTGAGTATGGGGCGCCACCTCATGGCGGTATAGCGTTTGGCTTTGACCGTCTCTGTTCTATTCTGGGCGGCAGCGAGAGTATCCGTGACTTTATCGCTTTCCCGAAGAACAACAGCGGCCGCGACGTCATGCTCGACGCGCCGAGCACCATCGATGATAAACAGCTGACGGAACTTTCGATCCAACTGAACGTGAAAGGAGAGAACGCATGAAGACTGCCCTGAAAATAGCGACCATTCTGACCTGGTTCAACCTCCTGTTCTGGAGCGGATTTCTTTTGCTGCTGGCGCTGTCCGCCGTGGCTTCGCAGCAAATGCCCTTACTGATCGGTGTCGTATTGCTTAGCTGTATCCCGCTGAACTGCTATGCGGCGGTGCTCCTGCAGAGGAGTATCCGGAGGCCGGGGAGCAAGCTGAGCAGCCAGACTCCCACGGGGATCCGCTTTGTCGGATTTGTGGCGATGTTCTTTGCGATCATGTTTGTCGTCAACGGTCTTACGTTTGCGGGGAAGGCCACGGAAGCGGTGAAGATGTTCAAGGACGGGATCGCACAGTTGAAGGACGCCGACCCGAGGTATCTGCAGTTTGCTACGCCTTCTGTTTTTCGCAATATCGGTTATATCATCGCGTTTCTGGGGATCTGTGTTGGGATCAATGTAATGCTGAATTTCCGGCTGCTGCGGTGGTATTTTCTCGTCAATCGGAGTGATGTGAGGCCAAATGATGATGTCAGGCCGGGCGACGAGCCCTGATAACGAAGACCAGAGCGGTCAGCGACAGGAGTAGGGTACTGACAATCAAGATCCGCGTAACGGGCTCGAGCGAGCCTCTTCCTTTCCGGATATTTTCCTGACAATCGGCGATATAGGTGTACAGCCCGGGATAGTGGCTGTTGTATTTCTCTGTTTCCTCGAATTTACAAAGGGCGGCGCGGTAGTGCTGTTGCTGCCAGGCCGAGAGTCCCCTGGGAGAAGAGGCGGGTCGACCGGCTGATCCCGGGATTGATGGTATCGAGAAATTCGTAGAGGATGTTGACCGGAACGGCGAAATTGAGGCCTGCCGCCAGGCCGCCGGTATTCTCGAGGCTGCCGAAGGTGGTCAGCCCGATGACTTCCCCCTTTCATTACAAACAGGACCGCCGCTGCTGCCGTGGTTGATGTTGGCGTCCATCTGGACCAGTGGCCAGCCGCCGACGGATTTTTGATCGCGCTGACGATGCCGGTGGTCATGGTGGGTTCGATCGCCGACGCGGATGAGACGAAGTCGTTGTTGGTCACGGGACCGGGATACCCATATACAAAGAGCTGTTCGCCGACCTGCGGCAGACCCGTCTGGGTAAGCCGGAGTACGGGCATGTCCTCGTCGGCTGCTATCTTGAGGATGGCGATGTCTTTTCCCGGCATGGGTTCGCCTTTGGCGATGACGGCCGCGGGTTTTTTGACCGTGTCGGTGTGGAGGCTGCTTTTATCGCTGCGGTAAACCACGTAGATATTCTTCTTCAGGTCGTAGAGGATCATGGAGAAGAGGCGGGAGTATACTGAAGCGTAGGTATTGTAGAGGAGGCTGCGCTGTTGTTCGGTAAAATGGGTGGCCCAGGAAGTTTCGAGCGCGGCGATGCTGGCGTCGGTGATCTGGTGAAAGGCGGAGAGAATGAACTGTCTGCGGATGAAGGACTCTTCGCGTTCGATCAGGTGACAATTGGTGGCCACGTAGCCGTTGCCGGTGAGGAAAAAGCCGGTACCGGTGGCCGTGATCTGCTCGGGCTGTTTGATGTAGTCGAAGGTAGTCACGAAAAAACGGTTTGGGCGGCCGTTCATTTCCTTGAGTACAATATCGAGTTTTTGTTCGGCGGTGACGCCGCCGCCGTGGTCCAGCTTTTGAATGGAGTCGAGGAGGGCGTTGAAGGCCCTTGAATCCATCTTCATGCTGTTGACGTAGACGTTGGCGGAATATTCCGTTCGGATCATCACGATACCTGGGCGGTTGAGTGCATAGTTCCCGACGCCGGAGAGTTTGCCGGGCTGGGAGGAGGAAAGGCTGGGGCTGCTGTAGGCGTCGGTGCCTGCCGCTTTGGCGCCTTTACCGGGTTTGTGGGGTGTAATGGGATTTTCGGAGGAGGCGGGTTCGTCGGAGACGATGGCCTGAGCCGTCGCCCCAAGAAATACGAACAATGTTAAAATAAGTAGCCCTCCCCTCATGGTGAACCGATTTATGCCTGACCCGGCGGCGACGTGATCGGGCCGGTGATTTGTCTCTCAATTTAAACATGAAAACGGGTAACTTGTTGTACTATTGTCACTTAAAATTTTGTTATGGCATCGACGCGAGCCCCTCTGGCAGAGCGGCTAAGGCCGCAGACCCTTGATCAGCTGGTCGGTCAGCAGCACCTGACCGGCAGGGGGAGCGTGCTCCGGACGGCCATAGAACACGGTAAGCCGCCCTCCATGATCCTCTGGGGGCCTCCCGGAACGGGTAAAACGACGATCGCCGGGATCATCGCCAATTCGCTGCAGGTACCTTTTTATACGCTCAGCGCCATCTCCGCGGGGGTAAAAGAAGTCCGGGAGGTAATCGCCGAGGCGAGGGACCAGGAAAAGGCCATTCTGTTTATCGACGAGATCCACCGGTTCAATAAGGGACAGCAGGACGCCCTGCTGGGGGCCGTAGAAAAAGGGATCGTGACCCTGATAGGCGCGACTACGGAAAACCCTTCGTTCGAGGTCAACAGCGCCTTGCTGAGCCGGTGTCAGGTGTATGTGTTGAAGCCGCTTACGGAAGATGACCTGACCCTTCTGTTACATAATGCTTTCAGGGACGACGAGGAGCTCCGCGACTCCGGCATTCAGCTGAAGGAAACGGCTGCGCTGATCAATATCTCGGGCGGGGATGCGCGCAAGCTGCTGAACCTGCTGGAAGTCGTGTGCGACGCCGCGGGAAAAGGCGCGGAGATCACTGATGAAAAAGTGATGGAGATCGCGCAGCAGCGCATCGCGCTGTACGACAAGAAAGGCGAACAGCACTACGATATCATTTCCGCGTTCATCAAATGCATCCGCGGGAGTGATCCCAATGCGGCGGTATACTGGCTGGCGAGAATGATCGAAGGCGGGGAGGACGTAAAATTCATCGCGCGCCGTCTATTGATACTCGCTAGTGAAGATATCGGCAATGCCAATCCCAATGCGCTGTTGCTGGCCAATGCGTGTTTCGAGGCGGTGAATAAGATCGGGTACCCCGAATCGAACCTGATCCTTTCGCAGTGTGCGATCTATCTGGCCACTTCGCCGAAGAGCAATTCCGCTACGACTGCGATCGGCGCGGCGCAGGCGGCGGTGAGAAATTTTGGGGACCTGCCGGTGCCGCTGCATGTCCGCAACGCGCCGACTAAGCTGATGAAGAATATGGACTATGGCAAGGGCTATCAATATAGCCACAGTTATGAAGGCAATTTCTCGGCGCAGGAGTATCTGCCGAAGGAGATTGCGGGGACGAAGTTCTATGACCCCGGAAAAAATTCGCGTGAAGAAGAGCTCCGCAAGTTCTTAAAAGGATTGTGGGGAGAAAAATATGGATACTAAACTATGACGACCTGGACCTGTAAGAAATTCGAAGAGTTAACGACAAGAGAATTGTACGCGATACTGCGATTGCGTAGTGAAGTGTTTGTGGTTGAGCAGAATTGTGTGTTTCTGGATATGGATAACAAAGATCTTGATTGCTATCACCTCATGGGTTGGGAAGGCGGCGAACTCCTGGGATATTCACGAGTCTTACCTGCGGGATTTTCCTATGAGGAATCTTCGATAGGGCGTATCGTAAGTTCCCCTGCCGCGAGGGGCGAGGGATTGGGCGCGAGCTGCTGGTCCAGAGTATCGATACCTTATATAGGCTATTTGGAAAACAGGATATACGGATCGGCGCGCAGTACTATCTGAAAAAATTCTACGAAACTTTTGGGTTTGTCCAAAAGGAGACGTCTATCTCGAAGATGGAATCGAGCATATTGAAATGCTATTACCTATTGAGTCTTAAGGTAAATGCCTTAGGTTGTCTTCCTGTGGATAAAATTGTTGGCGTTTGATACACAATTAAACGCCCTTTTTTCGTTTCTTACACAGAGTCCCCTTTTTCAATTTGGTTGAAAAACGGAATCCAAACCATCGGAAAACTAAATCTAATATCAAATGAAACAGAGTCTACACTCCTTATCATGGAAGTGTTTGTTCGTGTTAGCCGCTACCCTATGTCTGAGTTCTACGTCATACAGCCAGGAAGAGGCCGGGAATAACACCGAAGTGGGCCTAACCCTCGGACCCATGGTGTTTCTGGGTGACCTTGGAGGTCATGCAGGCAAGGGAACAACCTTTATCAAAGACTATAACATGTCCACCACCAAGATCGCGGTAGGTGCTTATGCCACAGCTTATCCCATGCAATGGTTGGGTTTCCGTTTATCATTGAACTACGGTACTCTCGAAGGCGCCGACAATGAGATCAAGCCGAAAGGTGGCGATGAGGTGTCGCGTCTCCAGCGTAATCTGGATTTCCGCAGCAAAATAATCGAAGGTACGCTGATGGCGGAATTTTATCCGACTGTCTTTCTTGAAGAAGACCCTGAAGATGTAACCGCCCGGCTGCGTCCATATGGCGTGATCGGTCTTGGTATGTTCCATTTCAATCCGCAGGGCAGCTATAAATCCCCTAACGGTGATACCTACTGGGTAGACCTGCAGCCTCTCCACACGGAAGGTGAAGGGTTCCCCGAGTATCCCGACAGGAAGAACTACAAGCTGACGCAGCTGAACATTCCGATCGGTGTCGGTATCAAATATTTTATCAGTGAGAATGTGAACGTATCTTTCGAGATCATCCATCGCAAGACGTTCACTGACTATGTCGATGACGTGAGTACGAAGTATGTAGATCCCAGCCTGTTCTATAAGTATCTGTCTCCTTCGCTGGCTCCGATAGCCGCTGCGATGGCTAATAAGACTCCTGCCGCGGTGCAGCCTCAGGGCTACCGTCCGGGTAATAAGAGGGGTGATCCCTCGCAGAATGACGCCTATTTCTCGGCGCAGTTCAAGCTGGGTATCCGCCTTGGTGGAAACAGCGCTTCGCGCTGGAGAAACTCGACGCACTGTCCGCTGTTAAGGTTCTAGTTTGTTTTAGTTGTTGATCGTACCATATTTTGATCGTTGTTTTGATGTTGTTTTAAGTTGTTGTTGATCCGTACCCTATCTTTTTTATTGATTGAATGAAATCAATGGAGCTATGATGAAAACTGTACCCCTTACGAAAACATTTCTTTCTCCGAAAATGCTGAACGGACTGGCCGCGCTTGGCCTGATCCTTTGCATTCAGACGTCGGCCAATGCCGCCGGAACCTCTCCGGCAGACGGACACCATCCTTCGGGATACGATACTATCCACAGTATCGAGGTAAATAAGTCCCTGAGTAGCAAAAAACACAAGATTAAGTTGTATCCGGACGCCAGACAGCAGGTGCTGTTCTTCTCGGCTAATGGCGAGAATGGAAAAGTCTACCGAGCTTCTTCCTGTTCGATATGGACGGCAGGCTAGTATCCCAAACGCAAATCCGTAACCGTGAAACGACGGTTCTGACCAATATTTCAGAAGGTAATTTCCTCTTCGAGGTGTTTACCGATGATGAACGTATCGAGAATGGACAGCTGAAAGTGAGGTGATCGCTGGACGTTCAAACGACCAACCAATAAGCAAGCAGGGAAATTAGTAAAATCCGAATATCCGAAGGTTAAGTAAAACCTGATCCGTTCCCTATTCTAGGTACCCTTTACAAACAAAAGATTTTATTGATCACTCCCTGCTACCGCTTATTGGATTTTACTTTAGAAAGATATTGGCGGCTTCCTTCCAGTTGTTAATTCTGTCATAGCCGGTCACGTCGAGATTGTGAGCGGCTGTATACATGTAGGGCTTCCCTTTGAAGCCCTTTAGGTTTTTTACGTGATCGTCGATCATGAAGTCTCCGAATACGAGGTCCTTGCTGCCGGTGAGGGCGATCTGTTTCCAGGTGAGGAAGGGAAAATGATCGGTGAGCCATTCGAGCTTGTCCTTTAGTGAATTGGGGAACTCCATTGCCGCAGAGACGATGAATACTTCGTAGGCCTTATTGAGTTCGCGGAGCACGTCGACGCTGTCTTCCATTACGGGAAGATGGCGGAAGAAGCCCGGGGACTTCAGCCGCTCGAGGATCATTGGCTGGTCTTTTTCGGGAAAGCCGAGCAGCCAGCTGCCTTCCATTTTGTCGTAGTCGACGTCGCCGCCGTGTTCTTTGCGATACCATTCGATCATCTCTCCCATCGGGTCGGCGATCACTTCGTCCATGTCTATTATAATACGTTTCATCGTTGGTTAGCCTTTTAGTTCGTCTTTTAGGAATTTCGCCGTGTGGCTTTCTTTGTTCTTTATGAGGTCTTCGGGGGTGCCTTCAAAGAGGATGCGGCCGCCGCCGTCGCCGCCTTCGGGGCCGAGGTCGATGATGTGGTCCGCGACCTTGATCACGTCCAGATTGTGTTCAATGACGAGCACGGTGTTGCCTCTGTCGACGAGTTTGTTGAGGACGTCGAGCAGGTGACGGATGTCCTCGAAGTGCAGGCCCGTGGTGGGCTCGTCGAGGATATAGAAGGTCTTACCGGTGTCTTTCTTGCCGAGTTCGGTACCCAGCTTGACCCGCTGGGCTTCGCCGCCGCTGAGGGTTACGGCCGACTGGCCCAGGGTGATGTACCCTAGTCCGACTTCCTGGAGGACCTTGATCTTGCGGTAGAGGTAGGGCACGTTCTGGAAGAACTCCACGGCCTCGTCGACGGTCATGTCGAGCACGTCGCTGATCGACTTGCCCTTGTAGCGGATCTCCAGCGTCTCGCGATTGTAACGCTTGCCGTTGCATTTCTCGCAGTGTACGTATACGTCGGGCAGGAAGTTCATTTCTATCACGCGCATCCCGCCGCCTTCACAGACGTCGCAGCGTCCGCTCTTTACGTTGAAGGAGAAGCGACCCGCGTTGTAGCCACGAATCTTGGCCTCGGGGACGGAGGCGAACAGTGTGCGTATATCGGTGAAGAACCCGCAGTAGGTGGCCGGGTTGCTTCTGGGCGTGCGGCCGATGGGTGACTGATCGATCTCGATGACCTTGTCGATGTTCTCGAGGCCCTTGACGCTCTTGTACCCGAGGGGAGTGACCCGCGACCCATAGGCGTGTTTGCTGAGGATGGGATAGAGCGTCTCGTTGATGAGCGTGCTCTTGCCGCTGCCGCTGACGCCGGAAATGACGATCAGCTCGCCCAGCGGGAATTTTGTATCGACGTTCTTCAGGTTGTTGCCTTTGGCGCCTTTCAGCTCGAGGAATTTACCGTTGCCTTTTCTTCTCTCTTTTGGTACTTCGATCTTTCGGTGCCCATTGAGGTAGGAAGAGGTCAGTGTGTCCAGTTTGAGCAGGGCCGGCGGGCGACCCTGGGCGACGACGCGGCCGCCGTGAAAACCGGCTTTTGGTCCGATGTCCACGAGATAGTCCGCCGCGAGCATGATGTCTTTGTCGTGTTCGACGACGAGGACGCTGTTGCCGATGTCGCGGAGGTTCTTCAGCGCCTCTATCAACCGGTGGTTGTCGCGCTGGTGGAGGCCGATGCTGGGCTCGTCGAGGATATAGGTGATGCCCTGCAGCTGTGAGCCTATCTGCGTCGCCAGGCGGATGCGCTGTGACTCGCCGCCGCTGAGGGTCCGGGACGCTCTGTTAAGTGTAAGATAGGTGAGTCCTACGTCGGAGAGGAACTGCAGGCGTTCCCTGATCTCTTTCAGGATATCTTTTGCGATGGTGTTTTGCTTGTTGCTCAGTTGCTTGTTTACGCCGGCGAACCATTCCATCAGGTGGTTGAGGTTCATGGCGCTGAGTTCGGCGATATTCTTGTCCCCTACTCTGAACCAGAGGCTCTCTCTGCGTAGGCGGGTGCCGTTGCAGGTCTCGCAGGTGCGGAGTTCCATAAACTTCTCGACCCACTCGCGGAGTGCGTCGGTGGTACCACCAGAGAACCAGCGTTTCAGCGCGCTGATGATGCCTTCGTATTCGGCTGCGTACATCTGGCCCGGCGCCGCGTTTTCGTCGTAGTCGAGGTCGAGCGAGGTCTCACCGGCTTCGGTGCCGTACAGCACGAGGTTGAGGGCTTTTTTGGGCATGTCCCTGATCGGGGTGTCGAGGCTGAATTTGTTCTTCCCGGCCAGCTGCTGTACCTGCCGGAACATATAGGCTTCCCTCTCCTCTCCAAGCGGTTCGATTCCGCCCTCGTTGATGCTCTTCGAGGGGTCGGGGATGATCGCGTCCAGGCTGATCTGATAGACGGCCCCTAAGCCTTTACAGGTGGGGCAGGCGCCGTATGGCGAGTTGAAGGAAAAACTGTTGGGTGAAGGTTCTTCGTAACTGATGCCGGAGTCTTCGCACATCAGCTGCTTGCTGTACTGCAGTACTTTGTTGTCGTCGTTCAGCAGGAGGAAGAGGAGGTCCTTGCCCATCTGCAGGGCTTTCTGGACGCTCTGGCCGAGTCTCACCTTCATATCCTCCGTGACGGCCAGCCGGTCGATCACGACTTCGATGTCGTGGATCTTGTAGCGGTCTACCTGCATCTTGGCGACGAGGTCTTTCACCTCTCCGTCGACGCGGACCTTCAGGTATCCTTTTTTGCGGATGTCCTCGAAGAGCTCGCGATAGTGGCCCTTGCGGCCTCTTACGAGCGGAGCGAGTATGGAGATCTTTTTGTTTTTGAATTTTTTGAAGACGTTGTCGACGATCTCCTCTTCGCTGAATTTTACCATCTTCTTTCCGGTGTTGTAGGAGTGCGCCTCGCCGATGCGGGCGTAAAGAAGACGGAGAAAATCATAGATCTCGGTGACGGTTCCGACGGTGCTTCGGGGATTCTTGTTGGTTGTCTTTTGCTCAATGGAAATGACCGGGCTGAGACCGGTGATCTTGTCCACGTCGGGGCGTTCCATATCGCCGATGAACTGACGGGCGTATGCGCCGAAGCTCTCCATATATCGCCGCTGACCTTCAGCGTAGATCGTATCGAATGCGAGTGATGACTTGCCGCTGCCGCTGATGCCTGTAATGACTACCAGCTGGTTTTTCGGGATGCGGATGTCGATGTTTTTCAGATTGTGTACCCGGGCCCCGGATACCTCGATGCTCTCTTCCATATCTTCGCAAGTTACTAAAAAAATAGCTAAGACGTGCGTCTTAGCTATCTGGAAGGTTAAATGATTATGGATGAACTATTTATGCAGTCGTACCGTCGGGACGGTGACCGTCTTCACCGAGTCTACCTTAATATTTGTGATCGTGGTGTCCTGGTATCCGTTGCGGCCCTTGAAATTGATCGAATACGTACCGGCGGGGACGTTGCGGAACTGGTAGTTGCCTTCGTCGAAGGGTATCGCGTACAGCGTATCGGTACCGGTGATGGCGGTGACCAGAGCGGATGCGTGTTCGGGCAGCACTTGTCCTTTGATCTTTGACATGATCTGGTCGTTGAACACGACGAGGTATGGTTTCAGGAGAAACCCGCCGTTCCAGAAGAATACAGACCTTGACAGATTGAAGTCGAGCCATAATTTGAAGTCGTTGCTGGCGGCGGAAGCGACGTTGACGCGGCTCACATTGACCGTGAAATAGGGATTGGGTCCGAATACTTCCAACGGATAAGATGTAGCGCTATCCGTAAAGATGGTGTTGTCGGAGCCTAAGGTGATCTTCACTTTCAGGATTTTGCCGCTGGGGAAGTTGCCGGCCGCGAGCAGCGTGTCGGCGCCGTTGCGCAGCTGGAGCAGGTCGTATACTCCCGGCTTAATGCCGAGTGTATCCCAGATGACGGATTTGTGGCTCTGGTCGCGGTGGAAGCCGCAGTAGTTGTCGTCCCACTGGTCGTCGTTGTCGTCGCTGGACTGTTTGGTAGCGGTATCTATTTCTACTGCTACCTGACGGATGTCGATGAGGACTTTTGTGAACTGTACCGGACCGTCCATCATGTACACCGAGAGTCTTGATTGTCCTTGTGGAATGCTGGGATTGGAGCCGGAAGTGTTGCTTTTGTTGCAGGCAAAAAATACGAGTACGGCTGCGACGCTGGAGACAGCCTGTCAGCCACTTGGTTACCGTTTTCATGTTTGTGCTATTTTAAGCGTAGAGATGGAGCATCGTGTACGGGATGGTGGACAAGAACCGTTCCAAAAATCTTTTGCGTGGCCGGCGGCGTTGGCGGGTTCCGTTATTGACCGGTTAAAAACTGCGTTGTCTAAGTGCAGAAATACGTCAGCCGTATCCGGGGTGTGTGAATGGGGGCGCCGAGTTCGTGGCGAGATGGTGGACAGGAGCCGGCGCCAATAACGGTAATGGGCACCCGCACTAATCGACGACAAATGTTCTGCTGAAACGTTGGAATTCGTAGCAAGTGGACTGCGGCGGCGGGGTCAGTTGTTGGCGCGGGTGGTCGGCTGAGGCCCTGGAGATTGGTTATCTGATTGTTATGAGGGTTTTTCAGGGGAATGAGGAGGGTTTTTCGGGACGGATTGCCGGGTGGGATGGACAAAAATCCGGGGGTGGATTTGGAAATATGGAAGAATGCGTCCTATATTTGCGGCAGTTCTTACAACATCTCTTATCAAGAAAGGCTGAGGGAAATGGCCCGAAGAAGCCTTGACAACCTGCACCCACCCAATGGTGGCTGTAAGGTGCCAACTCCATCCCGATGGACTATCGGGACAGATAAGTCAGACTCCAGCTGAACAATATCGTATAACTATATTCAAAGCTCTTCTGACGAATCAGAAGAGTTTTTTTTTGCCTGCCGGGGAGAGTCGACGCCTCCGGTAAGCGGACTCCTCTGATGGCCTTGGTAAGTGGTGTCGCTGAACAGATTTTTAAACATTTAAAATTTGTTTCTCATGCAAGCGACAACACAACTCATTCACAGCATTCCTGTCGACCCTTTAACCGGCGCGGTTTCCGTACCTATTTATCAGACCTCCACGTTTGTGCAGGACGCGCCTGGTGTCAATAAGGGTTATGACTATGCCCGCACGGGCAATCCCACCCGCGCCACATTGGAAAATCTGGTTGCCCAGTTAGAGGGCGGCAGTGTCGCGGCGGCATTTGCCAGCGGACTGGCGGCCATCGACGCGGTGCTCAAGCTGCTGCAGTCCGGGGACGAGATCATTGCGGTAGACGATATCTACGGCGGCGCTTTCCGGCTCTTTGAACAGGTGTACAAGAAGTTCGGTATCACCGTGAACTATGTGGATACGACGGATCCCGCTGTCGTCTTTAATGCGCTGACGCCGAAGACGAAGCTGATCTGGATCGAGACGCCGACGAATCCGACGCTGAAGATCACGGATATCCGGGCTATTTCGAAGATCGCGAAGGCGCATCAATGCTGGCTGGCGGTCGACAATACGTTCGCCTCCCCTGCCCTGCAGCAGCCGCTGCTGCTCGGCGCAGATATCGTCGTTCATTCGGGTACAAAATACCTTGGCGGACATAGCGACCTGATCGCGGGTTTGGTGGTAACGGCCGACCCCGGGCTGGGGCAGAAGGTGAAATTCCTGCAGAATGCGAGCGGCGCGATCCTCGGGCCGTTCGACAGCTGGCTGCTTATCAGGGGTATCGAGACGCTGCATTTGCGCGTTCGTCAGCATAGCGCGAGTGCCAGGGCTGTTGCGGCATTTTTGGAGCAGCACCCGGCGGTGAACAAAGTTTATTATCCGGGGCTGGCTACGCATCCGGGGCATTCGATCGCCGCGTCCCAGTCGAAGGGGTTCGGGGGTATTGTGTCGTTCTCGCTGAAGCTGGATACGATAGAGGCGGCGAATGATTTTGTCACTTCGACTTCGTTGTTCAAGCTGGCCGAGAGTCTGGGTGGGATCAAGAGTCTTGTGTCGCATCCGGCGCAAATGACGCATAAGACGATCCCCGCGGAGCGGCGGAAGACGGCGGGGATCACGGATAGTCTGATCAGGCTGTCCGTAGGATTGGAGGATGCGGAGGATCTGATCGAGGACCTGCGGGCCACGCTGGACAAGCTGGAGGCGAAGCGGAGTCTGGGTTTGCTGGGTCCGGGGTTGAATGGGAAGGTGGGTGAACCAACGCGGCCGGCGGCTGTTATAGAGAAATAAAAACAATATATAATAAACAATGGAAACACATAAGCAGCTTACCATCGGGCTCTTTGGGTTTGGGGTAGTGGGGGAAGGTCTTTACAAGATATTGAAGCAGAAGCCTTCTTTCAATGCCACGATCAAGAAAGTATGTATCAAGAATCCCGGCAAACGGCGGGAGGCTCCGGAAGAGCTGTTCACGACGGACAGGGATGCCATCCTGAACGACCCCTCCATCAATGTGGTGGTAGAGGTGATCAACGAGTCCGGGCCGGCATACGAGATCGTGAGCACGGCGCTGAAGAATGGCAAGTCCGTGGTCAGCGCAAGCAAGAAAATGATCGCCGAACACCTGCCCGAGCTGCTCGAGCTGCAGCAGCGTACGGGAGAATCCTTTCTCTACGAGTCCGCTGCGTGTGCTTCCATTCCTGTTATTCGCAACCTGGAAGAATACTATGACAACGACCTGCTGCATTCCATTAAGGCGATCGTCAACGGCAGCACCAATTTTATTCTGACGAAGATGTTCGAAGAGAAGCTGGGCTTCCGGGAGGCGCTGGACCTAGCCCAGAAGCTGGGTTTTGCGGAAAGCGATCCCAAGCTGGACGTCGAAGGATTTGACGCCGTGAATAAGTGGAGTTTTCTGTTGACGCACGCGTATGGCATCGTCGAGAAGACGGAGAACCTGGTGTTTAGCGGAATACAGTTCGTACAGGGCAGGGATGCGGATGTCGCCAGGGAGAAGCATTTCGATATCAAGCTGGTGGCGCAGGCGAAGAAGCTGGAGAGTGGAAAGGTGGCGGCCTTTGTTCTACCGCAGTTCATCAAACAAGACGACCATCTGGCGTTTGTGAAGAACGAATACAATGGGGTGGTGATCGAGAGCGGTTTTGCGGACAAGCAATTCTTTTATGGCAAGGGGGCGGGGTCTTTCCCTACCGCGTCGGCGGTGTTGAGTGATCTTTCTGCTCTCCGCTACCAATATAAATACGAATACAAGAAACTCTATCACCACACTCCGCATGAGCTCGACGGATGATTTTTTTGTTAGGGCCTATTTGAGCTTCGATGCGTGGAAGTATATTCCGAGGGAGCGGTTCGAGTGGATCGAAGAATGGCACGCCGACTCCGACCGGAAGTATCTGGTAGGTGTGATCCATTTCCGCGAGATAAAGGAGGGCGAGCTGGTGGAAGGAGAATAATGTCTCGCTAGTGCTGCTGCCTGAGCCGATACTTGAGGAAGCAGAGGTTCAGAAACAGAAAAGAAAAAGTCTGGAATTGGCGGAGCTTCTCCTAGCGGCCGTGCCGGCCGAGGTTAGGCGTCCATGCGGCTTTCTTCTTTCTGGTGTCGCCACATTTCCTGGAAAGCGGGGCTGTTTTCGCGTAGCCGGTCGAAGCTGCCTTCGTCGATGATACGGCCCTGGTGGAGGATGTAGACGTAGTCGAAGCGGGAGAGCAGGTGGAGGCGGTGGATCGAGGAGATGACGGCTTTGTTGGAGAAAGTCCTGAAGAGGCCCTCGTAGATGAGGGCTTCTGTGCGTGGGTCTACGCTGCTGGTGGGTTCGTCGAGCAGGACGAGGTCGCTGTCGCGGGCGGCGAGGATGCCGCGGGCGAGGGCGAGTCGCTGTTTCTGACCGCCGGAGAGGTTGACTCCTTTTTCTCTGATATCCGATTCGAGGCCCTGCGGGAGTTGGCGGATGACCTCGGTGAAGTGGGCGCTCTCGCAGACCTGCATGATCTCTTCTTCCGAAAAGGGAAGTCCCAGTGTTATATTATAGGCGAGGGTGTTCTCGAAGATCTCGGGTTCCTGGGGGAAGAGGGTAACGGTTTCGTTTAGTTGGTCGAGGGTGGCGGCGTCGCCGGCGGGGTTGGGGTGGCTGCCGGGGTTGGGGCTGCCGGGGTTGGGGCTGCCGTCGATGGCGAGCTGCCAGCCGGGTTCGGGGATGTAGAGTCCGCGCAGGAGGGACAGCAGGGTACTTTTTCCGCTGCCGCTCTCTCCGATGAGGGCTATTTTTTTGCCACGTTGGATGGATAGTTTGAGATCGTGGAGGCTCTGGGCGCGGCGGGTGGTGTCGTAGGATTCGTGGTAGGAGAAGTTGAGCCCGCTGATATCGATGGTCTTCCAGTTCTCGGGGAGGGCGTCGGCGCGGTCGGCGCGGTGCTGCTGCGCGTAGGACTCGCTGATGACCGCTGCGGTCTGGACGTTGGTGTTGTATTGGACGATCTCGGTATACTGCCAGGCGACGTCCTGGAAGACGCTGGTGAACTGGTTGATATATGCCACGAGGGCGACGAGGCTGCCGAGCGAGAATTCCTTTCCGGGGACCCAGTTCTGGAAGATATAGCCCAGGACTACGGTCACGTAGATACAGACGATCAGCATTTCCGCGCAGAACCATTTCCATTCATTTATCACGGCGCTTTTTCGAAAGGGGTTGTAGATCTGGCGGACCTTGTTGAGGAGGCCGGTCTCCATGCTTTTTTCGAGGCGGAGGGTAATGACAGTCATGATATTCGAGAGGCTGTCGAAGAGGGTGGCGGAGACGGTGTGTTCTTTTTCGTTGACTTCGTCGAGGGCGCGGATGAAGGGTTTGTCGAAGGTGCGGATGATAAAGATGGTAAAGATGCCCATGGCGACGGCGATGCTGCCGAAGAGCGGCGAAAAGATGAGGATGGCGACGACGGAGACGACGAATTTTCCCAGTGCATATACATACATGAAGCCGTGGTCGAAGAATTCCCGGAGGGATTCGTAGGCCTTGCGGACGCGGTTGATGGTGGCTCCGCTGTGGTTCTCCTGCTGCCATTTTACGGGCAGGTGGAGGACCTGGTGAAATTTTTCCTGCAGAAAATTGCGGCTGAGGTCGAAGGCGAGGGAGCGTTCCATGATGCGGGCGGGGCCGTGAAAACACCACTGGATCAGTTTGATTGCAGCATAGCCGGCCGCGTATAGCAGCAGGTTGTGCGGGATTTGTGATGGGTTATGTTGGATGGTGCCCACGAACCAGCCGAAGAGCAGGGGGTGAGGGAGATCGTCAGGTGGGCGGCGACGAACATGCAGTAGACCAGGACGTATTTCTTCCTTTCCTTCCGGGCATAGCGCCATGCGGTGCGAAGCAGTGAAACATAAGGATTTGCCATCGCCGTAAAATTACCTAAAAGGTCTCGTTCAGATTGAGGAAAAATCCTTTGCGGCCGAAGCGGCCGTATGCGTAGTCGAGTGCCAGATTGGTCCGGGTGCGCTTGTTGAACAGAACGCGCAGGCCCGCGCCGTAGCCGGGTTGAAAAACCTGAAAGACCTTTGTGCCGTGTTCGTCGTTGCCTGTCTGGAGGTTCCCAAATGCGACGCCGCTGAGGAATTTGTTGGCAAGAATGGGGAAACGGAGTTCGAGTTCGGTGTCGTTGAACTGGGTGCCCTTGAAGTACTGAGAGGTATATCCTCTGCCGCTTCTGTATGTTCCGTCCCGGCCGGTACCCGGCAGTTCGAGGTAGGGGATATCGCCGCTGACCAGATAGGAGCCCCAGTTCCAGAACGCGAGGACCATCTCGGGATTGGAGGGCGAGAGGCTGAAGTATTTTCGGAAGTCGGTGGTGACCTGTACCGAATTTTTTGTGCTTCCGATCCATTTCTGGTTGATGCGGACGCCGGCGTCGAAGAAGATGCCCTTGTAGGCGCGGTTGGGGTTGTCGCGGGTGATGTATTCCACATTGAAGAGAAAGCCGTTGGCCGAATAGCGGTCTTTGGGGAAGCCGTGTCGGTTGTCGTATACGCTGGAGGGGGTGGCGTTGTTGGTGGTATCGCCGAGGTTGATCTTTCTTCGGATCTCGAAGGACAGGCCGGCGCCGACGAACAGGTTTTTAGCGACGTTCTTGTATACTTTTTCGCGGGCGTTGTAGTAATAGGAGCGGATCAGGTAGCCTTTGTGGTTAGGGTCGCCGAGGATAGAGTCTTCTCTGGTGCCGCCGCTGAGGGCTTTGCCGATGCCGTAGCCGAAGTCGGGTGTGACGGTTTTAGCGACTACCGGTTGCCCTGGAAGTTCCATTTGTTGCCCGGGGTGAAGATGTTGTGGTTGATATAGAAGTAGATGATGCCTTTGGTGGTGATGCTGGCCGAGGTGGCGCCGACGGAGAAGAGGGTGTTGGAGTCGGTGCCCAGTCTACGCCCCGCGACGGCCTTGATGCCGAGCTGGCCGCCGATGGTGGGGTTGGCGGCGATATTGGGGACTACGGTGATGCCTGAGCGGTTGTGCATGGGGTTGGGTGGCCGGTGGGGATGGAGGATTGTCCGGGTCAGGTCGGAGAAGTCGAACTGTTTGGAGAGGTCTTCGGCGGGGCGGGGGGCTTTTTTTTGCCGGCGTTCAAAGAATCGGTTTTGAGGGAGTCAGTCGGGTGCCCGACCCGGCCGTAGGCGGCGGCATGGATAATCACGGCTAATAGTATCAAAGGCCATTTGGTGCTCATGAGTTGTAGACAATGCAAACCGCGGGCCTAAATGTTTCACTGGGGAAATACCGGGAGTGTAAAATAAAAGGAGGAGCCTTTTTGTTCGTTCCTTTCGGCCCGGATGGAGCCTTTGTGACCGCGGATGATGTCGGCGGCGATGAAGAGGCCGATGCCGAAGCCGCTGTATTTATCTGCTACGGCCTCTTCGCGGAAATATTTTTCGAAGAGGTGGGGGCGTTCTCGCTGGAAATGCCGATGCCTTCGTCGCGGACGCAGACGGTGAGGCCGCTGCTGTCCGAACTGCAGCCGACATCGATGCGGGTGCCGGGGTCGGAATACTTCGCGGCGTTGCCGACGAGGTTGGTGAGTACCTGTTCGATGCGGAGTCCGTCCATTCTGATCACTGTGGCCGTGGGGCAGGGCGTCCAGGACAGGTGGTGTGAGGGCACGAGCAGTCCGAGGGTGGGGATCAGGTCGGTCATGTAGTCGTTCCATTCCTTGTCCTGCATGTCGTAGTCCTGGCGGCCGAGTTCGATGCGGGAAATGTCGAGGAGCTGCTCGATGAGCAGGTGAAGGCGGTGAGCCTGTATGTCGATCTTTTCGAGGTATTGCCCAATTATGCCTTGCGGCTCATTTGTGCCGAGGGCGAGTCTGGTGAAGGCCATGATCGAAGTAAGTGGGGTCTTGAGCTCGTGGCTTGCGACGGAAAGAAACTCGCTTTTCTTTTGGTCGAGCAGGAGGCCGGCCTTCCGTTCGTCTTCTGTTGCGAGGTCGCGAAAGAGCCGTACGGCTTCGGCGATACGGGTGCCGGTGACCCGGACTGAGCGGGGGATCTCCACGCTCATGTGGATGGCCGTTGTGTCTTTTCCTTTTTCGATATGGAGCTGGGGTACGAGGAGGCGGTTGTGGTTAAGTTGTTCTTCGCTGAGGCGGAGGTCGATGCCGGCGGGGCAGTGGACGGAGCCGGTCAGAACGAATCCCTTGTGTGCTTTTTCCACGGCAATGGTCAGCCACCCGAGGTCCGTTTTGCCGACTACGGCCCGGCTGATGTCGGCGACGGCGGTAGTGATGACGGACTGGGAGGAAAGGGTAAGGTAAAACAGCTGAGCCACAGTGCTCATGCGCTTGTGCGCTGCTGCAACTCCCATTTCATTCTCCAGCATTACGCGGGTGATTTCTGTCATGGTAAAAAGGCAGGAGCAATAATCATTCCACCAGATTTCGTACTTTCAGGACAAAATCGGCAATTTGCAATTATAAAAGTGATCGACTATGATGTACTCCACAGAACTATTAAAAGGGACGCTGAAGACCATTATACTGAAGTTGTTGGCCGACAACAAGAAGATGTACGGATATGAGATCACGCAGCGGGTGAAGGAACTGACGACGGACCGGATACAGATCACCGAGGGGGCGCTGTATCCTACGCTGCATGCGCTGGAGGCCGACGGGTTTGTGACGACGGAGACGGAATTTATCGGGAAGCGGATCCGGAAATACTATAGCCTGAGCCCGACCGGAAAGGCGAAGGCGAAGGAAAAGGTGAAAGAGCTGGCGAGCTTTATCGAGACGATGGTATCATTATTGGATATTAAACCGAAACTGGCCTGATGTATTCGATCACCGAACAGCAGGTGGATTTTATTCTTCGCGATCTCGAGGCCGGCGGGATCGAGACGGAGGCTCTTCGTTACGATCTGCTCGACCATATTTGTGTCATCATCGAGGGGGGTTGGAAGCCGACGGGGATTTCGAAGCATTCTACCGGAGGGCCGTCAGGGGTTTTTACCGGCAGGAGCTCTGCGAGATAGAAAAGGAGACGGCGCTGCTGTTGTCGCTGAAGCGCCGGCTGGTGCTGAGCCGGGGTATGTTCTTTTTGCTGTTGTTTTTGTTGATCGGGGGGCCGTTTGTTGCCTGGCCGCTGGCTGGAATGATCGGTGCGGGGCCTGCCGCGGGATGGAATATTCCTTATCATGTCTGGGCGCCTTCGCTGGTGTTCTCGCTATTTCCCGTGCTGGTGCTGCTGGTCCTTTATCTGACGCCGGACCGGCTGGACCCGGTGATACCGTGGAAGTCAAAAATTATTCTTGGGTTTCGTCCATTTATACAGATAGTAGCCATATGAAACATGTATCTATTCTGGTGCCGGATGGCGAGTGCAGTATCACGACTATCGAGGGTACCTATCAAATACTTTTGCGGGTGAATGACTGGCTGGAAGAGGCCGGGCGTCCTCCCCTATTCAATGTGCAGCTGGTGGGGCTTCACCGCGAGACGCGGACGAAGGGCGGGTTGTTTTGTATCAACCCCGATGTGGTGGTACAGGAGGTGCACCGTACCGATCTGATCCTGATCCCTAGTGTTCATGGGGACAAGGCGAAGATCCTGGCGGAGAATGCGCCGATGCTGGAGTGGATCGCCGCGCAGTACCGGGGTGGCGCAGCTGTAGCGTCGATGTGTATCGGGGCGTTCGTACTGGCGGGTACGGGATTGCTGGACGGGAAAACTTGTACGCTGCACTGGGAATTCACGGGTGAGTTTCAGCGGATGTTCCCGACTGTTAGGTTGGTAGAGGACAAGATCATCACCGACGAGAACAATATCTATACCAGCGGGGGCCTATTCGTGGCTGAACCTTATCCTCTATCTGGTGGAAAAATATGCGGGGCGGGAGATCGCTGTGCTGTGCTCTAAAGGTTTTCAGATCGACTATCAGCGGGACAGTCAGTCGCCTTTTATTATTTTCAGCGGGCAGAAGGAGCATGAGGATGTGGCTATCCGGACGGCGCAGGATTTTATCGAGCAAAATGTGCATTCCAGGATCACGGTGGACGAATTGGCGTCGATGCTGGCGCTGGGGAGGCGGAATCTGGAGCGCCGGTTCAAGAAGGCGACGGGTAATTCGATCATGGAATATATACAGCGGGTCAAGATGGAGGCCGTGAAGAAGAGTCTCGAGACGTCGAGGCTTGGCGTGAATGAGGCGATGGATCGGGTAGGATATTCCGACCCGAAGGCGTTTAGGGTGATATTTAAGAAAGTGACGGGGCTCTCGCCCCTGCAATACAGGAACCGGTATAACCGGGAGTTTGTCTAGTGTTTTATGAGACGGCCATGGGACTGGGGAAGCTGCGGGTGAGGGTATAGCCGTAGGCCATTACGAAGGCGGCGCCGCTGAAACCGAGCGCCTGGAACACGCTGGTGAGTTCGTTGCCGTTGTCGGTGGCGGGTGCGACGGCGGCGCGGGGGATGTGCAGCAGGATGAGCCATAGGAAGATCATCACTCCCAATAAGATGCCTACCTGCTTCAGCCTGAAGCGGAACATGATGGCCAGTCCGGCGCCGATGAGCGCTATTCCAGCAAAATATGTCCAGAAGATGTGTCCCGGGATCCAGGAGGGGACGAGGGTTGCGACGAAGTCGGTGTAGAGGAAATGGTCTATGCCGAAGACGATCATTGTGATAGAAAAGAAGAACTGGCCGAGGGGGATAAGGAGTTCGAGGACCCGGACCGTCGCGGGTTTTTTACGGATGGCGAGGGGGTTGTCGGGGAAGGAGCCTGCGATGGCGAAGGCGCAGCCGGCGAAGGCCAGGTCTTTTAGTGCGTTGGTCCAGACGCCGATGTGGGCGCTGTTGGGGTCGACGATCGAGCTGGTAGGGGGTGTGGCCGAACAGCAGCAGGAGCAGGAAAAGGCCGCCGAGCAGGAGCATGGCGGAGCGGGCCTGGCGTTCGAGGAGGAGGGCGATGGCGCAGCCGGCGATCGTGAGATTGAAGAGCCAGACGAGGATGATCGTGCCGTGGAAGTGGCCCCGAGGAGGGGACGAATACGGGGCGGAATTCCGAATAGTAGAATTGCTGGCCGGCGAGACCGAGGAGGCAGATGGCGAAGAACCAGCGTCCGGCTTTAACGAGGAAGGGCATGTGGTCGATTTTGGTGTGGGGTTAAAGCTCGTCAACTAATCCCGAACAAGTGTTGCCGGGATGGGACAAGTTGGTACAAGTTGGTACACAGGGGATTCAGTCGCTGAATCGGGGGTGTTAGGCTTCGGGCAGGCTGGAGACGCGTTCGTCGACGACGATGGTGCGGGTCCAGCGGTCGTGCCGGGGGTAGGCGGCGCTGCCGAGAGCGGAGAAGACCTCGAAGGGGACGGCGCGGGTGAGGCCCCGGAGGATGGCGGTTTTAAAACTGATGCGGGTGCCGTCCCCGTTGACGGTGCGGGTGCCGGTCAGGAGGTGGCCGAGGGATTTGCCGCGGGTGAGGCCTTCGATCAGCCCCATGAAGAGGCCCTGCGCCAGCCGTGGACGGCGCTGCCGAGAATGGAGCCGAAACCGATGAGGCCTACGGCGTAGTAGTTGATGAAGGTGTTGGCGTCGTCCGCGTCGACAATCAGGAAAAAGAGGGCGGAGAGGAAGATGATGATCAGGAAGGCGAGCCTGTCTATCACGTAGTTGGCGAAGCGCTTTGCGCTGCCGGCCTGTTCGAGGGTATAGGGGGTGTCGGAAAGAAGGTCTTTCGGGTGGCCGGCCAGGCTCAGAGAATTTTTCATAGCGATACGGAAGATTTTAGCCTGAGTAAAGTAGGGATTTTTTTAGTCCGTGCAATGTGAGAAATACCATTGCATTAATTCCTATTTTTATAGTATGAAAGCAATTTGGAATAACGTAGTTATCGCGGAAAGTCCCGCGACGATCGTGGTGGAAAACAACCATTACTTCCCTGCGGAGTCTGTCAATGCGGAATATCTGCGGAGTTCGGCCAAAACGTCGGTCTGTCCGTGGAAGGGATTGGCCTCCTATCACAGCATCGAGGTCGGCGGAAAGGTGAATAAGGACGCTGCATGGTTCTATCCCGAGCCCAAGGACGCGGCGCAGAATATCAAGGGCTATATCGCCTTCTGGAGGGGTGTAGAGGTCGTGGACTAGCCTTATGAAGTACCAGGAGATCATACCGGGAGAACGGCTGAGGCCTTATGTCCGATGCTATTATTTCTTTGAATCGGAGTCCGATGTCGAGTTGGACGATACCGTATTCCCCGGCGGGCATATGGAGATCGTGTTCAATCTCGGCGAAGGCATCTGGCGGTCGGCTTCCCAGGATGGGTGGCAGACGGCGCCGTCCGTGGAGCTGTGGGGCAAGATCACGCAGCCGATGGGTATCAAGTCGGTTGGTATCAACCGGATGCTGGGGGTGAAGTTCTATGCGCATTCGGCGGCGTTCTTTTTAGTGAGGAGTTGAGTGCGTTTAATGACCAGATAGCGGATCTGCGGGATCTGCTGGGGAGGCCTGTGCGGGTGCTGCATGAACGGTTGAGAGAAGAGTCGGCGCTTGGGCGACGGGTGGAGTTGCTCGAGGGTTTTCTGGTGGCCAGGCTGGCGGAGAAAGAAAAACGCGCGGCCAATATCACGATGGTGGGGAGCATTATCCGGGAGATGCAGCAGAATCCCGACCCGAATTCGATCCGAAATATTGCGAACCGGTATAAGATCTCTACCCGATATCTTTCGCGGCTGTTCCTGCAGTATACCGGCGTTACGCCGAAATTATATGACAAGATCCATCGTTTTCAGCAGAGTCTCCGGCTTATAACGGAGAATAGGTATTCTCTCACTTCGATAGCCTATGACTGCGGCTATTTCGACCAGTCCCATTTTATCCGGGATTTCAAGCATTTTGCCGGTATTACCCCTTCTTCTTATGCGCCGGAAGCCTATCCGGTGGGGATGGCGTTGGTCAATGGGTGATCTGTGGCGCAGCCATTCGTGAATATTTCCTCCAGTTCCGTTTTGTACAATTTGGAGCGTTTCTGTCCTTCTATTTTTGGGTCAGAAACAAAAATACTATGTCTTCAAATTATCAAACGTTCAAGCAGCTGCACCATTCGGATGGGCTGTTGGTGCTGCCCAATGCGTGGGACGCGTATAGTGCGTCGCTTCTCGAGAAACATCCATTCCCTGCTGTTGCGACTTCGAGCGCGGCGGTCGCACAGGCCCTTGGCTATTCGGATGGGGAGAATATGCCTTTTGCCGACTATTTATTCGTGGTGGGGCGGATTGCCGACTCCATTCGGGTTCCGTTGTCGGTGGATATCGAGATGGGGTATGGTTCTTCGGCCGCGGCGATCGCGGAGAATATCCGCCGGCTGACCGATCTGGGGGTGGCGGGTATCAATATCGAGGATTCGATGTTTGTCGGGTCGCGGAGGGTGCTAAAGGATGCTTCTTCTTTCGCCCGGATGCTCGACGAGGTGAGGAGTCTGCTGTGGTCGAAGGAGTTGTTTATCAATGTCCGGTGCGACACGTATATTTTGAATGTCGATGGCCGGCGGGAAGAGACGAGGCGGCGACTGCCGCTATATGAGAGTGCAGGGGCGGATGGGATCTTTTTGCCTTGTATTGCGGAGGAGGAGGATATACTGGATGCGGTCGGGCATACGCGGTTGCCTGTCAACGTGATGTATATCCCGGGTTTAGCGGGTGTCGATGAGCTGCAGCGGCTGGGGGTCCGGCGGCTGAGTCTGGGGCCGGCGATCTTTAGCGAGGCTTACCGGCAGGTGGACGTTTTTACAAAACATTTATTTACCAATAAAAAAACAACAGCATGAATTTACCACAGCGTGCGGAAGACGCACACGCAGCGTTAGCGGCAGCATTTAATACCGGTGATCTTTCGACGGTGATGCGGATGTACGATAGTAGCGGCATTATCGTGCCGGAGCCGGGGAAGCCGGTGACGGGGCCGGGCAAATTCGAGGAAGCGGTGAAGGCCATTTTATCGGTCAAGGGGCAGATGGAGATCAAGACGGTGTATTGTCTGCAGACGGGGAATATTGCCGTGGGCCGGTCGGAGTGGAGTATTACCGACGGAGGTGAGGTGAAGGTGGCTGCGAAGGGCATCGAGGTGATGCGGCGGCAGGACGATGGGTCGTGGAAGATCGTGATCGATCACGCTTTTGGGGCGGAGACGGGGCTGGTCGCTTAGTTAAGGCTATTTGACTGTGGGGGTGGGCTTGTGCCCGCCCCTATTCTTTTTCTTTGGGGGCAATTTCTTTTGGGGCTATATCGCAGGCGTAGCCGAAGAGGCAGCGTTCTTTGATGATGGCGGCGACTTCGGCGGGGACGTGTTCTTCCCAGCCTTCGGATCCGTGTTTGATGAGCTGGAGGACTTTGTCGGTGTCGATCTGGAGGTTGGATTCCTTGTAGTGGCGGATGTCCTCGATCTTGTCGTTGGCGATGAGGTAGCGGTAGAGGTCGACTAGGTGGGCCGGTGGATTGAAGCGGAGGCAGTTATAGATGACGCCGTTGCGGAGTGTGGGGTAGATGAAGAGTTTGACCTTGCGGCTGAAGAGGGTGGCGAAGGATTCGAGGATGCCGCCGGGGAGGTCGGAATAGTGTTCTTCGGAGAAGATATATTCGAGGTTGGGGTAGCCGAGGACGACGCCCATTTTCAGTTTGGTAATCTTTGACAGAAATGCGACAAGTTTATAGTACTCGTGAAAATTAGAGATGAGAACGGTCTGGCCGAGGGCGCAGAGGATGTCGACGCGGTCGAGGAAGTCTTTTTCGTCTATTTCGGCGGACTGGGCGGCGTCTCTTTCCTTTAGTCCCTGCAGGGTGAGTTCGGTGAGTACGCGGACATTGTCCTGGTCGACGTCGGGCTCCTGCAGGAATTGTTTGAGGCCGCGGTTGAGCATGTCCATGTGGACGTTGATGACGGGTCGGAAGCGGCCGCGGATGACGACGATGTGTTTTTTATAGAGGACTTCGGAGGGCTGGAGGTTTTGGCCGTCGGGTCCGAAGAGGGCGGCGTTGGAGAAGCCGTATTTGACGAGGTGGAGGCTCATCAGGCGGTTGTCGACCTTTGTGAAGTCGGGGCCTTCGAAGCGGATCATGTCGATCTGGATGCCTTCCCTGGACAGGTTGTCCATCAGCGATAGCAGGAAGACGGGGGGTGGGTATGGTAGTAGAAGCAGGCGTAGATGAGGTTGACGCCGAGAATGCCGACGGCCTGTTGCTGGAGGACGTTCTCGTTGTCGAGGAGTTTGAAGTGGAGGACGACGTCGTTGAAGCCTCCGCCGGGTGTCAGTTGGAAGCGGACGCCCATCCAGCCGTGTCCTTCGTTGGTCTTGTGGTAGTTGAGGGCGGCGACGGTGTCGGAGAAGGCGAAGAAGGTGGTGGTATTGCCGCGTTTTTCCTTCAGTCGTTCGATGAGGAGGCCGTATTCGTGGTCGAGCATGGAGATGAGGCGGGATTCGCTGACGTAGCGGCGGCTTTCCTGGACGCCGTAGATGGCGTCGGAGAAGGTCATGTCGTAGGCGGACATCGTCTTGGCGATGGTACCGGAGGAGGCGCCTGCCTTGAAGAAATTCGCTGCTACGTCCTGTCCTGCGCCGACTTCGGCGAATGAGCCGTAGATCTGGGGGTCGAGGTTGATCGCCAGTGCTTTCTGCTTCGTTCCCAGGTCTTTATTGTGAATTACTTCCATGTTGGTGCAAAATTACGACTTTGATTTTGCCGGTTGGGTTCTTTACAATAAATTTACTTAACCAAATGGTTATATATTAATGAAAGCACGCAGAGACGTATTTCAAGCTATAGCGGATCCAACCCGGCGGGCTATTATCGGGTTGCTGGCGGGGCAGACACTGACGGCGAATGCGATATCGGAGAATTTCAAGATCAGTCAGCCGGCGGTGTCGAAGCAGCTGCGGATATTGACGGAGTGTGGGTTGGTGGTGGTGGTGAAGAGGGGGCGGGAGCGGCATTGTACGGCGAGGCTGGGGGCGTTGGAGGAGGTGACGAGGTGGGCGGAGCAGTACAGGCGTTTTTGGGATGGGCGGCTCGATATTTTAGAAAACCTTTAAATCAATGATCATATGGAAAAAAATGGGCAGATAATTGAACCGGGTGTGCTGCGATTTCAGCGGCTGTTGAATGGTTCGTTGGAGACGGTGTGGGCGTATCTCGTGGAGTCGGAGAAGCGGGGGAAGCTGGCTGGCGACGGGGGAGATGGAGTTGCGGGAGGGGGGAATGGTCCGGCTGGATTTTTTGCATAGGGACCTGAGTCCGGTGGCGGGGCCGCCGCCGGAGAAGTATAAAGAGATGGAGGCGGGGAAGGGGTTTACGGGGAGGGTGTTAAGGGTGGAGGCGCCGCGGTTGTTGTCTTTTACGTGGGAGGGGGATTCGGAGGTGACCTTTGAATTGGAGGGTCAGGGGGACAAGGTGTTGCTGACGCTGACGCATAGGAAGCTGGCGATGGATATCGGTACGCTGACGGGGGTTAGTGCGGGTTGGCATACGCATCTGGAGAACCTGATGGATCGGCTGAAGGGGGTGGCGCCGGCGAATTTCTGGAAGCGGTTTTGCCAGCTGGAGGAGCTGTATTCGGCTGTGTATGATCCGACCGGGTCAACGGGGATGCTGATCCGGAGGCCGGTGGCGGAGGTGTTTGGGGCGTTTGTGGATCCGGCGGTTACGACTAAATTTTGGTTTACGAAGAGTACGGGGAGGCTGGAAGCGGGTAAGGAGGTGGTGTGGACATGGGGAGATGTATGGGGTGAGTTCGGTTGTGCGGGTGAGGGAGCTGGTGACCGACTCGGTGATCGCGATCGACTGGGGTGCGGAGGGTGGTGAGCGGACGCAGGTGCGGTGGAATTTCACGCCGATGGGTGAGCGGGGGTGTTTGTGAGTATTGTCGTGGGTGGGTTTAGGGGCGACGAGGTTGCGGTGAGGAGGGGGATTGCGGATTCGGTGGGTGGGTTTTGCTTGGTGTTGGCGGGGTTGAAGGCGTGGCTGGAGTTTGGGGTGGAGCTGAATCTGGTGCGGGACCGGTTCCCCGAGGGAAAGTGATAATTGTCGTATCTTCCTTGTCTTAATTTTTTTATATGCGGATGAGCCCTGCCGTTGTTTTGATGACTTTCTTTTGTTTGTATCGGGCGCCGGATGGGCCCAGTGACAGTATTGTATTAAAGGATATTGTTTGGGACCGGGGCTCACCGGCGGGCATGACGGAGTTGTTGATTCCGTCGAATGGGTCTTTGATGCCGGGGTTTATTTATCGCGCCAATGGGGCGGGGAAGCATCCGACGCTGGTGTTGCTGCATGGGTTTCCGGGGAATGAGCGGAATCTGGATCTGGCGCAGGTGGTGAGGGCGCATGGGTGGAATGTCATTTATTTCGACTATCGGGGTTCGTGGGGGAGCCAGGGTAAGTTTAGCTTCTTACACTGTGTGGAGGACGTCGTTAATGTCGTCGCGTTTTGTAAGCAATATCGGGACTCGCTGCGGATCGATACTTCGAATATTGTCCTGTTCGGGCATAGTATGGGGGGCTGGGTTTGTCTGAAGGCGCTGCAGCGGTTGCCGGGGGTGAAGAAGGGGTTTGCGCTTTCTACCTGGGATATTTATAAGGATCATGCGGAGTTGGGCAAGGGTCCGGGCTATTTTGTGCTGAACAGTCCGCCGAGTCATGCTGCTGGCGGATGTCAATGCCAATGCTAGTGCGATCCGGCTGGACCGGGATGGGGTGAGGCTGGCGGGGAAGCGGGTGGTGATGCTGGACGAGCATCATGCGAATGCGGCGCTGGCGGAGGCGTTGAAGTCGGCGAATAAGGCTGGGTTCGAATATTCGGTGTGGCCGACGGATCATCCTTTTACTAACCGGAGGGTGGCGTTGATGAAGAAGGTGTTGGAGTTTCTTGATAAGTAGGGTTAGCGGGGTGGTCCGCGAAATGGCGTATTTTAGGGGCTGACAGTTATGTTATGATAAAGGCCAATCGATCCGAATGGACCGGAATCTGCCGTGGTATGGTAAATATGGGTTTGAAGTATACCGGGAGCTGGATTTTGGGTACCGGCTTTTTTGTATGCGGCGTTTGTTGTGAGGGGTTTAGGGTTCCTTGAAGATGAGTCCTGGGTTGTTGGCGATAAAGTTGATTCCCTGCTGGAAATCCGCCCTGACGTTCTTGCATAGGTGTTCGGCCCATGCGGGTTCGTCTTCGTCCCGGATATAGGCGAAGAGGGCGAGGGCGTAGCCCCATTCCATCTGGGTGAGGTAGCCGGACTCGGACCAGCCGAAGCGTTTGTTGTCGGCGAACCACTGGAAGGCGGCGTTGGCGTTGAAGATGCCGAGGCCGAAGAAGATGGTGGTGAGGTCGGTGATCTGTTCGTTGTTCTCCTCCATTCTGCCGTCGCCGAGCAGTTTGATGTGTGCGATCTCGTGGGCGAGTACGGCGACCATGTTCTCGGGCTCGTCGAGCCATTTGCGGCCGAGTGAGATCTCGAATTTGTCGTTCTCGCCTTTGCCCCAGTACAGGCCGCCGGGGTTGCCTTCCGTGATATGTCTGAGGTTTTCGTCGTAGAAGTCGAGTTTGATGTTTTCGAGCGGGGTCTCCATTTGGCGGGCGACGATGGCGAGTGTTTCGAAGGCGCACCGTTCGCTGCCGTCGTATTTTACGGGGAAGTGTCTGCTTTCGGGTGTGAGGATCTTTCTTTTTAGTGTCTCATCTTTTCCGAAGATGTCGAGGAGGAGGAGGATGGCGTTCTCGAGCCAGACCCTTGTGTCTTCCCCGACGGGGCAGGCGTCGGGGTCGAAGGCCTTGCCGAGGTATTCTTCCTCTTCCTGTGCGGCGATACCGGAGATGTCTACGTCCAGGTTGCGTCTTGTGATTTCTTCTCTGACGACTTCCTGTGCCTCGGGGGTAAGGCCGGTCAGGTCCCGCAGGATGGTGATCATTTCCTTGTCGGACATTCTTTGGTAGTATTCGCGGACGAATTGTTTGTCTATTCCTGAGCTCATGGGTTATTGTTTTGTGTAGCGGGGCGCGACGGTTCCCGATCTGAAGGGGGTCGATTCTGCGAGTTTTAGTCTTTCCTGGAGGCTGAACCCTTGCAGCAGGCGTCTCCCTCTCCTACCAGCAGCCGCTGGACGACGAAGCTGGAATTCGTCGATGAGTCCGAGCTCCATGAGTTGGGAAGGGAGGTCTACGCCGCGGAGAAGTGCGGCGAAGTAGTCGAGGACCTCTTTTTCGCCGGCGAGTTTTGTGTGGTGGCAGCAGCCGTTGAGGGTGGTGTTGATTCCGAAGATGAGTTTCCGCATTCTTTTGTCGTTAATTGGGTGGCCCTGACCAAATTTACCGATTGCGGGCAAATCCGCAACAAGCCGACTTTGAAACATCTGGAGGAGAGGTTTGCCACAAATTTAGTCCAACGGGAGGAGCACAGGAAGAGAATAACTTTGGCGATCGACTGGACTTTTTACGAGCAATGCCTCAGTTATGAGGAGTTTCGAGATCAATTGAGGAGCGAAAATGTCCGAATGATCGATACCCGGGATGACTCACGGAAGGTGCAGCGGATCTGGTATGTCGACTTGTTGAATAAGGTTGTCTGGGACGCAGAAAGCCTTGGGCAGAAGTATGGGGCGAATGGAATACAGGAACGATGCATAACTGATGAGGAGTACAGGCAGCGGCAGAAAGAGGAGCAGGCCCTGACCTACCGGCAGCGGCAGAGGCATTATTAGGCTTATACTATTTGGATCCGCGAACCACCCGGCTTGCGATCTGCCCAAAAAGCAAAAGAAAGAAATGAAGAAATAATGCGTTGACCAATTTTTGAACATGCACGTGCATACGAACAAAGCCGCAACTAACCATCGCGGTTTCTGAAGCATCTCTGCATTCCGCGCTGGGCCTGCGTTCTCGTCCTTTAGTAAACCCGATTGTTTATTTAATCGTTAAGAAAAATTTGCTTTTGGGTGACAATGGTTCGTAAATTGGTAGTCCTATTAGAAATTATTTCCTGGTAAAGGCCCAAGAGTAGTAGTGCAAAACCTTATCACTATGCCGCGCAAAAACTAGTTGTGGGGTACGAATCCCCTATTGAGCGTACAAAACTTTACGACGTACCCGCAATTGAACTAGCAAAATCCATTATCGAGAAAGACCCTACTGCACATATCCATATTCCAATGTTGGCTGACAAAGCAGGAATTAATGAATTTAAATTGAAAGTAGGCTTTAGAGAGCTTTTCCAGTGTCAGCCCATATCAGTATCGACTGCAATTGTGCCTAAAAAAGCTAAAGGACTATTGGAGGACACCGACGATACAATTGACCAAATTGCGTCCAGGGCTGGATTTGAGACTTACAGCGGATTCAGTACGGCTTTTAAGAAAGCTTTTCAAATCTCACCAACAGAATACCGAAATAAGCACAACCAGACAAACAGTGCGGCCTAAATTATGGCCATATTATTGCCAGGTAGGCAAACCTTGCTTCATCTTGACAATATTTGCTTTTATCTCCTTGTCACCTGAATCGAGAGCAAATGCCTTTTGCTCATATTGAATTGCACTCTCCTTATCCCCCAGCTTGTAAACGATATTTGCATATGTGTCCAGATACCCCCATCCTCGGGATGGGCATCACAAATAATTTTCATCCATCTAGCGCATTTTTTAAGCGTAGTTCTGTCATCCGTGTGAACAAAGATCGTATTGTATATCGTATTGTTCGTATACAATGCACCATTGCCCGCCGTATCCAGGCCGAACTCCTCGATCAGCCTTACGTTATATTGCACAACATCCTGCCATTGTGCGTTAGCCTTACACCACGCAATTTGTTGTTTGAGAACCGTACGGTCAGCATATGCACGCCCATATTTGTCCTGCACTACCTGGTTTATCCGGGCCCACTCCTGCCTTTTAACCTTTACTGTGCCTGTTTGTTTCCATCTTTCTACAGCAGGCATTATATTTTCTCTGACGATCATGTGCTCGACAACGTCCCGGGAAAAACCGGCGTATGTCACCGAATCTGCTTCAAAGCTATTCTTAATGAAAATGGCAAAAGCCGGGCTATTTGAAGTTCGGACGTTCGATCCAATGAACCCTATGTTGGCTTCTTTATAAAGCTCATCTTTGTCCAACTTCAAAAGATATTTTTCTATATAAACATTTGCAACTTCGTATGCCTTTTGTCTTTCACCAATATCTTTCAGGGATTTCACCAACTCCGGCATCAAAGACAAATCTAATTTGCCTTCGTCGAATGTCCCAAGCAGGGTGTATATCTGATGCTCCGCGTCCCTGGCCCTATTCAGAGTTGCAAGGAACATGTCTTCCTGTTGAAAACCTACAGCACGATGTACTAGTTTTCCCTCGGGGTTAAAGAAAAGATAGGTAGGATATACTTCGACCTGGTATTTACTTGTAATAGCATTGGCCTCTGAATACCAACCTGTTGTATATTCGTCGTCCGATTTTGTGGTATCTAATTGTACCTTGATAGCAACGAAGTCATTGCGCATATGGTCACCCACCGCCTGTAGCGGATATACTTCCTTTTCCATTTTCTTACATGGAGCACACCAGGAAGTAAAGCAGTCGACCATCAGGAATTTCCCTTCTTTTTTGCCAACCGTTTTGCGTCCTCCAGTGATCTGACATTCCGATCAAACGTCACGCCCTGGGCCTTAATACATTGTAAACTCACAAAAAACAGCGTGAGAAAAACTAATCTCTGTCCCATAGTTAAGATTGTGTTGAGCCTGCGAAAACTTTTAATTACAACACTAAATCCAACTGCTTTAACCATGCAGGCAAAAACATATATTTACCCGCTAACAATAATCACTTGATTCTTAACACAATATAAAAATTAACGTTCCCTGACTCTGCAGGTTCCATTCAGTCCCATCTGCTAACTTTCCTGATCGATCCAAGAACGTGCGGAGACATCATGCTATAAAACCTTATCAACTACAGCGTAGGCTGACTCTTTGCTGCCTGGGCGTTGTATTTTTTTAATGGGCTACGGACAAACCCGGACCATAACAGGCAGGATAAAATGCAGCGAACAGGAAAAATATGTCTCTCTTGTCGCCGTCACACTTTTGAATTCAGATTCTTCTCTGGTTCTCTTTACAAGAACCGACAACCTGGGAAAGTTTAGGCTATCAGGCGAGGTCCCTGCCGGGCATTTTCTCCTTTTTTTGTCACACCCCTCATATTCAATTCTTTATCAATCTATTGCTATCAACTCAGACTCGCCGACCGATCTTGGAGAGTTACTTCTAAAACCAAGGATTGACAGCCTTCCCCCTGTAATCGTTAGCGGACCTTCAGGCAGGCCCCGGGTTAAACGGGACACGATAGAATTCAATACAGAAAATGTACACGTGCGCGCTAATGCAGTTGTCGACGAACTCCTGGGCAGACTCCCAGGCCTGCATGTCGATTTAAATGGAAACATCACTTACAACGGCCAAAGAATAGAAAAACTACTCGTTGACGGTGAAGATCTTTTTGGATCGGATCCATCGATAGTCACCCGCAACTTCGACGCGGACAGGATTGCCCGGGTCCAAATACTTGATCGCAAAAGTGATCGAACCACATTCACCGGCGTCGATGACGGAAGCAGAACAAAAACACTCAATTTAGTTCTAAAAGAAAACTCAAGAGATACCTATTTCGGAAATGCAGATGCAGGAAGAAATCTGCAGGGCATTTATGATGCCAACGATCTGATTGCATCCCTGCACAATAAGGAACAATTCACGGCGCTGGCAATGGCCACCAATACCGGGACGGTTGGATTCAGCAGTGACGTTGCGGGCACATCAGCCCGTGCCGGTATATTAAGCTGGAAGGGGGATGACCTGGGTACATCAGCCGGAAAAGGGATACCGCATTTTATTGCTACGGGCCTTCATTACGCAAATACCTGGGATAGAAGTGAGGGCCACATCAATGGTAACTATCAGTATGGACACCTATATACGAACCCAAATGCAACAAACATAATCACGCAGATTTTGCCAGACACATTGTATGTTCAAAATCAATCGAACCGGTCGTTCAACGCCCAAAACCAACACTATTTTGACCTTCTTTATGATTTTGACCCGGACACGCTCTCGTCCTTCAAGCTATCGGCCAACGGCAACACAGTTACCGGAAATAATATCTTCAATTCAAGTACAAATAGTAGTTTCAATAACAAAACCGTCAACGGCAATTTACGCAGCATCAATTCCTCCGTTAATCACGATAACTATTCCGGCACTGTATACTGGAGGTTACGAAGCAAAGTGAACCCGTCCCGCGTTTTCTCGATAATTTCAAGTCTCAGGAAAACAGAAAACCTCACCGATGCCAAACTGTACACATTAGACTACTATTACACTCCTACCGGTTCTATCCTGAGACAGGACACTGTTGACCAACAAAAACACCTATCGAATAATCAAACCGACGCTTCCGGCATAGTCAATTTTACTACACCCATATTTAAGAATGTCGTTGCCGCAATGAGCTATATACTCACTTATGAAAAAGCAGGAAATTCCCAAATAACCTTTGCCAAGAGCAACGGAAAATATATCATTCCCGTCGATAGCCTCAATAGTCGCTTTAAAGAGGAGACCTACGATCACCAATTGACCACTAATATTCAGGGAAAGACGAGGCGCCTCGAATACATCGCGGGGGCGGATCTGTTATCTCACTCCTATCACCGAGGAGGACCTTCTGGCCGGAACATCTCCGCATTACCATTATCTTTCATTTTCTCCGCATATGACAGCAAGGTTTAATCTGGATCCAAATACACAATTTAATCTGGAGTATAATTCCAATCCGGAATTGCCATCACCTGAAGATCTACGACCAACAAAGAACAATGCCGATCCAATCCATATTACCCTTGGCAACGCCGATCTTCGACCCGGATTCAGTCAGGCATTGACCCTAAACTATTCAAAACAAAAAAATGGATCGCTAATGCGTCTCTCCATTTGGGATTAAGCACTAACAGCATCAGCACCATGTCCTTCACTGATTCCCTTGGTCGCCAGGTGAGTCAACCACAAAATGTGAACGGAGGAAAGAACGCCTCCATAAACCTGTCTTTAAGCCGCAAGATATTAGGATATGATATTTCGTTAGGATCGGGCCTGGGGTACACACAATCAAGCAATTACGTTAATACATTTCTAAGCAGCAACAATAATTATCTGATGAGCGCCGGCCTCGGAATCAGCAGGTATATAGCCGAAAGTTATGCGTTCAGTCTTTTCTCCCAGTGTACGTATACGAGCCTTGTCAGTTCAGTCAACCGGCACGAACCTATTCATTACTGGACTCAAAACCAGGTTGCAACGTTGAGTATTTTCGCAATAAGGAAAATGGTGTTAAGCACGAATATCAATTATTCCTGGCAGGAAAAGGCAGGGGTGTCAGGAGGCAGCACCTCTGTTGCCTTACTTAATTCGTCGATCAGCAGAATGTACCTAAACAACCGGTTAACAGTCCGACTTTCTGCCTTGAATATCCTGAATCAGGCAAACGGAATTACCCAAAATATCTCTGGTAATGTTAACACTCAAAATTCGACAAATATTCTTGGAAGATACTGGCTACTCTCCCTGGCCTACCGCTTTGCGAAGGCATCTCATTAATAAATACCTAATGTTCAAGTAGTTATTTTGCAAAAAAATGCGTTACGGCTATCAAGACAACTCACCATCATGCCCAGGTATATAATAATATTAGCAGCCCTGAGTCTTTCAGAACTTCTGTCCGCCCAAAAACCCGCAATAACTCCTGCAACTTATGGCAAATGGGCAGAAATAGTGGGGTGCTCGATTTCCAACAATGGAAAATTCTTTTCGTATATCATAAACAACAGCCGTCCCGGGAAGCTACAATAATTCTTAAGTCTTTGGAAGGCCCACAATGGGAAAAGCAGCTGCGAGGAGTGGATTGTTCACTTTCCCAGGACAACAAAACCTATATCTTTTCCTCTGGCGACACCATTGGAATAGGAATCCTCGGGACTGATAAAATAGAATATTTGACGGGTATCGAAAATTACAGTGTTCGTAAATACGGGGCGGCGAAGGACTGGCTTGTTTACCGAAAAAACGCCTCGACCACGGATTTGTTCATTAAAGACCTTCAAACAGGAAAAGGACAATGCCATCCGCTGGTTAAAGACTATTGGTTCAGCAAGAATGGGGAGCGTTTGTTTTTGTACAAACAGCAGCCGTCGGACAGCACCACCAAACAGACCGTCGAATGCGTTGATTTAAGGAGCGGCAACAGCAGGAAAATCTGGCAGGGTCAGATGCTGAGGCGACCTCCTGCCGGACACAGAAGGAAACCTCGCAATTTTCGCTGGAAAGACAGGATCTTCAATTACCCCTCGATCATCGCCTACCGGTATGACCAAAATACAATTCAGTCTGTACAAATCAAATCGCCCGACACCCAAAACAGCAAATTCAATCTTTCCGGTGTAGAATCCATCAGTGACGATGGCGCCATCGTCTATTTTCGTTGGCAGCCAATAGGTGACACCACAAAACCGGATGGAGTTCCGGTAGATATATGGTCATATAAAGATGCCAAGCTCCAATCCCAACAATTACAGGAATCCAAAGAAACGCTCAATTACCTCGCCGCGATAAATCTTAGGGAAAGCATTACAATACCGATCGAAGATCGACTCCACAGGATCCAGTCATCTCAATCATCCAATTCGAAATACGCTATTATTCAGACCGTTGCCAACGAAAGTGCCGAAGGGGAATGGAATTGGAATGACAATGGGAAAACAACATTAAGTCTTCTGTCCCTCAAAGACGGATCCTGTCAAACTATAGATCCCCGGTTGACCAACTTAAAGATCGCTCCGCCGATCTGTCGTTTCTCGCCCGGCAATCGCTATATAGTCTATTACGACCCGTTGGATAAAAATTATTTCAGCTACAATATAGGTACGCGAAAATTATGCAACCTGACAAAAGCGATAACAACCACCTGGACAACCTATGAAAACAATGACATTCCTGCGGCAGCGTACCTGCCAATAGGGATCGCAGGCTTTCTTCGAGACGATAGTGCGGTTTTGCTATACGATCAACATGATATCTATTCCATTTCACTCGACGGGTCTCATACAGTTCAAAACCTGACAAATGGTTATGGCAAAAAACAAAATCTGGTTTTTAGGGTTTCCTTTGGCCACGGGAGTATAATGGATCCCAGCAAGCAAGTAATCCTCAGCTCGTTCAATATAAACAATAAAGATGACGGATTTTTCAAATTGCAGCCGGGAAGCCATAAAGACCCGAAGCAATTGAGTATGCAGCCTTTCATCCTCACAGGGACAGAAACCGGGGTTTATCAGGAGCCTATACGGGCCAGAGATACATCACTTTATTTGGTCCGTCGGATGAGTGCCTCAGAGCCAGCCAACTGGTTGCTGACTTCGGATTTCACGCATTACACGGCTCTGACAAACGTGCATCCGGAAAAAGCATATAACTGGCTATCAACGGAGCTGATAACCTTTAGGACTCTTGCAGGAGTGCAGTCCCAGGGCATCCTGTACAAACCGGAAAATTTTGACCCCACCAAAAAATATCCCCTGCTCATCACTTATTATGAAAGAGCCTCCCAGTCACTCCATGCTTTTATTTACCCCGAACCAACTGCAGGGCCGCTCGAAATCCCGTTTTACGTAAGCAACGGTTATCTGGTATTTGTTCCGGATATTCATTTTCAGATAGGTTCGCCAGGTAAAAGCTCCTACAATACAGTCGTCGCAGCCGCCAGCCTGCTGTGCAAACGTCCCTACATCAACAAATCCAAAATGGGCATTCAGGGCCATAGTTTCGGTGGCTTCCAAACTAACTACATTGTAACTCATAGCCATATATTTGCCGCCGCCATGTCCAGTTCGGGAATGTCGGATTTTGTCAGTATATATGGAAGTATTGTCAGGGGAGGCCACAGCAGACAGCTTCAATATGAATTATATAGAGACCGAATGGGTGCAACACTCTGGGATATACCGCAAAAATATATCGAAAACAGTCCGGTCATGAGGGCTGATAAGGTGACAACTCCCATCCTCCTGATGGCGAATAAAGAAGACGGAGACGTACCCTATACTCAAGGTGTAGAGTTCTTTACCGCATTGAGGCGTCTGGGAAAAAAGCGTGGATGCTTCAATATGACGGCTCCGGCCATTTTGCAAACGGCAGGAGCGCTGACGATCTCAGTTGTCGTGCATTTCAATTCTTCAACTACTACTTAAAAGATTCTCTTCCACCCGTCTGGATGACATCCGGGGTCCCGGCCAGGCTAAAAGGCATAAGAAGCGGTCTGGACCTGGACTCTACTGGTCAAACGCCATAATGTGTCTTACCGATCCAGGATACATATCCTTTTTTAATACAAATTCATCCTTTTTGGAAACGCGTGCTATCTTACCTTAGATAAATAATCGACGCGACTCTACATAAACATTGATTAAACCTTATTTTATGCATGATCCCCTTCTTCCAGTCGGGAAGTATCGATCATTTGTTGATACCTGCAAATCCCGCATAGCTATCCACCGAATTCCTTAATCGTTTACGCTCCTAAGGACAGTTCCGGTCCCAGTCAGCTCCCTAAGCGCTCAAATTTCCTTAGATAAACCTGCCATGAATACATCTCAGCCATTCATTCAATATACTAAAAAGGACAGTCATGCCAGAAAATATGTCCTTTTTGCGCTTGCACTGAGCGCGCTGCAATTTATAGTTTTTAAATTCATGTATCCTTATGCTGATTTCTTTTCAGATTCATATAGCTACCTATTTGCAGCCTCTGCAAACCTCGACATCAGCATTTGGCCGATTGGCTATTCGAAGTTCCTGCAACTGATACACTGGATTACACCTTCCGATACATTCCTCGTATCCGTCCAGTATTTCTTAATGCAGTTTGCCGCAATCTATTTTTTTCTGACGATCATATACAACTATTCCCTGAGCAAGCTGAACCAAAGAATACTCTTCGCCTTCCTCTTTCTAAATCCTCTCTCTTTATACCTATGCAACACTGTCAACAGCGATGCAATTTTCGGTTCCCTAAGCCTGCTTTGGTTCACGCAACTAATATGGATCCTTAGAATACCGTCTTTAACAAACCTTTTCCTGCATTCCGTTTTGCTTTTTCTTTGCTTTACTATAAGAAACAACGCTTATTATTATCCAATAGCCTCCCTGTGTGCAATTTTACTATCCCACCAGAGTATGAAATTAAAGGTCCTCAGTTTTCTACTACCGTTCGTGTTGATAGTTCCCTTCATATTGTATTCGAGAGCCGCCTCATACAAAATGACGGGCATACGACAATTCTCATTCTTCACCGGCTGGCAGCTTGCCAATAATGCAATGTATATTTACGACCAGATCAATGTCGACAGCAATAGTTTGCCTACGGCTGAAGCAAGGCACCTCAACCGCTATATGATAAGGTTCCTAAAACGATTCAATCAGGACGGGTATCGGGACTATCTCGAAGCATTCCAGGGGAAACTTCTTTATCAGATATGCAGAATCACCGTTAAAGGCGTACTTTTCAATAAACTATCCTTCAACGGGGAGATCAATACCGTTAAGAATTGGGGCCGGGCGTCAGCTGATTTCGAGCCCTTCGGGAAATACCTCATCGTCCATCATCCAGTCGCATACGCGAGGTATTTCATGCTCCCGAATACGCGTCATTACTTCGTACCTCCGCTTCTTCACCTGGAGCAATACAATTATTATGGAGTAGATTCTATCGAACCCATTGCCAAAGACTGGTTTCACTACCCGTCGCTCAAAGTGCACTGTGTATCCCGCGGCCTTCAGGGTTTCCTTATTGCCTATGTGGCCTTTTTCCTGCTGTTCAACGTTTATATCGTTTGGCAATTAATACGACACCTGGCCCGTGCGGGTTTCAGATCGTTCCTGCACCACTTGCCCAAGAGCATATCTGGTAGCGCTATTATTTCTTTTATGCAATTTTATCTTTAGTGTTTTTGCTACTGTCAACATCTTACGCTATCAGTATATCCCTATGTTTATCCTGTTGACATTTGGATTGCTGTTTGACTCATTGGCATTGCCAAGGACTTTCACCGAAAAAACTCACCGGCAGCTAAAAAACAGGCCATAATTCTATGAAAATAGCTGACAATATGCAAACTACAAACATTGCCACACTCGACCCGCCAGTGCGTGCGGTCAATGACCATGCCGGTTCTGCGAATTGCCGGGATCTTTTGGAATCCAGATCCATCTCATTCACTCCAGCGAGCCCGTATTTGCAAAATAGGTAATATCGAGGAAAAACCATCATGGGTGTTATACGTATCCGTAATTAAGACCGAACTTATTCAACTTCTGCAAGATATCGTCCCGGCATTGTCTTCGGCTGGTGTTGCCTTTAAAATCCCCGAAAGCAAAGACGTCGCCAAGCGAATTTTAGATGGCGGTACGGGCAATGAAAAAGTCGGCAAGATCATATGCATATACCCGAAAGAAGACGAACTCGCCCGAATTGCAAAGTTATTGATACCGCTCACTATTGACACAAAGGGCCCCTCAGTTCCGAATGCCAGGCTCTTAGGCGGAAGCGTTTATGCAGCCTACGATCCGCTGCAATCGCCTCTACCGAACAGGATCGACTGGCCCTTTGATGATATCAGCCCTGAAACTCCACCCAGGGAAAACTGCTCCTAAATTACAGGTATCGACCGATTTCAATAATTAAACCGGATATCAAGGGAAGAGTAATACAGGCAAATTACTTCAAAAACCTCCTAAACATTAAAATGTGCATCATAAAAGAAGGGGTGAAAAATATGTGGTCTGACGATTTTGGGCGCGATATCGTCGACCGGTTAAAATGGCAATACGAGTTGTATCAGGATCTTGACGGCTACCTGCCCACGCCAAAAATATTCGACATATACGAGGAGGAGGGCAATACCTATTTGGCTATGGAGTATATAAAAGGGGTGTCTCTAAGTGAAAAGCTCCAAAAAATATACAATGACTCAAGCTGGTTCACTCTTCAGCGTGAAACAAAACTGGAACTAATCGATCTCGCGGTAAAGATCCTGGACCTGACGGAGAAACTGCATAACAAAGAATATGTACATAGGGACATAACACCGGCAAATTTCATCATCGACAGGAAAGGCGATGTCTTTTTGATAGACATGGAACTAACCTATTCCCTGACTTCCGCAAAACCAAGCCCGCCCTTTGGGCAGGGGACACCGGGATACATGTCTCCGGAGCAAATGAACAGGAGTGTCCCAACCTTTAAGGAAGATATCTATGCACTTGGCGCCCTTCTAATTTCAATTCTCATGGGTTTGTCCCCGTCCAAGATCGATTCCTATGCTGGTAAAAATCGCTCCAGGTATTTAACCTATTTCACCGATAATGAGAACCTGGCAGACCTTATCAGCAAATGCTTATCCGGGATACCCCAAAACAGACCTACATTGAAAGAGCTGGCCAACACTGTTCGGGAATACCGGCAAAAGATCCAGGACGCCGATGCCCTGCCGATCCACGATCGGCATCTGCCTGCCAGCGCCTTCCAGAATTTTGAATTAATCCAATCAGGCCTGGAATCACTGGCGTCATATCTTGCCATCTCGCAAGATGGTATTTGGATCTCACGTAAGGATTCGGCTGAAATGGAGAGTGTGCTCCTGGATGAGAGAATACCTTTGCCTGGTTTCAGAAAAGGCATATCCGGCGTTATGTTCCTTTTGGCCTGGGCCAGGCGTGCGGGCTACTCAATCGAAAAACTGGCGTCATTATACGACACCAATTTCAGATACCTAAGGGAAAACTTTACTCTTAGTACGCCTGATATAGTCCCGGGATTATTCGACGGGCGTGCAGGAATGGCGATCGCGATCAACGAGGGAATTCAAGGTCACCTTCTAGATGCCGCCGGCGTTGGGCATCTCAGCGATTATTTCCTGAATCCTGACCTTACAGACCTAACCATCGCAAATGGTATCTCCGGACAGGGTTTATCCTTACTGAACTGCCGGTTTAATCTCGAACAGGCCTTTTTGGACTCCCAGCTTTCCCGGATCGTTTCGACTCTACTGGCCCGTCAGCAAAAAGACGGATCCTGGAATATACCACGAGAAACAGGAAGAAAAAATGACTATTACGTCGGCGTCTCACACGGAGTTGCAGGTATTCTTTGCTTTCTTATCGCGTACTCGGAATATAAGAATGACGAACAGGTATCCAAATCGATCAGGCAGGGCTTAGGCTGGCTGATCAAACACGCGAAGAAAACTAACCGGCATTTCGAATGGCCTATTAGCACAAAGGGCAATAATATCGAAAACACGAGTGCTGCGGTTGGTACACCGGGTGTCGCACTAACTTTTATACGCGCATATCGTCTGTTGAGAGATCCCTTATATAGGTCCATTGCGGAAAACGCACTGCTTGGTCTGCCGGCACAGCCTATATCGGCTGACTACTCGCAACTCCATGGTCTTGCGGGCCTGGGGGCGTATATGTCGAAGCCACCAGAGCTTTCGAATCCGAAGAATGGGAAAAGAGGGTACAATGGATCACGGGAGTGTTCACCCATACCCCCTTGCTAACAAATAAGAATTCTCCTTTTTATTGGTCAATGAACAACTTTCTTGAATTCGAAGTGGATCTATTGAGCGGAATATCCGGAGTACTATATTTTCTAATTCAGGCATCATCACACGAAATAACCATACCCCATGCATTAGTTATGTACAGGTAACAAACCGAATTGAAATAATTTTCTCTTTCTGCAGGTAGAGAAAACAGGAGAAGCCGAAAACCTGAGACAGAGTAGGCTATACATTAAACCTAAGTTTTTATCACTTTTTGATTTACAAAAGTGAACATGTCATGAAAAAATCAAATATCATCATCGCCTCTTCGGCTTTGGTTCTTGCATTTGCCGCAGCTTTCACAACTCGCGGAGCCAAACACCTCAAAGCCTTTACGAAGGTTGGAGCCTGTCATTTTATCCAGATCGTTACCGCGACCGCGGTTAAGGTAGGAACTCCTAAAACCATCAAATTTAACAACGTAACGGCCTTCACTGGTAAGACAACGGCTGGTGTTCCAACATGTGGAACCAGAAAATTGTGGACTATTGCCGACTAACAGCGTGATAAAACAAATATGGGTTAACTCCTTCCGAGTTAACCCATATTAAATACTTACAACCGTGGGGTGTAGTTCCAAACTGAAACTGCTAGTACCCGGGGTTTTGAACTAAATTAACGGCCGTTTGGATGTCTGATAACGGCAGCGGATATAACTGCTGGTGCGTCCCCCACGGATTCCCTTTCTGAAGTGAAACTTTACTCATGACGGAGTCTATGGCGCCAGTTCGTTTTAGGTCCAGCCACCTTTGACCTTCAGCAAACAATTCAACCTGTCTTTCGTGCGCCACGGCACTGATAACCTGGGTTTGGTTTAATGCAGGATCCAGGTCCGACAAGCCCGCCCGCTCACGAATAGCATTTATGTCGGCAATAGCAAGGTCCAATTTATTCTGCCTTGCCCGTGCCTCCGCCCGATTCAGATATTGCTCACCAATCCTAAGCACCATCGAATACTCCTTCAGCGAGCTAGACGTCGACGAGTTGTCTTTATATTTATTGGGAAAGCTCCATGTGGAAGTACCATCTGTATAGCTACCTATCCAATTTACCATTCTCTGATCACCTGAATCAAATGCGTTTAGGAGTTGGGGACTAATCGAACAACAATTTTCCAGAGCCGACGTGGTTCCTGGCCGTTTTATCAAAATAAACCCATCCCCATCAGGTGTCGACACAGACGATGTATTAGGCATTAGCTGCCAGATAGCTTCCTTGCTGTTCTTTAAGAATACAGACGAAAGATCTACAAGGGAGAAAAGGGACGTATTATTTATTACCGTTGACGCTTCCAATTCGGCACTGTCATATTTTGACGACAGCAGGTATACGCGCGATAACAAAGCAGATGCTGCCCACGTAGTAGGCCTAACCCGATCTTCCGTTTCTGTGGTATCCGTCGCATCCAGATATTTTTGGCTCAGGCTAGTTTTTGATGCCCGCAAGTCTGAAACAATTTGTTGCAGTACTTGCGCACGCGGCGTTCTCGCAAGCAACGTGTTAGTCTTATAATCGGTTGACGTGATTAACGGAACATCGCCATACAAACTTGTTAGGTTAAAATACCAATATGCACGACCAAAATATCCTTCCCCAAGTAGTAAATTCCTGACAACAGGAGAGATTAACTTTGCATTCCTGGTATTTTCAATGATCGCGTTCTCCTGATATATATAGTTAAAGGCTGTTCCCCATATGAGTCCATTTCCGTCGGCTTGTGCTTTAAGCGCATTTCGGTAAAGATCAATATAGGTTAGTCCCGACGAAAAATTAGTAAACTCGTCTGCCGACAAGCCGGTAGACGCATTTAAGGTGTAAGGAACACTAAGCATTTGCGCATATATGGATAGCTGCGCCGCAATCGCCGTGTTATCATTATTAAACACACTGGCAGTCGTTACCTGATTACTAGGTACGTCGACTTCAACCAACTTCTTACATCCAATCACTATTGACAATGGCACTGTAAGTAACAAAAGGATAATATATTTTAATCTCATATTTTATACGTTTTTATGTTTCACACTTCCTATAAACCCAATTGAATGCCTGCCGTCACCATCCTCAATGGAGGCAATGAGAGACCATTCACTTCCGGATCAAGTCCTTTATATCCCGTTATAGTAAGCAGATTTTGACACTGGATGTATACTTTCGCATTTTGAAGATTTACTTTATGCTGCCATTGCGCAGGCAAAGTATACGAAAATGTCAGGTTCTTAAGGCGAATAAATGAGGCGTCACCAATTATGTAGTCGCTGGACCTGGCGTTGTTAAATGCATCCGATGCCGAACCGGCACCTGGTATACTTTTCAAATTTTGCCTGCTGTCCATTAGTTTGCCAATGATCGAGCACAAAATCTGGCTGATTCGAATTAACGGTGCCTGGAGCCTGAAAGATCGTCACGAAATCATACGAAGTCTGTTTGACAAATTGAAAAAGAAAATCTAAATGAAAATTATTGAGCGTAAATGAATTGGAAATCCCTCCAAAATACTTCTGAGTCACTTCCTTAAGGAACTGCTGATCATTGATATCAAGTTGACCGTCCTTATTGACGTCCTCGAAACTGTAAATTCCCTTTATTGGCATCGACGCCGGTGTAGTGATATAAGAACGGTACAAACAATGATTTTCCTATAACAAATAAATTTTTATATGAAGACGTTGACAGTCCGGGAAAAGACACCAGTTTATTCCTCGGGAGCACTGATATTAGCAGACGTGCTCCAGGAAAAATTCTTTGTCCTTATATTTATTGTGTTTAGCACAAATTCCAACCCTGAATTTTGCACGGTGGCTGGTAGGTTCGCCTCAATAGAAGTAAACCCATCAATATGAGGTAGTGTATAGTTTAGGAGTTGATTATTGCTTCTGTTTCTGTAGTAGTTGGCACTCACTATAATACGATCCTTAACAAATCCCAGTTCAATACCTCCCTCCAGCTTTTTAACCAAGCTCCCAGCCAAAATAGGGATTCGCAATTTGCGTCGGATAGAAACCGATAACCCCCTGATAGGGAGAGGCCGTATATGGGAAATAGGTGCTTAAATACTTGTAATCTGAAATTTGGTCGTTACCCGATGATCCATAGCTCGCCCTTAATTTGCCGAAACTCAAAAGAGGGATATTGTCTTGTATAAACTTTTCCTTTGAGAATATCCATGCCGCTCCGATTGCACCAAAATTCCCAAATTGTTTGCCGGGTCCGAATCGGCTGCTGCCATCTCTACGGGCTGTCACATTAATGATATACTTATCCAACCAATTATAATTCAGACGGCCGAAGAGCGCATTGTATCGGTATACAGAGCTGGAACTTCCAAATACAACTACTAATGAAGCGGCGCTTACGTTGGGGATTAAGGCATCGGAGGTAAACCCTGTGGCGTACTGACCAAGGCTATTTTGGACATTCTTCTGGATAGTTGAACCAACGAGGAAGTCCAATTTTCCTTGTCCAATCTTATGAACGTAGTTAATCTGAGGCTCTACGATCCATGTATTCAGGTTACTGGTGGCAAATGTATTAATTCTATTGTAGGGTGACGGTGGTCCATATATCGCAGTAGAAGGTTCCTGATTCGTCTGATCCATTCGAATATGCGTATACCCAAAGCTGCTCTTTATTGTCAGCCCGGAAAAAGCTTATACTCCAGGTTTAAATTCCCCAACAGATTTTCAGCTTTTGCATTTGCCGTTTGAAGGTTTATACTAATGGGGTTCACCTAGCGTCCCCTGCTGCCAGTTGATGTTTCCGTTCGCGTCATACAAAGACGGAGCATCCGGAGCCAGGGTTATATATTGCGTATAGTCTACCTGCGGCAATAAATTGTTATCATTAACATATTGAGCGCTAAATAAAGCACGAAATTTCTGGTTTACAGAAACGTGGTTAATGTTGACGTGCGCCGAAGCCTTCTGATCAGAGAAAGTCCCGGGAAAAACAGTTGTCTGGCGTATGTATCCTCCGCCCAGCACGAATTGCGTGTTGGCTGTACCACCTGACAGCGATGCCTGGGCATTGGTAAAGCGGGCCGTACCTCCGATCATCGCCTTTTGCCAATCTGTATAGCGTGTAGAATCCCAGAGTCCATTGATGTCATAGTCGCTTGACCCAGGGGACAATATTGGCCGCCGGATTTTCGACTGAGTCGTTGTAGAAGGCCTCGTGCCTCATGGCCAAATACTGTTTGGTATTGAGCATTTTAAGCTTTCTCGCGACATTACCAATTCCACTATAAACATTTACGTCTATTCTACTTTGTCCGGCCTTACCTTTTCTGGTTGTGATGAGAATGACCCCATTGGCTCCGCGCGAACCGTAGATAGCGGTAGCATCCGCGTCTTTCAGAACCTCGATGCTCTCAATATCCGACGGATTAAGGCTGTTGAATGGACTTAGCCCCTGATTCCCTCCGTTACTCGGGTTTCCGAGCGCTCCGCCCCCAATATCCTGGCTGGTGAGGCTCGTCGATGAAAAAGGCACTCCATCGACGATATACAAAGGGTTATTCCCATTTTGAATGCTGTTCTGGCCCCGTAACAAGATCGTATATGCCGATCCGGGCATGCCTGAGGCCTGCGCAATATAAAGGCTCCGGAACACGGCCCTCAAGCGCCATGATGGGATCCGATACAGGTTGTTTCTGAATATCCTCTCCCTTTACCTTTGTTACAGATCCGGTATTTAGCCTGTCAGTGGTTGTATAGTACCCCTTCACTACCGTCTCGTCAAGTATGCTATGCATTTGTTTGAGATCCGCCACGACCCTTCCTTCATGGTTATCGACCAGGAGAACCGCCGTTCTCGTTTCATATCCTACAAACGATATTTCAACTTCGTATTCACCATTTGGCACATCACGGATTACAAATTCCCCATTCTCGTTCGTCATTCCTGATTTCTTCAGTTTTTTTATTGTGACTGACGCTCCTGCCAGTGGTGTTCCGTTTTCCGACTTGACGAGACCGGTTACAGACGGGGATTTCCGACCTCATGACCACCTGATCCATCCAATGCCGATTTGGCTCCACGCTTTATAAAAATGGTACGATCATGTATCGAGTATTCGAGAGACTGCCCTTTCAACGAAGCCTCGAAGGATTTCCTCAACGGAAGCTTCTGTCATTTCAACTGTCACCGGATGGGTTCCTTTTAATACGGCGACATCATAGAAAAAGACATACGGGGTCTTTTTCTCGATCACGGAAAATAACTTCTCAAGCGAACCATTGCGAAATGAAATGCTCAGCTTTTGGGCGTCGGCGGATTTTGCGCCGACTTGAAAGCAGGTAATCAATACTAATAGAGCTGTTAGTTTCACACCAAGTAACAGGGTTTTTATATTCTGTGGCAATGATAACATCAGTCGGTTTGCGAATGGCATGGCTTCGCCAAACGCTCCCCGTTCGACGGGAGCATTGTAAAAAAATTTCATACATTTGTTTTGTGTGGGTTATTGTCTTTGTTAGTCTCTGAAGCGGCTTGCAGAGTTAGCCCGCCAAGTTGTAAAGAAGGACGGTTGCCGCCGTCTTTCTTTTTGGGCATGACTCGAATACAATTTGACTAGTCATCGTATATCGGGGATAGAGGTCCCGTCTGTTGCATATAATCGGTTTTTTTGTGGTTCCCGCGCCCAATGGGACCAGCGGTTAGCAAAATAGCCTCAACCTAATAAAATATTAAAAAAATAAATCTGTTAAGTTAATAGAGTAAGGCTTACCCTCGCCAGACATCGCCTGGACCAGATAACTATAAGGTTTAATGGAAGAAATATCCTTCAATATGGCAGCAGAAAGGATATTGGAATGGATGTTCTAATTGGAATTACGTAGGCAGAGTATTCTCAACTACCACTTTCAGGTAATTTATTTTGTCACATGGCAGACATTTCTTGAAAAATCACAATAAAATCAAGCAAAAAGACGAATAAAGTCATATAAATCACCAGGGGTGTTATGATTTCATTACCCTTTTCGGTGTTCTAACACATATTGAACATATATAACAGGTATGGCCAGCCTACACCGCAGTTGAAATGCAGCAGCGACAAGGCATCCAGCGATTTTAGAGCATCATATATACCGTCCGATAAATGTTAACTCCTACTCAAATCTAATACATTTCCACCGTACCTACAATTCAGTCCGCGCATCTACATTTATCCCGCCGTACAGAGATCCAGCACCCGCACACCGGCATTTCCATTTATTAAACCTTAAAGTTTTTCCGCCGCTTTTCTTCCAAAAAGCTGGCAACGACTATGCACCGCCTATTCCGTGGAGCCCTGCTCCTCACCGCCCCTGCTGTCCCTCGGGACCGCTACCACCTCCCTCTCCCCTCACCCCAAACCCATCCCGACACCCACCAACACCCGGCTGGCAGCCTACTACTGGTTCCTGGTGCCGGGGGACGTTTTCAATGACTACGCCAGCCTCGCCGACGAAATCAACGAATGGTGGTGGTTTTACGACGGCGTCCTCATCAACACCAGCCCCATGGGAGGTACCCTTATCGCCCGCGGCTATATCAACGGAAATATCCCCCACACCGGATTTCCGCTGGTAAACCTCTACGCACATTTTACCTACTGATCTAATAGCCATTATTTTGGGTGAGGTTTGGATTGGCCAGTAGCTCGGAGGCGGGTATGGGATACAACGCGTCAGTTGCCTTCCATCCCGCCTTTCCACCCAAGACCCCATCCGCCATCCCGGTACGCTTCAGGTCCATCCAACGGTGACCCCACTCGGAGAAAAACTCCACCCGCCGCTCATGCATCACGGCATCGATGATCCCGATGTTTGGGTCCACCGGCCCAAGCCCCGCCCGTTGCCTCACCAAATTCAGGTCCGCCGCCGCGCCAGCCGCGTCCCCCACCCTCGCCCGGGCCTCCGCACGAATCAAATACATCTCCGCCATCCTCATCACCGTCTCATACTCCGGATTCGCATTCGTCCACACCGTCTGCCGGTACTTCCACGGATATATATATGTCTTCCCCCTCAACACCAGCCTCTTTGTCCAGGCCGCAACCCGGGTGTCCCCCGGCTCAAAACTCCTAAACAGACTGTCCTGTATTGCATACACCGGCGCCGTCGAATCCCTCTTCGGCTGAAACAGGGCACCCTCCGCGGTGGCCAGCCGAACCGCCGCCCCATCCGGCTGCGGCTGCGAATGCTGTCGATCCCGAGATCGGTTCCGTGAATACTCACGCGCTGCGCCGCGCAGGGGGCGTTCAGGCATAAGAGTACGGTGCAGTATAGCAGGTTGCGTCTGCCCGGTCGGGGCAGGAAACTAAGAGCCTTAAACCACATATATTTCGGTTTTGTGATTACAGAAAAGGGATAAGGCGGATAAAGTCCCCTCTGCGGCCTTAGCTATTGGTCTATTTGATGCCCGAGATAATCAGGCTGTCTTTGTTGATCCTTACGTGTGCATAGTTTTTAAGAACGTTGCTAAATTTTTCCTGGTTGATCATTATTCCGTCGCCGGTGTTGATCGTTATAGTGAGTCTTCCCACGTTGCCCAGGTTGCCGGTCTGATAGATGGTCAGTCCATAATAAGATGCAAAGGACTGCGCAACCCGATGGAGGCTCGCGCCTTTGAAGGGGAATACCATTGGCCTATGCGCCCATCCCCATAGTGCCGTGTCGATGGACGGGCGTTCATTGACGGGTGATCCGTTTCGTATGGTAACGTTTTGATCCGGCGCCATGTCGAGTGATCCGGCAGTTCCTTTGACCCTGATGCTGCCTTCCGCGAGATGGACCTTTGGCTCCGTGGCATTGGTGGCGTCGATCTCAAAGCTGGTTCCGATATCGCTGATGAGTGTTCGCTCGGGTAGTTGGACCGTGAATGGCTGGTCGGGGTTGTGGGTGACGTCAAATCTGGCCTTGCCCTTCTTAAGCTGGTTGCTGTCCCTGAGCCCTGACCAGGCGAGCTTCCGAGGCGGGGGATAATTGGATGCGGGTGTTGTCGGGGAATAAGATATTCAGCGGTTTATGATGGACGCCTACGGACAGTGTCTGCGCAAGCCCCGGCCGGCCCGAGGGGCTGCCTATGACCCGGAGTGAATCGTCGGTGGTCTTTAACAGTGCGGCTCCGCCCGACAGTGGTATGGATGTTCGGTTTGCTACGGTGTCGAGGGCTATCTGACGCCCGTCTAAAATTTGCAGTATACTAAGATCTTCAGCTATTTGCGCTGGGGTGAGGGTTTTTTTGGCGAATTCGTTGGAGGGGGCTGCCGGTTTTTCAACTAGCCGGAATATGGTGTAGGCCGCGCCCGCAAGCACGAGCAGGAGCACCGGCCCAATGAGCCAACGATAGTTGTGTGGACCCTTTTTCGGCGGATTGGCTTCGCGCATATGCTTCTTCACCGCTCTCCAGGCAGCCATTTTCGGCACGTCGCCCTGAGCCTGCTTGTCCTCGTCCAGCCAGGGCTGGTCGACTAGCAGGTCGGCCAGGTTCCGGTGATCCTCCGAAAGGGAATATAATTTTCTGACAATGGCCATTTGCTCGTCGCTCAGTTTCTCTCCTTTTGCGTAGCGGGCAATCAGGCCCATGATCTCCTTGTTGGTTTCAGCCATTATACATTAGTTTGTAGCGGTAAGCTCTTTTTCAGGTCATCCAGGCCCCGGCTCATATGGTTGTATACCGTCCTTTCGCTGAGCTGCTGCTCGTCCGCGATCTGTCTGGCGGTCTTGCCGTTGAGATAGTGTTCGCGGATGGCCATCTTACGCTGGCGGGGAAGCTTGTCCACGGCGGCTATGATCCGCCTGATCAAAACAGACCTGTCTTCTTCCGACTGTGCGTCGACGGCGAAAGCCGCGGTCAGCTGGATATACCGGCGCTCTGCCCGCCGTCTCAGTTGGGTCATTTTCGCGGCTGCGACGAAATAGAGGAAGAAAACCAGTTGGTCTTCGTCTTCAAAGAAGCTGCGGTAGTCCCAGGCTTCCTTAAAGGCAAAGGCAAGTATGTTCGTGGCTGATTTTTCTCCCCGCAATGGCGCATAATGTGCTGATAAAGCCGCGAGTGGTGTCGTTTGTACAGCTGGTAGAATGCGCGGGAGAATCCGTCTTTAAAAGCCGGAAATTGCTTACTAATAAGGCCTTCCATTCTTTATCTAATTTTAACTTTAAAAATTAGAATAAGGTTCACATGGTTCACCTATTATACCTAAACGCGGTCAGAAAATCTCTAACCATAGATTTAGTGTAAAATCGTGGTTTTTTGTTCTAAAATAATTACGGGGATTTTGGCTGAAGCTGGACTTCAGGGATGCAATCCTTGACTATTCTGTATTTTTTTGTACTACCACTGGAAGTTTGGAAAAATTTCATGAGAGGGGGCTGCTTGCATCATTGCTGCATTAATGAAAGATGGAGTTTTTCCAGTTAACCAGTGCAGTTTGGAATTGGTGAATGGAGAAGGGGTCACTGCATGGAAACGCGGGTTCTTTAATTTATCGGATGTGGATGCGCGGATGGCGATGTGGCAGATTGCCCGCTGGTATGACCTCAGGGTCCCGTCGGCAACTTTGACTTTAAAGGGATAGTCAGGAATGAAGACGGGATCTCTCTTGCAGGAGTTAAAACAAAGAAAGGAAAGACAGGGACTGTTAAAGTGGATTTGAATATGCAGCGTAGTTGGGGGCAAGTAACTAGTAATTCAGTGATTGTGAATACACGACAATAGCTGCGCATGCGGCCATGAAGCCTTTGATAATGATGGTTTAAAGGTGATATCTGCGAAAAGTTATCAAAGAGTTGTAAAAAAATATGAGTTTTTAATAGTAGAAAACGGGGGCTTGGAGAGTGTAAAATAAACTGTGTCAAGAGTTAAATTCTTAACTTTAAACACAGCAAAATGAAAAAGAAAGTACCACCGGCCTCAGAGCCATTTGATTATGAGTTAGCCAAACAAAAAGTCAAGGAGCAATTCCGCACTGGTAAATCCTTGTATGGCAAAGACGGTGCCTTTGCCCCAGCTTCTGCAAGATATGCTCAATTCTATCCTCGGAGGGTGAGATGGAAAGCCACCTGGACGAAGAAGAGCGGGACGGCGGGAACCGCAAAAATGGCAAGAGCAAAAAACAACTAAAAACGTCCTCCGGTAACATTGAAGTCAGTACGCCAAGAGATCGGCTGAGCAGTTTTGAGCCGGAGATCGTCAAGAAGCGGGAGACCATTATGGCTCACACGCTCGAGGACAAGATCATCGGTCTTTATAGCCTGGGTACAAGCTTAAGGGATATTAGCGCTCATATCAAGGAGACCTACGATACGGACATTTCAGCTGCCACATTAAGTGCCATTACCGATAAGGTGATCCCTCTGGTCAAGGAATGGCAGCAGCGGCCTTTAGAGGAGCTATATTGTATCGTATGGCTGGATGCCATGTATTATAAGGTCAAAGAAGATGGCCGCGTGCAGACCCGCTGTGTGTACAATATCCTTGGCATTAACAAAGAGGGACAAAAGGATGTGCTGGGCATGTACGTCTCTCAGAGCGAGGGAGCCAATTTTTGGTTGGGTGTGATCAATGACCTGAAGCAAAGAGGTGTCGGCGATATATTGATCGCCTGCATTGACGGCTTGAAGGGATTTGAGGAGGCCATCCGGACGATCTTTCCCGAAACTGAAGTACAGACCTGCATAGTTCACCAGATCCGCAACAGCCTGAAGTATGTGGCCAGCAAAGATCAAAAGGTATTTATGGCTGAGCTAAAACCGGTTTACCGGGCAGACAACGAGGCGCAGGCCCTGGATGAGTTAGCTAAGCTCAGGGAAAGCTGGGGGAAGAAATATCCGATGGTAATCAACTCCTGGGAAACAAACTGGCCCAAATTATCGACCTATTTTAAGTACCCTGCTGGCATCCGTAAACTGATCTACACGACCAATACGATTGAGGGCTACCACCGGCAGATCAGGAAGGTGACCAAGAATAAAGGCGCCTTTACCAGCGATATGGCCCTGTTGAAACTGATCTACCTGGCCACCGACCGCATCGCCAAAAAATGGACCATGCCTTTACAGGGGTGGGCTGTCTCCGCCTCGCAGCTGAAGATTATATTTGGCAACAGAATGATAACGGACTTATGATATCCTTCCGTAAAAAAGAGGCGGCGCCTTGCTCTTTAAATGGAGCCGTCGCCGCCTCAATTAAACTAGATCGAAATTATATCCTGATTTAGTTCATTCTACAGACCCGCCATAGTTCATTATGCAGATCTTTGCCAACAAAAATAATATTATTGCTTTCCGCTGATGCCCTTAATATTTTAACGATAACTTAAACCCCAATGGAAGAATACAAAAATTTCTTGAACCTCGATGTTGTCTGGAAGGACGAATATATGCTTGAATTGGAAATTACTGTGTCAAACAATGGTTACAGCGGTGTCTCTCGAGGCTATGATACCGGGGAACATCTACAAATTCTAGCCGAAAAATTGCAAGGGTTTCCTAAAGATGATCAGTCTATATTTTATGAGATTGGACAATCATTAGGGCAAGGTATTCTTTCAATTTCTTTTTGCCCAATCACCCCTTCTGGACTTGTTGGAGTCAAGGTTCATTTAGAAAAGGAAGGGCCAATCAATTGTCAAAATTCAAAAGTATTTACTGAATTGTTGGTAGAGCCCAATTCTATTGATACATTTCAAAAATATTTGGGTACTTTAGCCGCTAACCAGCAGGGGATCGCTAAATTGATTGCGAGATGAATTCATACTTTAAAAAACAAACTTCCGCTGACACAGTTCATTTTACAGACCCCTTGATTGCGAGATGAATTCATACTTTAAAAAACAAACTTCCGCTGACACAGTTCATTTTACAGACCCGGGGCTTGACGTAGAATATAGTGAACTACGTCCTCAAGTTCCATCGATTGCTTTAAACCTTGTGTCTTTTATTCCAACCAAACTTTTCCTTTACCAGGTCCTTTTTTCAAGCTGAGCAAGAACTGTGTCACGCAAATTCAATTTAACACTATTCACGTCAGTCCTATATAATTAAAAACACTCGTATTATGTTTAAGAAATACTGGTTTGCTCTGATCTCAATTATAATTGGCGCAGCGTTCTCCGTGTGAAGGCTTCCCCCAAAACTGTAGCGATGTAATTTGAAAATTAATCGCTAAAATTGGGAAGCAAAATGAAAAAGACAAAGTTTACGGAGAGCCAGATAATTGGCATTTTAAAGGAACAAGAATCGGGCAAGTCGGTGGCTGATATCTGCCGGAGCCATGGGATCAGCCAGGGCAGCTTTTATGGATGGAAGACCAAGTATTCGGGCCTGGAGATCAACCAGGTTAAGCGGATGAAGGAGCTTGAGTCCGAACTGGCTCAATACAAGAAGATCGTTGCCGAGCAGACATTGCATATTACGGTACTCAAAGATGTGATCGAAAAAAGCTCTAGGGCCTGCTGAAAAGCGAGAACTGATCACTTATGTCCACGAGGAACACAAGATCAGCATTCGGCAGGCCTGTAAGCTCTTTGGCACGCACTGTTCAATGTATTATTATAAGGCACATTTCCGTGATGACGAACCGATCCGGCAAGCGCTGTCGACGATGGCTATCCAGCACAACCGTTGGGGCTTTTGGATGATGTTCGAGCGCCTGCGGTTGCTGGAGTATAAAGACAATCACAAACGTGTCTATCGGATCTATACCCATATGAAGCTGAACTTGCGTCGGAAGCACAAAAAACGGCTGCCGGCGAGGATTTTAGAGCCACTCGCCCAACCGATCCGGCCTAACCTCCATTGGTCAATGGATTTTATGCACGACGGATTGATTGGCGGAAGGCCATTCCGGTCCTTCAACGTGATCGACGAATTTAACCGGGAGGCCTTGAACATTACTCTGGATACCAGTCTGCCGGGTCCCCGGATCATCCGTGAGCTGGACAACGTGATCGAATGGAGAGGTAAACCCAAATGGATCAGGTGTGATAACGGCCCGGAATATGTATCGCAGGCATTACATGATTGGGCGAATGCCAACGGTATCGGGCTGATCTTTATACAGAAGGGAAAGCCGCATCAAAATGGCTACGTAGAAAGGTTCAACCGAACTTACCGGGAAGAAGTACTTGATAACTATGCTTTTGATACTCTGGCCCAGGCAAGACTAATAACGCAAGCCTGGATCTGGATATATAACAACGAACGACCTCATAGCTCTCTCGGATATAAAACACCCAGGGGGTTCCTGTTGAAATATGGTAAATGCCCAAACGCACAAGACCCGGACGTCGCATTTCCCACATTCCAACAGGACGAAGAAAATACATGGGAATCTATGTTTAAAACCGCTACATACTAAGGGAAGCTTTCACGTGCTCGCGGAATTCTCACAGGAACATAGTTTTATCTTCTTCATGATCTTAATTAACGTATTAATGTCAGTACCGGGTATCCATGATCCATTTCTACAACGCAAAGTGGGACAGTTCGCTGACGCAGGACTTCACCATCGTGGGCAATAGTATCGTATTTGAGTGGTACAGGGCGCTCGGCAGCGATAACCAATACGCGGACGGGAAATGTTTCACCGACGTCGCGACGGTAAAAGCCTATATCGCCAAATTCGAAGACCTGAAAAACCATTCCAGGGACTTTCACCTGCCCTGAAAAATGGCTGCACGCCGCAGCGATTCTGCGCTATCATAAAATGAACCATGTAATAATGTTTAATATTTTCCCGCATTTAGCGATCCTTCGTTAAACGATATTACATTTACTTCCCCCTACTGGGCTTCCGCAGCTGCTCTACACATTTTCGCTTACCACGATTCTGCCAATACCTCCTCCACTCTAAGGAAACGGTACCGGTCCGCCGCTCTATGGCGAGTCTTTATTATTATTAAACCTTAAAATTTTTCAGCAGCTTTTTGATTCACAAAAGCGGCAACCATCATGAACCTTCCTATGCGTCTTCTGCTGTCCGCAGCAAGTGGTCACCCTCATCACTACAGCCTTCACGGCCTTCCCCAAAAAAACACTCCCCAAAGAAGCCCCGCGCGCGAAAGAAGAAGCCAAACAAATCATGCTCTACTGGTACACCTACCCTTACGACTTCTACAACGACTATAAGAACATCGCCGACGAAGAATACGAGCTCTGGGCCATGTACGGCTTCCCCGTCAATCAAACGATCGGAGGAGGGACACTTCTTATGAGGGGGTATATCAACAATGCCAATCCCCATAATCAACTGCCGTATGTTTTTCTGTATGGGCATTTTCCATTCATGGTCGATGGACCGGGAAGGCCGACTGAACAGAACGGCAAACCGGATGAACAGGTGGGAAAGCCGGTTGAGCAGGCCGGGAGACAGCCCCAATAATCGCATGCGTTAATAATTAATAGCAAGAAATCCTACCCCCAAACCCAGGCGCTTCATCGCTGACCGATGCAGGCGCCTGGGTTCTAGTATCCCGTATTCTGCGTAAGATTGGGATTCTTGGTCGAGCTCGCCGGCAGGAATCGGATATAGCACCGCTTTCGGCGCCCAGAGGCCTGGCTTTTCGGCGCCGAGGACGGCGTCGGCCTGGCCGCTGCGCTTGAGATCGAGCCAGCGCTGGCCCCATTCGGTGGAGAGCTCGACCTGACGCTCGCGCCAGATGGCGGGGAGGAGGTCGGTGGCTTCGGTAGCCGTCGTGGGCGGAAGGCCTGCGCGGGAACGGATGAGGTTCAGATCGGATGCGGCGTCGGAGTAATTGCCCAGTGAACACGCGCCTCGGCGCGGATCAGGTAGACTTCGCCGAGACGCAGGACCATGTTGTATTCGATACGGGCGCTGTCGAACAGAGCGCGTTTGTACTTGTACGAATAGGTCTTCCCGTTGAGGGCCCTGCGGGTCCATCTCAGCCGCCGCTGGTCGCCTGACTCGTAAGTGTTCAGCAGGAAATCCGTGAGGTAATAAAAAGGAGGAGCGTAGACTGAAGAGGGGATAAAATTCAGCCCTTCGGCGGTCGCCATGGTCTCGTGTACGGGCTGCAGCTGCCAGATGGCTTCGCGGCTGCCGGAAAGGAAAACGCTGTCCAGACTGGGTTCCAACAGGTACTGGGGATTGCCGATGACGGCGCTCGCCGCGCTGTCGGCCTGTGACCAGGCACCCTGATACAAATAGACCCGCGCCAGCAGCGCCGTGGCAGCCGCCCTGTTCGGCCTGGTGCGGTCGTGGGCATAGGCGGCCGTGGTGATATAGCTGTCGGTCAGCAGGTGCTGGGCGTCGGCCAGATCGGACATAATCTGCGCATATACGATAGCGGGGTCGCTACGCGCCAGCAGGGCGGTGGTGGAATAGTCGCTGGTCGTCACCAGGGGCACGGCCCCGTACAGATTCACCAGGTAAAAATAGGCCAGCGCTCTCACGAACTCGGCCTCACCCTTCAGTCCGGCACGGGTAGTCGAAGAGAGATGTGTCGCGCCGTCGAGACTGGCCAGGATCGTGTTGGCCGTATGGATAAAGGTATAGGCCTGAGTATACAGAACGGTGTTCTGCAGATTGTCGGCGGTTAAGGAATTGGTCCGGAAAGGATCTTCGAAAATATTCGGGAAGCTGTTCACAAGCTCGTCCGCGCTGAGGCCGCAGTAGATGGTCAGCCCGCCGTTGAAAAGACCGCGGGTATTGTCCATCATCTGGATATACATACCCGAAAGGGTACTCAGCGCATTGGAGTCGCTCGCAAATACAGTCGCCGTGCTCACCTGATCCTGCGGCGGCGGCACGTCCAGCAACTTGTGGCATCCGGTGGAGGTAATTACACAGGCCGAAAAAACAAGAAACTTATAAAGATGGTCCAGCGCGACATAGTCGTAAGTTTAGAGTGTTATATGAAAGCCCAGCGTGATCATTCTCATAGGTGGCAATACCGAAGGGTCCTGCGTTTCCGGATCGGTCACCGGAAACTTTGTCCAGGTCAGGAGGTTCTGTCCCTGCAGATACAACTGCGCGTTGCTCATCCCGGCCCGCGACACCCATTTGTCCGGCAATCGCCAGCGCAGCGCCAGGCTCTTCAGCCGCAGAAAGGACGCGTCGGTCAGCAGAGCGTCGGAATAAGGATAGTAGCCGGCCTGTTGCGAGGCGGCTGAGCTCTGGTCTGCGGACAGCCGCTGCAGCACTGCCTTGTCACCGGGCGCCCGCCAATGGTCCTGCCATTCGACGGGCCCATTGTTGAGCATGGAAAGACCCAGCTGCCCCGGCGGGGGCTTCAGCTGGTAGAGCATCACCAGCGGATTAATGCCTTTGCCTACGCGGTATTCGAAGAAGATGTTCAGCTGCCAGCGCCGCCACTGAAAGCTCTGGTCGAGACCGCCGTAGTAGTGCAGGTCGGGATTCCCGCCGGGCTTGCGGTCGCCGGGGTCCAGCACGCCATTCTTGTTATAGTCCGTGAATCCAAAGAGGCCCGTCGACCGGTCGACGCCGGTATAGTGATAGCCCGTGATCTCGGACAGCGATTTGCCCTCGTACAGACTCCCCGCATAGGTCGAGCTCGCGAGGTTGGGAAATTTCTTCAGCTGATTGCGTGGCACCGTCAGCACCAAAGTCGACACCCAGCGAAACTCCTTCCCTGGCCCATCGATATTGTGCGTCGTCAGAGTGAACTCCAGCCCATTGTTGACGACATCAGCCGGGAAATTGCTGAACACGCCTGGCAGCCCTGCCTGCGAAGGCAGCGAAGTATAGACCAGCTCGGTTGTTGGTCCAGTCCCGGTAGGCCAGGGCCGTGAGCCCGATCTTGTTATTGAGAAAATACAGATCCAGTTGGACGTCGCTGCTATAATTGACTTCCACGCCAGCCGGTCGTTGGCAAAGGTCTGTGGTATCACGCCCTGCCGGCCCTGATAGCCGCGGGTGGAATTTGTATTGGAGTATGCCTGCGCGAACTGGTTGTCGCCGATCTGGTCGTTACCCGTGGTCCCGATACTGGCCCTTAGCTTGCCAAAGCTCAGCCAGCCCAGTTTGCGCATAAAAAGACTCGTCGGTAAAAACCCAACCGGCTCCGACCTCCCAGAAATTGCCAAATTGTCTCCCCGGCCCAAATCTGCTGCTGCCGTCCCTCCTGCCGGAAACATTCACCAGATAGCGGTCGCGCCAGCTGTAGTTGAGCCTCCCGAAGGCCGCCTCGTAGCGGTAGACGATGGCGTTCTCGTCCGTAGTCGTGGTGATGGGACCCGTGCCGCTGGCCAGCTGCATATCGGTGGTGAAGCCGTTCTGGAAGATATCGGAGTGGGTGGAACGCTGTTGCTGCCAGTTGAGACCGAACAGGGCTTCCAGCCGGTGGCCGCCTTTTTTCAATACGTAGTCCGCATAGCCTTCCGCGAGCTCGCTGTGCCGGTGTATTGCCCGTATAGTATTTGTGTCCCACGGGCTGGATCGCCGGGTCCTGCCCTGCCAGCGGCAGACGGCTGTTCTCGTCCGAAGAGACGCGGTTATATCCCAGATTGGCCTTCAGGTTAAGACCGGGCAACAATTTATAGCTGACCTGCAGACGGCTGAACTGATTCGTCGAGACTGGCCTCGTACCGGTTTCGAATACAGCGCGTCGACATTCGTATAGGCCAGTCCGTTGTACGCCCATTGGTATTGACCTGCCGCATTCCGGGAGGGGGAGTATCCGGTGTCGAGTATTGGAACACGGAAAAGTCCTGTGTCGGCAGTTCCGTATTCACCCAGCTGTAAATGGCGGAGAGGTCGACGTGGAACTTCCGGTCGGTGGTCTGGTGTGTCAGGTGACCATACAGGGATTTCCAGTCCTGCCCCTGTACCTCTTCCGAATGCGGCGCCCTCGCCGTGATAGTTGCCGGAGACGAGGAAGACGGTATTTGAATCCCCTCCAGAGATTTCCGCGCGAGCGTCTTTTACAAGCCCGGTATGTCCCATGACCATTTTCTTATAGTTGGTGTAGCGCGTGCTGTCCCAGAGGAAGAGGTCGGGCGCCGTGGTTGAATCGACGGTCATCCCGTCGTTGGTGATGGCCTCTTCCCTGAGAGCCCGGTATTGCATCGTGTTCAGCGGCCTGCTCGTCTTCACCGCGTGCGAACCTCCGCCCGAGACGTCGAAACACCATTTGGTGCGACCGGCCAGCCCCTGTTTGAGGGTAATGAGGATCACTCCGTTGGCGCCGCGGCTGCCGTAAATCGCGGTGGCGGAGGCGCCTCTCAGCACTTCGATGCCGGCGACGGAGGACAGCGGAATGCTGTTGAGCGAGGCCGCGCCCATCAGTCCCTGCGCCGATCCGCTGCCAATGGTACTCAATGAACCGTTGTTGCCGGCAATGGGCATCCCGTCGATGATGATCAGCGGCTCGGTACCCTGTGCGATGCTGTGGAGGCCGCGGATGAGAAAGCCGTAGGCCGAACCCGGCACGCCGTTGTACTGCTTCACCTCGAGACCCGGGATCCGGCCTTCCAGCGCCCCGGGGATATTGCCGATGGGCTGTCCGCCGAGGTCTTTTAGTTTGAATGTGCCCGGAGGGTTCATACTTAGCCGCGTCGTAGTCTTGCCATAAGGCAGTACCACGATATTGTCCAGTGTATTGGTCGTGGGTTGCAGAACAATGGTATGCTGGTCGGTATTGTTCAGGGTTAGGGTCGGGAGAATAGCCTGTGTAAGAGAACGTAGCCCTGGTCGCGCGGGCTTTCGCCTTTATCCGAAATTTGCCTTCCTCATTCGTCGTGGCCACCGCCGGGCTGTCGACCAGAATAGAGGCGCCCACCAGCGGCTGTCCATCGGCGCTGATCACCTGACCCTGAAACGGGATAAAGATCGGGACGTTAGCGGGTACTTTGCGGTAGATGGAAATGGTCTTGTTCTCGATGAGATAGCCCAGCTGAAGTCCGGCAAAGATGGTATGCAGGGTCTCCTGTATATCGGCATTCTTCAGGTCGACGTCGACGGTCGGGGCGTCCTCGAAATTGAGGGAGGTGTAGGCGAAATCATATCCGAGTTGTTTTTTGATCTGGCTGAACACGTAGGGGAATGAGAGGTCTTTCCCTTTCAGGGTCAGGCGTTGGAGTGTTTTGGGCGCTGACACAGACCGGCAGCGCTAATAACAGAAGGGTCACAGTCTTGAAGGACATGTATACAGTTTTGGTTGGAAGCCGAGGTTTAAAGAAGATGCAAGGACAGGAAAGTGCCGGCTCTCACACTGCAGTGATGACCGGCACATGAGTCTGGTCTAAAACGGGAAGGCAAGGTTTAATGGCTGACATTTGATCAGCGGGCGGCCACAGCTGCCGATACCTGGATCGTGTCGCCTTTCCTTTGCAGGAAGGCGTACCCGCGTTCGATGCGGTCGATCTGTCCCAGTATGGCCTCCAGCGACTCTTTCTGCCGGAACCCACCGGTGATGGGCGCTCCCACCACGTTGTCCGGATTATATATTTTTACCTGGTGCCAGCGGGCGATCCGCCGGACTACCGTATTCAGGTCTGCGTTCTCAAAATTAAATTCGGGGTCGGGATTAGCCCACGAGAGGACTTTTGAGGAATCTTCTATGCGCCGGATCTGCAGTCTTCCGTTCGTTATCAGCGCCTGCTGCGATGGCTTCAGCAATTTGGTCTCTGTTCCCTGGATGACGTTCACCGCACCGCTGAACAAGGAGACGGTATTGATTGTCTCGTCATCATAGCCGGAGATATTGAATCCGGTGCCCAGCACTTCGACCCGGATCTTTTGGGTACGAACGGTAAACGGCTTGCCAGCGTCTTTCGAAGCCTCGAAGTATGCCTCTCCGGCGAGTTCCAGCTGCCGCTGTCCTTCGTGGAAGGAGGTGGAAAGGCTGGACCCATAGGACAGCATAGCGCTGCTGCCATCCGGGAAGACCAGGTGGAACGGGCGGGTGCGCCCCGTCGTTATGCGGCTGTCGATCGCCGTCTCCTTTACTCCCGGTCTCAGGGTATATACGAGCCGATCGCTGTCGGTCTTGGTAAGGATAAATTCCGCGGTCTCTGCGATCTTTCCGTTGGGTGTGTTGTCCAGGGGTATCGTTCTTCCATCGGCCAGTGTCAGCAGGACCTGGTGGTTGCCTTTTAGTTGGCCCGCTGACGCGGCGAGTTCCGGTACGGCTAGGTCGCTGCCCGCCGACCGACGGTGTAAATAGCATTTAAAAGCCTGCCCAGCCTGCCACCAGCAGAACGCCTGCAGCGACTATGGGAACCCATTGCTTTACCCGGCGCAGGTGTCCGGGCGTGCGCAGCGGCTCGTTCTGAATATCGAGGGCTATCCGGTCGCGGATAAAATCCCACATCCTGTCAGTAGGAACGTTCTCGAGGCGCTGAAGGTTTTCCCGGAGCCAGTCCAGGTCGCGAAATTTTTCCGGCAGGTCGCCATGGTCCTGTGAGCGGGCCTGCCAGTCCCTGAGCTCGGCCATTTCCTGTCTGCTAAGACGCCGGCCGCGAGCATATTTGATGATCAGCTCTTCGATCTGGATGGGTTGCTTAGGCATAAGATCAGGGTTTGTGGGGGCGTGCATAGGATAAGAAATGCCGTCCTCTGTTATTAGTAATAGTAAAACCGCTATTTTTTCCACCTCGTCTGTAGAATATTTTCGAAATTTTTTTGGGTCTATTGCCAAGCCGACATCAGGAGAATGAGAACCAGGTGGTTGCGGGGGAAGACGGTGGTAAAGTAGTCATAGGCGCGGGAGAGATGTTTGTAGACGTTCTTCTCGCTGGTGCCGAGTTTTTTCGCGATCGAACGTACGTCCATCCGCTGGGTAAAGCTGAGGAGGAACACTTCTTTTTGTCGCGGCGGCAGGTTGCCGATATGCTGAAAGATCAGGGAGAGTATTTTATCCTTGGCGATTTCGACTTCGTCAAACTGTGTGGCCCATTCGTACTGGTAAATGGCCCATGCTGCTTCGGATTCGACCTGTTTCTTGAGGCTGACGAGGTGGGCGATCGCCATGCGGCGGGACACCAGGTAGAGGAAGTTGACGAGGTGGTTGGCGTCTTTTATCCGGTCGCGGTTGTCCCAGAGGAGGACGAAGACGTCGTCGATGATCTCTTCGGCCACGGCGTTGTTGTGTATCAGATTCAGGACATAATTATAGGCCGGCCGGTGGTAGAAGTCGTAGAAGTATTTGAAAGCGCGTCCGTTGCCTTTTTTGAACAGGTCGAACTGCTCATGGATTTCAGCAGGGACTTGGTTATGGTTTTTGTGCGGCATGGTATACAGTGGTTAATTCTTTTCACATACCGTTGCGTGGTGGAAAACTCTCTCCACTATTATTAAATACGTACAATGAAAAGGTTTTTGTCAGCGGCGATCACGCTTTTTCTTTTTCTTAGTGTTCATGCGCAGTCTACCGTCCGGCATGTGGTCCTTATTACGATCGAGTGGTATGCGTCCGGAATTTTATGAAGATCCATCGTGGCCGGCTCCTAATCTCCAGTATATGATGAAGGAAGGTGCATACGCGGTGCATGTGCGGCCTGTTTTCCCTACTGTGACGCTGCCTAATCATACGGCCATGATAACCGGCGCTCTTCCGGCGCGCAGCGGGTATATCTCAATAGTCCGTTCATCCCGCTGAGCACGGCGCCGTCATGGAACTTTAACGCCGATATCATCAAATTACCCACTTTGTTCGACGCCGTTCACGCAACTGGCAGAGTTACAGCGGCTGTGGACTGGCCCGTTACCGTTGGAGCGGCGTCGATCGACTTCAATTTTCCGGATTACTGGGGCTTTGATGCCAGGACCGACAATATTGCGCTGATGCGGAGCGCGGTTCGTCCTTCCGGCCTCTGGGATGAACTGGAAGCCAATGTATTGGGGAAGGTGTTCAGCGAGGAGATCAATAGCGACGACCTGTTGCGCACGGACGAGAATGCCGGGCGCATTGCGGCCTATATTATCATGAAGTACAAGCCGGCTTTTACGACCTTTCATATCACGGAGACGGATCATGCGCAGCATGACCATGGGCGGGAGGGTTATGAGGTGAGGACGGCGGTTGCGGCGGCGGACCGGGCGGTGGGATCGGTGCTGGAGGCTGTGCGCCGGGCGGGTATTAAAGACAGTACGGCGATATTGATCTGTGGCGATCACGGATTTACAGACATCCATGCGGCGCTGGAGCCGAATGTCTGGCTGGCACAGGCCGGGTTGTTTCAGAAGGGGCAGCACTGGCGCTCCCGATTCATGTCAGCCAGCGGGGCGGCCTTGTTCTATCTGGAGGACAAGAAGGATTTGAAGACGCTTGGGGAGGTGTTGAAGGTGATGCGTTCGGTGCCCGAGAAGTACCGGCATTTGTTCCGGATACTTGAGCGTCCGGAGCTGGACAGGCTGGGTGTGGATTCATCGGCGGCTCTGGCGCTGGCTCCGGCGCTTGGTGTGGCGGTCGGCAATGCTTCGGAGGGGAGGTGCTGAGGGCGGCGCATGGCGGGACGCACGGATTCATGAACGACGAGCCGCAGATGTTCACGGGCTTTATAGCCTATGGGGCGGGAATATATAAGGGCGCTGTTATTCCGGAGATGGGAACGCAGGACGTGGCGCCACTGGTGGCCAGGCTATTAGGCCTCGAGTTTCCCTGTCCCGACGGCATCCTCTATCCGGGCTTAATAAAAAAGTAACCGAAATACAAAAGATCCCGCTGGCAAATTCGCGGGATTTTTTATAACTTGTAGTGGCCATTCGACTATTCCTTTTTTCCTTATTCTTATTTTAGCATCTTCTTTAAATCCTACGCTATCTCCTATGAGAAGGTGGAGGTGTTTGCGTTTATACGGAACTGTTATTTTTTTCCGCTGAGGTTGTGATATTCGCCGGGTGAGAGGGAAGCCCGTACGATTTTATAAAGATTGTAGTTTTTTCGACTATAAAACATTAGTTTTAGTCCGTAGAAATTAAATGAAACGAAAAATATGTTGCGTATAATCACGGAAATTGAATTTATTTGCAGCGCGAAGGGCTGAGGCCCATCCTGCATGAAAAATTCCGTGTACCAACCATCGATTGCTCGTCACCTTCCCGCCTATCATGAAGGCCTTTAAACTTATATCCTTTTAGATTCCCGGACGGGGTGGAATGTTCCGCCGAAGTTCCTGGGAGAACGTGGTGCGTCATTGTGAAATGAAATAAGAATCCGTATACATCAATTTACAGTTTTAGGCATGCAGGCAAGTACAAGAGCTGATAACGCGGTCTTAGATAATGAAGAGGCCATCATGGTTTCCTTCCGCGAAGGAGACAAGGAGGCATTCCGATGGGTATATGACCGGATGGCCCGGCCGCTGACCTTCTTTGTGGAGAATATCATCCATTCGCTGGTCGATTCGGAAGACATTGTCGCCAATGCCTTCTACAAGTTGTTTCATGCGCGTGCGGGCATGAAGTCTTACGAGCACGTGAAGCGGTGGCTCTATGTCATCGTGCGCAATGAGGCGATCGACCACCTGCGCCTGAAGAACAAACAACGCGAAAGCAAACACGATCTCGCCTACCTGGAGACCGGCATCGACGAGCAGCTGGAGACGGAGCGTGTCAAGGCCGTCCTTTTCCAGAGCATCCTGCAGGAGATCGAGAAGTTGCCCCGTCAGCGCAAGACTATATTGCGGCTGTATTTCTTCGAGCAGAAGACGACGCACGAGATCGCGGAAATGATGCAATTGAACAGTCAAACCGTCCTAAACCATAAGGCTAAGGCCCTGGAAACCTTAAGAAAGAGTGGACTCAAACTGAAATGGCTCCTTGCTGGTGCGCCCGGCTTCCTGCTGGCCACCGCCTTTCACCTATTGAAATAAAGGCCGGACTGTGTGTTCGGTTGAAGACTGAACATTGCGTTCGGTTACACACGAGGCCTTTGGCCGAAGTGTACAGACATTATTGTTTGGGACAAAAAATTTACCTTTTGTTTAAATTTTTTGTCCCACATATTATTTAACGAATTCTTAATCCGGCTGGATTGGTTAAAATGTTAGCCGTCACGTGGCCCGGAGAGGAGAAGTGTAAATATTTTATGGAGCATTCTTTTGATATAGATCGGATTGTAATCAAGTACGTGAGGGAAGAGGATCTCTCTCCGGAGGAGACCGCATTTTTACAGCAGTGGCTGGAGGCGGACCCTAGCCGTGAGGCGATGATCAATGATATCAGGAACCAGACGGACTGGATGAAAGATAGTCTCAAACAGATGCAACAGACTTCTCATTCCCGGATATGGGACCAGTTGAGTAGCAGGCTGGAAGAAGAAGGAAGCTGGAGGAGTGAGGGTGCGGTGGCCGAGGCGCCGGTAGTGCCTCTCGGTGCGGGTACCCGCTGGTGGCGCAGGATTGCGGCGGCGGTGGCGGTTGCGGCGATTGCGGGAGGTGGGTATTGGGTGGTGAAGCACGGTTCACGTGGGGCGGTGGTTCCCGAAGTTCAGCCGCAGGTGGCTTCTGCGCCGGCTGATGCGCAGCCTGGTGGGAACAGGGCGACGCTGACGCTGTCGAATGGTCAGCAGATCAATCTGGACAACAGTGGGAATGGAGTCGTTGCGAGCCAGGGCAATATGAACGTCACGAAATTAGGCGACGGCCAGCTGGCTTATAAGAAAGCGTCGGAGACTCTGACGGCCGCTGCCCTGTTCAATACGCTAAGCACGCCGCGGGCGGGTCAGTTTACGCTGACGCTTCCCGACGGATCGCGGGTTTGGCTGAATAATGCTTCTTCGATCCGCTATCCCGTTGCTTTCAGCGGCGGTTCGCGCGAAGTCGAGCTGACCGGCGAAGCTTATTTCGAGGTCGCGAAAGACGCGGCGCATCCTTTCAAAGTGGCTGTGAAGAAGGGCGAGCGGATTAGTACTATCGAAGTACTCGGTACTTCCTTCAATATTATGGCGTATGAAGACGAAGGCGCGGAACGTACGACGCTGGTTGAAGGCAGCGTACGATTCGTAAACGGCAGTGCCAGCACCCTCCTAAAACCTGAAGAGCAGTCTGTCCTTGACGAAAAAGGCAGCCTCAAAACCCTTGACCATGTAAATGTTGCGGAGATCACCGCGTGGAAGAACGGTTTCTTCCATTTTGATCATGCCTCACTCCAGACGACGATGCGTCAGCTTGCCCGCTGGTATGATGTCGATGTTCGGTATGAAGAGAAGATCGAAGACCAGCAATTCAACGGAATGGGTAAGATCCAGCGGAACCTGCCGCTGTCGGTGGTGCTGAAGGGATTGGAGAATGAACATATTCATTTTCAGTTGAACGGAAGAGAATTGGTGGTGAAGCCGTAGGATTAAGCATTCTTTTTTCGATGCCCGCCAGCAGCATTCCTTTAACATCCACTCCGGTCTCGCCGAGACCTTTTAGTTCCGCGAATTTGTCCAGTGGGATATGGTCGTATTTGACACCAAAGTTGGCGAAAACCTACCCTTCCTACAATTCGGCGATCTCATAGTTCTGGTAAAGGTGTTTGAGCCATTTCGACTGGATACGAAACTGACTTCGCCTCTTCGTTTTCGAACGGACTCCGTCACCCTCCTGCTTAATGGCCGGGTCATAGTAGATACGGCCCTTCGCCATCAGTTGCAGGAACAGCTCGAAATCCGCTCCCGTACCCAGTATCAGCTGGCTGCCATATCTGTATTTTGTGCCTCCGGACTTTGAGCACACTGAAGGCACATAACAGGCCCGGTTATGTTTTTTGGCCCAGTGGCCGAGGAGACTGGCAAAGCTCCAGCTGGCCGCTACTTCTCCATCTCTGTTGAACAGTGCGACCATTCCGTAGGGATCGAGGATCTTCCCGGTCGGCACGTCGAAGCCGATAAGCCTCATCTCGAGTGAGGTCGTCCTGTGCACTTCTCCGTGCCGGTGTATGCCCCCGAAATTGATCCGATTCTCCCGTCCGCGCTTGTCAGGGTAGCCATATTTCTGAAGAAATACACCCACTCCTTCGTCCCTGTACTGGCCTCCGGTTGGTTCGGGGGTCATCAGCGTTATAACGGCGCTGCCGGGCTTTGACAACTGTTTTACGCTGTACTGCTTGACTTCCCAGCCCATATAGTCGGGATCCGAATTGCCGTTGGGCAGTATACCCAGCTCTGCCTCCAGGGTATAGCCACCTCCATTGGGTGATTCGTAGGGGATGACCTCACCCTGGCATTCATCCGCTGCGAGTTGATCCAACCAAGGCGGTGGATCCTGCGGAGTTCCGCGAACAGCGACTGTCTGTTGTCTCCCCTACCCGCAAGGGTTACGATATAGAAGAATCCACGGCCGTCCGGCGTGCACTGGCTGGGCGGCGTATTCGTCTGCAATCTCCGAGTCCGCCGCGGCGACATAGCCCAATACCTTTTTGTCACTGGTTATGGAGAGAAAAGCAGGCGCCCTTCCAGCCTCGATGCCATCAATGCCGAGGGCGGGTTTTTACATCCTTTTAGAAAGCCCGACCATCGTACTTCCGGGTACTGAGGATAAAGGATCAGCTTTGAGTCGGGGGCGGTGTAGAGCTGGCCGTCTTCGCCGACCCAGCTAAAACTCATATCGGCGCGGAAAATGGTCACCTTCCGGTGGTCATCTTCCATCGACTTTACCTCGGAAACAGGGAAAATATTCAGCAGGTCCAGGCTGCCGCCCAGATAGACCTGATTTTTGGAATTGTCGTTTGGGGATAGCTTCTTGACAAATACCTCACGGCAACCATTGGCCGAGAAAACAGATTTTAACTCCTCAAAATTCATTTATTGGCGAGAATCTCTTTTACTACCTTCTTCGCGACGGCGTGCATTAGCGGGACGGTCACCGAATTCCCGAACTGCTTGTAGGCCTGGGTATCGCTGACGGGGATCACGAAGTCGTCCGGGAAGCCCTGTAGCCTCGCGCATTCTCTCGGCGTCAACCTCCTTGGGTTCTTCCCTTTTTGCGGGATCAGGATCTCGGAGCCGTCTTTATAGTATCTCGCGGAGATGGTCCGGGTAATGCCGTCCAGATCCACCAGCCCAAATCCAAAGCCGTTGCCTTTTTCTTTGTGTTTGGCCGCATAGTTCTGAAGGTATTCCCACAGCTTGTCCGTGAGGGTATATTTCGCGTCGACCTTTGGTTCGAGGATGTCTTTTATTTTATTGGAGGGTTCCGGTAATTTGGGAAACTCAAAGCCTTCTTTTCCGTCGAAGACCTTCAGGTCAAATCCGACGATGATGATACGCTCTCTGTGCTGAGGGACAAAATGTTTCCCGTCGAGTACTTTGAAGTGAACGGAATAGCCCAGTTCCTTCAGCGTATTGGAGATCACCCGAAACGTATTGCCCTTGTCGTGAGACACCAGGTTCTTTACGTTCTCGAGCATGAAGGCTTTTGGTCTCTTGTGTTTGATGATCCTGGCTACGTCGAAGAACAATGTACCCTGGGTCTCGTCGAGAAAGCCGTGCGCCCTTCCAAGCGCATTCTTCTTCGATACTCCGGCGATCGAAAACGGCTGACAAGGAAATCCGGCGAGCAGGACCTCGTGATCCGGAATATCGGACTCTTTGAACTGGGTGATATCGCCGAACGGCACCTTGCCGAAATTGGCGTGATAGGTCTTCTTGGCGTAGTTGTTCCATTCGCTGGTGAAGACGCATTTTCCGCCCAGATGCTGGTAAGCAAGGCGGATGCCGCCGATGCCGGCGAACAGGTCGATGAACTTGAACTTCGGCTGGTCGGGAAAGGGGAATGGCACGTCCCATTTTTCGGGTAGATAGTCCTCGAATCCCCTGGTTTTGCCGAGGCTTTTCTTTTCGATGATCTCGTTGAGGTATTCCTCCGCGCCGGGTTTGAAGAACTGCGAAACGCCGTTCTTATGGTTCTGCAGGTAGTGGGTCAGGTAGGCGGGACGGTTATCCGTCTTGTTGTCCACCTCGATCCCCAGCGTGGTTTTTATATCGGAATATTTCTTACTCATTGGTCACCAATTAAATACGTAGAGCGTTGGACTCCCGTACGATCGTAAAATTTGATAATTTGCTCCGTATGACGATTTTTTAATTTCCACATTAATTTCCAGGGCTGTGCATAACGGGGGTGGCGCAAAAATACTAAATTTCCTGGGTAATGGTGCTAATTTTTTGAACTCGCCGCAGCTCGCCTACCAACCAATCGGCGGTTTTTTCCAGCTCGCTCTTTTTTAGGTGGCACTCGAAGATTTCGATGACGCGCCAGCCCATTGATTTCAGTTTGGCTGTATTTATTTGGTCCAGTTCTTTGTTGCGGTTTATTTTATTCAGCCACCATTCAGTCCTGGATTTTGGCACGACGAAGTATTTGCAGCCGTCGTGACCGTGCCAGAAGCAGCCGTGAACAAATATTACGGTTTTATATTTGGCGAGGACGATGTCCGGTTTGCCGGGGAGGTCGGCGCGGTGGAGCCTGAAGCGGAAGCCGTTGGCAAAAAGGATCTTGCGGATGATCAGCTCCGGCTTGGTATCCTTTGACCTGATCCGGCTCATGTTGTAGCTGCGGACTTCTGCGGAATGTACGTCTGACATTGTGGTTAGTAGCCGGTGGTTGCGTGAACCGCGGACACCTGGACTCCGGGGACGTGAGTTGATCCCCGGCGGGTGTTGCGTGAACCGTGTGAACCGGTACCTGTAAAATTACGGCAAACTGCGCCCCGGCGGGCATCCAGAGAAAAAATACATCTTGGAATACGCCTTACACCAGGATCAGCCCATTCTTTACCGCATAGAGCACCAGCCCGACGCGGCTCGTGACCTGTAATTTTTTGAAGAGGGCGTCGCGGTAGCCGTCGACCGTGCGTTCGCTTACGAACATCTCTTTGGCGATCTCGTAGTAGGTCTTTTCGCTGCAGGCCAGTTTGAGGAAGGTTTGTTCCCGGTCGGTCAGGCGGTCGGCAGGGACTTCGGCGCCGGAGGACAGCAGGAGCTTGCGGGAGACGAGGTCGTTGTAGTAGTAGCCCGGGCTCATGACGTCGTCGAACGCCCGGCGGAGCTCGGAAGGCTCGGCGTCTTTGAGGAGGTAGCCGCGCGCGCCGGCTTTTATCATCCGGATGATGGCGATGTCGGAATCCATCGTGCTCAGGGCGAGGACCTTTACGGAGGGATGGTTATTCTTCAGCCAGGTGGCCAGCGCGAATCCGTCCATCTCGGGCATGGCGATGTCGAGAAGGAGGATGTCGGGCAGCATGTCCGGATTCAGCTGGCGGATAAAATCGTTGCCGTTGGCGGCGTCGAGGACGACGGTATAGCCGGGAAAAAGATTGATCAGCGAGCAAAGGCCGCGCCTAAACATGGTGTGGTCGTCGACGATGGCTATTTTTCTTATGTCATTCATACGGGATACTGATAATTATGGTTGTTCCTTTATCGGGTTTGCTTTCAATGCGACTGTCACCTCCGGCCAGCCAGGCCCTTCGCTGTATGTTGAGGAGCCCCAGACCGTCCTGGTCTTTCGGAGCACCGTCGCTGTCGAAGCCCCTGCCGTCATCGGCCACCGTCACCTGCAGCGCCCCGTCCAGATACAGCAGGGTGACGCGCAGACAGGAGGCCTGTGCGTGTTTCAGACAATTCTGGATGCATTCCTGGATGATACGGAAGAGGATCAGCTTCTTCCTGCCTTCCAGCGACCGCTCCTGGCCTTCGACACAAAGGGCGGTGGTCAGGATGCCGGTGTGGTTGATCCTGTCCAGCTCGTCCTTTACGATATGATAGAGACTCACCAGCTGGATACGTTCGGGGCTTAGTCCTTTGGCGATATCGCGCAGATCGGTCATGGCCTTGCCGATATTTTCCTTTATGACGCCGAGCATTTCCTTGTTCAGGTCGTTGCTTTCGTTCATGATATTGATCTGCACCTTGGCCAGGCTGAGGACCTGCCCGACATTGTCGTGCAGCTCGCTGCTGATCACGCTGAACGTCTGTTCCTGTATTTCCAGTTGGGCCTGCAGGATGGCCTTGTCGTAAGCTGTTTTCATGATCTCTTTTTCTTTCTGGTTCAACTGGCTTTTTTTCTGGAATATGGTCAGCAGGGATATGATGGCAATGCCAAATAACAGGATAATAGTGGTCCCCAGTAGTATCGTCAGTCTGGCCTCTTCACCGGCAATGGCGGGCATAGCAGTCCTTTAATATATATAGAATACAGCAGCAGGTTCAGCACTTGTACGATATAGCTGAGTTCGATATAGAGGGTCCTGTTGAGTTTCATCAGCGTAAACGCGAATCCCATGAAGAAGGAGGCTCCGGAATAGAACAATAGGTTGCCGACCACGATCCAGAAATGCGAATGCCGAAGGAAGGGCAGCTGCTCCTCGGTACGATAGAGCCCTATCAGGTAGTACAGTGAGAACAGGGTGAGAAAAACTCCCATCATCACAAAGTCTATGGGATCGAAACCGAAAAAATTTGCCGGGTATCGGATGAAATACGCCGTAAAGAACCCAAAATACAGCAGATATGCGCTCCAGATGTATTTGCGCAGCGGATCGCCTTCAAACAGCAGGTAATAGTACAGACAAAGCAGACCGCAGTCGATGGCCTGGTTGATATGGTAAAGGAAATAGGTATGGGTCATGTCGGAGACGAACTCCGTCAGGAGAATCGAAATATACAGCGGCGCGAACAAATGCAGGCTCCTGCCGAGATGTCTCCAGCGTATCAGGACGATCGCCAGTCCCGACAGGAGCAGTGCATAGTAGATATATTTCATTTAATGCGTTGCCTCCCTTCACCGTCCACATTAAAATAGGTGTCGAGGGTTCCTGCGTCCGTGGTTAGCGTGAACTGGTTCTCGGGTGTAGACTCCTGCCCCGCGCCTTCCTCTGCCGCACCTGGAGGAGGGGAGGGAGGCCGTGTGTCTTCTCCGTCGATGACTTGTACGACATTAGACCCGACGGGGATCTTCGGGAAATGGCAGCCGAGGATATTGTTGTATTTGTCAAGTCCGAGGAAACAGGCGGTCGGCCGGCCGAAGGAAGCGGTGGGGTCGTGCGGAGGTTTTTGGGTCTCCGGGTCTTCCAGACCGAAGAATACGCCATACTGGGCAAAATCGTCCTGCATCGAGATATTGATAAGCCGGGTGATTGCGGCCTTGTCGATATAGTATTGCAGGAATACCTCTTCCGGGTTGATCCGGATCTCGGGAGGTGCGCCGTTCTTTTCGAGGTAATCGGCGACCTTTTTCATTTTAGCATACCATGCGAAAACTTTTCCGCGGATGTCCTGAATCGAGGTCGCTATTGGCACGCCATCAAGAATGAGGCGGCCATTAACATCAAAAGTTCTGTCCATACTTAAATAGGAATTTAGAGTGAAGAATGTCAATTACAGTATCAAAAGTACGGACGGGATGGCAGGACGGATACCGTGAAAAACACCCTAATATACTACAATACCGGGGGTTTTAATCGATCAGCAGGAATGCCGATCTTTCTGCCGGGTTTCAAACCGTCAACCTTTGCCTGAATGTCAGCGTATCTGGAAGTTACCTCGGCTATTTTCATGCGGGATCCGGATTTATTGCGTTCAGGATACGATCCGGCGGAAGTTACAGTTCCTACCATTATGGCTGGATAAAGTTATCGGTCAGCGATTACGCGCTAAGCGTCTATGAGGTCGCCATCAACCTCAACGTCAATCAGCCGATAGCAATGGGCCAGATACAATAAGGCCTTTGTGCCTGTATAAAACCGTTTTTTCACCCTTGTTCTCACGGGTTCCATCCCCTATATTAGCCCATCACTAACCATCTAAATTGTTCGTTCATGAAATCGACCATCTTTGCGTGTAGTCTCCTGTTAATGGCTTTTGTTTATGGCGCCTGGAGGAATGGCGGCGCTTCTGCCCCGACCCGGGCCGAAAAGGACCTCCGGCTCGAGATCATCGAGAATGTTTTTGGGGGGCATGGGGGATCCGGCGCCCGCGCGGCGGGTTCGAATTATGGCAACGGCCAGGTCGTTCCCCGGTCGGAATACCAGCCCTGTCTCGACTCTTTTGTCGCCGTGATGAACCTCTACGGCATCCAGGCCGGTGCGCCGCAGCCGATCAAAAATTTCCCTTCTATGACCTATCCGATCACCACCGCCGAGAGCCTTCAGGGCAGCGGGCTTATCGCCTGGATGCAGGACGTGGTCGCGAAGTATGACCCGGACGGGAAGGGAGCGAATCTGGATTTTCAGCTGCGGTTTGGCGTTTGTACCGCTACCTTTGTCAAGGACATGGCGCAGGACGCCTCGCTGACGGGACGGATCACGACCTTTATCGTGCCGGCTTACCGTCTTACGGACGCCGCGAAAAAGGCCAAGGCCAAAGCTGCGGCGGCTATGCCCAACACAGATCCCGGATCGGGCGGCTATGAGCTCGGAGGACTGGAGCCTTAGGGCTTACGCGGTTTTTGCGGCTTCTGTGGGTTCCGCGGCCCTGACCAATAGCCGCAGCCACTACAACATGAGAATACACTGGTACACATATTTCCAGTGTCTTCAGCCTCCTGTGCGCGATCTTTTGCCGCAGGGGGCTGAGGCTATATTCGCTGGGGATCATGATCCCCATCCTGGTGCTGGACCTCTTCACGGAGCTGATCGGCACCAACTGGCGGATCTTTCACTGGAAGAACAATTACCTTATTTACAATCTCTACCTGGTACTGTCCACGCCGCTGTTCCTCTACCTGTTCTCGATCCTGCTCGCTTTTACCCGCCGGCAGAAGCAATACTATTTCGGCGCCGCCATACTTCTGGAGGTTCTCGTCCTCTATAATTTCTTCTTTGACCAGGGGCCGCAGGAGTTCAACACCTATTCCAACCTGCTGATCCAGGGGCCAATATCATGCTTTCCTGCCTGGCCATCGCAAGGCTGGCTATCGGCGGCAGGGATGAAGAGGCCTTTATCCTGCAGGACCCCAGGTTTTGTCTCAATGCCATGATCCTACTTTTCAGCCTGGTCACTCTTATCCTGCTGGGACTGCAGAAATATATTGTCGTACATGATATAGAAATACGTCATAAAGTGTTATATTTTGCTATCATGCCAATTGCCAACGCCGTGTTATATACGGGGTACAGTTGCGCATTTCTTCTATGCCGGATGCAAACCAGCAAATAACGTCCACCATTATAGCGGGTACCCTGATCCTGCTGTTCTTCGGCGTGCTCTTTTTGGCAATGATAGTGTATTACAACTACCGCCGCCGCCAGACCGCCCAGGAGAAGAAGGCAATGAAGGCCCAGTTCGACCAGCAGCATGATGCAAGCCCGTCTCGAAGTACAGGAGCAGGCCTTTACGCATATCAGCGAAGAGATACACGACAATGTCGGCCAGTTGCTCAGCCTCGCCAAAATGCAGCTTAGCAGTGTCGAAGACTCTGCCCTTGTCGACCGAGGAAACGCTCAGCTCTGCCCGCGAGAATGTCGCCCGCGCGATCCGGGAGCTCCGCAATCTTTCCCGCAGTCTTCACACCGGTCATATCAGCGCGCTGGGCATCCGCCAGGCGGCGGAAGAAGAGGGCCAGCGCATCACGCGCGCCGGTCTGTTGCTGGTGTCGGTGACCTCCGAGGGCTCCGAGCGGGACATCACGGAGGACAAACAGCTGATCCTGTTCCGCATTATCCAGGAATGTCTGCAGAATTGCGTCAAGCACGCGGGCGCCACCTCGGTCAATATCGGATTTACCTGGTATCCCGACCAGCTGCGGGTAAGAGTTCGGGATGATGGAAAGGGGTTTGATCCTGAAGTGACGCTGAGGGGGGCCGCCAGGGGATTGGGACTACAGAATATCCGCAATCGCGCGAGGCTGACGGGAGGATCCGGGATTATTTCGAGTAAGCCCGGGGAGGGGACGACGGTCACGGTGATGATGCCGTATGAATAGGTTCAGTTACCCTCATGGGGGGATACCGATATGGGAATAGACCTCCAACCATCGTACGGTGCTTCTTTTATGGAATCAGGTATGTCGTGGGGAACTTGTGTTCTAATTTTTCCGTCTGCACAGCAAGACCAGCAGACCGCAAAGGATCGATACGACGGATAAAGTAATTTTCATCTCACGCAAGTATACGAATTACCACCGACCAGCCGGCCATGATCACGGTGAAAAAACTTAGGACCATACTATAGATCAGGGAATAGCGGAAGCCCTTTTGGAGTTCGGTCGCTCCCGCGCAGGCTGCGATCGTCATCGCGCCCCAGGTGACAAGGTCGAGAAAGAGAAACCAGGCGGCGACTACTATGGGGAAAGCCTTTATGACGGAAGTTATGCCGACGAGGAGATTGCCGATGGAGGCATCGCGGCTCTGAGTGGCGGGAACGGGATCGGAAGGAAAGAACAGCCAACCCATTGCGGACATCCACAGTCCGAACGACAGGAAGGATAAGACGACAAAAGCGAAGAAGATGACTTGCCGCATAGACTCTAAATATAATAAAACAGCGCGGACCGCGCAATTCATCCCGCAAGAATTAACGCTTCATTCAGCATTGACCTTCGCCGCCACGGCGACCGCCCTTTCTTTGCAAAAAAATTAAATTAACCATTATGAAAAAGACACTGTTACTAGCAATCGGGATCACACTCGCTACTCTCTCTCAGGCACAAGTTAGTTTTGGCGTCAAGGGCGGCCTCAACCTCTCCGGCGTACAAGGCAAGGACGCGCCCGGCACGAGCGCCATGGTCGGCTTCCATGCCGGCGTTCAGGCTGGGATACCGCTGAAGGCGAAGCTGCCCAATGGCGACCTCAGCCTGCAGCCGGAGCTATTCTTCAGCACCGAAGGCGCAAAGATGAAAGTGGAAGGTCAGGGAGACGGCGACCAGATCATCGAGACTACCGCCAAAGCGCACCTCAACTATATCGACCTGCCGGTACTGCTGCAGTATCAGCACCCCAGCGGATTCTTTGTACAGTCGGGGCCGCAGCTTGGTTATCTGCTCTCGGCAAAGCTCAGGGCTGCGGGCGAATCGACCGATATCAAAGACGAGTTCAAAAAGACCAATCTCTCGTGGGTGATCGGAGTGGGATATGCCATCGCGGAAGGGAAGATCGGGTTTAACCTCCGCTATAATTTTGGGTTTAGCAAGCTCGGCAAAGCCGTCGACGGCGAGCCCGCGGGTAAGGCCTATGGACGGACTCTGCAAGCAGGGGCTTTTTATAGATTGTAATTCCGTCTGATCAAGCAGCCTGTAAGGATGGAATGGGGCGGCCTTGTGGTCGCCCTTATTTTTCCTGCCCAGCGCGCTTCTACCTATGCATAGGCGCGCCGCTCCTCCGGCGTTTTTGGCTGGGCGGGGGCGAGGTAGCGACCGACTTCCCTTTCTTCGCCCACAGGCCTCTCATGATCCTCCACCAGGCCTATTTTAGCGGCTGAAGGACGATCAGCCGCCTGGCATAGTCCATTTCGGTGGACACGCTGTCGCCGAGCAACAAGAGGTAGTGAAGCGCCGTTGTATTGTTGGAGTCGATGGTCAGCATGCGGCGATAGCAGTCTCCGGATTCGTGGGTACGATCACTCATGTAGTACGCGTAGCCGGACCAGGCCAACAGCGTCATATTCGTGGAGTCGGCTTCCACAGCGGGTTTGAGATAGTCGATGGCTTCGGAGAATTCCTGTTCCTGAAAATATTTCATTACGGTCTCCTTGTCGGCGAAGCGAGTCTTAGCGAAACTGCTGACTACTGAAAAAAGAAGTATGGAGGTAGATAAGATGTGTTTCATATGATCCGGAGGAGATGCGGAAACAAAAAAAACCACAGATTCTTTTATACATTAACGAATTTGTTTGTATATACATTTTTATTCCACTATTTTTGCGTATGCATTTATGCATATTTACTAACTATTAAATTCAAACAAAATGGCAAAAGCAAAGAAAGCTGCTAAGAAAGCAGCTCCCAAAAGGCCGCCAAGAAAGCCGCCCCCAAGAAAGCAGCAAAAAAGCAGTAAAGAAAGCCGCTAAGAAAGCAGCTCCGAAGAAAGCCGCAAAGAAAGCAGCTCCCAAGAAGAAAGCCGCTAAGAAGGCTGCTCCTGCTAAGAAGAGCCCGTCAATGCCGTAGTCAATACCACTACAATAAAAAAGGCCTCCATACAATGGAGGCTTTTTTGTTTTATAGAATTTATAGGTGATTGGATCAGCGAACGAGTACAACGGTTCCGCGCCGTGAGAATACGCCGCCCGCGGGGCATTCCATCTCCACAAAGTATACATAAGAGCCGACAGGGGCCGGCTGCCCGTGAATCGTACCATCCCAGCAGGAGATCGCGTCCGCCGGATAGAAATTGCTCCGCTCCCAGACCTTTACCCCCCAGCGGTCAAAGATCACGATATGTCTCACCAGGCCGATACCCAATATGACAAAACGGTCGTTCGCACCATCCCCGTTCGGCGAAAACGCGTCCGGGATTCTTACCCTCGCCTCCTCACAGATGATCTTCGCCACTACGGTGTCCCTCGCCGAGCACCCGACGTCATTGGTCACTTTCAAAATATAGTCTTCCGGCTTCTTCGGCGAGGCGACGGGTTGCGCGCAGCCGGTACAACTGAGATAGTCCGTAGGGCTCCATGCCCATTGCGCGATATCCGCGCTCCCGGTTGCTGCCAGGGTCACCGGATCACCCGCCAGCACCTCCACGTCGGGACCGGCATTCACGGTTGGCACGGGGCGAACGGTCACCGGTATTCTCACCGTATCAGCAAAACAGGCGTGAAAGTCCGTACCTATAACCAAAAAGACAGTCGACTCCATCGGCTTAGCCAAAATCACACCCGAACCACCCGTACCTTCGATATCCCCGATCCAGCGGTAGACGTCGGCGCCCTTCTCGACCAACCGGAGCTCGTCACCCTGACAGATGCTCGCCGTATCCGGAGTCACCATCACCGACTGCGGCGCGGTCACCTTCACCAGGACCGCAGCCGTACTCTGACAACCTACGTCGTCAGTCGTCAGCACCTGATAGGTCGTATTCACCGTTGGCGAAGCCACCGGCGCCGGGACGTCCGCCCGGTCGAGCCCCGTAGCAGGACTCCAGAGATAGGTGTTGCCGCCCGACGCGGTCAGCGTCGTGGAGCTATTCAGACAGACATAGGGCGAATCCGGCGAAATGACCAGCCGGGGCAGGTCGTGTACCTTCATGTCGACCGTCGTGGCCGACGCCGCCTGGCATCCGAGGCTATCGGTGACGACCAGCCTGACCGTATACTCGCCGCTGAAAGCATAAATATGCGACGCGACAGAATCCGGAGAGACACCTCTTCCCACACTCCCGTCGCCAAAGTCCAGGTATAGGTTTTTATATCGCTGCCTGTGCCCTGATAAACCGACGGCTGACCCAGACATACCAGTGGCCGGACGGCGCTGAGACCGGCGGAAGGCAGCCGCACAAAAACGCTGTCGACATACTGTGAAGTGAGGCCATTATACCCTTTAACAAACAACGTCACGATGTATTTACCCGGCTGCTGATAGACGTGCCCCGGCGTATTGACATTCCCCGCAGTCCAGCCGTCGCCGAAGTCCCAGCTCACGCTCATATAGTTGAGGGACGTATTGACGAATTGCGCCAGTACCGGCGGACAACCCAATGTCCCCACATAGGAGGCCACGGTCGAGAAATGGCTGTTGAAATTGCGGACGTTGATGGTCAGCTTCGTGGTCGACGCGCAGGTCGCGGGATTCGACGCGTCCCTCGCCGTCAGCGTCACCACATACACCCCCGGCACGGTATAGGTATGGGCCGGGTAGTAGTCCGAAGAACTGGCGCCGTCGCCGAAATCCCAGCTCCAGATGGTGTTCGACGATCCGAAGTAATTCGAATTGTTATAGAAATAGACGGTAGAATTGAGATTCACGTCCGTGCCCGAAGCCGAGAACGCCGCTTTCGGTCCGTTCGCCACCACATAGCTCTGTCCAGTCGCGCTGCTGGTGGAGGTACATCCCGCCGCATCCTTTACCGTCAGCTGAACCATATACCCTCCGGGATCACTGTAGGTATGCGAAACGGTACCGCCGAGCTGGTTAGAGCTCTGCCCGTCCCCAAAGGACCATGTCTCCGAGACGATGGAATTGTTAATGCCGGGAGAAGTCATGTCCTGCAGCACTACCGGCGACGTATAGCACTGGTGGTCGGTGACGATATTGAATGCCGCCGTCGCCGAGCCCCGGATAGTCAGCGGTATAGTATTGCTCGCGTCGGTGCAGCCGAAGCCAAAGGATTTAACCGCGACCTGCAGTCCGCTCTTTCCCGGCGTAAAGCCCGACAGAGTCCAGTGAAAAAGGCCGCCCGACCAGTTCGCATAGCTGACGGTGCCCGTAAAAGGAGTCCCGTCCGAATAGAGGAACTGCGGCGTATAGTCGTCGTAGTATCCGCTGTTGACCTCGATCGGATTGCGCTCCGCGGCCATATATACGTCCAGCGTCCCGCCCGAACAGGCGATGGTGCTGCCAGCCGACAGCACGGGCTGCTGTTTCTTCAGCACCCGCACGACGTCCGAATTGGAGGTGCTGCACTGGCTGTTGCTGGCGACTATCTGCGGATAGTAGGTACCGGTGGAAGGATAGGTGTGTTGAATGGTAGTGGTGGTGGCACCTGTCGTTGCGGTGGCTCCGTCGCCGAAATTCCAGACGACCTTGTCGGCCGAGCCCGGCGTATAGCTGAAGGTCACGAGGGCCCTGTCGCCGTCGCAGGTATTGGCATAAGAGCCATAGACGCCAGGAGAGGCGATCACGGTGATATAGGCGGTCTTTGTCGCGGAGGCCGTACAGCCGCCCGCATTCCTTGCCGACAGCGTCACGTCATAGGTGCCTGGCTGCCGGTATACCCAATAGTTGGACGAGCTGCTGCCACCGTCCCCGAATGTCCACTGTACGGAGTTAACGCCAGCGCCGTTGGAATAGCTGGGCGTAAAATTGACGGTCGAACTAACACAAACCGTCGTAGGAGCGGCGGTGAAGTCCACTGTGAACGGATTGCTGATCGTGACGACGCTGTAGGAGACGCTGCCGCTGCAGCCCGTGTTGTCGGTGTAATAGAGTACCGGCACGAAGCTGCCTGGCGCCGTATAGATATGCGTGGGCACGGCATCGGTAGACGTCGTTCCATCGCCAAAATCCCAGTGCCAGGACTGCAGCACGGACTGGTACTGGATGGCGTAGGTCTTGGTCAGCGGCGCTCCGCAGCTGGTGTTCGGATTCGGGTTGGGTTCATAGATGAATGCCAGGGACTTCGTCTGATAGGGGGAAGCATATGAACTTGCGGTGCAGCCGTTGGCGTCGGTTACGGTAAGCCGGAGATAGTATACGCTGTTATAGGAAAAGTCTTGGGTCAGCGTCGGCACGGTGGTGAAGATATCGGTTCCGGTGTAGTTCCAGGCCCATTTGACGGCCCCCGGCGTATGGTCGGTAAGTACTTCGGTATAGTGGTCGCAGGCCAGACTGGTTGCGATGTCTATCGGCGTCACCGCGGGCGCGGGGTTGACCGTGATGGTGTGCGAGGCCGACTGCGGGCAGGTTCCGAACCGGTTGGTCAGCGTCACCGTATGCGTCCCCGGAGAACTGAACGTATAGTACATGGGGCTATAGTTGCTGCCGAATCCGCCGTCTACTGTCCAGATCCTGCTGTCGGCAACAGGCGAGCTGCGGTCGTTGAAGGTGAACGAGGTATTCTGACAGACTGCCGTGGAAGGGAAATCGAAATCCGTGGAATAGTTGGCGACGTTCATATAGTTGACCTGTGCGCTGGTGGCCGAACAGCCATTGGCTGCGGTCGTCATCAACGTCACTGTATAATTGCCTTTTTGCGCATACGAATGGGCGGGATTGGGCAGGGTCGAGCTGTTCCCGTCTCCAAAGTCCCAGCTATAGGTCAGCGGCGCCGGTCCGGGGCTGCTGCTATAGAACTGTACGGGATCCGTGGCCAGACAGAGCACGCGTTTGTCCGACGAAAATGACGAGGTGGCCGGTGTTAGAACTTTTACTACAACGGGCAGTACAACGGTATCTGTACAACCGTGGACGTTGGTCACCGTGAGGCTGGCCATGCCGTTGAAGCTGGAGAGATAACTATGCTGTGCCGCGGGCTGTCCGCCCCTCGAAGTCCCTCCGTCCCCGAAGTCCCATAGCCAGCCGCTGATGGCCGGTCCCTGTGCGGTCCCTGTAAATGTGATCGGCTGCGGTCCGCAGACCTGGCCGGGAGAAAACGAAAAGGATGGGGTGGAGTGTTCGTAAACGGCAACGGCATGAGTGGCAGTCTGTACACTGGCTCCGTCCCGGACCGTAAGGGTCACGGTGTAGGCGCCCACCGCGGTATAAACGGCCGACGCATCGCGGACTGTGGATGTATTTCCGTTGCCCAGGTCCCATTGGTACGTTGCCGTGGACGAAAGACCTGTACTGGTATTTGCGAAGGTTACGACGAGGGGAGAACAACCGCCGGAGGTGCTGGCTGTGAAGTCCACTCTCAGCTGTGCGGAAACTGGCGGGCAAAAAAGACAGATAGGATCAGGTATATGGCTGAGGGGCGGGACATTGGTAGCGTGAAAATAGTAAAGGTTCGGGACAACCGCAAGATTGGCCTTTAATTTGAGGCCCAGATAAGTATGACCAGCAAACAGAGCGCCGGTATCCTTTTATATCGCCGTAAGTCTGATCTTCTCGAAGTGTTTTTGGTTCATCCGGGCGGCCCGTTCTGGAAGAACAAGGACGCGGGCAGCTGGACCATCCCCAAGGGCGAATTTACCAACGACGAGCCCGCGCTGGATGCCGCAGTCCGCGAGTTCCGCGAAGAGACAGGTTTCCTGCTGAAGGGACCGTTCCAGCCCCTCAGCCCCATTCGCCAGAAGGGTGGCAAACGGGTCTATGCCTGGGCCTCCCGGGGTGACATAGACGCCGCTGCCATCGTCAGCAACACGGTGGAAATAGAATGGCCCCGCAAGTCGGGTAAACATCAATCAATTCCGGAAGTGGATAAGGCGGCCTGGTTTACGATCGGCCAGGCCCGGGAGTATATCAATCCCGCTCAGATAGCTTTTTTGGAAGAATTGGAAGAGACGGTTAAAGACTAAGCCTGGGGCATAGCGTGTACGGCTTCGCAGAGTTTGCCATAGTCCTTCCTGTTGGCATGTTCCACCACTACATTTAACATACCTTTCAGCATTCTGAATGCGTGGGGCTTGGTAATGAAACACAGGGCGCCGAGTTCCTGTGCTGTCCTTTTATCCTTTGCATTCGAGGAGGTTGAATACATGATCACGGGGATATGCTTAAGTGCCGATGCTTTCAGACGGGACAGCAATTGCCAGCCATTCAATATGGGCATATTGATATCCAGGAATATCAGGTCGGGCTCTTCCTTGTTCTGCTGCAGCAGGGCAAGGCCTTCTTCACCGTCTGTTGCCTGGTCACAAATGATCGCAGGCTCAACCATCGACAAGGCTTCGGAAAACAATTCCCTGTCGTCGCTGTCATCGTCGATCAATAAAAAACGCTTCACCATAATTCTGTTTAGTGATTAAATAGTTTTTCGGTCCTGAGTTCGTGGAAGCCGAATGGTGAAGGTTGCGCCCTTGTCCTTTTCGCCGGTGGCCGTTATGCTGCCGTGATGACGTTCAACAATCTTCCTGCACAGCGCGAGTCCAAGGCCCGTCCCTTCATACTTGTCCCTGGCGTGCAGCCGGGCAAAGGTATTGAAGATCCGGTCGGTGTGTTCCTGGTCAAATCCGATACCGTTATCCCTAATGACCAGTTCAACTACTTCCCCATCCTGTTCCACAGTAGGCCCATGCAAAAGGTTTGCCACTACTGTGATGACTGGCGGGGTGTCCGATCTCGCAAATTTTAACGAATTATTGATCAAATTATAGAACAATTGATAAATCAGCAACGGCGCGCCTTCCAGCTGTGGGAGTGCGCCGTGGACGATGCTTGCTTTCTTTTCGGCGATGGGTAGTTCGAGGTCTGTGGTGACGTATTCGATGATCTGACTAAGGTCGATCGATTCGATCGTTTGTTCGCTGCCGTTGATGGTGGAATATTCCAGTACGCCTTCGATCATCATCACCATGCGCTGGGTGGCCTGTTCGATCTTGGTCAGGAACTGTCTGGCCTGCGGGGGAAGCATCGTTCCGTATTCTTCCTGCAGGCGGTTGCTGAAGGTCCTGATCTTTCTCACGGGCTCTTTCAGGTCGTGGCTGGCGACGTGGGCGAACTGCTGGAGGTCTTCGTTGGACTGGAGCAGGGCGGTGTTGAGTTCTCTCAGCACCATTGTTTGTCTTCTCACTTCCTGTTCGAGCAGGCTGGCGTGCTGGCTGCGGCTGCGGGCGATCCGGATATTGGCGTCTACGCGCGCCAGCAGCTCGCGGGCGGTGAAGGGTTTGACCAGATAGTCGTCGGCGCCGGCGTCCAGCCCTTCGACTTTTGCCTCCTCCCCTGCCCTTGCCGAGAGGATGATCACCGGTGTGTAGCGTAGTTTCGGGTGGCTGCGTATCTTCTCCAGCAGGCCGAAGCCGTCGAGCCTCGGCATCATCACGTCGGTCAGGACCAGATCGGGCCTGTACTGGAGTGCTTTATTATAGGCGTCTTCGCCGTCCATTGCCGTTATGACGACGAACTGCCTTGACAAGAGGCGCTGTACATACTCGCGCATGTCGGCGTTGTCGTCGGCTAGCAGGACCGAGGCTCCTTCCGACACGTTGTTTATTTCGAGTTCGTCGGCGATGAGGTGGTTGGAGGGATGGGGGTGGTGGTTGACGGGGGAAGGGCCGTCGTCGCCGTCGGGGAGCCATTTCATCGCTTCTGTCACGAAGGACTCGGCGTATTTGAGGCCGACGATCGAGGGTTCGACGATCTTGTCGGCGGGGAGGTGTTTTCGTCCAATGGGGATGGAGATGGTGAACGTCGATCCTCGTCCCAGCTGGCTGGTAACCGATATCGTTCCGTGGTGCATGCGCACCAGCTCTTTCACCATGGCCAGGCCGATGCCGGTGCCTTCCTGGCTGCGGCCTTCGACGTTCTCGACGCGGTGGAACCGTTCGAAGATCCGGCTCAGCTGGTCTTCGGGTATGCCTACCCCTGTGTCCGAGACGCGGACCATCAGTTGGTCGCCGGACTGTTCGAGGTGTACACGGATCGAGCCATCCTGCGTATACTTGAGTGCGTTGGAGACAAGGTTCAGTATGATCTGCTCCCACTGGTCGACGTCGACGTAGACTTCGCCGCTGATCGGACCGCTGGACAGCTGCAACTGCATGCGGGCCTTTTCGATGGCGCTGCGGAACGAGCTGGCCGAGCTTCGCGGGTATAGGCAACGATATCTACCCTGCTATATTTTGCATCCATCCGGCCTGCCTCGATCTTCGAAAAGTCGAGCAGTGTGTTTACCAGTTTTTGCATGCGGAGGACGTTGCGGTAGGCGACGCCCATCCGGTAGCGGTTGACCTCTTTTGCTTCGGGGTCGTTGAGCAGATCCTGTATGGGTCCTAGCAGGAGGGTCAGCGGGGTACGGAATTCGTGGCTGATATTGGAGAAGAAGGTCGTTTTGGCGCGGTCGATCTCCATCAGCGCTTCTGACTTTTCGCGTTCGGCCTCGAGTGCGTGGAGGTCGGCGAGGCTACCCGCGATCTGGTCTGCCACCAGCGTGAAGAAGCCGATATATTTTTCGTCGGGAAGACGATAGGGGTTGATGCCGACTATCAGGTATCCGTATGGTTCGCGGGTTGCCGGGTGGAAGATGGGGAGGATCGCGCCGGTATGCGGAGGATGCTCCCATGCGCCTTTTGTCAGATTCGCCAGGCGGCCGTCCAGGCTTTCTATTATCTGGGGCTTCCGTTGTGTCACGGCCAGCTGACAGTCGGGGAACAGTTCGGCCTCTTCGCCCACCATCCTGAACTGGACAAATGGAATGTCCTGGGGGTTGTCCCTGAGTACCCTCATCGTGCGGTTGAGGACGTCCTGTTTGGACCTCGCGTCGGTCAGGCGGCTGCCGAGCTGCATGAGGGTGCGCATCTGGCGTTCGCCCTGTATGCGTTCGGTGTCGTCGCTGTTGAAGCAGATCATCCCGGCTGTCCCGCCTTCGTCGTCGGTGATGGGAGTATAAGAAAAAGTATAGTAGGTTTCTTCGGGGTAGCCGTTGCGTTCCATGATCAGCAGCTGTGACTCGACGTAGGTGCCTTCGTCCTTCTCCATCACGGTCCGGAGCATGGGGCTGATCTCCTGCCAAATATCTTTCCATACTACGCTGGCCGGTTTGCCCAGCGCCCAGGGTGCTTGCCGCCGATGATGGCGAGGTAGGGGTCATTGTATAGTTTGATCAGCTCTTTCCCCCAGCCGATCCATATCGGCTGGCGCGAGGTGAGCATAATACGAATACAGGTGCGCAGGCTCTGGGGCCAATTGGCCACCGGGCCAAGTGGGGTTGCGGACCAGTCAAATTCGCGGATGCGTTGTCCCATTTCGCCTCCGCCCGACAGGAATTCTGGAGTATACATTTACCCGCTAAAAATAGGATAAAAACGCAGTAAAGTGGTGGCATGGGTATTGCATAGGTGACGGATTTATTAAAAAAGACGGCCTTTCGGCTGTCGTGGGTCCGGACGCGGCGTGCGCGTCCGGACATGGGGAATCGGGGTAGGGGTTATCGAATATTATTGTTTGTGTTTGTCCTTCGGATAGTTCATCAGGATCATCTCGGTCCTTCTGTTCTGGGCCATGCCTTCGGGTGTGTCGTTGCTGGCGATGGGGCGTTTGCTACCATATCCGATATAGTCCATTCTGTCGGCGTCTATGCCCTGCAGGTGGAGGTAGTGGAATACGGCCCTGGCCCTGCGGTCGGAGAGTTTCTGGTTGCGCTCGTCCGTACCCTCGCTGTCGGTATAGCCTTCGATCCTTAGTCGCAGGGTAGTATCGGTCTGGAGGATAGCTACGACCCTGTTGAGTTCGTTCAGTGAGATCTTCTCTATGGTCGCCTTGGCCCGCACGAAGAATACTCTGTCGGCTGCGTGGTTGACGGTACTGATATATTCCGGTTTGATCGGCGGGCAGCCAAAGTTGGACGCAACGCCTTTGACCAGCGGACATTTGTCGTCGTCGTCGTTGACGCTGTCGCCGTCGGTGTCGGGTGCGGGGCAGCCCCGGAAATTGGGCGAGCCTTTTACGCCGGGGCATTTATCTTTCTTGTTGGGTACGCCGTCGCCGTCGCTGTCGGGGCAGCCGATGAGTGCGATCGGACCCGCGCTGTCGGGGCATTCGTCTTTTTCGTCGACGACGCCGTCGCCGTCGCGGTCGTGGGTAAGATTCTTATCCCGGTAGACGGTGTCTGCGAGTGTCGGGGTCTTTTTCTTATTCTGCTGGAAGATCGGGATCGTCAGACCCATATGTGCGTCGGCGGACGTGATACGCTGTTTGATCAGGCTGGAAAGTACCGAGCCGCTGCCCACGAAGAGCGGACCAAATCTGAATCCCGCACCCCAGTTGAGCTGTCCGTTGGCCGAATATGACACGGGCGAGTAGATGCTCACCCATTTCTTTTCCAGGCGCGGTGTCACCGTGAAGGTGGTCACGTAGTTGGGGTTGGTCGGGCTGTTGGTGGCGACCATATTCAGCAGGACGTCGGCGTTGATATAAAGACGTTTGTAGACCTCGTAGTCGCCGTTGACGTGGAGGGCTGTTGGTAGCTTGACGGTCGAGTTCGCCGCGGCGCTTTTTGCTACGACGAGGCCGGAGGTCTTTAGTCTGTTGAAATAGTCGTCGTAGGTCTCACCGTTCTGTTTTTGAAACTCGGCGGTATTGCGGCCGTCGGCGGTGATGGTATATTGCTGGCTGTTGGGCGAGTTCTTATAGGTGACCTGGCCGATATCGGTAACGGACATGCCGAGCCGAAGTTTCGTTTCGCCGGTCTGGGGGTTCTTTGTTTCGTATACGAATCCGAGGTCGAGGCCGAGGCCATGGCCGGGCATGTGTTTGAGATAGTCGCTGACGTTGCTGCCGGCGCCCAGGTTGTCGAAGTTAGAGGAGTACTGGGCTGTTACGTCACCGTTGAGTTTTGCGATCTGGTGTGCGGGGTCGATATTCATCAGCAGGGGGCCGGAATAGACGGACCCGTAGCCGAGGCCGGCAATGTACTTACCTGTTACTCCTATCTTGAGTTCGCTGCGGCTGTTCTTCATCAGCACTCTGCCGTAGGAGACGCCTGCTTCTGCAAAGGCGTGTACTTTTGTCTGGAGGCTGGGGTTGATGATGTCGAGATTATAGTAATTGGCGTCTGCGTCGCCGAGAAGATGAAAGAGGGAGTTGCCCAGATTCGATACGTTGCCGAGTACGCGCATCCGGGTGATGAGGCCGAGGGCGTCTTTGGAGGTAAGGTTGATCGTGGCGGAGGGGCCGAGGATATCCGTATTGAGGTACAGGTATTTTACGGCGGTGTTGTTGGCTTTATAGTAGCCGTTGCTGTCGGAGAGGTGGTTGAATTTGAAGCTGAACAGCTTGCTGCGTTCGAGCTCGTAGGCGTTATTGCCGGCGAGTCCGCTGATAGCGAAGAGGTTGACGTTCACCTTGTATTTACCGTCGGCTAGTGTGCCGGGGTTGAGGATCAAGCCGTTTACGCCTGAGTAGTTGTCATAACCATATCCGATGAAAGATTGGGATGAAGCAGTCAGGTATAGGCAAGTCAGTAATAAGAATAAAGTAGACCTTTTATTCATAACGACTGTCATTGGTTTTTAACAGGAAACAGGATGCTGGGAACACGGAGTTCTCCGTTGCTAAAACGGGGATATGGCGGGAATATTGTACTGGTGCGTATTGGGAAAAATACGAGGTATTTTTCCCTGGGGGAGTGGGGTGTGGTTCACGCCGTGGCGGCGGGTGGTTGTGTGTCGGCGGTGGTTATGCGGCTTTGCGCGGTTTGCCGAGGGTGTCGAGGTCTACGTTGTGGTTGACCTCAATTTTTTCGACGTTGATCTTTTCGCCTGCTCCGCCGGTTAGGATAGTGAAGGGGAAAACATATCCTTCGGGCGTGGTCTTGTAGTCGCTGAAATCGACGGATATACTTCCGCCTTTTCGGCTTTCGCGGAGGATATAATAAGTCTTGATATCGATGGAATAGACAACGGACTGGCCCATGGGGCATGATAATTTAATCCGGTAGCAGGGAGCGCCATTGATGGTATCCTTCCCGTCGAGGTCTACCTTGCAGCCCTTGGCGTCATAGTCGGCGAGGGGACCTGCAGGGTCTATCTCGGGCTGGAGTGCTCTCAGCTGGTCGGAGGGGAGCGATTTAAACCCACCCCCTTGTGCCTCGGAGATCCAACCGCGGTTGGGTGTGACGATAGTTATGGTGGATGCCGAGCCCGAGGAGATCTCCTGGCGGTAGAGGCGGTCGTAGACCTTCCAGAGTTTGGTATCCATAGCAGCGCCGTTTGACATGGTGGCAATGCCTTCGATGAACACCGAATTGATGGATTGCAGTTTCGCTTTGCCTCCGAGGGCCTCGATATGTTTTGCGACGATCTCCTTTGCGGTCTGTGCGTGGGCGGTAAAGAATAAGGTAAGGGCCAGGGCAGTGGAGGATGTCAGTCTGATACGGAATGGATTCATGATGGCTAGTGTTTCTCTGTGACGGGCGAACCGGATTCTCATCGGGTTCATGCCCGGGTTGTAAGTTATTTAAATTTAACGTTATTTCGTGGTTTAAACAAGGTTTAATTCGATATTATGGAAATCATTGGAAAGCTCGTAAATATCACCGATGAAAAGATTATGCCAGCGCGGATCATTATTGACAAAGACCGTATCCAGGCAATAGTTCCCCTTTCGGAGGAAGAGGCGTCGGCCTTTCCTCTACCCTATATACTACCCGGTTTCGTGGACGCCCATGTCCATATCGAGAGCAGCCTGCTGATCCCCTCGGAATTTGCGCGGCTGGCGGTGGTTCATGGCACCGTGGCGACGGTCAGCGACCCGCACGAGATCGCCAATGTCTGCGGCCTGCCCGGGGTGGAATTCATGATCCGCAACGGCCAGTCGGTGCCTTTTTACTTCAATTTTGGAGCGCCCAGCTGTGTGCCTGCTACGCGATTCGAGACCGCTGGTGCTTCTTTGGACGCCGCCGCTGTCGAACAACTTCTCCAATCGGTCGAAATCAAATATCTCAGTGAGATGATGGATTTTCCAGGGGTTCTTGCAAAAGCGCCTGAGGTCATGGCCAAGATCGCCGCGGCGCAGCGTCTCGGCAAGCCCGTCGACGGACACGCTCCCGGTCTTCGGGGCGACCAGGCGCGCGATTATATCGCCGCCGGGATCAGCACCGACCACGAGTGTTTTACCGCCGAAGAGGCGTTGGACAAGCTGCGCTATGGAATGAAGATCCTCATCCGCGAAGGCAGCGCCGCCCGTAATTTCGACGCCCTCATCCCCCTGCTGAACGACCATCCCGACCAGATGATGTTCTGCAGCGACGACAAACATCCCGACAGCCTTGTGGCGGGACATATCAACCAGCTTTGCGCCCGCGCCGTGGCTAAAGGTATAAACGTCTTTAAAGTGCTAAAGGCTGCCTGTATCAATCCCGTCCTTCACTACGGGCTGGACCATGGGCAACTGCGGGTCGGCGATCCTGCCGACGTCGTGCTTGTCGAAGACCTCGAGCATTTCCAGGTGAAGCAGACCTGGATAAAAGGGCAGCTGGTGGCCGACAACGGCCGCTCGCATATCGTCACCGTGCATATGGCCGGCGCCGATCCCATCAACAGTTTCCGGGCAAGGCCCCGTGTCATCGCGGACTTCTCCTACCCTCTCGACAAATGGGGCGAGCAGGAGAACGTCGAGCAGGTCTACGTCATCGAAGCTCTCGACGGCCAGCTCATCACCAACAAGCTCGTCGTCCCCGTGGCGGATACCCTGCCCAGCAACGGGCAGTTGAACGCCAATCCCGATAAGGATGTTTTGAAGATCGTCGTTGTCAACCGGTACCAGCATGCTCCGGTCGCGAAGTCATTTATCCGAAATTTTGGCCTTCGGCGCGGGGCGCTCGCCTCTTCGGTTGCCCATGACAGTCATAATATCGTGGCCGTCGGCGTGGACGACGAGAGCATCTGCCGCGCGATCAATCTGGTCATCGAACACAAGGGCGGGCTGAGTCTGGTCGATCCTGAGCGCGGCCCCGGCACACATGCAGAACTGATCCTTCCGCTGCCGGTCGCGGGTCTGATGAGTCTCAACGACGGCTACCAGGTGGCGGAGCACTATACGGCGTTGGACCACAAGGCGAAAGCGATGGGATCGAAGTTGGGCGCCCCCTTCATGACGCTTTCCTTTATGGCGTTATTGGTCATCCCGCATTTGAAGCTCGGGGATCTGGGATTATTCGACGGCGATAAGTTCGCGCTGCTTTAGACCTTTTGCTCCGGCTATTTTATCTCCAGACTATTTTTCAGTTGGGAAAGATAGCCTGCTTCTGTCGTCACGCTTCCGGAGCTGGGGTCCTTCACCGCGCAGCCCATCCTTATATAGTCTTTTATGTCGGCGACCTGCCAGAGCGCGGCTCCCGACATGGCGGGATAGTCCTTTTTGAATGCCGCGAGCCGGGTCTGTATCTCGGCGGGGGTCTGGCTGCCGTGCGAACTGCCGCAGGTGCCAAAAGCGCCGCGGCAGCTGAAGATCGGATCGATCGGTATGTTGCCGGGAAGTTTTCCTACCCATTGTCCGGGCGCGTTGCGGGAACCACCGTCATAGCACTGGAGGTAAACGGCGTCGATCAGGCCGGGATTGGAGCTGGTCATGATGGCCTTCCAGTAGTCTGCTTTTGTATAGGGGCAGAGGGTCATATGCAGACCCATTCCGCCGAGTAGTCGTCCGAGGCCCACGATCGAGGAATCGTTATAGACCGACTCGTCGTCGATACATACCGCGTCGACGCCCAAGTCATTCTTAAATACTTTGGCGATGGCATATAATGTGCTGTTTTGACCGGTACCCGTGGTTACGCCGGGGTAGGGTTTGGCGGGGCTCATGACCCAGTCCTGGATAAAATCGTAGGTGTTGGGGGTCTGGTTGAACCAGCGACCTTCCAGGAGAATCTCGATTCGCCTGACGCCGCCTTTTTCAGCGACGCGATCCTTTCGAGCCACTGTCTGTTACCCGAATATTTCCCTTCGTGGATGATGGGGTGTTGGCCGTCATCGCCGGAAACTACGTCGCCGTTGGAGCGGATATAAAAACTGGATAGTATGATCGTGCCGAATCCCGAGGACTTTAGCTTATCGTATGTAGAGTCGTCACCGGGGTACATGCCGCGGCCGAAAAGGGTGAGATTTGGGGTCTTTCGCTCCTGTTGGGCTTGCGACGGGTTGCCTGCGAGAATAAAGCCAACTGCTAAAATAAATGCAAATAAAGCCTTCATAAGGCGTAAATTAAGGAATAACTCACCATGAAAAAAACGATTCCCGCCTTTGTCAATATCATCGGATTGCTCGTCACCGTAGCGGTCAGCTATCTATCGGTCACCGGGTTTTTCAACCACAATACGATGTCGCTGCAGTCGGCGCGCCATCCGTCGTTGTTCACGCCTGCCCCATGGGCTTTCTCCATCTGGGGGCTGATCTACCTGGCGCTTGCGGGTTTTGTGGTCTTTCAGGCACGGGGTAACGACGAGGCTCTTCAGCTGCGCTCGCGTGTCGGGGGCTGGTTCCTCCTCTCCTGCCTCGCGAACAGCTGCTGGGTGATCGCGTGGATGTATGACCTGGCGGGGATCTCGGTGTTGTTGATGGTGGTTCTGCTCCTTTCTTTGTTCATGATCGTGGTGCGGACGGATATGGAGCTGACTGATCCGCCGCTGCGGACTATTGCCTTTGTCTGGTGGCCTTTTTGCCTTTATTCCGGATGGATTACGGTGGCGTTGCTGGCGAATGTTTCGGCGGTTATAGGTTCGCCGGTTACCGGGGGTGGTTCCGGTATTGCCATCGTCATGGCTCTGGTGGCTGGGGTTGCTTATTTGACCATGACCTGGCGCCGCAATATGCGCGAATATGCGCTGGTGGGCGCCTTTGCGCTGGTCGCGGTTGGGGTTGCCGACTGGCATCGTGCGCCGGTAGTGAGTTGGGTGACGTTTGTTGTGGCGGGGATATTGTTTATAAGTAGTGGCTGGCACGCGTGGAAGAACAGGGCGTACTCGCCGTTCAGGAGACGGGACTGATTGGACGGGAGGGAGGTATGCTGAGGACGAGTGGCCGGGAGGGTGTGGCGGCCGGGGGGTCGCGGCGGCCGGGGGTGGTGGAGAAGCCGCGGGTGGCGGAGAAGCCGCGGGTGGCGGATCGCCCTGAAAATAAACAAATTATAAAAATATCGAATATCTCTTTGATTTAAGGGGATGCTGTTGTAACTTCATAGGAGTGCTTATTAAACCACAGTCCTAACGAAACTTACCAAAACTATGCAGCGTTCAAATGCTAAAAACCCGCCTGGGCAGCTATACCGTGAATGCCCAACTCGTCGAGAAGCTCACCGACTTTTTTAACCACACGGTGCCAGGAATGCTCTCCTCCGACATGACCGTGATGCGCGCTTCCGACAACACCTCCCTTACGCTGAGGTATCCCGACCACGCCGTCAGGTATCTGAATGCGAGCGAGTATCGTGACAAACCGTTCAACGGTGAGATTGAGGGTATCGAGCTGGAGTTGAAACACGTGATGAAATTTTCCGATTCCAGTGGGTGGAACGAAGAGGGAGAATCGTATGTCGACGGCGACGGTATGGTACTCAAAGCCATCGTGGTCGACCTTTCGTTTGATAAGGACAGGGATAACAACTATCTATATATGGCGCTGCAGGACGACGGCGCGGACAGAGAGCTGATGGCGATCCAGAACCGGCTGCTGGCGATGCTGGAACAGTATCGCAACAATCATCGTCTTATCTATCGGAGCGAATGGTTTCCACCGATAGTGTTTTTGGGCGCCGGTCTGTTCGGCAGCCTCACCTTCCTCATTCACGAGCAGCCACTGCGCGCGCTGTTTGCCATCCTGTTCGGATTTTGTGCGTACCTGTTCATCTTCCTGCATATAAAAGGTTATAGCGAGTTCGAGTCCAGCTGGCAGCGGCGGTGGAACGCCTTTCTGGGATGGCTCGGCTTCGGAATCGCAGGCGCGGTGTTATCTATCCTTTTCTTTTTTTGACGGGTGCTGCCGCCGGTGGTGCGGTGATTTTCGTTAGAATCGCCTTGCCCATATAGGGGATGGATTTGTCCCATGTCGTCGCGGGTGTCTCTGCGGCGCCCTTGCCTTCTCCCACAAGGACCACGCGGAAGACGCGTTTCTTTAGCTGGCCGGGGAAACTGCCCTTTGTATCTCCGATGGTCAGCAGTTTTTCTTTATCCTTCCAGCTGAAGGGGATCGTGGCGAACTGCCCCTTTTCGTAGTCATAGTTGTCGTTCTCGTCCTCATAGAGAGTGAACTGTCCGTCTGCTCCCGGATAGATGCGTAGCTCGACGGTATCTGCCGGCTTCTCTGTCGCGTATTCCATCCGCGGGCCCATCGGGACGATCGAACCTGCCCGGACATAGAGCGGCATGATGTCGATCGGTGCCTCGGCCTGGAGGGTTTGGCCTCCGGGGAGTTGTTTTCCGGTCCAGAAATCGTACCAGGTGGTCGTGGGCCCGGGGGTTCCGGTGGCGCCGGCGGTTCCGGCTGACCCGGCCCCGGCGGCCTTTGGCAGATAGACCTGACGGGTAGTTGCACCCGGCCCGGTCACCGGATTGACCAGAAAGGCGGGACCAAACATATACTGGTCCTGTATGCTATATACCGCAGGGTCCTCGCGGAAATCAAATGCCAGCGAGCGCATCATCGTATAGTGCTCCTGTGTTACCTTGCCGGCAAGTGAGTAGATGTATGGAAGGAGGCGGTAGCGCAGATTGTCGTAGTTCAGCAGTGTCTTACGGGTAGGCTCATCCCAGTTGGAAGAATACAGTGCGCGCTCGCCCTTGCCATGTATGCGAAAGATCGGACAGAACGTTCCGAACTGAAACCAGCGGGTGAACAGCTGCCTGAAATCCGGCTGCGACCAGTCCGGCGCCTGCCAGTGATAGTGATATCCTCCGATATCCGAGGTCCAGTAGGGAATGCCCGAGGCGCAGGCATTGATGCCCTGCGGCACCTGGTCGCGGAAGTCGTGCCAGCTGCAGGATATATCGGATGACCAGAGGGTTGCCCCGTTGCGCTGTTGTCCCGCAAAAGCCTGTCGCGCCAGGAAGAAGGCGCGTTTGCCGGGAATGTCCTTACGCCATCCCTTATAGATGCCGTCGGTGTGCATGAGGGAATAGGTATTGAAATAGTCAATGCCCTTGCCGGTATAGAAGGTCGCCAGCCTGCGCTGGTCCAGCAGGGCGCCGTTGTCGGGCTCGCACTGGTCGATCCACCACGCGTCCCAGCCATAGCGGGCTACGAGACTGTCCCTCGCCTGCTGCCAGTATAGGTCGCTAGCCCTCGGGTTGTGTGCGTCATAGTAAGTATCGAAGGTATGCGTGACGACGTTGTCCCACGTGATGCTCGTCAGTCCGTCCATCGCCTTCAGCGCGTCGAAGTTGGCCGTCCCTTTGCCAAAAACGGGCCATATGGATATCATCGCGTGCAGATTCTCCTTGTGCAGCTCGTCGACCATCGCCTTTGGATCGGGATAGGCCGTCGGGTTCATTACGTGTGAGCCTATGGGTAAGGGATCCCAGTAGTACCAGTCCTGGACGATGACGTCGACGGGGATGTGGGCGTCGCGGTATTTGCTGCCGGCGGCGAGGACTTCAGCCTGAGTCTTGTAGCGGTCCTGGGACTGAAACAGGCCGTACGCCCACTTGCCGAACATCGGCGCGCGTCCCGTTGCGTCGCGGTAGAGGGAGACGATCCTGTCGAAGGATGGGCCGTAGAAGAAATAATAGTCGATGAGCTTCCCGTCTTCCGACGTGTAGCGGTATTTTGTGTTACCCGCCATTCCTCCGTAGAATTTTGATGGGCTGTAGTTGTCCCACATCAGGCCGTATCCTTTTGTGGAGAGCAGGACCGGTATTGCGCCGGTCATGTATTTGATCAGCATGTCCTGGTCGCGGCCTTTATAGTTGATGGAGAGTGAATCCAGGGGATGACATCCCAGGCCGAACAGCCCTTCGTCCGATGGTGACTTAAAAACTGTTTCCAGACCATAGGTTGCTATGCCTGCTATTTGCCCGCGCTGCATCGATTTGCCGTTGGCGCCGTCTTCTTCGAGGATCGGTTTGCCGCTGAGGTCGGTGTAGCTGATGGCGTTGGTAGCTTTGTCGGCGATGATGCGCAGTTTTTTGGTGGTGATCACGATGTTGTTGTTCAGCTCCGCGACCGTGAACTCCGTCGACGGGGCCCAGTTGTTATTGGTGACTACCACCGAAGAGCGCCTGGGTAGTTGGGGGAGCATGGTATAGCGGACTTCGACGACGTCCGGCTGCCAGACGCGGATGGTCATCGAGCCGATGTCGAGGACGAAGTTTACGCCGTCTGCGTCTTTTGTGTATGATTTTATAGTGGAGTGGGATGTGGCCGCGACGGCTAGCAGGACAAGAGTCAGGACTATTGAACGCATGGTCATAGTTTGATTGAGGGTACCGAAGATAGCCAAAAAATAAATCGGTTGCAAAATCCGGTGGGGTTGGCGGGTTCCGGTGGGGTTGGCGTCGGGTAGAAAAAAATATTTTGATAAAATGCGTAACCATATGGTTACTTTTCCTAGTTTTGTAACCGAACGGTTACCAATTATGAGAAGAGACGTATTCCAGTGCCATTGCCGATCCCACCCGCCGAGAGATCATTCATCTCATCGCGCGGAAGCCCTTGCCGCTGAATTCCATCGCGGAAAATTTCGAGGTGAGCCGCCCCGCCATCTCCAGGCACATCAAGATACTGACCGAGTGCGGCATTGTGACGATCCATACCCGCGGCCGCGAGCGGTACTGTGAGGCCAGGCTGCAGAAGTTGTCAGAGGTTTCGCAGTGGGTCGACCATTTCCGCGTCTACTGGAATCAGAAGCTGGACGCCCTCGGTGAGTTTTTGGAGAGGAGGAGGCTGCGGCGCCGCCTAAAAGGGGTGGCTCTGGTGCGGGGAAGAGCGGCCCGGGATCAGGTTCGGCGAAGAGCGCCCCGGGACCTGGGGCGGCGAAGGCGTCCTCAAAAAAGAAAAAAAATAACAAATATGGAAAAAGCCCAGGTTATCGTCGAACGCACGTACGATGCGTCACCGGCACGCGTCTGGCGTGCTATCACAGATCCCGCGCAGATGAAACAAGCGGTATCTTCCGGTTACGGATTTTCGGCCCGAAAAAGGTTTCGAAACCAGTTTTGAACAGCGAGAAGAGAACAAGGTCTTCCAGCATGTCTGGAAGGTGACGGATGTCGTGCCCGGCGAAAGGATCAGCTATGAGTGGCACCTGACGGGTTTCCCGGCAACTCGCGGGTCACCTTCGAACTATCGCCCGATGGTGAGGGAACGCGCCTCAGGGTCAGCCATGTGGGGCTGGAGACCTTCCGCGGCGATATCCACCCCGACCTGGACCCGAAGAAAATCGAAGAAGGCTGGGGCTATTTTATGAACGAGAGCCTAATGAATTTCCTCGAGAAGGGTCCGGTCCAGGTGATCATGGAGCGCACCTATAACGCTTCGCCGGAAACGGTCTGGCGCGCCATCACCAATGCGGAGCAGATGAAGCAGTGGTATATGCCGCTTAGTGATTTCCGGCCCGAGGTGGGGTTCGGGACCGAATTTGACATCACCGCGAAAGGGTATGACTGGCGGCATATCTGGAAGGTCACCGAGGTCATTCCCAACAAAAAGATCAGCTATGAATGGCGTTATGGCGGTTTCCCCGGCAATTCCCTCGTCACTTTCGAGCTGACGCCGCAGGGCAGGGGACGCGCCTTACATTGCGGCATGTAGGCATCGAGACGTTTGAAGGCTATAAGAACCCCGGGCTCAGGCCGGAGAATTTCGAGAAGGGCTGGGGCAGCCTGCTTGGTACGATGCTGACGGAATTTTTGGAGAAGGAGCACGCGGCGGTCGGATAGTTTCCGATCTTTGCGTATGCGACTCTCTGAAGCTATTGAAATTTTTGACCGGCCCGTATTGCGTGACGTTGTGGGAGACGCCCCAGTCCGTTGGGCCGACCTCGGTTGCGGGTCGGGGTTATTCACCGAAGCGCTCGCCCGATTTTTGCCTGCGGGCAGTACCATCTATGGTCTCGATTTGCGCCCAATGCTGCAGTCGGATCTGGTGTGTGGCGTCCATCTGGTGCCGGTAAAAACCGATTTTATTACTATTCCTTTATCTGTCACGGGGCTTGACGGCATTCTCATGGCCAATTCCCTGCATTATGTCGAGGACAAGGCTGCGTTTTTGTCGACGCTGACCAGGCCGATGCATCCGGGTCATCCGGAAAGCGCGCCGCTGCGTCCAGGTATGCCGCTGCTGGTCGTAGAGTACGATACCGACACGCCGGTGCCTACCTGGGTGCCCTGGCCCGTTAGTCTGGCAAAGCTCCGCCCCTGATGGCGGCCGCGGGCTGGCCGAAGGTGGACAAACTCGGCGAGCGGCCCTCGGCGTTCGGCAGAAGCAATATTTATTCCGCGCTGGCGAAAATTCGATAATTTCATTCTCATGAAAAACACCCTTCGGCCTGCCGTTGCCGCGGACCGCGACGGCATCATTGCCTTGTATAAAAAAGTAGCCCGTTTTTCCGGCGGCCTCGCCCGGGCAGAGGACGAGATCACCATCGACTATGTCGCCGGGTTTATGGCGGAGGCCGCCCACGACGGCGTTCATTTTGTTATGGAGAACGAAGCCACCGGCGCCATCATCGGGGATATCCACTGCAGTAAGCCGGGACTCAAGTGTTTTGACCATATGCTCAGCGACCTGACTATCGCCGTCGATCCTGACTATCAGGGCCAGGGTATCGGGAAGACATTGTTCGTGGGTGTTTTAGACGAGGTTAGGGAGAACCGGAAGGATATACTACGGGTCGAGCTGCTGACCGGGGAGACCAATAAGAGGGCGCTTGCCTTTTATGAGGGGATTGGGTTTGCCATCGAGGGACGAATGCCTGGGAGGTATCGTAAACCAAATGGGGTGCTGGATGCGGATATTCCGATGGCGTGGATGAATCCGAATTTTCAGGCGTGAGGACGGGGACGCCGGGGGTGGCCGGGGACAAAAAAAGGGTACTCCATTTGGAACACCCTTTTGATAAATCACAGGAATAACTAATTCGTGTGATCCTTTCGGTTATCATCCTCGGACGCGGACCTGACGTTTGGCCTTTGTCACGGGATGGTCGACGCCCTGTTTCCTCAAGTGCCTTGCGTCATTACTGATGTCCTTATTTTCTTTGGCTACCGCCTTATGGTCGTGAACTGCCTTCTTCACCCTTACATGAGACAGGTCTTTATTGACCTTGTGAGAGGCGGCTTTTTCTCGCGCACGTCAGTACGGAGGTCCTTCATTTCCTGTTTCTTTTGTGGGTCTGTTTGGGCCATCGCACTGGCTGTCAGCTGAGATACCCAGTATTAACACTAGTAGCTTTCTCATAGTTAAGACTTTTAGGGATGTAACTGCGATTGCCGTGCCACGCAGCGATTTTTTCAATCAGTTAGGCCGCATATAGAGGGGCGGCTAATTTTCTTAACTTTAGCGCAAGACAACTGTTAACATGCAACAAACACGTAATTACAACACTATCTGCAGTCCTTCGGCGCGGGCTCTTCCTGCTGATGAAGGCCCATACTACAATACCGTATGCACGCGAGGCGGCAAAGCTGATCCAGGATCCGGAACCGTTTGAGCCGGATTTTTCGAATCGTCAGCCCGGATTTTGGATCCGTGTGATGCATTTCGAAGCGCGGTACTGGAGTATCAACCAGGCTGCTGCCCGACGACGCCGCCAACATACTGGAACTCTCATCCGGATTTTCCTTCCGCGGCCTGGCCCTGCGCCACCGACCGGCCGGTCTACTATATCGATACGGAGACCTGCCGGACCTGATTGCGACGAAGCAGCCGATTGTCGACGCGCTTGCCGGGGCGCTGCGCGGGCATTATGAGCTGAGAGCATTGAATGCGCTGGACGCATCGGCGTTTAATGGTATTGTTAGTGGTTTCCCGGCTGGTCCGATTGTTATTGTGAACGAAGGGCTGCTGATGTATTTAGGCATGGAGGAGAAAAGGCAGCTTTGCCGGCAGATCCGCGGTGTGCTGGCGGAGCGGGGCGGCTACTGGATCACGGCCGATGTTTATCTCAGAAGGGACCTACCCGAAGATGAGGAGCTTTCGCGGGGGGATACATTGAGGGAGTTTTTAGAACAACATAAGGTGAAGGATAATATGTTCGGGTCCTTTGAAGAGGCCGAGGCTTTCTTTGCGTCGGAGGGATTGGTTATCGACAAGGAGTTCGAGCCGGACTATATGAGTCTGGGGTCGTTGCCGCATTTTTTAGGTTCGTGTTCTCCGGAGTTGCTGCAGAGGCTTCGCGCAAATATGAGCGGGAAGATGCATACGACTTGGAGGTTGAAGGCCGGAGGGAAATAAAATTTCTATTTACAAATACTTCTCTCCTCCCGCAACTGGCGTTCCGCCCAGTTGTAAAAATCTGTTGTAGTCGGCGCAGGCGCCGGCTTTGTCGCCAAGACCTATTTTTGCGGAAGCTCTGAAGCCAAGTGCGGACTGGTCGTCGGGTGTAAACTTCAATACATAGTTTAAGTCATCCAGCGCCCCTTTGTAGTCTTTCAGGGGTATTCTTGCCTGCCCGCGAAGCAGATACGCTTCCAGGTCCGTAGAATCCAACGCAATTGCCTTGTTCACGTCCGACAATCCACCGATAAAATGATTCGTCAGAATTTTGTTGAGTCCGCGAATGCAATAGGCCCTTTCATTATTAGGGTCCAGTTGCAAAGGCTTTATTTAGATCAACAGCCCCATCCTGGAAATAAGCTGAGCTTTGTTTTCATTGCTCCCCTGCCCACCCAGTATTTGACATTATCGGGGTTTAGGAGAATGGCTGTGTCATAGTCTGCCACGGCACCCTGGAAGTTGGCAAGCCTGGTCTTCGCCATAGCCCGGTTGTTGTAGTTGTCGGACTCTTTTGGATATAATTTTGCCTGTTCGTCAAAGTCTTCCAATGCTCCTTTGAAATCCTGGAGAATGAATTTTACCTGACCGCGATATTCGTATGTAACGGGACGTGTATAGTGTAGCTCAACGCATTTGTCAAAGTCAGTAATAGCCTGTTTCAACTGTTGCGTCCGGTAGCAGGTGACACCGTGCATGAAATATGCGTCGGCGCTATCGGGGTTTGCTTTTATAGCTTTTTCGAAGCAAAGTAATGCGCCGGGAAAGTCGTTGTTTTTAAAACTCTTTACGCCCTCTTTGTACTGTGGGTCATTGATTTGGGGATAGGCTGCCGAACACAGAAATGTTAACGCGTAAAGAAAAATTGCATTTTTCATGGGATGGGGTTATTAGCAAAACAACGCCCGTAAATGGCATTTATTTCATCGGAGTATGTAAAAGATGATTTTTTGAAGACAGGCTTTCTCTCAGCCGCTCCCTCGTCGCTCGTCTTCCAGCAAACTTGAGGCATCCTTCTAAAAGCAAAAGCCTCCGCTATCGCGGAGGCTTTCTGATCTTGTTTTGTCGACCTGGCTGTACATTTTTCGAACCATCTTTGCCCGGATTTGAGGCGATTAACACCTCAGACAGCATGACTTCTACTTCTCCAACCCCATGAACATTAACGCATATGCTGTTCAAGGCCGCTACCCGGATTCTAACCTGACACCGACAATAGGTGAAGCAAAACGTTCACCCAAACTTTGAAAAACCCGGTAAATTTTTAGTAAATTTGACTTCCATGTACACTACAAGCCAAATTTTAAGCATTTTAAAAGAGAAAAAGGAGTACCTGCAAAAAAGGTATCCGATCTCTGAGTTGGGCATTTTTGGCTCTTATGCAAGGGGAGACTTTAATGAAAAAAGTGACATCGATATTCTCGTCGATTTCAATGGTAGCATTGACGGCTTTGAATATATCAGGCTCGCCCACGAGTTGGAGGATACCTTTAACCAAAAGATCGATGTTGTTTCCCGCAAAGGCATAAAACCTCAGTATTTACCCTATGTAGAGAAAAGCCTCATTCATGTCTGAGCGTAATCTATCCTTATTGCTATTGGATATTAAAGTTGCGATCGGCAAAATCTTGGAGTATACGGCAGGGATGAATTTTGATTCCTATGAGGTTGATTCCAAGACCAAGGATGCGGTAGAACGAAACTTTGAGATCATCGGCGAGGCCGCCTCACGAATACCGGACGATTTCAAAAAACTGCATCCCAGCGTCGAATGGCGCATCATTTAAGACTTCCGGAATTTCATCATTCACGAATACTTAGGAATCAATAATCAGATTGTTTGGGATACCATTCAATTTCGGTTGCCGGATTTGCTGCAAGAGATTTCCGATCTGATTTCGGCAAGCGAATAAGTCCCTTGAACCTTTTTGTATTCGAACCCTCAATTCGCTGAAATAGAGAATCTTTTATTTTGGCGCCTCGAAGAGAAAAAATAAAACCCGCCGTGCTGGCGGGTTTTGAATTATAGTCGACCTGCCTGTACAATTTTCGAAACATTTCGTCCCTGATCTAAGACGTTTGGCCGATATATCAGTCTCAAAACGATAGTTCCAGGCCGTTTCTCATTTCAACAGCAATCGACTACCCAATTTGGAACAATCTCGTAATATGAGCTATATATTCCGACAAGGGTACGGGTTTTCAAGAGTAGAGTTTCTGATGCAACTATTACTCACTCGTTCCAGTGCAACTTCCAAGCTAAACCCTTCTCCCAATCTATTCGCCAAGGAGTCTGGAGTATCCCATTCGCTTTTTCTGCTCGAATTTTACCATTAGTCTCAACCCCTAAGAAATAAGCAACCCTGTTATCGATGTCTTCATTGTCTGAGCCTATTACATAAATCGAGGGACTCTCTTCGCTTTGTTCGACTTCAAAAAACTCATTAGCCAATTCTCTGCTACCCATTTGAAGCCATGTCCAAATTCTACTGGCGGGGTTATAGCTATCACCGTCCGAATCGAAACTGTGGTCTTGCCCCAAAGGAAAACTGCTATGAGCCGAAAGTCAGGAAGCTCGTTATGGATATTCACTTCCGTGTTGAACATCATAATGAAAATTTTTTAAAATGAGCCTACCATGTACCGCCAGGAGAAAATAGCAAATCAACCGGGCAATCTATTTCATAAAGCCATTGACAACCCTCTGCTCCATTGCAAAATGGTTCAATCAAGTAGGTCATATTTTTGTATACGGCATCCGTCAAATAACATTCAAAATGTCTGTTTTCAGCTGTCGTTATGCCTCGGTCAATACTTGATAATTTAAGAGTGAGGTTGCAATTCAAAGCCTCGAGGAAATCAAGTGAGGAAAGGCTGATTTCATTTTGACGACCCAAAAGTTCATTTTCAATAACGTCCTTTACTCGTAATGCCTGATGCTTATCGAAATCAGGAAACGAGTACGGAAAGATTTATTTAAAAAATGTGTTAAAGTGCAACCTTTGTTACTAAAGTTGACCACTTGGCAAGCGTCACTGAACCATATTTGGCAGATCTGCGGAAGTGTGCTAATTTTTGATCGTGGACGTTTATAGCAACAACATAAAACTAAACATCAACGATGAAGAAGTTTGGGTTAATCTCAAATGGTATCGAGGGACAGCTCGTTATAACAATGGCTGTACACGTTACGGGAAAAAATATCATTTACGGTGGATTATCGGGCGGGCGAAAGCGCTCTCTGCAAAAGGTGATGAGAAACCGGATAGTCGATGACTTCGAATATAATTTTTGGGTATAAAAGCCACAATCACAAAGATGAAAGTATTGTATACAGCGAGGGCAAAGTTTGGCAAATCTAGCGATTCAGACACAATGGCTTGGGAAAAGTATTTGGAATGGAGTAGACTCCCGCAACTGATCGAGTTGATCTCTGTTGATGGGATGCTAAATGAAAGGTTAATTGAACCTGACAGAGATGATGAAAAAGAATGGGATTACATAGTTATTGATAATATGTACGAAACGGGCTTTTTTACGACACTAGACTACGTTCTAAAGAAGATCGTGGAAAAAGAAAAATATAATTTACTGGCGGTTATCATTAACCCAGATACGGATTGCAGATTTATTGAGATTGAGAACTTTGAATTTATAGGATACGATCTTTTGGACAAATATTACGACATTAGCGCACTGTCGAATTGCGGCGGTTTCGATGAAACGTTTCGGCCTGAAGAATTGAACCAGTTCGGCCTAGTTGAAGATTTCAACCGAGCTATGGAGATAAAGGGAAATCTTTTTGTTAAACAACCCTGAAGAGGTACACGCTGATACGAATGCTATTGCAATCTGGCGACATAAATATTTGGGACGCTAATACGGTTATATGTCAGTTAGCAAAAAGAAACGACAGAAAATTGTTACAAGAATACATTGACAGGTTCGATAAATTGGACACTGAAACCCTTGTTCAGCGTCTTAGCATTATAATAAATAACAATTTTGCCAGGCAAGCAATTAACATAATTCTGAAGAAAAAGGGTGTGAAGTAACTCCCATTTCTAGTTTAAACAATCTGGGGGTCGTCGGGCGGCGGCCAAAAAAATAGATGATACAAAATTTCCCAACTTTAAATGATACCCAAGTTGTAATGCTCCGAAATGACTTATACACCGGTCATGTCGTCGATGCTAATATTGTATTGGCGACCAACGAGAAACAGGAAATTTGGACGATTTACGACTCCATCGATATGGCAATAGCCGACGCAACTGCTATTGTAGAAAAATATGACCGCATTGAATGTTCAATTTTCGACAAAGACCGTAACCGGCTTCGTCTTATTCAGCCTACTTAATAATGTTACCCATTAGAAGGGAATAAAAACGCCCAAACCCACTGGCTTGGGCGCTACTATATTTCACCGCCTTTAAGGCTGGGGCGGGTCGATTAGTGTTCAACCGCTCCTGTAACATATTCATATCCATCCCGATCTTAGTCTGAGTCACCTTAGCATATTGCATGGTCGTGCTAATTTTCGTGTGGCCCAGCATTTTGCTTATGGTCTCGATGCGGACGCCGTTCATCAAAGTAACGGTAGTAGCGAAAGTATGGCGGGCAAGGTGGAAGGTCAGGTATTTTTGAATTCCGCAGATTTCGGCAATTATCTTCAAACTTCTGTTTACTTCTTGATTGCTCACGTAGGGGAAAACCGTTTCCCGCTTAGCAGTCTCATCCCCGGAAAAATTTTCCAGCAGGAGCTGGGCGGGCTTAAGAAGAGGAACATTTACGGGAGTGTCGGTTTTGGCTCGCGTGGTCTTGATCCACTGATTTTGTCGATTCCGGTCAAAACTTCCTCCGGCCGCAATTCCATAAGATCTACGTAACACAGGCCTGCATAACAACTAAACAAGAAAAGGTCCTTTACCCGATCCAGCATAAAATTTCCGAAATCCTGATTTTCCAGCGTTGCCATTCCAGATCGGAAAGGAATTCTCGCTCGGTATGTTTGAATTTCAATCGAAAATTCAAAAATGGGTTTTTATCGATCCACTCGTTCTTTAGCGCCCAGGTCACCATTTTCTTTAAACGCTCCAAATGCTTCATGGCCCCGTTGGTGGTACAAGGATCATTTTGCTTCAAAGAGTTGTTCCGGACGAAAAACTCAAAGCCGGATATAAATTCATAATTCAACTCTTTCAGCGGCATATCAGGATTTTTGTAACGGGCGACTAAAAATCGCCTCAAATAACTTTCGGTAGCATGATAGTTTTTCATGGTCCCCGGCTTCAAGACTTTTTGCATCATGGCTTCGTGCTGGCTGACCAACCACAGTAGGGAGTATGAAACAGCCTTTTCTTTCTCGATGCCGAGAAAAGCGGCTTTCACTGCTGCCGCTGTCAGGGGTTCGTCTTCCAATAGGAGGTCGCGGTAATGCCGATGGAGCTTTCCCTGCATTTCCTGCAAATAACTGTTGAAGGCCCTGAGTTCGGGATTTTTCGGTTTGGCTTCTCTTTTGCCAAAATTCCAATCGGCTTTGGAAATGGAGTTCTTCATGGAAAACTCGGTTCTGGTTCCATTTACGACGATCCGGGGATAAACGGGGAATTTGTTGTCGTCGCTGATCCTGCTGGTCCGCAGGACGAAATGAACACCGAAGGTGTTGTTACTTTTCATACCATTCGTTTTTTGCGGTATCAATGGCTCCTCGCATGATCGCAAAACCTAAGAAATGACGTCAGATGCTCGTCGGATAAGGGTTTAAGGCGGTCAGGTGAACATAAAAGTACATCGGGCTTCGTGTTCACCTGTTTGCTCACAAACCACTTGATACCTTTCGCTGCAAAATGATATGGAATAAAAAGAAAAAGCCCGTAAAATCAGCGTTTTACGGGCTCCCGTCTAATTGTAGCTTTAGACTCATTGTCGGGAAGACAGGATTCGAACCTGCGACCCCCTGGTCCCAAACCAGGTGCGCTACCGGCCTGCGCTACTTCCCGAAAACCAACGTCGCCGAGGGGGATAACCAATTGGGATGAGCAATTGGAACCGCCCGGTGGCAACGAGCCGCGAAGATAGGGATTTTGGGGCGAGTAGTCAAAGATTCCACCAATAATTGAATTTCAGGACGAAGGCGCGGGAGCGGACGCCGAGGGGGTGGTGAGGTAGTTGTCGGTATAGACCAGGAAGAGGTCGGAGGCCGGCTTGTAGCGCCACTGCAGGCGGGTGTTCAGGTTCATGTTTTTGGTCTGCTGGTTGTACTGGATATAGGTGGTAAGGAAGAGGGTGTTGGTCATTGTAATGTCAAGCCGGGGCCCCACCAGCCAAAAACTTACCCTGCCCCAGGGCGCGGGAAGCCAGAGACCAGTATAGGTCGCGCTCACGGTAAGGTTGACGTAGGGTTGCCAGCGGTATCCGGCGTCGCCGGTGACCGTCAGCTTGTTGCCGTCGGCATAGTAGCCGCCATACCGGGTTGACAGATCCCAGGTGAAGAAGGCCTGCGGCTTGCTGACGTAGTCCACGCCGATGGTGTTCCAGCGGTGCTGCGTGCCCACGGCGAGGGAATGGATCCCTGTGTTCGTAGGGTCGAATGGGGCCAACAACTGCACGTAGTCGTTCATCGCCACCCCGGCCAGAGTGCTCTTGTCTCGGAAGGTGGTAAGCCAGGTGAAGATGGTCTCATTATCGGTCCGGTGGAAGGACTCGTTGTAAAAATAGGTGGAGGTCAGCTGGGGCCCATGACTCAGGACCGCGCCGCCGCGGGGAAGGAAGAAATAGGACACCTGCGGATTCAGTTTGATATAGCCCTGCCTCGGGACATAGCCTACCTCGGCATTGTAGTTGGCCCCGGTGTATTCGTAGCCCGCCCCTACCAGCCAGTGGCGGTCGGCATACTGGAGGTTCCCGGCATGGACATAGTCGTCGCCGCGGCGGCCGGGACTAAACGACTTCAACAGCAGGGCCTTGCCCGTCCAGAAATTGTTGGACGAAGCCAGGTTGAACTCCATGCCCATATTCCGGTTGTACAGCGAATACGCTGGATGGGTCGTGTCCTTCCCCGGCTGGTAGTGGATCGCCTGCTTGTTAATGAAGATAAACCCGATATTGGACCGCGCGAAGATCTTGCGCTGGATCGCCACCATCGAGAAGTTCTGCTCGGGCAGGCCGATCGAATCCACCCTACCCGTCTGCATATCCATCAGACCCACGCGCCAGTTGGCGTCGAGCTTGCCGCTGAGCCGCGCACCAAACTCGATCGGCGCTCCCAGCCCGATACGACGGGAAAAGAAGGGGCGGATATCGGCATAACCCAGGTTGTTGAAGTGGTCGGCATTCTCGAGAAAGAACTGCCGCTTCTCGGGATAGAACAGCTCGTACCTGCTGAGGTCGATGACCTGACGATCCACGTCGACCTGGGAAAAATCGGGGTTGACGGTCAGATCCAGATTGAGGGACGAGGTGACGGCAATCTTGGCGTCGCCGCCGATCTCCTTCTTATAAACATTGGGCCCCTTCGCCCCATAGTCCTTTTGCACGCCGCCGAGTACATATGGTATCACCGAGATATTCGGCCCTGGCGAAGGCGGCGGTACGTCCCAGACCAGCACGCCGGTATAAGCCAGCGACGCCGTCGGAAACTGCCGCGGCACGGGAGCCCAGGCCGACTTCTCGGTCGTCTTCAGATCGTTCCGGCTAAAGTTGATGCCCCAGTGCGTGAGCCCATTGCGGTACCGGAGCGTCTTGAACGGTATCGCGATCTCGAGCACCCAGCGGTCACTGTAGCGCCGCACCACCGAACTCCATTTATTGTCCCAGCTGAGGTCGACCTTGCCGCCCTCATACATTAACCCATCCCACTGTCCCCCCGCTGCATTGGTGCCGAAGGAAAAACCGCTGGTCTGGTCCTCGAAGGGATCGATAAAGAAAATGAAATTGTCGTTCTTTACGAAGCTGAAATCCCGATGGAGAGACTCTACCATGTCCGGTCCCGGTCCCGCGTCAAAACACTCGGCGACCAGATAGAGATTTTTGTCGTCGTAGGTCATCCGCACCTCCGTCCGGAGGCTGGCGTGACTGGTGTCCATCGGAAGCACCATATAAAAATTGGCGGCTTTCTCGGCCTGCTGCCAGGCTGGTTCGTTGATGACCCCGTCGATCCTGACTGGGCTGGTCGCCCGGTGGATATGGAGTTCAAATCCGGCATTCTTCTTTTGGGCGACAAGCGACAGCGGGATAAGAATGAGGACCGCGAAAGACCAGAACAACAAAAAGACTGTTAATCCTCTGGAAATCATAAATACAAGCAACAGAAAAACCAGGACGCCCACCTGAATCCTCCAGTGAGCATATCCTGGTTCTTGGAATGAATTTCAATTATTGAGCCGACCTAGTCGGGCATTTTAAAAATAGCTCTTGACCGAGCTGTAATCCTTCGAGTTGACAGACGCAGGCTTGGTACCAGGAATGATAACATACCGGTATTGTGCTTGTTTTGCTGCTCCGGAACCGTACGTGCTCGCATTGACGTTTGCCGTCAGATAGATGGAATCCACCGCATAATCTACCTGGATATTCCACCCGGTAAAAATAAGATCCGCAAATGGCAGCGGCACGACATCTGGGCTGCCTACAGTCCCAAAATTGAGATAGGTCGAAATCTGACCTTTTGAAATAACATCAGCAGTCAGTTTGGGCGCTACTATGGCTCCTACAAAATATAAAGTATCCTTTTTGGCGGGGTTGACAGTGTCGGGAACCGTAACGGGTGAGAAAGCCACATCTGTCCACGCAGAGTAGGTAACATTCGCCGTTGCTGAATCGCCCTTGGGTCCCGGAGCGCCCGCGGCGCCATTAGCGCCCGCAGGTCCGGCAGGACCGGCAGGACCCGTATCCCCTTTCTTACAGGAAAAGACAAGTACGGCGGAAGCAAGTACTATTGCTGCATAAGAGTAAAGTCTTGGTTTCATAATTTATTATTTGAAGTGTAATTGGTGCAGGGATAACAATTTAAGCATATTATGCAAGATTTCCCGCCCGTTCAAATACTTTTTTTACAAAGTAAGCGCGGATTTCGCCGATCGGTCAGTCTGGTGCAATTCCCGGCAGGGATTTGGTAGATTTAAAATAAAAACCATGAAACGCCTTGTCTACCTTAACGCGGTCCTTACCGTTATCGCCTGCTGCCTCGTCATGATCACCCTTGCTATCACCGGACTCCTGCCCTCTGCCAGCGCAAACGACAACGGGCGGAGCGCACCCATTGCAGTAGATATCACCCGCATCGGCGGAAGCGAGTTGTCCAGAAACGAACTACCGGTGAACCTAAGCCGCATTGCCGGAGAAGACGTATCATACAAGCCCCTGCCTGTGAATATAAAAGAAGCTGACGGTCGTCCGATCCGCAGTTACCCGGTACCGGTGGCGGTGACAAAATAATAGCCTGGACACCGGTCTTTCAGCGCTCAGGTGACTGGAAGTCAGTTATTTATCTGATGGTGTTTTTTTTGTTCAAAATCCTGATCGTTTTGCCAGGCTGCTTCGTCCATAGATAAATACATACAATGCAAAATCTAAAAGACAAGGTAGCCGTCGTATTCGCGGCCACCGGCGAGATCGCGGGAGCGGTTGCAAGATCGCTGGCTCAGCACGGGGCAAAGGTTTATGTTATTGCCCGGAATCCAGACAAGTTAAAAGTAGTTGCTCAGGAGATCAGGGCCGCCGGCGGCGGTATCGTGGAAGCTGCAGGCAAGGTGGACGCGCTGAATGAAACGGAGATAGACGATTTTTTGGGGAAGGTCGTGGAGGAGAGTGGAAGGCTGGATATAGTCTTTAATGGCATCGCGGTGGAGTATGGTGAGATGGGTGGGAGGCCACTGACGACGGTGGTGAGTCTGCAGCAATTCATGGCTCCGATGGAAAAGATTTGCGGATCACAGTTCCTTACAGCCCGTGTGGCGGCGAAATACATGATGCAGTGTGGATCCGAAGGGACGATCTTGTTGCTAACGGCCGCACTATCCCGAAGCAAGCTTCCTAATGTGGCTGGCATCACGGCCGCCTCCGCCGCGATCGAAGGGATGACCCGCGTGATGGCCGCTGAATGGGGACCGAACGGAATAAAGGTGATCTGTATATGCCCCGGGGCCCTGATGGAGACAAAGAGGATCTCGGCATGGATCGAGGCCGCCGCAAAAAATTACGGAATACCCGCGGAGCAGCTGGTTGCGCAGTACAAAGCCTTCGACATTTTGAAGACGAGCCCAACGCTGAAGCAGGTGGGCGAGACAGCGGTTTTCCTTTCTTCAGATGCTGGGGTGGTTTTCAATAGTCATATCGTAGACGTGGACTGTGGTAAACTGAATATACTGTAGTAATTTAGGGATGCGGCCTTTTTGTTTCGGGGGCCGCATCTTAATTGAATTTTTTCACGAATGGAAAAAGAAGAGGTCCTCAATTCCGCCATAGCCGGAGATATCAACGCATTCCAGACCCTGTTTGCCGAGTTTCAAAAGCAGCTGAGGTCTTACTTATATCGCTTGCTCGCGGATCGCAACGACGTGGAGGACCTGACGCATGATGTCTTTATCAAGGCGTTTACCAAAATATCGACGTTCAACCAGGAATCGTCACTGAAAACGTGGGTATTTAAGATAGCCACGAATTTAGCTTATGATCATTTGAGGAGGTCGAAGAGGTGGCAGGTGGACGCGCAGGATCGGGGAGCGGATCTCGCTATTAGCTCGGAATCGGTGAGACGCGCGTTCTGGATAGTCCATGATAACTCGCCGGCGGGGACGTATGAGATGCGGGAGCATATCGATTATTGTTTTACATGCATCTCGAAAACGTTGCCGATAGAGAACCAGGTGGCGTTGATCCTGAAAGACATATACGATTTTCAGATTAGGGAAATCTGTTTGGTTTTGGCGAAGACGGAAGGTGTGGTGAAGCATTTGTTGAATGACGCGCGGACAACGATGACCACTGTTTTTGAGCATAGGTGTGCGCTGATCAACAAGCAGGGTGTTTGTCATCAGTGCAGTCATATCAATGAGATCTTCAATCCGAGACAGAATCAGCAGGAGGAGTTGATGAAGCTGGAATTGGTGAAGGGGTCGAAGAAATATAATCGGGAGGAGTTGTTTGAGTTGAGGACGGTGTTGGTGAAGGCGATTGATCCGCTGGAGGCGGCGGGGACGGATTTGCATGAGGAGATTATGAAGTGTGTGAGGACGGCGATTGGGGAAATTTCGGGAGTTTTGGGGGAGGATTCCGCGGCGGGCTCCGGGGATCCCGCCCGGGGGGACGTAGTGAACCGCCGCCAACTCGGGAGAATGGACGCCCCGATCTCGAAAATCACGTTAACGGCATAGTGCCTTGAACGAATTAGTCAAAAGGATAAAAATTACTAGCCTTTGAAGGAGACCACGAGCATGAACTAAGGCTGCTGACAAAAGATATAGGGTTTGATAAAACAATCGACGCGAACATCTCTCCGCCTAAGGTATTTCGCTTGGTATTCATGAAGACTGGCATAAAATCGAGGAGAAAATTTACAATGCATTCTGTCAAATAGATCATCCGAAATCAAGACCGATCTGGCTTTGGGAGTACTTCAAATTGGATACATATTCTTTGTCCCATCGGTCTTTTTTCTTCCCGACAAGGACTTGGGTTTTGCAATAAAAAAAGCCTTCAGTTCGAACGAAACCGAAGGCTTTTTCTTTTCTTCCGCTGCCCAGGATTGCTTTAGATTGCAATTCATTGCGGATAATTGATGATGCGGAGAGGGAGGGATTCGAACCCTCGATACAAGTTTAAGCTCGTATAACGGTTTAGCAAACCGGCCCTTTCGGCCACTCAGGCACCTCTCCGAATTTTGAATGAGGGGATGGGGTCCTCATTCGCCACCGCGCCGCTGTGGGGGTAGCCCCTTTCGTCTTAAATTTCGAAGGGGATGCAAAAATAAAGATTAATTGGTTTAAAGCCAAATAAAAAACCCATTCCGGGGGGCGAAATGGGCAATGAGTTTGTGGTAGTTGGAGGTTGATGGAGGCGGGGTTTGGCCCGCTGGACAGGTGTTACATGGCGGCGAGCTGGACTTTTTGTTGGAGTTCCATTACGTTTTCGCGGAAGAGGCTATCGGTGTCCATGAGGTCCTTGACGGTTTGACAGGAGTGGATGACGGTGGTGTGGTCGCGACCGCCGAAGTGTTCGCCGATGGTTTTGAGGGAATTTTTGGTGAAGGCCTTTGCGAGGTACATGGTGATTTGGCGGGCCTGAACGATCTCACGCTTGCGGGTTTTTTGCAGTAGTTTGTCGTAAGAGACGTCGAAATATTCGCATACCATACGTTGTATGGTTTCGATGGTGATCTCTTTACTGCTAGTTTTCACGAAATTACGGAGTACCTTTTTAGCCAATTCAAGGTCGATTTCCCTCTTATTGAGCGAAGATTGTGCCAAAAAGTGATATCAGGGCGCCCTCCAGCTCACGTATGTTGCTGTTGATATTATAGGCCAGATATTTTACCACTTCTTTTGGCATCTCGAGGCCGTCATTCTTCATCTTCCTCTCGAGAATATCGATGCGGACTTCGTAGTCGGGCATCTGGAGGTCGGCGCTGAGGCCCCAGCGAAAACGGCTGAGCAGTCGCTCCTGCAGGCCGTCGAGATCCTTGGGCGGCTTGTCGGAGGAAAGGATCAGCTGCTTGCCGGACTGGTGCAGGTGGTTGAAGATGGCAAAGAAGGCGTCCTGGGATTTTTCGGCGCGGTTGAAGAACTGGACGTCGTCGATGATGAGAACGTCCACCAACTGGTAGAAATGTATGAAGTCGTTGATCGCGTTGTTGCGGCTGTGGTCGACGAATTGATTGATGAATTTCTCGGAGCTGACGTACAGAACGACCTTGTTCTGGTGAAGCCGCTTGACCTCGTTGCCGATGGCACTGGGCGAGGTGGGTCTTGCCCAGCCCTACCCCACCATATATAACCAGGGGATTAAAGGAGTTGGCTCCGGGTTTCTCGGCAACAGTCTTACCTGCACGACGAGCTACGCGGTTGCAATCGCCCTCAACGAAAGAATCGAAAGTGTATACCGGATTCAGCTGAGCATCGATCTGCATCTTCTTGAGCCCGGGTATTACAAATGGGTTCTTTACTGGGTTATTTATGATAAGAGGAAAATCCATTTCGTTATTGGAAAAAGTTTTATAGCCATGAGCGGGTACGTCCATTGTAAGCGGCTTGTTCTGGTGGTTACCACTGTCAACCATGATCCGGTATTCAAGCATTGCGTCCTTTCCCAAAATTCGTCTGAGGGTCTTGGCTAACAAGTTAACATAGTGCTCTTCCAGGTATTCATAAAAGAACTGGCTGGGTACTTGTATCACGAGGACGTTATTCTTCAACTCAACAGGCTTGATCGGCTCGAACCACGTTTTATAATGCTGCCACTCTACGATATCCTTGATTATTTCCAAGCAATTACTCCATACTCTGTCAAACGTTTTTGCCATTATTGAATAACCAATTTTTATGCCGATTTATGAATTGTATTTTCTAAAAAGTTTCTCGGAACTGGATTCTAAAAAAGTTGCGCAGGGCGGCGAATATCAAAACTTTTACTGAAATAAAAAAAATTTTATTCACTTGTTTTTTTTGCTTCGTATACAGTTGTTGACCCACCGTAATAACATTCGTACATTTTCTACAAAACTCTTGTCCAGCCTGACTATTTTAAGACCGCGCGAAAAAAATTCCTGGCGTTAGTTGGTATTTCCAGTCTCTTTCAGCCTCTGTTCTTTTGGACTTATTAACATCGATGCTGGGGGGCGGCGATTGCGGGACAACCGCCTCCGCGAGGCATTGAGCGACAGTAGTGGATCCAGGCGAATTGGAGCAGATAGACCTTCCGATAGATTTTAAACTTACGTAGTATGAAGAAGGAGAACATAAGCTTCGATGTGAACGAACCTTTCTTCATATATGTAGAGTTTGAATTGTTGTGAAGTAGTTGAAGATACAAATAATTTGATTGCATTTTTCAATCCGGGATTTTTTTTAAAAATTTGCCCGCAACCATTTTGAGGAATTTTTTTTGCGACAAAATTTTCTTACGTACTCGTACTGTCGAAATTTTCTATCTTAAACAGACAGAAGTAATTATAGTAATTTTGTCTGCCAGGACAGGCCGTTGGGCGAACGGACACCGTCTTTTGGTGTACTCTCCCGCCCACCGGACAAAGCAACTGACAACATGCGACAAACAATTCAGTTAAAACTTCTACCGGCAGAGGCTGCCAGCGACAAGGCGATCCGGGAATACATCGCACGTTCCACGGGACGAGAGGAGGTGCAGATTACAGGTTTTAATCTTTTAAAGCGGTCGATCGACGCAAGAGGACGACAACCGCATATCCTCCTTTCGGTGGAAGTTTTTATCGATGAAGCATTTACACAAACCGTCCCGGCTATCCTGTCTTTCCCGGATGTGTCAAAAGCTGACAAACAGGTCGTCGTCATCGGCGCGGGACCCGCGGGACTGTTCGCCGCCCTCCGCCTTATCGAAAAAGGGATCCGCCCCGTGCTGCTCGAAAGAGGTAAGGATGTCCGTTCGCGCCGCAGAGATCTGGCAGCTCTTAATAAAGAGGGCATTATCAACCCTGAGAGCAATTATTGCTTTGGCGAAGGCGGCGCCGGTACGTACAGCGACGGCAAACTCTATACCCGCAGCACGAAACGAGGCGATATACGCCGCATACTAAACCTGCTGGTACAGTTCGGTGCGGATCCGTCAATACTTGCCGACGCTCATCCGCATATCGGCACCAACAAGCTACCGCAGATAATCCAGGCTATACGACAGCAAATAGAAGACTGCGGGGGTCTTTTCCTATTCGAGAAAAAGGTTGTAGACTTTGTTCTACAGGACGGAATGGTCCAACAAGTGAAGACCGCAGACGGTGACCGTTATGACGGCAGCGCGGTTATTCTCTCGACGGGTCATTCGGCGCGTGATATCTTCCATCTCCTGCACCGGTTGGGCATTTTGATCGAGGCCAAGCCTTTCGCGCTTGGGGTTCGTGTGGAACACCCCCAAAGCCTGATCGATCATATTCAGTATAAGACGCAGTCGCCGTATTTGCCACCAGCAGCGTATAGTCTTGTGGAACAGGTGGACAATAAAGGGGTTTTTTCTTTTTGTATGTGTCCGGGTGGAATCATCGCTCCGGCCTCTACGGCCGACGGAGAGCTGGTCGTCAATGGCTGGTCTCCCTCGCGCCGCAATAATCCCTACGCGAACTCGGGCATCGTGGTTAGCGTCGAGGAAAAAGATATGGCGCCCTTCCTTGCGGAAGGTCCGCTGGCGGGCCTGGCTTTTCAGCAAAGCGTGGAACGGAAGGCCTTCGATCATGGCGGAGGGAAATTTGTTGCGCCGGCGCAGCGGCTCGCGGACTTTGTCAGCGGCAAACGCTCGTCCAGCCTGCCGGACTGTTCCTACCTGCCTGGACTACAATCTGCATTGCTGAAAGAAGTGTTGCCTCCTTTTGTCTACGCCGACCTCAGAGAAGGATTCAAGGCGTTTGGAGAAAAGATGAAAGGTTATTTTTCCAATGAAGCCGTAGTAGTGGCTACAGAGTCGCGTACTTCTTCCCCGTCCGGATACCGAGGCATCCGGAAACCCTGCAGCATCCGCAGATAGTGAATCTTTTTCCCTGCGGTGAAGGCGCGGGGTATGCCGGAGGTATTGTTAGCGCGGCCATGGATGGGGAACGGGTTGCGAGCAGGATTGCGGGGGAGCCTGCGTGAACCGCAAGACTCGCGGTCTCGGGTGGAATGAAGGCTCGCGTGAACCGCATACCTCGCGTGAAACGGAGGGTGCGTGGAACACTAATCGGCTGTCGTTGTTTGCTGGCGAGCCATCAGCAGGTGATCCTGGATAAGATGATTCTTTCGCGCTGACTTAAACTCCGACTTGCGGGCCCGTCTGGCACTCTTGTCGGGTGCAGCGGTCAGCAGGCTATCCAGATCGGGCTTGCCGCCATCTACCCAAGAAGTATACCAGAAATCAGCAATGAGGTCGGCGGAATTTACCAGCTGCTCATTGACGGTCGCGCCGAGCCGGTCCCCATAATCTTTGATAAATGTCTTAGAATAGCCCCTGTACTCCCTGCCATTGCGCGTCTCTTTGTGATACTTCAAGCTGTCGGGTATTTCCTTCGAAGCCGCGAGCTCTGCCGACAGCATGTCCTTTACCAACCCGTTCGCCCTGCGGATAGCCGACCAGATGGCGGAGGCGGGATCGTCAAGATATTTTGCCTTGTGGCCGTCGCGCAGGGACCAGCCGTCCATCGCCACGTCGGGGACCGCGCTTTCCCAAAGGGAATGCAGCCCGCGCTGGCCTGTGAGTTGTCCATCATAGTTGATCGTAGTGTGCAGGGGAACGTTGGCGTCTCCCACATAGTGCCCGAGGTCCGCGGAATAGAACAGGATGCTGTCTTTGTCCCGGCGGCGGAAAGCCTCTGTCAGCAGCCCCTTGACGCGCTGCACTTCATAGGGCACGTAGCCGTATTTCCTGAGGGTATCCATCGTATACTGACGGACGGCATCGTCCCAGCGAAGCGGCATCTTCCACGCGGCAGAATCACCGTAGGCCTCGAGATCGATAAAATGCCGGGGCGCTTCCTGGGCGTCGGTATTGCGGCGAACGTCGGGCCGCGGCGCCTGCTGGACGAGATAGGCCCTGTTCTTCCAGAAAAAATCCTGCATGCGACGCGGCAACCGGTACACCGCCAACTGATTGATCGTCCGGTGAACAAGAAAACCCCAGCTGCTGCAGGTCACCAAAATAAACACCATCGATATGGAAAAAAATGGTAGCTTGACCCGGTGGAGATATCGCCGCATACAATAAAATTTGCGCGAAAGTAACAAATAGCGGTGACAAGCGACTAATACGAAAACCTCCTTTATATGAACGGGCCGACGACCAACAAACAGAATATACTGGAACTAACCGGTCTGGTAAAGCGCTTTACCTCGCAGATTGCCGTGGACAAGGTAAGTTTCCGGCTGCAGGAGGGGTCGATCTTTGGCTTGCTGGGACCCAACGGGGCGGGGAAAACGACGCTGATCCGAATGATCACCGGCATCTTCTACCCCGACGAAGGCTCGATCCTGTTCGAAGGCCGGCCGTTTCAAGCAGAGAGTGATATTCTACGAATAGGTTATATGCCCGAAGAAAGGGGCCTATATAAGAAGATGAAAATAGGCGAGCAGGCCATCTATCTGGCGCAGCTGAAAGGTCTTGGCAGGGAAGAGGCCACCCGGAAGGTCAAAGACTGGTTCGTCAAATTCGAAATGCAGAGCTGGTGGAATAAGAAAGTCGAAGACCTCAGCAAGGGCATGGGCCAAAAACTGCAATTTGTAACCACGGTGCTGCACGAACCCAAACTCATTATTCTGGACGAACCCTTCAGCGGTCTCGATCCTGTAAACGCCAACCTGATCAAAGACGAGATCTACGCGCTCGCAGCCAAGGGATCGACGATCATCTTCAGTACACACCGCATGGAGCAGGTGGAGGAGATCTGCGACCATATCATCCTGATGAATAAAGGCCAGAAGATCCTCGATGGGTCGGTGGCGGAAGTGAAACAAAAATTTAAGGAAAATCTTTTCAGGATAGGGGTAGATGGTGTTCCGGCAGAGGATGGCGGGGGCCCTGCGAGTGGTGCGGGCCCTGCGAGTGGTGCGGGTCCTGCGAGTGGTGGGGCCCCGGTGGATGGTAGGGGTCCGGCGGCGTTCGAGCTCGTCGAGCGCGACGGGAACAACTGGATCGTCAAAATAAAAGAGGGATACGGATCCAATGACGTACTGGAATATTTTATCCGCAGGGGCCAGTCCGTGCTATCCTTCACCGAGATACTGCCCTCGCTCAACGATATCTTCATCCGGCTTGTCGAAGGGACTCCCCAGGCCCGGCAATTTCACGCACTACAATAATCTATTATGAACAAGATATGGCTCATCACTCGCAGAGAGTACCTCACCAGGGTACGCAACAAGACGTTTCTGCTCTCGACTTTCTGCTGCCGCTGGTGATCATTCTGTTCATGGCCGGGTCGGTACTGATCTCGCAGCAGACTAAATCGCGTCACCGCATAGCCGTCATGGATGCCAACGGGTATTTTAAGGACTATCTCAAAAGCGATTCGACGATCGCCTTTGTCTTTTCTCCCGCGGTGGACAGTCTCAACTACGAGCAGAAGGGTTGTACGGCGGTGCTGATCATTCCCGTGCTGCATGAGGACCCGACGCAAAAAACAGTCTACAGGCTGAAATATAAAAAGCAGCTGAGTCTCGAGGCCGGTATCGAACTGGAGAACCGTGTGAGCAATGCCATCACGGACCATCTCATCTTCGAACAGACGCGCATAGGCCGTGGAACGCTGGACTCTATCCGTAAACGTTCCGACTTCGCGGAAATGCGCAGCTTCGAAGACCAGTGGCAAGACGGTCAGGGAGTCCAGCCAGGGCACGTCTCTGGCCATCGGCTATACCAGCGGGATACTGATCTATCTCCTGACGTTCATCTACGGCGCGATGGTGATGCGCGGAGTGATGGAAGAGAAGACGAGCCGGATAGCGGAGGTCATCGTCAGCTCGGTGAAACCCTTTCAGCTGATGATGGGCAAGATCACGGGCATCGGCGCCGTAGGTCTGACCCAATTCCTGCTGTGGATCGTCCTGCTGGCGGTCCTCGGAACGATCGGCCAGAGTCTAATTTCTGCAGAGACCTGGACCGAGGTGCAGCATCTGCAGCAGAGCGGCCCGATGGGCGGAGGCGCCGCCGGCATCAGCGAGAATGCGGCAAAGCTGTCCGAGGGTGGTCACGGCCCTGCACAACATCAATTTCCCCTTTATCATTTTTTGCTTCCTCTTCTATTTTATCGGCGGTTATATTTTCTATTCCGCGCTGTTTGCCGCCGTCGGCAGCGCCGTCAACGAAGACCCGCAGGAGGCGCAGTCGCTGATGATGCCCATCACGCTGCCGGTGATCTTTTCCTTCTTTATCATGTCCGTGGCCGTACAGGACCCAGCGGGCCCGCTGGCTGTCTGGGCCAGTATCATTCCTTTCAGTTCGCCGATCGTCATGATGGCGCGTATTCCTTTCGGGGTGCCCTGGTGGCAGCTGAGCCTTTCGATGCTTTTCCTCGTGCTGGGATTTTTGGGGACGACCTGGCTGGCGGGGAAGATCTACCGGACGGGGATCCTGATGTATGGGAAGAAGCCGACGTGGAAGACCATGTGGAAGTGGGCGTTTCATAAGTAAGGGGCGGGTGACCGGCGTGAGGGGTGACCGGCGTGAGGGGTGACCGTTGTGATGGGTGACTGGTGTGATGGGTGACTGGTGTGATGGGTGAACGGTGTGACGCGCGACTCATTGGTGTGCGGGATGACCTACCGGCTGCGAGTGTTTTCCCATAGGTGAAAATCGCCTTCCCGACGGTTGGGATGAATGGTAAAAAAGGTGGAATGACGGTGCAACATTCCCGGCATTCGTGCGTATTTTTATACGAAGACTGTCGTCGATCGTGTGCCGCGGATCAGCGGATCATTAATTTTGGCAGGCATAACAATCAATGATAGATTTTAAGCCTCATGTGTAGTAGAAAAAACGGGACTGTTCTCAGTCCCGTTTGTTATTTTGTTATGTCTGTTGTGTTAGCTGGCCTCGAGGAGACGGAGGATGGGATAGTCGGAATGATCGGAGCTTGAGCTCACGTCTTCCGGGAGGAATTCTACATTTAGCCGGACGGAGGTCTTCTCGCGTATCGATACGTTCGGGCGTTTGGCGGACTGGTAGCCTTTCTTATCGAACTGCACGGTCACCTGCGTTGCGGGCAGCTGAGCGATGCGGAAATAGCCTTCGGAATCGGTCGTCACTTCTTTGGTGCTGTTTGTACCGGGCACGAAGGCCAGCACTGTCACGCCGCAGAGTGGTTTTTTGGTTACGGCATCGGTCACATAGCCGTGCAGCACACCTTCCAGCTTGCCGGTGCCGGCTTTTGCGTGCAGCGCGAAGGGCGCGAGCAGCAGGAAGAACAGCAATTTTTTTGGTTACCCATACAATGGTTTTGAGATTAGCCAGGAGTTATGAAATTACAGCGGCAGGCATTCACCTACTAATTTAGCTAAATTTTTGCGACCGCGCAAATGGGAATTCAACGCATGGCGGGGGATATTCAATGTTTCCTGAGGTGTCGGGGTAAGTGGGTAGGTGGTGAACCGGGTTGGTGGAGACCGTGGTCGGTGGGGGGCTGTGGGGTTGGAGGGACCGGGAGCATCACGACTCGCCGAGGTCGATCTCGGTATTGTCCCCGATGTTGAGGCTGCGGGACTCGCCCTTGACCTCGGTGTCGCTGCCGATAAGGGAATGGGTGAGTACTATATCATACAGGTCGGCGAAGGAGCCGATGATGGAGTCCTTTATAATGGAGTAGTTGACGCGTGTCTTTTCGCCGATGGCGACGTTGGGGCCAACGATGGAGTTGCGGATGTCGCAGCCGGGGGCAATGCTAACAGGCTGGATGATAATCGTATTCTCGAACTGGTGCTCGGGGGCGATATTGCCGCCGAATTTTTTCAGGAGTTTCGCGTTGGACTCGAGGAGCGTCTCCTTTTTGCCGCAGTCGAACCAGTTCTGCACCTTGAACGCCCGGAAACTAACCCCGCTGCGGATCATACACTCGATAGCATCGGTAAGGTTGTATTCGCCATAGCTGGTGACGTGATTGCGAAGGTTGTTCTCCAGACAGGTGAAAAGGGTGGCCGTTTCGCGAATGCGATAGATGCCGACAAGGGCCATATTGGACTTGGGGATCTGCGGCTTCTCCACCACCCTGCCGATGCTGCCGTCGTCCTCGAGCTCGGCGACGCCGAAATTGCGGGGGTCATCAACCCTTTTGACGCCGAGGAGGGAGTGGGGCTGACTGAGGACGTCCCTGACGTCATACTCGCAGATGGTATCGCCGAGAACGATAAAGATCTCGTCCTCGCCGACAATACTCCGGGTCAGCAGGACGGCGTGGCCGATGCCCTGGCGCTCGTTCTGATAGACAAAATGGGCTGTCGAGCTGGGGATATTTCTGCTTGACGAAGTCCTGTATCTTCTCGCCGAGATAGCCTACAATGAAGATGAACTCGGTTATTCCTGCTTCCATCAGCTGGTCTACAATAATCGAAAGTATAGTCTTACCCGCTAAAGGAATCAAAGCCTTGGGTTGCGTATAAGTATGTGGACGTAACTTTGTTCCAGCTCCTGCTACGGGAATGATCGCTTTCATGTAAAAAACGTTGTCGTTGTCTCGTCCCCGGTTTCCATCCGGTAACGCGTGTAAAATAGTGAATTTTATTCTTTTTGACCTAAATTTGCGCCATGCAAAAAGACAGTTTGGTTTTCGACCTCATTAATAAGGAGCTGGAACGTCAGCGCCATGGCATCGAATTGATAGCATCAGAAAACTTCACCTCCCTGCAGGTCATGCAGGCGATGGGGACCGTTCTGACCAATAAATATGCAGAGGGCTACCCCGGCAGAAGGTATTACGGTGGATGCGAGATCGTTGACCAGGTCGAGCAACTGGCGATCGACAGACTGAAACAGATCTTTTCCTGCGACTACGCCAACGTACAGCCACACAGCGGCGCGCAGGCCAATGCAGCGCTGATGCTGGCGATACTCCAACCCGGCGATACCATCCTCGGACTGGACCTCAGCATGGGCGGACACCTGACGCACGGCTCACCCGTCAATTTCTCGGGCAAGCTTTACCGCCCTGTTTCCTACGGGGTCGGCAAAGAAGACGGCCGTGTCGACTATGAAATGATGGAATCGGTAGCCAAAAAGGAGAAACCAAAGCTGATCATCTGCGGCGCGAGCGCCTACAGTCGTGACTGGGACTATGCCCGCATCCGGGCTATCGCCGACAGCATCGGCGCCTTTGTGATGTGTGATATGGCGCACCCGGCCGGCCTTATCGCCAAGGGACTGCTGAACAGCCCCTTCGAACACTGCCATTTCGTGACTTCCACCACACACAAGACACTCCGCGGCCCCAGGGGCGGTATCATACTAATGAAAAAGGATTTTGACAATCCTTTCGGCCTGAAAGACGTAAAGGGCAATATCCGTCCGATGAGCAATCTCATCGACATGGCCGTATTCCCCGGCACGCAGGGCGGCCCTTTAGAGCACGTGATCGCGGCAAAAGCGGTATCGTTCGGCGAGATCCTATCCGACGGTTTCTCCTCCTATGCCAGCCAGGTCATCGCCAACGCGCAGTCGATGGCTAAGACCTTTCTCGACAAGGGTTACCATATCGTTAGCGGCGGCACCGACAACCACCTCCTGCTGATCGACCTTCGAAACAAAGACATCAGCGGAAAGAAGGCGGAGATCGCGCTAGGCAAGGCAGAAATTACGGTCAACAAGAATATGGTCCCCTTCGACGACAAGAGCGCTTTGTCACCTCCGGTATTCGCGTAGGCGTCCCCGCTATCACGACCCGCGGTATGAAGGAATCACATATGGCGACGGTAGTGGAAATGATCGACAAGGCACTGGTCAACGCGGACAACGAAGACGTACTGAAGGCGCTTCGCGGAGACGTCAATGCCTTTATGAAACAATTTCCGCTGTACCCCGAACTGGGTTAGTCGCTGGAAGACCAACGATAAAAAACTTTAACTATGCTGCAAAGGAAACAGACCTTATGGATGCTGCTTGCGCTGATCTGCGAGGCACTGACCTTCAAATTCGCCTTTTATTTCGGGAATATGAAGGTTGGTCTGAACGGGATAGCTCCGCTGGAAGTGAAGGCCGTACCGACGCTCGGCGCCGGCTCTGTCAGCGCCAGTGCGGGTAGTGTTCTGATCCTTATCGTTACGGTGATCATCATCGCCGGCATCCTCGTCAATATCTTCAACTTCAAATCGAGGGGCAAGCAGCTCCTGATCACCATCGGACTTCTTGTATTGTCCCTGCTCAATATCTTTCTTTACTGGTGGAAGAGCGGGGTTCCCCCTTTTGAATCCGGCAGCTATAGTGTTGGGATGTTGTTTTCGCTGGCGATACCTGTACTTTTGGTTATGGCGGCCCCGGGGATCAGGAGAGACCAGAGACTGGTGAAGAGTGCGGACCGGCTCCGGTAGGACCGCTGCGGCAACAAGGCGTACACACGGTGTATCGAAATCGGACACCCCTACCCGATATTCCTATCTAGATTATTGATCCCCAGGCTTTCATAATAAGGCACCGGCTTTGTGGGGAAGATGGCTCAACCGCAGCCATGATCAAAAACTATCTTCGCTCAGCCTTTCGCAATCTCTGGAAACACCGTGTCTACTCTTCGCTGAATATTTTGGGACTGACGATCGGTATGTCGGCCTGCTTCCTGATCTTTTTGTATGTGCGGTTCGAGCTGAGCTATGACGAGTTCCACAGCAAGATCGACCGGATCTACCAGCTGAACTGCGATATCAAGACACCCACTGAAACGATGAATATCGCTGTCTGCTCCGCTCCCATGGCCATCAACGCCAAAGACGAGTTCCCCGAGATAGAAAAAGCGGTACGTTTCGACCCTCGCCCCATCCTGCTGAGAAAGGGAGAGATCAAGTTTCAGGAAAGTAAGGCGGTCCTCGCCGACTCCACTTTTTTCGAGGTGTTCGATTTCCCCTGGTACAGGGCGATCCCCGCACGGTCCTCACCGAGCCGTATAGCATCGTCCTCTCCCAGTCGACCGCCAAAAATACTCTCGCGGACGCCAACCCGATGGGCCAGACGCTGCTGATGAACGACGACGGCAAGCCGGTAAAGGTGACGGGCGTGATGAAGGATATGCCCGAGAATAGCCTGCTGAAGGCCGATCTCTTCCTGTCCAAGTCCACGTCCAGACGCCAGGACTCGGCCGAAGACCTACGCTGGAGTAGTTTTGGCATGTACTCTTACCTCCTCCTGAAGCCCAATACCGACCCAAAAGCGCTGGAAAGAAAATTTCCCGCGTTTCTGGATAAAAGGGACGGAAAGGAAATGAAACAGATCCAGATGTTCTTTACCCTTACCCTCCAGCCGCTGAAAGACGTCTATCTCCGGTCGGGCAACAGAAGAGGGGCGCAGGACAACGGGAATATGGCCAATATCTACATCTTTTCGGTCGTGGGCGCCTTTATCCTGCTGATCGCGTGCATCAATTTCGTCAATCTCACCACCGCGAGGTCGACTGAAAGGGCAAAAGAAGTGGGCATCCGTAAGGTGGTGGGCGCGGAGCGGGGACAGCTGACCAACCAATTCCTCGGGGAGTCCATCCTCCAGTGCCGTCATTGCATTCGTCCTTGCCGTAGGGGTCACCGCGCTATTGATACCGCTTTTCAATTTTCTTGCCGGCAAGACGATCAGCACGGGGCTGTTCCACCACCCGGACTATATCCTGGCGCTATTCGGGATCGCCGTGGGCATCGGTCTGCTGGCCGGCATTTATCCGGCGCTGGTGCTGTCCGCCTTCCAGCCCATAACCGTGCTGAAAGGCCGCTTCGCGACCGGCAACCGGGGTATGCTCCTCCGGAGGGGTCTGGTAGTATTTCAGTTCACGATCTCCATCGCGTTCATCGCCGCCACCCTGATCGTCTACTCGCAGCTGACCTATATGCGCAGTCAGGACCTCGGGTTCAACAACCAGCAGATGATCGTGGTGAACACGGAAGGCAACGCCCATAAAATAGCACTCAACAATGAAATAAGCCGGGTCCCGGGTGTCCTCTCGACGGCCATGTCTTCCAGTGTACCGGGCAGCGGTAACCCCACGGCCTATTCTCAGGTGGAAAACGTCAAGGGAGACATGCAGATCGCCAACCTGGAACTCTATTTCGTCGACTTCGACTATCTCAAACAATTTAAGATGAAGATCATCGCCGGCCGCGGCTTCTCCAGGGACTTCGGCACCGACACCACGCGGGCCATGATCCTCAACGAAAGCGCGGTTAGGCTATTCGGTTACCATAGCCCGCAGGATGCCGTCGGGCGAAAATTCGATCAAGTGGGGCCGGAAAGGGCAGATCATCGGCGTGGTAAAGGACTTTCACTTCCGGTCGCTGCAGTCGGAGATCAAGCCGCTGAGCTTCCGTATCGAACCGGACGGCTGCGACCTGATCTCGGCCAATGTCAAAACGGCCGATCTGAAGAACACCGTTTCCGCGATCGAGGCCAAATGGAAGGCCATCATCCCCAACAGGCCGTTCAGCTATTATTTTGCGGACGAGTTCTTCAACCGGCAATATATGGGCGAAGAAAGATTTGGGAAGCTGTTCCTGAATTTCGCGGTCCTGGCGATCCTCATCTCGTGTCTCGGTCTTCTGGGCCTCGCCTCCTACAGCACGCTGCAGCGAACAAAGGAGATTGGGGTCAGGAAGGTCCTGGGCGCGAGTGTAACGGGGATCATCAACCTCCTTTCGAAGGAGTTCATGCAGCTCGTGATCATCGCCTTTCTCATTGCGACGCCTATAACGTGGTACTTTATGGCCAGCTGGCTGAAGGACTTTTACTACCGCATCAGCGTGCAGTGGTGGATATTTGTTCTGGCGGGAGGAGCCGCGTTCCTCATCGCGTGGCTGACCATCAGCGTGCAGGCTATCAGGGCGGCGATGACGAACCCCGTGAAGAGTCTCCGGACGGAATAGGCGGACCTGCGGAGGAATTCGGAGGGGCCCGGCTACACGCGGGGGACCCTTGGGGAAATCAGGTGAAAAAACAAATTAACGCATTGAAAATCCGTGGAATATTGGTGTGGTTGTGGATGGCCGGGGCGGGTGTTTTTCGCGGTTTGGAAAAAAATTTTCTTTGCGGAATTAAAAATAGTTCTACTTTTGTCTAACAGTGTTAAATTATTTAAGGCACTAAAAGGAGTTGTCTCACATGGGGAGTAAGGAACGAATTCATCGATTAAAAGAGCAGACCAGGGTAAATATCCTGGATGCGGCACACGAAATTGTGAAAGATGAAGGCTGGCAGGCATTGAGCATGCGGAAGATCGCGGACAAGATTGAATACACGGCGCCCATTATCTATGAATACTACGCCAACAAGGAGGCAATCCTGCTGGAGTTGACGAAAAAGGGATTCATGCTGCTGGGCGCAAGGATGAATGAAGCAAAGACTAAGCATAAGGAATTGGGCGATCAGATCGAGGCTATGTGGCTGGCCTATTGGAATTTTGCCTTTGAGCAAAAGGAATATTACCAGCTGATGTTTGGCGTAGAAGTTAACTGTTGTATTATGGACGAACTACTTCCTGCGGGAAGCACTCCCTATGATATCGCTGCAAGTACCATCGCTGAAATGATGGGCATCAGCGATCCCGACGACGACCGCGTCTGTACCAAGTACTACACGTACTGGTCGATCGTACACGGGCTGATCTCTATCAATATCGTCCGGAAAGGAACGTCGGACGAGATCAACCGTCAGATCCTGAAAGATGCCATAACCGGCATCACCCGTAGCCTGAGAAACCAACCGCAGGCGGAGTAATAATCTCCGGCGGAATATAACTCTCCGAGGGAACAAAAGATTCTCCCGCGGATAGATAGACTCTCCGGCGGAAAAATAATCCGGAGCCTAAAAACCAAAATGCCCTACCACCCGGGCCGCGTATACCAACGCCGATGGCGATGGCTTGTTTGTCTCTCTAAACAGGAGCAGCTGCTTGTCTCCCCCTATATGGTGTTTGCCAATTGAAAAAAAACTGAAGTTTTTTTTTACCATGCGATTTAACAGTGATAAATATTATGAACAATTAGAATTTTTGCCGATCGATTTAACACCATTAAACAATTAAATAATGTTATGAGAAGGTATCTATTATTTTCAGCAATCATCGTAGCCGCTGCAGTATATTTCAGCGGCTGTTCACAGGCGCAGGGCACACAAGCCGCGCCGCCGCCGCCAAGTCTTCCGGTCCTCCCGATCACCAGCAACGTAGCAACCACTTACCCGGAGTATTCCGCCAACATCGAGGGCAAGACCAATGTCGAGGTCCGTCCTCAGGTGAGCGGTTACCTGGATAAGATCTATGTGGAAGAAGGCGCCTATGTCACCGCGGGCCAGCCTCTTTTCAAGATCAACGACCGGCCCTATGGCGAGCAGGTCAACAACGCCCAGGCCAACGTATTAGCCGCAAAGGCCAATATGGAAAAGGCCGCCATCGAAGTCAACCGTCTGACACCGCTGGTAGAGAACAAGGTAGTCTCCGACGTACAGCTGAAGGCAGCACAGGCCGCCTATGACGCAGCAAAGGCACAGGTAGCACAGGCTCAGGCCGAAGGCGCCAATGCCGGCATCAACCTCGGTTACACGCTGGTGAAGGCCCCCGTCAACGGATACATCGGCCGCATCCCCTTCAAGACGGGTGCGCTGGTAGGTAAAGGTGAAGCACAGCCGCTGACGGTCGTTTCCGACGTCAAGGAAGTCTACGCCTATTTCGGGATGAGCGAAAGCGATTTCCTGAAGTTCACCGCCGAGTTCCCCGGCAAGACGATCAGCGAAAAGATCAAGTCCCTGCCCCCGATCGAACTCCAGCTGGCCGACAGAAGCATCTACGGCAGCAAGGGTAAGGTCGAGCTCATGGAAGGTCAGTTCGACCGCAATATCGGAGCGATCGTCTTCCGTGCCACTTTCCCGAACAACGAAGGGCTGCTCCGCAGCGGTATCACGGGACGGGTTCGGATCCCCAGGGCAACAGCGGTCTGCTGCCTGTACCTCAGACTGCCACCTACGAGATCCAGGACAAGATATTTGTCTTTGCCGTAGGGGACAGCAACAAGGTAGTCGGCAAACAGATACATATCGTGAGCAAGACCACCAACTATTACCTGGTCGACAAGGGCGTTCAGGCCGGAGACAAGATCGTCTTCGCCGGTATGGACCGCCTGACGGACGGTGCGGTGATCAACCCGCAACCCCTGTCTGCCGACAGTGTGCTGAAGGTTATGCCGCTGTAGTCCCTTATCCGGGAAGAAGAGCCAAGGACCCGCAGGCAGGATTAAAACACTAACAAAGAGATCAATTTATGTTAAAGAGATTTATTGAAAGGCCGGTGTTGTCAACGGTCGTGTCTATCATCTTATTCATACTTGGTGGGCTGTCCATCTTTACGCTGCCCATCTCGTTGTTCCCGGATATTGCGCCGCCCAGCGTTCTGGTGCAGGCCAACTATCCCGGCGCCAATGCGGAAGTTGTCGCGCGAAGCGTGGCGACCCCGCTGGAAGAATCCATCAATGGTGTGGAGAACATGACCTACATGACCTCCAACTCCAGTAATGACGGCAGCATGTCGCTGACGGTATATTTCAAACAGGGGACCAACCCCGATATCGCGGCGGTGAACGTGCAGAACCGTGTCAGCAAGGCAACGAGCCAGATACCTGCGGAAGTTATCCAGGCAGGGATCTCGACGCAAAAGCAGCAGAACAGCATCATCATGTTCGTCAGTCTTTATTCGACCGATTCCGCTTATGATGAGACCTTCCTGCAGAACTACGCCAAGATCAACCTGATCCCCAAGATCCAGCGTATCCCGGGCGTGGCCGACGCCAGCCCCTTCGGATCCAAAGACTACTCCATGCGGATCTGGCTGAAGCCCGACCGTCTGGTAGCCAATAACCTTTCTCCTGTCGAGGTCACCAACGCGATCCGCGACCAGTCGCTGGAAGCCGCTCCCGGCCGTCTAGGCCAGAGCAGCAAGGAAGTTTATGAGTACGTATTGAAGTATAAGGGCAAGCTGAACAAGGACGAGGACTATGAGAACATCATCGTCAAATCCAACGCCGATGGTTCCGTCGTCCGGCTGAAAGACGTAGCGAGGGTAGAATTCGGCTCCTATACCTATTCTTCCAACAGTACGCTCAACGGCCACCCGACAACGGGTGTGGCCATCCAGCAGGTCGCCGGCTCCAATGCCAACGACATCCTTACGCAGGCCGAACAGCTGGTCGACAAGTTCTCGGCGAGCCTGCCCAAGGGCCTCCACACGACGATCATGTATAACTCCAAGGAGTTCCTCGACGCGTCCATCGAACAGGTAAAACATACCCTGATAGAAGCCTTCGTCCTGGTGTTCATCGTGGTGTTCATCTTCCTTCAGGACTTCAGGAGCACGCTGATCCCTGCGATCGCTGTGCCCGTGGCCATCGTAGGCACCTTCTTCTTCCTTTCGGTATTCGGATTCACCATCAACCTGCTGACGCTGTTCGCACTGGTACTGGCTATCGGTATCGTGGTGGACGACGCCATCGTGGTGGTGGAAGCGGTACACGCCAAGATGGAGAACTCGAAGTTGCCCGTCCGTGAAGCAACACTTAAATCAATGAGTGAGATATCCGGCGCCATCATATCGATCACGCTGGTGATGATGGCCGTGTTCATTCCGGTAGGCTTCCTGAAAGGTCCGACCGGTGTGTTCTACAGACAGTTCGGCTATACGCTGGCTATCGCCATCTTTATCTCCGCCGTCAACGCACTTACACTGAGCCCCGCACTTTGCGCCATTTTCCTCAAAGACCTTCATTCCGATGAACACGGAAAGAAGAGAGGACTGGGCGCCCGGTTCTTCGCCGCCTTTAATGTCGGCTTCAAGAACATGACGGACAAGTACCTCGGCAGCCTGCGCTTCCTCTTCCGCCACAAATGGATCACTATCGCCGGGCTGATCGCCCTGGCCGCGGGATCGTACATGCTGATGCAAAAGACTCCCAGCGGGTTTATTCCGACGGAAGATCAGGGCTTTATCCTGTATGCCGTAAACACGCCTCCCGGAAGCAGCCTTGACAAGACGCACAAGGCGATCGCCGAGATCGACAGCATCATCAAGGCCGATCCCATCGCCGACAGAAGGTATAATGTGGAAGGGCTCAACTTCATCTCGAATGCGAACGCCTCTCCCTACGGCGCAGGTTTCGTACGTATGAAGCCCGTCGACGAACGTGGTCAGCTGAAGGACATCAATGCCATCAGCGGCAACCTGACCATGAAGGTCGCCATGCAGGTGAAGGACGCACACGCCTTCTTCTTTACCTTCCCGACCATACAGGGTTTTGGTAACGTTGCCGGTTTCGAGTTCGCCCTTCAGGACCAGACCAATGGATCGATGGAAAGGCTGAGCAATATGACCAACACCTTCCTCGGTGCGCTGTTCCAGCGCAAGGAAATCGCCTACGCCTTCACGACGTTCGCCTCGGGTAACCCCCAGTATATGATCGACGTGGACAACAACAAGGCCAAGCAGATGGGCGTCTCCGTAGCCGACCTGATGCAGACGATGCAGATCTATTATGGTAGTAGCTTTGTGAGCGACTTCAACCGGTTTGGCAAGTACTACCGCGTAATGGCGCAGGCCGATATTCCCTACCGGAATAACGAAGAGTCACTGAGAGGCATATATGTCAAGAACAACCAGGGACAGCTGATCCCGGTGAACCAGCTGCTGACGCTGAGAAAGGTATATGGACCTGAAACAGTGAGCCACAACAACCTGTACAATTCGGCAACGATCAACGGGGTTCCGAAGCCCGGCTATAGCACGGGGGATGCCATCAAGGCTATCGAAGAAACGGCCGCCCAGGTGTTGCCTAAGGGCTGGGGATACGAGTTCACGGGTATCACCAGGGAAGAAAAGCTGGCGGGTTCGCAGATGATCTTTATCTTTATCCTGAGCCTTGTATTCATCTACTTCCTGTTGGCTGCCCAGTATGAAAGCTATATCCTGCCCTTCGCGATAGTTCTTTCGATCCCTGCTGGTATATTCGGCGTATTCGGCTTCCTCCAGCTATTCGGCGTGGACAATAATATCTATGTCCAGGTGAGTCTGATCATGCTGGTCGGTCTGCTGGCGAAGAACGCCATCCTGATCACGGAGTACGCCGTACAAAGAAGGCACGCCGGAATGAGTCTGTGGGACGCCGCAATAGATGCCGCCAAGCTGCGTCTTCGCCCGATCCTGATGACCTCCTTTGCCTTTATCGTCGGTCTGCTGCCCCTGATGAGGGCCAAAGGCGCGGCGGCCCTGGGCAACCGGAGCATCGGTACCGGGGCGGTCGGCGGGATGCTGACTGGTGTTCTCCTCGGCGTCTTTATCGTACCGGTGTTGTTCATCATCTTCCAGTACCTGCAGGAAAGGTTTATCGGCATGAAAAAAGTTAAGTCACCATCATTAGCAGAATAAGCAGGTAAAATTCATCACTATATGACATCAACAATCATAAGAACAGCCAGCCTTGCCCTTCTCCTGGGGCTGGGCGCCTGTAAGGTTTCAAAAGACACTGCTACGCCGCAGCCCGATTTGCCGGTGGAATTCCGAAACACGGCAGCAAAGGGAGACACCACGAGCGTGGCCAATTTGCCCTGGAAAAGTTTCTTCGGAGACGCGACCCTGCAGACGCTGATCGACAGCGCTATCGCACACAACTATGATATGCAGGTCGCCCTGAAGAATATCGAGTCGGCGCAGCTGATCCTTGGACAGTCGAAGCTGGGATATTGGCCTGACGTCAATTTCAATGCGACGTACAGCCGTACACGGCCCGCCGACAACAGTCTGAACGGGCAGTTCGCCCCCCAGATAGTGGGCCACAAATACATCGAGGACTACAACGCCAATCTTGGCCTTAGCTGGGAAGTACCTATCTGGGGAAAGATCCGCAGCCAGCAGGACAAGGCGCTGGCAGGCTACCTGCAGACGCAGGAAGCCCGCAAGGCCCTGCAGACCAATCTGGTCGCCGGCGTAGCCGAAGGATACTACAACCTTCTCATGCTCGACGAACAGCTGGCTATCGCTAAGAAAAACCTGGCCCTCAACGACAGCACGCTGCAGATCATTCGACTGCAGTTCACGGCTGGAGACGTGACGGCGCTGGGTGTACAGCAGGCGGAAGCGCAGCGGCTGGTTGCCGCCGAACTGGTGCCGCAGATCGAACAGAGCCTCCTCGTTCAGGAGAATGCGCTGAGCATTCTGACGGGCAGGCTCCCGGCGAGTATCGCGAGAACGGCTATGCTGGAACAGGTTCCGCTGAAAGACACGCTTTCGGCAGGGGTACCCGCTCAGCTGGTGAGCCGCCGTCCGGACGTTCGCAGCAGCGAGCTGGCGCTGAATATCGCCAATGCCAATGTGGGCATCACGAAGGCAAGTCTTTATCCTTCGCTGACGATAACGGCGCAGGGTGGCCTGAATAGTTTTAAGAGCAGCAACTGGTTCAATATTCCGGGTAGCCTGTTCGGGATCGTGGGCGGAGGTCTGACCCAGCCCCTTTTCCAGCGCAAGCAGCTGAAAACGCAGTATGAGCTGGCGAAGGTGGACAGAGAGAAGAGTGTGATATTGTTCAGACAGTCGGTGCTGACCGCAGTAGGCGAAGTTTCGGATGCGCTCGGCAAGATCGAGAAGCTGAAGGAGCAGAAAGTAGTGGTCGCCACCCGGGTCAATACGCTGCAGCAGGCAATTGTCAACGCCAACAGCCTGTTCCGCAACGGTCTGGCTACCTACCTCGAAGTGATCACCGCGCAGGGAAATGTATTGCAAAGCGAACTGGAATTAGCGTCTATAAAGAAAGGACAACTTAGCGCAGAAGCTGGAATTGTATCGCAGCCTCGGAGGAGGATGGAATTGATTCGCGCAGACAGGCAGTTGAAACCGATAGGAGTTAGAGTAACAGAAAGCCGGACAATGTCCGGCTTTCTGGCTATATGAACTTTCCGGTATAACCGGTGTTTTTCGGCATTTTGGACGGCACACCGGCATAGACCAGGCTCCCGCCTCCGTCGCCGGCTTCGGGGCCGAGGTCGATCACCCAGTCGGCGGAGCGGATGACGTCGGTATTGTGCTCGATGACCAGGATGGAATGGCCCTGATCGATGAGCGCATTGAAGGAAGCCAGCAGCTTGCGGATATCGTGAAAATGCAGGCCGGTGGTCGGCTCGTCGAAAACGAACAGGATATGTCCCTGACTACGGCCCTTGCCCAGGAAAGAGGCCAGCTTCACACGCTGGGCTTCCCCACCCGAAAGGGTATCCGAAGACTGACCCAGCTTCACATAGCCCAGACCGACGTCGCTGAGGGGCCTGATCTTCTGGAGTATATCTTTCTCGTCTTTGAAAAAGTCCAGTGCTTCGTCGACGCTCATCTCCAGCACCTGGAAGATGTTCTTTTCCCTATAGGTAACCTCGAGGATCTCGTCCTTGAACCGCCTGCCGTGGCAGACCTCGCAGGTCAGGTGGACGTCTGCCAGGAACTGCATTTCGACGACCTGTTCGCCCTCGCCCTTGCAGGTATCGCAGCGGCCGCCGTCGACGTTGAAGGAGAAGTGCTTGGGCTGGAAACCCCGCATCTTGCTCAGGGGCTGTTTGGAATAGAGCTCCCGAATCTCGTCATAGGCCTTGATATAGGTGACGGGATTGCTACGGGAAGACTTGCCAATAGGATTCTGGTCGACCATTTCGACCTGAGAGATATATTCGATATCCCCTGTGATCGCCTTGTGTATGCCGACCTTTTCGGCAGGCTCACCCTTGATCTTCTGGAGGGCGGGATAGAGGATCTGCCTGACCAGGGGTCGTCTTGCCGCTGCCGCTGACGCCGCTGACGACGCAGAGGACGTCCAGCGGAAATTCGACGGTCAGGTCTCTAAGGTTGTTCTGCCGCGCGCCTTCGACGCTGATGGACCGTTTCCATTTTCTCGGAAAAGCGGGCGGAGCAATGGTCAGCTCGCCTTTAAGGTATTTCCCCGTCAGGCTATCCTCGTTGGCGATCAGCTGGTCGTAGTCCCCTGCCGCGACGACCTCGCCGCCCAGATGGCTGGCCAGAGGGCCCATATCTATAATATAGTCCGCCTCCCGCATCATCATCTCGTCGTGTTCTACTACGACTACCGTATTTCCAAGATCGCGCAGTTCTTTCAGTACGCGTATCAGCCTTTCGGTATCCCCTGGAGTGAAGCCCGATAGAGGGTTCGTCCAGGATATATAAGAGTTGGTCAGGTTGCTGCCGAGGCTGCGTGTCAGCTGGATACGCTGGCTTTCGCCGCCACTTGAGGGAATTCGCCAGACGGGCGAGCGTCAGATAGCCAAGCCCCACGTCCATCAGCGTGGACAGGCGGTGACGGATCTCGATGAGGATGCGCTTTGCAATTTGCTGTTCGTGGGGCTCCAGCACCAGGTGATCGAACCAGGCGGAGAGGTCCTTCACCGGGATCTCGCAGAGCTCGCCGATATGTTTGTCACCGATCCTGACATAGAGAGCCTCCTTCCGGAGCCGGTAGCCCTTGCAGTCCGGGCATTCTGTGCGGCCGCGGTAGCGGGAGAGCAGAACGCGGTACTGTACTTTATACAGGTTGCGTTCGACTTCCGCGAAGAAATCGTTGATCCCCTGGACGTGCTCGTTACCTTCCCACAGCGCCTTGTATTGCTGTTTCGTGAGGTCGATCACCGGCTTGTGGATCGGGAAGTCGAATTTTTTGGCGGCTTTGACGAACTGGTCCTTCCACCAGACCAGTTTTTCCCCTTTCCATGGGGCCACGGCTCCTTCGTAGACGCTGAGGCGGCGGTCGGGAATGACGAGGTCGGCGTCGATGCCGAGTACACGGGAAAAACCTTCACAGGTGGGGCAGGCGCCGAAGGGATTGTTGAACGAAAACAGATTGGGAACGGGCTCCTCGAAGTTGATGCCGTCGAGTTCGAAGCGGTTCGAGAATGGGAGGCGCCGGGTGCCGTTGACTTCGAGCTGCATTTCGCCTTCGCCTTCATAGAAGGCGGTGCCGACGGAGTCGGCGATGCGGTGGCGGTCGTCTTCGTCGAAGGCCTTTACTACGAGGCGGTCGACGAGGATGGATGCGCCGGGGGCGGGCAGTTTCTTTTTGAGCTCTTTGTCGTCCATTTCAAGAAGGTCCTCGATGCGGAGGGTCTCTCCGACCTCTCCGGACGCGGGCAGATATATACGGGAAAAGCCTTTTTGGAGCAGGATGTTCAGCTCCTCTTTTGTGTCCCGGTTCCTGTGTTGTTTGAAGGGAGTAAGCAAGAGGACGCGGTCATTGGCGTTCAGGCCCGCAATGGCGCTTACGACGTCGCCGACGTCGTCTTTTTTACGATCCGGCCGGTGACCGGGGAATACGTCTTTCCGACTCTGGCGTAGAGCAGGCGGAGGTAGTCATAGATCTCGGTCATACTGCCGACGGTCGACCGCGGGGTCCGTGTGATGACCTTTTGTTCGATGGCGATGGCGGGACAGAGACCTTTTATATAGTCTACGTCCGGCTTGTCCATGCGCGCCATGAACTGGCGGGCGTAGGCGCTAAGGCTTTCTGCGTAGCGACGCTGGCCTTCCGCAAAGAGGGTGTCGATGGTCAGGGAAGATTTCCCGGAACCGGACACGCCTGTCACCACTACCAACTTATTGCGGGGAATGGATACATCAATATTTTTTAAGTTATGAACCCTTGCTCCTTTTATGAATATCGCATCGGCGTCAGGAGTCGGGGCGGAGGGGATGATCTTTTCTTTTTTCTGTTTTTTTACTTTACCCGTTGTGGCCATATATTATTGTGTGATTGCGCCTGTGGCCTCCCTATATTTATTGTGTGCTCGTGCCAGTAGCGTTCCCTATATTAACAAACCTACACCAAAATGATGAATTGCCGGGAACTGGCGGCTGGTTTTTGCTAATAATTTTAACAAATTTCAGTGAACAAATGTTGCAGGACTAACCGTGATCCAAAAGGCCAAAAAATATACATTTCTCAAAACTGGAAACCGAGGAAAGACAAAAATAAGTACTTACCTTATTGTTTTTCTGGGAGTTTGGAGAATATAAAAACAAAAAAAATTCCCAAAATGTGGTTTATTCCAAAAAATGTATATCTTTAAATCCTAATCGTGCAAGAGTTATTTGTGCACAATTGGAAAAGGAATGTGAATATTGAATTTTAACAAAAGGGTCTAACGGCCCGATAAACGCTGCCGCCTATCGACTATAGCTTCTACACAGAAAAACCGAGCCATCTTTAAAATCCAAAATATATCCTATCACCTTCAAAAACCCGTAGAAGTTTATGACATTGCTACGCAAAAAGACTGACCACGAACTTATTCACCAATTTAGGGACGGTGACCTCCATGCGTTGGAAGCACTGATTGTTCGTCACAAAGACAAGTTGTACACTTCCATTCTCTTCCCGGTAAAAGACAAATATCTCGCCGAAGATATTTTCCAGGACGTTCTCATCAAAATTATTGACACCATTCGTGGTGGCCGCTACACGGAAGAGGGTAAATTCCTTCCCTGGGCGATGCGGATTGCGCACAACCTGTGTGTCGACCATTTCCGGAAGGTAAAGAGGACTCCCGCCATCAAGACAAGCGATGACAGGGATATCTTCGAAGTGATCCAGCTTCACGGAAGAGGGAGCAGACACCAAGATGATGAAACGCCAGAGCCATGATCGTGTAAGACAGATGCTCGACCTGCTGCCGGAAGATCAGCGCGAAGTGATCATCCTCCGTCACTATGCAGACCTCTCCTTCAAGGAGATCGCTGCCCTGACGAATTGCAGCATCAACACGGCCCTTGGCCGGATGCGCTATGGTCTGATCAACCTGCGTAAAATGATGACAGAAAAAAAGATTGCCTTGTAATGATTGAATTTTACTAACAAGGATTTAAAGAAGATGGTAGTTCATCGCAAGTACGAAAAATACGATGAGCGTTTTTTTAAAAATCTTTAACTAACTTTAAGTATCGGGGAACGGATAGAACCGCTAACTTCAATGTGTGAAAAGATCCATTAAAAAAAATATTAAGAGTTCCTGCTCGAAGAGAGCAGGGACTTTTTTCTTTGGTACGATCGTTATCGCGGGGATAGGCGCCGATGCCGGCTTGCCCGTTAGTAGCGAAAAGATATTGTCATTCTGGCCCCCCCATCTGGTAACAAGACTTGCCCTTAGTTTGGCTGGAAGGCCGGGACAGAATGACGCCTAATTGAAAGCCCCTCTTGCGAGGGGCTTTTTATTTTTTAGTGTGGGGTGAGGCCTATTTCTTCGACACGCCCTTTTTCTGTTGGTAGGCGTCCAATCCGCACTGGAGCCAGCTGGCGTATTCTTTGGCGTCGGGGGTATAGCCTACGGGCCGGTTCAGTAATCTTTCGTCCGGACTGATGACGACGTAGAAAGGCTGGGACGCATTTTTAAAATTTTCGGACTGCAGTGTTGCAAACTTGTCCCCTACCGTCCGGATGGCTTTTCTTGCTGCCATCGCCCGTCGTGAACAAAAACTGCTGGTCGTCCGGCAGGGCCTTACGGTCATCGACATACAGGGAGACCAGGATAAAGTCCTGTTTGATCTTGTCCTTCACGACTTCCTGGGGCCAGACGTTCTCCTCCATCTTGCGGCAGTTGACGCAGGCCCAGCCGGTAAAATCGATCAGCAGCGGTTTGTGCTGTTCTCTGGCCAGCGCCAGCGCCTTGTCGTAGTCGTTGATCACGTTGGCTTCGACCCGTCTGGAATCATCCGCGGACTTATACAGACTATAGCTCAATGGCGGAGGGAAGCCGCTGACAAGGGAGATATTCGCGTATTTCGTATTGCTGAGACCCGGCGCCAGATAGCCGGCGAAGACCAGAAAGAATACCGAAGGCTATCCGGGTCTTGCTGAGCTGTTTCGGCGGAGGATCGTGATGGAATTTGATGACCCCGAAGAGGTAGAGCGCGAGCGCCACACTCACGAGGATCCAGAGTGCAAAGAAGGTCTCTCTTTTCAGGATGCCCCAGTGCGTGACCAGGTCAGCATTTGAAAAGTATTTAATGAACAGCGCCAGCTCGAGGAAGCCAAAAACGATCTTCACCGTGTTCATCCACGCACCGCTACGGGGCAGAGACTGCAACCAGCTGGGGAACATTGCAAACAGGGCAAAAGGAAGGCCCAGTGCAAAGCCAAAACCCGCCAGCACCACCGTCAGCTGTATCGGACCTCCGTTGGGGCCGAGAGCGCTCACGACAAAGGTTCCCAGTATTGGTCCCGTGCAGGAGAAGCTGACGATCGCCAGGGTCAGCGCCATGAAAAAGATCCCGCCGACGCTGCTGATATTGGACTTGGTATCTACCGAATTTGAAAACCTACTCGGCAGCGTGATCTCGAAGAGACCAAAAAAGGACAGGGCGAAGGCCAGGGAACACCGCTGCAAAGAACAGATTGAGCCAGACGTTGGTGGCGATATTGTTCAGGATGTTTGCGTTGTTCGCTTTCAGAAAATAGAACGGGACGCTGATCAGGGTATAGATAAGGAAGATGAAGAATCCGTACAGGAAGGCGTTGGCAATACCTTTTGACCGGGTGGCCGAGCGCTTGGTAAAAAAGCTGACGGTCAGCGGGATCATCGGGAAGGTGCAGGGCATGATCAGGCCGACCAGGCCGCCGAGAATACCGAGAATGAAAAGACCGAAGAGGCCTTTGGACGCTGAATTTTCAGCGCCCGTACCGCCGCATTTGTTTACCGGATTATCGAGATCGATGGTGGACTTCTTTAGTTCGTTCGCGGCGCCTGCGGAGGCCTGCAGTTCGGCTGATTTTGCTATGAGTCCGCCGCCCGCCGCACGTGCGTAGCGGAAGGGGACTTCCTGAGGGCCTACTACGGAATCTTTATTGATTGCCATGAATACGACAGCACCTTTCAGATCGCCGGTTGGGGTGGCCGATGTCGGATCCAGGTGTATCAACCACTGTGTCCGACCGGTGTACGAGCCCGTTTTCGCGTTGTTGAACAGCGGCTCCGGCTGTGTTTTCAGCTGACCTTTCTCTTCGATCTTTCCGACCGTGGCGCCGGCGGTGCTGTCCAGCGTAACGCGCGAGTTGGGCAGGCTGTCGGGCATCGTCGTGGAATAGAGCCTCCACCCTTCCTTAATATGTCCGTTCAGGACCAGGACCGGCTTGCCGTCGGCACCCTGCTGAACGCTGAAATCCCAGGTGACGGCGCTATGCGCGGTGTCGGACTGGGCGAGGCCGCGGTGCGCCATGAGCAAAAATAAAAAGGCGAAAGTCAGCAGACGAAGCCGACGGCCTGAGTAGAACGTAGAGTTAGGTAACATGCTGCTGGGTCTTAACTAAAAAACGAGTTCCTGCAAAGAACCCGTTTTTAATGTATTGTTTTCGTCAGATAGACGACGGAACCATTTTTATCCTCCTATATTGACTTTGATGTCCACGTCGGCCGGAGGAAGACACTGCTGGTCGTTGCAAACCATGAATTCGACCTTGCCTGCCAGACTGGTTTTAACATTCGTCTTGAGTTTGACAACCTGGACGAAGTCAACCGTCTTCTCGTAGTATTTTACGTCGTGTCCCCAGGCAGCCTCGTTCTTCTTTACCATCTGACCTTTTTCCTTTACAGGTCCGTCCAGTGTCAGAAGGGGGCTTTTGGTGAACGTGAACGTCGTTGGAATGGGTCCTTCGCCGCCGGCGTCCTGTGCATAGAGATGGTAGTTGCCGCCGATGGTGGCCGTCATGTGCACTTCGTAGGTCTTGTCTGCGATCTTCTTCGCCGAATATGACCAGGAAACTTCCTTGCTCGACTGGGCCATGACTAGACCGCCGGTGAGAAGGGACAAACAAAACAGGAGTGATTTTTTCATATTTTTTTTAGAGGTATAAAGAACCCTAAAGTTCAGTTTCCAAATGTTACAGAAAACTAAAAATTTACCAATCCCGCTTTCTTAGCTGCGGGTTTCTCTTTGGCGTTGATAAATAACGCTTCCAGGATGGTTTTTCCGTCGATATTTCCGAGGGCTTCGGAGCAGGCGCGCTCGGGATGCGGCATCATTCCGAATACGTTGCGCGTCGCGTTACAGATGCCAGCGATATTTCTCAGGGAACCGTTGGGGTTGGCGGCCGCGGTAATATTTCCGTCCTCGTCGGTATACCTATAGATGATCTGTCCGTTGGCCTCCAGCTGGTCCAGGGTCAGGTCGTCTGCATAATAGCGGCCTTCGCCGTGGGCGATGGGCACTTTCAGCGCGCAGCCCTGGTCCCCGACGCCGCGCAGATAGACGTTTTTGGAAATGAACTGCTGGTTGGCATTGCGTAGCAGCGCGCCGGGCAGCAGGTGCGATTCGCAGAGTACCTGAAAGCCGTTGCAGACGCCGAAGACCTTACCGCCTTCGCCTGCGAATTTGGTAACGCTCTGCATAATAGGGCTGAAACGCGCGATGGCGCCGCAGCGGAGGTAGTCCCCATAGGAGAAACCGCCCGGCAGAACGATGCAGTCCTCCGTGGTGAAGGCGCTCAGGTCGGTGTCCTTATGCCAGAGCATAACTACTTCCTGGCCAAGGTCCTGTAGCAGACTGTCATACATATCACGATCACAATTCGACCCGGGAAAAACGACTACGCCAAATTTCATATCCTTAGTAGGTTTGAAGGGCAAAGGTACGGCTTTTTGGGAGTTTGGAGAACCCGAGGTCGTTGGTTCCTGGGTGGGAGGAGGTACAAGGGGGTGGCAACGGTACCTGCCCGCTGGTGAAGGTGGTGGGGGCGGCCGGGTTTCAGATAAAATAGTTCATGGCGACGATATAGGCCACGATCATCCAGTGCAGGATATTGGGGCCGAGGGTTTTGGTAGGATAGTAGTAGGCGGCGGCGTGGAAGGCGGCGAAGGGGACGGCCATGATGACCCAGTTCTCATACGAGTTGACCCGGTTGATGAGGATGACGAGCACGGCGACCAGGAGGAAAAGGAGCAAAAGGCTCCAGCTCTTGCGGATCTGGATCAGGAATTTGGAAAGGTTCTTTTGAACAAAATACCCGCCGACCATAAAGGGAACGATCAGCCAGACAATGCCGAGGGTGACCCAGATGGAAGAGGGGCGGGCGGGAACGGTAAAAACGATCTTCGGTATGATATTCGACCAGCTCCAGTGCCCGGAGAGGTAGAGGTAGATAAAGAGGAAATAATAGGGGAAGGTAAATCCCAGCAGCCCGACGAACCACTCGCGGATCCGAAAGGGCCGCATGGCCAGCAGCCCCATCAGCACCAGCAGCAGAAAGGCCATCGCAGGTATATATAGCAGTGATACGATACCCGTCCAGATGCCGATACCGAAAATGGCGGTGCCGGGCCTGTGGCTGTTATACAGCTCCATCATTCTGTACCAGACCCAGATCATAATGGTATTGATCAGCAGGGGGGCAGAAAAATGCCCCCAGTCGGGAAGCAGGGACGTGATGAGGATATAGGACATCCCCGGCAGGAAATTGGGTTTTGGCAATACTTTATTGTGATTGAAGATACGGTCGAACAGGGTCGCCTGGACGATCAGCAGCACAAAGGCCAGCACGGAATAGAAGACCGGGACGCCGCGAAATATGGTATCGAGGCCGTTCAGAATTATCTTATACAGATAGTTATCTTCCGGATGAAGGACCGGGACGACGGGGTGTAAGAATAGCGGAAATTTTAATACAAACGCATAGAAGACCAGCAACAGGGCATTAGTCGGGGTTTTCTGTCTAAAAATACCGATCATGCGCAAAGCTAATTAAAATCAACTTTGGCAAAGCACAGATAATTTTTGAAAAGACAGGGAATAATGGTCTCCCAGCTGCTGACCTGTTTGCCGTAGCGGGGCATGAAGTCGTAGCCCCTGTCCAGGTTCCGCAACGTAGGATACCGGGTAACCTTACCCTCGGGGGAAACACTCTGGTCGTTGAGCAGCATATTCCGACGTTCGTAGAGATTAAAGAGGAAGTGCAGCTCTCCGCCGGTATTGACCAGCTCGTGGGAGATCAGGTTCTCCGTCTCGTCATCGAACTGGCTTTTGGGTATGATAGCGCTCCACTGCAGATTGCTCTGGGCATCGAAAGAAAGGACCATGATATTCTCGGCGTGAAACCGGGTAGCATAGTTGCCGTAGTTCCTGCTCCAGGGATTGTAATACGGACTATAATAATACGGGGAGTAAAAGCCTCCCGGCCCGAAAGCGGGGTTGTACATATAGTCCCAGCGGTTGAACATATTCCCGCGGGAGGTGGTATACAGGGACTCCGTCACCAGCAGATAGCCGCCGTCCCGCTTCGTGATGATGTGCTTGACAAAGAAATCGTTGAAGGCCATCCGCAGATTGGCGTCGGAGCTCTTGGCCTGGGCTCTCAGCTCGTCGTTGAATACGGTCAGCTTCTCTTCTACCCTGCTGTTGGTCGCCTTGTCCCAGATGACCGAATAGAGTCCTTCGATATTTCCCCGCCGCTGTTTGTAGTAGAAGCCGCAGAGGATATAGCGTTTATTGGTGTTGTCGACCTTCAGCTTGATCTCGTCGAGGATGCGGTCGCCGGCGCCGATGTCCTTTACGGAGAAGCTGTCGGCCGTCGGCCCCTTGGTGACAAGGGCGACCCGTGATACGTAATCGTTGCTGCCGCTGCGCAGGTATTTGCCGAATACCAGCTGTCCGTCGTTGTCGACCTGAAAGTCGGTAAACAGCTCGTTCCGCTCTTCCATCGGGATATATATACGGTGACGGTCGAGCAGCTGCAGGCTGGCGTCAAAAAGAAAGGTGGTGAACAGGAAATTGCGGGGGTTCTTGCTGTTGATCTTAAAGACCATGATCTTTTGTTTGTCCTCGCTGACCACGGTCGTATAGATCTTGTTGCTGGCGGCGAAACCGATCTGGGTCGTGTCGAGGTCGATGGGCTCCCCTATCTTGCGGGCCTGACCGTCGAGCTTGACCGCTGCGCAGTGGACGATGCTTTTTTCTGGTATTCGTAGATGAGGTAGCAGAACTCCGGGTAGGCGACAAAATCGACGTTGATGTATTTGTCCGGCAGAAAGGACAGCGGCACCCTCTGCTGCAGCTTCATATCGCTGTCGTAGATGCTGATGGCGTTTGTGGAATTATTATTCTTGAATACCAGGAAGTTATCGTTGATCTTCCCGATAATCTCGAAATTGGTCCGGCGTCCGTCCTCCCGCTCAGGCTCGGTGTAGGTGATCTGCTGAACCTGGGCTTTTACCTGGACAGCAACCGTTAGGGTGAGTGCGAACAGCAGGAATGACAGAGGTCTGCTCATAGTTACCGCTACATTTTAAGTCCTAAGATAGGTAAAAGTTTAACTATTAGTTGTTACGAGGGATTTAAACTTGGGGTTGCCGGGAGGGCCGGATTGGGGGGTTCCCGAGCGTAGCGTAGGGAGTGAACGAGAAGGAGGGAGGGAAGATCCTCCGGCGAAGTTCGAAGGGGGAGAAGGGGGCCGGCAGCGGTGCGGGGAGGAGGTCATTTAAAAATAGCTTGCCTTTCCATCTTTTTACATATAACTTTGCCTATTTATTAACAGAAGACTCGTTTGTGAGCAATCAGATCAACAAAGTCAGTTTAGCAAATCTAATCATTGCACTGGGCATCATCTACGGCGACATCGGGACCTCCCCCTCTACGTTCTCAACGCCATAATCCACGGAAGAGTAATCAGAGAAGACCTGATCCTGGGTTCCCTTTCCTGTATTATCTGGACCCTGACGCTCCAGACCACAGTGAAATATGTCTGGCTGACCCTTAAAGCCGACAACAATGGGGAAGGCGGGATCTTTTCCCTTTACGCCCTCGTGCGCCGGCAGCGGCGGTGGCTGGTGCTTCCCGGCCATGATCGGCGGCGCTGCGCTGCTCGCAGACGGCATGATCACCCCGCCGATCTCCGTCACTTCGGCGATCGAAGGTCTGCGGCAGATGCCAGCTTTCCGGTATATCGACCAGTCGACGATCGTCTACCTGGTGCTGGGCATTCTGGTCATCCTTTTCTTCCTGCAACAATTCGGCACGGAGTCCATTGGCAAGCTGTTCGGCCCCATCATGTTCATCTGGTTCAGTATGCTGGCCGTGCTGGGAAGCAGCCATCTCCTGGACGATCTGGGGATCTTCAAGGCCCTCAGCCCCCACTATGCCATCCAGCTGCTGACCTATTATCCCAAGGGCTTCTGGATACTGGGGGCGGTATTCCTTTGTACCACGGGTGCGGAGGCCCTCTATTCCGACCTCGGCCACTGCGGCAAGGGCAATATCCGTATCTCGTGGATCTATGTCAAGCTCTGCCTTATCCTCAACTATCTGGGACAGGGCGCACTGGCTACTTGCCCAGTACAGGGGACGCATATTCGACACTTCCGTGGGCAATCCTTTTTACAATATCATGCCGACCTGGTTTGTCATACCGGGTATCATCATCGCCACGGCTGCTGCCATCATCGCGAGCCAGGCGCTGATCACCGGCTCGTTCACCCTGATCAGCGAGAGTATGCGGCTCAATCTCTGGCCCAAGCTGCGGATCAGCTATCCCACCGAAGAAAGGGGACAGTCCTATATACCCGCTATCAACTTCATGCTGTTCATCGGCTGCTGCGGCATCACCCTCTATTTTCAGAGCTCGGCCCATATGGAAGCGGCCTACGGACTGGCTATCACGCTGTGTATGCTGGCGACGTCCATCCTTTTCGCCAACTATCTTATCTCCCGGCGGACCAATTCCGCGCTGATCTATCTGTATCTGTGCGTCTATCTGAGTATCGAAATCAGCTTCCTGTCCGCTAATCTGGAGAAATTTCCGCATGGTGGCTTTGTCACGCTGATCGTAGGCGGGGCACTTTTCGCGGTCATGTACGTCTGGTTTCGCGCGCGCAAGATCAAGAACCGCTATGTGGAGTTCGTCCGTATGGAGCACTATATCCCGCAGATACAGGAGCTCAGCAACGACCGGACGGTTGCCAAATCGGCCACGCATCTGGTCTATATGACCAGCGCCAACAACCCGAAGGAAATCGAGCACAAGATCATCTACTCCATTCTGAATAAGAAGCCGAAACGGGCCGATATCTACTGGTTCGTCCACGTCGACACCCTCGACGATCCCTACACGGCTGAATATTCCGTAGAACATATCATTCCCAACGATATTATCCGGGTCGAGTTCCGCCTTGGTTTCCGGATCGAACCAAAGATCAATCTGATGTTCCGCAAGGTCGTGGAAGACCTTGTCAACAACCGGGAAGTGAATATTACCAGCCGGTACGAATCGCTGGAGCGTAACAATGTCGTGGGAGATTTCCAGTTCATCGTCATGGAAAAATATCTCAGCCAGGACAACGAACTTCCCTTCTTCGAGCGGGTGGTCATGAAATTGTATTTTTGGCTGAAGGAACTGAGCCTCTCTGAAGAAAGGGGGTTTGGTCTGGATCCCTCCAACGTTACGATCGAGAAGTTCCCGCTGATCGTATCGCCGGTGCCCAATTTCAATCTGAAAAGGACGGGGATGGAATAGTTGAAGAAGTAATCAGCGGTTAGTTATGAAGAAATCCTTTACGCGCTGGGCCAAGGTGCTGGTCCTGCTATATTGTGTTGTCGGAATTGCCTGGTTTTATGGACAGGAGCGGCTGATCTTTCATCCCACGACGGTGGATAGGAAGGCGAAGTGGAATATTGCCGGACCATTCAGAGAGTTGAATATCCCGTATGATGCGACGACAAATATTAATGTATTGCAACTTGAAGCGGATAGTCCGGCCAGGGGTGTGGTGTTGTATTTTCACGACAGCAGGGGGAACAACGGGGATTATGTCGGAGTCGCTCCTGAATTTACTGCGAAAGGATACCAGCTATGGCTGATCGACTATCCCGGGTATGGAAAGAGCACCGGGACGCTCAGCGAAAAGAGACTATACGAGCAGGCCCTCATCTTTTACAAGCTCGCGCGCAGCCGGTGGCAGCCGGGACAGATCGTCATCTATGGTCAGGGATTGGGGACGGGTATCGCGGCACAGCTGGCGGCCGTCAGGGACTGCCGGCGACTGATCCTCGAATCGCCTTATTCCAGTATGACATCCGTTATGCGGCGTTATTTCTTTCTATATCCCGTGAAGCAGATGCTGCACTACCATTTGCCTACCAACGAATACCTAAAGGAGGTGACAGCGCCGGTGACTGTTTTGGAGCCGGGGTCAGCGGCGTTCAGGCAGAAGCTGGACTCGGTGATAAGCCTTTGACAGAGGGGGCCGGGTGAAGGGGTAGCGCCGGGGCTATCCTTTGAAGAAGGGACGGAGCCTTTCCTCGCGCTGTGGTGGTACAAAATAATTATTTTGGGAGACGACGGGTCCTTCGGCGTAGACATCAAGGGGCACCAACTTGCCCTGTTCGAGGGCATAGGGTTTATAGCCGAGGGGACTCAGCAGCTCGAAGAATTTGATGCGCTGTTCTCTTTCGAAGAACTCGCCGAGCAGGATGGGATGGTGTTTCTGCAGTGTCTGCAGCATAGTGGCGAAGACCTGGTATTCCAGACCCTCGACGTCGCATTTGATATAGTCCAGACGGGGCAGTTCGCTGAAGAGGCGATCCCCGGACTCATTCTTTACTCTTTCGGACTCGAAGAATTCGAGGTGCGGGTTGGCCTCTTTGACGCGGGCATGGAGCAAATTTCTTCATGGCTCCGATGCGGGGCACGCCCATTTCCACATACTCACCGCTGCCGCCCAGTGCGACCTGGTAGAGGGTGACATTGGCGGCATTCTTCTTTTGAATGAGGCGGCGAAGGGTATTGTGGAAGGCGCTCATCGGCTCGATCGCAAAAACTTTTCCCGAATCGCCGACCAGACGGCTCAGCTCGATGGTGAAATAGCCCAGGTGTGCGCCTATATCGGCGCAGTAGTCACCCGGGCGGATAATATGTTTGAGAAAATAGACGTCGTTATACTCAGCCCCCAGCAGACCGGTACGGTAGAGGCGCTGGAAGGAACCGGCCAGAAAAACTCAGGTATTTTTTTCACCTAAGACATTGAGTAGTATCTTTTTGATCGCCATACGCGTGCAAGCTAATTAATTATATCGGTACCACGTTCTGGTTCTTATTCAATCTTATTTTCTCGGGAATCGACGCCAGGATCTCCTGATGAAGTGCCTGTACCAGCCGCTGCTTGACAAAATCCCGATGGACGACGAGACTGACCTCGCGCATGGGCGCCGGCCTTTTGAAATGCCGGATCAGCTGCTGCTGTTTGCCCGTCAGGTCCATGGCGGCCGAGCTCGGGCAGGATAGTGATCCCGTCGTTGAGTTCCACCATGCGGCGCAGGGTCTCCAGGCTGCCGGCCTCGTAGTCGAAATGACTTCCCTCGCGGCTGGCCTTCCGCAACTCGCAGAGCTTGACTATCTGCGACCGGAAGCAGTGCCCTTCTTCGAGCAGCCAAAGTTTCGACGGGTCGATGTCCTGGGCGAGCATATAGGTCTTCTTATAAGCCGCGTTCCTGCGGGAGACATATACGAGCAGCTCTTCATAGAAGAGGACCTGTTCGCGGATACCGTTCTCCTGCAGAGGCGTCACGAGGACCCCTACGTCGATACGGCCCTCGCGGAGGCGGGTCACTAACACTTCGGTAGTCATTTCGTTGACTACCAGTTTGATTTGCGGATATTTCGTCGTAAAGGACTGTATGAACAGGGGCAGGAGATAGGGCGCGAGTGTCGGGATGATGCCGATGCGGATCTCGCCGGTGAGCACGCCTTTTTTCTCCTGGACGATCTCGCCGATGATATGTTTTTCTCCGAGGATCTTTCTGGCCTGTTCGATGATAGCTCTGCCGGCTTCGGTGGGAATGACGGGCTGTTTGCTGCGGTCGAAGATCTTGAGGCCCAGTTCTTCCTCCAGTTTTTGGACCTGCATGGAAAGCGTGGGCTGTGTGACGAAGCAATGCCCCGCCGCGGTGGCGAAATGACGGTAGGTGTCTACCGCTACGATATATTCCAGCTGAACGAAGGTCATATTGACCCAAAGTTAATAGATTCTACCTATCTGATGATAAAATTAATCGATGACGTCAATCGGAAAAAAGTTATGACCTTTATGTTGGGAAGAAAGCAAGAGCAAGGATTTATCTCAGATAAGACAGGTTGAGTTCGAGTCGATGCCTACATACACATGAGCAAGGGCCGCCTTCGGGCGACCCCTTCTCTATTTTATTCCTTCAGTGTTATTTTTTCGGGAGTTATGTCTAGCGTGTGCTGCACTCCTATCTTCAGTGTATAGTTCTCCCGGTCATGGCTCACCGGAAATCCGAAACAAACCGGATAGTCGTATTCGCTGATCACGTCGCGGATGATCTCTTCGACGGTGGCGCCGAACGGCCGCGTCGTATCCTTCGAGTCGGTGAAGCCGCCGATGACGAGTCCTTCGAGGCGGTCCAGCTTGCCGCTGCGCTTCAGCTGATGGAGCATTCTGTCGATATTGTAGCGGTATTCGCCGACGTCTTCGAGGAAGAGGATCTTTCCTTTGGTACGCATATCGGAGACCGTGCCTGTCAGATGAGCGATCAGTGAGAGGTTGCCGCCCACGAGACGGCCGGTCGCTGTGCCGGTGCGGTTGAAGGGATGGGGCGCGCATTCGTAGGCTGCTTTTTCGCCATTTAGCGCCTTACGCAGCGAACGGACATAGACGTCGTCTGCGCCGCCGTCGTTGAAGGCCCCGGCCATGGGTGAGTGCAGGGTCACTATCTTGTAGTTGGACCAGATATGTGTATGAAGAATGGTAATGTCGCTGAAGCCGGCGATCCATTTCGGGGCCTTCGCGAAGGTCGAGAAATCGATGCGGTCGATGATCCTGGTGAGGCCATAACCGCCGCGTCCGCAGAGGATGGCGGTTATATCAGGATCGTCGAGCATCTGCTGGAATTCTGCCAGGCGTTGGTCGTCGGTACCGGAGAAATAGTTGTCCGAGGGTCCGCCGACTGTATGGCCGACGCGGACCTTGTAACCCCAGGTCTGCAGGGTCTCAATACAGATGGCCGCTCTTTCGGCCGGCATATAGCCCGCTGGACAGACGATGGCGATGGTGTCTCCGGGTTTCAGGCAGGGAGGGATTTTCATGGCAGGGGTGCTAGGTTGACGGATTTTTCGGACAGCCTGGCCTGGCCGTCGCGCGTATCGAGAATATGCGGGATGCCGTACTTGAGTGCGTAGTTCTCTTTCTGGTGGCCCACGGGAAAATCAAAACATACCGGATAGGAATACTGCCTTACCCTTTCGGTGACGATGTCGACGACCGTGCGGACAAACTCCTCGCCGGGATCGTCGGGCTTTACTTTAAATCCTCCGACGACGAGGCCTGCAAGACGATTCAGCCGACCCGTTCGCTCCAGGTGCCAGAACATGCGATCGATGCTGTACAGGTATTCGCCGGTGTCTTCCACGAAGAGGATCTTGCCGGTCGTGTCGATATCGGATGGTGTTCCGGCCAGGGTCTCGATGGTCTTCAGATTGCCGCCTACGAGCATCCCTTCGGCGAGACCCGCGCGGTTTTGCGGATGGGGCGTGGCCGAATATTCCATTCTTTCTCCGGCGAGTGCCTGGCGGATCGAAAGGATGGATTTCGCCTGGGCGGGCTCAGCTTTTGACCAGTCGTCGGGAAAGCTGTTGCACATTTTGGAATGGACCGAAGCCATATTGAAATTGGTATGAATATGGCATAGAAGGACGGTGATATCACTGAAACCTATGATCCATTTGGGGTGCTGGATCAGGCCGACAAAATCCAGCCGGTCGATGATGTGTACGACGCCGTATCCGCCGCGGGCGCAGAGGATCGCTGCGATCCCGGGGTCATTGATCATTTTCTGAAAATCCGCCGCCCTTTCATCGTCAGTTCCGCCAAAGATCGCGTCTTTTTTCCCGACTGTATCGCCGACCCTTATTCTGAAACCCCAGCTTTCGATCAGCTGGGTGGCAGGCTGGATCTCTTTCAGCGTGATATTCCCGGCGGGACAGGTAATGCCGATGGTGTCGCCTGGTTTGAGGTAGGGAGGAGTGATAAGGGGAAAAGGCGCCCTCGTTGTTGCCGGTGCGGTGGGTAGTTGTGCGGCGGCGCCCCGTGGTTGTGCGCCGAGTGCAGGTCCCGCGGCGCCCAGCGTCAGCAACGAAGAGAGAAAGTTTTTCGATTCATCTTAACTTTTGGATTAATATTGTTGCGGCAAAAAATGGTCGAAACTTATTTTTTGCCGCAAATCATTTAATGTCGGGAACTGGACGCTGTCCAGTTCGGGTGGCCACAATCGCGGCCGCTTAAAATTACTACTTTTAGTACATGCGTTCTTTATTGGCATTCTTATTCTTGTTATTGTCATTAGGGATAGGACAGAGGTTGAATGGACAGGATCTCACCGGACAATGGACGGGGACTGCCACCGACAGCAAGTCGGAAAGTCAACAAAAATTAGTCTTATCTATCACGGAGGGTGACTCTTCCATTGGCGGGGTACTCCACTGGTACTCGCCGGAATACCAATATATACGTCATATCGTCATCAGCGGACGCTTCTACGGGAAGGATTCGATCCTTACGATCCGCGAGGACAGTTCCATCACCAGTGCAGTGGAAGGCGGTGATCCTTTCCGGAATTCTGAGGTGAAAGCGGGTCCCTCGCCCGGTTTTTATATTCTGTTTTACCGGCGGTCGGCGGGGAGGAAGGATATTCTCGAGGGTCACTGGGGGTTTACCAACCAGCAGACCGGAAAGTCGGGCAAGATGGAGATCCGTCTCGAGAAAAAAGCTCCTCCCTTTATCCCGATCATGTTGCCGCCCCATCCAAAGAAAGACTCTACCGAGTCCAGGCAACTGCTGGACAGAGAAACCAAAGTAGCAGCGACTATCCCTGCCCGGGGGACGGATACCATCCGGGTCGCGCTGTATGACAACGGGGAGATCGACGGAGACTCGGTCAGCCTGTTTGTCAACGGCCAGCTGCTGGTGCAGCACGTCAAGCTGACGGCGGATGCCAAGGTCCTGCTGATACCCATCGACAAGAGCCTGCCCGTGAACCGGGTGGTGCTGTTCGCGGAGAATCTGGGGAAGCTGCCGCCGAATACCGCGCTGATGGAGGTGACGATACACGGGAAGACGTATAATCTGTTCCTTTCGACGGACTACAGGAAGAACGCGTCGGTGGAGTTTAATTTACAAGAGTAGGGGGACGGGGAGCGTTGGGGACGGGGAGCGTTGGGGACGGGAGCGCCGGGGACGGGGAGCGTTGGGGACGCATGGCTTGTGGAGGCCATCGGAGCGGGGACTACGGGCGACCGGCGAGCCGGACTTCTGCCGTGGCCGCGACGCCGCCGCCGTCTTTGCAGCATCCCGCAAAGGGCGTAACTTTGCACCCACTAAATTTAGCTCCGCCGGTGGCGGAAGGAATTACTCATATGACGAATCAACCTAAAAGATATCTCATCACGGCAGCACTGCCCTACGCCAACGGCCTGAAACACGTCGGTCATCTGGCGGGCGCCTATCTGCCGGCAGACATATATGTACGCTATCTCCGGGCGCAGCATCGCGACGTCGCCTTTATTTGCGGCAGCGACGAACACGGAACGGCCATCCCTATCCAGGCGATGAAAGAAGGTACGACTCCCCGGGCGATCATCGATAAATACCACGAGCTGATCAAGCAAAATTTTGCCGACCTGGGCATTTCCTTCGACATCTATCACCGCACGAGCGAGCCTATCCACCACGAGACCAGCCGCGAATTCTTTACCAATCTCAACGACCGCGGCGAACTGATCGTGAAGGAAACCGAACAATACTACGACGAGGAAGCCAAGACCTTTCTGGCAGACCGGTATATCGTGGGGACCTGTCCGGTATGCGGAAATAAACGCGCCTATGGCGACCAGTGCGAGAACTGCGGCAGTTCACTGAGCCCCGAGCGCTGATCGACCCACACAGCACGCTGAGCGGTACGCCACCGGTGAAGAAAAGTACCAAACACTGGTACCTGCCCCTCGACAAGCACGAAGACTTCCTTCGGGAATGGATACTGAAAGAACACAAGGACGACTGGCGCGCCAGTGTCGTCGGCCAGTGCAAGAGCTGGATCGACGGCGGTCTCCAGCCCCGTGCCGTAACGCGCGACCTGGACTGGGGTGTAAAAGTCCCGCTGCCCGAAGCGGAAGGAAAGGTATTGTATGTCTGGTTCGACGCGCCTATCGGCTATATCAGCGCCACCCGCCAGTGGGCCATCGATAACGGCAAAGACTGGAAACCCTACTGGTACGACAAGGACACCAAACTGGTCCATTTCATCGGAAAGGACAATATCGTTTTCCACTGCATCATCTTCCCGATCATGCTCAGGCTGCACGGGAATATCCTCCCGGACAACGTCCCGGCAAACGAGTTCCTCAATCTGGAAGGAGACAAGATGAGCACCAGCCGCAACTGGAAACTGGAAATGCAGGATTTTATCGACGATTTCATCAATAAAGAAAACGGCGGCCCGCAGATGGCCGACAGTCTTCGCTATTATCTGACGACCATCGCTCCCGAATCCAAAGACAGTGATTTCACCTGGAAGGGCTACCAGGATGCTTACAAGAGCGGACTCGTGGATAACCTCGGCAATTTCGTCAACCGGACTTTCGTGCTGATGCACAAGCTGTGTAAGGGTAAGGTTCCGCCGCTGCACTCCGGCACGTTCGATGATACGGACAGGGCTATGTTCGCTGCAGTCGCGGCGACAAAGACGAAGGTCGGGCAGCTTCATCGAAGAGTACCGTTTTCGCGAGGCGCAGTTCGAAGTGATCATGCTCGCCGACCAGGCCAATAAATACATGCAGAAGAAAGAGCCCTGGATCGTCGCCCGGACGCTGGAAACGACGCCGGAGAACCAGCAGCTCATCGACAACTGCATCCATGTGTGCCTCCAGGTAACTGCCAACCTGGCCATCCTGATCAATCCGTTCCTGCCTTTTACGGCGAAAAAGATGCTGCATATGATGAAGGTGGTGGAAAAAATGCTCGACTGGGAGAATGCAGGAAAGACGAATCTGCTGAGTGTAGGGTATAGCCTGCGGCCGCCGGAGCTGTTGTTCCGGAAGCTGGAGGATGACGAGATCAAGGCGCAGGTGGCCAAGCTGCAGACGGCTTCCGCAGCCAAAGCGGCAGAGACGGCAGCGGCTAAGGCGGCAGAGGCCGGGGGAAGGCTGGTAGCGTACCCGAGGTGACCGCAGGCATGGTAGTGCCGGCCGAACCAAAGGCAACCATTGTCTATGACGATTTTGCCGAAGCTAGACCTGCGGGTGGGCACCATCGTTGCCGCAGAAAAAGTGGAAAAGGCAGACAAGCTGCTGAAGCTCGCGGTAGACACTGGGCACCGGGACGAGGACTATCGTGTCCGGCATCGCCATGCACTTCAGGCCGGAGGAGATCATCGGCAGGCAGGTCGTTGTGGTCGCCAACCTCGCGCCCCGGAAGATGAGGGGAATTGAAAGCAACGGAATGATACTGATGGCCGAGGACAAGGCGGGGAAGCTGCATTTTGTGAATCCGTCCGAGGCAGTGGAACCGGGATCGGGTGTGAGTTGAGGGGACCCTCCGGGGGTAACCGGGTCTTTCCGGTGAGGGGCGAGCGGTGCCTTTCGCGGGTTTTGCGGATCAAATCCTTTGGTCGCATTTTTTCGTATATGAGGTTTGACATGCCGAAACGCCCTAAATACGTTATAAGTATTCTTCTCCTCGCTGTGTTGGTGTCGGGATCGATGATCCGAGGGTCTGGCCTGTCGTTCCCGTTCTGCGGGGTCCGCGATGAGGGGCGATGGATCTTCGGTGAAAGCCGCCGACCTGTCCTCTTCCTTCGATAGCAACGAGGCCTTGTCGGACAGCCGCTACCTCTACAAAATCCTCTCGGTGAGGGGGCGGTGCAAAAGATCGTCCGGCGAGAATCGGGCAACTATGTCATTACCCTGGAAGGCCGGGCGCCGGGCCGGGCGCTGGTCGACTGCCATCTCGACTCCGTTTATAATGGCCGGTACCTATCGCTGCGCAATGGCGATAGCGTCACCCTCCGGGGCACCTGCGCGGGCAGGCTGCTCAATGTAATTCTTATGCAATGCATAATAGAGAAGTAGCAATTGTCGTTAACTAAACGACCGAAAAATAAGTGCTACCCCTTAGTTATCCACCTCCCGATACTTAGAGACACTTATTATCGTTTTATTAAGTGCAGGGCCCCGAAAGGCCCGACAACGTTGACTATCCTTGCTTATTGCCCATTGGTATAGGGACCCTTAATATATCCTATGTGGGCAGTAATGCAAAAAAAACAGCGATTCCCGATTGGTCGGATGTTCTACATTCACTGCGGTTACGCTGTGTATTTTAAAAAATCTAATATCTAAACGACCTGTCGTGCTATGAAACAGACCCTCCAGTACAAGATCCTGCCGTATAACCGATATAGTTCGTTCTACCAGGAGAAGGAAAGTTTTTACAGAAGTTTCATCAACCAGTACTATCTGGACTTTGCACACCACCAGTTGTCCCAGGAGCATTACGACGCCTACCTGAGTAAGACACTTATCGCACCACACGACATACAGTTCGGGTCCAATCCCCGGAAAGTGATCTGGAAGATCGGGATGCCCTCGTTCCAGATAAAAGATATCAACGACTTTAAGGACCACAAGATACTTTTCTACCGGACGAAGCTGCTCCGCCAGAAAGTGCTGATACAGTTTCATTTCATCAACGGGTTCTTCTACTATTCCCAGCTGAGCTTCCTGTCTTTTACGGAAAAGACCAACAGCATTCTATTCAACTCGATCAAAAATAAATATGAATGTCCCAATTCTTTTGAAGACAAGGACAGGCTTTTAATGACGGATATCTGCGGTAATAAGATGATCATCGAAAAAGGTGTATACCTGACGGTGAGCTATATGACCGGAGACAGCTATCCGAGGCAGCTGATGGAAGTGCAGATCAGGGAGCGCTACGAACAGCTGAACAAGGCGGACAATTACGAAATCGACAAACTCTCGAAAATCCTTTAACACGACTCGGTTTATTGATTTAGATTCTGGCCGGTGGCTTGTCCATCGGCCTTTTTTCTTCAGGGGAGGGTGGAGAGGCAGGTCGGGGTACCGAAATTTTTCCTATCTTCGGTATCAATAGTTGTTTAACTAACTAATTTCAACCATATGAACCGGATCATTAAGAAAGTGGCTGTATTGGGCAGCGGCGTCAGTGGGGTCCAGGATCGCCTGTCATTTTGCGGGCATCGGCCTGCAAACCCTGTTACTGGACATGGCGCCTACCGCGCTGACGGAAGCCGAAACGGCCAAAAAGCTCACACTGGAGCACCCCGCAGTCCGCAACCGGATAGTACACGACTCGCTGGCGGCAGCGCTGAAATCCAATCCTTCTCCGGTATATACAAAAGAGGTCGCAAGCAGGATAAAGACGGGAAATTTTACGGATAACCTGAAGGATATCGCTGACTGCGACTGGGTGATCGAGGTGGTGGTTGAACGACTGGACATCAAGCAGCAGTTATTCACGGAAGTAGAAAAATACCGGAAGCCGGGCACGCTGATCACTTCCAATACCTCCGGCATTCCCATCCACCTCATGGCGGAGGGACGGAGCGACGACTTCAAAAAGCATTTCTGCGGCACCCACTTCTTTAACCCGCCCCGCTATCTGCGGCTGCTCGAGATCATCCCCACCCCGCACACCAGTCCGGAGGTAACGGATTTCCTCCTGCACTACGGGGACCTCTATCTAGGCAAGACGACGGTGCTCTGCAAGGACACGCCGGCCTTTATCGCCAACCGCATCGGAGTGTTCAGCATCATGGCCATCTTCCGACTGCAGGAACAGCTGGGTCTGACGATCGACGAAGTGGAATCGCTGGCGGGCCCGCTGATCGGCCGGCCCAAATCGGCTATCTTCCGCACGGCAGACGTAGTGGGTATCGATACGCTGGTCAAAGTGGCAAAAGGCATCGCCGCCAACTGCCCCGACGACGAACAGAAAGACGTCTTTACCATTCCCGGCTGGCTCGACAAGATGGTAGCCAACAACTGGCTGGGTGACAAGACTGGTCAGGGCTTCTTTAAAAAGACAAAAGGGAAGGGCGGAGAGAAAGAGATCCTTACGCTCGACCTGAAGACGATGGAATATGGCCCGCGCCAGCGACCGAAATTCGCCAGCGTGGAAGCTGCGAAGGCAGTGGACGATCTGAAGACGAGACTGAAGATGCTGGCCCAGGGGGCGGACAAAGCGGGAGAATTTTTCCGGCTCTTTCACTGCACGCTGTTCTCCTATGTCTCGCTTCGCATTCCGGAGATCTCCGACGAGCTCTACAGGATAGACGATGCCATGATGGCCGGATTCGGCTGGGAGATCGGCGTATTCGAAAGCTGGGATGTTCTTGGTGTGGAGGCAATGGTCAGGAAAATAAAGGAGGCCGGTTTTAAAGTAGCTCCCTGGGTCGAAGAGATGCTGGCCGCGGGAATAAAGACCTTCTATAAGGTAGACAGCGGCAAGCGCCTGTGTTATGATGTCGCCAGCAAATCGTATAAGCCGCTGCCCGGCGGCGCCGCGTTCCTGGTGATGAAGAATTTCGAGGGACAAACGGTATGGAAGAACAGCGCCTGTCACCTGTATCATCTTGGAGACGAAGTGCTGGGTCTGGAGTGGAATACCAAGATGGGGACCATCGGGGAGAAGTGCTGGAAGGCATCCAGCGATCGATCGGTACAGCGGAAGAAAAATACAAAGGACTGGTCATCGCCAATGACGCGCAAAATTTCAGCGCCGGCGCCAATGTCGGACTGATCTTTATGCTGGCGATCGAACAGGACTATGACGAACTGGATATGGCGATCCGCCAGTTCCAGAATACGATGATGCGCGCGCGCTATTCCGCAGTGCCCGTAGTGGTGGCCCCACACGGTCTGACGCTGGGGGCGCCTGCGAGCTGAGTCTGCACGCAGACCGCGTTGTCCCGGCGGCGGAGTCTTATATCGGACTGGTCGAGCTTGGGGTGGGTCTGATCCCCGGCGGAGGCGGGACGAAGGAGTTCGCGCTCAGGGCGGGGGACGAAATGCATGACGGCGAGCCGGAAACGATAACGCTCAAGAACCGCTTCTTCACCGTTGCCACGGCGAAGGTTTCGACTTCGGCCGCCGAGGCTTTCGATCTGGGCATCCTGAAAAAGGACAGGGATATCGTCAGCATCAACCAGGGCCGGCGTATCGCGGAAGCCAAGAGCTCGGTGATCGAAATATACAATGACGGTTATACGATGCCCGTACCCCGCAAGGACGTAAAAGTGCTGGGGCGGTCCGCCCTTGGGGCGCTCTACTCTGGCATTCACGCGATGTGGCGGGGACAGTATGCTACCGACCATGACGTCGTAGTCGCCAAAAAACTGGCTTTCGTCATGTGCGGCGGCGACCTCAGCGAGCCGGCTCTTGTCAGCGAGCAGTACCTGCTCGACCTGGAAAGGGAGGCGTTCCTCAGCCTCTGCGGGGAAAAGAAAACGCTCGAGCGGATACAGAGCGTCCTGAAAGGCGGGAAACCGGTGAGAAATTGATTAAATTACAGCATGAATTGCTTATCCTTTTTGGCGCGGCTGCGCTGTCGCTGACGCTGGTAAGCGCGACGGCCGGCCGGATCCAACGCCCCGAAACTGATTCCACATACACCCTGACCGGCACGATCGACGGGCTGAAGAATGGGTGGGTCTATCTGCGGCACGGCCAAACCGAGAAGATCGATTCCGTAAAAGCGGCCTCCGGCAAATTCTCCTTCTCGGGAACCATCGGCGATCCGGAATTCTGCAGGCTGGCCATCATCGGTGCTTCCGGCACAAGAGAGTACCGGACCGAATTCTTCCTCGAGAAAGGGAACCTGCAGGTAAAGGCGAATAAAGGATCGATGGAGAAAGCCGTCATCGGCGGAACACCTGTACAGGACGAGTTCCGGCAATACCAGGAAAAGAGAGGGCGGCGGGCCCGTGGCCAAAGCCGCGACAGTTCGCTATCGATTATATAAAAGCGCACCTGTCCTCCTATTCGTCGGTCATCGCGCTGGATACTTATTTTACTTATGACCCCGACGATATGACCCGACTGGATACGCTATTTCACGGTCTCGCGCCTGGCATTCAGAACTGTTGGAACGGCCAAAAGGTGAGGGAGACCCTGGAAGCGCAGATGAAGACGAGCGTCGGCAGGACCGCGCCAGCCTTCGACCAGCCTGACGCCGACGGCCATTCCATAAGTCTCTCTTCTTTCAAAGGTAAATATGTCCTCATCGACTTCTGGGCCAGCTGGTGCGGGCCCTGCCGCGCCGAGAATCCCGCCGTATTAAAAGCTTATAAGAACTATCACGACAAAGGCCTGTTCATCCTCGCCGTTTCGCTGGACGACAAAAAAGAAGACTGGCTGGCGGCGGTAAAAAGACGGACTGCCGTGGACGCAGGTCTCCGATCTTCATGGCTGGAAGAACAGCGTCGCCGTCGATTATGGCATCAGGGGTATTCCGATGAACTTTCTCCTTGACAAGGATGGCAAGATCATCGCCAAAGGACTGCGCGGCGAAGACCTGGAAAAGAAATTATCAGAACTACTCCACTGATCATGGGCGAAGCGGAATTAAATATCTCTTCTCATCAGCTGGTGATCCGGTCGGTGCTCTATTTCTACGGCGGAGCCGCCGATCAGACACTGGCCCTGCAAATCGCGGAGGAAATCGCCATGGCGTGGAACGAGCCGCTGGGCAAGGTGAGGATCAGGGGGAGATATACGATGTACGATTTGAGATCGAAGGTGCCTGGAAACCGGACCTGCAGCCCGCCAATGTCTGGCACAATACGGACCCTCGGCTCAATTTCTTTCGTATAGAAGAGTTTTCCCTGCATGATATTTCTTCGGTTGACGGACTGGGCTGCAATACCGGCTATTTCAAATTGGGAAACCTCCTCAACCATTCCACCACCGCCGCTCACGAATATGGGCATACGCTGGGACTGGACCATCCGAAGGACCTGGACATCAGGGGGAAGGGTCAGCCAGGGATCATGTATCCGCGCGGGACGCTCTGTGACCCGCCGTACCAGTATGACCCCGCGGCAACGCCGGGGGGACCGGGAGGAACGCTGAATCCTGTTACCAGGAAGGTGCTCGCCTCGGACATTGCCGGGTTGAGGCTATCGCGGTTATCATTCGACCGGCGCTCGATGTCTATTCTCGGGGAATTCTCTTCGTTTTATCATCAGAAGCACGAGCGGGTGCTATAGCAGCGCGTCGAGCGCGCTGCCGATCGAGGGATAGAGGAACTGGAAGCCCGCGGTTCGTGTTTTCGCGGCGCTTACGGTGGTACTCTTGAGCACTTCTATGCTCATCTCGCCCAGCAACAATTTCAGGAAAAAAGAAGGAATATAGATCGGTACGAGGTACCGGCCTTTGAGGCGGCGACCGAGCGTGAGCACGAGCTCGCGGTTGCTGACGGGCTGCGGCGCTACGCCGTTGAAGACGCCCGACCATTCTTTTTGTTCGATGGCCGCAAGGTACAGGCGGCAGAGGTCGTCGACGTGGATCCAGCTTGACGACCTGTTTGCCACTACCGAGGATAGCCGCGACGCCGAGCCGAACAGGTTTGCGGAATTCCGCCAGGGCTCCGCCTTTGTCGCTGAGGACGATGCCTGTCCGGATAATGACCAGCCGTTTGCCGGCTTCTGTGACGGGCTGGATCGCGTCCTCCCAGAGGCGGCAGGTCTCGCCGAGGAAGTCGTCGTCGGCAGGGGCGGCTCTTCGAACGGCTGAGGATTTGGAATGACGGGGTCGGGACCATACCAGCCGATGGCCGAGGCGCTAATAACGGCGGCTACTTTATTGGGGATCTCTTTCAGCGCCGTTGCGATGAGGGCGCTGGTTTTTGTGCGGCTTTCGACGATGACTTTTTTCTCGCGGCGCTCCACCGGTGGTCGGCGACTCCCGCGCCCGCGAGGTGGATGATGTAGTCCGCGGACTGGATGGCCGCGGGGTCGATGTACCCGGTGTCGGGATCCCAGCGGGCCTGGGTGGGGATGTTAGTGCGGGCGGGTGATGGAGCGCCCGCGGGCGAGGAGCCATCCTTTTTTCTCGACAGGACGATAACCCGATAGCCGCGTTCTGTCAGCAGGCGGGTCAGCGCCGTGCCGATGAGTCCTGTTCCACCAGTGATAAGGATTGTAGACATAGGAGATGTATTGATACAAAAATAAAGAAAATCCCCCGGAGAACCGGGGGAATAAAACAACTAAAAACAAACTATCTTTTGGGATGACCCCGGTGGGTGGTGTGGACCGCGTCAGTCCGGTCGTTTGCCATCCAAAAATGTATTGATCGTGCTGATCTCCGTGTTGTTGTTTTCGTCCGTCTTGACTTCGTAGTTGCTGTAGAAGTTCTCGACGTTGGAGATCGTGTTGTACAATTCCAAATTACGGCGGATGTAGGCCGGCACAGTTTCAAACTCATTGTTCGGATCGGCGGCATTAACGTTGAAGGACAAGTTGCGTAACTTGTTGATACGTTCTGCTGCGCGGCGTTTGAGATCATCCGCATCGTCCTGCGCTGCAGGCTCCTCTACGGGTGAGTTCGGCACCGACATTGGTTGGGTTTGATGGGCCCCAGAGCTCATCCGCCGTCGAATCCGAAGTCCTGAATACAAGCTGCATATCGGGCGAAGTTTCATCTTCCATCGACGGATTTAAGGCAGTCGTGTTCGGGGTCGGCTCCTTGACAGGATTTTTGTGTTCTGGGCTGGATTGCTTGTCATTCCATGGGTCTTCCGCATAGATATTAGAAGGCCTTGCAAGGTATCCCCCTGACGCTGCAGACGCAGGAGAATTTTTGGGGCGGCAGGCGCCTGATTTTTTTGAATTGGTTTGGGTTCCGGGTCCGGAGACAGCACCCATTCTACGCGTTTTGGCTGTTCGTCGTCATAGCGATTGCCCGGGGTGTCGGAGTGGAAAGGGGTCGCCTGCCGGGGTTCTTCGGCCCGCTGAGTGTCCCTTGTACGCGGGTCGTCGACGAATATGCGCGGCTGCTCGTCGGATACAAACGGTGAATCGGAGAACAGCGTCAGCGGCTCGGGTGGGGCTACGGGCGCGGTGGTGTCAACCAGCTTTGGCTGAAGGGCATCCGGTAATGGAGCAGACGATGGTTCCTGATCCATTACCGGTGATGAACCTTGTGAATTCCGCGATACGGTGCCAAGGGTCGGTTCCTTCTTACTTGGGGCTTCCTTTGCTGCGTCTACAGAGGGTTGAACAGGCCGATTGTCCTTCGGATACTCCTGGTTTAATGGCAATAGTATCTTTTCCTCCTTCTTAGGCGCCGGTGCCGCATCGGCAGTCTTGACGATGAACGGGTCCCTGTGCTCGAATCCGGTAGCGATCAGGGTGATGCCCAGGCTGGCTCCCAATGTATTGTCGTAACCCAGACCGAGGATGACATCGGTGTGTTCACCGGCCTGGCTTAATAAATAGTTCTGGATAATGTCCACTTCGTCCATCGTGAACTCGAACTCGCCCTCGCTGGAGTTGATATTGATCAGGATCCATTTGGCCCCGCTGATATCATTGTCGTTGAGGAGGGGCGAGTTCATCGCTCTTCGATAGCCTTCTGCGCCCTGTTGTCGCCCTTGGCCGTCGCGCTGCCGAGGATGGCCACGCCGCCGTTGCGCATGACCGTGCAGACGTCGGCAAAGTCGACGTTGATCTGACCGGTGCTATTGATGACGTCGGTAATACATTTTGCGGCAGTTGCCAGCACATTGTCGGCCTTGGCGAAAGCCTCTTTCATTTTCAGGTTGCCGAACTGGTGGCGCAGCTTGTCGTTGCTGATGACCAGGAGGGTGTCCACGTACTGTTTCATCACGCGTATGCCCTCTTCGGCCTGGATCTGCCTTTTCTTCCCCTCGTAGGAGAACGGCGTCGTGATGATGCCCACGGTAAGAATGCCAAGGTCCTTACAGATCTTGGAGATGATAGGCGCGCCGCCGGTGCCGGTGCCGCCACCCATGCCGGCCGTGATGAAAGCCATCTTCGTGTTTACCTCGAGGATCTGTTTGATCTCCTCCAGACTCTCTTCACACGCCTGCCTGCCGATGTCGGGATTGGCTCCCGCCCCAAGTCCCTGCGTCAGGTGGGGCCCAAGCTGGATCTTGTTGGGCACACGGCTCTGCGCGATAGCCTGGGCATCGGTATTACAAATGATAAAATTCACTCCTTCTATGTTCTGGCTGAACATATGATTCACTGCGTTGCTTCCTCCACCACCCACACCAATTACTTTGATGATGGATGATTTCTCTTTCGGTAGATCAAAATGGATCATAACAAAAAAAATTTAAAACAAATAAATAGGACTGGCCTTACGGCCGGCCTTTGGCACACGGTTCTCTCATTGGGTATGTATGATCTTAAAATAGGGTATGATCTCTTATAGGACTTTTACAGTTTATGGTCTTCTTCCTCCTTGAACAGGTCGATGATGCCGTCCTTGAATTTCCCCCAGAAATCCTTCATCCCCTTCCTGTTGCGGACTCTTTCCTGCTGGAGCATCTCCTGGCTGAGCGCCTCTTCCTGCTGGGCTTCCATTTTCCTCAGATTCTCGGGCACGTCCACCCTTTTGAATTCTCTTTCGAATTCCTTCCGGTTGTGTTCGTAGTCGCTGTATCCCTTCAGGATAAGTCCGATACAGGTGGAATAGGTAGGCTTGGCGAGCTCTTCGATATGACCTCCTGCCAGGTGTTCCGTCGGAAAGCCGATGCGCGCGTTCAGTCCGGTAATGTATTCCGTCAGCTGTATAAGATGTCTCAGCTGCGAGCCTCCGCCCGTCAGGACGATACCTCCATTGAGCGCCCTGTTGTCCAGGCCTACCTGCTTGAGGTGATAGGATACAAAATCCATGATCTCGCTCATGCGGGCCTGTATGATATTGGCCAGGTTCTTCACGCTGATCTCCTTCGCGGGCATACCCCTCAGACCGGGTATCGTGATATAGGCGTTGGCTTTTGCTTCGTTGGAGAGGGCGGATCCGAACTGCACCTTCATCTGTTCGGCTTGTGTCTTTAGTACGCCCAGCCCCGTCTTGATGTCGTTGGTGATATTCTCGCCGCCGAACGGGATCACGGCCGTATGCTTCAGGATGCCTTCATAGAACACCGCCAGGTCGGTCGTACCACCACCAATGTCCACGATGGCCACGCCTGCCTCCAGGTCTTCCTGCCCCATGACAGCGGCGGCCGAAGCCAGCGGCTGGAGTACGAGGTCCTTGGTGTGAAGGTTGCTCTTCTCCACTGCCCGGTTGATATTGCGAATGGCGTTCTTGTCACCGGTAATGATATGGAAGTTCGCGCCGACCTTCACGCCACCGTAGCCGATCGGGTTGGGGATGTTCTGGAAATTATCCACGGTGAACTCCTGCGGGATGACGTCGATGATCTGGTCGCCGGCGGGTATATAGGTCTTGTACTGATCGGCGATCAGCTGGTCGATCTCCCTGCGCGTGATCTCTTCATCGGTGTTCTGACGGACGATATCTCCGCGGGTCTGGAGGCTTTTGATATGGTGTCCCGCAATACCAACGTAGACTTCGCCGATCTCCAGATTGGGGTTGGAAGAATAGCAGTTGTCCAGGGCCATCTGGATGGCCTTGATCGTCTCGTCGATATTCAGCACCTGACCGTGCTTGACCCCGTTGGAATTGGCACGTCCGAACCCCAATATTTCGAGTTTGCCGTACTCGTTCTTACGACCTGCGATGGCAGCAATCTTTGTCGTTCCGATATCGAGTCCGACGATTATAGGCTGTTCGTGATTCATAGTTTAGTTTATTATATTATAGTTGTTTTTTACGGTTGTCTTCTCATCACTGCCCGGGGTTTGCGGGTTGGGATGACGGGTTTGTGTTGTGTCGCGGGTTTTTCATGGGTAGGGGGTTGTGGTGAATCCGCTGCGGCCGGATGATCGGCGCCCGGTGAATCGGGTACCAGGTCGTAGGTCGTGAGGCTCTGTTCGGTGATGGTGCTGCGTTCGAGCGGCTTCACGTTCTGCTTAAGGGTATCCTGTTGCAACTGCTGTGCCGACTGTATCAGCCGGCGAATATTATTCATGCCCTGGACGGAATCATAACGGCTCTGCTCACTGCCTTTTTTTATGCCGATGACCTGTCCGGCATAGGATACGTCGATGCGGCTGTATTTGTCGAAGCCCGTGCGGCTGAGTACTTCTTTATAAAAGACATAGAGCCGGTGAAACTTCATGGCGATATCGCTGCCGTCGCCAAAGCTTACGCGGTGGCTTCCGACTTCGGGCAGCAGCTCGAAAGTCTTGTCTGCCGTGATATTCACCTGTGCGACCTGGGCCGACCAGAATGAATCCTGCCGGATAAAATCGCTCAGGCTGAGGATCTCCCTGGTCAGTAAGCTGTCCCGTCCCTGCAGACGGACTTTTGCGCCGGGATAGCCCGTGAACACCGGAAGCCGCGCCTGCATTTTCTCCTGCAGCGGAAGCTGAATGCCCGCGCTGTCGATATAGCAGCTGCCGCCGTCGCTGGTGAAGACCCGGGCCGTGGGTTCCCTTTCGACTACGTTCACCCGGAGGATGCCATTGTTATCAAAGAACAGCTGTGCTTTTTCTATCCAGACGTTCTTTTCGAGCGCCGACTCGAGTCGCCTCAGATTGAAAGACGTGATCGGCCGGTTGTCCCCTTTCCCACCCCGTTGCCGGCCAGCAGGTCCGAAATGCTTTTTTATCGACGAACTGATTCGCCGACGGGCTGCTGATCTCGATGTGGAAGCCTTTACAGACGTTGTTGTTTCTGTAACGGACAGCCGCAACCAGCAGCACCAGAACACCGGTGCCTACCACGCCCCAGACGATGGCGCCTGCGACCTTCCTCATATTTATTTTTACGGCCATTGTTTTTTGAGACCCGCCCGATGGTCCAGCGGGCCATCAGACGGGTACAACTAGTGCCCGGGTTTTTGAAATTCCCGTTCACAATATTTTGGTTCACGCAACAGCGGGGATCGGTACATTTTGTCCCCGCCATTGACGGATCGGTTCATTTTGTGTCCAGCAATTGCCGGATAGGTTCGACCAGTGTATCGATGTCTCCTGCGCCGGCTGTGATCACCACTTCCCAGTCGTGACGTCCCTTTATGACCTCCGGCATTTCGGCCTTGTCGCGGACCATTGCCTTGCCTCCGGGGATCTTGCCGGCGATCATTTCGCTGGTCACCCCTTCGATGGGCAGTTCGCGAGCGGGATAGACCGGCAGCAGGTACACCTCATCCGCGAGGTCGAGACTGGCAGCGAAGCCGTCGGCGAAATCGCGGGTCCTGCTGAAGAGGTGCGGCTGAAAGATGACGGTCAGCTTCATCTTTCCGAACAGTTCTTTCGCCCCGCTGATGAGCGCCCTCAGCTCTTCCGGATGGTGGGCGTAGTCGTCGATGAACACCCGGTTCGGTTTCTTGATGACGTACTCAAAGCGACGTTTGACACCCCTGAATGCTGCGACTGCTGCCACTATCTTATCGCCCGCAATCCCGAGGCTGTGAGCGACTGCAATGGCGGCGGTGGCGTTTTCAACGTTGTGGCGTCCGCCCATCGGCAGCGCGATCCTTTCGAGGCTCCAGTCGGCCGTTTTTACGCTGAACAGGTAGTCGCCCTGGTCGATGGTGACGTCCGTCGCGAAAACATCAGGACCGGCGCCGATACCATAGGTCAGGTGTTTGTCGCCCCCGAGCCCGTCCAGTCCCTTCTTACTGAGAAGGAGTCCTCCGGGTTTCAGCCGTCCCGAAAAATCGATGAACGCCTGTCTGACCGCCTCCGCCGTACCATAGATATCGAGATGGTCGGCGTCCATGGCCGTGACGACTGCTACGTCGGGGCTCAGCTTCAGGAAGCTGCGGTCATATTCGTCGGCCTCTATCACACAGACATTCCGCGGATCGCTCCAGAAATTGCTGTTGTAGTTGACCGCGATCCCGCCGAGAAAGGCGTTACAGCCATACCCACTATGCCGCAGGATATGCGCGATCATCGTCGTGATCGTCGTCTTGCCGTGCGTTCCTGCCACACATATATTGAAAGAGCTTGCGGTGATCAGACCCAGCACCTCGCTTCTCTTCATGAGGGTATAGGAATGCTGCTGATACCATACCAGTTCCTTGTGAGCAGCCGGCACCGCCGGCGTATAGACGACCAGATCGACGTCCTTCGGGATCACCGCGACGTCTTCCGAATAGTGGATCTCTATACCTTCTTCCGAAAGCTGCCTCGTCAAGGGCGTCTCCGTCCTGTCGTATCCGCTGACCTCCCGGCCGTGAAACCGGAAGTACCGCGCAAGCGCACTCATGCCTATCCCGCCGATGCCAATAAAATAGAGCCGCTTTATATCTTTTAGTTCGATCATTTCGGTCCAATATCTTTTAAGATCTCTCCGGCTATTCTGTTGGCCGCGTCGACGACGGCCAGCCGGCCGATATTTTCTTTCAGTTGTTGCTGCCGCGCTTTGTCGCCGCAGAGTTCCACGACCAGCCGCACCAGTTGGTCTCTTGCCTCGCTGTCCCTTACCATCAGTCCCGCCCCTTTGCTCACCAAATGTTGGGCATTGGCCGTCTGGTGGTCCTCCGCCGCGAATGGAAACGGTACAAAGACCACCGGCTTGCGCGCCACGCAGAGCTCGGCGATCGACATGGCCCCCGACCTGGATATCACTACGTCCGCGGCGGCAAAAGCATATTCCATCTGCGGAATAAAATCGTTGGTCCACACATTCTCCCGGCCCTTGCTGACCGCGGCCGCTTCCGCGGCGAACGGCTTGCCGGTCTGCCAGACCAGCTGGATGTCCCCGAACTCCGCGATATGCGCGGCGACGGCTTCGTTGATCCCTTTTGCGCCGAGGCTACCCCCGTCGACAGCACGACGGGTCTGGCGGGGTCGAGCCCAAAGTGACGGACGGCCTCGTCGCGGCTCACTGTACTATTCACGATCGCGCTTCTTACAGGATTCCCCGTGACCATTATACGGTCCGCGGGAAAGAACTTCTGCATCCCGTCACTCGCCACAAAGACTTTCACCGCCTTCTTCCCTAATAAAATATTACTCTTACCCGCAAAAGAATTGCTCTCGTGGATAAAGTGGGAATGCCTTTGGCCTGCGCCGCGCGCAGCACCGGGAAGCTGGAGTAGCCGCCCACGCCGATCACCGCGTCCGGCATAAAACTGCTGAAGATGGAACTGACCCGGAAGAAACTCCTGATCAGCTTCATCGGCAGTCCGATATTCTTTATCAAAGAACTTCTGTTGAATCCGGCGATGTCTATCCCTTCGATCCGATAGCCCGCCTCGGGGCACTTTTTCCATCTCCATCTTTCCCTTCGCCCCGACAAAGAGAAATTCGATCGTCGGATCCTGCTGTTTCAGCGCCCCGGCAATGGCGATGGCCGGGAAAATATGGCCTCCCGTGCCGCCGCCCGCTATGATGATTCGTTTATTGCTCATGCGGCCGGCTCCTCCATATCTTTTGTTTCATCGTTTTCATTTTGTTCCGCGTTCCGCGCCACGCTGAGAATGATCCCGATCGCCAGACAGGTGAACAGGAAGGAGCTGCCTCCCATGCTGACCAGCGGCAGGGTCACCCCGGTGACCGGAAACAAATTGACGTTCACCGCCATATTCGCCAGCGCCTGGATGACGAGGGTGAAGCTCAGCCCCAGTGCCAGAAACGCCCCGAATGCAAACGGACAACGCCGGAAGATGCGGATGCTCCGCAGCAGGAACACCAGATAGATCAATACTATAAACAAGCCTCCGACAATCCCGTATTCTTCGATGATGATCGCGAAGATGAAATCGGAATAGGGATGGGGGAGGAAATTTCTTTGCTGGCTGTTGCCGGGTCCGAGCCCGAGTATGCCTCCTTTGGCGATGGCTATCTTGGCCTGGTTGGTCTGGTAGTTCTTGTCGTCGTTGGTCGACTTGTCTCCATAAACAAAGGTCTCGACCCGGCTGATCCAGGTGTCCACCCGGACAGACAGGCGCGATCGTCCTTCCACCCTCGGCTTCTCGGTGACGCCGCCGTTGGACTTGTGGCGGATGACGGCTGCCGATACCAGGATCGCGAGCGGTATCGCTGCGATGAGGACGGTCAGCAGCAGGTGCTTTGCGCTGACGCGGCCTATGAACAGCAGCATCAGGCTGGTGGCTCCTATCAGCAGGGCAGCGGACAGATTGGCCGGGGCTATCAGTATACAAATGATGGCGACGGGAGTGATCACCGGCAGGAAGCCCGTCCGAAAATCTTTTATCGTGTCCTGTTTCTTGCTCAACAGGCGGCTCAGGTACATGAACAGCGCCAGCTTCGCAAGGTCCGAGGTCTGGAAGGTCATGTTGATGATCGGCAGGCGGATCCATCGGCTTCCCTCGTTGAGTTTGACGCCGAAGAACAGCGTATAGAACAGCAGCGGTATGGAAACCAAAAATAAGATCCTCGCCACTTTCGAATACATCGTATAGTTGACCTGGTGGGCAAAATAGATGATCAGCACGCCCACCATGATAAAGGCGAACTGTTTAAAGAGATAGACTTCCGTATTCCCCTTGTACATTTTATAGGCCAGCAGGCCGGTACTGCTGTAAACGACCAGCAGGGATACAACGGCCAAAAGGACCACTGCGGTCCAGATAACCTTGTCACCCTGGTACGCGACCGAAGGCTGCGAAACGGTGATTTTTCTATCGTAGCCGAATTACTCATAGATCACGGACAGCCTCCTTGAACTGCCGTCCTCTGTCTTCATAGTTTTTGAACAGGTCGAAGCTGGCGCAGGCGGGGCTCAGCAGTACCGAGTCTCCTTTGGTAGCGAAATGGAATGCGGCTTTCACGGCTTCTTCTGCGCTAAGGGTGTTCACCATCAGCGGAACGTCGTGCTGGAATGCGTCGTGGATCTTGCGGTTGTCTACTCCCATGCAAACGATGGCCTTCACTTTCTCCTTGACGAGGTCCCGGATAAGGCCGTAGTCGTTGCCCTTGTCTACTCCACCCAATATCAGAATAGTCGGTTTATCCATGCTTTCCAGAGCATACCAGGTGCTGTTGACGTTGGTTGCCTTGGAGTCGTTGATAAACTCCACCCCACGTACCGTGCTGACATATTCCATTCGGTGTTCCAGCGCTTCAAAACTCTGGATGGCTTCCCGGATCTTCTCCTTTCGGATGCCGACGGTTGCGGATGCAATGCCTGCTGCCATGGTGTTATATTGATTGTGAATGCCTTTCAAGGCAAAATCGTAAATGCTCATTTGAAGTTTCTCGCTGCCTGTATTGATATTCATCTGTCCGTTCTTCATAAATGCTCCTTTGCCGGGTTCCTGTTGCATAGTAAATGGTAGGTGGTTAGAGTGAATCGAAAATTGGCTTATATACTTGGTTATCACAGGATCGTCTTCATTATATATAAAGCTGGTCGTCAGCGGTCTGATTCATGGTTATCCGAAACTTGCTGGCGATATAGTTCTCAAATTTGTACTCATAGCGGTCCAGGTGATCCTCCGTGATATTGGTCAGAATAGCCACATCCGACCGAAAATTCAGGATATCGTCCAGCTGGAAGCTGGAAATTTCCACCACATACCATTCCTTCGGGTCTTCGGCGACCTGTCGCGCGAAGGAATAACCGATATTACCGACGAGCGCGCAGTCCAGCTCTCCGTGGCGGCAGATATGATAGGTCAGCGCCGTGGTGGTGCTCTTTCCATTGCTGCCGGTAATACCGATGATCCTGCTGTCGCCCTTGTACCGGTAGGCAAGCTCGATCTCGCTGATGACGGGAATGTTTTTTCCCCTGATCTGTTTGACGAGCTCGTTCTTATCCGGTATGCCCGGGCTTTTCATTACTTCGTCTGCTGAAAGGATACGATCAACCGAATGTCCGCCTTCCTCGAAGGCGATATTATGGGTTTGGAGGTCTTTCCGGTAGTTGTCTTTCAGAGGGCTGCCGTCGGATACGAACACGTCATACCCTCGCTGCGCAGCCAGTATCGCTGCGCCGACGCCGCTTTCACCACCACCGAGTATGACCATTTTCTTAGACATAGTTATTCAGTTCCTCCGGTCCACGGATTATGGGGTTCTTCAAAAGCATAGATATTACTGCACCACAATTTCTTTTCCTCTACGTATGGGTCAACGGTGGCCCCTGCATACTTGCCATACAGGGTTGGTTTTTCATACATGAATTTATAGCGGGCCGCCGTGGAAGCCGGTGGCTATCTTATCTTGAGCGTTGCGATGGCAAAAGCCACGCAAAGAATAGTTACGATCCAGAACCTTGTCACGATCTTGCTCTCATGGTAGCCGAGTTTCTGATAGTGGTGATGCAGAGGGCTCATGAGAAAAACCCTTTTGCCTTCTCCGTATTTCTTCTTCGTATATCTGAAATAGGTCACCTGTATGGTCACGCTCAGCACTTCTACGAGGAACACGCCGCAGAAGATGGGGATCAGCAGTTCTTTGCGGACGATGATGGCCAGCGCCGCAATGATGCCGCCGAGGGTCAGGCTGCCGGTATCTCCCATGAATACCTGCGCCGGATAGGCGTTGTACCAGAGGAAGCCCACGCAGGCCCCGACGAGCGCGCCTATAAAGATGGACAGCTCGCCGAGATTTGGGATATACATGACATTCAGGTACTCCGCAAACCGGATATTGCCGCTGGCATAGGCAAAGATCCCCAGACAGGCCCCGATGACGGCGCTGGTCCCTGTCGCCAGACCGTCAAGTCCGTCCGTGAGATTGGCTCCGTTGGACACCGCCGTAATGATAAAGATCACGATGACGATGTACAGGATCCAGGTCAGTCCCCTCAGCGCCTGCGGCAGGAGCTTCGAATAGTTGAACTCGTGGTTCTTTACAAACGGGATCGTCGTGATCGGTTCTTTCGCGGGTGCAAACAGCTTCTTCTCCTTTCCCAGCGTAATGGTCTTCCAGCCTGTTGTATCGGCGGGAGGCGTCTGACCTACGTATTCCCGGTAGACCATCGTATTGGTATTAAAATAGAGCGTCGAGCCTACCACGAGTCCGAGTACGACCTGGCCCAGTACCTTGAACCAGCCGGCCAGCCCGTCCTTGTCGCCTTTCTTATATGGGACGCCCTGTTCTTTGGCGATCCGCTTGGCGCGCATCTTCAGGTAGTCGTCGATAAAACCGATGAGACCCAGCCAGATGGTGCTGAAGATCATCAGCCGGATATAGGCTTTGTGCAAGTCAGCCAGCAGGAAGGTCGGGATCAGGATGGCGAGGATGATGATAAAGCCGCCCATGGTCGGGGTACCTTTCTTCTGCTGTTCGCCGGCCAGACCGAGGTCGCGTACGGTCTCGCCGATCTGTTTCTTCACCAGGTAGCGGATCAGCCTTTTCCCGAAGATCATGCTGACGATCAGGGAAAACAGGACAGCCAGCAGTACCCGGAAGGTAATGAACTGGAACAGGGCGCTTCCCGGCACCTTGATGCTATTCTGTTTAAACCATTCAAATAAGTAATACAGCATGGTTATTTATCTAACAATTCAAAAAATTCCAATAAGATCTGTCTGTCGTCGAAAGGATATTTCACTCCTTTTATCTCCTGATATTTCTCGTGTCCTTTCCCTGCAATGAGCACGATGTCTTCCGGCCCCGCGAGGTTCAGCGCGGTACGGATCGCTTCTTTGCGGTCGACGATCGAGATATATTTTCTCTTAGAGGCAGTATTGAGGCCCTCTTCCATATCGCGGATGATCTGTTCGGGATCTTGCTCCGCGGATTGTCCGAGGTCAGGATCGCCTTGTCGCTGTATTCCGTGGCCGCCGCGGCCATCAGGGGACGCTTGGTCTTGTCTCTATCGCCGCCGCATCCGACGACGGTGATGATCTTTTCGTGTCCTTTTCTCAGTTTTTGGATCGTGGCGAGTACGTTGATGAGGGCGTCGGGTGTGTGGGCATAGTCCACGATGCCGATGATCTTGTCCTTTGGCGACAGCACGTAGTCGAACCGGCCTTCGGCGCCGCTGAGCGTACTGAGGCAGCGAAGCACCTCGTTCCTGTCCTCTCCCATGCAGATGGCGGCGCCGTATACCGCCAACAGATTGTAGGCGTTGAACTCGCCGATCAGGCGGAAATGCACTTCCTGGTCGTTGATCGTCATGACCAGGCCGGTAAGGTTGTTCTCGAGGATCTTGCCTTTGAAGTCGGCGAGCGTCTTCAGGCTGTAGAAGTATTTTTTTGCGCTTGTATTCTGCAGCATGACGGCTCCGCGCTTGTCGTCGGCGTTGGAGATGGCGAATGCTTCGGAAGGCAGTCCATCGAAAAAGGACTTCTTTACCTTAATATATTCTTCAAAGGTCTTGTGGTAGTCGAGGTGGTCGTGGGTAATATTGCTGAACAGGCCGCCGGCGTATCTCAACCCTGCGATCCGGTGCTGGTGGATGGCGTGGGAACTCGTCTCCATGAAGACATGGGTGCAGTTTTCCCCGACCATTTCGCTGAGGAGGGCGTTGAGGTGCAGGGCGTCGGGCGTGGTATGCGTGGCGGGGACGATGCGCTCGCCGATGTGGTTCTCGACGGTGCTGAGCAGGCCGCATTTATATCCGAGTGCGCTGAAAAGTTTGTACAGGAGGGTGGCAATGGTAGTTTTACCGTTCGTACCGGTGACGCCTACCAGCTGGATATGTTCGGAGGGTTGACCATAGAAGTTGTGGGCGATGATACCCGCTGCCGCGGAAGTATCTTCGACCTGGATATAGGTCACGCCGTCCTGGAGTGTTGCGGGCAGGTCTTCGAGCACGATGGTGGTCGTGCCTGCGTTGATCACAGCGGGGATGAAACGGTGGCCGTCGACGTGGGTCCCCTTCATGGCAATGAACAGTGATCCAGGTCCCGCCTGACGCGAGTCGGTCTGCAGGTTGTCCACCTGTCTGTCGCGGTCGCCGTGTATCGACCGGATGCTGACCTTGTACAATATGTCCTGTAAGTTTGCCATATCCCCTTCGGGTATTTCTAGTTCAGTTGAATCAATATTGTTTCCTTTTTTGTCAGCGCCGATCCGGCTTCCGGATTCTGACTCCTGACCCTCCCGCTGCCGCTGACCGAGACTCTCATGTCCATGCTTTCCAGCAGGTAGAGTGCGTCTTTGAGTCCCATTCCCTTTACGTTGGGCACCACGTGGCGGGCTACGATCTCGCGGCCTAGTGTCGGGAGGCTTTCCGCCGCGGACCGGCTTTCCGCAGCAGACCTGCTCCCCGCCGTGGACGAATAGAGACGTGACCATTCGTTCTTTCCCGCGGAGTCCATATAATTCATATTCAATATGTCCTCGACCTTTTTCAGGTCGCGGGTGAGACCGGCGTAGTAGAATTTTCCGCTGTCTTTGCTGATCTCCGGTGTTGTCGGGGTCCCCGGCTCGAGGCTCATGAGGCGGTCGGCGACTTCTTTAAATACCGGACCTGCAACGGCCGCTCCATAATAGACTTTTGCGAATGGCTTGTTTTTGATCACCACGATGCAGGTATATTTCGGTGCGCCCGCCGGGAAATACCCGACGAAGGAGGACTGATAGATATGGTCTGCGTATCCGCGCGAGCCGTTGGCAACGAGTGCTGTCCCGGTCTTGCCGGCGACCTTGTAAAATGCGTTTTTGAAGAGCCTGGCGCCTGTCGCCCCTTCGTCGGTGCTGTTGCAGACGGCATAGAGACAGTCCTGCAGTTTGTGCAGCGTGCTTTCGCTGCAGATGTTGTCTATCACTACGGTCGGCTGGTTTTCCTTTACGGTAATGCCCGATTCCTGAACGGCGCTGACCAGCCAGGGTTTCATCATCTTGCCGTTGTTGGCTACTGCGTTGTACAGGGTCAGGGTCTGAAGCGGGGTGACGAGGACTTCGTAACCGAAGGCCATCCAGGGAGGCTGGTGTTGCTCCATGTCCGCGACTTCGGCGTCTTGACGATGGGCATGCCCTCGCCGAGCAGGTCGATGCCGGTCGGCTGGTTCAGCCGCAGTCGTTTCAGATGATCGACGAACTGGGTGGGGTTGTTGCTATAGTGAGCCACGGCCAGCTTGGCCATGGCGACGTTCGAGCTGATCTCAAAGGCCTGTTTGACGCTAAACATCTTGTTCTCGTGCGGTTCCGAGTCATAGACCGTACGACCCGATACCTTCCAGGAGCCGCCCTCCAGATTGAGTTCGTCGTTGAGGCTAACCTTCTTGTCTTCGAGGAGGGAGAGCAGCGTAGCCAGTTTGAAGGTCGAGCCGGGTTCGGTAGCACGGATGGCGTAGTTGAGGTCTTCCCAGTAGCTGCCGTCGGACTGGCGGCCGAGATTGGCGATGGCCCTGATCTTTCCGGTGGCTACTTCCATGACGATACAGGTGCCGTGCTCGGCGTCGTTGGCGGTCAGCTCTTTGAGCAATGCGTTCTCGGCGATGTCCTGGATATTGACGTCGAGGGTCGTGATGATATCCTTTCCGTTCTCCGACTCGATCTCGTAGCCTTCGACCGGGATGTAGGTGCCGCCGGCGATATAGCGAACGAGTCTCCGGCCGACCTCGCCCTTGAGTACGGTATCATAGGTACGTTCGAGACCGACGTTCTGTGCGTTGGCTCTTGCCAGGCCAATGGTACGATTGGCCAGCAAGCCGAACGGGTTGAGCCTTTTATTATTTACTTCCGAAATAAAACCGCTCTTGTTGCGTCCCTGACGGACGAGGGGGAAATTGCGGAGCTGCTGGTATTTTTCGAATGAGACGTTTGACTGCAGCAGATAGTAGCGATCGACGCTGCGGTATCCGCTGAGGAGGTCCTTCCTGTAGGCCTGGGCAGACTGGTCTTTGAAGAGGGTTGCCAGTGCAGAGGGAGAGGGAATCGAGGTTTTCGGTAAAGCGTTTGCCATTCTTTTCTCTCAGGCCGTCCGCTCCGAAATCGATATAGATATTGAAGTACGGGATGGAGGTGCTGAGCATGCTGCTGTCTTCGGAGTAGATGGTACCGCGCTCAGCGTCGAGTTCGATGAATTTTTGGTGGAGGCTGTCGCTGAGTCCGCGCCAGTAGGCGCCCTGGGCGTGCTGGATGTAAAACGCCTTCCCGAGCACCACGAGGCTAATCGCCACGATGCCGAGAAAACAGAGGTAGACCCTCCATAGTATGTCGCGTTTTACTTCCAAATTTTAGTTTTTAGTTTTTTCTGTGGTGTCGGGGAGGATATAGGGGGCTGGGTGAGTTGTTTGAGGCCGAAAGGCTCTACAGCTCGTGCCAGCTCGCTCTGTTTGCTCCTGAACATCACTTCGCTCTTCAGCGTTTTGTATTCGTATTGCAATTCCTTTAGTTCTTTTCCGGTCCGGTTGATGTCCCGGGAGACTTTGTCGGCATAGTGGCCGTTATAGATATAGACCACTGCGAGGGATGCGAGGAACAGGAAGAAGCCGATGTTCTTCATGATCCAGCGGTAGCTCGTATTTAATGGTTTTTTTTCATGGGACTTCATTTTTACGCGGTTTGCGCGGTTCACGGTTTTGTGAGGTTTGCGGTTTCGCGGTTCACGGTATCACGGTTCACGATTTTGCGCGGTTCACGGTATCACGGTTCACAGCCGCTCGGCGACGCGCAGTTTGGCGCTACGGCTTCGCGGGTTTTTGCGTAATTCATTTTCGGTGGCTGTCACCGGCTTTTTTGTGATCACTTTTAACAGGGGGGCTGTCGCACGTTGTCCAAAGGGGTCTGGCACTTCTTCGTCTTCGAAAGAGCCTTTCTTGAGGAAGTTCTTAACGAGCCTGTCTTCCAGAGAATGGAAGGTGATGATGGCGATGCGGCCGCCGGGGACCAGAAGGCCGGGTGTCTGCTGCAGCATTTCTTTCAAAGCGCCCAATTCATCGTTCACCTCGATCCGTAACGCCTGGAAAACCTGGGAAAAATATTTGTTGGGGTTTCCTTTCACCAGACCATTCAGGGCTGCTTTAAAATTGGAGATAGTCTTCAGCGACACGGCCCGCCGCAGCTGGACGATGGTACGGGCGAGGGTCTTTGAATTGGTAACCTCTCCGTACTGCTCGAACATTTTGTGCAGCTGCTGTTCGGAATACGTGTTGACGATGTCGAAGGCCGTGGTCGTTTGCCGCTGATCCATGCGCATGTCGAGATCGCCCTCGAAGCGAAAGGAAAATCCTCTTTCGGCTTCGTCGAACTGATGGCTGCTGACGCCGAGGTCAGCGAGAATGCCGTTGACAGCAGCGGCATCGTGAAGGCGGAGGAACCGGCCCAGATGCCGGAAATTGTGCGGCAGGAAGGTGATGCGCTTGTCGTCCGGCAGGTTGCGGCGGGCGTCGCTGTCCTGGTCGAAGACGAACAGCTTGCCTTTCGGCCCGAGTTTGCCAAGGATCCCCCTCGAATGTCCGCCGCCGCCAAAAGTACAGTCGACGTATATGCCATCCGGCTGGATGTTCAATCCGTCGAGCGTCTCTTCAAAAAGCACGGGCAGGTGGTACGCCTCGTGGTCATTGTTGTCGGGGGCCGTCATAACTGCAACCCTCCCGGGTTCATCACCTGCTTAGCCAGGCTGCTGAATGCTTCCGGTGAAAAAGATTCAAAGAACTGTTGGTACTTACTTTTATCCCAGATTTCGATCTTGTCTACTGCCGCGACGAGCACTATGTCTTTTTCGAGACCTGCGTGCTCTTTCAGATTTTGGGGAACGAGAAGCCGACCAGCCGAGTCCAGCTCTGCCATCGTTGCGCCGTTCAGGAAATATCTCCTGAATTGACGAACTTCGGGGTCAAAATCATTCAATTGGCTAATTCGGGCGAAAATCGGTTCCCAGCTTTTCATCGGATAGAGACTAAGGCATTTTTCGAACCCTCGGTTGATGACGAACTGGGCTGCCCCGTCTTCCGGCAGCTGCTTTTTAAAGCCGACCGGCAAGAGGAAGCGACCTTTCGAGTCCAGCGTAGCTTCGTATTCGCCCAGAAAACCAATCATTTATGAGGAGTTGAATCAACCTTAACTAAAACTAACACAAAATAACACATTTTCCCACTCTTACACGGGAAATTGAAAAATTTAATTTTTCCACAGACGTGTATTGCCCAAGGGATTACATATCCGCAGAATTTGGGTTTCTTAGACCGGGGATAGGATGTGAATTGAGGTGGATTACCTGTGGAAAAGCTGGAGGTTATTAAGACTGAAGGTGGGTGGACCGGGGAATGGGGGTGGTTTGAGGGGGCCTATCGGGCCAGCTCGTATACGATCGCCTCGTAGGGTCGCAGGGCACGGCCCGCGGCGGACGGCTCCGGGGAGTTTGACGTGGCTTTTGACCCTGTCCCGGCGCGGTCACTGCCAGTGGCGAAAGAGGGGTAGTTCGAGAGGACGGGCTTTGCGCCGGACAGACTGATATCGGGAGGAAGGAGAAAGGAGCCCGGCGTACTTTTGAAATTGAGGAGGATCAGGAATTTTTTTGCCCGTCTTCGCGGGTATAGGCATAGACCAATGGGTTGTTCCTGTCAATGATCGTATATTTTCCATATACCAGCGTTGGATTGGACTTCCGCAGTTGGACAGCCTTCCTGAAATAGGCAAGGACCGAAGCCGAATCTTTCTCTTCCGCCGCGGCATTTACCGTAACATAGTCTGGATTCACCTTCAGCCAGGGGTGCCCTGCGTAAAGCCGGCATTTCGACTGCCATCCCACTGAAAAGGTGTACGGCCATTGTCCCGCGAGCTCCTTTTCTGTTCCTGGAGAAAGGCGGTCGTATCCCCACCGATCTGTTTCAGGTGCATGAACTTATTGATCGTCGCGATATCCCTGTAGTCGTTGATCCCGTCGAATTTGATATTGCTCATCCCCAGCTCGTCCCCATAGTAGCAATAGGGCGTGCCGCGCATCGTCATCAGAAAGGTGGTGAGCATCATCGCCGAGACATTCCGATATTGAGGATCGTCGTTGCCCCAGTGGGATAGCATCCGGGGCTGGTCGTGATTCCCCAGATAGACAGATACCCAACCCTTATCCTCGAACGCACTGTCCCACTTGGTATAGACCTTCTTAAAATCCAGCAGGTTGTAGTCGGGATCGAAATTGCCCACGTCCATTCCCTCGAAATGGTAGGCCATATTCAGCTCGTTGCGAGCTGGATCGACAAGGGCCATCGCGTCATCAAGGGTCGAGCCGGCGCCCTCGGCGACTGTCATGATATCGTATTTGGTGATCACTTCCCTGTTCATTTCCTGCAGGTAGTCGTGCAGGTGGGGGCCCATGCCGTAGTATTGAATGATATGCTTGTCGTATCCGGGTGGAAGAACTGGCCAGGTAGTGTCCTTGGCCACGAACTGGAAGGCGTCCATCCGGAATCCGTCGATGCCCTTGTCGAGCCAGAACTTCATGACGTCATATACCTCTTTCCGAACCTGCGGGTTCTCCCAGTTGAGGTCGGGTTGCTTGCGCGAAAAATAGTGCAGGTAGTACGCTCTGGTCGCCGAATCATATCTCCATGCGTCGCTGTTGACGTCAAAAACTCCATCGGGGCGTGGGCTTGCCCTCTCTTCGTTCCACCAGTGATAGTAGTTGCGATACGGGTTGTCCCGCGAGCTGCGCGACTGCCGGAACCAGGCGTGCTCGTCGCTGGTATGATTCACCACCAAATCCATTACCAGGCGGATATGGCGTTCGTGCATCCCCTTCAGCAGACTGTCGAAATCGGCCATCGTGCCGAAGTCTTTCATTATGTTGCGGTAGTCGCTAATGTCGTATCCGTTGTCGTCGTTGGGAGAAGAGTAGATCGGATTCAGCCAGACGACGTCGACGCCGAGACTTTTTATATAGTCAAGTCTGGAGATGATTCCCTTCAGGTCTCCTACCCCGTCTCCATCGCTGTCTTTAAAACTCCGGGGATAGATCTGGTAGACGATGGATTCTTTCCACCATTTATGGTCGTCCGTGGATATGTTTTTATTGCTGATGCAGGAAGCGAGCAGCAGGGGTGTAAATAGCAGTAGTCGGGGTAGACGCGCAAGCATTACTCTAATATACTATGTTTTTCTTTGACGGATGGCGGAGGTTTTCGCCGGCGGCGCCTGGAGATCCCATAGCCTGCCAGCCCGGTGGCCGCCGGAAAAGCGAGAATGTACATCCACGGGAAGGGCCCTCCGGACTTCGGCAGCAGCGTCGCCTGGCCGGTGACGACGGACGCCGCCCAGTAATAGGGCAGCCGCTGCTCGCCTGAACCGCTGGTGAAAAACTCCTTCTTCGCCTTCTGCAGGGCAATATCCGCGGGCTCCCCCTGCGACAGGTATTGATAGAACAGCTCCGTCAACTTGTATGTAGCCTTGTTGTCCACCGACCAACAGTTGACGACAGCGGTGGGGATCCCGAGAGCGGCAAACTCCCTGTTAAAACTAAATACGCCTTCCCCCTGATAAAATTCTCCGTTGGCGGTTTCACAGGCCGACAAAACGATGATCCGCGTCAGCGGTTTTTTTTCGGGGATCAGTTCGGAAAGCGCTAGTGCGGAGTCCGAAAAATAGATCAGCGGCTCTTTGCCCGGATTGTTCCCGACCGCGTGGGTATACAGCTGGATAAGCCTGTAGCCGGAATAGTTGGCTAAAAACTGGCTTTGGACGCTTTCGCATCCGTGAACTTGTCGGGACTGCTGAACCATGAAGCGATCTGGTCGAGCGAACCATTGCTGCCGGGAAGATCGGGCAGACGCAGATAAGACGCGTATTGCACGGGGGCCAGCCCCAGGAATTCCTTCCCGGCGGGCGCCGCCGTGTTGTCGATGGTCGTATCGAGAAAATAGCGGGCCGAGTAGGTATAGCAGACGGGATGGTCGTCGAGAAAATAGACCGGATGTCTTATGGTGCCGTCCGTAACGAGCGCCTCGAAAGGAAAATAGCTGCCGTCGGGTGAGACCACCATCCTGCCGCCGGGCGCCTTTCGCCCCTGAAACAGCAGCTGGTACAGCGCTTCAGCGGTGCGCAAAAAACCCGGCATGTCCCGGTTCAGTCGTTCGACATCGGAAATATAGGTCATATAAAGGCGGGCCAGGCTGTCGAACCGGGCCTTACCTATAACTCCTAGGACAGTCGTCCGGCCGCTGACCAGCAGTGAATAGACGGCGCTGTCTCCGGCATAGAGTTCGAAAAAGACTGCCGGCCCTTTTCCAGCCGCGCCCGAAGAACCTGCAGCGTACTGAATGAAAAATTCTTCCCGGAGCTGACCTGTTTGCGAACGGCCTGATCATACCGATCGAGCTGCTGTTTTATAGCAAACAGCTCGGTCTGGCGTTCGGCATAGGCCTCCGCACCGGGCGACATTCCCTCCATATCTTTTTCCAGCCGGAGGATCCTCTTTTTTATTTCCGCTCTTTCGGCAAGTGCCTTGTCGTCCAGATTCGCCTGTTGCTGCAGCTGGTCGTTCAGCAGTATCGCCCGCGACCGCTCGAAGAAATAAAAGGCGTCGTCGGGCGAAGCCGCGGCTACCGAAGCCCTGATGGCGTGCTCATACAGGTCGCGGGCGTTCTTCCGGAATGCCAGCTGAGACCGGATCTCGGACTGATCGCCGATCGCCTTTTTCAGGAACAGGTCGGACAGTTTGTAGATGCGGATCGATTCGTCGAGGCTTTTCCTGTCGTGGGTCAGCAAGTAGTGACTATAATAAGCGTCGGCCTTGTGTACGGTCAGAAGGGACTGGTACTGGATGCGTCTTCTTTCGTATGCCTGGTTCGGACTCTGTTGCAGCAATACGGTCTCGTTCATCCCCGGCTGCAGCTGGTCGAAGGCCAGCTGAAACCAGGCCAGCGCGCTATCGGGGTAACCCTTTGCGGAATAAGCGCTTGCAATATTGTCGTAAATGGCCAGGGCCTCCAGCGATTCGAAAGAGCCCCGCTCCCTTTTCTCCGGCAGCGTCGCCAGCGCCCTGCGGCACCAGATGAGGGCGCTGTTATAGTCGTGAAGACTGTGCAGATAAAGATAGCCGGTATTGTTCAGCGCCTGGACAGATGCCAGCTGGTAGTGCGTACTCACGCTATAGGCGTACGACTTCTGCAAACATTCCAGCGCTCCATTGTAGTCGTGCTTAGTCGTATAGACGAGGGCCAGCAGGTCCATCAGAGGCCCCAGTGTCACTGCGTCCGCGGTCTTCACAGATTCCTCGGATCTTTTGTCTGAGCAGGTCTTCCAACTGGTCGTACCTGCCCATCAGGTAGAGTGAATTCAACCCCACGCTGGAAAAGTTACGGACAAACGCCATGCTGTCAATTCCGGGAGAATACCGCTGGGTAAGCGTCTCCCCCAGCAATCCGGTCTTATAACAACGGTCGTAGTCGCCGACGTCATAGTAGTACTCGGCTTTTTCCCAAAGCGCCCTCAGCGTCCTGTTGTCCACCGCCCCGGTCCGCAGCGAAATGGAAGTGCAGCTATCGATAGCCGCCAGGTATTCATTCCGAAGGTGCAGCGAATCATAAAAGATCAGGAGGTTGAAATAACACCTGACCAGGAACGGAGGCTTGGTGGGAGAAGGAGGGCATTTCTCCTCCAGCATTACGACTGCACGGCGGGTGTAGTTGACGGCCGAAGGAAAGTCGCCCTTTAGGTAGTACAACAACCCCAGCCGCTGCAGCAGAAAGGCAAAGACGGAGTCGGCGGACCGGGGACAGCCCTCGAGCCGGTGAACACTGGGAAGCAGTTCCTTCAACTGAAGGTCCGTGGCGAGGCCGGCGGCCTTCAGCGAGTCGATCTGCTTTAACAGCAAAAGCCTGTCCGGACATTGTCCGGACAGGTTCTTAAAAATAAGCAGACTTATCGCTATGGTCAGTAAGTAATGTATTGCCCGTCCCATGTGACTAACCCAGTTGGGGTCTTTTGCGGTTGAAGCAGTTGCATATAGGCGGTGGTATTGGCGCGGGGTCCGTCCTTCAGGATCTTATACCCCAGCTGCCCGCTGATCACCGGAGTCGCGAAGGACGATCCGTCCAGCACGTAGCTGCTGTTGATAAAAGGAAGGGAGAATCCGCAGCAGCTGTTGCTCTTATTCACCACGCCGATGCTCACATACCGGGAGGAGAAATTCTGGTACCTGCAAGGCAGGATGGGATTGCTAAGCCCGGTGACGCTGATGATACAGTACTGCGGGTCGATGCTCTGGCACGCGGGAAAGAACATATTGCCCGGCCTGAGAAGATTGTGGGCGTCTATCGCCACGCCGCAAACGCTCGGCGTGTGATTCCTTGGATCATTACCCGCGGCGGCCACGACGGGGATGCCGGACTTCGCGCTCTGCTGAAGATAGTGGTCAATTACGGCGTTGCGGGCGTTCCAGTAGCCGAGGCTCGCGTTGATAAGGCTTACTTTGTGGCGGATGGCGTAGCTCAGGGCACAGCTCACGGAGAGGGTGCTTCCCATGCCGTGGTCGTCCAGCGCCCTGATCACCAGCAGTCGCGGCAGCTCCTGCCGCCCGTCGGCCTGGGCCTGGGTATAGAATGCGTTCAGCGCAATAGCGGCAACGGCGCTGCCGTGGCGTACGGGGTCGCCGTCCTGGTAGGCAGCCGCCGAAGCACCCTGCACAAAATTTATTTTTCCGCTGCCGTCCGGTGCGAACAGCTTCTGGAAAATGTTCTTGTCGAAAAGGGTCGAGTCGATACCCGAGTCGATGATGCCAAGCACTACCTTGCCTGAGACTTCCGGACTCCCGTTGAATCCGACGAGGCCGGTCCCGAGTACGGGTGGTACCGCCGAAGGCGAAGATACGCTGCCATTGCTGTCTACTACCGCAACGGACCCACCGGATGCTCCCGGGCTGGGGGGCGGAGGAGGAGCCGGTGTCGACTGTCCCGATCCGCCGATATTGAGGTCCGCGGTCACATTCCATAAAAGTGTATCATGGCAGGAGCAAAAATGGACCTGGGTGTTGTCGAGTGCGTAGCCGTTGCTGGCGCGGATCACACGGCCGAGATAGGTCGACAGATAGCTCGTCAGCGGGTGGATCGCAATTTGTCTTGTGGCGCCGGCTACGCCGCCGTTGGGATTGGCAGAATCTGCGGATTTGGCCGATCGCACGTTGCTGATCGCTCCGGTGATCTGGGCGATGGTCGCCTGTCTTGTCGCCGAATCGGTACCTTCCTTAAATATATAATTCCAGTTCAGCCAGGTACTGGCGTGATGGGTCGGGGGACCGCCGTGGATCTTTGGGTGGCAGGAGGTCTGCGCCAAAGCCGTAAAAACGATAAAAAGCAAAAGCAGGGTCTTTCCCCTGAGTCCAGACAGGAAATTTTTCATAATAGAAGGTATATGGTCAAATAATTTGTTACCAGCTCTTCAACAAGAGCCGTTGTGCGTCTTCTTTCTTGTCCAGGTCGCGATCAACAACCAGCTGCAGTAATTGCCTGGCTTTCTGGCTGTCCCCGGGGTGGTTTCGCTTCATCAGGGTGAGGGATTGGTAGAACAGGGCGGGGTTATTATATAGTGTGGTATCGGCCTGCAGCTGCCGGAAATGGTCGAGCGCCTCGTCGTATTTCTCCAGTCGAAGGCAGACGATACCGGAATATACCCTTGCCTGCGCCCGCGCCGAATCCCGCTGCAGCAATTGTTCAAACCGGGCGAGGGCTTCCGGCAGGCTGTCGGCGTTGTACAGGGCGATCGCTTTTTGCAGGCTGTCCTGAACGCTGCTCATTTTGACCGGTAGGTTTTGCAGCTGCCCTTTTATATATTGGTCAGCCAGTCTGTCGGGGCCGGAACTGGTGCCAAACAGCAGCCAGGCTGCTACTACCAGGACAAGGACGGAAAGCTGCCGCGAGATAGGGCCATAGTTTTCCCGTCGGCCTGAGGGGTTTTAGTTTGGCTGGCTCCTCCCCTGTATCGGCGGGCTCGTTCTGGCTATAGAGCGTTCTGAATCGGGCTTTCTTTTCCTCTTCCAGTTCGTCCTTCAGCAGGGCCTGTGCGTTGAGATAAAATGCCAGCTCTTCCGCAAAGGATGGGTCTGAGAGGATGCGCTGTTCAAATTCTTTTTCTGGTCGGCGGAAAGTAAGCCCTTAAAATAATCATCGATGTATTCCAGGCTATCCATATTAGTGCTTTAGAAGATTATAAGACTGCCGTAGCCTTTCGAGGCATCTGAGCCTGCTCGTCTTAACTACTTCTGCTGTTTTATAGTCCATAGCGACGGCAATTTCCTTATCTGAATATCCATCCGCAAACAGCGCGAGCATTTTCCGGCAGTTGTCTCCAAGATCGTTGAGTCTGGTCCTCAGGACGTCGAAATCCGACCGCTCGGCCATTCGCTGGACGATGGACTTTGCGGAGTCCGAGAGACTGGATAACAGCTGGTCCGCCAGTGCGGCTGTTCTGTGGATCTTGTTCTTATTAGTCGTCAATTGCCGGATACGGTCAACACATTTATTATGAAAAATCCGGAATAAGTAGGTTTTCAGCGAAGACCGGCCTTCAAAGAACCCGGTGGTGATCTTTTCGATGGCTGAGATGATCGTATCTGAGTATACGTCCAGGGCGTCCTCCTCGGCGAGGGAGTATTTTCGGATGCCTTCCTTTACAAAATAGCTGTAGCCGTTGAATAGCTGGTCCTCTGCTTTTCTTCTATCGTTACCATTCCGGGTAAGGTTGTCAATTATGTCGGCGTCGGTAATGGTATTATCAGGCCTCATTGAGCTCCGCTTTGCTGAGAAAATTAGGTTAAAAAAAATAATAACAAAATCCCCGGATACTGTTTCCCTGCGACTTATCAACACGACAAAGGTAATAGAATATTTCCGGGCAACTGATGTATTCCAGACCAATACGGTGAAGAGTAACCGGTTGCCCGACGGAACAATAAACCCCTGCCGTTTCTCTGAAAGGTCTCCCGGGTGAAGCAGTAAACCCCACTGCGACAACGAACGGGCACCCGGGGCCTTTTCTTCTAAAAACTGCAAAACACGTGTGTATGCAACTTATCACCGGCGCGACCCGCAAGCTGGCCGTGGTCACCGCTTCAGCGGAGGCTCCCGCATCGGCAGAGGTCATCAATGCCCCATCAACACTTGCCCAGCTGGTCAGCTGCGGGTCCGCACCCGCTGTTCACCTGCTGTCGCAGGACCTTTTCTATTCCCTCGAGATGATCAACGGGGAGAAATGCTGGTTTAAAGAGATCTCCGAAAAAGAGATCCACCGTAACAGGAGAGGGCGGTTCAGTCTTTCGGTCAACGGCAATATGGCGTCCCAGGCAGAGCTGCCCGATACGGCGGTCTACGCCTCACAGGACTACTGGATGCCCGTTTTCTCTTATCTCGTCGGCCGCGTCAGGCTGACGGAACTGAATCCCGGCGAAGTCCCGGGCATCCTCTTCAATTATCTGCAGACGATGCTGCTGATCCTGCGGGTCCGGCTGGTATTCGTCGACCAGGAGGGTTATTATAGCTCGGCCTCGCTGTTTGACCAGCTGCCCATGATCCTCGACAAGCTGATCCCGGAATACCGGACTCTCTTTACCAAACTGCTGACAAATGAAGATAAGACCCCCAGACCATCGGACCTGCGACAGATAAAGAAGCTCTTTTTTGAACGAGTAGTTGTACCGCCGGCGGGTGCGGACCTGATGCTGCCGGCAGCTCAGAGGGAGGCCGGAGCTCCGGCGTGGGGGAGAATGGTGGTCCGGTCTTGCGGGAGAACGGTGTTGCGGGGTGCAAGGAGAGCAGGCCAGTGACACAGCGGGAGACGATCCCGAAGAACCGGCCAAATGCCGAACCGAAGGACCGGCCGAATGCCGAACCGATGGCGGGGCCGGGCTCGTGGACCAGGTTCTCTTCTCTTACCACGGGATATTCCTCCGCCAATATCCAGAACGGGGATTTTCTCGTCGCGGTTATTCTGGCCGTGGCGCTGACTTTTTCCGCGTGGCTATGGGCGGGGCACTGACCGTCCGGGGTTTCCCCTGGCGGCCCGCGGGGAAGGTCAATGAGACATTAACCCTGTTTTCGTAGCTTTGGGGCAAAACCGGCGGCAGTTGGCCGCCACCCAACAATGGATCCCAAAAATATCTCCATAGCGGACTACAGCTATGACCTACCACAGGAAAATATTGCCTTCTACCCGCTGGAAGAACGCGACGCCAGCAAACTGCTGATCTACCGGGACGGCACGATCACCGAATCGACTTACCGCAATATCGGAGACTGGCTTCCGGAAAACAGCCTTCTTGTATTTAATAATACGAGGGTCGTGGAAGCGCGCATCCTCTTCCAGAAACCGACGGGCGGACAGATCGAGATCTTCTGCCTCGAACCGCCTTCCGACTATGGAAGCGTTGCGATGGCCATGGCGCAGACGGGAAAGGTAAAATGGAGGTGTCTGATCGGCGGAGCCTCGAAATGGAAACCTGGACAGGTGCTGCACAAAGAGCTCGACACGCCCTCCTCCCCACTTACCCTCGAAGCAAGATTCATCAGCAAGGAGGCCGACACCTTCCTCATCGAACTCTCCCGGTCTCCGGCGGGGCTCAACTTCGCGGAGGTCCTGCACCAGACGGGGCTGATCCCGCTGCCGCCCTATATCCGCCGGTCGGCAGAAGCGATGGACAGCCAGCGTTACCAGACCATCTATGCCCGTCATGACGGCTCGGTGGCGGCGCCGACGGCGGGGCTGCATTTCACGGAGACTGTTTTTGCGGGTCTGGCGCAGCGAAATATACGGCGAAGCTGGGTTACCTTGCACGTAGGTGCGGGCACTTTTCTGCCGGTGAAGACGACGACGCTGGGCGACCACCCCATGCACGTCGAGTTCATAACTGTGGAGATAGCAACGATCCGGATGCTGAGGCAGACCCTCGAGGATGAACAACCTATCGTCCCCGTCGGCACTACTTCGGCAAGAACCATCGAAAGCCTGTACTGGCTGGGGATAAAAGCACAGCAGCATCCGCGTCTGGCAGAGCCGGAACTGGTGGTCCGGCAGTGGGACGCCTACGAATTGTCTGGACAAACCGACCCGAAAATTGCGCTGGACGCCCTGCTGGAATGGATGAAAGCCCGGGAGATGACGGAACTGGTCACGACGACGCAGCTGCTGATCACGCCGGGCTACGAATGGAAAATAGGCAGCGGACTGATCACGAATTTCCATCAGCCGGAGTCTACCCTGCTGCTGCTGATCGCGTCGCTGGTGGGAGAGGAATGGAAACGGATCTATGACTACGCGCTGGGACGCGGATTCAGATTTCTCAGCTATGGGGACGGATGTTTGTTGTGGCGGCGGTCCAATCACTGACATGTATCGTTCACGACCGATATTGACATTTTTTCTTGCTGATGCTGGCCGGCTCTGCCGGGGCGGCGGGCATGGGGGACGCGGCCCTGCTGCGGGACACTATTCCACGGCCAATTGGGTACGTCAATGATTTCGAACACCTCTTCACGCCCGTGCAGGTCGACGCGCTCGACAGCATGATCAACGAATACGAACGACGGACGACCATCGAGATCGCCGTCCTGACGGTCGACACTTCTCTGACCCTTCCGGGGAATTTCGATTTCTTTACGCAGCAGACGATGAGCGCATGGGGGATGGGGAAGAAAGGAAGGAACAACGGCGTGCTGATCGGGATATCCCGGTCCTTCCGAAAGATCAGGATCCAGAACGGCGCAGGAATAGAAAAGATTTTGCCCAATGCCGACACCAAAAAGATCATCGACGAAGCCTTTATCCCGTATTTTCGGAAAGGACAATATTATGAAGGAGTGGTCAGCGGCCTGAGGACTTTGATGCAGCGGCTGGAATAGGAACGATCACTCGGACTTCAGCGGCAGTTCGAGTGTGAACGTCGTCCCTTTTCCGACGATGCTGTCTACCTTGATCTTGCCCTGATGGGCCTCCACGATGGTCTTCACGTAGCTGAGGCCGAGCCCAAATCCCTTTACATTATGCAGGTTGCCGGTGTGTGCCCGGTAGAATTTCTCGAAGATGCGGCGCTGTGTTTCCTTACTCATCCCAATCCCGTTGTCCTCGATCCGGATGACGAGGCTCTTCGTGGTGCTGTGGGTGGTGATCCTGATCGCCAGATTATCTTTGGAATACTTTACCGCGTTGTCGATGAGGTTGGTGATGATATTCATGAAGTGGACCTCATCCGCCTCGAGCAGGTCGTTCTTTGCATTTAGCTGAAGCTCGGCGCGGCCACCCTTGCCTTCCAGCTGCAGGTGGAAGTTCTCCATGGCCTCCTGAATGATGGTATGCGCGTGCAGCGGTTTGAGGTTCAGCTGCTGCTCCTGTCTGTCCAGCAGGGATGCCTGGAGGATGGTTTCGACCTGCTTGTTCATCCGCCTGTTCTCTTCCTTTATAATACCTGTAAAGTATTCCGACTTCTCACGATCCTGTACTACCTTTTCGTTTCGCAGCGCGTCGACGGCGAGAGAGATGGTGGCAAGAGGAGTTTTGAATTCGTGGGTCATGTTATTGATGAAGTCGTTCTTGATCTCGCTCAGTTTCTTTTGTCTCAGCAGGGCGGCGACCGTAACGTAAAATGCGGATACGATGATCAGCGTAAAAAGTATCGCTCCGAAGATCATGATTCGCATCTCCCCCAGAACGATATTATTGATATCGGGGACCACGACCACCAGCAGCTCGTCCGGCAACATCCCACCGCCATAGTCTTCGGGCGCCTGCAGCGGATAGAACGCGGCGCGGTTATGCAAAGTATCCTGTATCTCCTGCTGAAAATTCCGCGAATGCAGCTCGGGCGTCCGGAAGCTAAATGAAGAAGAGGATTCCATATTGGACGATACCGAGAATTCGAAATGCAGATTCCTCAGGTTCAGATTGTCAAAGGCCTTCCGCAGCCTGTCATTGATCTCGTCCTGTGTAAATCGCTCGGCGATGGGGAGGGGTCGCATCATCTCCATCCTGAAGGGGTCGGAGGGACGCCATGGAGTGCCGGGCTTCAGCCGGAGGACCTTGGTCGCGCTTCCCCGTTGCTCCACAAGATCACGGCCGACCTGTGCTACCGCATCGATCATCTTGTGATGAAGCTCTTCCCGCTTGTTATCGACCATAGTCAATATCCAGTTGATCTGGATGTAGATGATCCCGATGAGGGATAGTGTGATCAATACAAGGATAACAGGGAAAATTTTTTTCAAACCCATACTTTTTAATTTCTGCGCTTTCGCGCAAACCGGACTCCGTCCGTTTTCGGTCCAAATGCAAATTTATAAAAGGATGACAGGGTGGCCTTTCAAAACCCTTTTGGTAAAAGGTATTTAACGAAGGTTTCACAAAGAAAGGGTTTTTCAGGCTAAAAAGCGCTATATTTAAAGGAAGCCTTCTTCCAAAAAAAGCCATTTTTGGACGGGACATTTTGTTATCCCGCAGGATTACTTAATTTAGATGATATGGAGAGCCCGGCACCTGGCATATTACTGATCGCTGATCCCTTTTTGAAAGATCCTAACTTCATGCGAACCGTCGTCTTCCTTTGCGAGCATCAGGACGAAGGCAGTTTCGGGTTTGTCCTCAATAAAAACTATGAATATTCGCTGGACGAGCTGGTCAGTGGGCTGGAAGACCTGAAGAAAATACCCGTCTACCTGGGCGGACCGGTCCAGATGGATACTATACACTTTCTCCACCAGTATCCCGAAAAGATCACCGGCGGGTACGAGATCATCGACGGCGTCTTCTGGGGCGGCAGCTTCGAGACGGCGATCGAGCTCATCAGGCAGGGCGAGATCGATATGGCCAAGATCAGATTTTATATCGGTTACTCGGGCTGGGGCAGCGGACAGCTGGCGGACGAAATGAAAGAAAAATCTTGGCTGACAGTACCAGCCAGCCGCCGCACTGGTGTTTCATAAAAAACCCTCCGAAATATGGAAGGATGCCCTTCGCCACCTCGGAGGAGAATATGAGATGATGGTAAATTTCCCGATCGATCCCCAGCTGAATTAGATCATCCCACTACCTTATCGGTATACTGACCCCGGCGTGTATACCCCAGTTATCCAGATTGCTTATTCCATCTTTGTTATACGGCGCATAATTATAGCTGCCGCCGATGCGGATCGCGGTCGCTGAATAAGAACTCAGCGGTATCAGCACACCGGCTTCTCCTCTCACCGCAAAATGAGTGCTGGACCGCGGGTTGTCAAACTCCCCAAGATACTGGTCCAGGCTGACGAAGTTGACGCCCGCGCCCGCGCCGACATAGGGCCGGATAACTCCTTTCTTCAACAGCGTATAGTCCACGGTCGCCAGCAGGGGTATTTGCTGCACGGAATTGCTCAGCACAGCAGAGACATCCGTACCCGCCCCCTCGGAATAGACCTGCCGCGGATACTTCTGGTAATAGTCATTATATCCAAGGCTGAGTCCGACGCGCAGCTGGCTGGTGATCGGATAGGCCAGGCCCGCGGTAAATCCCTTGTAGGCCGGCTTGTCGACAAAATCCCTGAAAGGGCCGGATGGGATATTGACATTGTAGTCGATATTGAATTGCAGATCGTTGCGCGACTGTGCCTGTGCGGAAGCGCCCAGGGTCAGCAGTAGAAGGGCGATGACGCCATATCGTTGAATAATAGCTTTCATGATGGTTTACTTTTTAAGGTATGCAGATTGTTCGAAAAGGGAGGTCACCTCGTTGGATACATTGGCGGTGTTAAACACCTGTTCCCCCTCGCCATGCCGGTCCAGATGGCCTTCAGCTTGTTGCCGTTCGCGGCAGCATTTTTCAGATCGAGCAGGTCGATCTCCAGGGCCCCCGACTGAATAGTGTATACTCCCACGGCAAAGGGATCATAGTACCCATAGCCCGGATACCCCCAATAATAGGGGTCCCAGTAGCCGCCGTAGTAGTCCCAATAGTCGCCATAGCTGAATACGCCTGTGGAGGTGTTGTAAATTCGGGAGACGTCGATCGCCAGATGCGGGCTGTCCTTGGTACCCACTTTCTGATAGCCGCGCTGCTGCATCAGCTGGGTAACGGCATTGATAGCGAGACTGTCGAATCCGTTCTTCTGCCGGCCCGCGAATTGGTTGTCCTGTATCACGGCCACGGAATCAGCGATACTAAAAGTGGAGTAAGAAGAGAAGTTCGCGGTCGTGTCATAGTTGGTAATGTAGATCCGCGATTCGTCGTTGGTGAGGTTGTTGAGCGGGTCTTTCTTACAGCCGCCAAGCAGCACGACGCCTAGCAGTGATCCGAACGTCAACCGGATTATTGTTCTGTTCATATAGGAGTGATTTTATTATAATAAAATTATGCAAAAGAGGGGCCGCCGGATTTTAATGAAATGTGTTTTAACGGTGTTGTAACAGAGATGAAAATTAGATTAATGGAGACTTTGATGACCGGGTCTGACGACCCTCCGAACCGGCTAATTATTTTTTTGTGCATTCTGACCTGGGGGTTCGGGAGAGGGCGGAGCGGGTATGCGGCCTGAATGCAAAAGACCCCAGCACGAGGCTGGGGTCGAACTAACATTTTGTTCCGTGGGGAATGGACCGTAAGGTGTTGCTCAGTTAGGCTTTTGTTTCCCACTTGGTACAGCACCTTCTACTAATACAGTAACCTTATTGTGGATCACTTCCACAAAGCCACTCTGGATCGTAAAATATGCCAGATGATTACTTTTGTCCTTCAGCACTTTCAGACGGCCGGCTTTCAGGGCACTGACGAGGGGGGCATGTTTGTCCAATACCTCGAACAGGCCGTCAACGCCGGGCAGTTGGACGCCATATACGTCTGCGCTGAACAATTTCTTCTCGGGAGTTAATATTTCCAGGTTCATAAGTTGCTTGATTAACCACGGGCCTGGGCCAATAATTTCTTGCCTTTCTCAATTGCGTCGTCGATCGTTCCTACCAGGTTGAAAGCGGCTTCAGGATACTCATCCACTTCGCCGTCCATGATCATATTGAAACCACGGATCGTCTCGTCGATGGGAACGAGCACACCTTTCAGACCGGTGAACTGTTCTGCCACGTGGAAGGGCTGGGACAGGAAACGCTGAACCTTACGTGCGCGCGCGCTACGGTCATCTTGTCCTCGTCGCTCAACTCATCCAGACCAAGGATGGCGATGATGTCCTGCAGTTCTTTATAGCGCTGGAGGATCAGTTTCACCCTGTCGGCGGTTTTGTAGTGAGCTTCACCCACGATCGCGGGTGTCAGGATACGGGACGTGGAGTCCAGCGGGTCAACCGCGGGATAGATACCAAGGTCGGCGATCTTACGGCTAAGTACCGTGGTCGCGTCCGGGTGGGCAAATGTCGTTGCGGGAGCCGGATCGGTAAGGTCATCCGCAGGTACGTAAACGGCCTGTACGGAGGTGATCGAACCGTTCTTGGTCGAGGTGATCCTCTCCTGCATCAGCCCCATCTCCGTGGCCAGCGTGGGCTGATATCCCACCGCGGAAGGCATACGACCGAGCAGTGCCGATACTTCGGAACCAGCCTGGGTGAAACGGAAGATATTGTCTACGAAGAACAGGATATCACGACCCTGACCCTGTCCGTCGCCATCGCGATAGTATTCGGCGATGGTCAGACCGCTGAGGGCCACACGCGCACGTGCACCGGGGGGCTCGTTCATCTGTCCGAACACGAAGGTCGCCTTGGAATCGGAGAGTTCTTTCATGTTGACCTTGTTCAGGTCCCACCCGCCGTGTTCCATGCTGTGTTTGAACTCTTCGCCGTATTTCATGATACCGGCTTCGATCATTTCACGCATCAGGTCGTTCCCTTCGCGGGTACGCTCACCTACGCCGGCAAAAACGGACAGACCGGAATAGGCTTTTGCGATATTGTTGATCAGCTCCTGAATCAATACTGTTTTTCCTACACCCGCACCACCGAACAGGCCGATCTTACCACCCTTTGCATAGGGCTCGATCAGGTCGATAACCTTGATACCGGTAAAAAGCACTTCTGTGCTGGTGCTCAGGTTTTCGAAAGCCGGGGGCTTGCTGTGGATGGGACGGCCGTTGGCCTTGCTGACGGCAGGCAGACCATCGATAGGATCGCCGGTTACGTTGAATAGGCGGCCTTTGATGCCTTCGCCCGTAGGCATGGCAATAGCACTTCCGGTATCGGTAACGGGCAGTCCGCGAACCAGACCTTCGGTACCGTCCATGGCGATACAACGAACACTGTCTTCACCGAGGTGCTGCTGAACTTCCAAAACAAGGGTTTCACCACTGGACTTTTTCAGTTCCAATGCATTGTAAATCTCGGGAGTTTACCTTCAAACTGCACATCGATAACGGCGCCGATGATTTGCTTGATTTTTCCGGTGCTTGCCATAATAATATTAAGATGTTTTAAATTCGGCTGCAAAGGTAAGGGGACAAGGGGAAAGCCCAAAATAGTTTGGGGTTTTTGCTACATTTGATGCTCATTTTCCAATATGCAATTGATAGAAGTTACCAATCCCGCCCAGGCCAGGGAGTTTATTCAGGTAAATGTTGATCTCCATCTAAAGGTGCCCGGTTATATCCGGCCCATCGACAGAGAAATTGATGAAGTATTTGATCCTGAACACAATAAGGCATTCCGTCAGGGAGAGGCCGCCCGCTGGATCCTAAAGGACGGAGAGGGCCGGCTGATCGGTCGTATAGCGGCGTTTGTCAATAAAAAGTACAAGAATAAGGGCGACGACGTCCCCGTCGGCGGTATGGGATTTTTTGACTGTATCAATAGTCAGGAGGCGGCCGATATGCTCCTGGACGTCGCCCGGCACTGGCTCGGCCAGCGCGGAATGGAGGCCATGGACGGTCCAATCAATTTTGGCGAACGGGATAAATGGTGGGGACTGCTGGTCGAGGGCTTTTATGAGCCCCTCTGGTCCATGAATTTCAACCCACCTTATTATAAAGACCTGCTCGAAAACTACGGTTTCAGGCCCTTCTTTCACCAGCTGTGTTTTGGCCTCGACCCCGGGAAGCCGCTGAATGACAAGATCTTAGCCCGACACGCGGCCCTTGCCGGCGACCCGGCCTATTCCGCCGCCCATATCGAGAAGAAAAGACTGGAAAAATACGCCGAAGACTTTCTGGCCATCTACAACGGCGCCTTTGCCGGCCATGGCGGCATCAAGTCGATGCGGAAAGAGCAGGTCATGCAGCTGTTCAAAAAAATGAAACCACTGATGGACGAGAACATCGTCTGGTTTGCCTACCACAACGGCAAACCTATCTCGATGTTCATCAATATACCTGAACTGAACCAGTACTACAAACACTTCAACGGGAAATTCGGCCTGCTCCAAAAACTGCAGTTCCTGTGGCTGCGCAGCAGGGGCGCCTGCCGGCATTTCACCGGAATAGTTTTTGCCGTCGTCCCCGAATTCCAGGGCAAAGGCGTCGACGCCTATATTATCACGGAAATAGCGAGAGTTGTTCAGCCCGCGAAATTTTATAAACACTATGAGATGCAGTGGATCGGCGACTTCAACCCGAAAATGGTGAATGTTGCGCGAACGCTGGGGGATACGTATGTAAGCCGCAAGTTGACGACGTACCGGTATTTGTTTGACAGGAGTAAGGAGTTTAAGAGGCATCCAATGATATCGGCATAAGCCGTATAAAAAAGGCCGGACTAGCGTCCGGCTTTTTTATGTTATAACGGGTGCCGCTCCAATTTGAGGTTTCGGATCGCGACCTCTAGATCTACCCCACGACCGGCACTGGTCCGACGGGGTCGGTCCCGGCAACGGGGTCCAATTCGATCTTTGGTGCCAGCAGCTTGTACAATACCGGTGTTACCACCCGGGTCAGGATGGTGGAACTCAGCAGGCCGCCGATGATGACCAGCGCGAGGGGGAATACAGCGGGTTGTTTTCGGCAACCAGCGGGATCAGGCCGCCTATCGCGGTCAGAGTGGTCAGGATGATCGGGACGAAGCGGGTCTCGCCCGCCTCCTGTATCGCCTCGTCGAGTCCCATGCCGCCCCTGCGCAGCTGGTCTGTGTAGTCGACCAGCAGGATCGAATTTTTACCTCGATGCCGATAAGGGCAATTATGCCGATGACCGCGACGAAAGAAAATGTATTGCCCGTGGCCAGGAGCATCAGGACCGCCCCGATGATGCCCAGCGGCACGACGGACAGGACGATCAGCGTCCCGCGGAACGTTTTGAACTCGAGGATCAGAATACCGAGTATGCCAAAAACTGTTACCAGGATTATGGACCCCAGCCCCCAAAACTCTCGTTCTTGCTTTCCACCTCACCGGCCGCCATATAGGTCGCCCCTTTTGGAAAGTGCATCTTGTCCAGCTCCTGCAGAACTCCCTGGGTGACGCGGGTAGTATTGAAGCCGCTCCGGACAAACGCCGTGACAGTGGTATACCGGTCTTTGTCGTAGTGGTGAATGCTCGTGGGAGAGCTTTGAAAACGGATATCTGCAACCTGGTTCAGCGGCACCGACGCCCCTGTATAGGAATTGACATACACTTTATTCAGGGCATCGAGGGACTGCCGCTGTCCGCGTGGAAGGCATACATTGATATTGTAGTCGTCGTCCTTTTCGTTGTCCTTCCGGAATTTACCAATGTCGAGCCCGGCCACGGCCAGCCTGACCGTACGGTCGATGTCATTGACGGGAACCCCGAGCATCCCGGCTTTTTCCTTGTTGACGCTGACCTTAATATCGGTCTTCAGGGTAGTCAGCTCGTTGTTGACGTACATGGTCCCATCCGTCCTTTTCAGGAGGTCCTCCACGCGGAAAGCCAGGCTGCGCAAGGTATCCAGGTCTTCCGAAAATAGCCGGATCGCGATCGGCGCCTCTATCGGCGGCCCCTGTTCGAAATCCTTTACCTCGATCTTTGCGCCCGGGTAGTCCGCAAAACAGCGGCGCAGGGAGTCTATCATAAGTCTCTTCCTGTAGGGTGGCGTCTCATTCAGCTGTACAAAGATCTGCGCATAGTTGCTCTGCTCGTTCTGGGGTATCACGTTGTAGTAGATACGCGGATTGCCGTGCCCTACGTTCGTGGCATAGTTCTTCAGGTCGGGCAGGTGGTCGACACGGCGCTCGACCCAGTGGGCGATGGTATCCGTAGCGGCCAGACTGGTGCCCAGCGGCGTCTGGATATTGATGAGGAACATCGGCTTCTCCGACGCGGGAAAGACGCTGAAGCCTACGCGCGGGATCAGCGCCAGACAGCCCACGAAAATGCCCAGCGCCACGACCAGCGTAAGAGCGGGCCGGCCAATCGCGGCGTGCAGCAGTCTGCGGTAGGAACCATTGATAAAACGTTTTAGTCCGCGCAGGAATAGATTGCCCTCCGGGTGTTCGTGGCCGCTGAGTATGCGGCTGGATAAGAAGGGAACTATTGTAAGCGAAACGAACAGCGAGGCCAGCACTGTAGTGACCACTGCCGCGGGGAGACTGCGGATGAAGTCGCCGGCCGCCTCGGGCAGAAACATCAGCGGCAGAAACGCAAATATCAGCGTAGCGGTACAGCCCAGCACCGCCAGTCCGATCTGTCGTGTAGCGGCGATGGCCGCGTCCACCCGCGAATAGCCCATTCGGAGATAGCGCTCGATGTTCTCGACCACGACGATGCTGTCGTCTACCAGCAGCCCCAGCGCGACGACCATGCCCACGATGCTTAGCTGGTTGATCGTAAAATGAAACAGGTTCAGCAGGACAAGACCTATCAGCAGGGACAGCGGTATGGAGACCATGACGACAATGGACGCGCGCGGGCCCAGTGGCAGCAGCGTGAGCAACACCAGAAAAATGGCGATGGCGAAGTCCCGGGTAAAATGCCCCAGGCGCGTCCGCACGCTCTGTGCGTTGTTGAAGCTCTTTTCAAATTTGATGTTGGGAGGCAGGTCCTTCCGGAATTTGTCCATCACGGGCTCCATTTCCTTTTCAACGGCAAAAATATTGGTCCCTGCCTTGCGGCTCGCGGTAACGAATACTCCTCTCCTGCCGTTGAGGCGACCGATGTAGTTCTGTTCCTCGTAGTTGAAACCCACCTCGGCAATGTCCCTGACATAGATGATCTTTCCGTTCACGCTGCTGACGATGGTATTTTTTATCTCGTCGATATTCTTGTAGTCGCCGCTGGTCTTAATATTGAACTTCCTCGAGCCCATATCGACGCTGCCCCCCGGAATATTTACGTTCTCGCGTTGAATGGCCTGCAGAACGGCGTTCAGGGGAATGTGGTTTTGTGAAAGCTTCTCGAGGTCCAGCGCAACGCGGACCTGCTGCTGGGGAAACGCCCAGTTGTCGACATTTTTTAGCGTCTTGATCTTCTCCAGTCTCTCCTTTAGCTGTTTGCTCCATTCCCTGAGGTCCTTATACGGCGCGGACTCGCTGAGCAGCGCCACCTGCAGGATGTTGACGTCCGATGGCGTAAAGCGCTGGATGTCGATGCTCAGAATGTCCTGGGGAAGCTCGCTCCGTACCGCGTTGAGCTCGCGGATCACGTCCTGATATTTCTTGTCGGGGTCTGTTTCATACTTGAATTCCAGCTGTATGACGGCCAGTCCGTCGTCGATGGTGGAACGGATGCGCTTGACGTCGTCCATCGCGTTGAATCTTTTTTCGATGGGATTGACGACCAGTTCCTCAACGTCTTTGGGACTGGTTCCGGGATAGATGACGATCGCGGAAAAGCTGGGGGCTTCCGTGTCCGGGTCTTCCCCACGGGGCATCGTTACCAGGGCATTTACTCCGATGAGCGCCAGCATCACAAATACAATGAGCGTGAACTGGTAGTTGCGGACCGCAAATTCGGTGAGGCCGCGGCGCTTCCCGGGTGTGCCTGCCGTGCCGTTGTTGTTGTTCGTTTTCATTGTAATTCTATTTGCTGTGAATGCTGGTGTCGGTACTGAGTTTGACGACGGAATTCTCCGTGAGATATCCTACTCCTTCGGTGATCACTTGCTGCACGTTGTCGAGGCCGCTGCTGATCGCGATGAGGTCGCCCTGCAGGTAGGCAATGCGGACGGGTATTTTTTTAACGGACCTCCCGTCGTCATTCAGCGTATATACAAATCCGGTATTTCCGTCGCCTTCGGCGAGCGCCGACGCCGGAACGAATACGAAATTCCTGGCATATGGCGACGGGGGTTGCAGCTGGAGCGTACAGAACAGGCCGGGTGCCAGCCGGTGGCCGCCGGGAGCGACGGTCACTTCGACGGCGTAGGTACCGCCGTTGGGGTCGGAGCCTTCGGCCAGTTTGCTAACGGCGCCTGTGAACGATTCGCCGGGATAGGCGTCCATGGCTATCGTCGCCTTGTCGCCTTTTTTAAGGACGGCCCAGTCCTTGTCCGACACACCAAACCTGACGACCCAGTCGCCCAGGCCTGTACCGTTGAAGACGAGGACGGCGGTGCCGGCAGTGGCGTACTCCCCTTCATTCATTAGTTTTTGCAGGATGGTACCGGAAGAAACGGCGCGGATCTGCGCGTACTGTCTGTTAAATTTTGCTATGCGCAGTGCTTCCGAAGCCACGGTCGACTGCGTGTGCGCATTCTGCAGTTGCTCGAGAGACGCCACCGTATCGCGGTATAGATTTGTCATCCGCGCCTCGTCGCGTTGTGACTTGTCGACGTTTTGCGTTGCCTGCTGCACCTGGGCGTCGATCTCTGTGAGGTCCAGCGTAGCCAGCAGTTGTCCGGCTGCAACGTGGTCGCCTTCCTTTACGTAGATCCGGGAGATGATGCCCCCGATCTTAAAGGAGAGTCTGGCTTCGGAATTGGAAGCGATGAGTCCGGAATACTGCAGGATCCGGGGGTGGCCGCCGATGGTCACCGGCTGCTGTCTTACGGGGATAGGATCGTCCTTTTGAGGGGTGACCGCGGCGACATTCTGACCGCAGCGCACGAGGCTGAAGGCCAGCAGCGCTGCAAGGGGCAGACGAATGGTGTTGATCAATTTCGTATTCATATGCTTGTTATTTGGAATTGAGTGATTGGTGAGTCGAGACTGGTGAATGGTGTTTGGTTGCCCGGGTTTCGTGATTTAGAATTTGTAGGCTGCGTTGACGCGTTCGAGGTCGGCGGCTCTGTTGAGGAGCGAAAGACGGCCCAGCGAATAGCGGATCTCGGAATTGGTCAGCTGTGTGCGGGCGTCGATCAGTTCGATCTGCAGCGCCTGACCTTCGTTGAACCGCCTTTCGGCAAGGCGGTAGGCTTCGCGTGCGCTGTTAACGCCGTCGGACAGCGAGCGCAGGGCTTCCTGCGCGGACCGGTAGTTATTGGTAGCCGTCTCCTGTTCGAGGCTCACCTGCCGGGTGAGCTGTTTGTATTCTTCGTCGAGTGCGGCCTTGTCTATCTCGGCCTGACGGATCTTTAGCCTGTTGTCGCCGGCTTTGAAAAGCGGCCATACCAGCGAGATGCCTGCCAGTTGGTAGAACTGCGAGCCGTCGGGGTGGAAGCCGTAGCCCTGGAAGCCGACGTCGTAAAAGGCGTTGAGTTTGGGGACGAGATAGGCGCGGTCCCATTTGAGATTGGAAGCGGTTATTTTCTGATAGCTGCGGAGGCGGTTGAATTCCTCGCGGCGGGCGAGCAGGTCGGGGCCTGCGGGGAAGGTGTTGGCGGCGGGCGAACTGCCGGAGCCCGCGTCATAGGTGGCGGTGGTCATCAATGAGGAATCGGTCAGTACTTCGGTGTCGGTAGAGCGGTTCAGGAGAAAATTAAAATAGGCCGCGGCGTTTTTGCGTTGATTTTCCGCCTCGATAAGGGAGGCTTCTACTTCGCTGACCTGCGCCTGGGCGCGGAGGACGATCTCGCGGGTAGCCATGTGGTTCTCTACAAATTTTCCGCTGACCCGCCGGTTCTCTTTGACGAGGCCGAGGGCGGTGTTGTAGATCTCGACAGCTTTGCCGGTCTGGAGGTACTGGTAATAAGCCTGACGAATGTTTCGGACAAGGTCGCGCCGGTAAACTTCGAGGTCCGCCTGACGGGCGCCGATGGTCTCGTTGCTGATCTCTTTGTTGTGCTGTAGTTCCGTATTGAGAATCGGAAGGGTGACCTCCATTTTAGTATCGTGGTAGTTGTTGGGGAGGAATTGAACGGACTGGTTGGTTACCTGGGGAATTTCTTTGAATTGGTCAGCTGGTTAAGGGTAGAATAGGCGCCGTTCAGCAGGTCCCCGATGGGGATGTCGATCGTACGGCCGCCGTTGGCGAGTGTGTACTGTGAGCTGAGGCCCGCCTGGGGATAAAAAAGGGACCGGGCGCGTTTGAGGTCGAGGCGGGAGCGCTGGAGGTCGAAATTGCGCTGGTGCAGGGCGAGATTGCTGTCGAGACCGAGGCGGATATATTGGTCGAGGATGGTGCCGCCTGCGGGTGGTTGGGTGAAGACTGCGGGTGGCTGGGCGAGGGACATGGGGGGCTGGGCGGAGGCCGTGGGTGACTGGGCGGAGGCCGTGGATGGCTGGGCGAGGGGCCCCCGAACCCAATAAAAGTATCAGGGGCAGACAGGCTAATTTTGGCATAACGTTCGGTTTATTAATTATATAAATTAAGTTAACAATGTTCATTTTGACGGCGAAAATATGCCCTGTGGATTACCCACAGGGCAGTTCAATTATTTGCCGGCCGGTCTGGTCTCTAAATTATTCACGAACCAGTGGAGTGATTGCTTCATTACGGGCAGGACCATTTCTTTTTCCGGGACGAATTTCTCCATACGCTCACGGATAGCAAGGGAAACGAGGCCGTGTACGAAACTCCAGACGCAAAGGCTTACCAGGTGCGGATCCCCCTTGGCTATATAATCGCTTTCCATGCAATCGGTGACCGTAGCCTTCAGGCGGGAGATCGCGCTGTCGCCCCTTACCCAGTCGCAGCCGAGCTCGGTCAGCTTCTTCATCGGCTCTTCCTGGATGAACATGAGGTTGTAGAATTCCGGGTTCGTCAGGCCAAACTCCGATGTAGTTCTCCCCCATTTTGTGCAAACGCAGCAGGGGATTATTAATCGTGGCCAGGTCCTTGTTCATCTCTTCCATCTTCTGAAAGCCGATCTCGTGGAGGCTATAGAAAATCTCGTCCTTATCTTTGAAATAGAGGTATACGGTTGTGGGGCTGTACTCGATGATCTCCGCGATCCTGCGGATGGTGACGTTGCTAAATCCTTCTTCCACAAAAAGTTTCATGGACGCGTCCAGGATCAGTTTGCGAATCTCCAGTTTTTTGCTTCTCTTTGCGCTCCTGAATACCCATAGAATTTAATTAACGATACAAATTTACTTAACACTGTAAATATTCCAAGTTTTTCAGGATATTTTTCTAAAAATTGTTTGGTAAAGGTACGACGACGGTCTGGACGGAGGGAAGTTAAGGTGAATTTGCCACAGGAGGTTTGGAGGGGGAAGGTCTGGAGGGGGAAGTTAAGGCGGGGGAAGGGTTGGCGGGAGAACGTTTGGCGGGGGAAGGGTTTGGCGGGGAAGGGTTGACGGGGGAAGGGTTGGCGGGGAACGTCAAGGTGGGGGAAGTCAAGGTGGGGGAAGTCAGGCAGGCAGCGTACTCCGTGACGGTCTGAGGGGAGGTGATTAACTCCCTGACGGTTGGGATTGGGGGTGATTTGGGGATGGGTTACCGTCTGACGGTCTGACGGGTAAGAAATTATGGCCCGTTCATTGCCTAATATAGGATTTGCTGTACGTTTGCTACAGGAGTAATCTAATGGATAAATTTATCGTTTCAGCACGAAAGTACCGGCCCCAGGATTTTTCGACGGTTGTAGGACAGTCGCATATCACGACTACCCTGAAAAATGCCATCAGGAATGGACAACTGGCACATGCTTTTTTGTTTTGCGGGCCCCGGGGAGTCGGTAAGACGACCTGCGCGAGAATATTAGCAAAAACGATCAACTGTGAAAATGTCACCCCGGAGGGGGAGGCCTGTAATAAATGTCATTCCTGTGTCTCGTTCAACGAAGGCACTTCCCTGAATATCCACGAACTGGACGCCGCGAGTAATAACTCGGTGGACGATATCCGGACGCTGGTGGAGCAGGTGCGTTTTGCGCCGCAGGCAGGGAAATACAAGGTATACATCATAGATGAGGTGCACATGCTGAGTACCTCGGCCTTCAATGCGTTCTTGAAAACGCTGGAAGAGCCGCCCCCCTATGCCATTTTTATCCTGGCGACCACGGAGAAACACAAGATCCTGCCTACTATCCTATCCCGCTGTCAGATATTTGATTTTAAGCGGATCACGTCGGCCGACACGGTCGAACACCTCGAAGATATCTGCGGTAAGGAAGATATTACCGCGGAAAAGCCGGCCCTGCAGGTCATCGCGCAAAAGAGCGAGGGCTGTATGCGCGACGCCCTCAGCATACTCGACAAGATAGTCAGCTTTACCAACGGAGAACTCAGCTACAGAAATACGCTGGAGCACCTGAATATTCTTGATGCAGACTACTATTTCCGCATTTTAGACGCGATGCAGCAGCAAAATCTGGCAGACGCGCTGCTCATCTACGACGATATCAACCGGAAGGGATTCGAGGGCGATCTAGTGCTGAACGGACTGGCGGAGTTTGTCCGGAACCTCCTTGTCTGCAAGGATGAAAAAGTGGCGTCGCTGCTCGAAGTCGTGGAAAGTTTTAAAGACCGGTATGTAGCGGCGGGAAAAAGTGCGGATACGCTCTACCTCATCAGTATGCTGAACGTGCTCAACGAGGCGGAGATCAACTATAAGGCGGCGCGCAACAAACGCCTGCACGTCGAGCTCGCTTTGATAAAACTCTGTTACCTGGCGCAGGCATTGCAGGTAGCAGGAGGAGAAGCCGGAAAAAAAGTCTGATCAGCTGAGGCCGGTATCTTTCCGGAATATTCCGGCGATGGAGCCGGTGAGGCGGGAAGGCTCAGGGGGAGCGAGACTGATGGTGGAAGAAGGTGTCGCGGCGCCGAAGATGGAGGCGGTAAAGACGGAAGCGGTGAAGGCAGAGGCGGTGAAGGCAGAAGCGGTGAAGACGGAAGCGGTGAAGACGGCGGCGGTTCAGACGAGTGCAGCGCAGACGGCAACGGCGCAGGCGGCGGCTAACGCTGCGGAAACGCGGGCCGGTAATCCGTCAGGACTGGGTTCTTTGTCCAAATTAAGACAGCAGATCGCTCGTAGTCAGGGCGGAAGCGAGGAAACCGCGATCATTCCGCTCGAGCCGGAGCTGCTCCACAGATCGTGGCAGCAATACGCCGACTTCCTCCGGGAGAACCGCAACCCGGCGGTGCAGAGCCTGGAGCTGGCTACCCCTGCGGATCATCGATGCCAATACATTCGAGGCTGTAACCGCCAATCCCCTCGAACAGAAATTCATCGAAAACGAAAAACGTACGCTGTCGGACCATCTCCAGAAAGCGTTTGGGAATAAAGCCGTCACTTTTACGGTGATCGTAGAGGAAAAGGCCCATGCAGAGGAAGAGCCCACCGAAAAACCGATGAACCGGCGGGAGCAGTTCATCCGGATCATCGAACAGTATCCGCTGGTCAAGGAATTGAAAGACAGGCTGAAGCTGGAATTGGATTATTGACCGGCCTTTTCGGGAAACCAGAAAATTGACCGGCTGCGGTGGATCTGGATTATTGAGCGGCTGCGGTGGATCTGGATTATTGAGCGACTGGGGTGGGCCTGGATTACTGACCGGCTGCGGTGGGCCTCGATTACTGACCGGCCGCGGCTGAATTGGATGATCGAAGATGGGCGCCTTCCTTGGGGTCGCCATAAAATCCAGTTAAAACGAACCGGTGATTGTTGACATATCCCTTATTGGCGGGAATTTTGCCAATTTGCATCTATGACAGGTAACTCGACACAGGCTCCTTCTTCAAAACGGCAGATTTTTCAGACCAACTCGCCAGGGCGCTGGCAGAGGTTCAAATGGGGTGGCCGGATCGTATTCCTCATCCTGGTGCTGGGGGTAGTTATCTTTTATGTCGCTATTTCCCGCAACTATACCCCTGCCCTGCCCAGGCTGAATGAGCAGAGTCAGCTGTACAAAAAGGTGCTGGATACCAATAAATCATTTCTGTTCAAAAACACGCTCATTGAGCAATACGGGGGCTTCCGGAAATACATCAACGAAAAGGTACCCTATAAGGCTGGCGCCTTTCCCGGCCAGGCACGGCGGGATTCGCTGGCCGCGCTTCGCGCCAAAAATGTCGATACCAATTTCCGTTCGTTCAACAAATTCCCCGCCGGCATACGCGCGGGGTTCTATGTGGACTGGGACGCCCAGTCCTTTCTCTCGCTGCAGCAGTACATCGACAAGATGAACCTGGTGATCCCCGAATGGATCTTTATCGACCCCAACGCCGATACTGTGTTCACGGATATCGATGCCAGGGCGTGGAACGTGATGAAGAAATCCGGCGTAAAGGTCCTCCCTATCCTCTCCAACAATTTCAAGGAAGTATTCAGGGGTGACGCCGTCCACCGCATCATCAATGACCCCGTAAAGAAACAGCGGCTGATCGACGACGTGACCCGTATTCTGGAAAAGAACAATTTCGTCGGCGTGAACGTCGACTTCGAGGAGCTGGAAGAAAAGAACAACGAAAAGCTGGTTTCTTTCCAGAAAGACCTGTATGAGCACCTGCACCAGCGGCATTTGCTGGTCACCCAGGACGTCATTCCCTTCAACGAGGACTATGACTTCAAGCAGCTGTCGAAATACAACGACTATATCTTTCTGATGGCCTATGACCAGTTCTCGGACGCTTCGGGTCCCGGTCCTATCGCCCACCAGAAATGGATAGAGGGGCGGTCGACGACGCCGTAAAGAATATCCCCCTGCAAAAGCTGATCCTCTGTCTCGCGGGTTATGGCTATGACTGGCGACTGGGTAAGGAGATGTCTTCGCGAACGGTGAGTTATCAGCAGGCCCTGTACACGGCCAAGGACCAGGAGGCGAAGATCGATTTCGACGACGACTCGTACAATCTTCACTACGACTATGACGACGACGACGGCGTCCGCCACCAGGTGCAGTTCACCGACGCCGCAACGACCTTCAATGCGCTGCGTTTCGCCACCGAATACGGACTTGCCGGAACGGCGCTCTGGCGACTGGGTGACGAAGACCCCAGAATGTGGTACTTCTATGACGAGGACATGCAGAAGTCAAAGATGGGTCATTTCAATTTCGCCGAGTTCAGCAAGGTGGACGCCATGACCAATGCCGACTTCGTGGACTACGAGGGCTCGGGCGAGGTGCTCGACGTCATCGCCACGCCCACCAACGGACGGATCACGCCGGAGGTCAATACGGGGGAGATGCTCATCAGCGAAGAGAGCTATGACAGTCTCCCATCCCGATTCGTAGCCCGGAAATATGGTACCGCGGACTCGACTAAGATGATCCTGACCTTTGACGACGGCCCCGACCCCAGCTATACGCCCAAAATACTGGACATTCTCAGCAAGTACCATGTCCCCGCCACCTTCTTCGTGGTCGGCATCAACGCCGAGAATAATATACCCATCGTCAAACGGGAGTTCAAGGAAGGTCACGAGATAGGCAATCATACTTTCACGCATCCCAATATTGCGAAGGTCAGCCAGCGGCGGGCCATCCTCGAGATGGAGTCGACGAGACTGCTGATCGAGTGTATCACCGGCAGGTCGACGATCATGTTCCGTGCGCCCTACAACGCGGACTTCGAGCCGGAGAAATGGGAAGAACTGATACCCGTGGCCATCGCCCGGAAAAAGAACTACCTCGATATCGGGGAATCCATCGACCCGCTGGACTGGGAACCCGGCACACCGGCTGACAGTATCGTCGACCGCGTAATCCGGCGCAAGGACGAGATGACAAAAGCTGGTCTCGGCGGCAATATCATTCTCCTTCACGATGCAGGCGGAGAGGACCGGTCGGCTACCGTAGAAGCCCTGCCCCGGATCATCGAATATTTTCAGAAGCGGGGGTTCCAGTTCACTACTGTAGCAGACTATCTGGGCAAGACAAAGGACGATATCATGCCGCCGGTACCCAAGGGCAGCGGGTACTATCTGCTGCAGATCAACTACTATTTTGCCGAACTCGGCTACTGGAGTGGTCATATTCTGTTCTCGATGTTCGTCGTATTCATGGTGCTGTCTGTGAGCCGGGTGCTGTTTATCGCCGTTATCGCTACCAAAGAGCATTTCCGGGAGAAGAAATATGCGCTGACGCCTTTCTGGCTGCCGGACGGAAGCGACGCGCCGCTGGTGAGCATCATCGTACCGGCCTATAACGAAGAGGTCAACGCCGTCAGCTCGGTGGAGAGTCTGCTGAACGGAGACTATCCCAATTACGAGATCATCTTCATCAATGACGGCAGCGTCGACCAGACCTATGAAAGGGTAAGCAGGGCATTCGCCGGCAATCCCAAGGTAAAGGTGCTGACGAAACCCAATGGCGGCAAGGCCTCTGCCCTGAATTTCGGCATCAGTCATTCGGACGCGGAGTTCGTGATCTGTATCGACGCGGATACGAAACTGAAACCGGACGCCGTCAGCCTGCTGATGGAACATTTCAACGAAAACCGCGCCGACGGAAAGAAAGGACAGCCTGCTGCAAAAGTGGGAGCCGTCGCCGGCAATGTAAAGGTCGGCAACCAGGTGAACCTGATGACCCGCTGGCAGGCCATAGAATATATCAGCAGCCAGAACTTCGACCGCAAGGCTTTTGCCTGGCTGAATGCCATCACTGTGGTGCCCGGGGCTATCGGCGCCTTCCGCAAAAAGGCGATCGGGGAAGCGGGCGGATTTACCACGGATACGCTGGCGGAAGACTGCGATCTCACGATCCGGATACTCCGGTGCGGATATAGCATCGAGAACGACAACCGCGCGATTGCGATGACGGAGGCTCCGGAGACGCTGAAACAGTTCTTCAAACAACGTTTCCGGTGGAGCTACGGTGTGATGCAGACGTTCTGGAAGAACCGGGACGCCCTGATGAACTGGAAATACCGCTGGCTGGGCTGGGCCGCGCTGCCAAACGTCCTGATCTTTCAATATATCATACCTTTTGTCATCCCTCTGGCCGACTTTTTCATGATCGTGGGCCTTCTCACGGGGAATGCGTCGAAGATCGGGGGTTACTATCTCGTTTTCATGCTGGTGGATCTTGCGGTAGGTCTGCTGGCCTTCAGTTTCGAAAAGGAGAAGATGAGCCGGCTGGTCTGGCTGATCCCCCAACGACTGATCTGGCGCTGGCTTACCTGGCTGGTGCTCTTCAGGGCTGTGCGCCGGGCTTTCAAAGGCGAATTGCAACACTGGGGTGTGCTGAAGCGGACCGGCAACGTAAAAACGGTTTAATTCCTCATTTTGTATTAATTTCACGGCTCAATTTCATTTGACCTAAATAAGATAACGCGCTATGGCTGAAATTATAAAAATGCCCCGGTTGAGCGATACGATGACAGAAGGAGTGATCGCCGCATGGCATAAGAAGGTGGGGGATACCGTCAAAAAAGGGGAGTTGCTGGCAGAAGTAGAAACGGATAAGGCTACGATGGACCTCGAAAGTTATAAAGACGGCACCTTATTATATACGGGTACTGAAAAAGGCGGCAAGATCCAGGTGGATGAGCTGCTGGCGATAATCGGCGCACCCGGGGAAGATATTTCTGCTCTGGTCAAGGGCGGCGCACCGGCCGCAGCACCTGCGGCAGCCCCGGCACCCGCAGCAGCAGCTCCGTCACCGGCGGCAGCGTCACCGGCGCCCGCGGCAGCGGCTGCCCCAGCGGCGGGGGGCTTGACCTCTCCAAAATGGAAGAAGTGATCCTCATGCCCCGTCTCAGTGATACCATGACCGAAGGCGTCATTGCCGACTGGCATAAAAAGGTCGGAGACATGGTAAAAAAAGGAGATATCCTGGCTGACATCGAGACCGACAAGGCGACGATGGAGCTGGAAAGCTATAAGGAAGGCAAACTGTTATATGCAGGCGCTCAGAAGGGCGAGAAGATTGCCGTCAACTCTTTGCTGGCGGTGATCGGGGACGAGAAAAAGGTCGACCTTGAAAAGATAAAAGCTGCGGCGAGTCAGGGCGTAGCATTGGGCGGTCCGGCAGCCTCCGCAGCAACGGCCGCGCCTGCAGCAGCCAGCAGGCAGCCTGCCCAGGCGGCAGCGGCCGAGCCCGTTCATTCCGGGCTTTCGGTCAGTGCGGACGGTCGTATCAAGGCTTCCCCGCTGGCAAAAAAGCTGGCGGCTGAAAAAGGCATCGATATCACCCAGGTACCGGGCAGCGGAGACAATGGCCGTATCATAAAGAAAGACGTGGATAGTTATGTTCCCGGCAAGGCGGCGCCAGCGGCTGCGGCCCAGCCGGCGACGGGCGGGAAACCTGCGGCTATACCTGCCAGTATCGGACAGGTCAGCTATGACGAAGTACCGGTCTCGCAGATGCGGAAGGTTATCGCCAAGAGGCTGGCCGAAAGTAAGTTTACGGCCCCTCATTTTTATGTGACGATGGCGATCGATATGGACAAGGCCGTGGAAAGCAGGGCAAGAATGAATGAAGTATCTCCTGTAAAAATATCCTTCAACGATATCGTGCTGAAGGCTGTGGCCATCTCCCTGAAGCAGCATCCTGCTATCAATAGCAGCTGGCTAGGGGACAAGATCCGGATCAACCACCATGTAAACATCGGCGTTGCCGTTGCTATCGAGGATGGTCTGCTGGTGCCGGTGGTGAGGTTTGCGGACCTCAAGAGTCTTTCGCAGATCGCTACGGAGGTAAAAGATCTGGCGCAGAGGGCGAAGGCGAAGAAATTGCAGCCTGCCGACTGGGAAGGAAGCACGTTCACTATTTCCAATATGGGGATGTTCGGTGTGGATGAGTTCACGGCGATCATCAATCCGCCTGACGCCTGTATCCTTGCCGTCAGTGCGATCCAGCAGGTGCCGGTGGTGAAGAATGGCGCTATTGTTCCCGGCAATGTGATGAAGCTGACTCTCAGCTGTGACCACCGTGTTGTAGACGGGGCTTCGGGTTCTGCGTTCCTTCAGACGGTGAAGGGCTATCTGGAAGAGCCTCTCCGTATGATGATCTAAGAATTGATCTCCTGCATAATAGAAGTACGAAGGCCCGGTATGAGTGTTATCTCTTACCGGGCTTAAGTTTTATTGGGCCAGTTATCGGACTGCTGTATTTTTAGCTGTCATCATATTTAGTCACCAAATCACCTGACGGGGCCATCCCCGCGGCTAACTGTTAAGGCTTCTGGCGTAGCGATTAATATACCGTTATGAAGCAGTATCTCAACCTTCTCCTCCGCCTGGACCAGTTGATTCGTTCAAAGGGTACAGGTTCTCCGCCCGAATTTGCCCGAAAACTGGGAATTTCAGAACGAAGCCTCTATGAATACCTGAAGGTGTTGAAGGAATTGGGGGCGCCGATCAGGTTTTCCCGGCAGGACCATTCCTACTATTATGAGGTCGACGGACAGTTCCATATCAGCTTCCAATAGGACAGTTACTCTACAGGCAAAAATAAGCCCCCTCATAGAAATGAGGGGGCCCTTTAAACCTTATCCTTTTAGATCCTCTATAGAAATAGAAGTCCTTCAAGAACTGTGTCCTTGCTGTTCCAACCAAACTTGAAACTAAAAAGACGTATTGGAAAGCCCCGAAGGGCGCCAGATTACAATTAAATAGATCAGGATAAAATCAGTCGGTTGCGGCTACTCGTCCCGGCTGTCGCAGGCTTGAATCACCTGCTGGTCTTTTTCGTACATCATCATCGTTGACAGAACAAATATAAGATGCTTTTTGATTGCGGCCTAATTAAACCGCAAATATTTTTAAAAAATATTTTCTATTGCGCAACTCATTGACTATCAACAATCTTGTCCGCAACTATTATTTAAACAAAATTTTCCTACCTTTGCATCTGTTATATATTCCTTTCTAATCACTTTCGTGACAACCTTCTGTATAACGCCCGAAGGATATTGTTGAGTAGATGGGCCTTTTTCAAATTAAATAGTTATCACTTTGTCATTTCAACATCTCAATCTAATTGAGCCTTTGTTAAAAGCATTGGACAATGAGGGATATACCACCCCTACACCCATACAACAACAGGCTATACCTCTTTTACTCGAAAGAAAAGATCTTCTGGGCTGCGCCCAGACAGGAACAGGGAAGACCGCGGCATTCGCTCTTCCTATTCTTCAGCTGCTGTGCGAAGACGCGGCGGGCATTACGGCGGAGACCAGGCAGGGGGCACACGTCCTATCAGTGCGCTGGTACTTACCCCTACCCGTGAGCTGGCCATTCAGATCGGCGACTCGTCTCGCTGCCTACGGCAGATTCACCGGTATGAAGCATCTGGTCATCTTCGGCGGCGTACCCCAACAGCCACAGGTACACGCTCTTCAGCGCGGCACCGATATACTCGTAGCGACCCTGGCCGGCTGCTCGACCTTATCGACCAAAAATATATCAGCCTTCGCGATATCAAGTACTTCGTACTGGATGAAGCGGACCGGATGCTGGACATGGGTTTTATCCATGACGTCCGCAAGGTCCTGACCAAGCTGCCTCCGAAGAGGCACTCGCTGTTCTTCTCCGCGACCATGCCTCCGGAGATACAAAAACTGGCGGATTCGATCCTGGTCAACCCGTCCAAGGTGGAAGTTACGCCCGTATCCTCCACTGCCGAGACGATACAGCAGTCCATTTATTTCGTCGAAAAGAAGGATAAAAAATCCCTTCTTCTGCATATTCTGAAAACGACGGCCATCCCAACGGCTCTGGTCTTTACGCGCACCAAGCACGGCGCCGACAAGGTCGCCCAGGGGCTGGTAAGGGCCGGGATCCGCGCCGAAGCGATTCATGGCAACAAGTCGCAGAACGCCCGTCAGCGCGCGCTACTCAACTTCAAGAGCAGGCAGACGAGGATCCTCGTTGCAACGGATATCGCCGCGCGCGGCATCGACATCGACGAAGCTGACGCATGTCATCAACTTCGAGCTCCCCAACGTACCGGAGACCTATGTTCATCGTATAGGCCGCACCGGCAGGGCAGGCGCTAACGGCACCGCGCTGTCCTTCTGCGACGAAGAAGAAAGAGAATTTCTCCGCGATATCCAGAAGCTCATCGCGAAGCCGATACCGGTGGTGGAAGACCATCCCCATGCTATGCAGGGTTCCCTGTCCGGCGCACCGGTCATGGCTGCGGGCTCGGGCAATGCGGCGGCCTTCAGCGGTAACGCGGGTGGCTCCGGCGGCAATGGCGGCAGGTCTGGAGACAGAGGACGTCAGAACGACCGGAACAACAACAACAGAGGAAGGAATCAGCAGAACCAGGGCAGGGGCCGCGAACCGCGGAGCAATCAGCAGCAGCAGGGCCAGGGAGCAGGAGTACCACGTAAGAAAGAGGAGAGACAGAACAATGCGGAGAGACAGAATAATACCGTTAACCAGAACGAAGGCGGTGGTCAGGAAGCGAAAAAGCCGATGCCCGAGAGGAAACGCCCGGATCAACCCCAGCGGGTTAGACCGAATCCAGGAATGATGCCCTCTCCCGCACCGAAAAAGATCGAAAAACCCAGCGACGACGGAAGTTTACCGTTCCAGGTCAACCAGAGCGCGGGTGACGAAAAATGGTAAAGTGGACCGGGAAGAAGGGTGAGGCAGACCGGTGAAAAACGGTAAGGCTGCCGGCCGGGGGATCGTCCATGTGGTAGAATTTACCTAGATTAGCAGTAAATCGACGGATGAAAATTTACCTCCTACTGCTTATCGGATGGCTTTCGGCGGGGCGGACCACGGCCCAGACCGAACGGACGGATATATCGGCTCTTCTTTCGAGGGAGTTATATGAACAGTTCTTTCCGCACCATCACCCATTATACAGCTACGACGCATTTATAAAGGCGGCTGCCAGCTTCCCCCTTTTCGCCGGTGAAGGCGATCCGACGACACGCCGGAGGGAGCTGGCGGCTTTTTTGCGCACGCCGCACACGAGACGACCAACGGCGGGGTCGGCGCAAAAGGAGGTCCCTATGCCTGGGGGCTCTATTATACGGATGAGCAGGCCTGTCTCACGGGCCGGTGTACAGTTTACAATACGGGGGGAACCAGCGCCTATAAACCGGCTCCGGGCAAATCCTACCATGGCCGCGGACCGCTGCAGCTGAGCTACGCCTATAATTACGGCCTTGCCGGCGACGAGCTCCACCTACCCCTTCTTGCAAAACCCGAACTGGTAAGCCACGACGGCAGTATCGCCTTCCGCACGGCCATCTGGTTCTGGATGAGGGCGCAAAAGCCAAAGCCTTCGTGTCACGATGTGGTATGCGGCAAGTGGCAGCCCGACGCCGAAGACGCCAGACTGGGCCGGAAGGCCGGCTTTGGAATGACGATCAACGTCATCAACGGAGGCGTCGAATGCAGAAGTCAGAACCCGGAAATAAAAGCGAACCGCGAAGACCGCATCGGCTTCTACAAATATTTTTCCGGACTTCTTCAGGTGCCTGTCGAAAAAGACTGTGACTGCACCGGTATGGCTCCTTATGGCAACTAACAATTATGAACATTTTCACCTCCAAGCCCGGTCAGTCCCGGCGCTCCAAAAACGTTCCGATCGTCCTGATCGCATATATCCTGATCGCCGTAATAGCAACGGCACAGGATATCTTCGGCGGACTAAAAACTTTTCTGCCGGAAGGCCCCGCCTATCTCCGCTACAATAATTTCCGCATCTTCAAACTTTCGTTCTACCATCTCGTTCAGGGAAAGGATATCTATCAACTTTTCCCGGCCGAACACTGGGACCTTTATAAATACAGTCCGGCGTTCGCACTTTGTTTTGGAATCCTTTCCTGGATGCCCGACTCCATCGGCCTGCTGCTGTGGAACCTGATCAACTCCCTTTGTCTTTTCTTCGGCATCCGCCTCCTGCCGAACCTCAGCGACGAAAGGAAAAGCTGGATACTGTTGTTCTCTCTGCTGGAGATGCTGCTCTCCATCCAGAATACCCAGAGCAACGGACTGATGGCCGGACTGATCGTGCTGGCGTTTGCGTTTGCCGAACGATCGAAATATGCCTGGTCAACCCTTTGTATAGTTTTCTCGTTCTATATAAAAATCTACGGCATTCTGGCACTCGTTTTTTATCTTTTTTATCCCGGCAAACTCAGGCTGGCGGCGTGGACGATCTTCTGGATGGTCTTCTTTGCCCTGCTGCCCCTTGCAGCGGTCAGTACGCACCAGCTGGGCTTTCTCTATAACAGCTGGCTCTCCGCTGCTGCTGAACGACCGGTCGGCGTCGATAGGCGTATCGCTGATGGGGATCATGGACACCTGGTTCCACCTGTCTTCCCTGAAGAATGTGGTCACCGTCGCCGGCGTGGTATTGTTCGTGCTGCCGCTGGTGCATATCCGCCAGTACAAAGGACTATACATTCCGCCTCCTGTACCTCGCCTCCGTCCTCATCTGGATGGTAATATTCAACCACAAGGCCGAGTCGCCGACCTTTGTCATCGTCACTGCGGGTATCGGCATCTGGTATTTCTCGCAGCGACGGGACAGGGTCAACCTGATTTTATTGATCGTTTCGTTCTTCCTGATATCGATGTCCGTTTCCGATCTGGTGCCTGCTCCGGTGCGAAATGATTTTGTCCGTCCTTACAGCATCAAGGCCGTGATGGGGATCGTGATCTGGTTCAAGATCCTGTACGAGCAGCTTACGCTGCGGTACCGGCCGTTGGGGGTTGCCGACCCTAGCGGGGCGACCCTTGCAAAAAGCACATCCGCGAGTATATGAAAAGACTGGAAGCCCCGACCATACAGCTGCTGCGAATGCATTTCTCCTTCTTCCTGATGCCTGTATACTGGTTTGCGCTGGGGCAGGTGGTGCATCGCGACTGGAGCCGGGCGCTGCTGATCTTCGTCATTCTGCACGTGTTGGTATATCCGGCGAGTAACGGTTACAACAGCCTGATGGACAGGAGACACGACACCGATCGGCGGGCTCCGGGAGCCGTTGCAGCCAACCCGGCAGCTATTTTGGGTGACGCTTGGAATGGACGTACTGGCGCTGGTGCTGGGTGCGCTGATCGGCGTGTATTTCGTTGCAGGACTCGCCTTATACATTCTCGCCTCCCGGGCTTACAGCTATCGGGGGATCCGTCTCAAAAAATATCCGATCATCGGCTTTATCACCGTCGTCAGCTGTCAGGGTGCACTGGTTTTCTTTATGGTCTATCAGGGTTGCCATGTGGCGGCCGCTATCCAGGAAAGTCTTCAGGCTCCGGCGGAAGCGATGATCGCCTGCTCTTTATTGCTGGGCGGTTTCTACCCGCTGACGCAGATATATCAGCACGAGGCCGACCGAAAGGACGGAGTGAGGACGTTGAGCCTGCTGCTTGGGTATCGGGGTACGTTCGTTTTCACGGGTGTGGTGTATACTATCGCTTTTATGCTGCTGGCCCACTATTTTCTCCTGACGCTGCAGATAAGAGAATTTCAGGTGCTGGCAACCTGCATGCTCCCTGTGGTCGTTTACTTTCTGATATGGGCCGTGAAGGTCTGGAAGGATCCCCGGGAAGCGAGCTATTCCAACACAATGCGTATGAATCTGATCGCGTCGGCCTGCACGAATGCGGGGTTTATCGCTGTGCTGGTGATGGGGGCCGTCTAGTGGGGGATGTGGGTGACGGGCAGGCGGTGGGTTTGTGAGTGCGGCGGAGGCGGTGGGTTGGTGAGTGGCGTGGGGGTTGCCGGAAGCCGCGGGTTGCCGGGAGGCGTGGGGTAGCTGGTCTCATCTTTGCAGCAATCAATTACGTATATAACTCAACCGCTTTATTTTGAGCAAGATCATTTCAATAGGAACGGCTGTTCCCGCCAATGAGCACCGGCAGGAACATATCCTGCCCTTTATGCAGCGGATCTACGCGCCGGATAAGGAAAAGAACAGGATGTTGAAGTTCCTTTACCAGCATAGCGGTATACATACCAGGTATTCCGTCCTACCGGACTATTCCCGTCCCGCCAGTGAATGGGAGTTCTACCCTCCGACGGAGAACACTGGAACCTTTCCCCACCCTCGAAGACCGCATGCAGGTCTACAGGAAGCACGCGGGTCCGCTCTCGCTGGAGGCCGTATATCGCTGTCTGGAAGAGGCCCAGGTCCCGGCCGAATCGGTTACGCACCTGATCACGGTCAGCTGTACGGGAATGAGCGCACCGGGTCTGGACCTCGAGCTGGTGGAACTCCTGGGTCTCCCTCCGACGATATTCCGGACCTCGATAAATTTTATGGGCTGTTACGCGGCGGTACACGCGCTCAAGTTAGCGGATGCCCTTGTCCGTGGGGCTGCAGGCGCCAGAGTCCTGATCGTGTGTACCGAGCTGTGTACGCTGCATTTTCAGCAGCAGGCAACGCTCGACAATATGCTGTCCAGTCTCCTGTTCGCCGACGGATCGGCTGCGGCGCTGGTCGTCGGCGACGACGATGGCGCAGGAGGGCTGCAGCTGCAGCATTTTTATTCGGAGATCATCACGGAGGGAAAGAGGGAGATGACCTGGGACCTGTCCTCGACCGGATTTCAGATGACGCTGACAGGATATGTGGCGGGGCTGATCCAGGCCGATTTTGGGGTCCTGGTGGAAAACGCCCTGCGCAGCAGCGGGATGCAGCGGGAATCGGTCAGCCACTGGTGCATACACCCAGGTGGTAAAAAGATACTGGAGGCCATTTACAAAAGCCTTTCCTTTACCAACGGCCACCTCGACGACAGCTATTCAGTGCTGGATCAGTACGGGAACATGTCCTCCCCTACCATTCTGTTCGTGCTCAAACGCATGATTACCAAGCTGGACTATCGCCGGCCAAATTGTATATTCGGGGCGGCATTCGGTCCGGGACTGACGATGGAAACCTTTCTGGGGAAAACCAACTAACGTAAAGGACTATGGCTGGTAAACCCGATTTTTCTCACCGAAGTTATGAAAAGGAATTGCTGGACCGGGATGATATCCCGTTCGAAGATATCCGTCGGAACATGCTGGAGCTGGACACTATCAATACCCTGCTCGGGGGGCATGCGATAACTGTCAAAGGAATGAGGGAGTTGATAACGGGGATGCAGCGCGGGCCACGACGTATAAGCGTCTGTGAGATAGGGTGCGGAGGAGGGGACAATCTGCGGGTGCTCAGCCGGCGGTGCCGGCGCTGGGGCATAACCGTCGACGCTATCGGTATCGACAGCAACGAGCACTGTGTCAGTGTCGCGCAGCAGCAATGGAAAGAAGGAGAGGCCCGGTGGATACACTCGGACTACCAGGATGTTGAATTCGGGGACGACAGGCCCGATATCATTTTTCGTCCCTGTTCTGCCACCATTTCAGTGACGAACAACTGGCCGGCATGCTCCGGTGGATGGACCGCAACGCTGGGACGGGGTGGTTCATAAACGACCTGCACCGCCATCCGCTGGCCTGGGGTTCTATCCGGCTGTTGACGCGGCTGTTCTCGGGGAGTTATCTGGTCAAAAATGACGCTCCGCTATCTGTATTGCGCGGTTTCAGCCGAAGCGAATGGCAGCGTATATTGCAGGCGGCAGGCATCGGAGGGTACACGCTGCGGTGGAAATGGGCGTTCCGGTGGCTGGTCGTGAGAAAGAAAGGACCGCACAACTGATCAACTATGTACGACGTCACCATAACAGGCGGTGGGCTCGCGGGTCTGGCGCTTTCCATTCAGCTCGCGAAAGCCGGCTATCGCGTAGCGCTGTTTGAGAAAGAGACCTATCCCTGGCATAAGGTCTGCGGAGAGTATATCAGCCTCGAGAGCTGGAACTTTCTGGAGGATCTGGGCCTACCCCTCAGTGACTGGAACCTTCCCATCATCCGCCGGCTGCTGATGTCTTCGCCCAATGGCAAGACGCTGGAGCACGAGCTTCCGCTGGGCGGTTTTGGAATCAGCAGATACAAGGTAGATGCGGCCCTCGCGGATATCGCCCGGTCGTCGGGTGTGGACCTTTTCGAGGGCGTAAAAGTGACGGATATCGTCTTTCAGCAGTCCCAGTTCGAGACCCAGACAAGTGCCGGTACCTTTTATTCGGCCGTCGCCTGCGGAACTTTTGGTAAGCGAAGCAACCTGGACATACGGTGGCAACGTAGTTTCATCCGGAAAAGGTCCGAGCGGCTGAACAATTATGTGGGTGTCAAATATCATGTAAAGGGAGATTTCCCGGCCGACCTCATCGGGTTGCACCATTTCCCCAACGGCTATTGCGGCATTTCGAATATCGAGGATGGAAAATGTTGTCTGTGCTACATGACGACGACGGAGAACCTGCGCATAAGCAACAATTCCATCCCGGAAATGGAAAAGAGGATACTGAGCCAAAATCCACATCTGGAGCAGCTGTTCTCGTCCGTGCAGCCCATTTTTGCGCAGCCGGTGACGATCTCGCAGATCAGTTTTGAAAAAAGGACGCAGGTAGAGGGACATATTTTGCTGATCGGAGATGCAGCCGGAATGATCCCTCCCTTGTCAGGCAATGGAATGAGCATGGCCTTACATGGTAGCAAAATCGCTTTTCACTGCATCGGCGCCTTTCTCCAGGGGCAGCTTCGCCCGGTATGAGCTCGAACAGGAATATACGGATCGGTGGCGTAGACAATTCGGAAGGCGGCTTTGGATGGGAAGGGTATTGCAACAGTGGTTTGTGAGCGAGTCACGTACTAATCTTTTATTATCTTCGTTAAAGTCATACCCGAGGCTGGTTTCTTTTTTGATCAGGCAGACGCACGGCCAACCCTTTTAAACTCCTTTTCCTACCCTGTATCCCACCGGAAAGCCCACCAAAATCCATTGACTGTCAATTGTATTTAATATTTGCCGCTGAATAATGACCCTACGGCAGAAAGAAAAAAATTATCCGGATGCGCAACTGCATGACAGCGGTATTACTGTTTTTTTCGTTGGGGACCCTTGCACAGGACTATCATGCTATTGAAGGATCCCCGTTTGCGGGATCCCCTGGGGGTGGCCAACAATCCGGCTTCGATCCTGAGCACGCCATATCCGTGGGATATAACCGTGTTCTCCACCCAGATAAAGAACAGCACCAATGCGGTCCGATTCACCAACTATTCCTATTTGTCCCACCCCGACACCATCGGATTCGAGTGGACCAGGGGCAACCTGAAGCGCTTTGCGGCGCTCAACTACAATATACATCTGCTGAACGTCCGGCTTTCCCTGAGTCGTACGCAGGCCATATCCTTCGGCGCCAATATCCGCGGGTATTTATCGGCGAGAACTGGCTCCGTCAACTATACCGACTCGCTGCAGAACATGAACCAGTTCTTCCTCATCAACCCGGACGCCACCTATAAAGCCAATATGGTCACGAGCAGCTGGCTCGAACTATACGGTACTTACAGCAGGACCATTCTGGACGACGCCTACGGCGAACTGAATGCCGGTGTTACGCTCAGGGTCATGCGCGGAATTTCCGGCGCCTACCTGCAGCTGACGGGTGGCTCGGTCACCCAGTCGATACGGCAGGATACGCCCGTCTTCAATCTGGCTTCGGCGACTGCGCATTATGGGTATTCGTCGAACTACGATTTCTGGCACGACGACCAGGGCACGGGGACGAATATCAAAAACTTTATCGACCACACGCAGGCCGGGGCGGCCTTCGACTTCGGGGTCGAATACCTGGTGAAATCACAGGCCATACATAACTATGACGACCAGGACGACTATTTTGACTACGATTGGAAGATCGGCGTCAGCCTGCTCGACGTCGGAGCGAACAGATATACCTATGGAACACAAAGCAGGTTTCTCGCCAACCCGAAAATAACCACGACGGATGCCGACCTCAACAACAAATTCGACAGCCCCGGAAGTTTTACCAACTTCAACGATAGCCTGGGCACCATCGCCGGAACATTCAACCGGCTCATGGGAACATTCACGGTATTCAATCCGGCAAGGCTGGTGATCAATATCGACCGGCCTCTTCAGAACAATTTCTCGATCAACGGGGACCTCACCCTCAATCTGGGCGGCTCCAACTATGGAAAGCGGTTGTTTACCAAAGAGATGACGCTGCTGGCGCTGACGCCGCGGTGGGAGACGAAGAGGTGGGGTGCGTATATGCCGCTGACCGTGACGACCGACGGAAAGGTTTGGCTTGGGGCCGCTGCGAAGGCGGGGCCTTTGCTTATTGGGGTGCATAATCTGGGGACGGTTTTCTCCAAGGCCAAATCTTCGAATGGTGGTTTCTATCTTGCTCTGGTGATACGGCCGGGCAAGAAAAAAGATGGTTTCAGGCAGAAGGAGGATAAGATGTATAGTTGTCCGAAATATTAGAAGGATGTCGCGATGGCAAAAATAAACTTTCAATTTTTTCTGAAAATTCAGAAAACCTTTATACCTTTGGATCAGCAACCGGAAAAAAGACATGCAACTAGCAGAAGCAAAGGCTCAATTCATCGCTAACTGGGGACGATTCGGCACCAACTGGGGCATCAACAGGACTATGGCGCAAATACACGCGCTGCTGCTCGTAAGCCCCGATCATCTGAGTGCCGACGAAGTCATGGAGCAACTGAATATCAGCCGCGGCAATGCGAATATGAACCTCCGGGAATTGATAGACTGGGGGCTGGTGCAGAAAGTTATCGTGCCCGGTGAGCGAAAGGAGTTCTTTACGGCGGAAAAGGATATCTGGAAGGTTGCAAGGCAGATCGTAAAAGAAAGGAAGAAGCGCGAGCTGGACCTTATGATCCCTGTTCTGAAGGACCTGAGTGACGTAGAGGGCGACCGGCGCGACAAGGCTGTCAAAACGTTTACGGATACGATACAAAATATCCGGAAGTTCAGCGAGCAGGCCGACAGGACGCTCGATACGATGATCAAGGCCGACGAGCATTGGTTCTGGAGTAGCCTGATGAAGCTATTCGGTGCGAAGCACTAGACTGGGGGACAGCGATCGGGTGGCCAGTGACCGGAGGGTTGGGTGGGACCAGGATTGGGCCGCAGGACAGGGAAGCCGTTAACGCGGCTTTTATTTGATCGCATTGTTTCAGTATTTTCTGAAAGTTCAATAAACAATATACCGCTTCTAAAATTTACAGCTATGACTTACATTCTGGTCTGCTACAGCGCTTATCTTGTGATCATAGTCCTTCTCACCGTCTGGGTCGCGCGCACGCTATTCCGCAACGGCAAGGTCTTCCTTATCGATATCTTCCACGGCAATGAAGAGCTGGCGAGGGCCGTCAACAATCTCCTGCTGGTCGGCTTTTATCTGATCAATAAAGGCATTTATTGATCTTTAAAACCGGATAACATGAAAAACAAAAAGATCATCATCGCCGGCGGCACCGGCTCCATCGGTCAGGCGCTGGCCGCCGCTGGGGAAAGGACAACCAGATCGTCATCCTCAGCCGCCAGTCCACCAACAGCCACAATAACAACTACAGACAAAAGCTGCTCTCTCCGAAGGACGGCTACCATATCACCTACTGGCGCTGGGACGGGCGCTCGGTGGAGAAACACTGGGCGCGGGAACTGGAAGGCGCCGATCTGGTCATCAATCTTGCGGGGCGCAGCGTCAGCTGCCGCTACACTCCCCGTAACCGGTGCGAGATCTTCGAGAGCCGAATGGATGCGACAAAGGCGCTGGGCCGGAGCCATCCGCGAGGCCGTCGTTCCACCACGCGTATGGGTGAATGCAGCCAGCGCCACCATCTACCGCCACGCGCAGGACAGGCCACAGGATGAGGACACTGGGGAATACCATGACGATTTTTCGGTACAGGTGTGCAAGCGCTGGGAAGCAAGTTTTGCGGAGCAACGCACTCCCTTCACCCGGAAGATAGCCTTGCGACTGGCGATCACGCTCGTCGAAGGCGGCGTTATCGTCCCCTATCTTCGCCTTATAAAGCTCGGTCTCGGCGGCCGTCAGGGCAGCGGGCGGCAAATGTACAGCTGGGTGCATATCGACGATGTCCGCCGCGCACTGGAATGGTTTCTTGACCACACCGATCTGGAAGGGACCTATAATCTCTCGTCCCCCGGCCCGGTCACCAACTCCTATTTCATGTCGACCCTGCGTAGACTCGCCGGCGTACGACTCGGTCTGCCTACGCCCGCGTGGTTGCTCAAGCTGGGAGCGGTCCTGGTCGGTACAGAGACCGAGCTCGTGCTGAAAAGCCGGTGGGTGCTGCCCAGCAGGCTGCTGGCGACGGGGTTTGACTTTCAGTATCCGCGCATCGATGGCGCGCTACGTTCGATCATCCGGCTGCAGCGCAGGAATGGACGGAAGATGAAAATAAAAGACGTATTTTAACGGTATACTGTATGATGCGCACAATTCAATCCTGGCTGATCGCGATAACGATCCCTGTCCTTTACGCCGTACTGCTCCGATGGCTCTTCGACAACGACCTCATGGGCGCGTTCCCCATCGCGCTGATGTCCATCAGTTTTCTGGGAGGAGTTCCTTTCGGCGTGGGCTATCTTACCATCTACCTCTCCGACATAGAGAAGGTGCAAAATAAAAAATACTGTGCTATGGCGCCGTGGGTGCCGATGGTAGTTTTTATGATCATCACGCTTGTCTGGCAGGTAGAGGGGCTTGCCTGCTGGCTCATGATCCTTCCGATCTGGTTTGGGGTCTCGACTATTGGAGGCCTTATCGCGGGCGCCCGCAGACGCCGGAAGCACAACGATTCCCAAAAGCTGCTGAGCAGCTGGGTGGTCCTGCTGCCACTTGCTGTGTGCTCCACTGGAAAGGCTGATCCCGCACCACACCGTCCGCTACGAAGCCTATACTTATAAGGATATACAAGCCGCGCCCGCCACGATCTGGAGCAATGTTGTCCGGGTCAGACCGATCGGCGAAGCAGAAGACCGGGGCTGGCTGACGCGAATGCTCGGGTTTCCACGGCCGATACGGGCAGAGCTGGACTATGCGGGTGTCGGCGGCAGCCGTCAGGCTATCTTCAGCAAGGGGCTGGTGTTTATGGAGACGGTCACCGAATATGCAGAACAGCAGAAGATGCATTTCAGCATCAAGGCCGACCCAAGCGCCATCCCACCTACAGCCATGGACAAACACGTTGTCATCGGCGGAGAGTATTTCGACGTGCTCGACGGGACCTATCGTCTCGAGAGGCTGGGAAATGGCGTCTGCCGGTTGCATTTGTACAGCCACTTTGTGCTTAAGACAGATTTTAACTTTTACTCGAGTCTTTGGGCGGGATGGATCATGAAGGATATACAGAACAATATTTTGCGGGTAATTCAAACAAGATGCCAGCGGAATTTGTAATTTAAGGGTACCATGGCCACGACCACAAAAAAGACACTGGTGCTCGGCGCTTCCGACAATCCGACACGATACAGCAACCTGGCAATGAAAAGGTTGCATAGCCATGGTCACCCTGTGATCGCCATCGGTCGGAAGCGGGTAAAAGACGGCGACATTGCTATAGAGACCGAGAAGATCGACTACAGCGATATAGACACGGTGACGCTGTATCTGAATCCAACTCACCAAAAGGAATACTACGACTATATTCTCTCTCTTCATCCGAAACGGATCATCTTCAATCCTGGTGCAGAGAATCCCGAGTTGGAGCAACTCGCGGAGGCCAACGGCATACAGCCGTTGGAAGCGTGCACTCTTGTGTTGTTGAGTACGGGGCAGTTTTGATGTTTGGGTTTTCGTGGGTTGGCACGGCGAATTGCATGGAATGAGTATCCCGGCCTTGGGTAACGACTTTTCAGCGTGTGTTTTTTCATATGTAAAATATAATAATACGACAAATCTCTTATCCCGCGCGGGGTTGACAACGCAGTTGTTCCTCTGTTAATAAAACTATAATCCTCATGCGATTTTGCGAATAAGACGTTTTTCGGTAAATTCGAAAAATCCTTTACAATATGCTATGGCGTAAATTTAATGGCGATCTGATCGATCTACCCATCATTGAAGCCGTTGAGAATGCTATCCGTCGGGAGACGGAGACAGGCTACCGGCTGAAAGTATGCATCGGCACTGATTCCCAGGTGAAAGGTTTGGAAACTGAATTTGCTACGGTAATCGTTTTTTTACGTGAAGGACATGGCGGGTTCATGTTCATTCACAACGAAAAGACAAGGCACCAGTATTCGATCAAGGAACGTATGCTGGTGGAAGTAGCCAAGAGCATCGAAATTGCCTACGAGTTGTGCAATCTCTTTAGTAAGTATAATGTCGACATGGAGGTCCACGCAGACATTAATACGAATCCGCACTTCAAGAGCAATGATGCGCTGAAGGAAGCGATGGGTTACATACTCGGTATGGGCTTCGCTTTCAAGGCCAAGCCCGAAGCGTTTGCCAGCAGCAGCTGCGCGAACAAGGTGGTCAACTGATCCGCTGACCCAACCGTAGCGCCTGCTACTGGTATCAAGGCCGTGTCTGGCACGGTCCAAGGGGTTGTCTCCCCCAAAATTTTCCCGCTCAGGCACCGCCGACTTCGTCCCCGAACTCCTTGTTCATCTCTGAGATCACGCCGAGGATCTTATCCCGTGCCATCCGCTTGACTGCGCTCGAGACAAAATGCTGCGGGAGGAATTGCCAGGTCTTGCGCATCTTTTCCAGAAAGTCCCTGACATTTGCCGCGACGATGCGTTGGTTCTCTTTATCCGCTTTGGTGAATACGAGTGTGAAGGGTACCTGCCATTCCCTCAATTTATTGAGAAACTCCAGGTCGATCTTTTGCGGGGAATGACGGCTGTCGATCAGCACGAATACGTTGACAAGGTTCTCCCGCTTGCGGAGATAGTCCTCGATCATCTTCTCCCATTTCTTCCGCTGCGACTGCGAGACCTTCGCGAAACCATAGCCCGGAAGGTCGACGATATACCATTCGTCGTTGATATTAAAATGATTGATCAGCTGGGTCTTTCCGGGGGTTCCGGAAGTTTTGGCCAGCTTCTCGTTGCCGGTGAGCATGTTGATCAGCGAGGATTTGCCGACGTTGCTGCGGCCGATGAACGCATACTCGGGCCTGTCCGGGCTGGGACATTTGGTATGATCCGGACTGCTGACGACGTAGATGGAGGAATGTATATCCATATTATTAAGGATGTAAGATACATATCCCGCAGGAAACCGGGGCTTTTTACCCGGACTCGCGTACCTTTGCAGCCGCTATGGCCAACTATTCACACGACAGGATCGTCCCATTCAAAGATTCGCAAGCTGGGCAAGAAGCAGCAGGTCGCTGCCATGTTCGACAAAATAGCCTTCCGCTACGACTTCCTGAACAGGTTTCTCTCCGGGGGCATCGACGTCTACTGGCGCAGAAGGGCCATCCGCGAACTGACGGCCGGAAAATCCAAAGGAGGCGGTACAGCCCAGGGCAGTGGCTCCGGCTATGTCCATCCTCGACGTGGCTACGGGCACGGGAGACATGGCCATATGATGACCCGCCATATCCCTTCCAGCCATATCACGGGTATTGATATCTCTACGGGAATGCTGGACATCGGCCGTCAAAAGATAAACCGGCTGGGGCTACAGGAAAGGATCGATCTGCAAACGGGTGATAGCGAAGCCATTCGCTTCCCTGACAACCATTTCGACGCCGTCACCGTCGCCTTTGGCGTACGCAATTTTGAAAATCTGGAACAGGGCTTGCATGAGATGCTGAGGGTTCTGAAACCGGGAGGCAGACTTGTGGTTCTGGAGTTCTCACAGCCAAAAACACCCGGAATACGCCAGATCTATGATCTCTACCTCCGGCTCGTTGCACCTAATATCGGTAAAATGGTGTCCCGCAGCCGCGAGGCCTATCAATATCTCAACGATTCGGTCAAGGCCTTCCCCGAGGGCAATGACTTTAGCCGGATCATGGACGGCTGCGGCTACAAAAACATCCGTCTGCGCCGCCTGAGCCTTTGTATCTGTTCTCTTTACATTGGTGAAAAATGAGGGCGGAAATTTGGCGAAAAATGAGGCTGGGAATGCCAAAATACTGTTATAAAGACCGGACAACTGCAATTATTTTTTCCCATTTGCCGTTATTTTTACACCCCAAGTCAGGCCTATAGAGATTATTTACCCTCAACAAACCCGGACTAAATCCGGTTCCGTTATTATAAAAGTTAGCCAATGCCCATAAGGGATTGAATGCCAGCAACATGACATCTATGAAACTATTTGGGTCAATCAAAAGAAGGGGAGTTATTTTCGCGATCGTATTTTGCGGAATAGTACTGGCAGGGAAGCAGGCATCGGCCCAGCTGAGGGACTACCTCAACCTGCCGGACCACGACAGCAAACGCTATTATCTGGGCATAGGCTTTATGTACCTCAATACACACCTGCAGGTCAGCGCTCACCCAAAATTCCTTCAGGACGACAGCATCCTCTACGTTAACCCAGGCAATTCCGGCGGTTTTGGCGTTTCAGGCATGTTCACTTTCCGCCTGGCGGAACATTTCGAGTTCCGGTTCGCCTTCCCCGAATTCCTGTTCGCCTCCAATACCATTTCTTACCACGTTACCAATCCGCCGCAGGGCGAAGCAGCCCCGGCGACCAAACAGATACAGTCCCTTTTGCTGGGCTTCCCCGCGCAGGTGAAATTCCTTTCCGACCGCATCAACAATTTCAGGGTATATATGCTTGGGGGTATCAACTACCGCTATGATCTCGCGTCGAACTCCTCCGCCCGTAAGGCAGAAAATCTGGTGAAGCTATCGCCTTCCGACCTGAGCATCGAGGCGGGGGTGGGGTTCCAGTTCTATTTCCCAGTGTTTATTCTGTCACCGGAGCTGAAGATCAGCGAGGGGATAAAAAATATTCATAGCCGGGACCCCAATCTCCAGTACTCCAACGTGATCGATAAGATCAAATCGCGGATGGTTGTTTTCTCCCTTATTTTTGAAGGTTAGGCAGTGATGGCCGGCCACTGATTGCCGCGGCGCGCCAGGCCGGCTGCATGGTCCGACAGTTGCATAAATCTATTTTGTCCCTTCAACTAAAAGAGTTGCCGAAAGGTTATGCATTTAGTGGAGACCTACACCCGTCATCAGGAAATGGTCAACGGACTTACGCACGCAGCCGGCGTATTGTTCGGACTTGCGGCGCTGCCGGTTCTCCCCGGGATCGCAACCCTCCATGGCAATAATCAGGGTCTTATCGGTTCGTGTGTCTACGGCTGCAGTTTTCTTCTGGCTTTTGTCTCCAGCACGCTGTATCACCTCGCAAACAGACTACGCGTCAAAAGAAGGCGCTGAAAATATTCGACCATATCAGCATCTACTTTTTTATCGCGGGCACGTATACGCCATTCCTGCTGGTGTATGTCAACAACAGTTGGGGGATGACACTTTTGGCGATCCTCTGGGCGCTGACGGCGGCGGGAGTGATATTCAAAATACTGTTTACGGGCAGGTTCGAAGTGGTCTCGACCATCATCTATCTGGCGATGGGCTGGATCATGATTGCGGGGGACGGAGATTTTTCGATCATCTCCCCAACGAAGTGACGACGCTCGTCTGCATTGGCGCAGGACTTTATTCTGTCGGCGTTTTCTTTTATTTATGGGACAAATACCGCTACACGCATGCGGTGTGGCATGTGTTTGTGCTGGCCGCGGCCATGTGTCATTATGTAGCTGTGCTGCTCGCGATGTGAATCTAATAGTCATACTGCCGTCTGAACATATTGATCCTTACGCCGGCCGTAAACACCGCGGAGTGCGAGCTATGGTAGGTGTCGGTCGGATCGTTCACGGAGTAGTGCCTGTACATCGCCGACAGCTCGAGGAAAAGGTTCTCTTTCCACTGGTAGGATACGAGGCCGTAGAGGTTGACGCAGGTGGCGGGCGTCCCACCGCCAATGCTGAAGTGCAGGTCGCGGGGACGGGTCATGTAGTTCTCGAAAATATTCCCTCCCATATTGACCCCGGCCGAATCGAGCCCCTTCTTGTAGTAGATGGCCCTCCCCTCCACATTCCATTTGTAGGCCGGCTGATAGCGGACTATACCGATAACTTCGTAGAAATTGGAGCCCAGCGGATGAGCCAGGGGCTGGTTGTAGTGACTGTAGTTGGACACGGAGTCGTTATGGGAATACGTGAATGGCCGGACGATATTGGTCTCGAACTGCAGGTCAGAGATTTTTTACCGCGAACGCGTCGACATACTTGACGCCCAGCTGCAAGCCCTGCTTGTTGACCCAGCTGCCACTGGCCGTAGTGCAGGATCTGGTGCAGGACGAATTCATTGAACAGCAGCTGTCCGTAGACCTGCGTCGCGTGGCCAATATTAGCCTTGAAATCGATGCCCGTGGTCGTCTTGTCGGGGCTGCCGTTCTGCTGCTGTGCAGAGACGAGGAAGATGACGGGGTTGAGATAAGAGAAATCGTAGTGATCGGCGCGGCTGAAGACGACGTTCTCGTACACACCCACGTTGAGCCAGGGCGTGGCGTTGATGTTGAGATGATGGACAACGGCGTATTTCTTGGGGTACTGATAGTCGGTAGGCGTGGCGTGCTGACTGATCAGTTCCATATAGATCGTCTGATAGTTGAGTTTCCATACGCGGGTATTGAACTTCAGGAACAGGTAAGGGGCGCTAAAGTCGCTGAGAAAAAGGCTCCTGTAGCCATTGCCGATGAAATTCTTGTCATACCCGAACTGCATATCGAAATACTTCCATACGTTGAAGTAAATGGAAGCCCGGTTGTCGAAATAGTCAAAACCCGGTGGTCTTGAAATGTTTGTAGTATCCGGCTCCGGGAACGGCGTCGAGCTGCGCCACCGGTCCTGGAACCAGGACGGTCCCCGCTCCTGATTATCGGTAAGATAGGCGGAGAAACCCAGTTTGCCGGCGATCATCCCCCTCAGGGGGTAAGGCCTTTGGCATTGAGAAAGGGGCGGGTTTTGAACTTTCCTCCTGTCTCATAGGACTGGGTCTGCTGGATCACCGGGTTGACGGCGAGAAAAAGTCCTTTTCGTTGACCGTATAGAAGTTCGCCGGGTCTTTATAGAAGGTCTCAAGCCAGGGTCTTTTGCTGACAAATGTATCGGGGCGGCCTGTTACCCATTCCACGTTATTCATCAGCAGGGAAGACAGGGTCTGCCGGTCGATAGCGGAAAGATGGTAAAAATCGTCGTAGGGATAGAACTTGTGCAGCGAGTCGGAGATTTCGGCCACGCGTACGGCCAGCTTTCGACTGATGGGTTTGGCCGTACTGATGTTCAGGTCCGGGTTTGTCTGGAGAAGGATCTCCATTCTATCCAGAAAATGGTCAAATTTCGAATCCTGGGGAAGATAGCTGGACTGGGAAAAGCCAGCATTGGGCAGAAATATGGGCGACATCACCACCCCCATTGCAATTCTTAAAATTATCCGGCTGCTTAGAAGGGTTTTAATAAATTGCGTCATAATGTATATCAAATAAGGGACGATCCAATTTTCTTTATGCGTAATTACTTGATCAAGAACATCTCCATTGTCAACGAAGGTAAGATTTGTACAACAGATTTACTAGTCAAAAACGGTCGGATAGAAAAAATCGGAACTGCCATCCGGCCGGACTTCGCTGTCACCGAGATCAACGGAGAAGGAAAACATTTATTGCCGGGTGCTATAGATGACCAGGTACATTTCCGGGAACCCGGACTAACACACAAGGCCAGTATCTATACCGAGGCCAAAGCGGCGGTAGCCGGCGGCGTTACTTCCTTTATGGAAATGCCCAATACGGTGCCGCCGGCATTCACCCGAGGACCTGCTGGAGGAAAAATATGCCATCGGGGCGCGGAGCGCGCTGGCCAACTATTCCTTCTATATGGGGACGTCCAATGACAATGCGGAAGAAGCTCTTCGGACCAACGACAAGAAAAAGGACGTCTGCGGGATCAAGATATTTATGGGTTCCTCCACGGGCAATCTGCTGGTCGATAACTATCTTACCCTGGACCGTCTCTTTAGGGAAAGTGAGGTTCTCATCGCCACGCACTGCGAGGACGAGAAGATCATCAAACAAAATCTCGAACGCCTTCGTGCGGAGGGCCGGCCCCTCGTCGCGTCGGACCATCCTATCATCCGGGACGCCGAAGCCTGCTTCGAGTCGTCGCTGACGGCGATCCAGTTTGCCCAAAAGCACAATAGCCGTCTCCACGTATTTCATCTTACCACAGAAAAAGAAATGCAGCTGTTTGGCAACCTCATTCCCCTCGTGGACAAGCGGATCACGGCCGAGGTCTGTGTCCACCATCTCCATTTCACCAGCGACGACTATGCGACGCTGGGCAACCGTATCAAGTGCAACCCCGCCATCAAAGCGCCCCACAACCGGGAGGCGCTCTGGGCCGCCTTACTCGACGACCGGCTCGACCTGATCGCAACGGACCATGCCCCGCACACGATAGAGGAAAAGAGCGGCGGCTATGAGCAGGCCCACGCCGGCCTGCCGCTGGTGCAACACTCGCTGCTGCTGATGCTGCACTACGTGAAAGAGGGCAGGATCAGCCTCGAAAGGTGGTGGAGAAGATGAGCCATGCCGTCGCCACCTGTTTTAAGGTCGCTGAAAGGGGATTTATCCGGGAGGGGTATTTTGCGGATCTGGTCATCGTGGACCTCAGGAGCCCGTCGGTCGCCACCCGTGAAAGCATTCTCTACAAATGCGGCTGGAGCCCGCTGGAGGGATTCGAATTCCCGGCGACGGTGACCCATACTTTTGTAAACGGGCATCTGGTTTATGGAAATGGGAGCTTTGATGAATCTCAATGGGGTCAGCGCCTGCGTTTTAATCTCTAGCGCCGTTATTGACGGCCCTGGCGTGCAGCGGCCAAAAAATAAATGACCATGGAAATCGACAAAACTACGTATGAGGACCTTTCCCTTTTCAGCCACGAGGAGGAGTATTCCATTTTCCACAAGCTGGACTTTACCCGGACTACCGGCGGAAAGGACCTGCTGCTCGAGTACTTTAACCACCCCTTCAGTAAACTGGAACCCATCCTCGAGACCCAGCGCGTACTCACGCTGATCGGTGAGAAAATGGACTCGTGGCCGACTTCCATCAGCAACGGGACGATAATGGTCATGGAAAGATTTTATGAGACCGGGGTGGACGACATCCCCGAAGCCCATAACCTGCCCGCGGCGCTCAGCTACAAGATCTTTCACGGTCCGGACTATGCCATGGTCCGGTATTCGGTAGGTCATTTCGCAGATTTTGCGAGGGGAATGAACCAGTTGGTTGCCCTGCTGGATCAGCCGGGCTGTCCCCGTCTTCTGAGCGACATGTTGCAGAAAGCGCGTAAACAGCTGGACCATGACATACTCCAGGGGCTGGCTAAGCTGGAGCCCGGAACCAAACTGAACCCGATACAGGTGATCTATTATGGCAATTTCGTGAGGAACCGGTTCAAGGGCTCGATGCAGACGCTGATCGAGATCCACAGCCGGCTGGACGCCTGGTACTCGATGGCTCAGGCAATAAGGCGGTATCGCCTGAGTTTCCCGGTCTTTGTGGAACAGGAAGATCCGTATTTTGAAGCGAGCTCGCTTTATCACCTTTTGCTACCGGCGCCCGTAGCGTATGATATCCGACTTGACCAGACTACAAACTTTCTTTTTTTGACGGGCGCGAATATGGCTGGCAAGAGCACTTTCATCCGGAGTGTGGGAGTCGTCGTGTTTTTGGCCCATCTCGGAATGGGTGTGCCGGCCACGTCCCTTCGTCTGAGTCTTTTCGACGGGATCCTCAGCAATATCAACGTAGTCGATAACCTCGCCAAGGGCGAAAGTTTCTTCTTCAACGAAGTGCAGCGCATCCGCAATACGCTCGAAAAGATCAGGGGCAGCAAGAAATGGCTCGTGCTGATTGACGAGCTGTTCAAGGGCACCAATGTGCAGGACGCGATGAAGTGTTCGCTGACCGTTATTAAGGGCCTGATCCGGATCAGGCGATCGCTGTTCGTCCTGAGTACCCATCTTTATGAGATCGGGGACGAATTGAAGCAGTATCCGAATATTCTATTCAATTATTTCGAGACTTCGGTAAAGAATGACCAGCTGGAGTTCAGCTATCAGTTGAAAGAGGGGGTTAGCAATGACCGGATCGGGTATCTTATTTTGAAGAGGGAGAAGGTGGTGGAGATGCTGGAGGGACTTTGATCGCCGTGGAACGGCGCTCGTGGAACTATACCCGGATTTTTCAAAGCTGCATTTATTTAAATTCTAGCTTCACCGACCAAACCTTAGGGATATGTTGGTGAAAACATTTGGAAGCGCGGTGTATGGAGTGGAGGCGATCACCATCACCGTCGAAGTCAACGTTACGGAGGGCCTTCATACCTTTGTGGTCGGTCTGGCCGACAGCGCCGTCAAAGAGAGCATTCAGCGTATCGAAAGCGCGATCAAGAGCAACGGCTATTACATGCCGCGCACGAAACTGATCGTCAATCTCGCGCCGGCGGGTATCCGAAAATCTGGCGCCGCTTTCGACCTGCCGATCGCGGTAGGCGTGCTTGCGGCAAGCGAACAGATACCGAACCCGGACATCCTCAGGGACTATGTGATCATGGGTGAGCTGGGCCTGGACGGCAATATTCACTCCATCAAGGGTGCGCTGCCCATCGCCATTCAGGCGCGGAAAGAACAGTTCAGGGGACTCATTGTGCCACAGTCCAACGCCACGGAGGCAGCGACGGTCAATCAGCTGCAGGTATTTGGTTTCAGCCACCTGAAAGAGGTCATCGACTTTCTCCGGGATACCAGCCAGGCGCAGCCTGTTGTCGTCAATACCAGGAGTATCTTCAACGCGGCTCAACCGCTGACGGACGTCGATTTCAACGAAGTCAGAGGACAGGAAAGTATAAAAAGGGCTCTGGAGATTGCAGCGGCGGGAGGGCACAATGCCATACTGGTCGGGCCGCCCGGAGCGGGTAAGACGATGCTCGCCAAACGCCTTCCAACGATCCTGCCTCCCCTAAGCCTCCAGGAAGCACTGGAGACGACAAAGATCCATAGCGTGGCGGGCAGGCTGGGCGGCAACACGACGCTGATCTCCCAGCGCCCTTTCCGGAGTCCGCACCACACCATCTCCGGCAATGCGCTGGTTGGAGGAGGCAGTATTCCTCAGCCGGGAGAAATTTCACTCGCTCATAACGGCGTTCTGTTCCTCGACGAACTGCCGGAATTTACCAGGAGTACGCTGGAAGTGATGCGGCAGCCCATGGAAGACCGGCGCGTAACGATCAGCCGGGCAAGGATGTCGGTGGAATTCCCTTCCTCTTTTATCCTGCTGGCGTCCATGAATCCCTGCCCCTGCGGCTATTATAATCACCCGGACAGGGAATGCAGCTGTCCGCCGGGCGCGGTGTCAAAATATCTCAATAAGATCTCCGGTCCTCTGCTGGACCGCATCGACCTGCACGTGGAAGCTGGTGCCGGTGCCCTATGACCAGCTGGGACAGCAGCGACGCGGCGAGAGCTCGCTGCAGATACGGCAGAGGGTGATGGCTGCGCGGGAGATACAACGAATACGGTATGGGAGATCGGGTCATGGCGCCCGCAAGGCGGCGGGCATCTATTGTAACGCGCAGATCAGCAGCCGGCTGGTGAATAGTTGCTGCCGCATCGATCCGGCCGGCGAGCGACTGTTGTATGACGCCATGCGGAAGCTGAAGCTTTCGGCCCGCGCGCAGGACCATATCCTCAAGATCAGCCGGACCATTGCCGACCTGGCGGCGAGCGAGAATATTACCAACGATCATCTTTCGGAGGCTATAAATTTCAGGAGCCTCGACAGGGAGGGGTGGGCTGGGTAGCGCGCTAGCCGGGCGTGAGGGCCGCAGCAGGGGCGTGAGGAAACAAGAGGTAGTGTCAGATCTCCTTTGCGAGGGGGAAGTCGATGGGAATCTTTGTCAGGCGGAAGATGTAGTTGGTAAAGCTCATCACGTTGATAAGAATGAAGAGGTCCATCAGCGCCGCCTCCTTATAACCCAGCCCATAAAACTCCCGGATCAGCGCGTCGCCGACCTCTCCCTTATTGTCGATAGCCGAACGCACAATACCATAGATGACCTGCCATTTCCTGTCGGGGTGGGAGCCGGCGCGGATGGCCAATGTGTCTTCTTCCTTCCAGCCGGCCTTGATCGCGGACTGGGTGTGCGACGCGAGACAGTATTCGCAGCGGTTGATCTGCGAAACGATCAGATAGATCGCCTCCCGCTCGCGCGCGTGAAACGTATTCTTTGCCTGCGCCCGGACATACTGCGTATAAGAGCTGAGCGCATTGCCGGAATACCCAATGGTTGCATAGAGGTTGGGCATCATTCCGATCGACTGTTTGAACTGATCGAAGATGGTTTTCGTCTCATCGGATACCTGCTCATAGGCTGGTACTACAAAAGATGACATATGGGAAAGTTTAAAATTTAGGTTGTGGTGGCGGTGGGGCAATCGAGCCATGGGGTTGTGGTGCGGTGGGGCGATCGAGCCATGGGGTCGTGGTGCCCTGTGGCGGTCATATTCATTTACCAGTCATTTTTTAGTGAAAGATTGGTTCTCTCGGGCGACTTCGCCTCCACTTCCTTCCAGTTGGGGTCATACCATACAAAGAAGTTCAGCCAGATGGTTCTCGACAAGCGCATGAGCAGCGGCTGCATCAGAACCAGCAGAACGCCATTGATACCCATCCACCAGAATATGCGGTTGTCGTGCAGCGACATCCCTATAAGCACTTTCCATGCGACAAAAGTGGCGACGCAGAGCGCAACCGAAAGAGCATAGCTGACAAAACCAGTGCCGTAGAAAAAGCCGACTTCGATCTCGAACTGCTGGCCGCAGACAGGACAGTTGTCGTTCATTTCCATGAAATGCTTCAGCCGGTAAGGATTGCTGTATTTATACAGATTTCCTCTACGGCAGCGGGAACATTTATTGCGCAATATGCTTCCAATAAGACTGGGCTTATGGTCGTGGTCAACTTTTGCAGCACACATATAAAAGATTTTCCACAAAGTTAAAAAGACGGCCCGGTCCCCTATTGTGCTTTTAATGACTTAAATGGTACTTTTCGTTGTTTCCCGTGGGGCCGGGGAGACTCATTTTTTCCGGTTCTTTTTTCTGGAGCTGCCGGCCGACGAATCGTCTTTTTTGCGCCGGTGCCCGATCCGCGTGCCGGAGGTGTTCCCGCGGTGCCACTGGTAGCCGCGCCGCGTGATGGCGGGCCCCCTGCTGACTTGAGTCGCGCGGTCGCCGGGGCGACCTTCGGGGATATTGCGCCTCTGGCCACGGCGGGGGCCACCGCCGCCTTGCCGCCTCCTGTGACCTCCCAGCGGGCCAGCCATCGTGAAAGCCGCAGCAACAGCTCGTTATTGGCCAAATAAAAGACGAACAGCGGCATGATCTTGAAAAGCGAGCGTTTAGTGGTTTCCGTTAGGTTGAACAAGGGAAAAACAAACCCCAGAAGACCCAGCGCAAGATAGGTGACCGCGATCGCGTACAGCCAGAACCGAGCCTCCCGGCTGAAACGACGGACGAAGACCAGTTCAGCGACAAAAAGGGCGCAGGTAATATAGAAGAGATACCCCCACAGGTGAATGGCGAAAGTACCGAGCAGCAGCTGGTTGACGATATCACCGTATCGCTTCAGCAACGGGGACCAGTCGCTCAGGTGGTTGTTGACCAGTCCGCCGACGTCGTAGTGTACCGGCAGGTAATGACCGACATATAGCTGCACCGGAAGGTAATATCCCACCAATGATGGCAGCAAAAAGAAAAGCCCGGCCAGCGCCGTCTTTTTCAGGACAGCCCCGGAGACCCTTATCCCGGCATCCCCCGAAACCTTCGCTCTGCCGCCTGCCGACCGCCGCCACCTGGACCAAAAGATCAGGGGAAGGAAAAGTACCACCAGGATCAGGGTTTCGGAACGGACATAGGTTGCGATCCCCAGCAGCAGCCCCGCGAAGGAGATCGTTGCGGGTGAACCGGACACGCGGCGTGGCAGCCTATCTGTCCCATGTGTACTGCCGACGGATGATCCATCGGGCCCAGGGGGGCAGCGGGATCCGAGGACGCGTTGGATGGAGAACCTGATCCGCCGGCGCTCAGGCCTATCCATAAGAAATAGAGACCGAGACAAAAGAAGACCATATTGCTATAGTCGTAGAGGATCATAAACGTATACGCGAAAATCTCCGGTGTCATCAGGAACAGCAACAGCAGCAGCCCCGCCAGCACGGGATGCAGCCTCTCGCGGAGGAAATGGTATAAAAACACGGTAAATGAAATAAAGACGACGCTCAGCCAGACCTGGCCAAAGGGAAAGCCGGCCAGTTTGTAGATGACCTGAAGGCTGATGAGGAAGGGAGACTTGAACTGATTGTTCGTCGACGAGAGGTCGAGGCCAAAGAATGAATTGATCATCGACTGCTCGCGGATCGCATATTCGGCGATAGTTTCAGGGCCGGAGAGCACGTCGCGCGAGGTGGGGGCAGATAGTAGCAGCGCCAGACGCTGACAAAGATCATGAATCCGATGATAAGCCAGTAGGGCACCTCATAGGGCCGGACCCGGAACCGCACCGGACCGAAGGGCTGCGTGAACACGGAGATGCCCGATCCGCGCATCCTCAGAAAAGAAGGGATGTTCAGCAACAGCGTCACCGCCACCAGCGCGCCGAATACCGTCGGGCCGGTGATAACGATGTATAGCAGCTGCAGCAGAAAGGGCACGATGGAAGCGACGGCGACCCCCAGCAGCAACGTCAGCGTAACCATATAGGCCGGCTTTAGCCGGATCCTGAAAAGCGTAAGTATCCCAAACCCCGAAAGCCAATAACAAACCAGTAAGAACAGATAGATGAGTATCGGCATAGCTTACAGTATTGGTGGGTATTTTTTGAAGCCGTCCAGGATCTGCTGCAACTGTTGCGGCGACTTGATCTCGTCGAGAGTGACGCCCTTGTTCTTCGTTATCCGGACAATAAAATTTGCCTTCTTCACGTCCGGGGAATTTGTCCAGACACCCTCCAGACCGGTATAGTAATAGAATACGGCAGGCTCAGGGGCCCGGATATTGCCATAGATCTTCAGCGAGTCCCGGTAGTAGCTGTTCGGTTCGAACAGGATGACCGCATGTGGCATATTCTTTTTTCGACTACCTCCTTTACCCGCATGGAGATCGTATAGACGATGCCATATCTCGTCTTCTTTATCGCCATCTCATCCCCAGGCTCGTCTTTCTCTTTCAGAAAATCGAACCAGTACTGGCTGGGTTTGGCGTTGAACCATTCCCGGTAATACCCCACGTTGAGTACGATCAGGACCAGGCCGCAGGAGATCAGCGTCAGTATAAAAACTTTCATGGTTATCCTTTTTTAATACGGAAACGGCATGGTCCACCGCACGGGCCGTCATCGCCATATAGGTCAGTGAAGGATTTTGAGTCGAAGTCGAGGTCATGCAGGCTCCATCGGTGATGTATACGTTGTCGCAGCCGTGGAAGCTGGTGCCACCGGTTCAAAAGAGAGGTCCGGGGATCCTTTCCCATGCGGACCCCACCCATCTCGTGTATATCCAGACCCGGTGCCTGCCCCGAGTCGCCTGTCTTTATATTGGTAAACCCGGCGGCCGAATACATTTCGGTCATCTGTGCGAAGAAGTCCTTCAGCATCTTTTCGTCGTTGGCGTCGTAGGCGATATCGATCTTTAGCTGCGGAATGCCCCACTGGTCCTTCAGATTGCCGTCGAGACTCACCTGATTGGTCTCTTTGGGAATGGTCTCGCCCATCATATGCGAGCCCACCCGCCAGGGTCCCGGCTCTGCCAGCGCGAGGCCTCGTTTTAGCTCAGCGCCGAATCCATGAGCCGAATCCTTAACGCCGCGAAAGGCGGAAAAGCCCGCGGCATAGCCCCTGAGAAAATCGGCGTCCCTGTCCTGGCTGACGACATTCCTGAAACGGGGGATATAGGCCCCGGTCGGGCGACGGCCATCCGTCGTGTTCTCCCTGAACCCGTCGTATTCGGCGGAGATATGTCCCCGGTAGTTGTGAAAGGCGACGTATTTCCCGAGCAGCCCGTTGTCGTTGCCGAGGCCGTGCGGGAAGCGGGATGAACGGGAGTTGAGCAAAATAAGATTGGTATTCAGCGCGCCGGCATTAACGAAGATGACCGGAGCGAAATATTCGGACAATTCCTTTGTATTGGCGTCGATCACCCGCACGCCGGATGCCTTACTCTTTTTTCGTCGTACAGGATCGACTCGACGATGGAAAAAGGACGCAGGGTCATATTACCCGTGCGTTCGGCCCAGGGGATGGTGGTGGAATTGGAATTGTAGTAGCCCCCGAACGGACAGCCGCGCTGGCACAGTGTCCTCTTCTGACACTGCCCCCTGCCCTGCTGCAGGTGCAGTGCCGTTGGTTCCGTGAGGTGGCGCAGCGGCCATAGATAACGTGACGATCCTTATATTTTTTTGCGACGGTCTCTTTGAAATAGTTTTCTACGCAGGTGAGGTCGAGTGCGGGAAGAAATTCTCCGTCCGGCAGATTGGGAAGGCCGTCCCTGTTGCCGGATATTCCCACGAATTTTTCGACATAGCTGTACCAGGGCGCGAGGTCTTTGTATCTGATGGGCCAGTCGACGGCAAAGCCGTCCCTTGCCGGCCCTTCAAAATCAAAATCGCTCCAGCGCTGGGTCTGACGGGCCCACATGATCGATTTGCCACCCACCTGATAGCCCCGGATCCAGTCGAAAGGCTTTTCCCTGGACATAGGGGTGCTCGGTGTCTTTGACGAAGAAATGCATGGCGTCTTCCCGGTAGGCATAGCACCGGCTGACGACGGGATTGGCCTGCCGGACGGCGTAGGGTACGTCGCCGCGGTGCTCAAATTCCCAGGGCATCATATTGGTGGTGGGGTAGTCCTTCATATGCCGGACCTCCCGCCCTCTTTCCAGTACGAGGGTTTTGAAGCCCTTCTCTGTAAATTCTTTGGCAGCCCAGCCCCCGCTCATTCCTGAGCCGATGACGATGGCGTCAAACCGTTGGTTTCTGATCGGATCTCCCATATCGAAAAAATAGCCGTTTGAATGTTTAAGCCGCAGCAGGCTGTCCCTTGACCGGTACACAGCCATGAAAACGACCGGGGACCAGTTCATAGATCCGGACCCTTGTAAGATAGAATTGTGAAGAAGTGTAGGCCTGGATGGTCAGCTTTTTTACTGTGGAATAAAAGAAGATGGCCTCCGGAGAAATGGTGGTGGCGCCGGATGCGGATGAACCGCCGGATGCGGACGAACCGCCGGATGCGGATGAACCGCCGGATGCGGATGAATCGCCCGGCGCAGCGACGGCGCCTTCGAATGCCGACAGTAACGACGCCCTTTGCGTGGCGGAGGCGTCGGCAAACCCCTACCTGAAGAAGCCTTCGAGGCCGCTTCGAAGGCGGTCAGTCCCTTCATGAACTTTTCCTGGTCTGCGGTTGACGAGCAGTCGTCGAGCATCTTCAGTACAAATAAATGAGCGGAGATTTCGCGGGCACCGGGGGTGTCATCCGATGGGATCAGGGCAGCCGTCAGTTGTTCCAGCAGCTGTACCTGGCCGGTATCGACTGTCAGGTTCTTCAGTGCTACAGCCGGCCTGGCGGCGTGGTGCAAACAGGAAGGCAGTAAGGCTGCGCCTGCCGATAAGATCGCTAGTCGCCGGATAGCGACCCTTCTGTTAATGGTCATCCGGATAGTGTTGTCGTTCGGCTACAATTTAAGCAATTTTTTTAACAGAGGCCGGAGAGGGGGAAGAAGACTGGTCAAGGACGGTGCCGTCCATGGGAATCGGCTTGTCTTTATTAAAAAGGGAAGTGAGCATGAGGAAACCGGTCTCGATCATGATCCGGATGTCCAGCATCAGGCTGATATTCCTTACGTAGTAGGCGTCCCACTTGATAGCGGCGGAAGATGCTTGCGAACGTAGTTGCGGGACCGCGGCAGCCACGGACCTGAGACATACCGGTGATGCCGGGCCGAACAAGGTTGCGGAACCGGTAGTTGGTAACGACCTCTGAAAAATCGCGCGAGTCCTTGAGCATGTGCGGGCGGGGGCCGACGATGCTCATATGTCCGAGCAGCACGTTGACAAACTGGGGCAGCTCATCGATCCCTGTATTGCGGAGAAACTGTCCGACGCGCGTCACGCGGGGATCGTTGCGGACCGCCTGGCGGGTATCGGCGGTGTCATTGACGTACATGGTCCTGAACTTATAGCACCAGAACGTCCGGCCGAGGAAACCAATCCTTTTTTGTCTGAAGAAGATGGGGCCCTTCGAGTCCAGTCTGATAAGGACCATGATGACGGGGAACAGCCAGGGGAATATTAAAAGAATGACGAGTGAGGCCGTAAATATGTCAAAAACCCTTTTCAGGACGAGATAGCCCTTGCGCTCCTCCAGGTACTGACGAATCGAATACGCCTTTTCATCTTCCCATTTGTGCTGGTGATAAATAGTTGTTTCGAGGCTTGTGGTCTTGCGCATGCTTATAGGATGATTAAATTTCTTCCGGCCGTGCGATAACGAATAAATAAGAATTCTAGTCTATTCGTAAGCAAAGAGCCTTAAAAAACTTGCAAAAAAAGCGATTTATCTTCAATTACTCCATACCACTAAGTGGTAATTTTTGCAGGTTTCATGTCCTGGACTTAGGACATTGTTACTATCGCGATCGTTGCACTACCAAGAAACAAAATTTTTCATAATTTGTTTTAAACCAAATTATTAACTGCTCGTTAACGTTTTAAACGGAGGCTCATGGGGCCGTCGCGCAGCGGGGGGTGAGCAGATCGGGGGCCCTGTGGGGTCAGGAGCCGATGAGGACTCCGGAGCCCCGGGATCGCGGGAGCTAGTGGGGTTTTGGGGAAGCCACCGGGGGTTATGAACCGGACTATGGCCGGCGGGGTTATCGGATGGAGCAGTTTCAGCCGCCCGTTTCAAAATAAATTCGGCCGCATGGCAAAATAATGCAATGTTAAAAACAGGTCAGGCGATGGGATGGCTAGGGTGGGTGTCCATTTTTAATTACCTTTGTAAATCAATAAGCTAAACCTAATCAATGGAAGAAAGGAAGAAACCTGCCTATGATTTCTGCCTCTTAATTCCTTATTATAATAACCTCCCCGGCCTGATCAGCTCGCTAAAGAGCGTGATTTATGACTCATTGGCATATGCCTTGCTTATAGTAGATGATGGAAGTAAACAACCATTACTGAAAGAAGATATCCTTCCTTATCTACCTCAGCCTTTATCCCTAACAATTCTGCGGCTTGGAGAAAACCAGGGAATCACCGGGGCCCTCAACACGGGACTCAGGTGGATCGAAGAACAGCAGTGCTGCCGGTATATAGCCCGGCTCGACTGCGGGGATCTCTGTGCGCCCGAGCGATTCGCGCGGCAGGTGCGGTATCTTGACGCACACCCGAAAGTCGCTCTGCTTGGCAGCTGGTGTGTCTTCAAAAATTTTCGGACGGGCGAGTCCTACAGGTATATAACCCCTACGGAATATGGTGACATCCTGAAAGAAATGCATTTCAGAAATGTCTTTATCCATCCGACCGTGATGTGGCGTGCTGGTATTACACGGGAAGTAGGGGTTTACCCTGAAGACTTCCCTCATGCGGAAGACTATGGTTATTTTTATGAAATAATTTCCAAAGCCGAAGCCACGGTTTTGCCCGCAGAGCTTGTCATATGTGAAATCAACCCGCAGGGAATATCCCTGCATTATCGTAAAGAGCAGCTCAGAAGCCGTATCAGGGTGATCCGGCGGTATGGAAAAAACAGGTTATTTCGTCTTATCGGGGTATTAAAACTTAGGATTTTACTTGCCATTCCATATAAAATGATACTGGAAACAAAAAAGCTGGCATACGGAATTAAACGCAATAGCGTTAGATAGGTCAGATTGCTCTGAAATAACATAAAAGTTACTAAATACGAACGCTTGCCGTAGGAAATCAATGTAAGGGAATCGTATTTAATGACACCTTATCAGAAAAACCGATGAAAATAGTACATGTTGTCGAACCTTTTGCCTCTGGAATTGCCACGTTCGTGAGATCACTGGTAGAGAATCTACAGGACGATCTGCATATTATCGTACACGGCGAACGGGAGAATCTCATCACTTCAGCCGAGGTCAAACAGCGTTTTCCCAAGGGGAACGTACGTTTTATACGTTGGAAATCAGCCCAAAGGGAGATCAATTTCCGGAAAGACACCGCTGCCTTTATGGAATTGTATACCATTCTCAAGAGGCTGAAGAGACAGGTACATATCGACGCGGTACATCTCCATTCTTCAAAAGTGGATTTCTCGGAAGGGTAGCCTGTCGCATGGCCGGCATCGACACCGTTATCTATACCCCCAATGGCGCGCCCTTTTTCGTCGGCAACAATTCATTCAGCAATTTCCTCTATAAACAACTCGAAAGACTCGGTACCATATTCGGCGGACGGGTCGTCTGCTGCAGCCCTTCCGAACTGAAAGCATATAATGCCATAGGAATTAAGGCCTTAAATATCAACAACGGCGTGGATATAGAAGAGCGGCCGCTCGAACCTCTTCCCCGTCTCAGCAATACGGGTATAAAGACCCGTTATCCCGGACTCCGGTCGGGCAAATTCCGCATCGTCACCAGCGGCCGGATCGAAGACCAAAAAAATCCTACGCTTTTCAATACTATTGCCAAATACTTTGAAGAATTTCACGACTTCGAATTTCTATGGATCGGTGAGGGCGCCGACAGAGAGATGCTGACGTCCAAAAATATTGTTATTACCGGCTGGTTATCAACCGAAGATACCAAGGATCTTATCGCCGCAAGCCAGGTCTATCTGTCCACTTCCACCTTCGAAGGCCTGCCTTTTGCTGTACTCGAAGCCCTGGCACTTAAGAAACCGGTGCTGCTTACCGACTGCGTCGGCAACCGCGACATCGTCAACAAACGGCTGAACGGGGACCTTTTTACCTCTGAGGACGAGGCGATTATAAAGATCCTCCAATACCATAACAACCGGGATATGCTGCAGATCATGGGAGAATACTCCCAGCAGCACTGCGAACAGGAGTTCGATGTCTATTCGACATTTACTTCCTACAGAAGCCTGTATAAAAGTTAATCAACCGTTACGGTAACCATTTTATTTGATGTTATTGACCGTTTGATCTGGAAACCCAATAAATTTGCCGGAAATGTATTCTGTGATCGAAAACAATGAAGACAAGGAAACTGAATTGAACGCCATCCAGGAAAGCCTCGGCAAGATCCGGGCCTACATGGAGAAGGAGATTGCGTTCAAACAGGGGCTTATTGAAAGACAGGAAGCACAAATACACCAGTTCAGGACCCGCCTCGAAGAAAAGGAAGTGGTCATTCAGCGCCTCGAAGGCCAGTTGACGGAGTGCCGTCAGACGAATGAAGGTACGAGACAACTAATCAACAAACTTCTCAGCGATATCAGCAACTATCAGAAAGACCTCGAATGGTATAAGAGAACATTTGAGAAGAGAAGCCTGCTTGGGACGATCCGGCAGAAGCTGCTCAAACGCTGATACGCGGCTGCTCAGCCGGAATTAACCGATACCGCCCTGGTATAAGCGATACGCATATAATTGAAAGTTATAGTGCCCGAAGTCAGCGTGGCCGGCTATTTGCCCACCCCTCCCAATTATCTTTTTCCTGGTCTATAACATTTCTTTCTCAAAATTGTATATTGCGGCCAGCTAAGGTTTTTGCCTTAACTTTGCCCACCATTTACCTATATAAAGCCTGACTATGTCTGCATTTCACACGATCAACCCATCTGATTTCCTCACTTCAAAAACTTCCCCAATTCATTTATGAAAGCCGTTTTGCTCGCCGGAGGGCTTGGAACACGTATTTCCGAAGAGACCTCTGTTAAGCCCAAACCTATGATAGAGATCGGACACAAGCCAATCCTATGGCATATTATGAAGATGTATTCCGCGCACGGGATCACGGACTTCATCGTCTGCCTGGGCTATAAAGGATACGTTATCAAAGAATTCTTTTCCAACTATTTCCTTCATACCTCCGACATAACGATCGACCTAAGGAATAACAGTACGCACATTCATCAAAGTAAGACCGAACCCTGGACCATAACGCTGGTAGATACGGGTGAAGAGACGATGATCGGCGGAAGAATTAAAAGGATCATTCCCTATGTTGAAAAAGACGAATACTTTTTCGTCACCTACGGCGACGGAGTCAGCGACATCGACATCAAGGCTACCGTGGCGCTTCACCAAAAAGAAAAAGGCTCGCTACAGTGAGCGCAGTACAGCCTCCCGGCCGTTTTGGCGCGCTGAAATACGAGGGCAACAAGGTCACCGGCTTTATGGAAAAGCCCCAGGGCGACGGCGGTTGGATCAACGGTGGTTTTTTTGTATTGTCTCCTAAAGTAAAAGACTATATTGAAGGGGACAGCACCGTCTGGGAAAGAGAGCCCATGGAAAACCTGGCGAAAGACAATCAGCTGTCCGTCTATTTTCATAACGGCTTCTGGCACCCGATGGACACGCTCCGGGACAAGAGGTACCTCGAGGAGTTGTGGGAAAAGGAAAAGGCGCCCTGGAAGAGCTGGTAGCCATGAAGAGTTGGCGGCTTTGGAAGAGCTGGTAATCAAGTACAAACTAAATTCTAGTCAACAAAATGAAAATACTAATTACGGGAAACCTGGGATATATCGGACCGATAGTCGGCAGGTATCTCAAGCACCGCAACCCGTCCGATTTTGTAGCAGGCCTCGACAGCGGCTTTTTTGCGCACTGCCTGACGGCGGTATCGTATTCTCCGGAAGTTTGCATCGACGCGCAGTTCTTCGGGGACGTACGCACCATCGAAGAGTCTTTTCTGAAAGGCTATGACGGCATCGTACATCTGGCAGCCGTTTCCAATGACCCAATGGGCAATAAATTCGAAGCGGTGACCGACGAGATCAATCACAAAGCAAGTGTAGAACTGGCCCGAAAGGCGGCGGCCGCCGGAGTAAAGAGCTTTGTCTTTGCTTCCAGCTGCAGCATTTATGGGTTCGCCGATGGTGGTCCCCGGAAAGAGACCGACACGCTGAATCCTCTGACAGCCTATGCAAGATCGAAGGTGGCGACCGAACAGGGGCTTGAGCAGTTGTCGGCCTCCACGAATATGACCATCACGTCCCTGCGGTTTTCCACGGCGTGCGGCATGTCAGACCGGATACGCCTCGACCTGGTGTTGAACGATTTTGTAGCGGGCGCCATTACCACCGGTAAGATCACGGTGCTCAGCGACGGCAGCCCCTGGCGTCCCCTCATCGACGTCAAGGACATGGCCCGCGCCATAGACTGGGCGCTCACCCGCCCCGCCGGCAACGGCGGCAAATACCTGGCCGTCAATATTGGAAGGAACGACTTCAACTACCAGGTAAAAGACATTGCACAGGTAGTCGCGGACGTATTGCCGGGCACGGAGATCAGCATTAACGTCAATGCGCAGCCGGATAAACGCAGTTACAAGGTAGATTTTCTCTTTTCAGCCAGCTGGCGCCGCAGCCATCAACCCGTGGTCAACCTTTACCAGTCCGCAACGGAGATCAGGGAAGGGCTGACCCGCATGCAGTTCACGGATAAGAACTTCCGCGAATCCGACCTTATCCGGCTGAAGGTCCTCGAAAAGCATATGGCTGGCAACAGGATCAACAGCAACCTTGAATGGATCAATAAAACAACTACTCTCTGATCGTATATGAAATTCACTCAGACACCATTAGCCGGATCCTATCTTATCGACCTGGAAAAAAGGGGCGATAACAGGGGGTTCTTTGCCCGATTTTTTGCGAAAACGAATTTGGCGCCCAGGGGCTGGTCACGCGTTTTCTACAGATCAATAACTCGCTAACCGGAAAGAAGGGAACGCTCCGGGGAATGCACTACCAGCTGCAGCCATCCGCGGAAGTAAAGGTCGTTCGCTGCATCCGGGGATCCCTGTATGATGTTATCCTAGATCTCCGGCCTGACTCTCCTACCTTCGGCAAGTCCTTCGGCGCCGAACTCAGCGCAGAAAATCGGACGATGATGTATGTACCCCAGGGCTTCGCCCATGGGTTCGTCACGCTCCAGGACGATACCGAAGCCCTTTACCTTGTGAGCTCACTCTATGCTCCGGCCCTCGAAAGAGGCATCCGGTACAATGACCCTACGTTCAACATACAGTGGCCGGTCGCTCCCACAGAGGTCTCCGAAAAAGACGCCGGCTGGCCGGACTTCGACCGGGAATTTCATGGAGTAGATCTTTTAAAGGGACTGATATGAAAATAGTTTTCACAGGAGGCAGTTCCTTCACCGGCTACTGGTTCATAAAGGAGCTGGCGGCACAGGGCCATGCCGTCACTGCCGTAGTAAGGGGCAATAGCGACCAGTATACAGGACTGCGAAAAAGAGCGACTCGACGGTATCGCCAAATGGGCGACCATCGTCTGGAACTGCAGCTTTGGCGACCCGACCTTCCTCGGTCTGCTGGATCAGGGTTTTGATGTGGTCTGCCACCACGGAGCCCAGGTCGAGAATTATAAGAGCCCGGATTTCGACATCGCAGCCGCGGTCGAGGGCAATACGCTGAATTGCCGGCTGGTCATGGAGAAGCTGAAAGACAAGGGCAGGCTCGTGGTAACGGGCAGCGTCTTCGAGGCGAATGAAGGTATCGGCAACGAGCCATTGGTTGCGTTCTCACCCTATGGCCTCTCAAAAACCGCCTCCTGGGAAGTATTCCGCCACTGGGGCTGGAAATTATCCGTCCCACTGACCAAATTCGTGATACCCAATCCATTCGGCCCGTACGAAGACCCCTGATTCTGTAACTACCTGGTCCAGACCTGGAAGAAGGGTGAGATTCCGGCGATCAACACGCCGGATTATATCCGCGACAATATCCACGTGGACCTGCTTGCTAAACATTATGCGGCTGCCCTCGGGGGCCCGTAAAAGAAAAAATCAGACCTTCGGGTTATATCGAATCCCAGGGTTCCTTCGGAATAAGGTTTGCCCGCGAAATGGCCGCGCGCCTTCCGCTGCGATGCGAGGTCCGTCTCGGGAAGCAAACATCCTTTGACGAGCCCCTGATCCGTACCAACGACCAGCCGGCCGGTGGCCCGGCCATCCACCCTTCCATCGCAGCATGGGACGAAAAAAGGCATGGGACGAGCTCGCAGCATATTATTCGAAATAGAAAATACCTAAACTAGTCACCCTCTTATGAAATTCACGGGCGAATTCTTTGTACCATCGGATGCAGAAGACAGCCACACCAGCAACCCCGAACTGGAGGTAGAACACAAACAGCGTTACCAGAGCATTTTGTCACTGGCACAAGGAAAAAACGTCCTGGATATCGCCAGCGGAGAAGGGTACGGCACATTCATGCTGTCATCCGTCGCCGGTCAGGTCTGGGGAGTCGACATCAATCCGGAGCTCGTCGCATACGCCAGTCAGAAATACGGCAGGGAAAATAACCGGTTCCTCCACGGCTCGGCCACTTCCATCCCACTGGAAGCAGGCCTGGTCGACCTTGTCGTCAGCTTTGAGACGCTTGAACATATATCCGCAGAGGACCAGGTGCAATTTTTCAAAGAGGTACGACGGGTGCTCAAGCCCGGCGGAACGTTTATTGTCTCGACCCCAAATAAGAAGAACTATACCGACAGATACGATCATCATAACGAATTTCACGTCCATGAACTCGAACGGGAAGGATTTGAAGGTTTGCTGAAAAGCAGCTTCCAGCACGTCCGGGTATATGAACAGGGCATGGAAATCGTCAGTGTTATCCTCAACAAAGAGGAATTCCTGCTCAAAAAACCGGTTCTGCCTGTATCGGTCAATCCCGAGAACTACCACTTCGAAGGGAAATACCTGATCGGCATAGGCAGCGACCAGCCCGGCTCCATCGAGCAGTCGCTCGCGAGTTTCGTTCCTGAAAGCGAACGCTCATATTTCCAGATGATCGACCGCATTCTGGAGCTACAGGACCAGGTCGAAAAGCTGGGAGCCTGGGGAGACGGTCCACCGCCGAGCTGGAGGCCGCCGATGAGAAGATCGCGGCCCTTTCCCGAGAAGTGGAAAAGCTGGGGGCCTGGGGCACGCGGTCCAGCGCCGAACTTGCAGCCGCCGAAGAAAAGCTCGCCTCCATTTCCCCGGAACTAGAAAGGCTCGGAGCCTCCGGCCGCTCACTGGAGAGCGAGCTCCAACAGGCAAAGAATGACTATGCAGCATTGCAGGCCCGATTCGAAGAGCAGTTGGTTTCCAGTACTCATCTCACCGAACAGGCCGAAGTGCTCCAAAGACGGATCGACACCCTTACAAGAGAAAAAGAAATACAGGACAGAAGCATACAGCAATATTACAGGTCCAACTACGACCTGAAACGGCAGCTGCAAAAACTCCAGGACGAACAGGGCGCCAGGAAGGAGACCGAATCGCATCGCCTGTACAAGCTGGAAGCCGAAAAAAGAGCTCGAGACAAGGCTCCAGGATATCTATTCATCCGACGGCTACCGGCTTCTTTCCATCTACTACAGGTTCAAGGGAAAATATCTGCCGGATGACTCGCCAGGACTACTAAGGCTAAAGAAGATCGGCAGGTTCCTTAAATCCAATAAGGTCGTATCCAAACTGCGCAACAAGGGCAAAATTCCATCCGTAAAGATCAGTGAGGCAAAGCTTGCGAAGGACCATAATATTGTTCCGGAAGTGCCGGCCGGCGTCGTTTTCCCGATCGTTTTTCCAGTAGCCGAAAACCCCGTCGTGTCCATCGTCATCCCGGCGTATAACAACTGGGCCTATACGCGCAATTGCCTGATCTCCATTTACCAGCTGACCGACGATGTTTCCTATGAAGTGATCGTTGGAGACAATGTATCCACCGATGAGACCGTCAACCTTGAAAAGTATTTTACGAACGTCGTCTATCTTCGCAATCCGGAGAACCTGGGGTATATCAAAAACGTCAACAACGCCGCCAGTCACGCGAGGGGCAGGTTCATCCTCACCCTGAATAATGATACAACGGTCACCAGGGGTTGGCTCAGCAGTCTGGTCGACGTCATGGACAGGGACCCTAAAGCCGGCCTTGTTGGATCCAAGCTCGTCTACCCCAACGGTCTGATGCAGGAAGCCGGCGGAATTATCTGGCGCGACGCATCGGGGTGGAACTATGGACGGGAAGGCAACCCTGAAGCACCCGAATATAATTACCTGAAGGAGGTAGACTATGTCAGCGGCGCCAGCAATCTGATCCGCAAGGAGATCTGGGACCGGCTGAAAGGCCTGGACGAAAGATATGTCCCTGCGTATTTCGACGATTCCGACCTCGCATTCAGTATTCGCGGTCTCGGGTACAAGACGGTCTACCAGCCTCTGTCCGTGGTGATCCATTACGAAGGCATGGCCCATGGTACCGATACGAGTTCCGGCACCAAAAAATACCAGGTCGTCAACCGGGAGAAATTCATCGAAAAATGGAAGGCCGTCCTCGGAACGGAGAACTTCCCCAACGGCGAGAACGTCTTTCATGCGCGGGATAAAAGCAAGGGCAAGAAGACGATCGTAGTGATCGACCACTACGTTCCCCATTTCGACAAGGATGCCGGATCGCGCACTACTTTTCAGCTGCTGAACCTCTTTGTCAGGCTAAATTACAATGTCAAATTCATTGGGGATAATTTCTATAAGCACGAGCCCTATACCACTATTCTGCAGCAAATGGGCATAGAGGTCCTGTATGGCGAATACTACAGGGATAACTGGAAGCAATGGATCATCAATAACAAAAAGTACATCGACTACTTTTATGTCAACCGGCCGCATATATCCATCAAGTACATCGATTTCCTGAGGCAGAATACAAACGCAAAAATCGTATACTATGGACACGACCTTCATTTTGTCCGCGAGCGTCTCCAGTACGAAATAGAGAAAGACCCCACACTGCTGGCTTCGATCGAACAATGGAAAAAGACGGAGACCGAGATCATCAGGCAGTCCGATACGGTCCTTACCCTCAGCTATGACGAAAAAGAGATAATTGAAAAGGAGATCGGCCATGCCGATGTCCGCATCATGCCAGCGTTCTCGTACTCCCGATTTAACGAGCCGGTCACCAATTTCGACCAAAGAAAGAACATCCTGTTCGTTGGCGGCTTCGGACACAAACCAAATGTCGACGCCGTGCTCTGGTTCGCACGGGAGGTATTCCCACTGGTCAGACGGGAATTGAAGGACGTGGAATTCGTCATCGCCGGCTCGAAGCCCCCGAAGAAGTGACAAAGCTGGCGTCCTCTTACATCGAGGTAAAAGGCTATGTTTCCGACGAAGAGCTGGTCAAACTCTACCAAAACACGAAAATGGTCGTCATCCCCCTCCGGTATGGGGCGGGAGTAAAAGGTAAAACGGTGGAAGCCATGTACCACGGCATTCCTTTCGTCACCTCCCGATTTGGCATAGAAGGCCTGCAGAATATAAAGGACGTCACGACGAGCAACGACTCGGCGGACCAGTTTGCAACGGCGATCCTTGGGCTTTATAACGATGCCGGCAAGTTGCAGGACTTCAGCCGCAGGGAGATCGAATACTCCAGAAAATATTTTTCAGAGGACAACGTAAACGATTTAATTTTAAGAACTTTCTCCTAAAATAGACCTCTAATGAGCAAAAAGACCCTGATTACCGGGTGCTGTGGAATGATGGGATCACATATGGTAGACCTTTTCTATGGCCTCGGACAAATGGTCCACGGTACGTTCTACAAGCCCACGACCAACCTTAACGAATTCGCCCACAAAGCCCATCTGGAAGAATGTGACGTCCGATACTTTCTTCCCCTCCATCGCCTGATCGACAGGATCAGGCCCGACGTGATCTATCACCTTGCCGCGCAAAGTTATCCAACGGTCTCGCTCAGGCGCCCCCAGGAAACCTTCGAGATCAATGTCACGGGCACGATCAACGTATTTGAGAGCATCAAGGAGATCAGGAGAACAGACCCGTCTTACGATCCTGTCGTGGTCGTGGCCTGCTCAAGCGCAGAATACGGGTCGTCGCTCACGCCGGAGAATGTGCCCATAAAGGAGGACGTCACCCTGCTGCCCCTGCACCCCTACGGCGTCACCAAGGTGGTCCAGGACCTCCTGAGCTACCAGTACTTTGTAAGCGACAAGATAAAGGCCATTCGTGCGAGAATTTTCAACACCACCGGCCCGAGAAAAGTGAACGACGCTCCATCCGATTTCGTAAGACGCGCCGTCCAGATCGAAAAAGGAAATGAGACCATTTTCAGGGTAGGGAATCTCGAAGCCCGCAGGGCCATCACCGACGTACGCGATCTTATACAGGCCCTGATCGCCCTCTCCGAAAAAGGCAGATACGGGGAAGTATACAATATCAGCGGCAGCAAGGTATATCAGATAAGGGACGTCGTTTCGATGATCGAAAAGATCATGGGCCGGAAATTCGACGTGCAGGTAGATCAGGACCTGATAAGGCCGACAGACGAACCGATCATATACGGTGACTCCACCAGGCTGACGACTGATACCGGCTGGAAACAAAGCTATCCGCTCGAACAAACCCTGTCCGATATGGTCGAGTACTGGCGCGCTTCTCCTCTTCCCTGAGGCCGGAAGTCCCCGCCGGAGAAATTACCGCTATCCGTCCCTGCAAGACCAAAATCTCCCGTACTATGTCTACCTAACCCCCTGTTCAATTCAAAATAGCTGACTATGAAAGTTATCCCTAACCTCCTATTCGATTTTCATAACGATTGCATCGACATCAACGGCAATATGGTGCTGAAGAAGATATATTCGATGGATGAATATGAAGAATATAAGCAATCCGTGTATACATCCCGGAATGATTTTGAAATGGAGTTAGCGGAAAAGGTGCGAAACCGGCCGGACAAGACCTATCATCTGCCCGGGTATTCCGAAACCGCGGGACACCTGACAGATTTCTGTATCGACCTGAATTATTCCGACGGACAAACCCCAAATTTCAGGGAAAGAGTAGTGTGCCCTGTTACTGAACTGAACAATCGTCAGCGCTTCATCTGCAGCTACCTGAAAAAACTCACCGATACCCACCACTATACGTCGATCTTTACATTCGAGCAGGCGACGCCTGTGTATCGTTTTGTCACCCATAGCCTTAAATCCTCCAGCATAATAGGCAGCGAGTATCTCGGCATTTATGCTGCTCCGGGAGACGTTATCAATGGAATTCGTCATGAAGACGCTACGAATCTCACGCTCAGCGATAAGAGCTTCGACGTAGTCTTCTCTTCCGAAGTCCTTAACAGGACCCCGGACCTTTTAAAGACGATCAGTGAAACCTCCCGCGTTCTGAAAGACGGCGGTAAGTTTGTATTTTCAACGCCTTTCGCAATGAATATGAAGGCGACCAGACAGCGCGCGCGCAAGACGGAAGCCGGGGTCCAGCACCTGTTGGACGCCCGCTATTATATCGGGCACCATACCCGGGAAGGGCAGTCGCCGGTCTTCTATGATCTGGGCTGGGACGTTTTCGAGATGTTGAAAGAATCAGGCTTCAGAAATGCCTATTTGCTGTGCTATTATAGCGCATTTTACGGATATTTGGGTGAAAGTCTGCAATCAATCTTTGTTGCGGAAAAGTAAAATCTTGAATTTTGAAAATATTCAGAATAAGGAACTTCGACGAATTGAAAGTGCATGTCGATAGAAACACGGCCAACTATTCGATCATGCAGAAGTACGAAGCGGGAGTCATACCGAAAAATCGAAAGGAATTTAAAGTAAAAGGGGTTTCCTATCCGGCCAACCAATACGTCGACTTCCATGTGGACTATAACTATTCCGACGGTCAGAACATCAACTGGCGCGAAAGGCTGGTTTGCCCGGTAACGAATCTGAACAATCGCCTGAGATGTACTATCCACCTCATCGATACGGAGCTCAGCCCCTATCCCGACAGCAATATTTACATATCGGAAGAGGTAACGCCCCTTTTTGCTTACCTTAAGAAGAAATTTGACAATATTGTCGGATCCGAATATCTCGGCGATTCCCTCCGGCCGGGCGAAACGGTCAACAATATCAGGCACGAGGACATGACCCGCATGTCATTTGCGGATGACAGCTTTGAATATTATCTATCCTTTGAGTGCTTTGAGCATATTCCCGAATACTCGAAAGCGGTTACCGAGGCCTACAGGATACTCAAACCCGGTGGAACTTTCCTTGGTAGCTTCCCATTCGACCGCAACCGTTACGAGAATCTGATCAGGGCGAAGATCGGTCCCGACGGCTCTGTCATCCATCTTATGGAACCGGAATATCACGGCGATCCGGTTAATGAACAGGGCATTCTTTGCTTCACCGTATTCGGCTGGGAATTCCTCGACGAATTCCGCAGGGCGGGCTTCCGTGACGTCTACACGATCCTCGTATGGTCCGACCTGTTCGGTTATCTCGGTGGCGAGCAGATCTATTTCATCGCAAAAAAATAAGATCCAGACTGGAGAGCGGAAATGAAAGGGGGCGGTCTTTCACAAATTGTCCCGACAGCGTATCGGATAAAATATTTATCGCGCGGATCTCCGCCGGCCTTTCGACGTTGAACCTGTAAATGAATTTGTCGGCCTTTCTCCCGGAAGATATGGGCTGGAGAGCGTTATTGCTGTCGGTCACTATCGTGACTTTGGGTATTATATTTTTACAAATTTCGGGCATGTAAGCGGTCAACTCGACCAGGAGTGAGTCTTTCACTGTCGGCGCCGGCAACAGCTGAACGCTTGCGTCCCCGCTGGTCCAGCGGAGGCCGCGCTCGTTCTCATAAATCCCCCTCAAAGCATACCGGTCCAGATCGTCGGCGCGATAAGTGATCTGGCGCGCATTATATTGTGCACTTGTAAAGGCGCCTATATTGCCGATCGTTCTTGTGGTAAAGATCTTCAACGAATCACGGAGATAGTCACCTGTGATATCGATCACATTTTTGTCGAGGTAAACGATCTGTTTTGAAGTCTTGTCGAAATTTCCGAACGAACTGAAGCCGCCGGGATACGCGCTGTCATAGATCGAATCAACGAAGTAGATCTTCTTCGGACTGTTCTGGTAAAATTCAAAAAATGAGCCGCTTGCCAGTTCCCAGTCGATGCCGGCTTCATAGTTCTCGCTCCGCTGTTTCTCCCAAATGTACAGCTCATGGGTATCAGCATGTATGACGCCGTTGTCGATGGCGTCCTTTACCGAAGTCGCCGTCCTCTCGGAATAGATCATGGCAAAATTCCCCGCACCCCTGGACAAATACGTGAAATCGGTTACCACGTATACCAGCACCAGTCCGCCAAAAAACAGTGCTTCCCGACGGCCGCTCTTATATGGCAACTCCCGAAAAAGGATCGTTAGTATCAGCACAAACACGGCGAATGGCCCCTGTATCCATCGCTGCTCGAGTCTGATCGTTGAAACCGCCGGTATGAGGAGCAAATGCAGCAAGATCACGAGTGAAACGACCAGCACGGCAGAATCGCGGTCCCTGTTATTGGAAAACAATCGTTTCCTTACTTTCCTGATAAACGCCGCCAGCAGATACACGAGCCCGCCAATCATGGCTACGACCAGTATCTTTTGGTATGCCGGCAACCCGGGAAACCGTATCCCGACCAGGAATTCGGGGCCTGAATTGATCTGAATCACGGATAAGATGGCATCGAAATAAAAATGTATTGCGTCGCCGACCGAAAAGGTCATTTTAGCATTTGCTGTTCCAAGAAAATAAGGCAATGAATAGACCCTTGTTTTTACAAAATAATTCACGGCGAGCGAAGCAATAGCCAAAACGATCAGCTCTCCTTTCTGCCTGCCTGTCAACGCCCTGAAACCAGGGAACAGCAATATAGCCAGTATGATAAAAGGAAATATCATCATATATCGCTCGTGCGTATACATGGCGCCGTTGGCAAATAAGATCGCCAGCAGCGCTGTCTTCCTCTGCCACTCCGGCGTCGCTCCCTCTTTCACCTGCGATCTCATAATAAAATACAGGAATATCAAAAAAAGCTCATGGCCACGCCTTCCATCGGACCGCCATAAAATAGTTGAGTCACATTATACAGCGCGAACCTCGACAGCCCTACAGTAAGACTGATAAAAAGGGAATAAAAAGCCGAACTCACAAACAGGTTCACCACCATTGCAAAGAGGAAAGTATTCAGCACCTGGATCCCGATATTGAACAGAAAGTATCCCGCAAGGTTCTTCTGAAAAGCCGCTATCAGAACGTTGAGGACAAGCCCGTGAACCGGCCGGTACTTTCCCATTGTGGTAGGCAAACTCATCTTTTCCGCAAATCCGTGCAGCCCGGAGTGTTTCATATACACGATCAGGTCATCACCATAGATGGTCGTCGGCTGCCACTGGACGAAAAAGAAATAAACAATAAGTGGAATGACTACAATCAGGAGAACGAAGGAAGAAGGTTTGGCGTTTATCATTTAAAAAGGGAATTGTCGGAAATATATATTAGCACTTACTATCATAGGTACAAGTGCCTGGAACCAAAAATAGCACTATAATACGCTTTAATGACTTATTTTCGCAAAATCTTATCTTCAAATTTACTTCAACTATTTATCCTCAAACCTACTTATGAATGCACCCGAAATCTCGATCGTAGTGCCACTCTATAACGAAGAAAAGTCCTTCCCTTTACTTATCCGGCGGCTTTCTGATCTTCTTGGTTCTATTGAGCTGCACGTTCAGGTGGTACTGGTTAATGACGGCAGCAGCGACAACACCCCCTATCTGATGGAAATGCAGTCAAAGAAGGACCCGAGGTTCAAATCCGTATTCCTCTCGCGAAATCACGGCCACCAATTAGCCGTTTCAGCAGGGATGCATTACACCGATGCTCAAAATGCGATAATGATAATCGACGGAGACTTGCAGGACCCGCCCGAGCTGCTTCCGGAATTTTATGAAAAGATCAGGGAAGGGTTTGATGTCATATATGCCGTTCGAAAAAATCGCAAGGAGAACGTTGTCATTAAATTTGCCTATTGGTCTTATTACAGATTGCAGAAAATGGTAAGTAATTATAATATTCCCCTGGACAGCGGTGATTTTTGTATGATCAGCAAACGGGTCAGGGATATCATGGTCGCTATGCCCGAGTCCAGCCGATATCTGCGCGGGATGCGTTCCTGGGTTGGATTCAGACAATTCGCGTATGCGTATGACAGAGTCGAACGACAAGCCGGAAAATCAAAATACAGTCTGAAGAAACTCACTGAGCTCGCCTTCAATGGGATCTTCAATTTTACCAGCTTTCCCGTCCGGCTCATGTACAGACTGGGTTTTTTGAGTATCATTTTTTCGATGATCTATATCGTCTATCTGCTGATCCTCAAATTCAGGGGCGATGTGTTGCCGGAAGGCTATGTAACGCTGATCTTCTCCATCTCCTTTTTTAGCGGTGTCCAGCTGCTCTGTCTCGGTCTGATCGGAGAATATGTATACAGAATGTATAACCAGGTCAGAGAACGACCGTTGTTCATAGTAGACAAAATAATCAACTGATGAAGGCCGAATACTATAAAGAATACTATCATCTGGAACGAAAGAACTGGTGGTTCCTTGCCCGTAAAGAGCTCCTGAAACAACAGATCGAACTGCTTTTCAAAGGAAATAAGGGAATAAGGATCCTGAACGTGGGTGCGGCACTGGGTGCCTCCACCCTGATGCTCCAGGAATTCGGCGAGGTCAGCTCACTCGAATATGACAGGTCGTGCTGCGAGTTTGTCAAAAAAGAGCTCGGAATGGATTTCATAAACGGCAGTATAACCGAACTTCCCTTCCCGGACGGCGGCTTTGATCTCGTCTGTGCATTTGACGTCGTCGAGCACGTCGAGAATGACCGGCTCGCTATATCCGAATTGCACAGAGTGTGTAAGCCCGGGGGATATATCTTCACCACCGTGCCTGCCTTCCAGAATCTGTGGTCCGAACACGACGAGATCAACGAGCATTTCAGGCGATATACCATGAAACGCTACCTGTCCCTGTTCAGTCCCCTGAACTCGGCCATCGTCTACAGATCTTATTTCAACTTCTGGCTGTTCCCTCCTATATTTCTTGTCAGGATCATATCCAGACTCTTCCGGAAAAAAGGCGCAGCCCCAAGATCAGACTTTGCCAAAACGAGCGGGTCCGAAGGAGGTGTGTTGTCCGGGCTACTTTTCAGAGTATTTAAAAGCGAGTCTATATTCCTGAATAGACATATCAGTCTTCCGGTTGGCGTATCTTTGATGGTTCTTGCCCAAAAACAATAAGATTTGGAGACAAAGCCTGCGATATCGATTTTTTTCCACAACTATTACGGCGATCATGAGAATTGGATCCGCTTTTTCAGGGAAAAGCTGGATATGCCCTTCGATCTCCACTACAATATTGCCGACGGCAGTCCTACAACCTAAAAGACGATAGCCTGTCACAAGAAAATGCGGCGCAGCGTCTGGCGGGTGGGTCTCTGCAAAAATTGTTCATTCGCAGGTCGCCGAATCAGGGTAAAGATATCGGGGGCAAACTGGTGCTCGTCGATTCCTATATGCGTATTCGCCGATATACGCCTTATATCATTTTTCTGCACGATAAAAAAAGCCCGCATAAGGCACTCGGAAAAGAATGGAATAACAAGCTATTCCGCCTTCTCGAGCCGGAATTTGTTCAAAAGGCCACTGGCAACCTTTGCCGGGAATCCCGATACAGGGATGGTTGCTGTAGCCGATACCATCCAAAACGAGCACGATCCCTCATCCGGTACCTTTTCCAGCAGTAATCGTTCGCTGCTGAATGAGCTGGTCGCCAAATACGGCATTTCCGATCCGACGCAGAACCCGACCTCACAGAATAGTCCTGCAGAAGCAGACTACCGGTATGTGGCCGGCACCATGTTCTGGGTCAGGGCAGAGCCTCTGGCGGCCTTTTTCAAAAAATACGCGCCTCTGGATATCCGCCGGACGCTCGAAAAGGGAAATGTTATGGACGAAAACAGAGGAAGTAACGCCCACGCATGGGAAAGAATGCTCAGCTGGCTTATTTTTGCCCAGAATTTCAATATAAAGGGGCTTTGATGATCAACCGGATCTTTCTTATTTCCGACTTTTTGCATCCCCCGGGGCGGGGAGCCGGAGGAGAATGTATATTACTCCCTGCTGATCCAGCCCGGTATGAAGGCCGGCATGGACGAGAAATACGCGTCATACCCGGAAAATATGGTCACCGGTCCGGCCATTACACTGAACGTACAGCAAGTGCTGGAAGATGAGACGATCCAGGACCTGACGGCTTTTTGTTCCTTCCAAACTATCCGCGTGCCGGTGGGCGACCAATGATCAATCTAACGGGAGAGGACCCGGCATTACTCAGGGGCCAGGCTGCCCGGATCTCCGCCTATTTCACCGACCAGGGCTTTCCGGCTCCGGCTACCGGTTTGCCATTGACGTCTGACATATTCCGGACGCAGGACGAATGCACGGCCCATTATGAAAAATTGCTCCGTTCGGAAGGCTTCTTCAATGAAATCGTGTATTTCTACTCTCCCCGGGGCGAAGCTTTTGCGCCCCTGATCGATTCTCTTAAACTGCAGGAAGCGGCGTTTGGGAGCAGTGAACCCCGACTGTATTCAGTCGTCAAAAAAAACCAACTCTACGAAAGGACCGTGCACCTGCTCGAAAATAAGCTTCTCGCAACGGAAAATGAGTTAGCCAATCAGAAACAATATGCGGAGATCCTCCGTTCCGGCCATCAGTCCAGGGAAATACAGGACTACTACAACCGGGAATACGAAGCCTTACCGCTGTGGTTCAAACGGCTGGGGCACCTCGTGAAAGTCCTCGCCGGAAAACGTACCTTTCGGTCATTATTCAGAGACGACGTTAAAAAACATAAAGATTGAATTATTGGCTCCTCACAACTGAATATCCCCCGTTTCACGGCGGCGGTATCAGTACCTACTGCCATTTTACCGCCCTGATGCTGGCGGAAATGGGACATAAGGTGACGGTTTTCGTCCAGGACGACAGCGTTGGAGACTTTAACATTGCCGGCACCTTACCTGGGATAAGGCTCTGCCGATTCAACAGCAACCGGAACAAGCTGCACGCATCGCTGGGATACGCTGCGAGGTTAAGCTATGCGTTTGCGGATATCGTGAAGACCTGTATAGCCAGCGATGGCGCCCCGGATGTGCTGGAAGCGCAGGACTATCTGGGCATTGCCTATTATCTCACGCAGCAGAAACATCTGGGATATCCATTCCTGAAAGATATTCCGATCGCGATCACTTTGCATTCACCCGCATTTATCTATTTGGAATATAACCGGGTTCCCACCTACCGGTTTCCCGATTTCTGGACGGGTGAAATGGAGAAACAGGCTATCAAGGCCGCGGACCTGCTGATTTCTCCAACCCGGTTCCTTGTGGACGAGATCGGAAGATTTATGGATATCTCCGGCGTACCGCTGGAGGTCCTGGCCAATCCCTACGCAGCTGACAGCCCCGCCGCGGCAGCCGACAGCCCTGCCGCAGCACCTGAAAGTACTGCCAGGCCAGGCGCCGCGGCACCTGCAGGATTCTCCCGCAATAAGATCGTCTATTATGGCAAGCTCTCCCCCCAAAAGGCAGTTTTGAGCTGCTGAGTTATTTCAAAGACCTGTGGGACGAAGGCTTTCCCCACCCTCTCCATATTATAGGGGTGAGGATATCGTCTATCATCCCGAAATGCAGACGATGGGGCAACTGGTCGAACAGCGGTACGGCGGCTATATAAAACAGGGTCTCCTTGTGCTGCATGGGAAGATCCGCCCCGACCAGATCAGCGAAAGTCTTCGGGATGCGCATGTCATTCTGGTCCCGAGCATAGTCGACAACCTGCCCTATGTGGTGATGGAAACCATGAACCTGGGCAAAATAGTCCTGGCTTCCCGGCAAGGGGCCAGCGCGAAATGATGGAAGACGGTGTGTCCGGATTTCTGTTCGACCACGCCGAACCCGGCAGTTTTGCCCGTCAGCTGCAGAAGATACTGGCCCTCCCCGACGAAACGGTCTTTCAGATCGGCGCCAGCGCCCGTCGATGGGTCCAGGATAAGTATTCTTTCAGTACTATCGGCCCGCGAAAGGCCGGCATTCTCCGCGACCTGAAAAGCCGTGCGGAACGCCAATTCCCCTTTCTTTATCAGGGAAAAGACGGCCCTTCCGGCCAGTAGTATGGTCCCGGGCGGCCGCCTGCTTTCTGTCGTGATCCCTTATTTCAATATGGGCAGTTATATCGACGAATGCATCCGGTCAGTAAAGAATTCCGCTTATACAGACATGGAGCTGGTCATCGTCAATGACGGAAGCACGGACGAGTCCAGTCTCCGGAAGCTGGCAGTCCTGGAAAAACAGGAAAAAATACGGGTGATCCATCAAAAGAACCGGGGGCTGGCGCTGACCCGCAACGAAGGAGCCCGGCAGGCCGCCGGGGGCTATCTGGCCTTTCTGGATGCAGACGACAAAGTCGATCCGACGTACTATGAAAAAGCCATCCGGACTCTTGAAAAAATGACAATGTCCATTTCGCCGGCGCCTGGGTACGATATTTCGAGAACAGCGATCAGCTGTGGCCGACCTTTACGCCTCAGCCCCCTTATGCATTGGTTCACAATCCTGTAAATAGCAGCGGGCTGGTGTATAAGAGAGCCGCGTTCCTCGCCGCCGGCCTCAACGACCCCTGGTCGACTATGGTCTTGAAGACTATGAGAGCGTGGTCAGCATGCTTCATGCCGGCTACAACGGGGTAGTGCTCCCGGAGGCGCTGTTTCACTATCGCGTAAGGACGGGCTCTATGTTCAGGGATATCACCCGGGGAAAATTGCTCTACTCAAATAAGTATATAGCAGAAAAACATGCCAATTATTATGCTAAATTTGCCGTCCAAACAGTTAATCTACTGAATGCCAACGGGCCCGGTTACTTATTTGATAACCCGACCCTTGAGGTGCGGGTGAGCTCGAACACGGCCAAAGAAAGTGCTTTGCTATTGAAAATGAAATCTTTCGTAAAAAGCAACCAACAATTGAAAAAAATAGTCTTAACTATTAAAAAATTTAACCGCTAAGCATGATCGCCGACGTTGTTAACGACTGGTCAAGAAGATCCAATAAATTCGAGAGGTTATGGCTACTGGCCAAGATAGAATTTAAGCTCCGGTATTATGAGAACAAGCTAGGTCTCCTATGGGCGCTGATCAAGCCCATTATGGACATGTGTATCTACTACGTGGCGTTTAAGATCATCATGAAAAGTGACGTTCCATCTTTCGCGTCCTACCTTTTCATCGGCCTGATCCTCTGGAATTTCTTTATCGAGTCCACGGCCGGGACCGTCCAGATCCTCAATACGAAGAAATATCTGTACGAGTACAGTAATATGAACAAGCTGGAGATCTACGTCTCGACGCTGATGGCCAACAGCATCAGGTTTTTTTCAACCTGGTGATGTTCTTCCTGTTCTACAATCTGTTCGAGAATGGCGTGGAGGGGTTGTCGCTGACTAACCTTTGGATCATCGTCCTGTTCATCAATATGTTCATTCTCTCGATGGGGCTCGCGCTCATCCTTTCGAACATCTTTATTATCGCCAAGGACATCACCCAGATATGGACGGTGTTCACGTCCTTCCTGTTCTTTTTGTCACCCATATTTTATAAACTGTCCACTTTCAAGAACGCCCTGCCGTCCTTCGACTATGGCAATCCAGTCGCGGGCATCATCATCAACGCAAGACGGGTGATGATGCAGCGCAGCCAGCCTGACTTCAAGCTGCTCGCCTTCGACCTGGGATACGCGCTTTTTTCCTGGCCCTCGGCCTTCTTTTGCTGAATAAATTAGGAGCTAAAGCCGCAGAAAAACTATAACTATGAATTCCAATCTTGCAATAGAAGCGAGAAATATCAGTAAGACTTTCCATATTACGGAAGATAGCCACAACACCGTAAAGCACCGGTTATTCAATCTTTTCAATCCTCCCCGGTCGAAAAGGGTCGAGGCGCTCAAGCCTATGGATTTCGAGGTAAAAAGGGGGAATGCGTCGGGCTCATCGGACGAAACGGCTGCGGGAAATCGACGCTCACCAAGATACTTGCGGGTGTATACCCCACCGACACCGGCACCATCGATATCAACGGCAGCACGCTGCTGATGAACCTCGGCGTCGGCATGAGCCACGAACTCACCGCCAGGGAGAACATCTATGTATCTGCTTCAGTACTGGGCCTCAAGATCAAAGAGATCGATGCCATTTTCGACCAGATCATTTCCTTTGCGGAACTGGAAGACTCCATAGACCGTAAAATAAAATTCTTTTCTTCCGGCATGCAGGCGAGGCTGGCGTTTTCCATAGCCGTCAACGCCGGGGCCGACATCATGTTCCTCGATGAAATATTTGCGGTCGGCGACCTGAAGTTCCAGGAAAAGGCAATCAAAGTGTTTGAGTCTTCATGGATCGAGGGAAAGACCGTTGTACTCGTCAGTCATACTATGGCCACGATCGAAAAATACTGTTCCCGCACCGCCTTTATGAAGCATGGCCGGCTGGAGTATTTCGGTGACACCGCAAAGGCTGTCGAGCTGTATATGGAAGACAACCACTAAGCCGTATGAGCCGCAGGCGGTGCCGTATTCCGCCGCCACGCGCTGATGAAGGAAAGGAAGAAACCCAGCAGCAGGCAGCCCATGCTTCTGTCCATATAGGTTTCACTAAACATCGAAATGGCCAGAAACCCAACCATCAGGCCTCCGAGCAAATTCCTGTTCCTGATGGCCTTTTGCATCGGAAGGATAACATAACCACACAAAAAAACGACAAATCCTATCAGCCCGAACGTACAGAATACGTCGATATAGTTGTTGTGCATATTCTTCTTGCTCTGTACCGCGTAGTCGAATTTCTTTTCCCTGTAGACGCTATACAGCTGGTCCTGCTTGTCCCCCAGCTGCGCGCCGAATAGCCAGTATCTCCTGGCCACTTCTTCGCCACAGGCCCATAGGGCAAGGCGCAAATTGGCGCCATTCCACTGCTCGGGCGTAAGCTCCATGTTGTAGTGGTGCTCCCTGTTGTGGTTGTTGAACTGGTATTCGGTGTAGTGCAATTCATTGAATCTGTTAACCGTTTTGGGGAAGACCTTGACCAGTATGACGGTGCCAATGACCAGCCCGAGTATGATGACCCCGCCTCCGAGGTACAGCTTCCTTTTCAGCATGTACATGATCCCAAAATACAGGAAAACCGAATAGAGCGATATTATGGCGATCCGGCTGGCCAGCATAAAATGAAATACGAGCAAAAAAGCGATGCTCAGATAGGCCAGCCCGATATACTCGATGGCAAAAGACCCTTTCCTCAGCAGGTAGAAATAGCTGAAAAGCGCCAAATTCACGATCAGCGCAAAATAGATCGACTGGACGTGGATCAGCGAGGTCAAACTATCATTGTAGAGCAGACCGGTGTCTCCGGACCTCCTGTAAAGGGTGACACTATAAATGAAACAGACCGCCGCCGTCGCCGTAATAATGATTATAAACGCCAGCAGGATCCTGTCCTTCAGCTCTTCCCGGATATGCAACAACCCAATGGAGACAGGAAATACCAGCAGGGGTACCCGCAGCGCCAGCATCACCAGCGCCTCGTGCCGGTTGACTGAGAGAAAGGTGCTGATAATGTGCCAGATATAGAACAAAACCATCAGGATGATCTCCTTTCTTTCTACGAATAGCCGAACCTTTTCGGAGAATGGATTGTATAAGAAGCTGACCAGCACAACGCCCCCTATAATGATATTATTGATAACCGGCATATCCGGCAGGAACATGCTGACAAAAAAAAGCGCTATTCCAAAATACAGAAGTCTCTCCCTCAGAGAGAATATCTTGGCCGCCGGGTCCAGTAATAGTAATGATCGCATCTTGGTAATTTTCCCGAAATTGTAGCCCGAAAATAAGCGGAATATTTGATTTATGAGAACGCTCTTAAAATACCTTGCCCCTTATAAATGGATGGTCGCCCTTGCCCTGTTGCTGGCCGCCATCAACCAGACCTTTTCGATGCTCGACCCCTGGCTCTTCGGTCAGATGCTTGACAAATTCGGGGTACACCCCAGACAGGCCGGTCACTATATTTATCAGGGTAATAAAAAGACTTTTGTCCCCGACAGTGTCCGGACCCAGGCCGACTTCATCTGGGGAGTGATGTACTACCTCGGCATGATCATCGGCGTCGCGATGGTGTCCCGTATCGCCAAGGCCTTTCAGGACTATTGTACCAACGTCATCGTCCAGCGTTTTGGCGCCACCATTTTTACCAATGGTCTCAAGCACTCGATGGCCCTGCCCTTCAGCGATTTCGAAGACCAGCGCAGCGGCGAGACCCTGTCGACCCTCACCAAGGTGCGCGTCGACACGGAAAAGTTCATCGTTTCATTCATTAATATACTCTTCGGCATCATCGTCGGCGTCATCTTCGTCAGCATCTACTCTTTCCGGCTACACTGGTCGATCATGCCTATGTATGTCGTGGGAATGATCCTATTGTCCCTCCTGACAAGCATCCTCAGCCGGAAGATCAAAAGGATACAAAAGAAGATCGTCACCGACACCAACGCTCTGGCCGGCAGCACCACAGAATCGCTGCGGAATATCGAGCTCGTAAAAAGTCTCGGTCTCACCGAACAGGAGGTGACCCGTCTCAACAAGAATACGTTCAAAATACTGGACCTCGAACTGAGAAAGGTAAAAAGCATCCGCTCCCTCAGCTTCGTACAGGGCACTTTTGTCAATTTCCTCCGTCAGTGTATCATGTTCCTCCTGTTCTGGCTGGTATTCCAGGGCAGTCTGACCCCGGGCGAGGTTATGACGATGGTGTTCTATTCCTTCTTCATTTTTGGCCCTCTGCAGGAGCTGGGCAATATCATCCTTTCTTACAGAGAGGCGGAGGCATCGCTGAACAACTTCGACACGCTGATGAAAAAATCCCCGGAACCGACTCCCGAGCATCCGCTGTCGCTCGGACCGGTACACGAACTATCCTTCCAGGACGTCGTATTCCGGCACCAGACCGCCCAACACAATGCGATCGACCATATCAGTTTCGAAGTAAAGACCGGAGAAACCATCGCCTTTGTAGGCCCTTCAGGCAGCGGCAAATCGACACTGATGAAGCTGCTCGTCGGACTCTACCGGCCTCTGCAGGGAAAGATCCTGTACAACGAAATGGACGAAACCTCGGTCAACTTCGAAGACCTGCGCCGCCAGATAGGCTTCGTTACCCAGGATACCCAGCTGTTTGCCGGAACAATTAAGGAAAATTTATTATTCGTCAACCCCACCGCCAGCGACGAAGACGTTACTGAAGCGCTGCGGAAGGCCGCGTGCATGCCGCTGATCAGCCGCGCGGAGAAGGGCGTGAATACTGTCATCGGAGAAGGCGGCCTCAAGCTGTCGGGCGGAGAAAAACAGCGCCTTTCGATCGCCCGGGCGCTGCTGCGCAAGCCCCGCCTCCTCATTTTCGACGAGGCTACCTCGGCCCTCGACTCCATCACGGAAGAAGATATCACCCAGACCATCCGCGAAATATCCACCCGCGGCGACCAGATCACCATCCTGATCGCCCACCGGCTTTCCACCATTATGCATGCCGATCGCATATACGTGCTTGAAAAAGGCGAGGTCGAGGAGACGGGCACCCACGCCGATCTTCTGGCGGCAAAAGGGCTCTACTATGCCATGTGGAGACAGCAGATAGGCGAAAGAAAGTACGCGTCCGCCCCTGCTAGTTTGTAAAGAAAATGGTATGTTTACGCATGATCTCCTTATCGGTCGTAGTCATTACATTCAATGAGGAAAAGAATATCATGCGGTGCATCGAGTCCGTCAAAAGCATCGCAGACGAGATCATCGTTGTGGACTCATTCTCCACCGACCGTACGGGCGAGATCGTAAAAGATGCAGGGGGTCTGTTTTATCTGCGTGCATTTCAGGGTTATGGCGACCAGAAAAATGCCGCGGCAGAGTACTCCAGCCATGATCATATTCTCTTTCTGGATGCGGACGAATTCCTAAGCGCCGAGCTGAGCGCCGCCATCGCCGAGCAAAAGGCAAATGGCTTTCCATTTGACGGATATACGATGAACCGCCTGAACAACTACTGCGGCAAGTGGATCCGTCACGGCAGTTGGTACCCCGACAAAAAACTACGCCTGACGAACAGGAAAAAAGCGGCCTGGAACCTCGACCTGGTACACGAATCCCTCCAGATGCAGGAGGGCTCGCGTATTCACCATCTGCACGGGGACATGCTCCACTACACCTACTCCAACTTCGACGAGCACGTAGAAAAAAATATCAGGTATAGCTGGCTGTCCGCCCAGCTGCTCTACAACAGGGGCAAGCGGGTAAAAGCTTTCAAGGCGTTTATCAACCCCTTCTGGGCATTTTTTACGAGTTATTTTCTGAGGGCGGGGTTTTTGGATGGCTTCTACGGATTTGTGATCGCTGTGAACATTGCACACCTGACGTTCCTCAAATACACTAAATTATATCAACTTCAACAAGAACAAAAGTCATGAGCTGGCTATCCAATTTTTTCGGCGGCGGAGGTGGAGGGGTTTTCGGCGCCGGCGGGGTTAAAGAGGCCCTCCGGCGAGGGGCGGTGATCATCGACCTGCGTACGGCCTATGAATACGACCAGGGCATATCCCCCACTCGCTGAATATCCCCGTGGACCGGATAAAAGCCAATATCGAACGCATAAAGAGTTTGCGGAAGCCTGTTATCCTTTGCTGTTCGACGGGGAACCATTGCTGGGAGGCGGCGGATATTCTGCGTGGCGCGGGGGTGGAGCAGGTTATTAATGGCGGAAGCTGGCAGTCGCTGTGGCGGAAAGTTGAATAATTCCAAATTTCAACAGGAAATGATAGATTTGCAGCCTATGAACGATAAAATAAAGAACATCATCAACGAATCCGTTACCGTCAAGACACAGGTGCTCAACGACACGCGTCTTGTCAGCCTTGTCGGGGATATCGTTAACCTTATCGTGGACCGTTTCCGGCAGGGCAAGCACCTGTACTTTTGCGGCAACGGAGGCAGCGCCGCCGATGCTCAGCATCTCGCCGCCGAATTCTCGGGGCGTTTCTATATCAATCGCGATGCCCTGCCAGCGGAAGCCCTGCACTGCAACACGTCCTATCTGACGGCCGTTGCCAATGATTTCAGCTATGACCTCATATATTCGCGCCTGATCAAGGGCATCGGCAAGCCCGGCGACATCCTGGTCGGAATGTCCACCTCGGGCAATTCGACAAATATCCTCAAGGCCTTTGACACCGCCCGGGAAAAAGGCATAACTACCATCGGCATGACCGGCGAAGGCGGAGGGAAAATGAAGGAGCTGAGCGACTACCTCGTCGACATCCCCTCCCACAACACGCCCCGTATTCAGGAAGCACATATGCTGCTGGGCCATATCATCTGCCAGCTCGTAGAGGAGGCTTATTTCAGAGCTTAAATCAATGGAGATGATCCGAGAAGCAATCATACTGGCAGGCGGACTGGGGACCCGGCTGCGACCGGCCGTGCCCGAGTTGCCGAAATGCATGGCTCCGGTGGACGGCCGCCCATTTATCCACTATATAACCGCGCATTTCCGCCGGGGCGGAATAACGCATTTCATTTTTGCTCTGGGGTACAAAAGCGATTACTTCGAAGCCTTTTTCAAAGAAGACTTCCCTGGCGGAGAGGGATACAGCATCTCTTTCGAACAGGAGCCGCTTGGGACCGGAGGCGCCATCCGTCAGGCGTGCGCTATGGCAAGAGAAAAATCCGTCCTGGTCCTGAACGGAGACACCTTTTTGGGGTTGCACTGCCCGAACTGGCGGCTTTCCACAGCGCCAAAGACGCGGACTGCACTCTCAGCCTCAAGCCAATGACCAATTTCGACCGGTTTGGGGTCGTCGAACTGGATGAAGACCAGCAGGTGAGGCATTTTCGCGAAAAACAGCACTATGCCGCCGGACTGATCAATGGAGGCGTTTATGCACTCAACAGAGAGCGTTTCCTGCAGGAAAGTCTGCCGGAAAAATTTTCATTTGAAAAAGACTACCTTGAAAAAGGCAACCGGCGGCTGTTTGGTCTGGTGCAGGACGTTTTTTCATCGACATCGGCATTCCGGAGGACTACCTTCGGGTACAAAAAGAGATCCACCTGATAAACCAACAACTATGATATACAGATGCAAAGCACCCCTGCGTATAGGCCTCGCAGGCGGCGGAACGGATGTCAGCCCGTATAGCGACATCTACGGGGGAGCCATCCTGAACGCAACACTGTCACTATATGCCCACGCCACCATCGAACCGCTGAATGACAAGACAATTATTATCCAGGGTGTCGACCGGAAAGAGGAAGAACGATACGAAAATGGTACCGAAATGGATGCACTTCCGATCAACGGAAAGCTGGATCTGCTGAAAGGAGTATACAACCGAATTCGCAAGCAATACGGATGGCCGGGCGGTGGATTTCGGCTATCCAGCTTCCGTAGACGCGCCGGCGGGCTCCGGACTGGGTACGTCGTCGACCCTGGTAGTCGCCATTATCGGCGTGTTCGCGGAAGCGCTCAAGCTGCCGCTGGGAGAATATGACGTGGCGCACCTGGCTTATGATATCGAAAGGATCGACCTGAAAATGGCCGGTGGCAAACAGGACCAGTATGCGGCGACGTTCGGCGGGGTCAATTTTATGGAATTTTACAATGAAGACAGGGTCATTGTCAACCCCCTCCGCATAAAACAGCAGTACCTTTTCGAACTGGAAAATAATCTCCTGCTCTACTATACGGCCACCAGCCGGGAATCCGCAAAGATCATCGAGGTCCAGAGCCGCAATGTTACCAATAAGAAGGAAAGCTCCATCGAAGCCATGCACCAGTTGAAACACCAGGCGCAGCTGATGAAAGAAGCGCTGCTTAAAGGGCGTATAGACGAGATCGGTAATATCCTCGACTTCGGATTCCGGCAAAAGCAGCAGATGGCCGAGGGTATCTCCAATCCCTTTATCGACGAGATATATGATCGCGCCATAAAGGCCGGCGCAACCGGAGGCAAAATATCGGGGGCGGGGGGCGGAGGTTTCATGACCTTCTATTGTCCCGCCATATCGAAGTATGGCGTCATGGAGGTCCTTGCCGGGCTCGGCGGGCACTGCCAGCCCTATGCGTTCACGGGGCATGGCATGAGCTCCTCGGACGGTCTAGGCGGCGGGGCCGGTACGGCCGTAAAATATAGTTATCTTTGCGCCATGCCGGTACAGGAAAAACCAAACTATCTCTGGAGTCTTTTCACCATGAAGTGTCCGCGCTGCCGGCGGGGTCCGATGTTCACCCAGCCCAATGCGTGGCGGCTGAAGCAGACGCTGAAGATGCCTGAGAAATGCCCCGAATGCGGGCAACCTTTCGAGTTGGAAGTGGGGTTCTGGTATGGGACGGGATATGTGAGCTATGCCCTTTCGTTTGCTCTTTCTGTCGCTACGTTTGTCGCCTGGTGGGTGCTTATCGGGTTCTCGACGGAAGACCACCGCTTCTTCTGGTGGATGGGGCTGAATGCTATATTTCTTGTTGTACTGCAGCCCTGGCTAATGCGGCTGAGCCGGGTGATCTACCTTTATTTCTTCGTGACTTATGACTCCAACTACCGGAATACCAAGGTGAAAAAGTTCGACTACGAGACGGACAGTTACTACAAAAAAGAAGAGGACAAAAAGGATTGACGCAAAAAAGCCGCCCGAATTCGGACGGCCTTTGGGCTATTTGGTTGGGTTAGTACTGAGTTATTAACGCATACGCGGGAATTTTATTATATATGAGGGGGCGGGGGTGTGAACCGCGGCCAATTTTCCCGTCCGGCGGCTTACCCGGCGCCGTTGCGCGGGTTATTCAGCGCCGTTGCGCGGCCTACTCGGCGCCGTCCGGCGCTGATCTCTTATCCGATTTTAGAACGAAATCCAGCGGGAAATCAAGTTTGAGGCTGACGTTCCGGCCCATATTGTAGATGCCATGGGTAGGGTTTGTATCGGTTGGCGAGAAATAAAAGTATTTCAGCCGGCTGAGGTGATCGTAGTAGGCGACGTTAAAGAGATTGTTTCCCATCAGATAGATATTCACGATGGTCTTGCCTTTTTTGTCGGACAGGCGCCCGCCGACTCCGGCGTTGAAAAGTGTATAGCCCGCGGTCGGCGTCTCGGTATTGTAGGCGCGCATGACGCGGTTCTGGGCGGCGGAGTATTCCAATTGTAATTTTATGAACGCGTGGGACAGGCGTCTGGGCTTCGAGGAGAATTCATACCGCAGCTCGGAGAGTCCGTGCGCGGGCGGAATAAAAGGCAGGTATTTGGCGCTGTCGCCGAGCGATTTTGGCTGGCTTCCTTTATTGGTCCCGTATACCAGCGAGAAGCTGTTCTCGAAGTGCAGCGTTTTAACCGGATGGATATCGATGCTGAATTCGCCGCCGTACAGCTGTGCCTTAGAAGCCACATACCGGAAATATGTGTCGCCGCTGCCGTCCATCGAATCGACACCTGCTGCAGTCACCAGCTTTTGGTTGTAGATATAGTTGCTGATGATATTGTTGAAAAGGTCGAGGGTCGCGACGACGTACCGGGACGAAAAGACCAGACCGATGTCTTCCTGCATGCTGAACTCCGGCTTGAAATCGGGGTTGCCAAGCTGATAGATATTCGTGCCGGGGTGTACGCCGTTGGCCGAGATCTCGGAGATGTTGGGGGCCCTGAATCCCCGGGCCAGGTTGGCCTTTAGGGAGAATTTATCGGAGAAGTTATACGTGGCGCCGAGACTGCCGGAAACTCCGGTGAACATCTTTTGTATTTGTCGAACTGGAGAGCGGCGCCGGCGGTGTCCGCGCCGTAGACGGCCTTGTCGAAGCCGGTCATGGGGTCGGGCCTGGTATAGAGTTGAAAATTATCGAACGACCTCGAGTCGTAGCGGATGCCGCCGGCTATATCGAGTTTGTCGAAACTTCTTTTAGCCAGAACGAACGGACCGATATCGAACTGATGATAAGAGGGGATCACGAATTCCGTCCCATCCGTGCTGTTATTCGTTTCATACATGCCATTCAGGCCTACGGTCACGTTCCAGTTGTCGAACTCGGGCAGAAAATATTTGATGTCGTAGGTGACGCTGTTCAGCTGGAGATAGAGACCCGGTATCTTGTAGAGGACCGGATGGCTGAACTCGCGGCGCAGGCTGCGCTGAAAACCCAGGTTGACCTGCAGGCGCCCGGCGCTGCCGAGGGTAAAGCTGTTGCCGGAATAGATGCGGAAGTGCTGTACGTGCTGGTGGATCTTTTCCATCGAATAGCTGTTGAGGTCCGCGTCCGGCACGATCTCTCTTACCGTATCTGCCTCGCTGATCTGTCTGGTGAACCTTCGTGTCGCGCTGTCGCGGCTACCGTCGGGGATCTCCTGGAGGTCATCGAAGAGGACAAAGTCCAGGTGGGAATAGCCCCATTTGCGGTGAAGCCCGAGTGAAGCGCTGGCGTCCGTTTCGTTGAATGCCGTACCGAATACGCGTCCGTCGATCTTGTCCCTGTAGTCGATCGCCTGTTTGTGGGAGATGCGGGCCATCCACTCGAGGCCGTTGCGCGTGGCTCCGAGCATCGCTGAGCCGCCGAGAAATTTGTTGTTGGTCTGGTAGTCGAGCATCAGGTCGCCGATCATCTTGCCTTCGGGCGCCGGCTGTGTCGGGATAAGATTGACTACGCCTGCAAGGGCGTCGGAGCCAAAGCTGAGGCTGGCGGGTCCCTTGATCACTTCCACCCTGTCTACACCGTACTGGTCTACTTCGATGCCGTGTTCGTCGCCCCACTGCTGGCCTTCCTGTCGGATGCCATCGTATAGCGTGAGTATGCGATTGTAACCGAGTCCGCGAATAAAAGGTTTGGACACATTGGGGCCCGTAGTGACGGCACGGATGCCGGGTATCTTTGCGATGGCGTCGATCGCGTTGGTGCTGAGGTTGGTTGCGAGATAGTCGTGGGAGATGGCGACGATGGGGACCGGATTCCTCTTGATCTGGGTGGCCTTGGAGAGGCCGGTTACGACGACGGCGCTCTCTTCGACGTAGGAGTCGTTGAGGGTGAGGTCGAGGCTGACCGGGCCGCTGACGGTGACGGTGCGGGTAACCGTTTTATAGCCGATGGAATGGACTTCGATGAGGTATTTGCCGGAGGGAATGGACTTAAAGTGGTAGTATCCGTTGGTGTCGGCGACGACGCCGAGTTTGAGGTCGGGGATGTAGACGGTGGCTCCGGAAATGGGGGAGCCTGTTTTGTCGGTGACGCGGCCGGAGAGGGAGCCGGAGCCTGGGGTGGACGCGGAATCATGGGTCGGTGGGCCGGCCAAAGCTGGAACGCCGGTCAATAGGATAAATAAAAAAACAAACCTTGAACAAATCGGGTCATGGTACTTGATAAGTTGAAAACTGCCGCTAAATACTCTCTGGACTGGGTCCGGTAAGAGGGCTTCGGGGCGGGATTTTGCCACAAGGTTTCAAATTTAGGCCAGTCTGGTCAGTTTTGGACCCAAAAAAATGCTAAGCAGACGTTATTTCTTGAGAACGACGGTAAATACGGAGCCTTTGCCTGGTCGCTTTCGCAGGAGATCTGGCCATTGAGCTCTTCGCAGATGCGCTTGACGATAGCCAGGCCGAGGCCGGTGGACGCCTCGCCGGCGGTGGGTTTGGAAGAGATCTTGCTGTATTTGGCAAAGAGGTGGGGCAGCTCATCCGGCTGAATGCCAACGCCCTCGTCGCGGACTTTGATGCTGATGGCGTCCTTTTCCTCGCTGACGCTGATCCAGATATTTTTCCCGTTGGTGGTGTACTTGATCGCGTTGGACAAAAGGTTCTCCAGCATACGGCTCAGCAGCTGGCGGTCACTCAGGAAATACACGGACCGGTTGGGGCAGTCCAGGTGCAGCTGGATATCCTTCTGGGCGGCGGCGGGGGTAAAATCGTCCATCACGTTCTCGGCGAAGATGCGGAGGTCGAGGTTTTCCAGCTGGATCTTGCTCTGGTTCGTCTGGACTTTTTCGACGTCGAGGATATGACGGATCAGCTTCTCGCCGTAGTGGGTGGCACTGGCCGATGCGGTCGAGCGCCTTTTTCTGACTCGGGCTGAGATTGTCCTGTTCGTTCTGCAGCAGCTGCTGCCGCATCCCGATGCTGGCGAATGGCGTGCTGAGGTCGTGGGACACGATGCTGATGAGAGAGTTCTTTTCGGAATTCAGTTCGGACAGCCTTTCGTTCTGCCGGATGATGAGGTCGTTGGTTTCCTGCAGTTTCCTGTTGGCCCTGCGCTTGATGACAAAGGCGACCGCCGCGGCGATGGCGACAAGCAGAAGACTAATGGCGGTGATCATCATGATGCGGCTATGAAAGCGCTGCTGGGTCACTTCCGCCTGCAGAACAAGCTTCTCGTTCTCCCGCTGGCGGGCCTCGTATTTCTGTTCCAGCTCGGCTACCGCCTTATAGGTTTCGCTGTTTGTGAGTGCGGTATCGAGTCCGTACCACCTGCCCTGATAGTCCCAGGCCTTCCTGTAGTCCCCTTTACGCTGGGCCAGTTTGGAAAGGATCTGATAGCTGTCGGACTGTTTGCTTTTGGAGTCCAGCTGACGTGCGATAAGCAGCGATGTATCCGCGTATCTGGCGGCTGAATCATACTTGCCTTTTTCCGTATAGGAGTCCGCCAGATTCAGGACGTCGAGCCAGACGTCGGCGAGCCGGGAAGGTGAGTTGGTGGCAAGATCGTGCAGATAATTATTATAGAAATAGGCGATCGACTCGTCGTAGCGTTTCAGATAATAATAGGTATTGCCGAGGTTGTTGTAGAGGTTGTTCAGGTCTTCTATCCCCTTTGCTTCGAGTGGTTTGCCGACGCGCAGGCCTTCTTTCAGAAACAGAAGCGCGCTGTCATAAAGGCCCAGACGATCATAGATCGCGCCGAGATTGATATAGGAAGAGAGGAGGGAGTGACCGTCGCCCATCTGCCGGTTGAGCCGCACGCATTCGGCGTAGAGGTCTTTCGCCTTCTGCGGCTGTTTCATGTCCTGTGTGTAGACCGCCGCCAGATCTGCCAGCAGCTCGGTTTGCCGCCCGATGCTGCGACTTGCGCGCGCACCCGCCAGCGCCTCGTAGTAGTAGGTCAGCGCCTTGCTGAAATCCCCCTGTTCTCATAATAGAATCCACTCAGCCGCTGTGACATCACCGTCGCGGGAGCCCAGCCGCCGTTCTTCCCGGCCTGCCCTACATAGTCGGCGTAGTATCGTATGGAATCCGCCTTGTTCTCCGCGAGATGCATGGCCCGGTAATAGATACGCTGTAGCCCGACGGTATCAACCTGAGCATGGAGGGCCGAATTGATCAGCAAAAGAGAAAAGAAAGATAGCAGCTTCACGTAAAGATTTCGTTCATTCGTTCCAAAGATAATATCTGTGCACCATGTGCACGACCGGACCGTGTCCGATGGCTTATCTTTTTGTGGAATGGAGCCCTGTAGTTGACGTCCGGGCCCTATTTTGTGTCAGAAGTAGTAAGTCCTGCCGGGGGCGGCCCCGGTATCGTTAGTCCGTCAGGTTGTTCCGCAGGGCAAATTTTACAAGGCCCACGGTGTTATTCACTCCCAGTTTGGCAATCAAGTTCTTGCGGTGTGTTTCAACGGTGCTTACGCTCAGAAACAGCTTGTCTGCGATCTCGGCGTTGCTGTATTCCTTGCAGATGAGGCGCAGTACTTCCAGCTCGCGGCGCGACAGGATCTCGTCGATCTGTTTGTCCTCGATGGTGACGGTATTGCGGAAGTCTTCGTCGCGGTCTCCTATATGGATGTCCTTGCTGAAATAGCTGCCGCCGTCGTGCACCGACCGTATGGCGGAGAGCAGCTCGTCGAGCGACGCGTTCTTAAGGACATAACCCTGTATATCGTATTTGGACAATTTGTGCACGTAGCGTGTACCTCTCAGCAAAGTCAGATAAATAATGCGCAGCTGGGGCCTCACCGCTCTTATCTGCTGGAGAATCTCTTCTTCGCCCATATCCGGCAGATATACGTCCAGCAGCAGGACGTCGGCCTGCAGGCCCGGTACGAGGGCCAGGAGTTCTTTACCCGATGCAGCGGTACCAATAACTTCAATGCCTTCCTGCTTGCCTAACAGCAAAGAAAGCCCCTCCAGGTAGATCTCATGATCATCGGTAATAAAAACTCGAATCATGTTAGTTTAGTAGATTCCGTAAGTATTTCAACTACAAAGCAAGTTAAAACTATTTATGATATGAGTAAATAAAAAGGCCCCTAAATGGAGGCCTTTTCCAAAAAATGAGTGACTTTAGGGGCTTTCAGCGGGCACTAATTAAGATTTTCAATAATACCAGCTATTCCCTGTCCTCCGCCCACGCAAGCGGTGACTATCCCATATTTTTTGTTCAATCTCTTCATATCATTGACTAATTGTATCGTCAGTTTGCATCCTGTGCAGCCCAGGGGATGACCCAGGGCAATTGCGCCGCCGTTGATATTGACGATCTCCGGGTTGATCTCCAGCTTGCGGATGACGGCGAGTGCCTGTGAAGCAAAGGCCTCGTTCAGTTCGACCAGGTCGATCTGGCCGAGGTTCATTCCTGCCGGCGGAGTGCCTTCGGAACGGCTTCCACGGGACCGATGCCCATGATACGAGGGTGTACGCCGGCGCTGGCGCAGGCCACCAGGCGGGCGATGGGTTTCAGGCCCAGTTCTTTCATCATTTTTTCGCCCATGACGACGACGAATGCGGCGCCGTCGCTGGTCTGCGAGGAGTTGCCGGCCGTTGCGCAGCCGCCTGCTGCGAATACGGGTTTCAGTTTGGCGAGTGCATCGGGGGAGGTGTCTCCTCTTGGTCCTTCGTCGGTATCGACGGTAAAGCTTCTTTTTGCCGGCGGCCTTTCTCGTCGACATGAGACCTCTTCGACCGTCAGCGGCAGTATGCCCGACTTGAAATAGCCGTTCTCTATCGCGTGAATGGCCTTCTTGTGTGACTGGAAGGAGAACTGGTCCTCGGTCTTCGCGGCTGACACCGAACTCTTTGGCGACGGCTTCGGCGGTAAGTCCCATATTAAGATAATAGTCGGGTTCTTCGGAGGCGATGGAGTAGGCGGGGACAGTTTTCCAGCCGGCCTGGGGGACCATGGTCATGCTTTCGGTGCCGCCGGCGATGATGCATTCCGCCATGCCTGTGCGGATCTTGGCGGTGGCCATGGCGATCGTTTCGAGGCCGCTGGCGCAGTACCTGTTGACGGTGACTCCCGGAGCGTGGATGCCGATGGCGCGGGCGGCGATGATGCGTCCTACCCGGAGTCCCTGCTCGGCTTCGGGAACCGCGTTGCCGACGATGACGTCGTCAACGCGCAGGGGGTCGAGCTGGGGAACGGATGCGAGCAATCCTTTGATGACGTCGATCGCCATATCATCCGGACGATAAAAGCGGAGTTTGCCTCTTTTGATTTTCCGACGGCGGTACGATAGCCGGCGACGATATATGCTTCCTGCATAGCTGATTTTTTTAGTTGTTTATGCAACTTTCGTCCCTAAAGTTAGGGATTTTAAATCGGTATTCTGGAAACCCGGGATGGAGGGTTAGCTTCTACTGTAAATGGGGCGTATCTTCGCGGCCATGTACAAAATACTGCGCGCGTTCCTGTTCTTTTTCCCGCCCGAGGGGGTTCACCATTTTTCAATGAAAATGCTGAGGGTAGTTTGTGGCGTTGGGGTATTTCGAAAGCTGGTGGAATGGAGTTGCCGGCCGGATAGATCGGAGAGCCGGGAGGTTTTCGGCCTCGTTTTTCGGAATCCGGTGGGATTGGGTGCGGGGTTTGACAAGAATGGCGCTCTCATCTGCGGGAATTGAAGGCGATGGGTTTTGGGTATGTGGAGATTGGGACGGTGACGCCGAAGGCGCAGGCAGGGAATGAGCAGCCGCGGCTTTTTCGTCTGCCGCAGGACTAGAGGTTGATCAACCGGATGGGTTTCAATAATGATGGTGTGGAGGTTGTGGTGGAGAGGTTGAAAGCCTGGCGGGGGGCGAGGCGGCTGGTGCGGTGTCGGCGCGGGGTCGAGCGGAGATTCCCCTTATTATCGGCGGGAATATCGGTAAGAATAAGGTTACGCCGAACGAAGATGCCTGGAGAGATTGATGAGACCTGTTTTCGGGCGCTCTACGACGTGGTCGACTATTTCGTCGTGAATGTAAGTTCCCCAAATACCCCTGGGTTGAGGGCGCTGCAGGAAAGAGACTCGCTCCATAAAATACTGACCAATCTGCAGTCGGTGAATCGTCAGCTGTCGGAGCAAAGGGCATCCGCCCGAGGCCGCTGCTTCTGAAGATTGCCCCCGACCTCAACCAGCAGCAGCTGGACGATGTCATCAGTCTCGTGCTGGAGATAAACCTCGACGGCCTGGTGGCGACGAATACCACGATCGGCCGGGAAGGGCTGGTCACGGCGCCGGATCAACTGGAGGCTATCGGCGCGGGGGGCTCAGTGGCGCTCCGCTGCGGAGACGGGCGACCGAAGTCGTGGCTTATTGCTGCGAGAAGATGCGGGGACGCATACCGGTGATAGCTTCGGGCGGGATCTTTACCGCTGAGGATGCGAAAGAGAAGCTGAATGCCGGCGCCGCGCTGGTTCAGGTGTGGACGGGATTTATCTATGTGGGACCGTTTATTACGAGGCGGATTTGCGAGGGGTTGTGAAGGGTGTGGTGGATGGCCGGGGATTGTGAACCGCGTGTGGCCGTGGAGAGTTCCGGCGAATGGAACCCGGGATGAGTGAAGTTTGCCTTATATACCTATTTTTGCGCTGCTTAACTGACATACTATGGACTCGCTTTTTCCGTGGCTTCCCTGATCAGCCTTTTGACCCTTACCCTTCTGGAAATTGTACTAGGCATTGACAATGTGATCTTTGTATCCATCCTTATCGGCCGGCTCCAACCCCCGGAGCAGCTGAAGGCACGCCGGATCTGGATGCTCGCGGGTATCCTCATCCGATCGATACTTCTGTTTGGACTCGGCTGGCTGGTAACCAACGGCAATAAGAGTCTCTTCTCCGTATTCGATTACTCTTTCACCCTACGCAACCTGATCATGCTGGCCGGCGGCCTCTTCCTTTTGTACAAGACGGTAAAGGAGATCCACGAAAAGGTCAGCGGCGAAAGCCCGGAGGGCGAGGTGGTCAGCAAGAGCAAGGCGTCTTCATTCACGGCCATTGTTACCCAGATCGTACTTGTGGACACCGTCTTCTCCTTCGACAGCGTGATCACTGCGGTGGGGCTGGCCCGGCAGGTCGCCGTTATGATAACGGCCGTCATCATCGCGATGATCATCATGTTCTTTTTCTCCCAAAAGATAGCCGACTATATCGATAAACGCCCGACGTTGAAAATGCTGGCCCTCTCCTTCCTGCTCATGGTCGGCTTCAGTCTGTTCTTCGAGGGACTGGAACCCCTCCACCACACGCATATCGACAAGGGCTATATCTATTTCTCCATGGCATTTGCCTTCGGCGTGGAAGCTGCTGAATACCAGAGCGAAGAAGGGCGCGAGGCATTGAGTAAAATTTTTCCGGGGACCGCCGCTGGTGGTTCGTCCGGAGGACAGACATTGGAAGTTTGGAAAAATAGGGTTATTTTTATTTGGCCTATTTTTCCATAATTGAGGCCATATAAACTTTTGCTATGGCTGCCACTACCACACACGATGATCGCATCGACGCCTATATCGCAAAGTCCGCCGACTTCGCAAAACCTATTCTCGGGAGAATCCGCAAGTTGATCCACAAGGCCTGTCCCGACGCGACGGAAACGATAAAATGGGGTATGCCTTTTTTCGAATACAACGGCTCTCCGCTTTGTAATATGGCGGGTTTTAAGGAACACTGCGCATTTGGTTTTTGGAACGCTGCGATGCTGACTGACCCCGAGGGAATACTCCAGGTAAAAGACAAGAATGCGATGGGACATCTCGACCGGCTGGTCTCGATGAAAAGACCTGCCGGCGGACAAGGTCATGGTGGCCTATCTGAAAGAAGCGGCGCAGCTGATAAAAGACGGTAAGAAAAAACCGGCGCCCGCGAAAAAGGCGGCCAGGGCGGATTTGCCGATACCCCGCACTGGCGGCGGCGCTGAAGAAGAATAAAAAAGCACAGAGTACTTTCGAGGGCTTTCCGCCGAGTCACCGCAGAGAATATATCGAATGGATCACGGAGGCCAGGACAGATGAGACGCGGGACAAGAGAGTAGCGACTACTATCGAATGGCTGCTCGAGGGGAAATCCAGGAACTGGAAATACCAGAAGAAATAATTTAGGTGGGGGTGATGGAACCGCGGGTGGGACCCGTGGGGTGGGTCCTGCGGGGTGGGGTTACGCGATACAGAGCAGGGTTGCCGCCACCACTCCGGCGGTTTCGGTGCGCAGCCTGTTGTCACCCAGCGTTACCGGCAAAAGCCTTCTTTCAGTGCGGCTTCTATTTCCTTCGGCGAGAAATCGCCTTCCGGTCCGATCAGTATGAGCTGTGAAGCCTGTTCGTTTCCGAGTTTCCGCCAGTCTGCGAGTGAGGCGGTAGGCCGGGGGCTTCGAGACAGTGCGCGATGTAGCGGCCGCGTGGGTGGAGATGGTCACCGGTGATCGGGGGAGGCCCGGTGTGCGAGGGAGACTCTGCGGGCGAGGGAGGCCCGGCGGGCGAGGGAGGCCCGGCGTTCGGTCTGCCTCCTGCGGGTGGTCTGCCTCCTGCGGGCGGGTGGCTCAGCAGTTCGGAAAAAGGCATCGGTTCGGGCATTTCCGGGTAGCCAGGCCTGTTGGGACTGCAGCATGGCGCTCACGAGGATACCCCGGAGCCGGTCGATACGGGCGTGCTGTTTTTCGGTCCGCTCGCATAAAAGGGGCACGATCCTGGTGACGCCGATCTCGGTGGCCTTCTCCAAAAACCATTCAAAGCGCGACGCATTTTTTAATAGGGATATAGCGACGGTTACCTTTCTTTCGGGCGGCGGCTGGCTGACGACGGATTCGACCCTGACCCGGCATTTCTTTTTATGGTCGTCTGTGATGACCGCCGTCAGCAAGTATCCTTTCCCATCGGTGAGCCGCAGGCTTTCTCCCGGCTGCATGCGCAGGACCTGGACGATATGTTTTGACGTATCCTCGCCGAGGATTATTTCCGTCGTGGACCCATCATAAGCCGGGATATAAAAAATAGGCAGCATAGCGAAGACCAAATTTAGGGAATTTACCCGGGTCGGCTGCTCCTTGACGGGACAGCTGCTCCTTTACGGGTCGGCTACTCCTTGACGGTCGGCTGCTCCTTGAAGGTCGGCTGCTCCTTGACGGAACGGCCCCGGTAACCGCACGGTTCGCTGAGACGCCGGTCAGTTTTCCATGGTTGGGTAGCTGTATGCCCTGTAGGAGCTATACTGACCTCCCGTGAATTCCTTAATCTTCTGTCCAGTCACGTAGTTGACCTCGAGCATATAATTGGCGGTGCCGCCACCTATAAAATATTCGTCGCCGTGCTTCTGAACTGACCCCATGAACGCGGTAAAAGGCTCCGGTATCGAAAAGGACTTGAATGCCGCGATCTTCTTGTTCGCTTCATCCAGCTGTAACTCGAGGACCCGGGACTCCGGCCGCAGGGTTGCGTCTCCGTTATCAAAGATCATCAGGGTCTGATTGTTGTCAGCAAGGCTTGGATTATGCTGCCGCAGGAAGATCTGGTCGGAGAACAGGCGGAAATCACCGTTCTTCCCACCCAGCCTCCAGACGATAGAGTTCGTCTGCCGGTTGATCTTGATGATTTGGTCCTGGTTCCGGAAAGAGCAGACCAGATTATTGTCCTTCGGATCAATGAACATGCCATTCATATGCATATAGTCCTGAGCGTTAGTCCCGTCGGAAAAATTGTTACCTTCGACGCTGTTGGCATAGAATGACGTGTCCGCACTCCCCATCCCATTGCCAAACTACGACGCCCTTGTTGACTTCCTGGATCACGGGCGCAACCACCATCGCACCCGGTGCCGGATTCAGATAAGCCGGTATATTGGTGACTGACTTCGGGCAGTACGCCATTGCAATGTAATGATCATCCGAAATGAGAATGAAATCATGTACGTCCAGATCCTGTCCCGGAGAAAATGAACCGCCGTTCGGAATAAAGTGTACTCTACCGAGCTCTTTCAGGGAGCTGTCCGCAATGACACCATACCCCTCAAAATTGGAGACGCCCGGACCGCGGAAAGCAGACGGTTCGTTTACGAACCAGGTATAGCGCGTCAGCCCGTTGTAGGTCCACCGGTTAAAGCAGAATGCGCTCGCCTCTGTACTCTGCTCCTTCAACACCTTTCCCTCCTGGTTCATGACCAGCAAAAGGCCGGAAGAGTCGTGAGTGGGCGAGGCAGTCGAAGAAAAAGGGGCCGCCAGGATGACTGCAGGCGACGAGTTCCCCATCGAATTAATGGTATAAATATCCTGTGTCAGTGTATCCGTCGCAGTGACGGGACCGGGCCGGTTGCTATCCTTATGACAGGCAACAAATAACACGACAGAGATAGCAAGCCAGAGGCAGTGGTTGAGGTAACTAATTTTCATACGCGGTTAAATAGCAGGTTAAATTCCTGGTGTGATGAATCGAAACGCCAAAAGTTTAACGGGTCCCGGTAAATAGTAACTATTTGTCGGTGTAAGGGGGAGAAAAAAACAAAGCTCCTGTGAAGGAGCCTATGTTCTTGTATGTAATTAGCAAACCTCAGACTGTATTATACGGCTGCGCGTGTATTAGAACGGCGCCTCGTCGTCGTCCATCGGCAAGTCTTTCATCCGGCTGCCGGCCTGGATATAGAGACGGGCTCCGCCGCCCGCGCCGTCGTCGTCCTGGACGGGCTTCCAGCTGCCTCCCTGGGGCAGTCCGATACCGCCAAAATCGTCTTCTCCATACTCGGTGAACTTCTGGATATGCAGCAGCGCGCGCAGCTTGACGGTGTCGAGAGAGCCGTTACGGTGCTTCGCGATCTTGACGTGGGTCTCGCCCTTATTGCTTTCGCCCATTTCGTTGGCGGTAATACCATAGTATTCGGGACGATAGAGGAACATGACCATGTCGGCGTCCTGTTCGATGGCGCCCGATTCACGAAGGTCGCTCAGCTGGGGAATTTTCTCCCCATCCTTACGCGACTCTACGGCGCGGCTCAGCTGGGAGAGGGCAATTATGGGAACCTGGAGCTCTTTGGCCAGTCCTTTCAGCGCGCGGGAGATCTGGCTGATCTCCTGTTCACGGTTACCCTTATTGTCGCCGGCTCCGCTCATCAGCTGCAGGTAGTCGATAATGATAAAGCCGATATTGTGTTTGTTCTTAAGCCGGCGGCATTTGGCGCGCAGCTCGAAGATATTCAGCGCGGGGGTATCGTCGATAAAAATGGGTGCTTTGGCGAGTCTGTCGATCCCTTTTTTATACAGCTGCTTCATCTCGTGCTCCTCTAATTTACCGCGGGCGATCTTTTCCATAAAGATCTCGGCTTCGGCGCTGAGGATACGTTGTACCAGCTGCGCCGAACCCATTTCAAGGCTGAAAAGGCTACCCCCGTGGGCTTGGTGGCGTTGAGCGCTGCATTTCGGGCAAGATTGAGGGCAAACGCGGTTTTACCGACGGCGGGACGGGCGGCGAGAATGATGAGGTCCGTCGGCTGCCAGCCATAGGTGATCTTGTCGAGTGAAGGGGAATCCGCTGGGGACCCCCGTGATCTCATCCTGTTTGTGACGCAGGTCTTCGATACGCTGGATCGTCTTGACCAGTACGCTGTCGATACTATCGAAATTCTTGCGAAGGTGGTTGTTGGTGATCTCGAAGAGCTTGCTCTCGGCTTCGTCGAGCAGGTCGAAAACGTCGGTGCTGTCCTCATAGGCGTCTCCGATGATCTCCCCGCTGATGCGGATCAGTTCGCGCTGAATGAATTTCTGGAGGATGATACGGGCGTGTGTTTCGATATTCGCGGAGGAAACCACGGAATTGGTCAGCTTGGTCACGGCATAGGGTCCGCCCACCATCTCCAGCTCCTGCCGAAACTTCAGTTCTTCGACGACGGTGAGGATATCGATGGGCTGGCTTTTTTGCGCCAGGCTTTGCATGGTCCGATAGATCCGCTGGTGTCCTTCCAGATAGAAGCATTCCGGTTTCAGGATCTCCACGACGGCGTCAAAGGCGCTTTTTTCGAGCATAATGGCGCCGAGTACCGCCTCCTCGAGCTCTTTGGCCTGAGGAGGGATTTTACCATATACCATGGTACTAAGGTCCACCGAAGGCTTGCGCCTCGACTTATTGCGGTCCTTATTGAGATTAAGGTTAGTGAGATCCATACAAAACCGTCCAGAATAAATTTGAAAAAATGTGCCGTGGATGCTCTATCCAGAAAACTGAGCGCATCCCGGCAAAGCGCTAATGTCTGTCCTTCGGACCAGCCGCCTTCGGCGGCTTATCGATGGGTGTCCAGCTCCTGGTAACCAGCGGTCAGACTCGCTCTCCGGCTCTGTTCAAGTTAAGGAATTGTTACGCCAACATGAACAGAATGTTACCCTCTTTGAGTCAGGAGGGCGAATATAGAACTCCGTGTGCCGACGAAAAAAAATTTTTATTTTTCTATATTTTTCCTTTAGAAATTCACATGGTTTTCCACAGCGGCACCCGGGTTATACACAGCACCCTTCGAGCTATCCACAATTTAAAAAAGTTTTCAGCTTTTTCCTCATTAAAATTCACACCCTGTTGTGCACAAAGATTTAGGGGCAAATATTTTGTGGGGATAGCCAAACTACAGAATGCGCATTAGCCTCATTTTGCCTTCCTGCCACGCCTGTTTGCAAGGACCAAAATGCCCGTCAGGTGCGATTCTAGACCTGGGGGCGGAAGTGCGTGTTTAGCCTTATGCGGTCCGGGGAGACCGTCCCTTTACCGGTCAAAGGCCCGTCTGCGGCGGATTGCACGCGCGAACGCGGATATGCGTAGGGAACCGGATGGAAAAAAGCGTCCCGGAGATTATCCGGGACGCTGGACCCATCGGGCGTTTTGAGTTATTTGTTGAGGGCCTGGTGTTGTTATCAGCCACGTCCCGGCCTGCCGTTGTCGTCCTTTTTGTCGTCCCTTCTCGGAGGCTGCGGAGCCGGGGGCGTCGGCCTCGGCTGGTTGACGACCGGCCTCGGCTGCTGCTGGTTGGGAGCCTGCTGGGTTGGGGCGGCTTGTGCCGGCCGGCTCAGCGGGGCGAAGTTCGGTCTGGTTGGCCGCTGCTGTTGCGCGGGCTGATTGGCCGGCTGGTTATTGGGTTGATTGCCCGGCTGGTTGTATATCGGCTGCTGCACTGGCCGGCTCACCGGCTGATTATTCGCGGGTTGGTTATTTGCCGGTTGCTGCTGGGCCTGCTGTTGCTGGGCTTGTTGCTGAGCCTGCTGGTTGGGTTGATAGGGTCTGCCGGTAGGGCGGCCGAAGGGGTTGGTTTGCATCTGCTGGCCGTTTTGAACGGGTTGATTTTGAACCGGTTGATTCTGCGCAGGCTGATTCTGAGCGGGTTGGTTCTGAGCGGGTTGGTTCACAGGTTGATTCCCCTGCGGATAGCCACCCCTGTTGGGGAAACCGTTATTCGGCCGGCCATTGGTGTTCCCGTTGTTGCCGTTCCCGTTGTTTCTGTTCCAGTTGTTTCCGTTCCCGTTGTTGCCGTTTCCATTGTTGCCGTTTCCATTGTTGCCGTTCCCGTTGTTCCAGCCGTTGCTGTTGCCGCGGTTGTCGTTGCCGTTGTTCCCGTTGTTGACGTTACCGTTGTTACCACGGTTGTCATTTCCATTGTTTCCGTTATTCCCGTTCCCGTTGTCTCTTCCCCAGGCGTTGCCGTTGCCGCGGTTGTCGTTGCCGTTGCCGCGGTTGTCGTTGCCGTTGCCACGGTTGTCATTTCCGTTGCCGCGGTTGTCATTCCTGTTATTGCTATTATCTCTTCCCCAGGCGTTGCCGTTGCCACGGTTGTCGTTGCCGTTGGCGCGGTTGTCGTTGCCATTACCATAGACGGTCCTGTTGACCGGTCTTGCGTTACCCAGCGATTGGACCCGGGTGGGGGCAAAAGAACGACCACCGGAATTGGAATTCCCCGGCCTGTTCTCCGTCACCGCACCATTCACACGGGGGCGATAGACGGTGAAGTTGCCGTTGTCCGAGCGATCGCCGGGGTTACGCCCGTTGCGGATCGACATGGGTCTTACGGTTCCGCCGGAATATCTTCCCACTTCATTGGGGTCCGGACCTGCACCATAGTGGATATTCCGGGTGTTGTTAACGATAGTCGTATTATTGATGATCGTTGTCCTGTTGATGATGGTGACGTTGTTCGTCTCCCGGACATAGTAATTATTGATTTGCGGACTGGCGATATACCGGTGGGGAACGAAACACCAGTAGTGCGAAGGAGGAGCATAGCCGCCACCGTAAGCAGCGCTATAGCTGACATTGGGTCCCATCGGCGCCCATCCATAGTAATCGTCGCTGTTGCGCCAGCTCACCCATGCGGGAGCCCACTCGTTGCCGGGTAACCACATCCAGCCATAGCCGTCCTGGAAGTACCAGCGGCCATAGTGAAAGGCAGCCCATCCCCAGGGATAGCCGGAATCCCAGTGCCCAGCCCTCATCGGTATAGACCCAGTGCCCGTTGGTGGAATAGGGTTTGAAATCGGGCCCTACGTCGGGCAGCCATGCGTATCCGTAGTTGGGATCGTCGATCCACTGGCCGTAAGGACTAAGGTCGTCATAAAAATTCTGGTAGGTCACCTCGGACGGATCGGCCTGAGGCGGGGGCGGCAGCGGCGCAGGGGCCTGTTGCGGCGGCGGCGGATCCTGGTGTACTACATAGACAGGGCCACAAGCAGCAAAGCCAATGGCCACGAAGGTCAGAATATACAGGTGCTTTTTCATAAATCAGCTTTTGAGTTGATTATAGACATTCTTCTGTCCGTAAAGTTAAAGCCTTCTAAAGGCTTTAACTTTTGATTATCATTAAAAAAGACATTAAAATAACGTCTAAGGGCCGGGGCCTGACCGAATAAGGCCCCGGTTCTTTTGTTAACGACGGATTGGCCGAAATATTTCCGGAGCCCTCCGCGCATTCGGTGTTTTCAGGAATGGCCTTCCAGGGCCTGCCCCTTCCAGGGCCTTTTATACTATCTTTGCCGACCAGGCCGTGATATGGCCCGCAGGAAATAAAAAAGACCCATGACCATCAGTTATAATTGGCTTTGTGAATATTTGCCCGTTAAGATCGAAACAGAGCGGCTCTCCAGAATATTGACCTCCGTCGGGCTGGAAGTAGAACATATCGAGAAATACGAGTCCGTAAAAGGAGGTCTGAAAGGACTGGTCATCGGTGAAGTACTGGAGTGCATTCCCCACCCCAACGCGGACAAGCTGCGACTCACAAAGGTCGACGTGGGCGGCCCCGAGCCCCTGTCGATCGTATGCGGAGCGCCGAATGTCGCGGCGGGACAGAAAGTAGTGGTAGCGGTACCGGGAACGACCATCCATCCCCTGAAAGGCGACCCGATCACGCTGAAAATTGCAAAGATCAGGGGAGTGGAAAGCCACGGGATGATCTGCGCCGAAGACGAGATAGGTCTGGGCGAAAGCCACGCCGGCATTATCGTGCTGCCGCCGACGGTCAAGTGGGCGGCCCCGCGGCGTCTTATTTCCAGCCTTATTCCGATAATTTGATCGAGATCGGACTTACGCCCAACCATATGGACGCCATGAGCCATCTCGGCGTAGCCCGCGACGTCTGCGCCTGGCTGTCCCACCACGAGAACAAGGAATATCGTCCCAAACAACCCTCGCTGAACGCTTTCAAAATTGACGGCAACAGCCTTCCGGTCGCGGTGAGCATCCTCAACCAGCAAGGCTGTGAACGTTATTCCGGGATCACGATAAAGGGCATCACGATAAAGGAATCCCCCGGTGGATGCAGGACAAACTAAAGGCCATCGGTATCCGGAGCATCAATAATATCGTCGATATCACCAACTTCGTCCTCCATGAAATGGGACAGCCGCTGCACGCTTTCGACCTGGAAGCCATCAAGGGCGCGAAGATCGTCGTAAGGAATCTGCCAGAAGGGACACCCTTCGTGACGCTCGATGAAAAGGAAAGAAAACTGTCGGCGGAAGACCTTATGATCTGTAATGCCGAAGAAGGCATGGCTATCGCCGGCGTATTCGGAGGGCTTCACAGCGGCATTCGCGAGGGTACGAAGAATATCTTTCTCGAGAGCGCCTGGTTCAACCCCACCGATATCCGCAAAACCTCCTTCCGCCACGGTCTTCGCACGGACGCGGCGACCCATTTCGAGAAGGGAATGGACATTTCCGGCACGGTAAATGCGCTGAAAAGAGCGGTCCTGCTGATCAAAGAGCTGGCCGGCGGAGAGGTCGCTTCCGAAATTGTGGACGCCTATCCCGACCCGCGCAACAAGACGCAGGTCATCCTCAAGCACCACTACCTCAAAAAGCTGAGCGGAAAGAACTACCACCCGGATACGGTGAAGAACATCCTGCTGAGCCTTGGGTTCGAGATCATAAAGGAAGGGATCGACGCCATCCACGTAGCCGTACCGTGGCATAAGCCCGATATTTCTCTTCCGGCCGATATCGTGGAAGAGATCATGCGCATCGATGGACTCGACAATATCCAGATACCTTCGGTCATCACCATTTCCCCTCCGTAGAGAGCGACCCGACCCGTACGGCCTGGAAGAGTTCCGTGGCCAGCTATCTGGTAGGACAAAGCTTCAACGAGATACTGACCAATTCGATCACCAATAGCGCCTATTACAGCGACAGCCAGCTGGAGACGGCCGTAAAAATGATCAACAATCTCAGCGCGGAACTGAATATCCTTCGGCCCTCGCTGCTGGAGACCGGGCTCGAGTCCGTCTCCTGGAACCTCAACCGGAAGGTCGATATGCTGCGCTTCTTCGAGTTCGGCAAGTCGTATAGCACCAGTGGGGTAGGAAAGTACACGGAGACCAATCATCTCTGCCTCTATCTGACCGGCCCGCTCAGCGAAGACAGCTGGAAAGGAAAGGGGAAACCCGTCGACTTCTACTATATAAAGGGACTTTGCGCCCGCATCTTCCAGCTGCTGGGTCTGGAACTGCCGGGATGGAGACCCCTCGAGCACTCCAAACTGGGCTCCGCGCTGGAGATCGCCCTCGAAGGACGGACGCTGCTGGAAGCCGGTTCGGTCAACCCGGGCCTTTTGAAACAGTTCGACATCAAGCAGGAAGTTTTCTTCGTCGACATCCGCTGGGACGCCCTTATAGAACTGGCCTCGGGGAAGAGCATAGAATTCAGGGAACTGCCCCGGCAGCTGGCCGTCTATCGCGACCTGGCAATGATCGTCGACAAGTCCCTGCCTTACGAGAAAGTGGAAAAGCCATACGCGGCACGCGTCTGGACAAATTGCAGGACGTAAAGCTTTTCGATATATTTGAAAGTGACAAGCTGGGAGCTAACAAAAAATCGCTGGCCGTCAGCTTCACCTTCCTGGACGAAGAAAAACGCTTACTGACAAGGAGATTGACGGAATGGTAAACAGGATCATGGGAGCGCTGGAAAAAGAGGTCCAGGCCGAGATCAGGAAATAATGGGCAATGAGTGAAGATACCAACAGTGCGGGACGGCCTACTCCTCCGGAAGAAGGCATCGAGCTTCGGGTCAAAAGGATCCAGGAGAAGCTGCAGCTATTGCTGCGGCAGCGCGATCTGCTGTCGAAGGAGAACAACAGGCTGAAAGAAGAATTGAGCCAGCTGCAACAGGAACATGGCGATCAGTCGCAGCGACTGGATCAACTGCAGCAGCAGATAGAAGTCCTAAAAGTGACGTCAACGGTTATGAGTGAAGGGGAAAAAAGGCGTTAGAGAAAAGCTGGGCCAGTACATCCGGGAAATTGACCGGTGCATTACGCTTCTGGGGCAATGAGACCGGTTCAGACCCGCTTGACGAGCCGCATTTTCATCTCGTCTTTTCCCCGGGAAATTTCCAGTGGTATACACGCCATAAGGCAGGTCGTTGAGGCCGTTCCAGTCCAGCTGCTGCTGGTCCTTTTCAACTTCGGTCTCCAGGGCGCCGCACACGAGTCCGGCGTCGTCCCTAAGGATTGCCTTAAAATAGCTTTTTTGAGGATCTTCGACCTGAAAGGTCAGATGGTCGATGAAGACGGGGGATTTGACTTTTAAAAACATGGCTGGTAGTTTTTAGATAGGGTATTGGTGCAATCTTGCATGTGTATTCGAAGGGTTGGTTTTTCTATATGAGTATCGTTAGTAAACTTCGACTTTTTTGTGAATGAGCCCTGACCTTATCCCTAGTCCATTGTCAAAATCCCCGATGTGCAAAAGGTGTGAATAAATTTAAAACAAGTATTTGAACTATGCAAGACCTGATGGCAATAAATGTTGTGATAGGCGACCGGACCTACCGCATCAAGATCGAACCGAGGGACGAAGAGGCCGTCCGGCGTACGTTGAAGGCTATAAATGATAAGATTATAGAATACAAGACCCAGTTTGCGGGCCGCGATATGCAGGACTATATAGCCATGGTGGTCCTTTGGTACGCCACCCAGCTCTGCCAGTGAATCGTCCGTCACTCCCGGGGTTCTGGACGCCCTCTCCCGCATCGAGCAGCAGCCGGACAAGACGATCTAGCCCCTGAAGGGCCGCGTTGACGCCGGGTTTGCGGGCAACCGCCGGCAGTCCTGCAGATCGGCCGCAATCCGGATCTCGGCCGGGCGGATGGTTCCCCGCCGGAATACCCCTTCCCAATGCCGCCCTCCGGGCGCTCAGGCGTCCCAGACCGCAGTTCCGCGACGCAGCCCGCTGGTTCTGGTCTGGCCGGACAATGCCGGAACGGGGACCGGAATGACGCCCGGAACGGCCCCCGGAGACATTTTCAGCCAAAAAGGCGCTCCCAACGCAGTCCGGCGTTTGAGTTGAACCTTATTTTCCATAACTTCGCCAACTAACAATTTTTCATACAATCATGAATTTCATAGCATCATGAACCTGAATAAGAAATATATGATTGTGAACGTTTTAAATTCAACAGTCAATGATAATTACTATAGTAGGGATAATTGTCGCACTAGTGGTCGGGATCTTAGGAGGTAAAGTCCTGTTCGCCAAAAAACACGCAAGGAAAGATAGAGCGAAGCGGAACAGCAGGCTAAAAAGATCGTAAGTGACGCTACCATAACAGCCGAGAACTCTGAAAAAGGAAAGGCTGCTCGAAGCAAAAGAGAAATTCGTACAGCTGAAGGCCGAGCACGACAAAGAGGTGCTGGAAAAGAACAGACGGGTCAACGACGCCGAATCCCGGATCAAACAAAAGGAACAGGGCATCAACCAGAAGCTGGAAAACCTTGACAAACAGGCGAAAGACAACGACGCGATCAAGGAGAACCTCACCCGGCAGATCGAGGTCGTCAACCTCAAAAGGACAGAGCTGGAAAAACACCAGGAAGAGCATATCCGCCGGCTGGAGAAAATAGCCGGTCTGACAGCGGAGGGAAGCCAAGTCCCAGCTGGTGGAAAGCCTGAGGCAGGAAGCCCAGACCCGGGCCCTGGCTATACAACAGGGAGATCATCGATGACGCGAAACAGCGCGCCAACAAGGAAGCCCGCAAGATCATCATACAGAGCATTCAGCGTACTGCGGCCGAGCAGGCGATCGAGAATTCAATTACCGTTTTTAATCTTGAAAGTGACGAGATCAAAGGCCAGATCATTGGCCGTGAAGGGCGCAATATCCGGGCGATAGAAGCCGCGACGGGGTTGACCTGATCGTGGACGACACTCCGGAAGCCATCGTACTGTCTTCCTTCGACCCGCTGCGCCGAGAGATCGCGCGTCTGTCCCTGCAGCGTCTTGTTGCGGACGGCCGAATCCACCCCGCCCGTATCGAAGAGATCGTCGAAAAGACCCGCAAACAGATCGAAGAACAGGTCATGGAGATCGGCGAACGGACCGTTATCGAACTGGGTATCCACGGTCTTCATAAGGAACTGGTCCGTATCGTCGGAAAAATGCGTTTCCGTAGCTCTTACGGTCAGAACCTGCTGATGCACAGCCGCGAAGTCGCCAATCTCTGCGGGATCATGGCGGCCGAACTGGGCATGAACCCCAAGCTGGCCAAACGCGCCGGATTGTTGCACGATATCGGCAAGGTACCCGACGAAGAGACTGAACTGAGTCACGCCCTGCTGGGTATGAAGCTGGCCGAAAAATATGGCGAGAATCCGGCGGTGGTGAACGCCATCCGGAGCCCACCACGACGAAGTGGAAATGCAGTATGTGATCGCCCCCATTATCCAGGCCTGTGACGCCATCAGCGGCGCCCGGCCCGGTGCAAGGCGCGAGATCATGCAGCAGTACCTGCAGCGCATCAAGGACCTGGAAAATCTGGCCCTCGCCTACCCCGGTGTGGAAAAAGCCTATGCGATCCAGGCCGGGCGTGAGCTCCGGGTCATCGTCGAAGCCGACAAGGTCACGGACGTGGACAGCGACAAGCTGAGTTTTGAGATCGCTCAGAAGATCCAGACGGAAATGACCTATCCCGGCCAGATCAAGGTGACGGTCATCCGGGAAAAACGCGCCGTAAACGTCGCACGATAAAAAACTTTGTTGGTATCGCAAATATGCATACCTTTGCCATCCTTTAAAACCGCCCTCCGGCGGTTTGTACGAAGGACAATCATTAGCGCTTTGCTGGGAATGCGCTAGTTTTGTTGAAAGTGCATTTCCAGCACATAAAAAAATGAGTTTATGAACGCTGCTGTAGCTTTTGTACACGAGCAACTGACGGGAAAAAAGAGTTTCCTAAGTTTAAAGCCGGTGATAATATCACTGTCAATTATAAAATTATCGAAGGAAACAAGGAGCGTATCCAGAGTTTCAAGGGAGACGTGATCAAGCGCCAGGGTCAGGGCCAGACGGCTACCTTCACTGTTCGTAAGATCTCCGACGGAGTAGGCGTGGAAAGGACTTTCCCCCTGTTCTCCCCGAATATCGAGTCGCTCGACCTGAACAAGGTTGGTCGCGTACGCCGTGCAAAACTCTACTTCCAGCGTCAGCGTAGTGGCAAGAGTGCCCGTATCAAGGAAAAGAGAATGGCAACTGAATAGTACAGAATTAATTATAAGGAAAAGGTCCGCTTATGCGAGCCTTTTTTGTTTTTTATGGCTCGCGGGGGACTGTGGGGGGCGACCGGGAGGTTGCCGGGCTCTTCGCCTCTGGTGGGGTAGCCCGGCTGTCCGGTGTCCAGCCGGCGCCCTTTCTGACCCCTCCCCGGTGACTCTCAGGCCCTTCGCCGGTGATTCCGCCGGCGCCATTCCGGCCCCGTACCGGCCGGTGTTTTGGCGCCTAAGATTTTCCTGTAATAACAATTAATTACCGACCGAAACGGGACTTTCTATTCATAAAGAATTAACTTTGGAATTCTAATCTTAAAGACTTTGATTATGGTTACTAGTTTCCTGATTTCGATGCCTGGCGGAAGTGAGTGGATTCTGATCATCCTCGCAGTGCTGGTTTTATTTGGCGGACGCAAGATCCCTGAGTTCATGCGTGGACTGGGCAAGGGTATCCGTGAGTTCAATGACGCAAAGAACAACGTCAAGAAGGAACTCGAAGACGGAATGAATGAGAAGGACACGAAACCTGCCGGCACGACAACTCAGCAATAATCTTTCGACCGACTGAGCCTGTTCTCCTTTCACTCCATACAAGACTATCATAAAGCCTTAAGGGATGGGACTGCTTCCTGCGAAGAAGCGGTCCTTTACTATTTAGACCGGATCAAAGCGGAGTCTCACCTCAATGCCTATGTTCAGGTATACGGCGAGGAAGCGCTTGGCCGGGCCCGGCGGCTGGACCAGCAACGCCGGGACGGAAAGCCCGCCGGCCGTCTGCACGGAGTGGTCATCGGCATCAAGGATGTCATCTCGTATAAAGATCATCCCCTGACCGCCGCCTCCGGTATTCTGAAAGACTTTGTCACCATCTACGATGCCACCGTTGTCAAGAAAATGCTCGAAGAAGAGGCGATCATCATCGGCCACCTCAACTGCGACGAATTCGCGATGGGTTCTACCAACGAGAATTCCGCCTATGGCCCGACGCTGAATGCCCGCGACAATAAACGCGTGCCCGGAGGATCCTCCGGCGGGAGTGCTGTTGCCGTCCAGGCCGGTCTCTGTATGGCCAGCCTCGGCAGCGATACGGGAGGTTCGGTACGCCAGCCGGCCGACTTTTGCGGTATTCTCGGACTGAAACCGACCTACGGACGGGTATCCCGTTACGGACTGATCGCCTATGCCTCGTCCTTTGACCAGGTTGGTATCTTTGCCCTGACTGTGGCTGATACCGCCCTGTTGCTGGATGTGATTGCCGGGGAGGATGAGTTTGACAGTACGGTGAGGCGTGAACCGCTGGTGGGACGTGAACCGGTGGGACGTGAACCGCTGGCGGGAGGTGAACCGCTGGTAGGACGGGAGACCCGGACGGGCACGTATGGAGACCCAGTGCTCGCCGGACCGCAAATACAAAATTGCCTACTTTAGGGAGGCCCTGGACCACCCGGGTCTGGACACCGAGATAAGAGAGACCCTTCTACGGCGCACTGGAACACCTGCGGAGGGCCGGCCACACCGTGGAAGCGATCGACTTCGAGCTGCTGGACTATATCGTCCCTGCCTACTATGTGCTTACCACGGCCGAAGCCTCCTCCAACCTGGCGCGGTTCGACGGGGTCCGGTATGGCTACCGGACGAAGGCCAAAGACCTCGAATTAACAGAGTTTTACAAACGCACCCGCAGCGAGGGTTTTGGGCGCGAGGTCAAGCGCCGCATCCTGCTGGGAACCTTTGTATTGAGCGCCGGCTACTACGACGCCTATTTCACAAAAGCGCAGCAGGTGAGAAAATTAGTAGTAGATCGCACCGATCTGATATTCAAAGATTTTGACCTGATCGTCCTCCCCACGGCCCCAACTACCGCCTTCCGGCTCGGGGAAAAGATGGACGATCCTATTGCTATGTATCTCGCTGATATATATACAGTTTATGCAAACCTCACCGGAATTCCCGGCATTTCCCTCCCACTTTTTACCCACACAAATGGCATGCCTTTTGGTATGCAGGCTATGACAAGTCGTTTTAATGAGTTATCTTTGCTTCAATTCTCGCATCTGATGATGCAACAATAAAGTCCTACGAAATCCTACTCTATGTGACTGAGAGATCTGAAGCGAATCACCTGTTAATGATTTGGGCCATTTTATGCATCGGGCCCCATTTCTACTGCTAATCCGTTTTCTGGTTGATGGCTTGAAGTTATCTCCCGTTTTCCGTTACCTATGAAAGATTGTAAAGGCCGATAACGGCTCTTTACCATCTTAAATCGTTGGACAATGTACAACAAAAGGCTTTTATTGTTGGGCATCACCATCATCGGTTCCGGATGGATGTACCCTGATCGCGCGAACGTTTCCGCAAACTCCAAAGGCGTTATTACCCTTCCCCGCCTTGCAGGAGACACCGAGAGAGTAGTCGCTACCCCGCTCACAGCTGCCACCGTTGCTAATTCCAGTGCTCAGGACGTTCTTTCCAAAGAACTCTTTATGGCTACTACCGTAGGAGGGAGCAATGGCGTGCGCTTAAACCCCAAGGCACTCAGTTTTGTCCAGGACTATGTCAAGGACAACTGGGAAGAGCTGCAGAACGTCCGCAGTTACGGACAGCCCTATTTCAACCTGATCGAGAATATTCTCACCCAATACGGACTTCCCCGGGAGCTCAAATACCGGCAGTTATCGAGTCCAACCTCAAATCTTCCGCTGTCTCCAGAGTTGGCGCCAAGGGCCCCTGGCAGCTGATGCCGCAGACGGCCCGCGAACTGGGTCTGAAGGTCAACCACAGCGTCGACGAACGGAAGAACTATACCAAAAGCACCCGTGCAGCCGCCCTCTATCTCCGGGACCTCTACAAGGAACTGGGTGACTGGCTGCTCGTGATCGCCGCCTACAACACCGGGACCGTCAAGGTCAACCAGGCCATGCGCCGCAGCGGCAGCCGCAATTTTTGGGACCTCCAGTACTATCTTCCCGCCGAATCCCGCAATCACGTCAAAAAGTTCATCGGGACCCAATACACGTTCGAAGGACAGGGCAGTGTCACGACCCTGACCAGACAGGAAGCCACCCAGCAGCTGCCCGGTTCGGCCATGTATGTCTTCTACCGCAAGCTCAGCGAAGATGAGTTGAACAGCGCCAGGACGGTTGCGGTCACGGGGAAATACCATTCCTCCGTCATCGCCCGCTATACGCTGCTGGACATCGCCACCTTCAACCGGTACAACCCGGACTTCGACAAGGTAATGGCCAGCAACAACAACAGCTACGAGCTCAAGCTGCCCGCAGACAAAATGGACCTCTTCGTTGCGAACAAGTACGAGATCCTGAACGAGTCGGTCCAGGTCATGGGTACTGAATCCATCGACAATAGGGCCGTTATCGGACAGGTGGCTGCGAAATAGTTCATTCTTCCAGCGCCTTTCTGAGACCTCTGGCTTTGACGAGACATTCCTCATATTCTGCGGCCGGGTCACTGTAGAAGGTTATGCCCGAGCCTACCTGGTAGGAAAGGTAGCGCGTGTCGCTATTGTACATCAGGCTACGGATCACCACGTTGAAGTCGAAATCCCGGTTCGGGGTGACGTAGCCGACGGCACCGGAAAAGATGCCGCGGCGCGACCGCTCGTATCGCTCAATCAATTCCACTACCCTGTTCTTGGGCGCCCCAGTCATGGACCCCATCGGGAAACAGGCTCTGATCGCCTCTGTCCAGTCGGTGCCGGGAAGCAATTGTCCCGTGACCGACGAGATCATCTGGTGCACCTGGGGGAAGGGATAGATGCCAAACAGCTCGTCCACCATCACCGATCCCGGTACGCAGACGCGGGACATGTCGTTCCGGACCAGGTCGACTACCATGACATTCTCCGACCGGTCTTTGGGGCTATTGTAAAGCCAATCATGCTGCCGAAGGTCGGCTTCCGGGTCCTGCGGAATACGCGGTGCCGTCCCTTTTATAGGCTGGGAAATGAGGGTGTCCTTCGTCTTTTTCAAGAACCGTTCGGGGCTGGCGCAGAGAAGGTTGCTGGGGCCAACCCGGTAGAAGGCGGCGAACGGATTGGGTGAGGCGGCGCTGAGGGAAAACCAGGCAGACAGGGGATCGATAACGGCGTCCCGGGAATAGAACTCCTGACAAAAATTGATCTCGTAGCAGTCGCCGCGGAGGATATGGTCCTGCAGCACGGATACCGTGGCCAGGTATTCGGACCGTGTGAACCTGGATTCGAACGCGGGGGCGGTGCCGGCTGTGTCGGATTGGCTGCCTGTGCGTGGGGCGGTGCCCATGGGGGGGTGGCTGTTCGTGTGGGGGTGGCTGCCCGTGGGGAGAATGCTGCCTGCAGGCTGGCCGGCCGCTCCGCCCGTGTGTAGTCGTCTCTCCGCCTCTTTTTCCGCAGGGACGCCCCGGGGAGGAGCCTGCCTTATCTGCTGCCAGATCGCCTCCTGGTTGGTCCCGAATGAGCCTATGCGGACATTGTCCCCGTTGAGTTCGACAAGTATCTCCGGAACAAAGAAGAGAAGGTCGGGAAAGCCGATGGGGTCGGGACCGTCCGGCGGCGGCGCGCCCGCGGAACCGGTGGTGGCTGGGTCTGCTCCGGGTCCGCCGGAATGCGATGGCTCGGTCTCCCGTGCAAGATCGTAGGCTAAGTGGCCAAACAGCCAGTCCTGATGAACGTCGGCCCATTTTCTGAGCTGGTCGAAAGCCGTCCCCGCTGAAGCCGTGAGGGTCTCCGCTGCGCCGGCGGCCAGCAGGCACTCGACGGAGTGAGCAGAGGAAGAGTAATGATAGGAGTGGTTATCCAAAAAACAACAAATGTTGAATGGGGCGGCCCATGTCAACATTTGACGCTTGATAATTTGAATATCCTGATCGGTTGGTATCGGGAATGAAACGTAGTTTCTTTTCACAGGCGTGGCAGTCGCCTGTTTTTAAAAATCGTCTTCTTCCTCTTCAAAGCCACTGTCATTGAAAAGGTCGAGGTCTTTAAAATCGTCGTCCAGCCCAAGATCGTCTTCGTCGCCTTTGGTGGATTTCTTGGAGGTATTGCCGCCTGTGGTCTTTTTGGTTTTAGACTTGGGAATGTCGAATTCGTCGAAGTCAGGATCCCATTCGTCCTCTTCGTCTACTTTTTCCCACTCGTCTACTTCGTCGACATCGTCACCGTCGTCGTCGTCATCATCGTCGTCATCATCCTTTTTGCTCTTGGGGGATGCTTTCGAAGATGATTTCTTAGCAGAAGATTTTGGGGTATCGTCATCGTCCTCCAGATCGTCATCATCATCGTCATCCACTTCTTTCTTGGATTTCGAAGATGGTTTCTCCGGAGTTTCCTTTGGTTGAGGCGCGGATTTCTTTGAACCCTTTCCCTCCTTATCAGATTTTGGTGCCATGTCCAATAAGATTGTTATGTAAATTTTCAGCGAAGTTTTTAATCCGCCAAATTTTTTTAAAATTAATTTTTTTACGGTTCATGCAGGATTTTCTATCAGCTGATCCCGTCCCGGACCGTTGGAAATATAGGCAATTTTTACGCCCAGGTATTTGTTAATAAAGTCTACATATTCCGTCATTTTAGCGGGCAGGGCGTCGTATTTTTTAATTTGGGTGGTATCCGCGTTCCAACCCTTAAAGGATTCCAGCACAGGCTCGATCTTTACCCGGTTCATCTGGAACGGGACTTCGAGGGTCTCTTCTCCGTTGACCTTGTAGGCGGTACATACCTTCAGCTCGGAAAATGCATCGAGGACGTCGGCCTTTGTCATGACGATCTTTGTAACGCCGTTGATCATGCACGCGAACTTCAGGGCAACTCCGTCGATCCAGCCGCAGCGGCGGGGCCGGCCTGTGGTTGCACCGAACTCATTCCCCGTCTTGCGCAGTTCTTCCCCGACGGCGTCTTCCAGTTCGGTAGGGAATGGTCCGCTGCCTACCCGGGTGCAGTATGCCTTGCTTACGCCGATGACGTCGCGGATCTTCTGAGGAGCCACGCCGAGGCCCGTACAAACACCCGCGGAGATGGTGTTGGAAGAGGTCACGAACGGGAAGGTACCGAAGTCCACGTCGAGCATGCTGCCCTGCGCGCCTTCCGCCAGTACCTTTTTGCCCTGGGAGATCTTGTCGTTGATGAAATATTCACCGTTGACGATCTTGAACTGGCGCATGAACTCGAGCGCCTCGAAGAACTCCTCTTCCCACTGGGAAAGGTCTTCGTGGAAGTTGAGGCTATCCAGCAGTTTCTGGTGCTTGAGGCGCAGCTTGATGTACTGGGTGGTAAAGCTCTTGTCGAGCAGGTCGCCGACCCTGAGGCCGTTGCGGCCGGTCTTGTCCATATAAGCGGGGCCGATACCCTTCAGGGTGCTGCCGATCTTTTCCTGTCCTTTTGACATTTCTGATGCCTTGTCAAGGGCACGGTGTGTCGGAAGGATTACGTGTGTACGCTGGGCGATGTATAGATTTTTTCGGTAGTCCACGCCAAAGGCCGCGACGGACTCGCACTCCCGTCTCAGTGTGACGGGGTCCAGAACGACGCCGTTGCCGATGAGGTTAATGGTCTTCTCGTGGAAGACGCCGGAGGGTATCTGGTGCAGAACGATTTTTTTGTCGTTCACATACAGCGTATGACCGGCATTCGGGCCACCTTGAAAACGGGCGATAACGTCATATCGGGGAGCGAAGTAGTCAACTATCTTCCCCTTTCCTTCATCCCCCCACTGGAGGCCTAATATTACATCAACCATTAATACTTATTTTGAGGCGGCAAAGGTAGGTGTTTTATCTGGTTTCTCCATTGCAGCTAACTGGTTTCTGCGTCATACCGAACGACGGAATGGATGCCGCTCAGCTGTTTGAGTCTCGTCACCAGTTCTTCCAGCTCTTCCTTGTCGTGGACGTAGATCCGGATATTCCCCTCGAAAAGGCCGTCTTTCGCCTCGATGGTGATGGCATTGATGTTGAGCCGCAGCTCCCCGGAAATAAGATTGGTGATCTTGTTGACGACGCCCACGTCGTCCATGCCCACAAGACGTATACCGGTAAGAAACGATATTTCCTTGTTCTTCGCCCATTTTGTCTTGACTACGCGGTGGCCGTAGTTCGCCATCAGCTTGGCCGCGTTGGGGCAGTTGGTCCGGTGGATGGTCAGTCCCTTACCTACGGATACAAACCCGAACACGTCGTCGCCCGGGATGGGTTTGCAGCAGTTGGCCAGCGTATAGACGATACGGTCACTGCTTTCCCCGAAGATGATGAGCTCGGTGTCTTTTCGCGGTACCGTCGAGTCCTGGTGCTTTGCCTCTATGACGGGTTTTACCGGTCTGGGCGGTTCCAGTCTGTCGCCCAGCAGCTGAAATTCCTTCAGCTCTTTCAGGTCGATATTCCGTACGGACACCTGGTAAAAAAGTCCAGTGAAGAGCTCAGCTTGTAGTACGCCGTCAGCACGTCGATATTGTGCTGGTTGTAGGCCGCGCCGTAGTTCTCCAGCTTGCGCTGTACGACGTATTTCCCTTCGTCGGCGATCTTTCTCTTCTCTTCCTTCAGCGCGTCCTTGATCTTGGTCTTGGCCTTGGCGGTAACTACGACCCCGAGCCAGTCCTCATTCGGCTTTTGTTTCGAGGAGGTGATGATTTCGACCTGGTCTCCGCTGCGCAGTTTGTGGCTGATCGGCACCAGTTTGTGATTCACCTTGGCCCCGATGGTCTGTATACCGATTGCGCTGTGGATGGAGAAAGCAAAGTCCAGGGCCGTCGACCCGACGGGCAGCATCTTTACGTCTCCCTTCGGAGTATAGACATAGATCTCCTCTGCCAGGAAACTGGTTTTGAAGTCCTGCAGGAAATCGATAGAATCGTTGTCCTGGGTGTTGAGCACTTCCCTTATCTGCTGGAACCATTTGTCGAAGCGGCTCTCGTCGGCGGCGCCTTCCTTGTATTTCCAGTGCGCGGCCAGGCCCTTCTCGGCGATCTCGTTCATGCGCTTCGACCGGATCTGTACTTCCACCCATTTGCCCTGTGGGCCCATCACTGTTGTATGCAAGGCCTCGTATCCATTGGACTTGGGATTGCTGAGCCAGTCTCTCAGCCGCTCGGGGCTTGGATTATACTCGTCGGTGATCATCGAGTAGACCTTCCAGCATTCCTCTTTCTCCTTCTCGGGCGCGGAGTCGAGGATGACGCGGATGGCGAATAGGTCGTATACCTCCTCGAATGCGACGCCCTTTTTGCGCATTTTGTTCCAGATGGAATGGATGCTTTTGGGGCGCCCATAGATATCGAAGTTGAAGCCGCCGGCTTTTTCGAGTTTTTCTTTCAGCGGCTTGATAAATTCGTTGATATAGCGGGAGCGCTCTCTCTTGGTCTCCGCCAGTTTGCGGGCGATCTCCCTGTATTCCTCGGGTTCGAGATACTTCATCGCGAGGTCCTCGAGTTCGGTCTTTATCGTATACAGGCCCATACGGTGGGCGAGCGGCGCGTATACGTAGACGGTTTCGGAGGCAATTTTTAGTTGCTTCTCCCTTTTCATGCTGTCGAGGGTCCGCATATTGTGGAGGCGGTCGGCGAGCTTGATCAGGATGACGCGGGGGTCGTCTGTGAGAGTGAGCAGGATCTTTTTAAAGTTTTCGGCCTGGCGGGATGCGTTAACGTCGACGACGTTGGAGATCTTGGTGAGCCCGTCGACGATGCGTGCGATCTCGCCGCTGAACTCGCGTTCGATATCTTCGAGTGTGATGTCTGTATCTTCTACCGTGTCGTGCAGCAGGGCGCAGATCGTCGATCTAACCCCCAGCCCTATCTCTTCGCAGCAGATCCTTGCCACGGCGAGGGGGTGGAGGATATAGGGTTCCCCACTCTTGCGGCGCATCGTCTTGTGCGCCTCGGCGGCCATTTCGAAGGCGGTGCGTATCAACTCCTTGTCTCCGAGCTTGAGCTTGGGCTTCAGCGATCGGAGCATTGCACGATATTCCCTAAGAATCAGCTTCTTCTCCTGGTCTTCCGTAAGATTGTATTTTGGTATTGCAGCTACTGTTTCCATGTCCATACATTACGAATTTACAAAAAAAGCCTAGCTTTGCACGCCTTTCAGAAATGCCTTGGGGCGTTCCGGCCTTTGCGGCCGGATTTGGCAGTAGCTGTAAATTTTTGATTTTTAGCCAATTAGCGGGCGTGGCGAAACTGGCAGACGCACTAGACTTAGGATCTAGCGGAGCAATCCATGTAGGTTCGATTCCTATCGCCCGCACTTTGATGAAAAAGGTCCACTTTGTGGACCTTTTGCTTTTGGGGTGGACGACGTGCAGTGTATTACTGACATGGCTCGCCGGGGAGATATTCTCCATTTTCGCGGGACCGGTAACGCATCCCGACTTGATTCTGTCTCATTCGACCTGTCCATTTGAAAAGGGTTGATTTCGCCGTCTCCTATCAACCACTGACCGGGAAAACAATGATCATTTTCATGAACGCGGTCGTCAAAATGCAGGGCGCGACGCCGGTTGCAAAGCCGGACGTGGTAACTTTTATGATAGAGTAGTTTCTCACGGATCCATATACCGCAGCATTGCGAAACTGGTGGCGAAGCCGAATTGTTTGTAGAAGGGTTCGAGGCTGTCGCGGGTGAAGAGCCCGACCAGCGCGCCATTTGGGGCGTTGTTTTCCAGCCAGGTGGTGAGGCCCTGCATCAGGGCCGGTGCCGATGCGGCAGCCCTGCCAGTTCTTGTGGACCATGACGTCCTTTACGTAGTAATAGCTGATACCGTCGCCGAGCAGCAGCGCGCAGCCGACGACTTCGCCGTTGGCCTCTTCGGCCACCACGCCGTGGATGGCTGCGGCGAGGACTTTTTCGGTTTTTGCGTCGACGGCTGCGAGGTCGGCCGGGGACTTTGCCTCGACAACTTCTTTGCCCCAGCCTACGCTCACCTGTAACCGCTGGTATTCTTTTGCTGTTGGGACGCGGGGGACGACCCGGATGGTTGGGGGCATGGAGCCCGCGTTCTTTTCCCTTTCCTCGACCAGGCCGGCAAAGCAGAGATAGTGGCCGTTGAGCTCGCGGACGGTGTACTGGGACAGGCCCCAGGGCTTTTGTTCCAGGGGCTCGACGATATCGGCCTTTTTTCCAGATGCAGGTGGTAGAGGGATTCCACACGCTGGAGGCGGATCCAGACGGAGCTGCCGACGTGGGTCCATTCGGCGGGTTGGTAGAACTGGACGTGGACGTTCTGCCAGGAGACGGCGCCGATATTTGGGGGATCGCCCCAGGTCCATTGGGAGGGGAAGCCAAGGACATCCTGCCAGTATTTGATCGTTTCCCGGATATCGCGGACCGGAAGTACCGGTTCTATATTGGAAAAGATGGGCGGGTTGGATGATTCGGGACCCATAAGGATGATTTTGGTTATGATGGTTATTTCGGGAGACCGGCAGAGAGACGCGGGTTGCGCGGAATTGCGGAGGGATCGGATTTTCGGCGGTCGGGCAGAGGGATGCGGAAGAAAACGATCAAATGCCCGATGCGGCCGGGGTTGACAACCGCGGCATAGTGGTCGGTGACACCCGCAGCCTCCAGCCGCCTCGGGCGTTCGTGTACGGGGGTAGGCGAGAGATTGACCTCTTTGGCCAGCTCCCTGACGGAAAGACGACCGTCTTTCCGGAGAAGATTGAGGATACGGATATCGGCCGCATCCAGATCGAAAGCGGGGGAAGGTGTTTGTTCTTTTTTCATTGCCCTGAGGTTCGTAAAACAGAACAAACGTACTACAAACCGGCAGCTGACGCCCCAAATGTCCCAAAATTATATTTGCACAAAGAACAAACGGCCTTTAACCTAGTTTGCTGGCATGAACCGACTATTCAGCCGCGGACAGGTGATCCTCCTTTGGTTGGCCTGCTCCGCCATATTTTTCGAAGCCTTCGATGTCTCCATCGTGAACCTCTCCCTGCCTCTGATCGCGTCCGACCTGCGGGTCTCGCTGGCTACGGCGCAGTGGGTCCAAACGACCTATCTTCTCAGTTTTGGGGGCTGTCTCCTGCTTGGCGGAAAGCTTTGCGACTTCGCGGGCAGCAAGAAAATCTTTTTGGTCGGCATGGCCCTGTTCGGGGTCGCCTCCCTGATGGCGGCTCTCAGCCACCAATTGCTATTGCTGCTGGGGGCAAGGGTCGGACAGGGTGTCGGCGCCGCGCTCGCGATGCCGGGCGGGATCTCTCTTTGTCGCGGCATTTCACCGGCGAACAGCAGCACAGGGCGGCCTTTGGAATATTCGGCGCTTTTGCCGCCATCGGATTTGCCGGCGGACTCTCGGTGGGTGGTATGGTCGCGGCCACATTCAACTGGCGCTGGATCTTCGGAATGAACCCTCCCATCATCGGGCTCGTTTTGATACCTGGCATAATTTCGATACCTGCCGATCCGCCCTCCGGCCGTCCGTCGCTGCCGGTTGGAACGGCTTGCTGGCTTACCCTAACCCTATTGTTGTTCTCCTTCGCCGTCCACGAATCGGCGGCCCTGGGCTGGATGGTGTTGCCCTGTCTTCTCGCGGCGATCGGCTCGGGGATCTGGCTGCTCCGTTTCGACAGACGACAGGAACAACCTTTCTTCCAGCGCGGGATCTATCCATCGCCGGTAGCGGTCAAAGGCCTGATCGCTTTTTCGTTGCTCGGATTTAGTTTTCTGTCGTTTATAGCTATCGCGACTCTGGCCCTGTATGAAGTAATGGCCTGGAAGGTCCAGTCCGCGGGGCTCCTGCTGTTTCCCTATAGCATCGGGTCGGCGCTGGTTTCGAGATGGGTCCTGCCGCGGCTGTTCAAAAAGATAGGAGTGACGGGCACGGGTCTGGTCGCACTTGTCTGCCTATTGGCGGGAACCGTGCTGCTTGGCGCGGGGATCTATACCCACCGCCTCCCCTGGTATCTGGTGGCACTGCTGCTCGTGAATAGCATCGCCATTGCGATCGGATATCCTGCGCTGACCGTACTGTCACTGACAGGAGTAGCACCCGACAAACAGGGGATAGCGGCGGGCCTGCAATCGTCTATCTACACCATTGGGTCCGGTATAGGACTGTCGGTGATGGGCCTCTGTCTTCAGGCATTCTCCCATCCCGTCGTGGATATTTCATTGTTGTGTGCGTGCGGAATAGTCGCACTGGGTAGCGGACTGGCAGTACAGCAGCTGCTGACTACCAGGCGTACCGGATAGCGAGGCCGAAGCGGGCTGCATTGAAATCCGAGCCGTGTGTGATAACAAAAGCCGGTCTCCAGTCAAATGTCAGATTGATGGGCACGTCCTGGATCTTATAGTCCAGACCCGCGAGCGGACGCAACAGGATGTCGGTTGTTCCATTACCGAAGGCGAAGCCGGGACCAAAACCGAGTACCCATTTAAGGCCTGCCGCGTTCTCGATATCCCCGTGGTACTGGAGCTCGGGTTCGAGCAACGTAAGGTGATCACCAAAAAGCAGCATCAGTTCGCCGGCGAGGTCGTCCGAGAAGAAATGCTTCCCCGAGAGACCCGCCCAGGTGCCATACTTGCTGCCGAATTCAACGCGCATGCCTACCGCGTTGTCATAGGCGGAACCTTTCTGGGCAGAAGCCTGCTGAACGAAAAGAAAACAGAGGGCAATGCATAAGAACAGTGAACATTTTTTCTTCATATCTGGGTGTTTTAAAAATGTGCCGGTGATTCGCCTTCGAGGGCTTCTTAAATTACAAGCAAAGTGAACCAATTTCAAAATGCACGCCAATACCATGAAACCATGAAAAAATTCCTAACGGTTTTCCGGTATTTTTCGTATCTGAAGAAAAAGCTTTCGTGAATACGAGCTCGGATGGGTCGATTAATTTAGTTTTATGAATGCCTTCTCCAAAACCGAGCCTGATCCTGCTGGTTACCGGCCTTCTCACGCTGACCGGTATGGACGCCGGCGCACAGCGTCCAATTGACGACGGCAAAAGGGCCGACAGTCTGGAAAATATTTTGAGGACCAGCGCGATCGATACGGTCCGTATCGACGCTATGCAGAGCCTCTCCAACTACTGGTTGTACAAGGATTCCGCCAAAGCCATGGAATACGCGCTGCGGTCCGGAGAGGCCAGCCGGAAAATCAGGGACAGTTTCCATATCGCCCTCTCCTACTTCTATACCGGCAATGTATACATGGAGCACTACAACCTCCCCAAAGCCGCCCACCAACTGATGACTGCGGAACAATTGCTCCGCAACGACAGCAGTTATCGCGGACTGAAATACAGGGCGCGGATCTGGCACAACTCACGGCGCTATCCGTCAGCGGATGGACGACAGCAAACAGTTCCTCGACATCATGCTGAACAAGGTCGCGCCGTTGCTGGAAAAGGCGGGCGATTCGGTAACGCTTGCCCTGACCTATAAGGATATCGGAATGGTGCTGATGAACTATGGACAATACGACAAAGCGCTCGGTTACTACAACAAGACCATCCGTCAGTTCGGGGAGAATATCCGCTTCGAGGACCTGGCGACCTGCTATTGCTATGCCGCGCAGACGCTGCTCTTCCAGGAAAAATATCCCGAATCGATACCCTATCTCGACAAGGCGCTCTCGATACTCTCACACGATCGCGAAAGTCAGGAGTGGATACTATACTATACGGTAAAAGGAATGTATTTCTATTATACGAAATCGTTTCCGCGGGCGCTGGAGAACTATGACAGGGGTCTGGCCGCGGCTTCCAGGTGGAAGCAGCTGTACCCTTCGCTAAATCTGCTGATGGGAAAATATAAGATCTATTCCGAAGAAAAGGATTATCCCCTCGCCAAGAAGATACTGTACGAGTTGGAGGATAAGACGGCCGGCTTTCCGATCACAGACAACCGCCTATCGATGCTGAAGAATCTGGCGGAAGCGGAAGAGAAAACGGGCAGCTGGCAAAAAGCCTATCACTGGCTGTCGGAATACGCCCGGATCGCGGACAGCCTCAGCGAAGAAAACAATAAGGTCAGGATCAGCGAGCTCGAAACAAAGTTCAGGACGGAAAGGAAAGAAAAGGAGATCATGGCCCTGCAGGGCAGGTCCCGGCAGCAGCAGCTGGTGCTCGAACAAGACCGGCTGGTCAGTGGCTGCTGGGCAGCGGGATGCTGATCCTGCTGCTTGTGGCGTTCTCTTTGCTGCTGCTCTACCGAAATAAGCGCCGGACGGCGCGGCAACAGGAAGAAACGCACCGGCAAAAACTGAAGGAGATCGAACAGGAGCAGCAGCTGACGGTATATAACGCCATGCTGACGGGGCAGGAGCAGGAGAGGAATCGCCTGGCCCGCGACCTCCACGACGGGCTTGGGGGATGCTCGCCGGTGTGAAGATGAAGTTGTCGGCGTTCGCCGATTCCGCTGCAGCTGTAGCGAATGGTGGCGCGGCGGCCGCTGTCCCTGTCACGGACGAACCAAAAAGATCCGATATGGACCTACACAAGATCATCAACCAGCTGGACCAATCCGTTCAGGAGCTGCGGCGCATCGCACGCGATATGATGCCGGAAAGTCTGCTGCAGTTCGGTCTGGAAGCCGCGCTGAAAGAACTATGTTCCGGGCTCCGGGCGCCGGGTCTGCAGGTTGAGTTTCAGAGCTACGGGATCAGCCAGTCGATCATCCCCGCGGAACAGGCGGCGGTCTACCGCATCGTGCAGGAATTGCTGAGCAACGCCATCCGGCATGCCGGCGCGGGCGTCGTCCTCGTACAGTGCAGCCAGAACGAAGATATCTTTTTCATCTCGGTGGAAGACGACGGCCGCGGTTTTCAGCCGGCGGACGTACACGGCAACGGCATCGGTCTGTCCAATGTTCGCAACAGGGTCGATTTTCTGAAAGGGAAAATGGAAATACATTCTACGCCCAACGAGGGCACAACCATAAATATCGAGGTCCATGTACACAAATAGCATGGTGTCTGTCATCATCATCGACGACCATCCGGTAGTGCTGGAGGGGTTCACTTCTTTGCTGCGTCATGTCGAAGGGATCAGTATCGAGGGTTGTTTCACCCACGCTGCGGAGGGGCTCGCCCATCTGGCAAAGCATCCGGTGGATATCCTGCTTCTCGACATCAACCTGCCCGATAGCAACGGGATCGAACTCTGCGGGCAGATCAGGAAGCTGTATCCCGCGACGCGGATCATTATTATCAGCAATCATAACGAACGTGGCATGATCACCCGGCTTCTTCAGGAAGGGGCGGCGGGCTATCTCCTGAAGAATGCCTCGTCGGCGGAGTTGTCGCAGTGTATCCGGGACGCGCTTGCCGGCAAGCTGGTGCTCAGCCAGGACGTGCAGACTATTCTGGCTCGTCTGCCCGACCGGGAGCCGGCGGAGGGAGTTCCCGTGCTGACCCGGAGGGAGAAGGAGATATTGAGGATGATAGCGGCCGGGAATACGACGGCAGGGATAGCGGCCCAGCTGTTTCTCAGCCCGTTTACGGTCGAGACGCACCGGAGGAATCTGATGCAGAAGTTTGGGGTGGGGAATGCTCCTGCCCTGATTCGGATGGCGACGGAGTTGCGGTTGATCTGAGGGACGGGCGGGGTTGGGGACCGAATGCGGGGTTGCCTGGGCCGCGGCGGGGGACCGGAGGCATCCGGATGCGGAGATTGGGGGGCCGCAAACCCGCGGGAACGGAAATCCCATAAATTTCTTACCTTTGCCCCCCGATTTAAAATAATATATCAATATGGCAACAGTAACGAGGGAGAATATTGGGCTCCTGACGGACAAGATAACCGTCAGCATTTCGAAAGGCGACTACCTGCCTTCTTTCGATAAGGCCCTGAAACAATATGGCAAACAGGCGAATATCCCCGGATTCCGGAAAGGAATGGTGCCCGCCGGCCTCATCAAAAAGATGTATGGCAATTCCGTATTCACCGACGAAGTGCTGAGGACCGTGGAAAAAGAGCTCACCTCTTATATGTCCACCGAAAAGCTGGAGATCTTCGCACAGCCGCTGCCCCTCCCTGAGAACGACGCAAAACAGATCGATATCAATAATCCCGCGGACTACTCCTTCGCTTTCGAGATCGGCCTGAAACCGGCCTTTAACCTGGCAGACCTGGGCTCAGCCCGCCTGACCCGGCTGAAAGTGGACGTGACGCCGGAAATGGTGGAAGAAGAAGTCGACCGCCAGCGGACCCGGAATGGCAAAATGACCGAACCCGAGACCGTCAGCAGCGACGAGAACGTGCTCAACCTCCAGTTCACCGAAACCGACGCAGCCGGTCAGCCCGTCGAAGGTGGTATTCAGAAAGACAATTCCCTGCTGGTAAAATATTTTAACGAGGCTACCCGCCCCAGCTGGATGGGTCTGAAAAAAGGCGATTTCGTCGTCGTTCAGCCTTCCCAGTGCCTTTGAAGAGAAGGAAAGGGAATGGGTCCTCAACGACCTCGGACTGGACAAGCACGACGCCGCAGGCGCCGACAAATACTTCAGGGCCGAGATCACCAAGGTTGGGTTCATCGAAAAAGCCGACCTCAACGAAGAGTTTTTCAAGACCGCCGCTCCCGGTAAGAACATCAGCACTGAAGCGGAATACCGCGACAGCGTGAAAGCCGATATCCAGGCTTACTGGGACGGCCAGAGCCGCAACCAGCTGCAGCACTCCCTGTACCATGTCCTGCTCGACCAGACCAGGATAGAGTTCCCCGAAGACTTCCTGAAACGGTGGATGCAGACCGGCGGCGAAAAGCCCAAGTCCCAGGCCGAAGTTGAACAGGAGTTTCCCTCCTTCGTCAACCAGCTGAAATGGACGCTGATTGTCGACAAGGTCAGCAATGAGAACGCTCTGGAAGTAACGCAGGACGATATCCGCGATTTTGCCAAACAGCAGCTGTTCGGCTATATGGGCATGCCCGCAGGAGCCGAAGAACAGCCCTGGGTAGCCGAGTATATCCAGCGCATGATGCAGGACCGCAAATTCGTAGAGGACACCGTACACCGGATCCAGACCGACAAGGTATTCGGCTGGGCCGAAACGAAGATCAACCCGACGGAGAAACCCGTCAGTGTAGCGGAATTCCAGCACGAGATCGAGGCACACCAGCACCATCATCACTAGTCGGGGGTCGGGTAACCACCCGATGATCCGACGTCAGATATTTCCCGGTTCAGGGGCAGGCCACAAGGTCTGCCTCTTTTTTGCCCTTAAGGGGCAGACAAGCTGTCAGTTTTTTGGCAATTTGAAAGTTTGGACGGAGATTTGAAAGGAAGTTTTCTGTTCAGAGAATAGAATCGGCATTAAATCATTTGAAAAATAAAATTATGAATCCAAACGAATTCGAGAAATATGCTGTGAAACATCGTGGCATTTCCAGTAATACGCTCAACGATTACAACAAATACGTCGTTAAGAACATTACTCCCAATGTCATCACGGGTATCAATACCGCGGGTGCGGTGACCAACCTTACCCCGAATATCATCGAAGAAAGGCCTATGAACGTCGCCGTGATGGACGTCTACAGCCGGCTGATGATGGACCGTATCATCTTCCTCGGCTACCCCATCAACGAAGAGGTCGCCAATATCGTGACAGCCCAGCTGCTGTTCCTGGACAGCACCGACCGCCATCGCGACATCCAGATGTATATCAACTGCCCTGGCGGCAGCGTATACTCCGGTCTCGGCGTCTACGACACGATGCAGTATGTAACACCGGACGTCTCCACGATCTGTATCGGTATGGCGGCCTCCATGGGACAGGTTCTGATGTGCGCCGGCACCAAGGGCAAACGCACAGCCCTGAAGCATAGCCGGGTCATGATGCACCAGCCCAGCGGCGCGATCGGCGGACAAACTTCCGATATCGAGATTACCGTCAACGAGATCAAAAAGCTGCGGAAAGAACTCTATGAGATCACCGCCTTCCACACCGGCAAGACGGCCAAGCAGGTAGAAAAGGACAGCGACCGCGACTACTGGCTGACAGCCCAGGAAGCAAAAGACTACGGTCTGGTCGACGAAGTCCTGCTCCTGAACCCCAGAAAAGAAGGGAAAGAGTAGTAGTTTAATGACCCAACAGCCCGGGATCAAAATCACCGAATATTCAATACTAAATACAAAAGAATGAGTTACTCAAAATATTTGCTGAAGCCAACATATATGGACGACGAGCCGGAAGAAAAGCCAAAGGAAGACGACAAGCAGGGTCCGGAATACGGGATGCTCGCCAAAAAGATGGAGAAATACTTCTTCGAGAACCGTAGCGTAGAACTCTGGGGCCCCGTCGACGACAAGTCTGCCAAAGACGTGGTGACCAAGCTGAGACTGCTCGACGCCGACAAGCCCGGTGAAGAGATCAAATTCTTCATCAACAGCCCCGGCGGGGTCGTAACCTCGGGTTTCATCATCTATGACACGATGAAGCTTCTCAAGAGCCCGGTCAGCACCATTTGTATGGGTCTGGCAGCCTCCATGGGTTCCATCCTTCTCAGCGGAGGGACAAAGGGCCGCAGGTTCGTCTATCCCCTTTCCGAGATCATGATCCACCAGCCCAGCCTTGGCGGATATATGCAGGGAGTGAGCATCGACCTCGAGATCACCGCAAGGCAGACGCGCCGGGTAAAGGATATCAGCGCCCGGATCCTCGCCGAGAACTGCGGTAAGAAGTTCGACCAGGTCATGAAAGACTTCGACAGGGACTACTGGATGGACGCCAAAGAGGCCATCGAGTACGGCATCGTGGACGCCATGTACGAGAAGCAATAACGCCCGTACGGGAAATAATCGCGCCGGTACGGGAAATAATGGCCCCGAAAGCCATCAAAATTTGTACAGGTTTTGACGTAAGTTATTAAAAAATAATAACTTATATAATTTTAAATTTTAGCAACAGTCCCGAAAAATCCGGGACTGTTTTTTCCAACATACTGGGAGAATCCAATAAGTTGGGTAACTTTGTGGTTCAACCCTGGATAATTAGCTATAATGGCAAAAAATACATTGCATTGTTCTTTCTGCGGGCGTAATCGGGACGAGGTGAAGATCCTGATCGCCGGCCAGGAGGGGCATATTTGTGAGAACTGCGTTGAGCACGCACAGGAGATCATTCAGCAGGAGCTGATGATCCGCGAGGACAATACGGGTACCAGCAGCTTTAAGCTGACGGTGAAGAAGCCGATCGAGATCAAACGGATCCTGGACGAGTACGTCATCGGACAGGACGACGCGAAGAAAGTCCTCTCCGTAGCCGTCTACAACCACTACAAACGCCTTCAGCAAAAGGTAGTGGAGAACGAAGTGGAGATAGAAAAAAGCAATATCATCATGGTCGGTGAGACCGGTACGGGTAAGACCCTGCTGGCCAAAACGATCGCGCGGCTGCTGAATGTTCCGTTCGCCATCGTGGACGCTACCGTGTTCACCGAGGCTGGTTATGTAGGGGAAGACGTGGAAAGTATTCTTACGCGCCTCCTCCAGGTATGCAACTACGACGTCACGGCGGCTGAAAGAGGTATCGTCTATATCGACGAGATCGACAAGATCGCCCGCAAAGGAGACAATCCTTCCATCACCCGCGACGTCAGCGGTGAGGGTGTTCAGCAGGGCCTGCTCAAATTGCTGGAAGGCACGGATGTGCTCGTTCCACCACAGGGCGGCAGAAAACACCCCGAGCAAAAGCTGATCAAGATCAACACCCAGAATATCCTGTTCATCTGCGGTGGCGCCTTTGACGGCGTAGACAAGATCATCGCCCGCCGGATCAACACGAACGCCATCGGATTCAACGTGAATAAAGAGCAGCAGGAAGCCGCCAAGAAGAACCTCCTGCAGTACGTCAACGCACCCGACCTCAAGTCGTTCGGTCTGATACCCGAACTGCTGGGCCGTCTGCCTGTGGTCACGCATCTCGACCCGCTGGACAAGACGACGCTCCGGTCGATCCTGACGGAACCCAAGAACTCGCTGATCCGCCAGTACAAGAAACTGTTCGAACTGGAAGGCATACAGCTGAGCTTCGACAACGAAGTGCTGGATTTCATGGTCGATAAGGCCGTCGAGTACAAGCTGGGCGCCCGCGGACTCAGAAGCATCTGCGAAAGCATTCTGACGGATGCGATGTTCGAGCTGCCCTCCGCCAAAGAGACCAAGTTCCATCTCGACCTCGAGTATGCGCAGAAGAAATTCGACAAGAGTAAGATGAATCTTTTGAAAGTCGCTTAAATACTGAATCCCGCCTATCGGCGGGGATTTCAATTTAGATACCTAACCATGCAGGAACTTATAGACAGGCTCAAAGCCGAAGGACTCACCGAAGAACAGGCCTTTAAAGCCATCGAGGTTATCAAAAACTTTACGAAAGAAAAGTTCCCCCTCTTTTCCGGAGCTATCGACAAGTTGTTCGATAAATACGGTCCAAAGGGGGACGATGATTTCATGCCTTAGTAATAAAGCCCTTTCTTTTTCAGATACTGCATCAGCAGGGCCGGGTAGTTGGTCTGGACGATATTCGCACCGTTTTTCAGGTCCTCGTCGTAGGCGTCCAGGTCCCCTGTCGCCACTTTCTTGTCGGCGTCATCCAGCGCGTTGATAAAAACGCGGGCGCCGTGTCCCTTGATCTTCGTGGTTACAGCAACAGTATTGTGGTGGTTGTCGATATGGACCGCCTCGGTGCCGGTGACGGTGAACAGTGTATCGACGGCCGACTCGCTCGTAGTGCGTATCAGGGTGCGGAAGCCGGGGCTTTGCTCCTTGATCATCTTGCCGTAGATCGGACGGTATACCAGCGCAAAGACCGTATTCTTTGTCTGCGTCCGGTTGACAACCGCCAGGATCTCGGGGAATTTGGCGACCTTGATATCGAGGTCGACGAGGATCTTTCCCTTCGCCAGCGTCAGCGCCTCTTCCAGGGTGGGCACTTTTTCGTCGGTGGGCTTCCCGTCGAATTTCAAATGCAGTTTTCTTATCTCTTCGAACGTAAGGCTGGCCACTTCGCCGTGTCCGTCCGTCGTACGGTCGACCGTCCTGTCGTGCATGATCACCAGCGAATCGTCCTTTGTAGCGCGGATATCCAGTTCGAAGATATCGATCCCCAGCCCGATCGCCTTCCGGAAAGAAGCGAGGGAATTTTCCGGGAACTCGTTGTGCGCGCCCCTGTGCGCGCAGATCATAACGATTCTTGATTTGGGGTCGAGGAATGCCTTGTTGATCTCCTTAAAACGCGCGGTCTCCTGCGCCTGCGCGGCCAGTGCCGCTGCGGCCGTTACTGCCGCCAAAAAACTCCTTTTAACATGATGCTCTTTTTAATGATGATTGATATTAGTAGTATCCCGGATTTTGAACGTCGGCAACGGGCTGCTGCGGGCTCAGCCGGTCGATAAAGGTTTGGGGTATCGGGCGCAGCGTATGATAGTCCCTGATATTCTGCGCGCCGGGGTTGTATTTCTTCACCCTTTCGACCAGCTTTTCGCAGCGGTCGAGGTCTTCCCAGCGATTGAGTTCGCCGAGCATCTCCCGGCCCCGCTCTTCGAGAATGTAGTTGACAAAATCGCCGCTGATATCGGCGGAGGTGACGGTCATCTGGGCTGCCGTGCTCTTCGACCTGTCGTTGAAATCCCCGCCCTCGAATGTCCACCACTGTGTCGTCTTCGCTTCGCCGTCCTTGTAGGCAGCGCGCTGTCTGATCTGATTGATATAGGATGCCGCTTTGTCGAAGTTGCCCTTGCGGCCGTATGCCTCTGCCAGGAACAGCAGGGTCTCGCCATAGCGCATGACCATCCAGTCGCGCGTGCCATTGGTCTCGTTGGTCGTGGGACGGCTGGGGTCCAGGTATTTCTTCAGACCCGGGAAGAGAAAGTTGTAGGAATAGGGCTGGTAGGTGTTCAGCGGAAGGAAGTACGGATACTGTTTGTTTGCCTGCATCGCGGCGTTGAGGTCGGCCGTCGAATTATAGTAGACCGGAGAGAAATACAGTGCGGTGTCTCCCACCTTTACGTCGACGGAATTGCCGGCGAGGGTCTTGATGCCCGTCGCGGCCAGGTTCGCAAGGTAGCCCCAGACAAAGGACTTGGCAAAGCGGGAATCGTATTTGCGCGTGGCGCCAAACAGTCCGTTATAGACGTAGGGTGTGGGACGGACGCGGCGATAGGGTCGTCCATAGTCGAGGGAGCGCTGCAGGATCTTTGTATTGACGGCGTCGTACTGCGGTACGTGGTACAGGTGCATATTGTTGCCGCCTCCGTTGCTGATGACGTTGGTAGAGAACTGCACGGCGAAGATGACTTCGCTGTTGGTCTGGTTCTTCGGGTCCCACAGCTGGGCGTAGTCGGACACCAGCGAAAATTTCCCCAGTTGCCCGCCTTCGATCTGCGAAGCATAGTAGATCACGCTGTCGATATCGGAAGCCTGTGTGCCGCGGGCGGCCTGCTGCGTTGCCGAAGCTGGCGCTACCCCGCGCGAGATATACTTTCGCCAGCAACTGTGCGGCGGCCGCCCGTGTCGCGCGCCCCTGCTGTGCTGGAGTGACGGGCAACTGGTCGAAGGCCTTTTTGAGGTCGGAAAGGATGCTGGCGTATACGTCCTTCACTGCCGCGCGTTTGTAGTCGGTTGTGACCTTGCTCGTGGAAGCCAGTACCAGCGGGACCTTCCCGTAGTGCTGGACCAGGTCGAAATAGTACCAGCCCCTGAGGAAGCGGGTCTCGGCTTCGATCACTTTTTTGCGGCTGTCGTCCATACCCGTCACTTTCGGCAGGTAGTCGAGGGTCACGTTGCATTGCCCGATGCCCGAGTAGTGATAGTCCCAGAAGCTCGCCGCCCTCGGGTCGAGGGATGAGAGTGTAGCCAAATACTGGTTCCAGGTGGTGCTGCCGTCGCTGCCGTTGGTGAACAGGTCGGTTCCTGCGTCGCTGAAGGTCAGCAGGTTTTCGCCCTCCACGTCCTGTCGCAGGGTATTGTAGGCGGACACCAGCGCTCCTTCGATACCGGCGGGCGTCTCGTACAGCTGATAGCTGACACCTGCTACGACGGTCTCGTTCAGGTATTTTTTGCAGGAGGTGACGGAGGTCATCGCAACAGCCGCCATTATCCAGACGAAGATCTTGTTCATGTTCGGTGGTTTGTAAAAATTTAAAAGATAATATTGGCGCCGATCAGATAGGTCGTGATACTCGGCTCGTTAAATCCGGTGGCGCCTTCGGGGTCAGTACCGGGGAATTTGGTGACGACGAACGGATTCTGCACGCTCGCATAGATCCTGAACCGCTGCAGGCTCGTCTTCTTCAGCATCAGCGGCGGCAGGGAATAGCCGACGGAGATATTCTTCATCCGCATGAACGACCCGCTGTAGTAGTTGAGTTCGCTGATAAAGTTGAGACCGGCCGTACCCAGCAGGGGACGGGGATATTTCTTAGCGGGATTGTTGGGCGTCCAGTAGTCCAGTTTGGGCTGGTTGTAGCGCCCGTCAAAGCGCATATCCAGGTCGTGATAGACCGTCTGACCGACCATGGCATACAGCAGGAAGGACGCGTCAAAGCTCTTATACCGGAAATTGTTGCCCAGACTGGCCGTCCATTTGGGGTCCTGCTGGCCGATGATATACCGGTCCGATGCGTCGATCTTGTAGTCGTGATTCCGGTCGAACGGACGGATATCTCCGGGTTTGAACGTCGACCCGTTGGCATTATATTTGGCGATCTCTCCCTTGTCCGCGTCGGTGTTCTGCCAGATCCCGGCGTTGGTAACGTCGTAGAAGACATTGACCGGTTTGCCGATGAACCATTTGGCGCCAACGTCGTCCACTTTTCCGTTGTACAGCTCGACGATCTTCTGCCTGTTGGTTGCGAAGATCCAGTCCGTGCGCCACTCAAAATTCCTGGTGGTCGTGTTTACCGTGGTGATCGCGGCTTCGATACCTTCGTTGCTCGTCCTGCCTACGTTGCTGAGGATGGATGAGAAACCGCTGACTGTAGGCAGGTTGCGGCTCAGCAGGAGATTGTACGTATTCTGTTGGTAGACGTCCATCGTACCGCTGATGCGACCGTTGAACAGGCCGAAGTCAATACCGGCGTTGAACTGCCCTGTCGTCTCCCATGTTAGTGAAGGGTTGATCATCTCGAGTGGAGAGAAACCCAGCGCTGGGGCGTCTCCGTATACGTACTGGATGATCGAAAGCGCGCCTTCCGTCTTATAGGGCGCAATGGCCGAGTTACCGGTCCTGCCCCACCCGCCCCGAAGTTTGAGGTCGCTGAGTACGCCGACGTTCTTCAGGAAGTCCTCGCTTTTCATTCGCCAGGCCAGCGCTACGGATGGGAACATCACCCATTTGTGGCCTTCCGCGAGGCGCGACGAGCCGTCATAGCGGGCGGAAACGGTGGCCGGTATTTGTCCCTGAATGCATAGTTCACGCGCCCCATAAAGGAGGCCAGGGACCAGTGTGAGTAGTTGCTCCGGATGCCGTTGATCGTAAGCGCGCTTCCCACGTTATAGTATAGCTGCTGGTCATAGGGCAGATTGGAGACATAGATGATGCTGGTGTCTTCCGTCTCGCCCTGTATGGACTGGAGCAGTGTGGCATAAAAACTGTGGTCGTGGTTGAACGTCTTCCTGTAGCTGAGTATGTTCTCGAGCGTATACATCGACCGGTGCAGTCCGGAATTGACCGCGTCCGATGGCGCCTGGCCGCCGGCCGATGCGGTATTGGCGGCGTCGAAATTCAGATTCTGCTGCGACCGGTAGTCGATACCGAGGCTGGTGCGGAAATTAAATCCGTTCAGGAAGGAGACGTCGGCAAAATAGTTGCCTAGGAAGCGATCCTGTTTCACGACACGTTGAGTATGACCGAAGTTCGTGACGGGGTTGGGTGTACGCGTGTTGTTGGTGGGGAAGAGGGCGAGTGTTCCGTCGTCGTTGTAGGGAGACGCGATGGGATTGAAGCTCTTCAGGCCGTATCCGTCAAATACGTCCGACCAGCCTGCGTCCTGCAGCGAGTGGCTATATACGGCGTCGGTGCCCACCCTGAGGAATTTTCCGATGGAGGTCTCCGCGTTCATGCGCACGTTATAGCGGGTATAGTCCTGATCCCGCACCACGCCGACGTTGTTGTAGTAGTCGCCTGACAGCAGGAACCGGGTCTTTTCGCCGCCTGCCCTTACGGTCAGCTGGTGGTCCCTGACGTTGCCGGTGCGGAGGCCAAAACTGAGCCAGTCCGTGCTTTTCAGTTTCGAAGGATCATATGTGCCGCTGGCCCAGGCATTCGTCATGTTCTGGTACATATAGGGTGTGGCGACGAGCTGGTCGTTTTTGAAGTCGTTGTCCTTGTTGGGTTTGGGGTCATAGGTGCCGCCCAGAGAATTGCGCTGCGCCTCGCGGGAATATTCCACGAACTCCGCGGCGTTCATCAGGCGGGGAAGCGGTCTGTTCTTCAGGACGCCTTCATAGCCTGCGTATTCCAGCGTGGTTCTTCCCTGAATGCCTTTCCTGGTGGTGATGATGATCACGCCGTTGGCGCCTCTGTTGCCGTAGATGGCGGTGGCGGACGCGTCCTTGAGGACCTCGACGGATTCGATATCGTTGGGGTTGAGCTGGTCGATGGCGTCTACGGTAGGGATCCCGTCGAGTACGTACAGCGGTTCGTTGCTGGCAGTTATGGACCTGTTCCCGCGAATCCTTACCTGCGAGGTAAAGCCCGGTTTCCAGGACTGGGTCTGGACCACTACGCCCGAGATACGGCCCTGCAGGGCCTGCGTGACGTCGGTGACGGCGATCTCGGCGATCTTATCCGATTTCAGCGAGGCGATGGATCCCGTGACGTCTTTCTTCAGCACGCTGCCGTATCCGATGACGACCACTTCGTTGAGGCCCGCAGCGGTCTGTTTCATGCGGATGATGACGGAGTTGTTGACGCCGGACTTCATCTCGAAATTCTTTAATAAATAAATCTCGTATCCTACGCTGCTGAACGTGAGTTCGTATCTCTCGCCGGTCTTCAGACCAGCGGCGGTGAAGAGTCCCTTTTCGTTGGTTGAGAAGTTCCGCGCTTCTTTTGTGCTGGCGGCGACCATCGAGATCGAGACGTTGCTGAGCGCCTCTCCTTTTTCGGATGTGACGATGCCCGTCAGCTGTGTTTTATCCTGCGCCATTGCCGGAAGTGCTATGGACAATACGATCCCATACAACCACCGGTAGGCGGTTCTAAGCCTGAAGAATGACATAATCCTTTTTTTATTTTGACAATTAGGGGCGTGACCTGGCAACTACAATCGTGTCGTCCGCTTCCGTGAAGGACAGCCTGTTGATGCTTCCCAGCATGGAAAGGACGGATGGTAAAGGATCGGAGGGCATGAACTTGCCGGTCACCAGCATGTTGCTGAAGCCGTGGCCATCCAGCCTGAACGTTACCCTATATTTTTGGCCAATGATGGCCAGAACACGGGGCAGCGGTTCCTGATTGAATTCAAGGATAGAGGTTGCGGAGACGACTCCGGCGGGAGATATTTTTTCTTAGGAATAGCAACGGTTGAGTTGTCCCTGTATTGGGAGACTGCGTACTGGCGCTGCTGGCGGTCGAGCGTGAACTGTTGTCCGGGTTCCAGATAAATCTCGCGGAACACGAAACGTTTGTCCGAAGACCAGACCATTACCTTTCCCTGCAGCAGGCGGACCTGTGTCCTTTCCGGTGCGAGCGTGTTGACGACAAATCTGGTCCCGAGCACCGTCGTGTTGATGTCCCCTGTATACACCGTGAAGGGACGGGCTGGGTCGGACGTTACGTCGAACAAGGCCTTACCGGTAAGGAAAATATTTCTGCGCTGCCCCTCGAAGGAAGGATAATACCGGATGGTGCTTCCGGGAGAGAGCACTACAGACGAACCGTCGGACAATAGGAGACTGGAGTCCTTTTCACTTTCGTTGGTTCGAATGGTCTCGGCCAGGGGTGCGCTCGCCCCGGGCGTTTCGGCCTTCTTGCCAACGGGATAGAATTTTCCTATCAGGAGGATGACGACTGCGGCGGCGGCGGTCCATGCGAGCCAGGTGTTCCTCAGGGTGATGACACGGGTTTTTCTTTCGGCCCGTTCGCCGATCCTGTCGTGGATTTCTGTGAGCAGCCGCGCCGAAGTTGCTTCCGGCAAAAGTTCTTTGCCTGATGCTACTGTTCTTTCGAATTCTTCCTTTAGTCTTTGTCTTTCGGTCTTCGTCCTCATGGTTTGCCATAAATACCCCTGTTGTGAAAAAAGGGGATGCCGATTGATATTACGGAATTGTTAAGTAGATGACGAGCAGCGGGGCCAGGGCAAGGGAAGCCTCGGCGTAGTTGGAGAAGATATAGTCTTTGATGAAGCGGTTGGCCTGTTTAAGATAGTCGCTGACGGAGGAGGGAGAGATATTCATGATGTGTGCAACCTCGTCGAGGGATTTGCCTTCGTAGCGGCAGAGGCGGAAGACCTGTCGCTTTCTTTCGGGGAGGTGGTTGACGGCGTCCTCGATCATAGAGATCCTTAGTTGGTGCCGCAGTTCGCTGACCTGTTCTTCGGGCTGGATCGTGTTGTAGACCGGGCTGTCTTCTGAAAGTGGCACGGCGTTCTCGCGCGACTTTTTTTGAGGTATTTGACGGATTTGTTATAGCTGGTGACGAAGAGCCAGCCTGCGACCTTTGCAGGCTCCAGCCGGCGGCGGTTCTCCCACAGCGCAATAAATACCTCCTGCAGAATATCTTCGGCTACGGCCTCCTGGCGTACGAGCTTGTAAATATTGCTGTACACGGCGTTGTGATACTGGTGGTAGATCTCGTCGAAGGCAGTAAGGTCGAAGGTGCCGACGGCAGGATGGAGGGCATAAGCAGTTGCCATTCAATTGTAGTTTACTGCGGGCAAAACTAGCAATGCACGGAAAAATGGAAGTATTATAAAATTGTTACGACCGGGTTGCCGGGGCCCTACCCCTTCAGTACCTCTCTGGCAATCACGATCTTTTGTATCTCGGAGGTTCCTTCTCCTATCGTACAAAGTTTGCTGTCCCGATAGAATTTCTCGACGGGAAAATCTTTGGTATATCCGTATCCGCCGAAGATCTGGACGGCGTCGTTGGCGGTCCGGACGGCCACCTCGCTGGCGAAGTATTTGGCCATGGCGGCCTGGCGGGTCATGGGCAGGTGTCGGCTTTTCAGGTCTGCAGCCTGGAAGGTCAGCAGTTCGGCCGCGGCGATCTCGGTGGCCATATCGGCCAGTTTGAAAGAGATGCCCTGGAAATTGCTGATCGGCTGGTCGAACTGGTGGCGTTCTTTCGAATACTGAATGGCTGCCTCCATGGCGCCTCTGGCGATGCCGATGGAAAGGGCGGCGATAGAGATACGTCCGCCGTCGAGCACTGCGAGCGCCTGACGAAAGCCGTCGCCGACTTCGCCGAGGCGATTCTCGTCGGGGATGCGGCACTGGTCAAAGATCATTTCCGCGGTTTCGCTGGCGCGCATTCCGAGTTTGTTCTCTTTCTTGCCGCCGCTGAATCCTGGTGTGCCTCTCTCGACGACGAAGGCGGTGGCGTTGTTCCGGGTGCGCGGCTCGCCTGTCCTGGCGACGACTACGGCGATATTGCCGCTGATGCCGTGCGTAATCCAGTTTTTGGTGCCGTTGACGACCCATTCGTTGCCTTCTTTGACGGCGGTGCAGCGCATATTTCCGGCGTCGCTGCCGGTATTGGCTTCGGTGAGGCCCCAGGCGCCGATGGCCTCGCCGGTCGCGAGACGGGGAGGAATTTTTTCTTTTGGGCTTCATTGCCAAAGGCAAGAATATGTCCGGTGCAGAGGGAGTTGTGGGCGGCGAGGCTAAGGCCGATGCTGCCGCAGACCTTGGCAATCTCCTGAATAACAGTGACATATTCGATGTAAGACAGGCCGGAGCCGCCGTATTCTTCGGGGACGACGACGCCCATGAGGCCGAGGCGTCCGAGTCCTTCGAAAACTTCTTTGGGGAAATGCTGGGACTCGTCCCATTCCATGACAAAGGGCTTGATGTATTGGTTGGCAAAATCGCGGGCTGTTTGCCCCACTTGTCTGGTCAGTTCTTCTGTTGCGAATTCCATGTGGAGATAGATTAAAAAGTATTTATCAAATCCGATCTTGCGGCCCTGTTGGCCCCGGCCTTAAAAAACCAGGCAACAACCGGTGAGGCTATTGCCTGGAAACACTGGCAAACAATCGTTATAAATATATCGAATTGCGGGTATACCACAAGTCCTTTATGACCCAAAGTAACAGATTTTTTATAAAACTAACAAACGTTAGTTTGTAAAATCATTGGACACCTGCCCGTTGCAGCGGGTAACTGTCGGCGCGGGGGCGCGCCAGCCGTGCGGGCGCGGGGGCGAGGGGGCCGCGGTGGCCGGGGGTTGAGTGACCCGGGGTGAGGGCCGCGGTGGCCGGGGGAATAAAAAACCCCGCCGACGGCGGGGTGTATATGTAAGGGGTATGGATCAACCCATTTAGTTAGTAATAATATCTGCGGTAGCGGGGGCCGGGGCGGCGGGACTGGTGGTAGCCCGGTTCGGGCAGGATCTGGCCCAGGCCGATGATCAATCCTGCGTTGAGGCTGAACTGGTACATCGAGGAATAGGTGCTGATGCCGCCGCCGGAGCCGTAGTTGCTGAAGAACAGGCTTCCGCCGGCCGCGTCTACGGGAGACAGCATCTGTGCCTTTAGCTGGAGGCCGACGCGGGGAGAGACATAGATGTTGGTACCCAGCTGAAAACCGGCGGCAAATTTGGTGAAGGTGTTGTCGCCTTCGGGGTCCATGATCGCGGCGCCAAGCATCGCCCCGATGAAGGGACGGACTGTGGAGCCGGGGATGGTAAAGGATTCGACGGGTCCGATCATGATATAGTTGATGCCGAGATTGCCGTAGGAATAGGCGCTATGGTCGTCGTAGTAGTATAGACCGGAAGTCGTACTGATATGATTATAAAGTACTTCGATACCGAGATTGCGGTTGACGTTGAATTTCAGCGCGCCGCCGAGGCTCCAGGCGCCGTCGACGTGACCGTACAGATCGGGGAAATCGGTATTGCTTCCAAAGGTATAGCCGCCCTGCGGAATGAATTCTACGGCTGTCTGGCCAAACGAGGTGACTGCAACCAGGAGAAGGGCGGGTAAGGACAGGACTATTTTTCTCATACTCTGCTTTTATGTCTGGATAGACCCTAAAAGGGAGAGAAGGTTTAACAGGAGAAATACACTCACAAATCATTAACAATCCGGGGGGAATGGGGGACGGGAGGGATGATGGCGGGAAATAGGAGGTAGTTAGGCCTCCACGACGAGGCCATCGTAGGCGAGGTGCATTCCTTTGGGGAGGTCGGGTTCGACTTCGGTGTGTTTGCCCAGCTGGTGGCTGACGTGGGTAAACCAGGCCTCCGGCACGCCGAGGGAACGGACTTCGTCGATGGCTTCGCCGAGGAGAAATGGGAAACGTGTTTCTCGTGGCGCAGGGCGTTGAGGACGATCTGTTTGCTGCCTCTTATCTTTTCGCGTTCTTTCTTCGTCGATGCGGTTGGCGTCGGTGATATAGGTAAAGTCGCCGAAGCGGAAACCCAGTACGGGCATTTTCATGTGCCAGACCTGGATCGGCTGAATGGTGATATCCCCGATGAGAAACGGGTCTTTGTCGATATCGTTGAGGCGCAGGTCGGGAATGCCGGGGTATTTCATGTCGGCGAAAGCGTAGGGGAACTCGCGCACGATCGTCTCCTGCGTCATTTCATTGGCGTAGAGGTTCATCGCTTTGCGCTGAAAGAAATTGAAGGCCCGAACGTCGTCGAGGCCGGCGAGATGGTCCTTGTGCGGATGCGTGAAAATGACGGCGTCCAGCTCGCGTATATTCTGCCGCAGCATCTGATAGCGGAAATCCGGCGTGGTATCGACAACGATAGTCGTGGCAGGCGACTGGACGAGTATGCTGCTGCGCAGCCGTTTGTCCCTATTGTCGGTGGATGCGCATACGGCGCAGGGGCAGGCTATCATCGGCACTCCCGTGCTGGTGCCGGTACCCAAAAAAGTGATCTTTAACGGGGGATTATTCATTTCCTTCACCCACCTGATGGGCCATTGCGACTACGTCGTCGTAAATCTTTTTTACTTCGGGACTCAGCATTTCGGGATTGATGCGCAGCTGGGGGACGATATCGATCAGTGTGCTGATGCGACCTTCCAGCTGGAGGAATTTATTCAGCACCACCACCTTTCTCTGCTCCAAAATACAATAGCCGCTCTGAAAATTGCCTCTTTCGTAGCGTACGATGTATTCGGCTTCATCCAATATTCGCTCGACCTTATCGAGAGTAGATTGTGTGAACTTCATCATGGTCTTCAAAATTAACACTTAATAAGGGGGAAGGGGAATCGGCCGGCCCTATTTTATCCACCAGGTGTGGAGAAAAACCACCTACGGAGGGGGTGTACCGGCGGGTGGTCCGGGGGGGCTGCCCGTGGAACGGAGCCGGATCAGGCATTTTTGCTTGCCATCCGGACAACCGGAATGATCATTTCCTCGAGGCTGACGCCGCCGTGCTGGAACGTATTGCGGTAGTAGTTGACGTAGTAGTTGTAGTTATTGGGGTAGCAAAGGAATCCGTCGCCGCGGGCAAAGATGAATGACGAATTGACGGTGGGGACGGGCAGGCCCGCCTCTTTGGGGTCGCGGAATGCCAGTACTTCCTTGGCCTCGTAGTTGAGGTTGCGGCCGTGTTTGTACCGGAGATTGGTAGTGGTCTGCTTGTCGCCGATGACCTTGTAAGGCGTTTTCACCCGCACGCTGCCGTGGTCGGTGGCCAGAATGATATTGATCTTCTTGTCGGCGATCTTCTTCAGTGCCTGGTGCAGGGGAGAATGCTCGAACCAGCTGGTCGTAATGCTGCGGTAGCTGATCTCGTCGCTGGCGAGCTCTTTCAGTACTTCCATCTCGGTGCGCGCGTGGCTGAGCATATCCACAAAATTATAGACGATGATGTTGAGGTCGTTGTTCAGCAGGTTGTGAATGTTATTTACCAGGTCCTGGCCGGCCTGGTAGTTGAGTACCTTTGTATACGAAGATCTAAGGTTGTCCTTCTTCAGCCTCTTCAGCAGGCCGCGGAAAAACTCCTCTTCGAAAAGGTTCTTCCCGCCTTCCTCGTCGTCGTTCTTCCACTGCGACGGATACTGTTTCTCGATATCCAGCGGCATCAGGCCGGAAAAAATCGCGTTGCGGCTGTACTGCGTAGCGGTCGGAAGGATGCTGTAAAAACTATCCTCTTCGAGTATGCGGAAACTTTCCGCGAAGATGGGCTGGATTGCCTTCCACTGGTCGATCCGAAGATTGTCGAGCAGGATAAAAAAGGTCGGCGTGCCCTTCTCCACGTGGGGCAATACCTTGAACTGGATGAGGTTGTGCGACATGATGGGACCCTCGGTCGAGCGGGGGTTCACCCAGCCGGCGTAGTTCTTACTTACGAATTTGAAGAACTCGGTATTCGCTTCCTGTTTTTGGGTCTGCAGGACCTCGCGCATTTCGGGGCTGTCGGATTTCTCCATCTCGAGCTCCCAGTACACGAGCTTTTTATAGATGTCCATCCACTCGTTGTAGTCGGGATTGCTGTTCAGTGCCATAAACAGATTCCTGAACTGCTGCTGATAGGCCGTGGTGGTCTTCTCCGCGACCAGTCTTTTATTGTCGATGATCTTTTTGAGGCTGAGCAGCACCTGATTTGGATTGACGGGTTTGATAAGGTAGTCCGTTATCTGGCTACCGATCGCGTCGTCCATCAGATTCTCCGTCTCGTTCTTGGTGATCAGCACTACCGGGGTATGCTGGTTGGCTTCCTTGATCTTGGCGAGGGTTTCCAGACCCGTAATACCGGGCATCGTCTCGTCCAGCAGAACTACGTCGATGGGATTTTCCTTTACAAAATCGATAGCATCAAAACCGTTGGTCAGGGCCGTAACTTCGTATCCTTTATTTTCCAGAAAGAGGATCTGGGAATGCAAGCTCTCAATTTCGTCGTCGACCCAGAGTATTTTCGCTAGTGCCATATCACACAAACTACAAACTCTCGGCCAATTTTAACTAGATTTGACAATTGTTTTAGCCCGTTTTAACAAAACACAAACAGGAATGGCCCAATTATCGCGCAAGATCATAAATGACCCCGTTTACGGCTTTATTACACTGGATCATCCCCTGCTGCTGAACATCGTGGCCCACCCTTATTACCAGCGACTGCGCCGGATAAATCAGATGGCATTTGCCCACCTGGTCTATCCCGGGGCCGTGCATACCCGTCTGCACCACTCGCTGGGGGCCTATCACCTTATGGGGAATGCGGTCACCGAACTGAGGCGTAAGGGGGTTGCTATCAGCGATGAGGAAGAGCTGGGGGTAAAGATCGCCATCCTGCTGCACGATATTGGCCATGGTCCTTTCTCGCACGCCCTCGAGAATGTGGTCATAAAAGGCGCCCATCACGAAACTCTGTCCCTGCAGATCATGCAGGTGCTGGACAAGGAATTCGGCGGACAGCTGGGCACTGCGATCCGTATTTTCACGAATGACCACCCCAAGCGCTTTCTGCACCAGCTGGTGTCCGGACAGCTGGACATGGACCGGATGGACTATCTGTCCCGCGACAGTTTCTTCACCGGGGTCAGCGAAGGCGTCATCGGCTATGACCGGATCCTGAAAATGCTGGCCGTCTGCGACGGCGAGCTGATGGTGGAGGAAAAAGCCATCTATTCGATAGAAAAATTCCTGCTCGCCCGGCGGCTGATGTACTGGCAGGTCTATCTGCACAAGACGGTGGTGAGCGCCGAAAAAATGCTGGTCAGGATACTGGAAAGGGCGCGCGAGCTGGTGGTCCGCGGAGAGGAAGTCAGCTGCTGTTCTCCGGCCCTGGATTTCTTTTTGCAGGATGCAACGACCCGCGCGTCCGTCGGGTCAAATCTGGACAAATTCTGCCTGCTCGACGACTACGACGTAATGGGGACCATCAAGAACTGGATGTTCCATCCCGACAAGGTGCTGTCCGGCCTTTCGAAGGGGCTGATCGACCGGAGGCTGCTAAAAGTAAGGCTTCAGGCAACTCCCTTCGAAGAGTCCTACGTAGCGGGATTAAAAGAGAACGTGAGCCGGATGCTGGACATTTCGATGGAAGAAGCCGGGTATTTCGTATTCACCGGAGAGGCCGTCAATACGACCTATAATCCCGCCGACGAAAAGATCTGTATCCTCTTCCGGGACGGATCGGTAAAGGATATTTCGAAGGTAGACAACGCGCTTATCCAGCAAACGCTGGCGAGCACGGTGAAAAAATTTTATATTTGCCACTTGAGTACAGGTGTGTAGAGAACTACATCCTGAAAAACCACAAAACTATGCAATTCACTGCTGCCCAGATAGCCATGTTGATCAACGGTAAGACGGAAGGAGACCCGAACGCCGCCGTAAGTAGCTTCGGAAAGATCGAAGAAGCCGTTGCCGGCCAGCTCGCCTTTCTCGCCAATCCCAAATACGAAGAATATCTCTATACCACCGGCGCTTCCGTCATCATCATCAATGAGACGCAGGAGGTGAAACAACCGACCAGCGGCACGCTGATCCGGGTCCCCGACGCTTACACGGCTTTTGCTACCCTACTGACCAAATATCAGGAGATAGAGGCGCAGCAGCTGACGGGCATCCAGGAGCCATCCTACCGGGCAAAAACTGCCAGGATCGGAGACAAGGTCTTTATCGGCGCCTTCGCCTATGTCGGAGAAAATGTCGTTGTTGGCAACAACGTCAAGATCCACCCGCAGGTGTTCCTGGGCAATAATGTGAGCATCGGCGATAACACGGTACTGCATCCGGGCGTGAAGATCTACCACAACTGCGTCGTCGGCGCCAATGTCACCATCCATGCGGGCTCGGTGATCGGCAGCGACGGATTTGGATTCGCTCCCCAGTCGGACGGCACTTTCAAAAAAGTTCCCCAGATCGGGAATGTGGTGATCGAAGACTATGTGGAAATAGGCGCCAATGTCGCCATCGACCGTGCTACCATGGGTTCCACGGTGATCCGCAACGGGGCCAAGCTCGACAACCTTATACAGATCGCCCACAACGTGGATATCGGACACCATACTGTCATCGCGGCGCAGGCGGGTATCAGCGGCAGCACCAAGATCGGCAGCGGCGTAATGATCGGCGGACAGGCTGGCATCGTCGGTCACCTGCAGATCGCCGACGGAGCCCGTATCAATGCGCAGAGCGGGGTTACAAAATCGATCAAGTCGCAGGGCGGCGCCGTAACGGGAACCCCTGCATACGACTATACGAGTGCATTGCGCAGTCAGGCCATCAGCCGCAACCTGCCCGATCTGGAAAAAAGGCTCAAAGAGCTGGAAGAGCAGATCCGCCAGCTGCTATCGGAAAAGGTCTAGACATGTCGTAAGTCCGGGACAGGTCGATACAGCCAGTGTTAAGCCCGGGAAAGGTCCGGGCAACCGGTCATCGACTGGTCATAATTATTTACATTTAGGACGGTTTAATAACATCTACCTATGTCCGCAACCGACAGCTTTCTCCAGTCCGTAAAGGACGGCTACACCTTCAAGGGCGAAACTATTCTGATGGGCGCAGGGATGCTCGACGGTCAGGTCGTGTCCGGCGCCAGCGTATATCTTCCGCTGAAGACCATGAACCGTCACGGCCTTATCGCCGGCGCCACCGGCACCGGGAAGACCAAGACGCTCCAGATGATCAGCGAGGCCCTCAGCGACGCCAGCGTGCCCGTGCTGCTGATGGACATCAAGGGCGACCTCGAGTGGCATTGCCGCAGCCGGGACCGCCAACGACAAGGTGAACGAACGATACAAGCAGATCGGCGCAACCTATACTCCGTCCGCCTACCCCGTGGAATTTCTCACCCTCAGCGGCGAGAAAGGCACCCGCATCCGTGCCACCGTCAGTGAATTCGGACCGGTGCTGCTAGCCAAGATCCTCGGCCTCAACGATACGCAGGAGGGACTGGTGGCCATGATCTTTAAATTCTGCGACGATAACCAACTGCCTCTTCTCGACCTGAAGGACTTTATAAAAGTGCTGCAGTATGTAGGCGCCGAAGGAAAAGCGGAGATCGAAAAGTCCTATGGCAAAGTTGCCACTACGTCCACGGGGACCATCCTGCGGAAGGTCATCGAACTCCAGCAACAGGGCGCGGACGTCTTCTTTGGCGAAAAGAGCTGGAGGTCGCCGATCTGATGCGCATATCCGACGACGGAAGAGGGATGATCAGCGTACTGCGCGTCACCGATCTCCAGAACAGACCAAAGCTATTTTCGACTTTTATGCTGCAGTTGCTGGCGGAACTCTATGCCACCTGCCCGGAAGAAGGCGATCTCGACAAACCCAAACTGGTGTTGTTCATCGACGAGGCGCACCTGGTCTTCCAGGAAGCCAGCGATGCTCTGCTGCAACAGATAGAGACCATCATCAAGCTGATCCGGAGCAAGGGCGTCGGCGTGTTCTTTTGTACGCAGAACCCGTCGGATATTCCCGCTGGAGTGCTTGCGCAGCTGGGTCTGAAAGTGCAGCATGCGCTGCGCGCTTTTACGGCCGCCGACCGGAAGGATATCAGGCAGGCGGCGGAGAACTATCCGACCAGCACTTATTATAAGACGGAGGACCTGCTTACGAAGCTGGGCATCGGCGAGGCCCTCATCACTTCGCTCAACGAAAAAGGAATTCCCACGCCTCTCGTTCACTGTCTGCTGTGCTCGCCGCGCAGCAGGATGGATATCCTCACGCCGGCAGAGCTGGACGGCGCCGTGGCGAAGAGCAGGCTGGCGGCGAAATACAATACGCCGGTCGATTCGGAGAGCGCTTATGAGATCCTTACGGCGAAGCTGGCGGAGGCCGCCGCTAAAAATGGGGATGCAGGCGGCGGTGGTGGACAGGCCGCGCCGAAAAACAGGAAAAGTCTACGCTCGAAAAAATTCTTGACAGCCCTGCCGCGCGGCAGGCAGAAAGAACGGCGGCGGGGATCATCACGCGCAGTCTGCTGGGAGCTCTGGGTCTCGGAGGAAAGAGTAAGAAGAGTTGGTTTTGAGTTATCTCCCCGGCGGCCGCGCAGGCGAGGCCGCCCTGGCCGCGGCCAGGCGGTTGTCGCAAATCCCGCAGTCTCCCGCGTCCTTGTCCCCGAAATAGTGCGCCAGGTAGCGGCTCCGGCATTCTCCCGAGCCAAGCCCGAGATAGCGGATCATCGCGCGGATCCGCGCCGCATATACTTCCTTTTTTCCCTGTAGCTGACCGGATCGATATACAATTCCTCTGTCGCCACGCGGTCGCGGAAGAAGTACAGCTGGGGTGACTCTTTCAGTGGCGTATAGTCGATGATGCGAAGGGCGTTCAGCTGTTCGAGCTGCGCCGCCGAGCTGGGCCGGTGAAATGCGCAGCTGCCAGGCCAGCTGCCGCTCGCGTATCGGGACCGACTGGTCGAAAATTCCTTCATAGCTGCGCAGCAAAGCGTGTATCAGCGGCTCGAATTCGGGATGGTCCCGTTCGAAATCGTAGAGCGTCTCCTTTCCGACGCAGAACTGCGTCCTGGCGGGCAGGAATACCTGCTGCTGCCAGCTGAAGAGCCCTTCCTGCTCCAGGACCTTCAGCACGTTCGTCACTGCGCCGATCTCGAGACCAAACCGGGAGGTAAAGCCCGTCAGGTCGAAATCGAAATAGTTGCCCTCGCCCGAACCCGCGGGCAGCTGGAGGTAGTTCATCAGGTGCTGGTAGACGGGACGGATCTTGTCTATGGAGGGGAAACGCGCGTCGGGCATGGACTCCAGCCGCGCGGACTCGAATTTGGTGGGGGTGGATCGCCTGGGCCACCTGCGAGTTCGGGGGCCTCCGCCAGCAGCACCGCATAGGCTTTCAGGCCGTCGCGGCCAGCGCGGCCGGACTCCTGGTAGTAGTTCTCGACGGACTCAGGGGTGTCGGCGTGGATCACGGCGCGGACGCCGGCTTTGTCAATGCCCATACCAAAGGCGTTGGTACTAACGATGACCCTTACCCGGTCTTTCAGCCAGTCTTCCTGTCGGGTGATCCGCTCGTCGCGCGTAAGTCCGGCGTGATAGGCGACCGCGGGAATGCCCTGGCGCATCAGCCCCTCGCTGATCTCACGCGTCGACCGGCGCGTCTTGCAATAGATGATGGCGCTGCCCGTGACTTTGGACAGGATCTCCGCTATTTTTTGCGGCTTGTTGGCGACGGCGAAAATGCTGTAAGACAGATTAGGCCGCGTAAACGGCAGGCGAAACACGGCCGGCGTCCGCATTTCCAGCCGCGCGGCGATATCTTCCAGGACTGTGGGAGTTGCGGATGCGGTCAGGCCCAGCATGGGCACTTCCGGCAGCGCTTCCCTCAGCGCGGCAATGCGCAGGTAGGGGGCCGGAAATCGTAGCCCCACTGGGAAACGCAGTGCGCCTCGTCGATGGCGATAAGGCTGATGTTCAGCGAATGCAGGTAGTCGGAAAAAAGGCCCGTCTCGAGTCGTTCGGGGGATACATAGAGGAATTTGCAGTTGCTGTTACCCGCCAGCCGGAGGGTCGCTATCACCTCTTTGCGGCTCATCCCGCTGTGGAGGGAAAAGGCGGTGATCCCTTTTTGCGGAGCCCGTCCGTCTGGTCTTTCATGAGCGCGACCAGGGGCTTACTACCAGACAGAGGCCCGGCAGCGCCATCGCCGGCACCTGGAAGCACAGGGACTTTCCTCCTCCTGTCGGCAGGAGGGCAAGGGTGTCCTTACCGGCCAGCACAGACCGGATGATCTCTTCCTGCCTCGGTCTGAAACCCTCATAGTGCCAGTACTGGCGCAGGAGTCCCAGCAGGTCGGGTGTATTGGGATTTGTCATTTTAGAACAGCTTCTTCACATAGAGGCGCAGCGAATTGGCAGCCAGGACCACGTCGCTGAAACCCATCGCTAAGGCCGCCAGCGCCGGCGTCAGCAGCCCTAGTGCGGCTACCGGAATTGCGACGACGTTGTAGGAAAAAGCCCAGAAAAGATTGCCTCTGATCGTCGAAAAGGTATGCCTGCCCAGTCCCAGGGCGGCTGGCAGCTGCTGCAGGCCGTTACCCATCAGCACGACGTCGGCCGTCTGTACGGCCAGCTGCGAGGCGTCGCTCATCGAGATGCCGATGGTGGCGCGGGCCAGTGCAGGTGCGTCGTTGATACCGTCGCCTACCATCGCGGTAGGCATCTCGCCTGTCAGGCGGGTCACCTAGTTCAGCTTGTCCTCCGGACTCTGTTCTGCCAGCACTTCCTGGATGCCCAGGGCCGAGGCGATGTCCCGGCAGGTCTGTTGTCTGTCCCCGCTGAGCAGGACGGTATGGATGCCCTTGCTATGCAGCCAGGAGACGATATTTGCGGCCTCCGGGCGCAGCTGGTCGCGGACGTCTATCCAACCCAGAAGTCGGTCGTTGCGGACGATATAAACGTTATGCGCATCGTCTGAGGTCAATCCCGCCGCGACCTTATACGAACCTGCCCAGTAAATATCCCCTTCTTTCGTAGCACCCCGCATGCCGAGGCCCTTCACCTCTTCGACCTTCTGCCAGCGGAAAACGCTGCCCGGCGAGGCCTTCCATTCGCGGGTGATGCTTCTGGCGATGGGGTGGCCGGAATATTTTTCGAGAGAGTACGCGATGGCCTTCAGCTGTTCGGGGAGATCCCTGCATCCGGGTGGACCTGCCACTGGCTGATGGCAAACTCGCCGGTCGTCAGGGTGCCCGTCTTGTCGAATACCACCTGACGGATACCCGAAAAAGCCTCCAGGTGACGGGCGTTGCGGAACAGGATGCCTTTCCGGGCGCCGCGGCCGAGCCCGACGGAAATGGCTGCGGGGTGGCCAGCCCCATGGCGCAGGGGCAGGCGATGACCAGCACGGCGATGCTGCGCATAAGGGCGGGCGCCACGGTATGGTCATACCAGTAGTTGCCGATAAATGTTATGACGGCCAGCAAGAGCACGGCGGGCACAAAAACGGCACTGATCCGGTCGGCCAGCTGCTGGATGGGCGGCTTCTCGCCCTGCGCCTGGCGGACCATTCTGACGATACCCGCCAGCACCGAATCGTTGGCCCCGGCGGTGACCTGGGCCTTTACTGTCCCCGACACGAGGAGACTGCCGCCGATAAGGCTGTCCTTCCCTTTTTTATCGACTGGCATGCTTTCGCCGGTAAGGACCGACTCGTCGACGCCGGCCTCTCCCCAGAGTATTCTGGCGTCCGCCGGTACTTCCTCCCCCGCGCGTATCAGGATGAGGTCGCCGCTTCTCAGCTGGTCGCCCTCGACGGGGAACAGCACTTCCTGGTGCTGGTCGTCGAATGCGATCATGGTAGCCGTGATCTTCCGGTTGACGGCCAGTCTGTCCAGCGACCGCTGGGTAGCTCTGGACGGAAGCGTCTTCCAGATAGTAGCCAAAGAATACGATGGTGATGATGGAGGCGGCGGTCTCATAGAAAAGATAGTCGTGGCCCAGTCCCATCAGGGTGCCGGTAAGGCTGTAGACAAAGGCGGCGGTCGCACCCAGTGCGATGAGCACGTTCATATTGGGCATGCCGTTCAGCAGGCTTTTGACGGCGCTGCGGCCAAAGAACAACATCCCCGTGACATAAACGGGCAGGCATATGACCAGCTGAACCCATGGGTGCATCAGCCCTTCGACGCCCACCATGTGCAGGACGAGGGCCAGCGTAAAGGGAAGACAAAAAAGAAAACGTTTCAGGTGCTTATTCATCGGCCGGCGCACGGCGGACTGCTGATCGTCGCCGACGACGGTATAGCCCAGGTCGTGGATGCCCTTCTGCAGGGACTGTCTGTCCAGCCCTTCCGGGGCCCCGAAACTGACGTCCCCGCTGGCCAGACTCACCTTTATGTTCTGCAGCCCTTTTTTCGAGATATTTATTGATAGTGAGTGCGCAGCTGGAACAGCTCATCCCCTCTATTTTCCAATTAATAGTTTCCATATATAGTCAAATGCAAAGTTACGAAGCCCACACGGATGTAAGATCACTGATCGGAAAGGGATATATTTGCGCCATGGAACTTCGTTTTCAGCTAAAGGATATAGAGGAGGCCGCCCGATGGTTCTGGCAACAATTTCCTCTTCCGGCTGTTTTTGCCTTTCATGGCGACATGGGGGCCGGAAAAACGACATTTATCCATTCCCTTTGTACGCTGAAAGGCGTCACGGACGCTATTGGCAGCCCCACCTTTTCCATTATCAACGAATACCGGTATAAGGGCGGAAAGATCTACCATATCGACCTTTACCGGCTAAAAGACGAAGAGGAGGCCATCCGTGCCGGTGTGGAGGACGTGCTGTACAGTGGGGAGATCTGTCTGGTTGAATGGCCGGACCGGGCTCCGGGCATCTTTCCGGCTGATACGGTGGATTTCAAACTCGAGGTCATCGATCCCAGCACGCGTAAAATAACCCACCAAAATCAATATTAAATTGTAATTTGACAGACATATTATGTCGCAGCAAAAACCAGTCATCAGTACCTCTTTCAGCTACGAAACACTAGAAGAAACCCTGGACATCAAACCCAAAGGGGTTCCTTTACATATCGGTATCCCCAGGGAAGTCGCCTTCCAGGAGAACCGTATCGCGTTGACGCCGGACGCGGTTGGTGTGCTGGTCAGCAACGGCCACGAGGTCGTGATCGAGCGCAACGCCGGAGAAGCCTCCCACTACAGGGACAGGGACTACAGCGAGGCCGGGGCCAGGATCGTATCTGACAAGTCGGAGGTATTCAAGGCCCCCATACTGGTAAAAAGCGCGCCTGTCATCGAAGAGGATCTGCCCTTCCTGCAGCTGAACCAGATCGTCATCTCTCCCATCCATCTTTCCGCCATGAAGGCGGAGCTGCTGCAAAAGATGATGGACAAACGTATCACCGGCATCTCCTTTGAAAACCTGAAAGACGACAGCGGCACCTATCCAATAGTCCGCAGCATGAGCGAGATCGCCGGCAGCGCCGTAATGCTTGTTGCCGGACAATACCTGAGCTCCGCCAACCACGGAAAGGGTGTTCTCCTCGGCGGGATCTCGGGCATCCCCCCACCAAGGTCATTATTCTGGGAGCGGGCATCGTCGGCGAATTTGCCGCCCGCGCCGCCCTGGCCCTGGGCGCCTCCGTAAAAGTCTTCGACAACAGCGTCTACCGCCTCAAAAGACTGCAGAACAATATCGGCCAGCGGATGTGGACCTCTGTCATGGAACCCCGTATTCTGGCCAAACAGATAAAGACCTGTGAGATCGCCGTCGGGGCTCTTAGTTCACAGAGCGGCCGCACACCGGTGGTCGTCACCGAGGAGATGGTCAGCAATATGCGTCCCGGCAGTGTGATCATTGACGTCAGCATCGATCGCGGAGGCTGCTTCGAGACGTCGGAGATCACGACGCACGAGCACCCGGTCTTCACCAAATACGGCGTCATACACTATTGCGTTCCCAATATTCCTTCCGGCTTTGCGCGTACGGCCAGCCACGCTATCAGCAATGTGCTGATGCCTCTTCTGCTGGAGGCCGGTGAAGAAGGCGGATTTGAAAATCTGGTATGGCATAAGATACATCTGCGCAGCGGCATCTACCTGTTCAAGGGAGCCCTGACCAATTTCCATCTCAGCCAGCGCTTCGACCTGAAGTATACGGACCTGAATCTGCTGATCGCCAGTCAGCGATAGTTGTCAGGCCTTGTTCTTCTGATAGCTGACGATCATTTCCTTTACCTCGTTGTAGACGTGCATCCAGGCGTCGTCGATCGTTTTCCAGGCGGGATTCGCCTCCCAGGAAGCGATATTGGCCCCTTTACGCGGGACCGCCGCTATCTTACCCAGCCATTTAATGTCCTGCCAGCCGCAGGCACCGATGACCACGGGCACGACCAGACATTCTTTCCTTTCGTGTCTCCCGATGGCTATCCTGAGTTCGGTGTCCGCGATGTAGGGGTGTTCAGAAAGTTCACCGAAATCAGTAGGAAAATAACGTCGCTCTTTTGCAGCTCGTCCCTGATCCTGTCATCCCAGTCCTCGCCCGCGATCAGCAGCGTGTCGTCCCAGGTCTGGATCAGTTCGCTGTATTTCGCCAGCGGAGCCAGATGCTTTTTGAACTGACTTAAATAGTCGTATCCGCCCTCTTCCCTGCTTTCACCGTCGAGGCGGGAATAGGAGATAAATGCCTTTAATGGCCTTGCGGATGTAGTTTCACTCCTGGTCGTCTCTTTCAGCGGATTGATCAAACCCACGTTAAACAACAATTCATTGATGGACATGCTCGTGCCGCTCTCGTTGCAAAATACTGTTCCCCTTTTTGACCAGCGGAGCAGCTCTTTATGTTTAAAAAAAATGGGGGTTTCGCTCGTCAGACAAACAGGACAATTGCAAGGGACGCTAAGGTCTGCCTCTACGCCCTTGTAACCGTCGATGATATTGGTCATTTCATTCATTATCAGCATAATAAGACCTCGGGCGTCGGCGCCGGAAGCCGCCACACAGATCTGGCGGTGATAAAAATCCTCGAAGACCTGCGCCCTGGCGGTGCCGTCCCCGTAGGTCAGGGTCACGGCGTTGTTCCAGACGTCGTTGTCCGAAACGATCAGGCGGCTCAGTTCGGCACTCAGCGCTGGTTGACCAGTCCTCTGGGCATGAACACATAGTCGTATTGCAGACGAAGGCTTACGCCGTCCCGGGGCCAGATGGATTCCTTTGGGATCGAGAGTAGGCGGGCTGGGAGAATAAAGGTGTTCTTTTTGGTTTTTTGCGGAAAGATGATCTTGAATACCTGCAGCATTTTCTTCAAAACGTTCTGTCTGCCCTTGTAGAACCCGTCCGACCACAGCCTTTCAAAATCTGCAGGAAGGATCAGTCCATGGCGGTTCTGCAATTCCACGTCGTCGATGATCCTGTACACTGCGTTCATGATCCAGCCCGGCTGCAGCACCACCCATTCCCTCAGTTCCTCGTTATTGGAGTACCACACGATTATGCCGAGGAAATGTAAAAATTACCGATGTCTTCGACCTGCTGGACGTCAGCGAACTTGTCCGCGTTGATCTGCCGGCATATTTCGGTGAACCTGTCGAAGGAGATACAGGCATTCTTTTTAGCTTCATCGGCGATGGCTATGCGTACCGGGATCCACGATCTGGGAACGCCCCTGCCGAAATGGGACAGTTGCGCGATCTGGGCGACGATTGCGCTCCGGATCTCTTTCAAACCGTCGTTGCGGTCGGGGAGATTCAGCTGGAAATAGGGCGTACTTCCCGTGCGGACAATATTGAAATTAGTGTTGGCCAGATAATTTCCGATGTCATTCCAGGTGACCCTGAGGCCGTCGTGGCAGGTCTGGCCAAGGATGATGGGGCTATTGCCGCCAAACTGAAAAATGGTCGGGATCCAGTATTCAAAATTGTGGCTGGCATTTCTGGTAGATGCCAGCAGTATAAAGACGGAATTCTCCGTCAGAAAAAACCGGTGGACGGGATAGTATACGTCCTGGCCGCCAAAATCCCAGATATGGGCGGTCTTTCGTCCGTCACTGTCGTCGAAATGCCAGTCGGATATTTGTATGCCCCGGGTTCTGGTGTCGTCTTTCGGCAGTGCCGCGTTCTCGTTCAGCAGCCGGGCCTGGAGGGAAGTTTTGCCGGTACCGCCTTCCCCCACCAGGGTAATCTTTGCCTCAAAAATATAGTCCAGGCCTTCCTCGCTGATCCTTTCGAAATGCCGCAGCACGGCGTCTCCGCCCAGATCGAGCATTTTGAGCAGCGTACTTTCGATGGGATTTCCCGCCACGCAAAAAGGAATCATAGTCCCAGTCCTTATTGACTACCCTGAGGCCCTTTTTACAAATTTCAACAGGGGCCGGATGTCAGTGATCTGATTGCCCGTGAGGTCCGCCTTTGTAAGATTGTCGAGACCTTCCAGAACACTGAGATCGGAAACCTGATTGTTTGCGATGCAGATCCTTGCCAAATCCTTCCATCCACGCATAAAGCTGATGTCGGAAATCCTGTTGGCATTGAGTTCGACCCCCAACATATTAGTCAGGCTCTCAAGAAAACCGCAGTCGGATAAATTGGTATCGTTGAGATATAAAAAGAGTAAGTTGGTGAACTCAGACAGAAATCCGAAAGAGAGGTTTCGAACGCCGCTGAGTTCGAGCGTAAGCAGGTTGGGCAGGTTGTACAAAAACGAGATGTCCGTTAAATTGGTCCTGCTCAGATATAAAACCGTTAGCTCCCTGAAGTCGGTTAAAAAGTCAAACTTCGTTATATCATTGCCTCCGAGGTCAAGAAGGGCCAGTCTGGTCAATGAAGTCAGGAAACGGTGGTCTGAAAGACGATTGTCGCGCAGTTCCAGGGAGTTGAGACCGGATTTGTCCGACAGATATTTTCCATCTTTTACCTGATTGCCGTTCAGGCTCAGTGATTCGAGGGCGAAGAGATCCTTAACGAAAGAAAGGTCTGCTATCTTATTACCCTCGAGACTTAGTACTTTCAAATTTGTCAAACCGGAAAGAAAACCCGGGTCTTCTATATCATTATGGGACAGACTTAATTCTTCGAGGTTCGTCATCCGGCTTAACCCCGCAAAATTGCAATCCCAGTTGAGGCCGAGGCCCAAATACCTGAGGTCGGGCAGCTTCGCCAAAAAGTCCAGTTTTTTAATATTGGAGTCCCACAGGTTGAGCCCTACGATCTGGTCTTCCCCGTTAAGCAGGAATGAACCTTTGCTTCTGGAACTAAAGATCTCGGACTTTGATTTCACTTCCTGCAATTCCAGACCCAAAAATGCTGCTGAGCATTTGGATATTTTCGCTGGACATAGGTGTAAAAGTTTAGCGGAAAATTCGGATTTCCCCATGTAGATCTCGGATACTACCGGGATCTTCAGCTCCTTCAGGTTTTCATAGAGTGCCTGCCAGTGCTTTGTCCTGAGGCTTGCCGCGCTATAAGCCTTCGACCGGAAATCGCGTGTACGGATACGCAGAGCGACCGATCGGTTGTACGGTTGTTCGATAACGATACCCGCCATGTCCGTCAGCGGATAATATTTTTTGTACCCCGGCCAGACGTGATTTCTTATCTGCAGCTGGTCGCCTTCGAGGCGGAAATAGCAGAGCTGGCTGCTGAGCAGGAAGAGACCGGACCCAACCAACGTCAGGATCACACAGGAAAACAAAAGGTCCAGCCCTCCGCGGGTCGCCACCGGGATGAGCAGTTTTGCGATCCAGATGGTGGAGACGCCTAACAGAATGAGGGATGCGGCACTCAGGGTCAGTAAAAAATTTCCGGAAAAGGTCGATGGGTCGGATACCGCGACCGCGGGTCTGTTTTTGAAGAAGCCGGGCTTCGCGGGTCCGTCATCTGATTGCTGAAGAAAGGTCTTGATCGCCGGCATATTCCAGTAGAGAATATCGTAGAGCACGAATTCCTTATTTTCTGTGGTATGGATGGTCAGCGATTCGTATTTGGTGTTTCCGAAGGTCATGCTCTTTCTGTCGAGCAGGCGGATGTCGCGTATTTCGGATGCTGGCAGTTCCTGATGAATAAAGATGCCCCTGAGCAGTATCGTGTCTCTGTCTATTTTCAGCCAGACGAGTCTACCAACGAGTAACAAAAGTGCGAGGCCCATGCCCAGGATGAGAATGATACCCGGCACCACGGCGCTGTTGGAACCGCCGAGTTTGTTCTTCAGCCTCATTTCGGGATGGAAAGCAAAATAACACCTGAGCCCAAAAAATGCGGCTATAAAAATGCAGGGAAAGATGGCGGTGAAGAAATTGAACCTTGATCTCATTATGGCTTATAATCCATAATATTAATAACTTCTTCGCAGAAATCATACTCCTCGGGGGTCGTTGCTGCTGACGACGACGAGGCGGCTTTTTCCGTACTCGTGGACCAGGCCGCGGTAGAGCGCGATCCCGTCGACGTCCAGGTTCGTACAGGGCTCGTCCAGCAGCAGTAAGGGTGCGTCGGAGAAAATGGCCTGAGCCAGGCGGACGCGCTGTTTCATGCCGGAGGAATAGAAGCGGATCTGTTTGTCCGCGGCCGGCCTCAGGCCGACGCGGCTGATGATCTCTTCGACGGTTATGCCGGTGATAAACGATTTGAAGGAGGCGTGAAAGTGAAGAAATTCGGTGACGGTCATCTCTTCGATGACTTCCAGATAGGGGGCGGCCAGGGACAGCAGGCGGAAGACCTGTTCGGGGGAAATGGCCCTGGCGGTCGCGGTATCTGCAGCGGCGGGCGTTTGGTAGTCGATGCTGCCTTCGCTGAGTGCTATGGCTCCTGCGATGGCCTGTAGCAAAGCTGGATTTGCCCGAGCCGTTGGAGCCGGTGATTGCATAACTATGGCCTGATAAGAATTCGTAACCAAGATGACGAAAGATCCAGTCGCGGTTGAACCGTTTGCCGGCATCAATCAGCGTAATCTTCATCAAAGCTGCTTTTGCTGTAGCGTTTAATAATGCCACGCCCGCTTTCTCTGATAAAAGCAACTATTTCGTCGCGCTCGTCGCTGGCGGGGAATTCTTCCTCCAGATATTCCAGCGCCTGACTGGTATTCATTCCCTTATTGTAGATGACCCGGTAGATATCGAGGATGTGGTTGATCTTGTCGATGGTAAAGCCGCGCCGTTTGAGGCCGACGGAATTGACCCCGGAGTAGCTGAGGGGCATACGGGCTGCCTTGATATAGGGGGGAATGTCCTTACCTACGAGGGAGCCGCCGCCGAGAAATACGTGTGAACCTACCCTTACGAACTGGTGGATCGCGCACATGCCGCCAAGTATGACCCAGTCCCCGAGAACTACGTGGCCGGCAATCTGGGAGTTATTGGAAAGAATACAGTTGTCGCCGATGATACAGTCGTGCGCGATATGGCTGTAGGCCAGGATCATGCAATTCCGACCCACGCGGGTAGTCCAGCGATCGCGGGTGCCGCGGTGGATAGTCACAAACTCACGAATGGTGGTATTGTCCCCGATCTGTACGGTCGTATCTTCTCCATCAAACTTAAGATCCTGAGGATCAGCGGATATTACGGCTCCGGGGAATATTTTACAGTTTTTTCCGATACGGGCGCCTTCCATGATCGTCACGTTGCTGCCAATCCATGTTCCTGCTCCAATCTCAACATTCTTATGAATCATACTGAACGGATCGACCTGAACGTCGGGGGCTAGCCGGGCGTCCGGGTGAATGGAAGTCAAGGAGTGGATCATTCGTCGGTCAATTGGTTGATTTTCAGTTTCTTGGATCATTATAGCGGCTTCCTTATGGATAACTGTTTTCTTCATAAAAAATGCTGAGCGCCTACCCAGCATTTCACAAAAATAAACTTATTTGGCACAAATCGGCTAAATAAACTTCTCTTAACTTCTCTTTACAAGTTGGGCCATCAGGTCCGCTTCGGTGACGATCTTATTCCCCACGTAGACGGTTCCCCTCATTTCGCAGATGCCGCGGCGGATGGGATTCAGCAATTCCATCTTCAGGATCATCGTATCGCCCGGGACTACCTTGTGTTTGAATTTACAGTTATCGATCTTGATGAAATAGGTATCATACTCCCCGGGGGCATGGAATTGATACAGAGGATCCCGCCTGTCTGGGCCGGGGCTTCTATCTGCAGAACGCCGGGCATAACGGGGTTATTGGGAAAATGGCCTACGAAGAAGGGTTCGTTGAAGGTCACGTTCTTGATTCCGACGATCTGACGGTCGGACAGCTCGATGATCTTGTCCACCAGCAGGAAGGGAAAGCGGTGGGGCAGGGTTTTTTCGATCTGTGTGATCGTGTATACCGGCGGCTGGTTCGGGTCGTATACGGGGGTATTCTTGAGGTGCTTGTTCTTTTTGATGTACTGCTTGATCTTTTTGGCAAATTCGACGTTGGACGAATGTCCTGGGCGGTTAGCGATGATATGTCCCTTGATGGGGAAGCCGATAAGGGCCGGTCGCCGATGACGTCCAGCAGTTTGTGCCGGGCGGGTTCGTTGGGGAAGCGGAGCTCGAGGTTGTTGAGATAGCCTCCGCTTTTAACCTCTATCTTATCCCGCTGGAAAGCCTTTGCCAGGCGCTCCATTTCCTCGGGTGTCACGGGCTTGTCGACAATTACGATGGCGTTGTTGATATCGCCGCCTTTCACCAGATTGTGTTCCAGGAGCATTTCCAGCTCGTGCAGAAAACAAAATGTGCGGCAGGGGGCTATTTCGGCTTTGAATTCCCGCATGGACTTCAGACCGGCGTGTTGAGTGCCGAGTACGGGGCTATTGAAGTCGATGAGCGTCGTGACCTTGTATTCCATGGCGGGCATGACGACCATTTCGACCCTCTTTTTCTCGTCGTAGTGGGAAATATTGGTGTCGATGGTGTACCAGACCTTGGCCGCGTCCTGTTCGGCAACTCCGGCGTCCTCGATGATCTCTACGAAGGGCATCGAGCTGCCGTCGATGATGGGGATCTCGGGACCGTTGATCTCGATCAGGCAGTTGTCGATGCCCATGCCCACCAGAGCGGCCAGGATGTGTTCGACGGTGCTGACCTTCGCGCCGTTGTCTTCGAGCGTAGTGCCGCGGGAAGTATCCGTAACCAGATCGCAGTCAGCCTTTATAACGGGCTGGCCGGGCAGGTCGACGCGTTGGAACTGGAGGCCGAACCCGGGGTTTGCCGGTTTGAGGGTCATGTCCACCTTGATGCCGGTGTGGAGGCCGGTGCCGGAAATATTCGTGATCGAACCCAGGGTATGCTGCTTGTCGGGATTGAAATTTGCGTCCATTCGTTAAATTCTATACTATAAGCCCGCAAAGATAGGGGAATCATCGTTTATGGCGAGTTCCGGCAGGGGGCCGGGACCGGGTTTTGGTCCACGGGGGTGGGTTTTGCCGGGCGGGTAGGTGGGTTTTGTCTGGCGGCGCGTGGGTTTTGCCCCGTCAGGAGGCCGACTTTGTGAATATTGCGCCAAAAAATTAATTTTATGGCTGGTTATTAGCGTAATTCGATTTATTTGTACTTAAAATCAGCAACGATGGAAGGAAAAAAACCCAAAATATTATTGTGCGAGGACGATCCTAACTTAGGCATGGTACTAAAGAACTACCTGGAGCTGAGCGATTTTGATGTTACGCTCGAACGGGATGGCCGGCTGGGTCTGGCGGCGTTTCAGCGCGAACGTTTCGACCTTTGCCTGCTGGATATCATGATGCCGCATATGGATGGCTTTACGCTTGCCGAAGAGATCAGGGACGTAGACCCCGATATTCCGTTATTCTTCCTCAGCGCCAAAACGATGAAAGAAGATATCATCCAGGGTTATAAACTTGGCGCCGACGACTATATCACGAAGCCTTTCGACAGCGAGGTCCTGCTGCTGAAGATCAAGGCCATCCTCAAACGCAACGACGACCTCAACAAGGAATCCGACAATAAGGAATTCGATCTGGGTACCTATCATTTCAACCCAAAGCTGAGGGAACTCAGCCATAAGGGACAGACCCAGACCCTGTCACCGAAGGAGAATGAATTGCTGAAGATGCTGGCCGAGCATATGAATGATCTGCTGCCCAGAGAGCAGGCGCTGAAGAAGATATGGGGCAGCGATACTTATTTCAACGGACGGAGCATGGACGTGTATATCGCTAAGCTGCGGAAGTATCTGAAGGACGACAGTCAGATCGAGATCGTGAACATACACGGGAATGGTTTCCGGCTGGTGGTACCTGTGAATGCGTAGACCGTGGGTTGCCGGAGACGTGGGGGCCACGCCGGGGACGCGCACGATATGATATTGATATTGCCGTTAACGCGGCACCCGGGCGACGAGGTTAGAATAGTAATTGTTCTCCCTCCCTGCCCGGTTTTTTTTTGCCCAGGTGTTCGTAGGCTTTGGCGGTTACTTCCCGGCCTCTGGGTGTCCGCATGATAAACCCTTCCTGTATCAGGAACGGCTCGTACACTTCTTCGAGCGTGCCCGTCTCTTCCCCTACGGCGGTCGCGATGGTCGTGATGCCCACGGGGCCCCCTTGAATTTCTCGATTATAGTAGACAGGATCCGGTTGTCCATTTCGTCGAGGCCGTGCTCGTCGACGCTTGAGGGCGCGGAGCGCGTGTTGTGTAATCCCCAGTTCGATGATGCCGTTGCTAAGCACCTGCGCAAAATCCCTGACCCTTCGCAGCAGTCCGTTGGCGATACGGGGGTTCTCGCGGCTGCGTCGGGCTATCTCGGCGGCGGCGTCGGAGGTGACTTTTTGTTTGCAGGATGCTTGCCGACCGGAGTATGATCTTTTGCAGGGTGTCCGAATTGTAGTATTCCAGTCTCGACTTGATGCCGAAACGCGACAGCAGCGGCGCGGTCAATAGTCCGCTTCTGGTGGTGGCGCCGACGAGTGTGAATGGCGAGATATTCAGCTGTATGCTTCTCGCGCTGGGGCCGCTGTCGATCATGATGTCGATGCGGTAGTCCTCCATCGCGGCATAGAGATATTCTTCGACGACTGTGCTCAGCCGGTGGATCTCGTCGATAAAAAGCACGTCATTGGGTTCGAGGTTGGTGAGCAGACCGGCGAGGTCGCCGGGTTTTTCGATGACGGGGCCGGAGGTTTCTTTGATGTGTACGCCGAGTTCGTTGGCGACGATACGGGAGAGGGTAGTTTTACCCAGCCCGGGAGGGCCGTGGAACAGGATATGATCGAGGGCCTCACCCCGCATCTTCGCGGCTTTGATAAAGACGCGAAGGTTTTCGATCAGCTGGGGCTGACCGGAGAACTCGTCAATGACGGCCGGGCGAATATTGTTCTCGAACTCTTTGTCCGATGGACTTAGAGCGCCTTTGTCGGTGTTGAGGTTGCCATTGGACATGGAACAAATATACTAAGGCAAGCGCTGCCACAGTACATCCGCAAACCATTTCTTCGAATCGAGAAAGGTGTGTACCGGCTGAAAGCCCGACTGGGCCGCCAGATTCGCGGTCTCCTCGAGCGAATATTTTTGTGAGATTTCCATATGGACCGCCTCGTTCTCCCTGAAGGACACGGCTTTGCCGGCGACGTGCACGGTCTGGTCGGCGAGGCTGATGAGATAGCTCTTGCAGGCTCCGGTACCCGGATCATAGGTCGGGTAGTGCTCGAAAAGGTCGGTATTGAAATCGGCGTCGAGTTCGCGGTTGATCCGCGTGAGCAGATTGAGATTGAAGGCCCGGGTGATCCCCTGCCGGTCGTTGTAGGCGTCGAGGATGGTGCGGGGGTGTTTCTTCAGGTCGAAGCCGATCAGCAGCAGGTCGCCGGGCTGCATATGGTCGTGCAGCTGTCTGCAGAACTGAATGGCTCTGGGGACGGTCATGTTGCCGATGTTGGCGCCCATGAACAGGACGATCTTGGGATTGGGTGAAAATGATTTTACCTGCTGCATCTTTTCGAGGTATTCTCCGTTGAGACCGTGCAGGCGTATGCCGGGCAGCGTGACGGGCAGTTTTGTCTCCAGCCAGCTGATGACGTTGGTGGAGATATCGATCGGGTAATAGGTGAAGGCGGCGTGTTTTCGCTGGAGTTCGCGCAAGAGAAACCAGGACTTGGTAGCGTCGCCGGGTCCGAGCTCGACCAAATTGAAGGCGGGGCTATGCGCTGTGAACAGGCGGGCCATGTCCTTCGACTGCTCCTGCATGATCTCCATCTCGCAGCGGGTAGGATAGTATTCGGGGCAGTTCATTATCTGCTGAAACAGTCTGTCCCCCGTCTCGTCGTAGAAATATTTGGATGGCAGGTGTTTGCTCTCCGCACGGAGTCCGTCGAGGATATCATGGTAGAATGCGGAATGCCTGTGCGTGGAGCCGACAGCAATGGAGGGAATCATTAGACCTTAATTTTGTTTGTTCGTGACTTTTTGTTTCTTCGGACGACCGGCCTCCCGGCCGGTTTAGCGTGCCAATCTTATGCCAGTAAACTGCCATCTCAGGGATGGATGGAAGAAATTCCGGTAGGTATTCCGGCTATGCCGGGCCGGGGTCGCGACGGAGGCTCCCCTCAGCACCATCTGGCTCACCATGAACTTACCGTTATATTCTCCGATGGCGCCTGCCGCCTTCTTAAAGCCGGGATAGGGCAGGTAGGCGCTCTCGGTCCATTCCCCATCTTTTTCCCCAGCCAAACTTCCCGGATGCCGCCTCCCATTCAAATTCCGTAGGCAGCCGGCATTCTTTCCAGCCGCAAAGGCTACCGCCTCATAATAACTGATATGACACAACAATTGTTGACGGTCCAGCGGTTTCAGTCCTGCCATCGTATAGTGGTGCCAGCGGCCTTCGATCAGGTGCCAGTACAGGGGCGCCCCGATGCTATTGTTCTTTACCCAGTCCCAACCCTCTGCGTGCCAATAGCTAAAGTTTTTGTAGCCTCCGGCTTCGATAAATTCCAGGTATTCTCCGTTGGTGACGGGTTCGGCGGCGATCTGAAAATCCCCGAGATAGACCTTGTGTCTGGCCAGTTCGTTATCGAAACAAAAATCATTCCCCGCATAGCCGATCTCGTAGAGACCGGACGGGATGGGGAGAAAGGGTGGGGTCGCGCCTATGGAGGAGATCTCGGCGGGTGCAACCACGGATGGCTGCATAGGGCAGCCGATGCGGCGGTAACGGCCGCACCGGGTTGGGGGCGATGGTAGCCGCCGCGTCCTCGTCGATGTCGTGGTCGGACCAGGCGGGAAAAAGGGGATTGTGCCCCAGAATATATTTGATATCGGAGAACAATAGCTCCTGGTGCTGCTGTTCGTGGTTGAGTCCCAGAATGATGAGGTCTTCCAGCTCTTTGCCGGGGCGGCCGGCAATGAATTTCTCCATTGCGTCGTCTACGTATTTACGGTAGTCGTATATTTCGTCTACGGAAGGCCGGCTGAGGTTGCCGCGGTCGGTACGGACGACCCGGGCCCCGATGGTCTCGTAGTAGCTGTTGAAGACATAGTTGTAGTCCGGGTTGCAGGGCTTGTAGTCAGGCAGATTAGGGATCAGCACGAACGCCTCCCAGAACCAGGTGGTGTGTCCGAGGTGCCATTTGGGCGGGCTGACGTCGACGATGGGCTGCACCACGTAGTCTTCTTTTGCAGGGGCCGGCAGATGGCTTCGCTGGCCTTGCGGACGCTGCGATATTGTTCGGTCAGGCTCATGGTCTGTCTTTTTTTAGATAGTTAGTGAGGTCCGTTATGGTCTGTATTTTCAATTGCCGTGCCTGTTGCCGCCGCATCATCAGGGCATAGGCGTTGTTAAAGCCGATAGGTGACAGCCAGTTGAGACGATAGTCCCGCTGCATCGCCGCCTTTACGTAGTTGTATACGCTGTCGCGGCTGCCCGTCAGGCGGGCGGTCTCTTCCGCCGGGGGCTGCAGAATGGCCAGCAGCGCGGTTCCTGTATACTCGGGATACATGTCTATCTGGTCGTGCGCAAGCGCTTCGAAACAGATCTTTGTCCCGCCGAGCCCCGTCTTGCTGGATACCTGGAGATCGGTATACCCGCGGACGAGCATGGCGTACATATCCGTGAGGATGTACTGTTCGGGAAAGATCTTCGAGCCGAGTCTCACGATCCCTTTTTACCGTCCCTCGGTTCCCTGTACAGCCCATGCGCCGCCAGGAAATCACGAGCGACCTGCTCGGGCGACTGGTTCAGGTATTCCACCCGGAAATTAAGATCCGTCATGATGGAATCATTGATCTTTCCGGCCAGCATATTCAACACCGGCGCCAGTTCGGGATATTTTTCCATCGTCGCGCTGCGGACCAGCGGAGCGGCATAGTAGGGAGGGAAGATCTTTTTGTCGTCATCGAGGGTGATCAGGTCGTAGGCTTTGAGCCGGCCGTCGGTGCTGTAGCCGCTGATGACGTCGAGCTTCTTATTGAAAATGGCCTTATACATGACGGCGTCGCTGATCACCACCGTGCGTACATTCAGTCCGTAGACGGCCCTCAGCCCGATGTCCCCGTCCCTTCTTCCCATGAACTCCGGCGTAAATCCCGCGAGCAGACGCGAGCTATAGCCGAGCGGCAGCACGTAGAAGGAAGAGAGGCCAAGCAGCACCAGCGGCAGCAGCCCGAGTGTAACCCTTCGTGACCGGTTGCCTGCCCGCTGCAAAAGGGAAAGCAAAAAATCCAGCAGTATCGCCAGCAGCGCCGCGGGGATCGCTCCTGCCAAAATCATATTGGTATTGTTGAGCGCGATCCCGCCAAAAATGAATTCCCCGAGGCCGCCGGCCGCGATATAGGCGGCAAGGGTGCCGACGCCCACGTTGATGACGGTAGCGGTACGGATACCGGCCATGATGACGGGAAAAGCAAGCACGAGGTCGACGCGTATCAGTCGTTGCCACCCGGTCATCCCCATGGCCACCGCAGCCTCTTTCACGCCTGGGTCCACGCCGTTGATCCCCGTATAGGTATTACGGATGACTGGTAGAAGCGCGTAGAGGAAAAGGGCCGTTATTGCCGGTATTGGCCCGATGCCCAGTATGGGTATCAGAAAGCCGAGGAGGGCGATGCTGGGAATGGTCTGCATCACGCCCGCGAATCCCAGGATCAGGCCCGCAGCCCTTTTTTCCGGGTAATATAGATGCCCAGCGGCAGCCCTACGAGCACGGTTATAAACAACGAAATAAAGGTCAGCCCGATATGTTGTATCGTCTGTTGCAGCAGCTTGGCGGATTGCCCGTGCATAAAAGACCAGAGGCTTTCGGTATGGTCCATCAGCGGTGTCTGTTCTTAAATTTATCAAAGGCCCGGATAAGAGCGGGATAATCTCCCGCCGCTATCCGTTGGGCTTCCAGTGGAAAACGCTGTTCTTCGAAAAAAGTTCTTACATATTCTCCGGCGGGCTCAAAAAGCAGCTGGTCGGGAGTTCCTTCCTGGACGACCTTTCCCTTGTCCATGAGGAAGATCCTGTCGGCCAGTTCAAAGGCCTCCTGGACGTCGTGGGTGACCAGGACGATGGTTTTCGACCTCAGCTCGTCCAGCTCTTTAAAATCTTTTTTCACCGCCGCCCTTGTGATGGGATCCAGCGCGCCGAAGGGTTCGTCCATCAGCAGTATGGGAGGATCCGCCGCCAGCGCGCGCGCAATACCCACCCGCTGCTGCTGCCCGCCGCTGAGCTGATTTGGATAGGCCGCGGCGTACTGCGCCGGCGGCAATCTCAGCTTGTCCATCAGCGCGGCGGCTCTCTCCTCCATCCTCTTCTTGTCCCAGCCGAGGAGGCGCGGTACGACCGAAATATTTTCCGAAATGGTATAGTGGGGAAAAAGACCGTTATTCTGAAATACGTATCCAATCTTTCTGCGCAGGTCTTCCGGGCGCTGGTCGTAGACAGAGACTCCATCGATGGCTATCCCGCCGTGGTCCGGCTCCAGCAGACGGTTGATCATCTTGAGCAGGGTCGTCTTGCCGCTGCCGCTGGTGCCGAGAAAGACAACATTCTCTCCCTGTTCTATGGAAAAGGAGATATTGTCGACGGCTGTGTAGGAACCAAAGGTCTTTGTTAGATTTTTTACGGAAATCATTAGGTCAACTCTGCGAATAAATTATTCAGGGACTCGGCAAATGTTGGATGAGCGAAGACCGCGTCTCTGATACGGTCATAGGTAACGCCGCCCATCATGGCCATCTGCAGAATGCTCATCAGCTCGCCCCCGCCGAAACATAGCGCCGCTGCTCCGAGGATCTTTTTGTCATCCATGTTCACTATAGCTTTAAGCATTCCACGGGTCTCGTCGTTTTCCCAGGCGCGGGCGATCCTGCCAGCCGGCAAGGTAGCGACTTTTATGTTCAGTCCCTTTTCTCTTGCCATTTTTTCGGTAAGGCCAATTCTTCCCAGTTCGGGATCGGTAAAAAGGCAATAAACGAGGTCTCTGCCGGCGATGCTCAGATTGGCATTTTCTACCAGGTTGCGATATACAATAAGATGATCGTTGTAGGAAATATGGGTGAATTGGGGACCGCCTTTGACGTCGCCAAGGGCATAGATGCCCTGAACGCTGGTTTCGAGCCGGTCGTTGACGACGATGAAGCCGTGTTTGTCGACGGTGATGCCTGTTGCCGCGACGTTCAGTGCCGCGGTATCCGGAAGACGGCCTGTGGCTACGAGTATGTGGGAAGCCTTGATCACGGAGGGTGTACCGGTTGTGGAGACGGAGGGTGTACCGCCTGTGAGTACAGACAGTTCTGTACGATCTTCTTTTGCTGTGACGCTGGTTACCGAGGTCCCGGTGAGTACCCGTATACCGTCCTCTTCGAGTACCTTACGGATGGCGGAGGCGATATCCTCGTCCTCTTTGGCGAGAAACTGTTCGCTTCCTTCGATGATCGTCACTTCGCTGCCAAGCCTGCGATAGAGCTGGCCAAATTCCAGCGCGATATAGCTGCCGCCGATGATCGCGAGGTGCGAAGGGACGACCAGCAGGTCAAGAATCGTATCTGAAGTAAGAAACTGTACTGCGGCGAGTCCCTTTATGGGCGGGATCACGGGTCGGGTCCCGGTATTGATGAAGATCTTGTCGGCTGTCATCACGGCAATGTCTCCCTCCTGTTTGGTCACGGTGATCTCTTTCGGACCGGAGAACGCCGCATTCCCAAAAACGACGTCGAGGTTGGCCGTTTCGAGGAGCCGTTTGGCAGACGACTCCCGGGCCTGCAGTACGTGCGCGTTCTTGCGCCGGATGACGGATTCGATGTCAACCGAATTCCCTTTCACATTTATGCCGTAGTCGCAGCTTCTTTTGACCAGATAGGACACCCGACCGCTGGCGACGAGCGTTTTTGTCGGTGTGCAGCCGACGTTGATACAGGTGCCACCGATGAATTTCTTTTCGATGAGGGCGGTCTTCCAGCCTGCTGCCGCCAGCTTGTGCGCAAGCGGGTTGGCGGCCTGGCCCGAGCCGATGATGATGGCATCGTATTTAAGCATATATCAAGGGATTGTGCCCAAAATTATGCAATTATTGTACCACTGGCAGGCGCGGGCTGTTATGCTTTTTACCGTTTTTGTTGTACCTCTTGCCCCGCCAGATGAGAAATCCGGTGACGGGCAGGCTGGCGCAGATGAGGCTGGCGATAAAGGCGATGGACTTGCCCGTTAGTCCGCCTATCGCGCCTACGTGGATATCGTAGTTCATCCCGATAAGTTTTTCACCGGCGTTCTTTTCTCTGTCGGGGCGGTGGTGGAGGATCCCGCCGGAGTACTGGTCGAACTGCAGGACGTCGTAGTCATAGTAGACCTCCCTGCCGTTGTAGGCGTAGAGGCTAATCACGCCATCGCGCGTTGTTGGTGGAGATAGCGTGTAGCGGGAAGCCGAGGGGAGGCGGATCTTTGCCTCGTGCAGGCAGCGTTCGAGCGGGTCGGGGCCTGGTCCGGTGGTCCCCGGGCTGTTCCCGCGGGTCTGGGGGATGGTTGTGCCAGTGGGGGCCGTGGTCGTATCCGACCGCGGTGTGGCCGGTTCGGGTGGGGCGGTTGTTCCTGCGGCAACAAAATAAAAACGGCGGCCATCCACCGGAAGGAAAAGACGAGTCCGGTCAGCGCGATCACGAGGGCCGGGAGCAGGGTGTAAAAACCGGGGACGTTGTGGAGGTCGTAGTTGACGCGTCTGAAGGAAGCCTTCCATTTGATCTTAAAACTCCGGTCCCGCGTCGCTTTCGTCCATCGCCTGGGCCACCAGAGGACGAGTCCGGTGACGAGCAGCACAACGAATATGAGCGTGCTCCAGCCCACAATGGGCTGGCCATAGCGGGTGCCCAGCAGCAGGCTCCAGTGGATGTATTTGACGACGCTGAAGAAGTCGGTCTTGTAGTCCCTCAGGCCGGTAACGGCGCCGGTATAGGGGTTGATGTAGACGGACTTAAAGTATTCGATCTCGCCAAAATAGGTCAGAGCCGAAGCGTTCTCTTTGTATGCCATGAACTCCCAGGTTCGGTCGGGCTGGGACCAGGCAGTGATATTGCTGATCGGGTGGCCGAGGGTGGCGGAGGCCTTTTCCTTTAGTGCGTTGAGCGGGAGGGTCGTCAGTACAGCAGGCGGCCGGACAAAAACCATTCCCCGTGCAGCGACTCCGAGATCTCTTTCTGAAAAACAAACAGGCAGCCGGTAATACCGACTATCAGCACCACTAGTCCGGACGCGAGTCCGAGCCAGAGGTGCAGCTGACCGATCCAGTATTTGAATGTTCTGCGTTTGCGCATAGACGGTCTAGAATTTTAAAGAGACGCCGGCCGCCACCGATCGTAGTTTCTGTGGGTTCATCGTAGTATAGCCGGTCCAGTATTTCTTATCGGCCAGGTTGTCCGACTTGATCGTAAAGCGCCAGCGTGCGTATTCGTAGAAGACGGAAGCATTGACGACCGTATACGCCGGAAGAATGAATACGCCCTGACTGACGCTGTTGAGGATCTTGTTGTCGCTGGCGTAGTTCCCGCCAAAGCCGAGGCCCAACCCCGTCAGAGTGCCCGCGGGCAGTCGGTAGCTGATCCACCAGTTGGCGGTATAGGGCGACATCGCGGTGTTCGGGCGTCTTCCTTCCACGTCGGCATCGGCCTTTTCGTACCTGGAGTCGTTGTAGGAGAACCCTGCCACGACATTGAGGCCGTTCAGCGGATTGGCGATGACCTCGGCCTCGACACCCCGGCTTCGCTGTGTCCCGTCCTGGATCTGGGGGAAGGCCGGGAGGCTGGGATCGGGTACCGCGGGAACGTAGGCCCTTACAATATTCCCGACGCGGATATCATATACACTAAGCGTAGCCGTGAGCCGGCTCCGGAAGAGGTCGGCTTTGACACCCGCCTCCGCCTGCCAGGCCTTCTCCGGCCGGAAAGCCCTGCCCAGGTAGTCGGCGCCCGTCTTGTTGGTAAACCCGTTCTGGTAGTTGGCAAACAGCGAAAGATGGTCCTGGACGGGCTGGTAGACGAGCCCGAACTTCGGCGAAAGGGCTGTCTGTTTGTATCCTCCGCTATAGGTCCCCGTGGTGACGTCATAGTTGCCTTTGTTGACGAAATGGTCCACGCGCAGCGCGGCCATCACCATGAGTTGGTCCGTCAGATTCACCAAGTCCGAGCCATAGGCGCTGTAGGTGTTGGTAGTGAGGTCTACCGGATAGTAGAAATCAACGCCTTTTGTGGCGTACAATTTTTGCAGACTGATGCGGTTGAAGTCGCGATAGGTGGGGATATTTCCGTGAGACGCGATCGTGTCGAGCGTGCCGCCGCTGAACAGCTGGTTCGAGACGTGATTAAAATAGTCCAGCCCGGCCACGGCGCGGTTCTTCAGCGAGCCGATATAAAATTCACCGTTGAGGTTCTGCTGGATCTCGATCATCCGGTCGCGGCTGTTGGCCGTGAACTGGTCGTTACGCGAAATCGAATCATGGTTGAGAATATAAAAATAGGGCCCCGGTCCGTCGGAATAGCTGTTGGTCATCGTGACGTTGGTCTGCGTGCTCCATTTGTCGCTGATCGTGTAGCTCAGCTGGCCGTAGTAGTTGGTATTTGCCGACTGCTGTGAAAGGTCGTCGCTGAAGAACGACCGCCGGTAGTCGATCGGCAGCTGGTCCGCCCTCGAAGCTCCGAGGGAGGAGACGGTCAGGCCATAGGGGAAAAAGAAAATCGTTGGGGTGATGTTGCGGCCCCGGTAGAGCTCCGCGTCCAGTTGGAGACTCAGCCGGTCGTTGAGCTTATACAACAGGCTTGGTGAGAATACAAAGCTTTTGCCGAAACCGTTGTCCTGAAAACTACCTTCGTCGGTGTAGGCGGTATTGACGCGAAGCAGCACATTTTTTCCCTCGTCCAGGGGGTATTGACGTCGGCGCTGATACGGCTGAGGCCAAAATTGCCGCCGGCGTAGGCGACTTCGCCTCCAATACCGGCGTAGGGCTTCTTCGTTACCCGATTGATCAGTCCGCCATAAGAAGTGAGCGTGCTGCCGAACAGGGTGGCCGAGGGCCCCTTTAGGACCTCGATCCTTTCGAGGTTCACGGCGTCGATCCTGCTGGTGATATTTCCGGCGATACCGTTGCGCAGCTGGCTCTGGAGAATAAAGCCCCGGGCGTTGTAGTAGCCGCCTCCGTCGCCGCTTCGTCCGATGGCGTCCCACATCTTCTGAAGACCGGGAGCGTTGCGCAACCCGTCGTCCGCGGAAAAGAGCAGCTGATCGGCGAGCAGGTCCCTGGTGATCGTCGTATAGACCTGCGGGTTCTCGATATTTTTCAGCGGCATTTTCGCCGCATAGTCGCTCGACGAACGGGAGAATTTGTTACTGCCGCCGGTGACGACGACTTCCTGCAGCTGTTTCTCCGAGACCTGGAGGCGGATGGTGATCTGTGTCGTTTTCCGCGACTGGACGGTAACGTGCTCTGTCGCGGGCTCAAAGCCCGAAAGGGATACTTCCAGATCGTAGTCGCCGGCGGGCAGATTGCCCAGTACGAACCAGCCGTCCTCTCCTGTAATTGTGGTACGGCGATTGCTCCTGACTACAACGGTAACCGCCGCGGCCGGCTGCCCGTCGGCGGTGAGGACTCTACCTTTGATCGCTCCGTTCAGGTCTTCGCCTGACGGATTCGGGGCTTCGCCTGACGGATTCAGGGCTTCGCCTGATGCATTCGGGTTCTCCCGTGACGGTGACGGATAAGCGCTAAAGAAAAGTATTGATAGAAATAGAAGGGATATAAATTTTTTCATTCCAGTGTCATTTTGTGCCGCAAAAATGCGTCCGCGTGGCCGGACATGGACCCGCAATGAGGAAAAAACGTTTACGCAAAAGGGAAAGACGCGGAATCGGGGGATGAGGGAAAGATTTGACTTCGGCGGGGGAAGGCAATTAGTGGTAACTTTAAAGTATGGACATGAAACTTGAAGAGTTCCGGACAAGTATGAGTAACGATCTGCCGCCTGCGGGAATAACCTTGAGTCTTGCCGCGTTATGGTACGCGGGAAAGGGTGACTGGGAGCAGGCACATAATATTGCGCAGGATATCCCTACCCGTGATGGGTCGTGGGTTCATGCCTGGCTGCATCGCCAGGAGGGAGACGAATGGAATGCCAACTACTGGTATAATCGCGCCGGGCGTTCGAATCCAGGTGGGGCTTTGGAAAAAGAATGGAATGATATTGTTACTGTACTGCTGGGGCAGGCCTGGTCTGGGTTGGCTACCAGGACTTAGTCTTCGTCGGGCGCCTGCAGCAGTTGTAATATAAGGTTGGGATCGGGGCTGTTGCTGAGCCATTGTTCGCGCTCGGAATAGCGGCAGACGCCGGGATAGTCGCCTTTCCAGTGCTCCATGTCCTCTATCACCTGAAAGTGCAGATGGGGAGGCCAGTTACCGTTTTCGAAGCGCATACCGAATTCGGCGACTACTTCGCCTTTTTGGATGCGCTGGCCCTCGGTGAGGTTCTTGATAGAGTTGAGGCTGAGGTGTCCGTATAAGGTGTGAAAGCCGACGCCCTCCAGATTGTGGGAAAGGATGAGAGTGGCGCCATAGTCGCTGTCGTTGTTGTTGAAGGCAAAACTGTGGACGATGCTGTCGAGCGGCGCCATGACCTTGGTGCCGGCGGGCCCCCAGATATCGACGCCCAGGTGCAGGCGGCGCGGCTCGAGGCCGCCGTCGGGTCCGGATGCAAAGCCGCGGTACTCGGTTTCGCCGCCGGCAAATCCTCCTGCCCCGGTCTCGCCTGCGGCCGATACGGGCGCAAAGCGACCGGTCAGGGCATGGTCAAAATGTTTGCTGCGCGAATACAGGGTACGATGTTCCGCATACCCCCCGATACCGTATCTGGCGCCGTGCCGGTCAAGGACCTTGTTAATATAGCCGGCAAAAGCTTCAGTATCAGCAATATTCTCCTGGGACAGCTCCACATTATCCTCCGTAAAATCAAAAGTGTACAGCCTCTCACCGACCGGGTCAAAGGGGACCACCGGGTGGAATTCGGGCTGATGCCTTTTCAAAACGGTTGATAACAGGACTGCTGACATATAAATTATACAACTACGTTGATCATCTTGTTCCTGACATAGACGACTTTCTTCGGAGAATTTCCGTCCAGCCATTTTTGAACCACCTCGTCGGCCAGAACCAGCTCTTCCACCTGCTGCTGGGTTGCGTCGAGGGCGATATTCATCTCGGTCCTGGTCTTGCCGTTGATGGCAATGGGGTAGTTCTTGGTCGATTCGACCAGATATTTCTCCTCGACCTTTGGATAAGATGCGTCAAGAACCGAGCCAGCATTTCCCAGAAGATGCCAGAGTTCTTCGGCCAGATGCGGCGCGTATGGGGTCAGGATAACGACCAGCTTCTCCAGCACCTCTTTTTATGGCATTTCAGGTCGGTCAGTTCATTGACGCCGATCATCAGGGAGCTGACGCCGGTGTTGAAGGAGAAGCGTTCAGTAGCATCTTCGGTCTTTTTTATGGTGCGATAGATGGTTTTCCATTCTGCCTCCGTGGCGGGCTGCTCGTTCCAGATCTTCCCCTTTGTCTCGTCGAAGAAAAGACGCCACAGTTTGCGAACGAATCGGTGGACGCCCTCGATACCCTTTGTATCCCAGGGCTTGCTCTGTTCGACCGGGCCTAAGAACATTTCGTACATGCGGAAAGCGTCTGCTCCGTATTTGGACACCAGGTCATTCGGGTTGACGGTGTTATAAAGACGCTTGCTCATCTTCTCGACCTCGGTACCGCAGAGGTATTTGCCTTCCTCCAGAATGAATTCGGCGCCGGCGTACTCGGTTCGCCATTTCCTGAAGGCGGTCATGTCCAGCTCGACCCCTTCCACGATATTGACGTCGACGTGTATCGCGGAAAGAGCGATGGAGCTCAGTTCAATATCATTGTTCCCATAGATATCGCGAACGGCCAAAGACACGAGTTCGTGAAACTCCGGCGTCCCTTCGATAGCCCGCAGGCCGAAGGAAATGAATAAGGGCTTCTCCCTCGACAGTTCTTCTATACTATGCGAGCCTTTGAGTTCGGCCCGGTAGACAAAGCGGCTGCTGCCCTGGATCATGCCCTGGTTGATCAGCCGCTTGTAGGGCTCGTCGTGGCCAATATGTCCGCGGTCGAAAAGGAATTTGGTCCACATGCGGCTGTAGAGCAGATGACCCACGGCGTGTTCGGAGCCGCCGACATAAAGGTCGACCTGCCCCCAATAGTCTGACGCCTTCCGGCTGCAGAATTCTTCGGTGTTGTGCGGGTCCATATAGCGGAGGAAATACCAGCTGCTACCCGCATAGCCAGGCATGGTGTTGGTCTCCAGATGGCGGCTTGTCCATTCGGGCACGTTGGCCAGCGGGCCCTCGCCTTCGGGACCCGGTCCGTATTTTTCGATATGGGGGAGTTCCAGCGGAAGTGCACTCTCGGGAAGAGGGGTGACAATACCGTTGTCCCATTTCATCGGGAAAGGTTCGCCCCAGTAGCGCTGACGGCTGAAGGCCGCGTCCCGCATCCTGAAATTGACCTTGCGTACGCCGATGCCTTTTTCCTCCAGGTGACGGATGGCGATGACGATCGCATCCTTCATGACCAGGCCGTCGAGGAAATCGCTGTTCTGCAATATGGCGTCCTTGGTAGGGTTGGCCTCTTCGCCGTTGAAGGCGTCGCCTATGATATTGGTCACCGGCAGGTCGAAATGCCGGGCAAATTTGAAGTCCCGCTCGTCGCCGCAGGGCACGGCCATAATGGCGCCGGTGCCGTAGCCCGCCAGCACGTATTCCGAAGTCCATATCGGGATCCGCAGCCCGCTGAAGGGGTGGATCGCATAGGCGCCGGTAAAGCAGCCGGTGATCTTTTTTCCGCCATCCGTTCGCGCTCACTGCGACTCTTTACATAGGTAATATACTCGTCTACCGCGGCGCGCTGGTCGGTAGGGACAATGGCCGGGATCAGTGCGTGCTCAGGGGCAATAACCATAAAATCCACTCCGAACAGGGTGTCGGGACGGGTGGTGTAGACGCGCAGTTTCTCCTGGGAGTTCGCGATTTCGAAGTCGACTTCCGCACCAAAGCTTTTTCCGATCCAGTTGGTTTGCATCTCTTTCATCGCCTCGCTGAACTCGACTCTCTCGAGTCCTTCCAGGAGCCGGTCCGCATAGTCCGTAATACGCAGGTACCACTGACGCAGCTTTTTCTTAACGACGGGATGTCCACCGCGCTCGCTGACGCCGTTGATGACTTCGTCGTTGGCCAGGACGGTACCCAGCGCCTCGCACCAGTTGACCTCGCCGTAGCCGCAATAGCCCAGGCGATAGTTCATCAGGACCTCCTCGCGGCGCCGGCGGTCAAAGCCCTTCCATTCTTCCGCGGTAAAACGGATGCTGCCGTCGCCCGGACAGGGATGCCCCGCATTACCCTGTTTGTCGAACAGGGCAACCAGGTCCGCTATGGGCTTGGCTTTATTATTCTTTTTGTCATACCAGGAGCCGTACAGCTGAAGAAAGATCCATTGCGTCCATTTATAGTAGCCGGGATCCGAGGTCCGGACTTCCCTGTTCCAGTCGAAACAAAATCCGATATTATCCATCTGACGACGGAAATTGTCGATATTATTCCCCGTCGACACGGCCGGGTGGATGCCGTGGTCGATGGCGTACTGCTCGGCGGGCAGGCCGAAAGCGTCATACCCCATCGGATGGAGTACGTTAAATCCTTTTAGTCTTTTATAGCGGGAATAGATGTCGGTGGCTATATAACCCAGCGGATGCCCCACGTGAAGACCTGCCCCGCTGGGATAGGGGAACATGTCCAGGACATAGAATTTGGGCTTCGTGCTTTCGTTGCTGACCTTGTAGCTGCCTTTCTCTGTCCAGAAATTCTGCCATTTTTGCTCTATTTCACTGAAATTATACTCCATACTGCCAAAACGTTGGGAAAAAGTTAAAAGGTTTTTTCTATCGAAATAATGAGGCAATCAAATCGTTAGAAGGTATCAAAAATACAAAATTGGGCCCGATTTTGCCCCTAAAAAGGCCTCGAACCGTTAATTTTGTGGTAGGACACTAACCCAATAAATTAAATAATACTCAATGGCGCAGTTCGGAAAAGGCTACGCGAAGCGTAGCACCCCTTCCTATTTCATGTCCATCGTAGGCGTTTCCCTCGTGTTGTTCCTGCTGGGAATGCTGGGCTGGATAGTGATCAACGCCAACAAGCTGGGCGAAAACTTCCGGGAGAATGTGGAAGTGCAGGTATATGTCCGGGAAAACGTTTCCGAAAAGGACAGTGCGGCCCTCGTACAGTATATCGCAGCACAGCACTATACCAAGACCTATACTTACCTGACCAAGGAGCTCGCCAAACAGCGGTTCATGTCCGACGGCAATTCCGACTGGGGGGCCGTTCTGGATAAAAACCCCCTCCCTGCCAGTGTCAACTTCACGATCCGCAGCGAATATGCCAATCCGGACTCCCTGAACAAGATCAAGGCCGACCTCAGCCAGAATATCGCGGTCAGCGAAGTCCAGTATAACCAAAAGCTGGTTTCCAACCTGAACGATATGATCCGCCGCATCAGCTTTATTCTGCTGGGGGTGGCCGTCATAATATCCATACTCGTCATTATCCTGATCGACAATACGATACGTCTTGCCATGTTCAGCAACCGCTTCCTGATCAAGACCATGCAGATGGTGGGGGCGACGCGCTGGTTTATCGCCAAGCCGATGGACGTCCGGGCCCTTATCAACGGCGCCGTCAGCGGCATCATCGCCATTGCGGGCATCCTCGGGGTCATTTTCGGCGCCGAGCGGTGGCTGCCGGAGATCAGGGCGCTTCGCGACTATACACTGCTGGCGTCTCTCTTTACCATCATCGTCCTGCTGGGTATCAGCATCTCCTTCATCAGTACCCACCGTTCTGTAGTTAAGTACTTGAAAATGAAGCTGGACGATTTGTATTGAGACTTTCCTTATATTGCAGGCCCAATCATTAATCTATTCATTCATGGCAACGACCAAAAAAGCAGCATCTACCGCCAGGGCTACACCGGCCCATTCCAATCTACCTCTGTTTGGAAAAGAAAACTACAAGTGGATGCTGATAGGGATCGTCCTGATCGCCCTGGGCCTCTTCCTGATGGGCGGAGGAAAGAGCAAAGACCCGAACGTTTTCAACCCCAAAGAAGTATATTCATTTACCCGGATAACGCTCGCCCCCATCCTCATCCTCGGCGGGTTTGTGATAGAGATATTTGCCATTTTCCGTAAAGACAAGAGCAGTCAATAATCCCTGTCATGAATATTATTCAGGCTATTATCCTCTCGATCGTCGAAGGACTGACGGAGTTTCTTCCTATTTCGTCCACGGCGCACATGAAATTTACCAACCCCATCATCGGCGTGGCGTCGACACCATTCTCGGATATGTTCGAGATCGTGATCCAGCTGGCGGCCATTCTCGCCGTTGTTGTGGTTTACTACAAGAAGTTTTTTGATTTCTCGAGGATCAATTTCTACGTGAAGCTGGTCATAGCGGTTATTCCCGCATTAGTGTTCGGTGCGCTCCTGAAAAAATATATCGACAGGGTCCTGAGTGATATTTACGTGATTGCCGTCGTGATGATCGCCGGTGGGGTCCTTTTCCTCTTTATCGATCGCGCTTTTAAGAATCAGACGATCGACGATGAAAAGCAGGTTTCCAACGGAGCTGCCTTCCGGATCGGTTGTTTTCAGGTCCTGTCCATCCTGCTGCCCGGCCTTAGCCGCAGCGCCGCAACGATCATTGGCGGAATGACGCAAAAGCTGACGCGCAAGGCGGCGGCCGAGTTTTCCTTTTTCTCGCCGTGCCCACCATGCTGGCCGCTTCGGTCAAAAGTTTTTGGGACGTACATAAGGAGCATCCCGATGTGCTGACGTCTAATAATTTCTCGATACTGGGTATCAGCAGCATTATTACGTTCTTTGTCGCCATCATCGTCATTCGGTTCTTTATCGGATTCCTGCAGAAGCACGGTTTCAGGGTTTGGGGTTATTACCGGATCATCGTAGGATCGGTTATGTTATTCTTAATCTGGAGGCATATCGTATGATCCGTACAGCGCCCAAAAAAGTCATCAATGGCTGGGCGATGTACGACTGGGCAAACTCAGTTTATAATCTGGTCATCACGACTACTTTCTTTCCGATCTATTTTACTGCGGCCACCAAGCATTTTTTCAAAAGCGAAACGATCCCTTTTCTCGGGCATAATTTCGTCAACTCTTCCCTGTACAGCTATTCGCTGGCCGCGGCCTACCTGATCATTTCGATTTGCTACCCTGTCCTTACGTCCATCGCCGACACGAGGGGGAACAAGAAGAACTTCATGCGTTTCTTTTGTTATATGGGGGCGCTTGGCTGCAGCTCGTTGTTCTTCTTCGACGGCTCGAACCTGTGGCTTGGGGTCGGCGGCTGTATTTTGGCCTCGATGGGCTGGGCGGGCAGCCTCGTCTTTTACAACGCTTACCTGCCGGAGATAGCCGCGCCGGAAGACCGAGGACCGGGTCAGTGCAAAAGGATTCACCTATGGCTATATCGGCAGTGTGATCCTGCAGATCATCGGCTTTGTCCTTGTGCTGACGCTTACAAAAGATCCTTTTCTTGGCCCGAGGCTCACGTTTTTGCTGGTGGGGATCTGGTGGGCGGGATTCGCGCAAATGACTTTTGCGGTGTTGCCGGGGGTAGTTCTTCGGATACCCGGAGGACCAATGTTTTTGTCGCCGGTTTTGCCGAGGTCCGGAAAGTATTTAAAGAAATAAGAAAGCTCGCCGTGCTCAAGCGGTATCTGCGCGCCTTTTTCTTCTACAGCATGGGGGTGCAGACGGTGATGATGGCGGCTACCCTATTTGGCAGCAAGCTGCTGGGGCTTGACGACACGAAGCTGATCGTCACCGTCGTCCTGATCCAGCTGGTCGCTATCGTGGGGGCCATGTGGATGAGCAAGCTCTCGGCGCGCTATGGCAATATCCGGGTGCTGATGGGCGTCGTCCTGATCTGGATCCTCATCTGCGTGTCGGCCTGGTTTACCGCGGGGCAGGCGGAGCACCTGAAATTTTTTCACGATAAGATCACCGAACTTCGCCAGCAGCGGGACGATCTGGTCGCCAAAAAAGCGACGATGGATGCCGCGGCCTACGACCTCGCGGATGCCCGCGTCGAGGGCGAGCTGTCGCGCTGGGAAAACGATCTGGCGCCCCATCAGGAGCCCATCGAATATTCATTCTACGCTCTCGCGCTCGGCGTGGGGCTGGTTATGGGCGGCATACAGTCGCTGAGCCGGTCTACCTATTCGAAGCTGATGCCCGAGACAAAGGATACGGCTTCTTATTTCAGCTATTATGACCTGACGGAAAAAATTGCGATCGTGATCGGCATGTTTAGTTTTGGCTTCATCGACGATATGACGGGCAGCATGAAGAATGCCGTGCTGTTCCTCATCTGCTTCTTTGTGGTCGGGCTGATCTGGCTGTATTCGGCGCTGGTTCGACAAAAGAAATTGGCCATATGAGAGTACATACCGTAAACACGGGTTTCTTCAAGCTCGACGGAGGCGCCATGTTTGGCGTCGTCCCGAAGTCCATCTGGAACAAGAGCAATCCCGCCGACTCCGACAATCTTTGCACCTGGGCGATGCGCTGTCTGCTGATCGAGGGCGGTGGCAGGCTGATCCTCGTCGACAACGGGATCGGTAACAAACAGGATGCGAAGTTCTTTGGGCATTATCACCTGCATGGTTCCGACTCGCTGGAAGGGTCGCTGGCGGCCCTGGGATTTCACCGGGACGATATTACCGATGTTTTGTTGACGCATTTGCATTTTGACCATTGCGGTGGCAGTATTGTTAGAGAGGGAGACCGGCTGGTGCCGGCGTTTAAGAATGCGGTTTATTGGAGTAATGGGAGGCATTGGAAATGGGCGACGGAGCCGAACGACCGGGAGAAGGCGTCTTTTTTGAAGGAGAATATATTGCCGATACAGGAGAGTGGGCAACTTAGATTTGTTGAGGGGGATGTTGCGGGGGCCATGGCGGGGGTCGCGCCGGTCGGTGGGTTTACGGCCGGGTTGGCGACGGTTCACGACGCGATCATTCCGGGGCTTTCGCTGCGCCTAGTCAACGGCCATACCGATGCGATGATGCTCCCCCAGTTGAATTATAAAGGAAGAACGCTGATATTCATGGCCGACCTGCTGCCGTCGATAGGCCATATCCCCCTGCCTTATGTCATGGCCTATGATATGTTTCCGCTGACGACGCTACAGGAGAAGAAGTCCTTCTTTGAAGAGGCAATTGCGGGGGATTATGTGTTGTTTTTTGAGCATGATCCTGTCAATGAATGCTGTGTGCTGGAGAGGACGGAGAAGGGTGTTCGTGGTGGGAGGACTTTTCGGTTGGAGGATTTGTAGGTGGCTGGTTGCCGCGGCGGCGGGTTTTAGCTGCCACAAGAAACTATGGCCCGGCGCCCGGCCGGGCAGGGGCACCTGCTCATAATTAGTATACATAAAATTCCGGAGCCACTCCCTGTTGAAGGGCCTCAGGATCTGATGAAATGTTGCGGTGTCGAGGATCACATAGGTCGTGTGATGCCGTAGAAGGTCGCTGGTAATCGACCGCATTTGCTCTCCTGTCGTGTCCCAGTTGGCGTACCACATCCAGAAATGCTGATAGATCCAGCGCGAAGGGGCGAGGATCCTGAACTCGTCATAAGCCGCGATATAGTCCTCGGTATCGATAACAAACAGTTGGTAGTCCCCGGGCCGGTGGGCTCTCAGGTAGTTCATTTCGGGCGAGGCGATGACGCGGTCCTGGTCGCGGCGGCCGAGATGGGTAGCGTGCTGAATTGCGGTATAGCTCAGGCTGCAGCACAACAGAATGGCAAGCGGCAGCCAGACTGCCCGTCTTCGTGGGGTTATATCCTCCGAAAAAGCCGCGACGGTAAACAGCAGTACCACTACGCTGGCCGAAAGCGGCAGAAAATAATAGAGATAGTCGATTGCCGTTGCTTCGCCGTTGAACCGGCCGCCCATGAATTCGGGGCTGAGGGTGAGCAGGAGCCCGGTAAATGCGGCCGCGATCAGTCCTTTCTTCCGGCTTTTTCCCGCCAGTGACAATCCGCCCAGACATAGAGCGATCATAAAAGGTATTTCGTAGTTCCCCTGGTCCAGGACCCGCTTGATCGTGCGGAAATGGTCTCCGATGGATTTCTTTTCCGTGGTGTAGGTATGGAGGTTGAATAAGAAGGCCTGGTCCCAGAATGCGGTTAGTGAGTGGTGGAGGCCGAAGTAGAGTAGGATTGGTAGGGTAACCGTTAGGGCGCCCGATGCCATGAAGATTAGTTTTTTCGGCCATTTTGCCTTGTCTTCGGAGAGAAAAAGGTAAATGATAAATGGAAGGAGCGGGAGGATCTGGTCCTGCTGGGTGAAGAAGATGAGGGCGGAGAAAAGACCGAGGAGGAAATCGCGGGTGCGGCGTGGTTCACGGCGGGTTGAGCGCGGTTCGCCGCCGCCGGGCGAGCCGGACAGGAGCGTACAAAAGAACAGAACATAAAATAATGCCGTGTACTCCCTCGTCATATTGTTGCCCTCGTTGAGGATAAAGTCCCGGAGCATTAAATTGAACAGTATCGGCAGCAGCCAGGGGAAGGGGAGTTTGTATCTCCGCGCGCAGAGGTAGAGCCAGCCAGTTGTGAATAAGGCGAGCATCGTATTGAGTATCCAGAGTCCCCAGGTCCCTCCGAGGCTGAGCCCCGCGGCATAGATAAAAAAGATCAACGGCGGCTTGTGGTCAAAAAATCCCTGTAGGGAACTAGTCCGCGGGTGATGGCCCAGCCGCAGTACTTGAAGATCTCTTTATCGGATATGCCCAGGTCGTAGATGGGGCAGAATAGCCAGCTGAGGAATATGCTGACCGCCAGAACGAGCAATAATCCGGGGAGTATGGTTCCGGTAGACGGCCCGAGGGACACAAGCCAGGTCGACGAGCCCCGGGGCGTTGGCTCATTCGACGGTCGGGAATCGTATGGTAGACGACGGTTCACGGCGTGTTTTTCAGTTGCCAGAGTGTGGTGTAGGTTTTTCCGGGCACGGGTACCGGTTCATAGTGTTCGTGGACAAAGGACAGCCACCAGGCGGCGCTTGTGCGGTTGCGCATGAGTCCGAGGTCGGCGGGATTCATCAGCAGGTATTTGGTCCGGTGCCGCTGGAGGTCCTGTGCGATACCCTGTAGTTTCCGCTGGTCGGGATCCCAGTTGTCGTACCATACCCAGAATTGCTGGTAGAGCCAGGGCGTCGGAGAAAGAACCTTTAGTTCGTTGTAGTAATATCCATAGGCGTCGTCGAGCATGATGAACAACTGATAGTCGCCGACATGCTGGTTGCGCAGGTATGCGAGCTCGGCGTAGCGGACTTCCTGCAGGTCGTTGCGTCTCGGCAGGTGGGTGCCGTGTTGCAGGTTGGTATAAACAAGGCTTGTGCAAAGCAGGAGGGTGTAGGAAAGCTGCGCCTTTTTGTCGGTGATCAGCCGGTCTTCGGTGAAGGCAAACACCACGAACAGGACCATGCAGACGGCGGCAGTAACCGGCAGGAAATATCCGGTAAGGTCCTGGGGGATCTCGCCGCCTTTTCGCCTGCCGCCCATTAGTTCGGAGCTCATCGAGAGGACTATGGAAAGCAGGGTGAGGGCGACGAGGGTCTTTTTTTGTTTTGGACGAAGAGGGAGGTGATCCCGAGTGATATGGCGACCATGACGGGTAGTTCGTAGTTACCCTTGTCGAGGACTCTTTTGATGGTGCGGAAATGGTCGCCGATGGATTTTTTTTCGTGGATGTAGACGGTGAAGTTGAAGGCGAAGGAGTCGTTCCAGAACCAGGAGAGGGAGTGGTTGATCGCGAAATAGAGGATCAGCAGGGCTGTGACGGACAGAAAGCCTGCGGCGGTTTGGAGGCAGCGAGTGAAGAAAGTCAGCTCATCGTTGCTGATGACCGCGTACAAGAGAAAGGGTATCAGTAACAGGATCTGGTCCTGCTGTGTAAAGAACGTCAGGGCGGCAAACAGGCCGATCAAAAAATACCGGTATTTGCTCTTGCCCATCAGGGCGATAAAAAAGAGCATGACGAAGAAAGTCGAGTACTCTCTTGTATAGTGCATCCCTTCGCTGACGAGGTTGTCCCGGATCATCAGGTTGAACAGCAGGGGCAGCACCCAGGGAAAGGTTAGCCGGTACTGCCGGCAAAGGCGGTAAAAAAGCCAGGTGATGACCAGGGCGAACAGGGTGCTGATCAGCCAGAGTCCCCACCAGCCGCCGAGGGCCTGCCCCGCCGCGTTGATGAAATAGATCATCGGCGGTTTGTGATCGAAGAAATCGCGGTAGGGAACCTGTCCTTTCAGGATGGCCATGCCCGTGTACCGGAAGAACTCTATATCGTCTATAATGAAAGTAAAAGGGGGAGCGTATGGCAGGCTCATCAGAATGGATGCACCCAGCAGGAACCAAAGGCCATAGTCTTTTTTATTCATCATTTTAGGCGGAATAAGATGGTCTGGAGGCTGGACCGCAGTACGCCCCGGAGGAAATAGGCGCTCATTTTGCTGGTGCGCTGTCCTTCTCCCCTATTCTCTACGACGGTGGTAAAGATCCGGTATTTTTTTCGCACGAACCAGGACGTGATCAGCACATTGGGGGCAAAACTATCGGTCGGTATCTTCTCCAGCGCTGTTTTTAAGGCCGCCGCGCGCATCAGGCGGTAGGGGCTGTTGACGTCGCGGACGCTGCCGCCAACCAGTATGCGCACCATGAGGGTGGACAGGCGGCTTACGATCTGGCGGGTTGCCGACGCGTTCTTTTCCCGTCGCTGGCCGATGAGCAGGTCGTATGCTCCTCTGTTGTTCCAGAGGTTCGTAAAGGCTTCCGTCGCCAGCTGGTGGTCGGAGTCGATCTGAAAAACCCATTGCGCCTGGAGGCCGAGGCGGTATCCATTTAGAATGGCCGGGCCGTGGCCGGCATTGGACTGGGAGTGGACGTCGAGCCGGGGGTCCTGGGCCTGCATGTCTTTTAGAAGCCTTTGGCTGCCGTCTTTGGAGCCGTCGTCGATGAGGATGATCGTGTAGTCGGCGCCGATGCTTTTGAGGGTTGTCTGCCAGTCTCTGAGGAGAGCCGGAAGGTTTTTCTCCTCGTTATAGACCGGAATGACGACGGCCAGCTCCGGTGCCTTATACTGCATGGTTAGCCGTGATTAGGGGCAAAACGCCGGTTTCAAAAATCTCGAGTGAGCGGGCGATGGTATGGTGCATGTCGTAGTACTTATAGTCTCCCAGGCGGCCGGTGATAAACACATTGGACAGCCGGATGGCCTCGTGCTGATAGAGTGCCAGCAGCCGCTGGTTCTCGGCGGAGGCGATGGGATAGTAGGGGTTGTCTCCCTGGTCGTGGAGGGAATACTCGCGGAATATGATGGTCTTTTCTTTGGTAAATTCCCGTTCGGGGTGCAAATGCCGGGGTTCGTGTATGCGGGTGAAGGGCGTGTCCGGTCCGGGATAGTTGACTACGGAGTTACCCTGGTAGTCTTCCATGGCGAGGGTCTCCTGCTCGAACCGGAGGGTCCTCCAGCTGAGCTTACCATATTTATAGTCGAAGTAGCGGTCGATCGGTCCGCTGTAGATGAGACAGGCGTCCTTTCTGATCCGGTCTCTGAGAGAGAAAAAGTCGGTGTTCAGGAGGACTTTGATCTTTTTGTCCGCCAGCAGATGCTCAAATAGTCGGGTATATCCTTTTTCGGGTATCCCCTGCCATTTGTCGAAAAAGTAGTTGTCGACGTAGTTGTTGCGGAATGGGAGGCGGTTGAAAATGGAGGCGGGCAGGGTCTTTGGGTCGACCTGCCACTGTTTGATGGTGTAGTGTTTGAAGAATGCCTCGTAGAGGTCGCGTCCGATCAGGGATAGTGCCTTCTCCTCGAAGTTGGCCGGGTCGGTGATCGACGGGTCGCGTACTCCGGCCATAAAACCTTCGACCTCAAAGGGCTTGAGGTTGACTCCGTAAAAATGGTTGATGGTTTCGAGGTTGATCGGAAACTGGTAGATCTTGCCCTGGTGGGAGCTCAGGACCCGGTGCTGGTAGTTGTTGAAAGACGTGAACCGGCGGACATAGTCCCAGACCTTTTCATCCGAGGTGTGGAAGATATGGGTTCCGTAGGCGTGGTATTCGATGCCGGTTTCGCGGTCGTTGGTGGAATAGCAGTTGCCGCCGATATGGCTCCGCTTTTCGATGACGAGGACCGGCTGGCCTGTTTGACTGGCAATACGCTCCGCGATGACGGCTCCGGCTAGCCCGCTGCCGACGACCACGTAGGAATATTCCGATATCTCCATGCCGCAAGATAAGGTTTATAGGCATATTTTGCGGCCTCCGGAGGCCTTGACCCTCAATCGTTACAATCCAACCGATAAACGGCAATATATGGTCGCCTAGTGAGAGCAGGTTGATGGAATCCGGGCCTTCAGTTCGTCTATCTGTTGCTGCTGATCCTTCAGCGTCTTATTTTGTTGAATAATGTACAGGGTTAGCTCTTCTATTCTCTTCAGCAGGGCGGCCTGCGTTTCGCCGACGTCGATGCCTTTCTTTTCCACCTCTTCGGCTGAGCGCATGTCCGGAAGATGGTTATTCTCGTCGATGTATTTTTCCAGGTCGTCAAGGGACCGAAGGGGGTACTTCCGGGCGAAGACATAGTCGGGCCAGCCGGATGAAGGCGCCAGCCTTATATTCTTTGCCGTGATCTGGCCATCAAACGCGGAATTTACTGCCCAGGTATTCAGCACCCGGTAAAAGAGATTGCCATTGGCGTCGCTGACCAGTACCCGGGTCTGGGTATTGTCGTTTGTCAGCCCGGCAAACCGGACGCTGCCCGTCGTATGCAGCTGGGCGGCAGGACTAGCGGTCCCTATTCCTACCGTGCCATCCTGCATCAGTGACATTATGGGAATTGCCCCGAAGTTGTTTGCATAAAATTTCATCCCTGTATGGGCAGGATGCGAGACCCCATTATTGGAAAGAAGGCGGAAGTTAAAGTCGTCGTTATTGCCGCCGAGCAGCTTGGCCGTTGGCGAAAACGTCGTTGTCAAATGTCCAGGTGCCACCGGTAAGCGCGGCCTCCGAGCAATTGTACTGGAAAATTTTCACTATCCGGTTGGTCCCGCCGCCAGCGTTATACGCGGCTATTTTAAGACCAAAGCTATGAGAGACGCCGTCCGAATCGGCAAAATTAAAGTCAGCGCCTCTGTCCCACATATTTGCGCCGTTCGCCCTGACCGTAAAAGACTGGTTAAAATTCGGCAGTCCAACATAGCCCGAACCGATAGCCTGAAACCTTGCGCCATTGTCCGCCGCGGTTCCCAGCAATAAATTGCCTGAGTTAGTCAGGCGACCGCGAAAGGCTCCGTTCGAATACAAATCAAGGTGGTTATTGTCCAGCGTCCCCAATACGCCTGTGGCCCCAAATCTGTTTCCGCCCTGCACCCATGCCCTCGGCATCCTGAGGCTGTCCGCTCCGATCAGGTATAATGAATCGTTGACCTTTGCCAGTCCTCTTTTGAAAATCGTCCGGCCCTGTCCGGTGTTAAATAAAAAACCGGGTACGGCCTGAGTGTGGTTTTCGATGATTAGTTCATTACTGTCGCAGCCAGTCAGTTTGGTGCTGTCGGCTTTGATGGCGTAGGTGTACTGGGCCGAGGTAGCGTTGGAAATCGCAAGGGCTGAAAATAGGATAAGAAAATATCGCATATGGGTCTCGGTATTTGAAAGTCTTCAATCACCACAGTCTAAGCAAAAAGCTGTCATGCTCTCTCCCTTTTCATGAGTCATATCCTCTTAACGGCACTTACTATATCAGAGTCTCGGTTCTTGTACCCATGGTCCTTCAAACTTTTTTGAAGCTCCGGTTTGCAAGAAAAACCCTCATCGGATTCCTGCAATTGTCCACTTTCATGTATGGCGAGCACTTCAAAGGCCGGCAGGTTGATGTCATAAAAATGGTTGATGGTCCCTAAATTTTATCAGGACCAGAACGATCCTTCAATTGTACGACCTCAGCACCGTATGCTGATAATTATTGAATGTTGTAGGCCGCCTTATATATTATAAAGTGGGGCTTACCCCCTCAACATAACAAAGCAAAATGCCACGCATATTTAGCTCCTGTCGAATTTGCATTAAACTGTCATAAGGAACCTCCCAAAGTTCAAATCTTTCAGACAGTGGATATAATTTACCATGCCCTTCATTCTCAACTATCCATTGCCGAAGCGTTAGAGAGTTTATGAATTTATTCAAATACCCGGAACTCAATAAATTATATGGGTAGACATCTCTAAGTATGCCTTCTTTAAAGCTTTTGCGATTGTAACTGTCATGAAGCCATTTAGTGATCGCGTCTTTTTCAGCTTTACTTAACGGATTGTCGATGGATTCCTTTATGCCGCCCCGAGAATATATTTCCGGCCCGTTCGCATATTCTCGACGGTAACTTATTCCATAATCAAAGTCTCCAAATAATGACAACTCAATTATCAAGTTTTTGAAGCCTTCCGAATTAAATTGAATTACGTTATCATCAACGCAAAAAATCAGCTCACGGCCAAATTCATTGACAAGGTAGTGTACATAAACAAACCAGTCGTAAGCCGGCTCATTCGAATCCACGGGACTGGCAACTAAGGAAATTCCATCAACCCCTGCATAATCTTTCTTGCTTAATAAGTTCTCTCCTTTTTCATAGGGAACAATCTTTCTAGGATATCCCTTTCCATTAATTGCTATGAAATTAAAATTTACGTTTAGGATTCGTCCAATATCCAACAACTTGGACACCCAATCACTAAAATTCGCGTCCTGGGTATTAAGACTGTATGATGCTATGCAATTTGCAATATTTGTTCGCATTTCGGTTACTTCTTTGTAGCTTTTGTTGGCAGAATTATTTTAATATTTCCTTGTTTATCAGGAGGCAATTGGCTTTGTGCCTGCTGATTTCTCGAAAGTAAAAAGTTAGGATCATCTGATGCTGATTGTACTTCTGTAACATTAATTGGGCCTGTAATTAAAACAATTGATACATCTGGCCGTCTATTTGGAGAAATAGTTCTAGGGGCAAGTTCTGCAACTCTGTTATAGCCCAAATCAAGGTACACCTTAGCAACATCGGGCCTTTTCGCGGCAGTTATAGCTTCTCTATAGCTTGCAAACTGGTGACCTGGGCCTGTTTTTTGTGCTGTGCCTACAATTTTCGCTTTCCAGTTAGGGTCGCTAGTCTCCGCAGCGGTATTGGATTGTGGCGCTTCTTCTTCTCCAGTATGTGCAGCAGTAACCTGGCTGTTCACTCTGAAGTTGGCGTTCAAAGTATAGGCGCCTCCATGATCGTGAAAATCTCTGCAAATGTTTCCTATAAAATTAAGAGCAAGTGTTCCTTCGCTATAAAAACCGCCAAAATCTATACCATCAAACGCCAGTTTGGCGTCTTTCTCATTCGCAAATAGTTTATCTGCATTGGCCGTCTTAAACGATTCGAATTCAGAAATCTTATTAACACGTTCGCCCATTCCTCCATTTCTGACTAAATGACCCTGAGGAGTAAAAGTGAATGTCGTTACGTCACCGTCTGATTTTTTAAATCTTACAATGATTTCTTCGCTGGGCTTGTATTTAATACCCAAGCAAGATTTCTGGTCAACAACTCGATCTAATTTAAATTCAAGTTTTCCCGTATTTTTATTCCACCGCGCGGTATATTCAGACTCTTCAAGTCCATCCAAATCTACAGCCCAGATCGGCTTATTTCCAGCGAACTGGTAAGGAGTATAAAAGGCATATTTTTTCTGCAGAGGGTCCACACTCAGGAACCTGCCCACCCGCGAATCGTACGCCCGCATTCCATAATCCACCTGATCGCCGTCTCCCTTCACATCATCATCATTCTCCTTCCCGTTAAACCCATACCTGTATCTCCCTGCGCCAGATCCCTTATAAGACCTATTCGTCTCCAGCGACCCAAACGGATAGTAATCATTCGCATTCACCACCTCCGGATTAAAATATGCCACGGTGCTATCCCCACCTTTCACGCCAAACCGCTTATCACTGATAGTAACCAGCACATTCCCCAGATGATTCGTCAATTCAAAGAGCTTATTTCCCCGGCTAAAGATAACACTATCGCCCGATAACGGATAGGGATTCACCGGATTGTTGGAGAGGGAATGAACATCCACCATTCTTCTCCACATGCCGAGACGCGAGCTACCATAAACATGCAGCTCAGTCTGGGCCAAGTTGCCGCCGTTCGTCAGTGCGTCCCCACTAGTGTAAACACTTATCAAGTTTCCTTGCGCATCGCGAACATACCAGGTAGTCTCACTGTTCCCGGCATGCTTTAGCGTCTTACTAATCCGGTTTCCGCCAGCATCATAGGTATACTTAATAACCGTATCTCCCGACTTCGTAATGCTATCTATCTTGCCATAGACGGTCCAGGCTATATTGGTGATATTCGAAGCTGCATCGGAAACGAGTTCGCCAATGGAATCGTATTTGTAGTTCTCCGCTGCCTGGTTATCAATGTCACCCGAATATCGGGCGGCTGCCACACTATCAGCGATATAGTCAAGTTTATTTGTTCCGGTTGAGTAGACATAATGCAGACTATCCATCACAACTCCCTTCGCACTGCTGTCAGCATTACGCAGATACGTCATGATGTTCCCATTGGGATCATAGCTGATGTTCTCCCTATAGCTCACAGTCGGACTCAGCGCGCTCCAGGTGCTGGCCGTGTTCCGCCATGCATCCATATGGACCAGACGGTTCAGCTGGTCATACTGATAATTGTATAACAAGGCATCATTCAGCTTACCAATGCGAACACCCATGCTGCTGATGTTGCCATTGTAAAGGGGCCTGTAACTGCCAGTGGTCCCGCCGAGTGCGGCGCTCACGCCATTGTCCGGCCCGGCGGTGGCGCTCGCCGGCTTATAATCCCCGTCGAAATAATTCAACAACAGACTATACGCATTATTGGCCACCACATTTCCAGCACTATCCGGCCTCAGGGTAAATCCTCCTCCGGTATACGGCGTCGGATTGAACGCTTTTAACCATCCTTGCAGCGTATAAGCATAATTAACCCCCTGAACCTGCTGCTGACCCAACACAATTCTTGCCAAAGGCCCATGCGCGTAATAACTATAGAATGCATCATTGTCCCAGTTGACACTATCTGTGCTGCTCTGCACATTTGTGATCCTATTCTCCGCATCATACAGATAGGAATGATAGAACGCGTCAGCGCGACCCGTTTGATAGGCTACTTTGTTTACCTTCCCGTTGACCAGATCAAAATCATAGACGATTTTCTTAAACCGGTTATTAGTGGTGTTCATAGAATTGGCGACAGCAGAAGCATTGCCAAAATCTTGAACCAACGTGTCGGCATTCCCCATAATATCGTAGCTGAAATAGGAAGCTGCGGCGACATTCAATCCACCCGCTGCCAGATCCGCAGCTTTATTGTACAGACCCGTCCACGAAATCCGGTTACGCACGTTCCGCTGGCCGATATAAGGCTGGATCGTGAACCATGGAAGATCGTAGTTGGTTGCCGTGATCTGCTCCGCCGTGGACGCCGCATTGTTCTCCCACCGGAGCAGCGAAGCCTCTACCCGGCTGGTATCATCCACCATACTGGCCGTGCTGGTCAACTGACCCACTTGTGTAATCCTGCCGATTGTGTCATATTGGGTATAACTATACTGATTCCCTGGTTTTGTCGGGCATTCTGCGATACCGCCAGCCTGCCCAGCCGATCATACCAGAAATTCGAAGCACCCCCATCCGGCGTCTCCTGCGCCGCGACCTGATTCAGGGTATTATACCGGTAGTTCGTGACCATCTTATGGCTCGGCACCTTCGACGTATGGAAAGCACGGGCCGCCCGGACCTGGCTCAGCCAGGTGCTGTCGGTGTTTTGCTGGACGCCGGCGGGGGGACGGTTTTGAGGAGGTTGCCGGCCTGGTCGTAGTAGTAGAGGGTATAGTGATATTCGCTCTCTTTGTGCGTAACCGTAAACGTCTCGTGCTTATACGCCTGCATACATTTATCCAGATACCGTTGCTCAAAATCCCCCGTCAGCGAGTCGCTGTAATTAGTAAACAACGACGTCCCCGAACTAACCGCAAAAACAAGACTGTCTGAACAACTGGTCGTACTATCCAGCACCGGAGCCAGCAGCGGCACGGCTTTGCCGCAGAGCATGTGGGTATTATCCGTTACATAACAATTGCCGGCGCCGGGACAGGTGATCAGTGTAGTATCAATATTGATGTTTACTTCCGTGAGGGTGGCACCGAAATTGGTGAAGACTATTGAGGAGTTTGGCTGCGCAAGTGTGTCGACTGTGAGAGAGGGAAACGATACGGTCACATTGGCTGCGCTGTCCTTACAACCAACCGATCCGGCTGTGTCAAGGTTCAGCAACATGGCCGATCCATTGTCGGTCCCCAGTGCGGTAAAGCTGCTGTCGGGGTTTTGGATAATCGCGCCGATAGTTTGGGTTCCGGGCAGGTAGGTCATCCTTGACGAAACCTTATTGCCGGACGCGTTCAGTCTTACCCAATAGATATTTGGACCCGCAGGGGCCGTCTCCCCTATCAGCCAGCCGCCGTCGAAAGTGGACCTGGCAGCAATCGTGCTTACCGCACCATTTGATGCATTCCCCGGGGGAGGTTAAATCGTGTAGCGCTGGTGATAACACCCGATGTCGACATTGTCAGAACTCCAATTCTTCCATTGTTTTTTCCTCGCCCGTTATCACTTACATAGCTATAGAATTTAAATCCATTGCCCGTCGATTCCACAGTGATCAATTGCAACCCTTCGCTCGGGTCCTTCACAATCCTCGAGTTGAAAAAGTCGCCGGTAGACTGCCTGAGTTTCATAAATACGCCCTGAACGCCATTGCTGGTGGCATTTTGACGCCCAACTATGTATAGGGTGTCGCCAACTGCGCTCTCTAGTATCCCATATCCGTCATTCCCATCGGTAGTCCCGGTACCGCCATACCTTTTGCCCAGCTCAGGTTCCCCGATGCATCCAGCTTTAAGGCAAGAATCGTTGCGGGGCCAACATGGTCCTGGTCGATATCGTGATCTCCAACAATAGCATATCCCCCATCGCGAGTCTGAATAATGTCGACTGCCAATTCACCTCTTACACTTCCAAAACCGAATGACTTTTGCCATAGTGTATTGCCCGCTGCGTCAACCCGCACGACAAACACTTTACCTGTGGAATCATGGTTAATACCGGTTCCGTCATAATAAGCAACACCCACGGCCACATAGCCATTATCCGATGTCCGGCGGACCTTATAAAAGTTTGACTCCTGACTTCCCACGTATGACTTCTTCCACTGAACAGAACCTGCCGCATTGTAGCGGATCAGGTATGCGCTCGAATACCAGTCTGAGGACGTTCGCCTCATGCCGGCAAGCACGTACCCACCGTCAGGCGTACTCACAATACTAAACATGGTATCCTGTGCGCCGGAATTGAACAGCTCGGCGACCGTCTTTCCAAGACAGTTCTTCGCCACCGCGGTATCCTCCGGATGCGCCTTGCAGGTATCCATGAACTGCATATACTGCCAGGCCTGAAGGCTATAGCCCAGCCGGTTGTTCATGAAGTTCTGGAACAGCACATTCTTCGTTGCCTGGGCCGTATCCGAATCCGACGAATCGGACGGCACGATGCCCGGATACTGTACCTGGAACGCCGAATACAGGGAGTCGATCGTGTGACAAGAGGAACAGGTCTGGCCCGTGTGACACTGCATCGCCGGCGGCAAATAGATCGGCTTCGACAAATTCCGACAGCTCAGCGTATTCGTCGTATTGCTGCACATCGTCCGCAGCGTGTCCAGCTGGCCCTGGGTCAGCGTGATCTGCTGCGTCCGGGACAGGTAAGCGGCGAAATTGGCGTCGCCGTGGCCGGCCAGCAGATACCTGTTGTAAAGATCATTGATCATACTGCACTCGCAGTCCGAAGGCCTGCCATAAACGGGCTTCAGGCTATACACCGGCTGATTATCATAAGGCAGCGGCGAAGTGATCAGCTCCGCGTTACAATGCACCGCATCAGTGATGCCCTTCGAGAGGTTATAGTTGGTGATGATCTGCTGGAAATTGTTGACATTGTGGCCGTTGACGGGAATCGTCGTTGTACCTGGCAGGGAGCTCGCGCCATAGGGATGGTCGGCGTCGCAGGCCTGACGGCACAGCGTTTTAAGACCGCCGATCAGGGTATTCTTTAAATCCACGGTATCCGTATACAGCGTACAAGCGGTCAACTGCCTATACCACTGTATGGCATACGAAGAGACGTTCTGGTCGAAGTATTGCGCCAGCGAATCCCGCAGCCTCGCCTGCTGATTGAAGGCCGCAGTCGGGCTCTGCCCCGCATCGACGTAGTCCTGCAGAGAGGTCTGCCCCTTGATGGTCGAGCTCACGTCGGAAAACTCGGACTGGTGCTGGTGAGACTGCAGGTAGCTGACCTGGGGTAAAGCGGGATTGGCCCAGGTATTCAGCGGGTGACAGCCCGAAGGATTTGCCAGCAAAAGATCGGAGAAGAGCTGCTGTTTCCGCGCCTGGTAGAGTTCCCGGAAATGTCTCCAGGCCATGTCCAGGTCACCGGGGCACATCGCCGCGGCGAGACTCGGATCCAGCGGATTCTTAAATTTCTCGAAGCTCGCCTTGTCCCCCGAATCGCTCTTTACTATCGCCAGCGCAAGGCCCCACATGCTCATCTGAGCACCCTGTACGGTCGTATAGACGTTCAGCGCATCGGTGATCTTCGATCTATATGTGGAATTGGACGTCGCCAGCGGGTCGGGGTTCGAACTGGTCAGCGGGTTCATAAACCCGGCAGCAGACGCGTCGGCATAGGTGTCGATCGACTCCGCCTTCCTGTCCCATTGCAGGCTCAGGTTGTTGTTCTGCAGCACCAGCAGACGGCAGTATTCCGGATGGTAGAGCAGCAGCGAATCGGCCCAGGAAGCGCGGAAATTCGCCACGAACTGCGCACGCGACAAAGTATTCGGCGTGACCATCAGACCCGACTCGAGATTGTAGACGCTGTCGGGCTTTCCATTGACGTCGGTATATCGGATCGACGGCCGCTGGAACGGCGAGGCAAAAGATGTGTCGTCCCTCTTGAAATAAAAGATCGAATACTGGTCGGCGTCGATAGCCTTCAGCGTATCCGCGTACTGCCCGTAGGGCGGCGTCATATCCTGCAGCATCGCGCTGCGGATATCATTATAGGCCGTCGTCGTCTGACACAGGGCCGCACAGGCCGACATGGCGTTCTGCCAGGCGGAGTTGGCCTCCTGCTGATAGGTGGTGTCACCAGCGGACAGCCCGATCGACTTGTTGTAATTTGCCAGGAAGGTCGGCCAGTCACCGACGCTGGCCTGACAGGACGCACAGTCCGGAGAACACTGACCCGTCTTGCTTGCAATAACGGACTTCTGCTGCTGGATGAACTGGGTCAACGAGGTACAGGTGTTATTCGGGAGATAGATGCTGTCCCGGTAAAAATTATAGGCGTCTTTATTGACGGTCAGCTTTTTCGTGATCAGATAGCTGCCTTCCGGCAACGGCACCTGAAAACTAAAGTCAATGGCCGTGTCCTGGCAGGAATTCGCCAGCGTAGCCAGCGAGAAATTATGCCTGGACTGTGTATAGGCCTGGCCTCCCCAGGTGCTGTTGTTGCAGTTGTCCGTGATCGTGATGTCCAGATCGTAGCGGCAGGTATAGCAAATGGCCTGCTGATTGCAATTCAGTTCCTTCAGACTATCCGGAAGAAGGCTATAGTGAAAACTAAAGGTATCCGCCTTCGAAACCAGCAGACTCTTCTGGCTGACCATGCTCTGGTCCTGGATGGATGCCGTCGAAGGATCGGCCAGCGTCTCGGTAACAGACTTCGTATTGTTCGAAGCCAGGGGCGACATGCCCGCCGGCGCCGCGCCGGCCAGCGCCGTAGCGATCGTTCTGCCGTGCATATCGACATAGCTGACGCTGTACTGGCCGTTGGCGTCGCGGACCATGTTCTTGAAGTAGTGCGACTTGTCCCCCACCTCGGTCCCGAAAAGCGCGTCCAGCTCGTTCTGGTCGGGGGTGCCGTAATAATATTTTGTCTCGTGCCCCGTACCCAGCTGGTGATTCTTGCCTACACCTCCCTGACGGCTGATCCGTCCCGTATTGTCGGGCATATACTCGGTCTGTGTAAAGGGATAGTCCTCCGCGTCGGGGATGAACTGGTTCAGACCGATATTGGCCTGGGGGTTTTGGGGCGAATAGTACATGCTGGCGCCCGCGGTGTTGACCATCGAATCGGCGCGCGCGTCGCAGATAGTCTGCGTCGACGTCACCGTATCAAAATTGGCCTGGTTGTATTCCGCAGAATTATAGCCCTGGTTAAAGCCTGCCGTATATTTAATGATCGTGTTCAGCGTCGGCGCCGGCATCACCTGAAGAGCCGGTCTGCCCTGATAGTCGTAGTAGGTCTCGGCAACGACGGTCGTGTTGGTTGAATTGTCTTTGGTGACGGTCTGACGGCTGCGCAGGCTTCCGTCAAAATACTGCAGGACGACCTTTCTCTTCCCTTCTTCCGCATAGCTGATATTCGACTGCCAGTTCAGCGGCCGCTCGTGCCCGGTATAGGTATAGCGTCCTACGACCGGCGTGCCCGCCTCCGAGCTCCAGATAGCCGCAGTCACGGACCCGGCAGCACCCAGCTGTGTCGGCCGGACGCGCACAAAAACTGTCCCCGAATCGTCATAGATCAGCGGGATCCTATAAGAAGTACCGGTGGTAGTAACGCGCGTCGCGTTATTTTTAAAGATCAAACCCAAATCCAGGGGCTGGGTAGTATTGCGGTTAATATTATATCTCCCGTCCCGAAGCGCCGAGCTGTCGATATAGGTCCACTCCAGATCATACTGGTCTGCCCCGACAATGGCATTCCAGCTGACGGGCAGCTCGTCGGCTGTGGTATCTCCCGATGGACTGATCGTTATATTGCCGATCGTGGCCTTGCAATTGAACGCAAATACCGGCCAGGCGGTCAGCTGGTTCTCAACCAGCAACACCGAGGTCGGGTCCCATCCTGTAGCGTCCGTCGAATCCGAGATCACTTTTACCGTCACCTGGTGCGCTCCCTGAAATACAAAGCTGCTGCGGCTGTTATACGTGGCTGAAGAATCATAGTTGACCGTGAAACTCCGGTTGACCGTATCGGTATGGCCTGCCGAGTCCCAGGATATGTGCAGTTTGACTGTCACGCTGAACTTCGAAGGCATATATCGGGTCGAGGCCTCGTTGATCATCACCGTCACCTGGTTCTGCACGGTATATGAGCTGCTGAGCAGTCCGGCGTAGGCGGGATTATAAAAGGCCGAATCCTGCACCGTAATGGTGGAATCCTTCTGGATCTGGTGACGGGAGCCATCCAGTACGGCCAGCGCCTTTACCTGTCCTCCTCCGCCCCCGGCAAATGTCGCCTGGAAGCCAGCTACGATACCCGCAAGCACCATAAGAAGCCGTAAACTATATTTCCGCAAAACTTGCATAACTCAGGATTATAGGTTTGAAGAAGCTAATAAAATATGATAGTCCTTATAGCGGCCGCTGGGCTCAAAACGGCCGGCAGCCAGCTTGTTAAAGAATTTGTCCTCTTTGAAAACGCCCTCGTCGAAATGCCCGTTCTGATACCCGCTGAATACGATCTCCATCTTCCCCTGGGCCTGATAGGGCGACGAATTGCCCGGCCGGTCGACCATTTCTTTCCCTGCCGCCAGGGCCGTGTTGACCCAATAGTCGATCCTCTTGAAATAGCCCGTCCGGCTATCCGCCCGGATCTCCATCCGCGAGTACGGCTTGCCGGGAGGGAACTGAAGACTCATCAGGTCCTGCTCGCCTTCCTTTCTGACGAGCACCCGGATACCGCCCAAATGTGCGAAGACGCTGTCGAGCATCGCCAGGGATTGCCGGTATTGGCCCGGTGCGCCGCGGCCAGATAGATGGTCTTCTCGTCTTCGTTGACCTGAATGGAATACTTGTCGTTGACGACGGTCTCCGTGCCCTGCATCATGAGTCGGCTCCTCCCCTTGTCCATCTGGACCTGACCGGATAGCGAATCCAGAATGGAATTGGGTTTGTCGGCATTGGAGTAGTAGTAGCCGATATTGAATCCCAGATACCGTGCCTGCTCGTAGGCATGCTGGATCTTTTGGACAAAGGCGCCGACCACTGGCCGCGCTGTCCTGCGCCCGCAATGTCCCTCCGGCAAAAAGTAAACAGACAGCCAATACAAGTATTTCCCTTTTCATAAGCCAAAATTTCATTGTGGTCTCTTTTATTCGTCTTTCAATAGTGCGCTACGTGTTTCCTTGATGGTCATGATCCCTCTTTCCGTCTCTTTCTTCACGCGGATCAGCGTTCCGTCGTCGTCGTATTCGTAGTACGTGGCGTAGTTGTTCTCATCCAGTTCGGCCATCAGCCGCAGGTTCACCGGATTGTATACATAGGATTTCATCTCCGCATTGAAAGGATGCAGGCGGATGTCGTCAAAATAGGTCACAGACGAAGCCGATGCCTGAAGGGTAAGACTGACGGAGACGGCATTTGCCGGAACGGTCACCACTCCCTCGTAGCGCTGCCACCCTTCGATCATATTTCCGGAAGCCTGCAGCGAGACGGATGAGCCTGCCGCCGCCCGACAGGCTAAATCCGACCAGGATATGGTTGTTGGCATAGGTCTGGCAGGTGCAGCTGTCTTCTTCCTTCACCCATGCGCCTACCAGCATTTTCTTTCCGGCGAAGGGTTTGAAGGGAGGAACGACACTCGTTGCAGAGGCTTTCATCCCGGCAAAACGGGGGCCGCTGCCGCAAACGCCTGCTCCAAGCGTGTCTGTCAGGACGGGATTTTCCGGGTCGGGGGCCGCCGCCACCAGCGCAGGCCTACCATACTGATCGAACTGCCGGAAGCCACACGCAGGCTGTACAGCCCCGAGTGGGCCATCGAGTCGGATATATTTGTCAGGTAGGAAGAGAAGTCGAACGGTCTCGCCTCTGCGCAGGTGCTGTCACAGCTGTTGGGAACGAAGCCGTAGTCTTCAAAACCTTCGAAAGCGGACTCCTGATAGCGGCTGTTCTGGATCACCGCCGTAGGCAGGGTAAGCCCATATCCATAGATACCGGAGTTGTAGCGGCCCAGGGGTCCTTATTCTCCAGCTCGAAGCCCTTTCTGTTGAAGAGGGTGGTCTGGCTGTTCCAGACCCAGCGGGTCGTGTCATAAGACGGAGACCAGACTCCGGAGCTAAGCGTCCAGAACGGAGCAAAGCTGTTGATGACGCCGGCCGTCCGGATATCGACAGTCGCATTTGGATCTGTCTCCTTTCTGCGGCCGTAGTATACATAGGACCGCTGTGGCCGGTAGTTACCGGTGATCCCGTATTTGAACGGATTGACCAGCGTATCCGTAATGGCACTGTAGCAGGAGCGGCCGTATACGGTAGTACAGTTGACGGTCGAATTGAACGCCAGCAGAGCTCCGCTGGTGTCGCCTCCGTGATAGCGCAGATATTTAACCTGCAGCACGGGGCGTTTTGTCGAATCCGTGTAGCGCGGGGAATAATAGGTCGCGTAGTAGTTGCCAACGCCGCCGGCCAGATAGGGCGGCACTGCCTGAGCGGCGATCATCGCCGAGTCGAATCCGAAGGTAGAATGCATCCCTCCGGCGCCCTGAGCCAGTACAAAAGCGGTAGACGCATAGCTCCCGTGGATATATCCGTTGACGTAGTTGGTCAGGTCGAGGGACAAGTCCTGGAATGCCGTTGTATTGGCCGCGCCGCTAAAAAACGGAGTGTAATAGGCCTGGTAAAGCATTGTATCCAGTGGCTGGTGAGGGAACCAACCGGCGGGCTGCGACAGGGAAATCCCGATGGAATCCTGCGGGTTGGTCGAATTGGCGTTGGAATATTGCGGCGGCAGGTGCCCGCGCTGGTCGGCGTGCAGGATCAGCTTTGCAGACAGAACGCTGTCGCCGGGCAAGATCCGGTCGAGACGGCCGAAATTCAGGACCGGGGACGCATTGCGGGAGATGCCTCCGACGTTGAGGCTGTTCTCCACGAGCAGTTGGTCCGACAAAGAGTCCGTCTGCAGCAGCGAGTCGACGTAGGAGGGACAGCTGGTGCCAATGGAAGAGATCAGGTTCACATAAGAATCGGGACTGATGTTCAGCGTTACCGTGTCCGGTCCGGGGATAATGGCGCCGGGCGTTCTGAAGCGGACGTTGCCCTGGCCATCGCAATAGCTGGTCATGCTGTAGAGGTTCAGCGGCATGCCCGAGACGTTCTGTATGGAAACGATGTCCTTGCCGATCGCGGCCATATATACGGTACCGTTAGGGTTTGGCGTCATAACGTGGAAGGTCATGGAAGCATTATTCTTCAGGATGGTGCAGCTGTTGACGTCGATACCTGCCTCGGCCGCGAGACTACCGACCGTCTCGTGCGGGAAGAGATAGCTGGAATATAGTTTGTGGCTCGAGATGAGATAGGCAAAGAACGGCTGCAGACAGGTGCAACCTTCGGTCGCTGCGAGCGCGCTATCTTGCGGCGTATAGACGCAGGCGGACAGGACGTTGGACCTCCTTTTGTCGGAAACGCGCCATTGCTGCTGCATTTCGGCGGCCGAGGCCGTGATCACCCTCCTCGACGAATCGAGGACCAGATGATATCCGCCCACGCCACCCGGGACCATCGGATTGTCCAGCGAGGTGATGGCACCAACGCTTCCACCGATGTTGCGGTAACCCGACCTTACCACCTTCAGTGAAACGTCGTTACCCGAGAACGGTGTACCGAACTGGTCCACGATATACGGTACAGGGGTGCCTCCGTTCGAAGGAATGGAATCTACGACCCAGAGCTGGTAGCTGTCGGGGAAGGACTCCGGAACGATCTTCGTGGTATCGCAATTGGGGATGACCGTCACCCGGCTGTTGACGAGCAGCTCGTCACCCGGTGTAAAGAAGGATGAAGCCGGTCCACCCAGGCTACTTGTGATCCTGCCCTTATCGATCCGCAGGTGGTCGAAGCGGACGCCGATATTCTGATAGGCCGGTCCGGCTCCCTTATACGCCCAGTGCGAAGGATAGGTGAACTGGAAGAGCGAATCGTCAAATTCGTTCTGGGTCCGGACGAGGATCGGATCACCAGTCTCCCCGTCATAAAGGAGGTTCTTGCTCGAGATCTTGCTGCCTTTGTCAATATGCACCACGCTATCCAGAATGCCGTAGCGCTGGATGATCTTGGTCAGGGCAACCGAGCGGAACTGCGTCGTCTCGTGCTGGTAAAGATTGAGGAGGTCGGGCAGGGCCAGCGGCCAGATGCCCGCCATAAACACGTCGACGTTGACATTGATATTAGCGCCTGTACCATTGGACACGTGCTCGCGCATATCGGTCATTAGCTCGGCATCTTTTCCGATGGAAGCATTGCCGTCGATATTGCCCTGTGGGTCTATCGCCGCCACGGTATTGTTCAAGTGCTTGAACTCGACATTTTGGTTGTCTACCTTATAGTAGTTGGCGGTATAGCTGAGCGGATGTACGGAATCGGTCTCCGAATAGGTCGCCTCGGTCTTAAGCTTGCCATTCATGTCGTTCAGTTCCACTTTGAAGCCCTGCGACACAGAAACGAAGTTCTTAAAGTTGATGCGCAGGAAATTACTCAGGATCGGTTTGTATCTTTTTTGGTGTCCGGGTCGATCCTGGTATAGTCCCACTGCGTCGGGAAGTCATAGCTCGTATAGAACGTCGACTCTGAATAGCCGTTGGCGGACTTAACATTGGCTGCGTGTATCGTGCGGACGCGCACTTTGCTGTACCCGACGGTCGGTCCGGGGAAGAAGGATTCGCCGAGCGGCTCCTCCGAGTATTTCATCGCTGCAGGGGCAAGCATGGAGACCTTGTCCAGGTATTCGATGGGCAGGTGGAAAGGATTCTCTTCTCCGCCCAATGAAGGTTCCCAGGCGGCCACCCCGCTGCTGATCTTCGTCATTATGCCGTTGACCGAACGGGTTGTCGTATAGTCGTAGTTCTGACCGTATACGGCTTCCCGCTGTTTCTGTTTGGTCATGTTCTTCCAATTGTCATAGATCAGGACCGATCTTACCCGAAGACCGCCGCCGAGTTTTTTGAGGAAGGGATCGTCCAGCCGGACGAAGGACCTGGCCGACGTATCGACGACGCTGCACCAGCCGTTGCCCCTTGCGGTATTGTTGTACCCATTGAACAGGCTGACGATATTAGTCAGCATGCTGAGCAGGATCTTCAACCCGTCGGTAACGGTCAGGTCGTCGTTCAACTCAGATCCCGGATAGGCTTTCGACGGGAGATTAAGCCGGAGGTAATTGATGGCAGTCTGGGCCAGCGGGCTGAGGCTTCCGTCCTGGTCGCCCGCTGCGTTTACGCCTTTTACCTTGATCCAGATGGTATGGCTGTTGACAATTCCATACCAGTTGCCCGCGGCAACGTCCGGATCGGCGTAGCAGGGTACGTAATCGGAGCCGCTGCCAAAATCGTCCTTCGGCATACCGATATAGAGTCTGAAGAATAATTTTCCGATGCCGTCGAGATAGCGGGCATAGAGGTCCGCCTTTGATGTAGGCGCGTAGGGCACGTTGACATAGACATAGAGTCCGTCGCCCTTAAAGAAGTTATAGAGCCGGTTCGAAAAGTGGACTGAATCCGATCCGATACCCGCAATGCGGCACATCAGCGCAGACCGCCTGTTCTGGACGAAGGCATAGTCGTCGCTCTCGTATTTCACTTTGATCCGGCCGCCGGAAGGCAGCTGTATCGAATCGAGCATCCAGGCCCCGGCATTGGCGGCGGCGGTTGCGCTGTCCTGCAAAGCATAGGGATACTCCGAATTGGGGATGGGGTTGCCGGTGGTAGACCCGGGATTCTGTGCAGGGTCCTTATAGCTGCCCCATTTATCGGTCTGGCTAAAGCCATAGGCGCGGGTTCGTGCTGTTGTAGTTGAACACGTAAGGATTACGCGTGACCTTGTTATTCCCGTTGTAGGTAAACCAGATCTTTTTCAGGGTCAGCTTCCCGGAGTCGTTGACGTGCGAGTTGATCCCACGGCAAAGCTCGTAGGAATATTCAAAATGCACCGTCTTTATCGGGATGGCAAAGGTATCATGGGCCATGAAGTCGGCCTTGGAATAGAGGTTGATCTCTTTCAGGCACATCGCCTTCCCTGAATTGCTCTTGGTCCCGACCTCGCTGATCTCCATCAGGTCGGCCCTGGGCTGGAGCTTGAAGGTAGCGACCATCGTTTTGGATTCGATCGTATGGAGATACCAGAGTTCTTTCGAGCCCGAGATATAGTGTCCCTTGTCGTCGCGGTCGTAGCTGCGGAACCCTTCATTATATGTCGCGGAAGAGTCATAGGGGGCGCGCCAGCCATAGGGGTTGGCGATGCCCGCGGTCTTCGAATAGTTGAATTTGACGGCGTCTCCGAGGTCGTCATCGCTGATCCCGTCTCCTGTCACGTCGACGTAGTCGGGGCTAAGGATCCCCGTCAGCAGGAAGGAGTGGGCATAAGCGGGCAGTTCCTGTCTGCTGTAGTAGCCGTCCTTTCCGCTATTGTTCCTGACCGAGTTCTGGTCTGAGCTGTAGGTAGTCATTCCTGTGAGTATGTTCCCCGGCCCTTCTCCACGTTGAAGCTCGATTCCTTCTGGACCAGATTGTAGACGGGAATGCCATAGACGTATTTTCTTCCGTCGGGGTTGAGGACGTCGATCTCGGAAATATGATTGGCTTTACGGAAGCTGTTGACCCTGTCTTCCTGTGTAAGAAACTGATTGACGGGGACCGTATCGGAAAACACCGGCGGAAACAGGTATTTCTTCGTGACGAAGTCGGGACTGTCGTGGTCGAAAGCGTCGGTACCGGTGTAGTCGGGTCTTCTCCACATCCATCTGATGAAAGCCTTTTGCGCCCCGTCAAGAAATTCCGCGCGGACATTATACATTTTTCCGGCAACCAGCGTCACTTGTTTTGTGTCCCAAATGTCGCGGTGCATATGCCAGTCGTCGACCAGGAGCGTGTCGTCCAGCCAAAAACGGAATCCGTCGTCCATTCTGAAGCCGAACGTATAGGTCCCGGAAACAGGCGCCTTCAGTCGTCCCAGCCAGCGAATGGTAAAGTCTTTGGGAAAGCTGGGATCGGTTCTGTTGCGGAAGCCATGAAAGTCGTAATTGAAAGGGCTCTGGTCGTTCCAGTCGAAGTTGATCGCTGAGTCCTGGACGATATTCGGCGTGCCTTTCAACTCGATGTTCCGGAAGTAATAGCCATAGAGGCCGGTGCCTACGCCTGTGTCGGCTGGCGGCGCGTCATTCATGCAGGAATGTCCGAACTCGTTGACGGTATAGCGGTTGATATACTTGTCCAGTCCCGACACCGACGCCTCCTGGGCGGTCAGGTAGGATATGACCTGGCTTCTTTTGTCCCCTGGTCTTCCTGATTGCGCTGTCGGATTTCAGCGTATCGACGCCGAGTTTTTGTGCGCCTTTATAGAGGCCGAGAAGATTGGAGTGGTAATGGAAGGGCCGCCTCCGGGCTGTGCCAGCTGAACGGCTACGGTATTGTCGCCGCCGATCTGGTTGTAAAAAGCGGTCGTATTGATGGTCTTCTCTCCCGGGTTGCGGAAATAGACCGATTCGAAGTTGCCGTTGCTTTTGCGAAAATCGACGGTGTTGCGCAGGGGTTCTCCGCGAGCCAGGGGCCGGCCTGAGAGACGGAATAGTTGGCGTTGAGGTCGGTTCCTCCGTGTACAAGATTGCCGGCGCCAAAGTCGATGCTCAGTTTGCCGGTGGTCGTTTTGCTGGAGGTCAGATGGTCCGCGATGAAACCAATATCGCCTCTGTATGCGCGGAACATCCCGCCGTTGCCTTCACCCGAGATGCTGAAGATATCGTAGGTATAGGAGGGGACGGCGATGTTCGGGATGGCCGGGGTTTCGCGGTACTCCATTTCTTTTTCCCGATTGAAGTCCGTCAGCGCGGACCATGCGCTGCCTCTGTTCTGAAAATTGAGATAGCCATAGGCCGGTACCAGCATGGCGGTGTCGTCTGCGGCTATATATTCCCTTCCATAGGAGCCGGCGAGATAGAAGTCCGGGTGGCTAACGGCGTATTCAAAACCGGGTTTGGCGGTAAACGTAAAATTGTAGTTGGTCATCGGAATCGAAATGCCCGGAGTGTAGGTGGACCAGGCAAAGGAAATGCCGGCCATGGGAAGGCCGTAGCCGACGTCCCTGATCTTACTCTGATCGTGTACTTTTTGGAGCACGCTCGAGTTGAGGCCGAGCTGTAGTTCCCTGATGCCTGACCTCGGAATTATAAGGCGCGTTGAGCTGTAGTCCAAGAGAGGCATTCCCATCGCTGCCAAAGTCCTTGGACAGTAGAGTAAAGCCCAGACTCGGATTGACCGTTATCCCTTCCTGCGAATTGTCGGTGATACTCAGCTTACCTGTCAGATGGCCGAACGATTTGCTGCCTCATGCTAAGAGAAGGATTCACGTTGGCCTCGAGGCCCCATCCCTTGTAGGTCGAATGAAAGATCCCGCCGCCCCATGCGGCCAGCGGCACACCCATGGTCTCTATATCGCTGCTCATGCTCACACCCCAGTTGATATTGGGTTTGATGGAGGCCACTTTTTGAGCGTGTCGTCACCGCCGTTGAAATCATCGGGCAGGCCGCGCATGTCGCGGGTAATGCTGCCCGGATTGATATTCCATCCCAGGCCCACCCAGCTGGCGTCTTCGTCCATCGAACGGCCGCTGTGGTAGGAGATATTGACGGGGTAGCCGCCGACGTCGAGCAGGGGGATATTGTAGGAGAAATCGCCCGAGAACAGGTCGACCATATTGTTGGCGTTCACGGGGGAGAAGGACTGCATTTCCGGCTGGCTGGGGCCGCCGATGAATGGGGCTGCCGCGGTGGTGATGTAGGATTCGGTGCCGACGGTTTGGGATTCGGCTGCGGCCGGCTGCTCCATGCGCCTTCCGGACAACGGCAGGTCGAGGATGATCGTCCCGCGGGTCACGCTGTTGTAGTAGCGCAGGTGCCCAGCTGCGCCCATCAGCAGATCAGAATAGAACACGATGTACAGGAATAAGGCAATATGTTTTCTAAATCGCTGAGCTAGAACTACTATCATGGTAAATAGTCTTTAAGTCGTTAATTCGTGATGAACAGGGCTATCTGCCGGATGTCCAGGTAAATTTCAGGGTCCGGGTTTCGTTGCGGCTATTGACAAATTGAAACAGGTATATTTTACCGGTGCTGTATCTGGCGGCCAGCGGCACTTCCAGCAGGTTTCGTCCCCTGTCCAGCGTGAGCCGTCCCTTCTGTACGACCGGATTGCCCGGCTCCTGTATGCTGCTGATGGTAAATTGGACGACGCTGTCGGCCGGAACATTTTCGTAGGTGAATTTTAGCGAGCTTCCGGCGGATGCAACGGCCGGATCAAGGCCGCGTCTGAGTTCGACGTATGCGGAATGGTCCGTGCGCAGTGTAGGCTTCGGCGGCGTCGTCACCCGGAAGGTCCATATATCGCTCATAGCGGCCGGCTGGCCGGCATTCATCGCCACTATGCGCCAGGCATAGAGTCTTCCTGTATCGAGGCTCCGGTAAGAAGGAGGATAGTTCAGATAAAGATTCCTGATAAAGCCGCCGCTGTAGACGGGGATATTTTGCTCTACGGCATCCGCCTTTCCCTGACCCGGCAGGACCTCGACCAGTACCATTGCGTAGCTGAGGTCGCTGAAAATACCGGGCGGCGTAGGAGGCAGCCATGTGAACTGCGGCCAGGCGGAATAGGTGCTGCCTTCGTCGACGGGTGTATTCAACAGGGGTGGACTCAGCGGGTCGACGGAAAGCTGGATGCAATTCTCCACCACCGGCCTGTCCTTGATACCGGTATAGACGGTATAGCAAGCCTGATAGTTCCCGATCGGAAGCATCCCATTCGCATCCCTGTCTCCCGGAATGGCGGGACCGTTATAGGTGTATTCGATCGGCCCCAGGTCTTTGGCCTGTATCTGCCGGGCGCCCCTGTCCAGCACAAAGGGAAGGGTCGTGCCCGTCAGTACCGGCTGGTTGGTCTTCAGGTCCAGCAGCACCATCGTGACGCCCACCGTCAAGCTGCGGTTTCCCGTATTGACCAATAGCATGTTCCAGAGTTGGTTCTTTACCAGCACACCGACAGGCGGCACCTGGAGGGTCATGTTGATCTGCGCCCGGGAGAACATGGACAGCAGAACCAGCAGACAGAGAAGTAATCTTTTCTTATACATAAACATCGGTTCAAAATGTTTTTAAATAGGTGAGGCGACCTGTATTGTCCGGCACGAGCTGTTTGTTCATGCCGGGGATGAATCCCTTGTCGGCAGACAGCTGTATCTGTCCGAGCCGGTTTAGCTGGACGCCGGCCTCCGCGGAATAGCCCAACTGATCGATATTATATACCGTTTGTCTGTTGTATTTGATACCCGCGCCGACGGTGGAGGTTCTTTCCGATCGAGTGCTGGACCTTGCCTTCGAGCATATACAACTCGTAGTCCTGGTTGGACGCCCCCGAAGCATTCAGCTGGAAGGTGAACTTGTCGAGGAAGAGGGACTGGCTCAGCATCAGGTTGCGGGTATTGAAATAGGTAAATCCGGAATCGCTGGCGCGGTTGTAGAACTGTGTATATACCAGAGAGCTGTTCATCATGAGCCCATGCCATACATAGGAATGCGTCATGTTCCCGACGAGCGTATAGAACAGGTTCTCGAGGTACTGGCCGTTGCCCAGCTTAGTGATCTGGCTGCTCGGGAAATAACCCATCGAGATGATCGGCCAGTTCGTTCTCCGGAACGTTGCCGCTGCAGGCTCTTAAAGACGGTCGTGCTCTTGTACTCCTGTCCGATCAGCGGATTGCTGAAATCGTTCGTATTGGCGCCGGCCGTGACGTCCAGCTGCTTCTTAAAGAACAGCTGATTGACGCGGGCGCTCCATGCGCTCTGGGCCGAGCCGTCGGTGAAGATGCTAAATGACTGATAGTTGACGGCAAGGTGTTTGTAGGCGGCCTTTATCCTCGTCTGCGTCGCCGGGAAAAAGGCGTTGACTTTTGCCGACCAGGCCTCGTTGCTGTGGTCGTTCATTCTGAACAGCTGCGCGCCGGGGCTGTTCCCTTTCGCGGTATCCGAATAAGAGGGAGACGAAGATTTGGCGATCTCGCCCGTAAAAAGAATATTTTTTGTGAGGTGGTAATTGCCTTCCAGCGTGAGTCCCATCAGGAAGGAAGAAGGCACCTGGGCCGTCGACGTGTCGCCGGTGGCCGCATTGTACAGCTGACGGCGTCCCATGAAATATGTCAGGATCACGCTGTTGCCGTCTTTCAGTCCTTGTCCGATGCGATAGATGTTCAGGTATTGGTGGGGCTGGTTGGGCTGCTGTACGATAAAGTCGCGGAAACGGTAGTCGACGCTTCCCGCCGCGAAGGCGTAGTAGCTGGACGGGTTGTACTCCGCCTGGACGCCATTCACGGAGATATTTTTGGCAGACAGCTCAGAATAGTTGACGACGGTACGGCCGATATTAAAGGACTTGATCGCCATCAGGGTCTTATAGCCTTTCGGCAGGGAAGAATCGCTGAGTCCCAGTGCGGGCATCTTCTTGCGCAGCTCTGCGGGGTTGTTCATTTGCTGGATCTCGGCCAGCGCGCCGGTGGTCCCGGTCTGCGTACGCTGGTGGGCTACCTGCAGAAGACCCTGCAGCGCGGCGATCTCCTTTCGGATCGAGTCGGCATCTTTTGCCTTGCTGGCATAGATGGAATCCAGGCCGTCCATCGGTGGATGTGTATTTGCTGAAGTATCCGAGCCCTGTAGTCTCTTTCGCACTTCTCTTTCTCTCGCTTCGACCATTTGCTGCTTCGGATCGACGTTGGGCCTCCACTGGTCCAGGCCCTTTAGTCGATGCCAGTCGGCGTTCAGCGCCCGCTGGAGGCTGTCCAGCTGTCGTTGGCCGGGCATGCCGCGCAGCAGCTGCTGGCGTAAGAGGTCTTTTATGTGCTGGAGAAATCCGTTGTTGTTGTAGGAGAAATTATAGTCGGAATAGTTGCGGAACAAAGATGAATTGCTAAAATGGTTGGTCAGATAGATGCGGAACGGGTATTCGCCTTTCACCAGAATGTCGAGCCAGGTCTGCACCGTATGCTGGTAGATATTCTGTTCGTTGTATGGCGTATCGATGCGCGAGTAGTAGTTGAGATTGTAGAGGACATTGCCGTGGATCTGAAGGAACGGAACTCGCGGCGCGGGTGCTGCCGGCGGGGGTGCGGGGGCTGGAGTATGGGGGGCCTGATAGTCCGCGGAATCCCTGGGGAGGGGAACGAAGAATGTGATCTTGCAGGAACCGTGGTCGAGGGATGGGACAAAGCGCTCCGGGTCGGGCGCGGCGGAGCTGTCGACAGGGGCCGGGCGCGGCATGGCTTTTTTTGTCGCCGGGAGGGTGTCTTTGGCTTTTATCGGGTGCCCGGCGTGGAGGTAGCGTTCCGCTGCGTGCAGGGCGGAGTCCTTTCGGGCGGTGGTCTGGCGCTGATACCCGGACAGCGTGCCGGCCGGCGATACCGACTGGCCGAGCGCCGCGGTCGTGAAGATTAAAAGCAATATGGTTATCCCAAATTTCAATTTCGCTATTTCGATTTTATGAGGGCTTTCAGTTCTTTGATTTCTTCTTTCATCGCTTCCATTTCCTTCTGCTGGGAAATAGTGTAAAGCGTCAGTTCTTCTATCTTTTTCAGCAGTGCGGCCTGAGTGTTCCCGACGTCGACGCCGTCTTTTTGAATGCTGGCTGCCGAAGGAATTCCGGGCAGGTGTTTGTTCTGCCGGATATAGTCCTCCAGCTTCGTTGAGGGGCATGCGGAGGTAGGCGCTGTCGAACACATAGTCCGGCCAGTCTTTGGTCGTGAGGGTGAGTTGCTTCGCTCTGATCGGTCCGTTCACCGCCAGGGAGGAGTGAAGGATTTGGTTTTCTGCCAGCGATGAGGCGCTGCGGTAAAATAGATTGCCGCTGGCGTCTGATACCAGTACCCGGGTTTGTGTGGTATCGCTGATGAGACCGGTGAAGCGAACCGTGCCTGTGGTGTGGAGCTGGGCCTGTGGGGTTGTGGTGCCTACACCTACATTTCCGTTCTTCAATACCCGAAAGACGACGGTATCGAATTCCTTTACTGAGAGGAGAGGGTCCAGCCTATTGGTATCGCGGGTGTTCCGTTGGATCACTACGCCGTCCATACCGTTGTAGCCTCCCGAGCTGAGGTACACCGGCGTTGCGTCCGTGAATACATTTTGCAGGCCGTAGAAATCGATATAGTTGCTTGGGGAGTAAAGAGAGATATTGCTTGCTCCTGGTGAGCCGGCAATGTAGAATGCCTTGATGCCCCCATGGCCGGCGAGAGCCGTATCCAGTATCGTCGTATCTCCGCCGAAGCGAAACTGGAAACCCGTATTGCGGGTTGCTGTCTGGAAGATCATATTGTGTCCGTTAAAGCCCAGACTACCGTCATAACTCGTACCCGTCTGAAAATTAAGATGAACGCGGTTGCCGTCTGGCAGTCGTGGATAAGTGTTGATACATTCAGTGCCGTTCACCTGAAGTTTGTAGGAATTATCGATAGTAGTAGTGCCGACGATCAGATTGCCTTTCTTCGACAGTCTTGTTTGAGGGGTATTGCTGGTATACAGGTCGAGGTGATTGCTGTCGGTGGTTCCAAGCACGCCCGTGGCACCAAAGGCATTTCCGCCCTGTACCCAGGCGTTATTCTTCCATTTCACGGTGTCGCCGCCGACGAGATAGGAGGTATCGGTTAGTTTTAGGGCTCCTCTCTTAAAGATCGTTCGCCCGTTGCCCGTATTAAACAGGAACCCTGGTATACCCTGTGTATGATTTTCGAGGATGAGCTCGGCGGAATCGCAATTGGTGATCTTTACGCTGTCTGCCTTGATGTTATAAACGTACTGGGCGTTGATTGCCAGGCTGATTATCAGGAGACCGGAAAGGATTATAAAGTGTTTCATTATTTGCCCGCTTGATTGGTAAGAAGCCGTTCGAGTCGTTCCAGCCGGTCTTTCAAAAGGCCGATCTCAGCCTTCTGCTCGCTGACCTTTTTGTCCTGCCCGATCGTATACAGCGTGAGTTCTTCTATTTTTTTCAGGAGGGCGGCCTGTGTCTGGCCGACGTCGACGCCATTCTTTTCCGCCACTTGTTGCGGGTATTAGTCCGGGAAGGTGGTGGTGGTTGCGGATATAGTCCTGTACTTTAGTCAGTGGTAATAGCTGATAGGTGCTGTCGAATACGTAGTCGGGCCAGTCTTGTGTCGTGAGGATAAGTTGTTTTTGCTTTGATCGGTCCGTTGACGGCCAGGGAGGAGCGGATCAGCTGGTTGTCGGCCAGGGAGGAGGCACTGCGGTAAAACAGATTGCCGCTGGCGTCCGATACCAGTACGCGGGTTTGTGTGGTATCGCTGGTGAGGCCGGCAAAGCGCACCGAGCCTGTGGTGTGCAGCTGGGCCTGCGGGGATGTGGTGCCCATACCTATATTCCCACTTTTACACACCCTAAAGACGACGGTATCGAATTCCTTTACTGAAAGTAGAGGGTCGACCCTCGCAGTGTCGCGGGTATCTCTCGTAATGACTACTCCGTCCTGACCGCTTTGCCCTCCGGATGTCAGGGTAATTGGTGAGGAAGTAGTGATGATATTCTCGAGATCCACGATATCGATATAATTGCTAGGAGACGAAATAGTAATATTATCCCCATTCCTCGCATCCAGATTAATCGCCTTTACCCCGCCCGTGCCCAGTAGACTCGTGTCACCCCCAAATCTGAATTGGAAAAATGACGAGGTACAGCAGGATTGCATGACTACGCCATGTGTAATAAACCCTATTTGTGCGCCGAAGCTGCCTGCTCCGCCTAAAACAAGGGGAATCAGTACCCCGCTTTCGCGAATGGGGGCGTTTATAAAGGCGCTGCCATTCACCTGAAACCGGTACGAATTATCGGTGGTACTGCCGATCAGGAAGTTGCCAGTCTTTGTGATTCTTGCCTGTGGCCTATTGCTTGTATACAGATCAAGGTGATTGCTGTCTGTGGTCCCGAGCACGCCTGTAGCGCCGAATGCGTTTCCTCCCTGCACCCAGGCGTTGTTCCTCCATTTTACGGTGTCGCCGCCTACGAGATACGAGGTATCGGTCAGCTTCTGCGCTCCTCTTTTAAACACGGTTCTACCGTTGCCAGTGTTGAACAGGAAGCCGGATACACCCTGTGTATGATTCTCGAGGATCAGTTCGGCGGAATCACAGTTGGTGATCTTCACGCTATCTGCCTTAATGGTATAAACATACTGAGCGCGAAGCCCGAGACTTGTCGCGACTAAGGCGATCAAAATCGATAGTTGTTTCATTTTTTTCCTTGTTTATCGAGGAGAATCTTTTCCAGCCGTTCCAGTCTATCCTTCAAAAGCCCGATCTCCGAGTTTTGTTCAATTGTATAGAGAGTCAACTCTTCTATCTTTTTCAGGAGGGCGGTCTGTGTCTGGCCGACGTCGACGCCATTCTTTTCCGCCACTGTTGCGGGTATTACTCCGGGGAGGTGGTGGTGGTCGCGGATATAATCGTGTACTTTAGTCAGTGGTAACAGCTGATAGGTGCTGTCGAATACGTAGTCGGGCCAGTTTTTGGTTGTGAGAGTCAGGCGCTCCGCGGTGATCGGTCCGTTGACCGCGAGTGATGAGCGGATCGAGCTGGTTGTCGGCCAGGGAGGATGCGCTGCGATAAAAGAGATTGCCGCTGGCGTCTGAGACCAGTACGCGGGTTTGTGTGGTATCGCTGGTGAGCCCGGCAAAGCGCACGGTGCCTGTGGTGTGCAGCTGGGCTTGCGGGGACGTAGTGCCTACGCCTACGTTGCCATTTTTACATACCCTAAAGACGACGGTATCGAATTCCTTTACTGAAAGTAGAGGGTCGACCCTCGCAGTGTCGCGGATATCTCTCGTGATGACTACTCCGTCCTGACCGGGCTGACCTCCGGACATCAGATAAATTGGGGAGTTGGTTGTAACGACATTTTGAAGATTCCAGATATCGATATAATTACTTGGAGAGGAAATAAGAAGATTATCCCCGTTCCTCGCATCCAGATTAAGCGCTCTTACGCTGGGTGTGCCCAACAAGCTGGTATCTCCGCCAAACCGAAATTGAAAAAAGAGCTGGTGCTGCAGCAGGTTTGCATTATCAAACCATGCGAAAGATATCCGATCTGTCCGGCCATACCACCGCCTGCCCCTAATACAAGAGGGATCGCGACTCCGCTGGGGCGCACGTCTGCATTTAGATAAGTGGTGCCGGTGTTTACCTGAAACTTATAGAGGTTATCGACCGAACTGCCGATCAGAAAATTGCCGGACTTTGTGATCCGCGCCTGACGGGTATTGTTCGTATACAGATCGAGGTGATTATTGTCAGTCGTCCCCAGGATACCCGTAGCGCCAAATGCGTTTCCTCCCTGCACCCAGGCGTTGTTCCTCCATTTCACCGTGTCGCCGCCGACCAGGTAAGAAGTATCGGTCAGCTTGATCGCGCCCTTTTTAAATATCGTCCTTCCGTTGCCGGTATTGAACAGGAAGCCTGCCACATTCTGTGTATGATTCTCGAGGATCAGTTCGGCGGAATCACAATTGGTGATCTTGACGCTGTCCGCCTTAATGGTATAGACATACTGTGCGGAAAGTTCATGACATAGACAGGTCAGTACGCAAAGGAGTAGCAATCCACGCATATCAAATCGTAGTTTAGTATAATTGAAAGATCAGGACAATAGTCAGCCAATCACACGGAGAGACCGTGTGTCAAAAGCAGCAGCAGACTGTCAACAGTCGCCTACCGGCGCTGGTAACAAAAGATAGCTGGCAATAAATAAAACGGCTGGATAAATGATCGCCCGGAATGGGGCAGTGATCGTCGCGAACCCGGCAGGCGCAATAGTAAGGCACCCCCGAAGAATGGTAAAGAGGATAGCATGGCTAATAGTTACGTTTAGTGGTAGTGTTTAGATAAGTGCGGGAACGGATCGGAATGGTGAGACCAAACTAGGAAAATATTATAACACCACCTAGAGGTGCGCATTAAGATTTTTTTAACAGAAGTTGCTAAAAGAATAACGACCCGTGTCGATTTTGGCAATAACTGTGTAACAGTTGAGGCTAACCGCGTGCGATTCCCGGCTATTAGCGTGTAGAAAATTTTAGTAGTCTCACCTGGGAAAAACCCTTAGAGAGAATTTTTAAAATCGAGTACTTTTACTCGACAGATTGTGGTTTTATGAAGGAGTTTTACCAAACATCCCACGCCCTTTATCAGGCGGATCCGGGAATCCATTTGAAAAAATTTAGAGATCGACGAGGGAGCTCAGGGGATATCGCAGGTTTCGGTAGTAGGACATATCGACCGAGACCTTGCCGACTGTGATCGGGCTCTCGATGCGGACGGCGATATGATTCGGGTCGTCGGTTACCCACACTGTCATCTTTTCTCCGCCTTCGAACATTGTTCCTTTGACAAGCAGGGGTCGGAATTTGATGGTGCGGAATTTTGCGTAGGAGGTGCGGATGGTCTCTTTTCCGAGATAGCGCACGTAGAGATGGTGGACGGTGCGATCGAGGAACATATCGAACGGGACCGTATCGTTGGGGCGCAGACGGGAGAAGTCGATATTACGCGCATAGAAGATGGCGCTGACCACGTCCTGGATGCACTCGGGGACTTTGAAGACTCCCGCCTTCATGATCGCCGTATTGGTGCTCTTGATGAAGCTGACGTTCTCGTAGGTCTTGTACCCGCCTTCGTCGACGTCGCGGATGAACTTATAGGGCTGGAGCGTCGCGGTATCGACATAGGACTCGTACTTGTCGCGGACGCGGAAGAATTTGTCATAGAAGGGATAGGTGTGTCCTTCGCCGATGATATGGTATACGTCCTTGCCGTTGAAGTGCTCGAATGCAGTATTGAAAGAAGCTTCGCCGGCGGTAGCGAATTTTACGCCGGCCACCGAATAGGATACTTTGTAGGTCAGGCTCTCGCCGGGCAGGAACGCCTTGTTCCGCATACCGCCGCAAAAGGAAGGGGGTTCACCGGCGACAGGAGATAAGGAGGGTGTCTGTCTAACAGCCAGCAAGGGGAAAGATACCGCCGTCAATAAAATGATACTTACCGTAATAATTACTTTCATCGACTTTTGAATAATTTGATTCTTAGAATTAACAGACTTCCTATCAGAGCCGGTATGATTAAATTTACTAGCCAGATCGCAAAGCTGGCGGCAAAAATGCCTACCAGGTTGGAACTGAACAACTCCAGTACTTTTATGCTCGCCCCCATCTCAGTCCCAGTTCGGTCAGGAAGGTGAAGGTCGGAATGATCGCCATGGCCAGAAAGACCACACTCATCCCCCCGAAGACCTCCGCGAACCCCATATTTACTCCAAAAACGGGAAAAATCAGGCTATATTGGATTATAAATACAATATATCTGCCAAAAGATAAGAACAATATTTTCAGTAAGATCGTTGCCTCAAAATTTTGTAAAACTTTTATATAAGCCGCATATTTCCGGGCGAAGGGGATCTTCGCCACGAGGTCGGCGATCCAGGATATTCTGAAATAAATAAATGTTAAACATATCAGCAGGGCGAGGACGATGAGGAACAGGGCCTGAAACCCCAGATTAAGGCCGGCCGGCTGCCCAAACCGCAGCCTGGCGATGGGCCACAGCCAGAGGATGCCGCCAAGCCCCGCGGCCAGTGTGATCAGCAGCTGGGCGATACTGCACGTGATGGTAAGAGAGATCGCGGAGATCCGGTGCCCTTCTTTAATATACAATATACGCCCCAGGTATTCCCCCATTCTGTTGGGAGTAAAGGAAGCCAGGGTGACCCCGGTGAATATGGCGCTTACTGCGTTCTTCAGTGACACTCTTTCGACAGACCGAAGGGCCAGTTGCCATTTGCGGGCTTCTATTCCCCAGTTGAGAGGCATCAGGACCACAGCCAGCCACAGCCGCCACTGCAGGGGGCCGGTAATAGCGCGTCCAACCTCTGTCAGGGAGGCCCTCCAGTTGACCTGGTGCGTGATCTGTCTGCCGATGAAATAGGAGAGCAACAGGAATACCGCCGGCCCGAGAAGATACTGCAGACGACGACGCCCTTTGGGGTTGGCCATTATTTTAATACTTTTGTTCAATACCGCCCGATCGGCGGTAAAAATAAATCTTCCCGTTGCAAAAGCAATCCAAAATAATTCTGGGCATCGACCCTGGCATGGTGGTTATGGGGTATGGACTCGTCCGGTGCACGGGCAATCAGCTGCAGCTGCTCGAAATGGGGGTCCTTCGGCTGCCCACCCGGGAAGACAACTATATCCGGCTGCAGTTGATCCAGCAGAAGGTGCAGGCGCTGATCGTCCAGTACGGTCCCCATGACTTCGCGATCGAGGCGCCGTTCTTCGGAAAGAATGTGCAGAGTATGCTCAAGCTGGGCCGGGCCCAGGGCGTCGCCATCGCGACGGCCATGCACGCGGGGCTTACGGTCACGGAATATTCGCCGAAAAAGGTCAAGCAGTCTATTACCGGCAATGGTAGTTCGGAGAAAGAACAGGTATGGAAGATGCTGCAGCGGATACTTTCGCTGGAGGAGGAAATTCCGGCTTATGATGCGAGTGATGCCCTGGCGGTGGCTATCTGCCATCATTTTCAGACCCAGACGGAGAAGAAGTTGGGTAGTAGTGGGGTTGAGACGAAAAAGAAGGTGAGTAAGAAGAAGGCGGGGAGTTGGGAGGATTTTATAAAGAAGAATCCGGAAAAAGTTAGATAGACCCGGGGCCGGATGGTTCACGCGGATGGCCCGACGGTTCACGCCCAGGTTCCCACGGTTCACGGGTCCTGGCCTGATCCAGAACGGTTCACGCCCGCGGCGGGCCCTTTCCTTAAAGCAGATCGAGAATTTTTCCCTGTGAGGCCTTTAGCTGCTCGGGCGAGAGCTTGAGTTTGGGCCGTGTAAAATTGAGGTCGTCCGAGTTGTCGATCGGGACGAGGTGAAGGTGAGCGTGGGGGACTTCCAGCCCTACGACGGAAAGACCGCAGCGATTGCAGTCGAACGCCTGCTCGATCGCGTGTGCGATCGGCTTTGCGAAGAGGAGCATTTCCGCCAGGTATGCGTCGGGGACGTCAAAGAATTTGTCGACCTCCAGCTTTCGGGATCACAAGCGTATGTCCCTCACGGAGAGGGAAGATATCAAGAAAAGCGAAGAACTTGTCGTTCTCCGCTATCTTGTAAGATGGTATTTCTCCCGCTATTATTCTGGAAAAGATGGTCACACCGTAATGTTTTCAATTTTGAATTGCAGCTTGCCGGCGGGTACCTGGACATCGGCGGTCTCTCCTACCGTTTTTCCCAGCAGTCCCTTTCCGATGGGGGAAGTGACGGAGATCTTACCCAGTTTGAGGTCGGCCTCTTTCTCGGAGACCAGATGATAGGTCATTTGTTTTTTATTGGTGAGGTTCGTCACCGTGACCTTTGTCAGGATCGACACCTTGCTGGTATCGATGGTTCCTTCGTCGATGATACGTGCATTCACAAGGTCGCTTTCCAGCTTTTGGATCTTGGCCTCGAGCAAGCCCTGGGCTTCCTTGGCCGCATCGTATTCAGCATTCTCCCTCAGGTCGCCTTTCTCCCGTGCTTCGGCGATTGCCTTCGAGGCCGCCTGCCTATCCACAGTTTTCATCTTTTGTAATTCGGCCCTCAGGTGATCCAGCGCATCTTTTGTAAAATAAGTGAACCCACTCATAATTACCTCCTTAAATTTTAAGTGGACGAAGTATTACTCGTCCACAACAGAAAAAATACAACGCCCCGGAGAATATCCAAGGCATTGCACTATTACTGCAAAAATACGGAAATTGGCCTAAATACCCAGTTTTTCCAGGGTGACCCGGGCCATTTTCAAAAAGGCCTCGTGGGTATAGCCTGCAATATGGGGGGTAATGAGGACGTCCGGACGAGCCAGCAGCCAGTCCAGCTGCTGCCGCTGTGGTTCGGTATAGGTTTCGAGCTTCTCGTTTTCCAGCACGTCAAGAGCGGCGCCGGCGATCTTACCTTTTTCCAGCGCCTGGATGAGCGCCGCGGTATCATGGACCTTCCCCTCGACGCATTGATGAACCAGGGTTTCCGCTCCAGGGAATTAAAGAATTGGTCCCCAGCCATATGAAAGGTCTCATCGGTCAGCGGAACGTGAAAGCTGATGACGTCGGCGTAGCGCGCCAGCTGCTCGAGTGAAGCCTCCCGGACATAGTCCCGGGCAAAGCCGAATTTATATTTGTCGTAGGCGAGGACCGTGACGTCAAACGCCGCCAGAAGTCTGGCAAAAGCCCCCCTGCGTTACCGAATCCGACAATCCCGATCGTCTTACCCGAGAGCTCTGTACCCCGGTTGGCGTCCCTGATCCACTTACCCTCTTTGACCTCAAGGCTGCTGGTCACTATCTTATTCATCAGCGCCAGCAGCATGCCCAGCGCGTGTTCTCCCACCGCATTGCGGTTGCCCTCGGGGCTGCTGACGCAGCGGATACCCCTGGCTTCTGCATAGACTGTATCGATCAACTCCATTCCGCTGCCCAGACGTCCGATCCATTTCAGGCCCGCCGCCCGGTCGATCATGGCCTGGTCGATCTTCAGCCGCGTCGTTACGATCAGGCCCTCCACTCCTTCGACCACCGCCAGCAATTCATCATAGCTGATCTGGGGTGCGTATTCTACAGTGTACCCCTTTTCCGTTAGCGTCTGAGTCAAATATTCGTGGACTTTTGCTGTTACAATGACTTTTCTCATCCTTCTTATTATTGGTTAATTGGTCTCATCTTCCATGTCAGCCGGACAAAATCGTCGATCGACAGCTGCTCGGCGCGCTTATTAAAAAGGGGTCCTGCAGGGCTTCCGCTTCGAAAAGAGGTTTTACGGCGTTGCGGAGTGTCTTTCTGCGCTGGTTAAACGCTCTTTTGACAAGCAGGAAAAAACTTTTCTCGTCCCGGAAGTCGGGCGCTTTCTTGGGCACGAGCCGGATGACCGCGCTTTTGACCTTTGGCGGAGGGTTGAAACACTGTTCGTGTACTTCAAAAAGGTATTCGACGTCGAAAAATGCCTGGATCAGGACGCTCAGGACCCCATAGACCTTATTCCCCGACGGGGCGGCCACGCGCTGCGCGACTTCCTTCTGGAACATGCCGATCATGGTCACGAGGTCGTCCTTCCAGTCCAGCATCTTAAAAAAGGATCTGGGTGGAGATATTATAGGGAAAATTGCCGATCACGGTGAATCTGCCCGTGAACGGTTTGTCCAGGTCGAGTATACTGGCGTGGATGAGTTTGCCTTTGAGGGCAGGATAGTTGGCTTCCGGTAGCGGACCTTCTCGTCGTCGAGCTCGACGGCCCTGAAATCGACACCTTGCAGCTCCAGCAGGTATTTTGTGAGGGCTCCCGCGCCGGGTCCGACTTCCGAGGAGTTGGTGGATGGACTCCCTATTGGGGATTGACGTCGGGAATGGTGAACCACCGGGTTTGTCTCCTGTGGATGTCGGAAGTGAACCGTCGGATTTACTCCCGGTAGATGAGGGCTGTGAACCACCGGGTTTGTCCATCCCCGGGGCCGACAGTGAGTGACGGAGGGCGTCCACGATCTTACGGGAGATATTCTCGTCCCGCAGAAAGTGCTGGCCCGGGGATTTTTTCAGCGTATACATGGGGTGCAAAATTACAAATAATCATAGACTTGGCTTTCCCGAATAATCGTACATTTACCCTTGAAAATTAAGCGCATGAGCAATCCTCAACATAAGCCAGTGATTGGTATTTCGGTCGGTGACCTGAATGGTATCGGTACGGAGCTGATCATAAAAACGTTCTCGGACCACCGCCTGCTGGAGATGTGTACCCCACTGATATTTGCCAGTAACAAGCTGATCAATTTCTACCGGAAATCGACCCCAGAGATAAATTTCAACTATCAAAGCACCAAGGACTTCGGTCGTATAGCCCCCAAACAGATCAATATTTTCAACTGCTGGGAGGAAGAACTCGCTATCGTTCCCGGCCAGCTGACCGATATCGGCGGTTCCTATGCCGTAAAGTCGCTGACCATGGCGGTCGAAGCTCTGCGGGATAAAAAGATACACGGGCTCGTAACGGCGCCCATCAACAAGAAAAATACGCAGTCTTCCTCCTTCGACTTCACCGGACATACCCCGTATCTGAAACACGCGTTCAATGTGAACGACGTGCTGATGCTGATGGTATCGGAAAATTTCAGGGTGGGACTCGTCACAGAACACGTGCCGGTAAAGGATATTGCCCGATATATCACCCGGGAAGCCATCCTGTCCAAGTTGAATATCATGCGCGACAGCCTGGTTAGGGATTTTGGTATCGACAAGCCCCGGATAGCCGTCCTCGGCCTGAACCCCCACGCCGGGGACGAAGGGCTGATCGGAAAAGAAGAGGAAGAGATCATCAAGCCGGCCATCAAGGACGCCAAACACCAAATGCTGGTATTCGGGCCCTACAGCGCCGACGCCTTTTTGCCCGTAACTACCAGTCACGGTTCGATGGCGTGCTGGCGATGTACCACGATCAGGGTCTCATCCCCTTCAAGTCGCTCGCCAGCGGAGAAGGCGTCAACTACACCGCCGGCCTGCCGATGGTGCGGACCTCGCCCGACCACGGAACGGCGTTCGATATCGCCGGAAAGAACAAGGCCGATCACAGTAGTTTTATTGCCTCCATCTATACCTGTCTCGATATCATCCGCAACAGACAGGAGTATGACGAGAACCGCCAAAATCCGTTGAAGAAAATGGGGGCTCTCGTACTCGCGAATGCCGTAGACGAGAAGATCGACGAATCGGGTCGGTCCACGCGAAGGGATCTTACATTTTAGTTATCGGTTTCCGGAGGGACCGGATTTAACGCCGCCTGCCGGGCGGACCGTTAAAATTGTATCACCACGCCCTGTTGGCTGGCCTGAGCCTTTGTATAGGAGACGCCACTGACTTTTGTTCCGTTGTTATCCAGCAGTGTAATGATGCCGCCGTCGTTGGACAGTTGGGCTCCCGAGCCGGTGAGCGTTTGGACGAGCGGTGCGCCTGCGGCGATGGTGCCGCTGAGTGTCTCTTTTTCCCGCGCTTGTCCACGATCGTCCAGCCTTCCAGATCGATATCGGAGTCTGTGATATTCAACAGGTATACCGCCTCGTGGCGGGTGTCGTCGCTTTTTGGATTGACGAGGGCCGCGAAAATGGTGACGCTACCGGTTGTTGTGGGGGTGCCGCCGGACATGGTGCCGCCGGTTGAGCCACCGGTACCGGTTGAACCACTGGTTGAGCCGCCGCCTGTGGGGGCGCCACTCACGACCTGTGACTGGAATTTGAGGAACATCGCGACCCAGCGTTTTTCGTCGGGGAAATAGATAAGCAGACCGCCATCGGTGTAAACGCCGTTCTCGTAGCTGAACTTACCCGAGTTGCCCTGGTTCATATGCATGTTATGAACGCCGTTGCCCGGTGTAAAGTCGAAAAATGCGTCGGCTTTGGTCTCGGGGCCCCATTTGCTGCCGAAGGCATAGATCAGCGCGCCTTTTGTTGCGATGGCCTTCGCCACATATACGTCGAAGATATCGTTGAGGTCGTTGTTCGACCCACTCTCCGTGGCAGGCAGCACCCTCAACTGGCTAAAATCAAAAGATTCCCACGGGCATAGTCAAGCGCCGCAGTAGTGGACACACTGCCCGGAGTGAGGTTCGTCGGGAAACTCGTAAAACCCTCCGGCAGTTTGCCGACCGCATCGAGGATGGGGTGTTTGTAGTCGTCGTCCAGATAGAACTGCAGGTCGGGCGGGTTGTCGTCGGACTTGACGTTAACCGCCAGCCGGTATTTCTCACCGTCCGCCTCTACAAGGATCATATAGTGTGGGTCGCCCCCGCCTTTTTTTGTGCGTCGGGGCTGTCCAGTTTGTCGATTGCTGTGCCGACCAGGGCACCATAGCCAGAGATTGCCATATATAGTTGGTTTAATGGTCCTGAAAGTTCCGCAAACCGAACAGACCCACCAACCCCGCAAAGTGGTATTTATAGAAAATTAATATGGGGGCGTCCCGCCGAAGAGACGGGAGCCGCGGGGTGAGGTTGCGCCGGCCGCAATGCTTATTGAAATACGGAGTCCGATACGCCCTTGTTGATGATGTACGATGAATAGCGAATTTCCACACTTCCTTTGGCTCCGCCCGCAGGTGGGGTTTTTGCGGAGCCGTCGTCGTAGTCGAAAGTGATGCCCTTGGGAAGTTTGTAGTTTTTTGTATTGAACGAAAAAACGACCCTGTCGGGAAGGGCGTTGGCGATATATTTCCCGTAGGTCATCTCTACCTCATACGTGCCGTTCTCGCGTGTCGTGGTCCTCGCCTTCAGGATCAGCAGGCGCGACTCGTCGATATAGAGGGTCGACAATACCAGATCGGCGTTGTCGTCCTTCGGAAGCAGCTTGACGACCTTTACGGTTTGTCCGCCTGCGGTGTCTTTTCCGGCGTCCAGTACGGTATAGTCACCGCGCAGCAGGTTGTTAAGGCTGATCGTGACCGCGCCGCGGGGGACGAGGGAGATGCCTTTGTCGTTGCGGATCTTTAGCCGGTCGGGGCGTTTGAAATAGACTGTCACCTGGGCTTCGGGTACTTTGAGGAAGGGCACGTTTGTTTTCATGGCGCCCGTGGCCGTGGTAGTCGTTGATCTGGTCGAGGCGGGCGCGGACCTTTTAAGGAGGGCATCCGGCGACTGTGCCTGCGCGGGGGACTGTGCCCGTGTCGGGGTCTGCGTGAGGATGAACAAACAGAGGAGAAGATATTTCATGAGAGTATGTCTTTTTTCTTGAAGCTGACGATCGCAGCCGTTACAAAACCCAAAATATACAGCAGCAGGATGCCCAGGCTCCGCAGGATGGCGGGCAGGTTCTCGACCGAGCCGGGAATAGCGGCGCCCTGTCCGTCGGACTGGGAATAGAAGAATCCTTTCCATGCCAGCATATGGGAAGTGAAGAGCCATGGTTTGACGGTATTATCGTAGAGGGGTATGCGCATTTCCGACAGGATGGTGAGTACGATGACGATGCTGATGGTGCTGACGATGGGCCCGATGGAGTTGTCGGCGAAGACAGAGAGCAGAAAGGCCAGCGCCGCGACCGTGCTGAGCGCGACGGTCGCATAGCCAAAGGCGGCAATATAGCGCCAGAGCACGTCGGAGCTCCGTATCTGTTCCATGACCGTGTTTCTGGCGATCATCATGTCGTTGGTACCGAAGAGCAGCATGCTAAGGAACAGCGAGAGTACGGCCATCCAGACGAGGAGGGCGACGGTATAGACGACCGAAGCAAAGAATTTTACCAGCAGAAGGCGCGTGCGGCTGACCGGGCGGATGGCCAGCAGCCGCAGCGTTCCCATATTGGCTTCTCCTGCGATGATGTCTCCGGCCACGAGCGCCACCAGCAGCGGCACCTGAATGAGCAGCGTGTTCAGGATCACAAATGCGACCAGATAGCCATTCATGATCATGTTATAGGGAATGAAAAAGGAGTCGGACAGGCTGCTCATCATCAGTTCGAGATAGGACCTGCCGTCGAACTTGAGACCCAGCTGGATGATCAGGATCATCGCTGCTATCGCCCCAAACGGTATATAGGTTCTAGGCCGGCGAAAGATCTTGAATAGCTCAATCCGTAAAAGCGTCCACATGCTGATTCGCCGTTGTAAGGGTTAAGAAATAGTCTTCAAGAGAATGCCGTGGCTGGATGGCCAGCACCCGGACGCCCATCTCTACCAGATCGCGGGTCAGGGCCGGTATTTCGGACCTGTCCATCTTCAGCAGGAATTTGGCGCCGCGGCGCTCGTTCAGGTGGGTCTTCCACCGCGAGCGGCTTAGTCGTTCGGCTGTATCTGCCGGGTCCGCTGTATCGAGCTCGACGAGGGTCTCTGCGGGATCGAAGAGTTCGTCGACCCGGCCTTCGATGATCTTTTTCCCTTTATCGATGATCAGCATGCGTCCGGCGATGAGCTCCATCTCGCTGAGGAGGTGGGAGGAGACGATGACGGTCTTTTTTCTATGGTGGCTGAGGTGGAGGATCAGGTTGCGGATATCGGCGATGCCCTGGGGGTCGAGGCCGTTGGTGGGCTCGTCGAGGATGACCAGGTCGGGGTCGTGGACGAGTGCGGTGGCGATGCCCAGGCGTTGTTTCATCCCCTGCGAAAGGTCCCTACCTTGCTGTGGGCCCGCTGCGCCAGGCCTCACGAGCTCCAGCTGGTCGAGCAGGAGGCGGCGGTCGGGTCTCAGGCCGCTCATCCGGGCAAAAAGGGAGAGGTTCTCCCAGGCTGTCAGATATTTATAGAGGTCCGGTCTTTCTATAACGGCTCCCACCCGGCGAAGTATCTCCCGGCGGTGGGTTCGAAGGTCCATCCCGAACATCCTGATCTCCCCGGCCGTTGGAGCGATGAGGGTCAGCAGCATCCGGAGAGTGGTTGACTTGCCGGCGCCGTTCTGGCCCAGAAAGCCATATATATCAGCGGGATAGACCGTAAAAGAAAGCCCGTTTACGGCCTCCTGGTCCTTGAAGGTTTTGGTCAGGCCGGTGACCTGGACGATGGGGGAGATCATAATAATTTGGTGTTGCAGCCTTGGGCCGGCGGCACTATTTTACAAGTAAAAAGACCGGATGGTTGGGCAAAAACGGGATTTTTTCGGCGGCGGGCTTGCAAAAACAGATTGTACGTTCTATCTTTGACCCATACCCACCCCGGGTTTTATTTTCAAGCCTACTAGAAGACCACCCCCAAGATCACAATAACCTTTTCGTTGTTTCCGAGTTCCTTCCTTTGAATCACCCCGTGTTTCCATTTAATTAATCACCTTACTGAAATCACAAAGATGAAAAGGAAATTATTCAGGGGCTTACTCACTTCTTCCCTTGCACTCTCTCTGCAGACGCTGCTGGCCGCAGGCCCCAGCGCCGATCTTACCGCCGACAATTTCAACTCCCGTCCCGGCGTAAAGCTTTCCGAAGTAAAAGGTTATCTCCAGTGGCAACTGCTGGTTCTTCTCCGATTTCGACGTCAACCGCAGCGGATGGTCTCCCAATCTTGAAGGGGATGGAGCAATGGTTTCCGGCACCGGCGCCAGCGCCACTGAACGTACCGGCATCTACTCTCCCCTGCTGGATATCGATGCGAGCACTAAGCTCTCCTTTATCTATAGTTTCAACCAGCCTGTTCAGGACCGCCGCTGGATCAAGATCTATGCAGCCGACGGCAACGACAACGCCGTCCTTCTTCTCGATAGTGTCGAGCTGACGGGGTCTTCCGCCGGCCACACTTACAACTACGACAAATCACTGTCAGTATCGACTTCCGGACAGTACAAGCTGTATATCAACTACCAGGGCATCGGCGGAAATACCAGGATCGCCATCGACCAGCTGAAAATCGGCGCCGCTCACCATTATGGGTCCACCTGCAATGTGGCGCCCGTAGCGCTGAAGGACAAATTCGCGGGTACCGCATCACATACCGCGACCGGCAATGTCCTGAGCAATGACTATGACCCCAATCACGAGACGACGGCCTATCTTTTGTCCGAGTCTCCCGACGGCCGTGTCGAGCTGCAGAAAGACGGGCAGTTCGCTTTTACTCCCAAAGAAGGATTTACCGGGAACAGCACCCAGTTCTCTTACAAAGGTCTGTGACAACGGCAGCCCTTCCCTTTGTTCCATCACGACGACTGCCACGATCCGTTTCCCCTCGAAGAGCACGCTGACCAGCTTCGAAGCGATGTATAGCAGAAAAGAAGTAGCGATCAGCTGGGACAAGGCATCTGACAACCACAGTGCGCTGTTCGAGGTCGAACGCAGCCTGGACGGCAGCTATTTCCAGAAAGTCGGCGAGGTCAAGGCCGAAGACGCGACAAAGGCCTACTCTTTTACGGACCGGATGCGCGAGGCTACGCGTAAGAGCGATCTCTATTACCGCCTCCGCCAGATAGACGGCTCCAACCGGGTGACCTATTCCAAGGTCCTGATCGTACGTTCGTACGGCAGCAAGAGCGTGGAAGCGGTAAGCGTAACACCCGACCCCAATGTCAACGATATTCAGGTGAATGTGCAGCTGAAAGAGAAGTCCTTCGTTCTGGTTCGTGTAACCGACGAGAAGGGCAGCGAGATCATCCGTCAGACGGCTATGGGTGAGAACGGTGCAAATAAGTATAATATTGAGGGGACCTCCGGCCTGCAGCCCGGAATGTATCAGCTGGAAGTGATCATCAACAGCAATGAGACGCTGACGATGAAGCTGGCGAAGAGTTGAGTATCGGAATGGTTTATGATATCAGGGGCTGCCCGATGGGGCGGCCCTATTTTTTTATATTCAGATAAGACTGCAGGTCCTTTACGTACTCTTCGAAGGCCTGCACGCCCTGGGTGTGATCTTACAAACTGTCTGCGGATAGTTGTCCTTGAACGTTTTTTCGACGTCGATATAGCCGGCTTCCTTGAGCTTGTTGATCTGCACGCTCAGATTGCCGGCGGTCGACTCCGTCTTTTCCCGCAGATAGGTGAACTCCGCCTCTTTCACCGATATCAGGATCGAGATGACAGCCAGCCTCAGCTGCGAATGTAATATCGGGTTAAGATCTTTGAACATTTTCTTTTGTGCTTTCGCTTTCAGATAACGTTTTCTAAGGATCAGGCCGGGAATGAACCAGGCCAGCTGCGCAGCGGCAGCCATATACAGCATGACGTACGGAAATGCGGCAAATATCGCGCATATAGCAAGCACCCAGCAGGCTATCCCGCCGATGACCATCGGCTTAAAACGGCGTCCGTACCCCACCGTAAAGGTCGGAATGCCATATACGACCATATAGATAGGGGGCTGAAACTGCACGTTGATATAGGCCATGACCCAGGACAGGATGAACATCGATATGCCAAAACTGATCCAGATGCCGCTCATCAGGTCTTCGTCGTGGGACTTGAACCCCCGTGCCTTTTTTCCCGGATGGAGATGACTATCTGGGGAACGACGGCGGCAATAGTCAGGAACCACACGTATTCCAGAGCCGGGCCACCGTAAATAATAGTTGGTGAACGTGACCAGGCTGCAAATCGTGATGATGCTGCCCCACAGGAGTGAGCTGACGCCCGTTTCATAATAGTCCTTGCGTGCGCCGCTGATCATTCTGGATATCAGCTCGAGGCTTTCCTGGCCGGTCATTTCTTTTCCCTGTTGCATCTAGTTGGATTGCTTTAATAATTGTCTTTTATGCGCCGATCTGAGCAGGTATCCCGGAATGATGTAGCTGATCAGTACGGCCGCTGCCATCAGCAGCATATTCGTGTCGGTGTTCACATAGGTAGTGAGTACGGCGAGCCCCCAGCAGGAGACGCCTCCCCAAACCAACGGCGCGAATTTAAGCATGCGACCGGTCAAAAAGCAGCCGATGGAGTATAAAAGAATAAAGATCGTATAACAGTGCTCCCAGTCGCCATTGCGTATGAATATAAAGACCACGAGGGTCTGGGCGATGCCGATACAGATCCAGATGTTCTGCAGGCCTTCATCCAGAAAGGTTCTGACGCGCTGATCTTTTTCCTTCACGCCGTGCAGGATAGATACGATGATCCCGATAAACATGATGTTCCAGGCGGCGGGATGGGCTTCGGTGCGAACGACGGTCTTCAGGAAGAACTGCAGGAGGGCGGCGATAAATACCAGCCATCCCCACAAGAGAAAATAAAAACTCTTGTCTGCGACGGAAGTTTTGGTCCGGTCGATCATCGTCTGGATGACTTTCAGGCTTTCTTCGGGCGAAAACTTTTCTTTATTATTTTCCATGGCTAAACACTGGTTACATTGGGGAAAGGTAACGATCCGGGGTCATAAACCCGGCCCCGGATCGTCAATTCTAATAACAGGTTATTGACACCCGTGGTCCGTTACTGACACTGAGCCAGCATCGCTTCGGCCTCTTTCTGACCCCATGTAGGGTAGAGGGGCTTGGGCTGGGATGCCTTGTAAAGCGCCAGAGACTTCTCGAACAGGGGCTTTGCCTTGTCTTTGCCACCGCCGTACTGGCTAGGCGTACCAAACAGGCTCATACCTTGTAAGTAGTACAGGCGGGGATTGTTGGGGTCAGCTGCGAGGCCTTTCTGCAGGGCGGTGGCGGCGTCTTTGCCATTGGTAGCCCACCGCTCCCGGGGATTTACCAGCATTTGCTGGGTTGCAGACATATTCTCGACCGCATACAGTTCGGAATTCTTCTCGATCGCCTCGGCCTTGGCCAGGTAGGAGTTGATCTTTTGGGAATTGGCATCCTTATCTTTTGTAGCAGGATTCCAGCCGATCCAGGTCTGGGCCAGTGCGGCATAGTAGTAGGGCAGCCACTGGGTCTTCTCTGCGTCGCCTATGCGCTCAAAGGTAGAGGCCAGGCTCTGCAGCTCGGTCGATGGACTTGGCGGAATCGAACAGGGCGATATTCTTTTGCATGGTCTGGACATATTTGTCCGACTGGGCGACTCCCGAAAGGGAGATGAGAAGGGCGAAGAAAAGCAACGTCTTTTGCATAGTTGTAGTTTTTAAGATTGGTTGTATGATTAAAGATTGTTATTGATGGCGTCCTGGCTGCGGTCGATACCCCAGCTGAGGAAGCAGCCGATGAAGTAGAACCGTTTTGCGGGAGGATTGATCTCCTGTTTGTACTGACCGCTGTAAGAGAAATTGTATCCGTATACCTGGTTAGTCCCCAGCACATTGCTCACGCTGGCAAACCACACCACGAAGGTTTTCGCCTTGGGGTTACCTACCGTCGGCACGTATTCGCAGCTAAAATTCAGGCTGTTGTAGTCTTTGGTCTTACCCGTTTCCATCAGGTCGTATTTTCCGCCGTCCTGCCGGATATAGTAGTAGGGGCGGCCCGTGGCATAGCTGTAGGTCAGGTTGAATCCAGACTTTATTTTAGTAAAGAACTTCTTCATGACGAGCGAGGCGGTATGGGTTGCGGCAAAATTGGGGGTCATCTTTTCGGTAAAATTGAGATAGTTCCTCTTCGTATCGAGGTAAGAATAACTGACCCAGTAGTCGAAGTCCTTGATGGTCTTCTTGTCCCTCCAGAACAGTTCGAGGCCTTTGGCGTAGCCGTTGCCGCTGTTGTTGTAGATCGAATAGTAGTAGTTGTTGTAGATGGGTACGGTCTTGATCAGGTCGTCGTATTTCTTATAATAGGCTTCCACTCTGAAGATGCGGTCCTTCGACATCTTCTGGTAGTTGATGATATAGTGGGTAGCCTTTGTGAATCCTATATTGCCGGCGTAGAACAGCTGGCTGTTCTCCGGCTTTTGATAAAAGACGCCGTAGGCAAGGGATACCTGGGCTTCCGGGCCGGTGCGGTAGGCCAGCGATACGCGGGGCGCCAGGTCCGATTTGCTGATCACCGAAGAATGCTCGTACCGAAGTCCCACTTTGGCGGCGAGGGCGTTGGTCAGGTAGATATCCGACTCGACAAAAAGGGAATTGAAGTGGTCGTGAAATTTGATCGTCGTGTCGATGCTGAAATGGGTAGTCATGTATCGCTGGTCGTTAACCGAATACCAGTACTCGGTGCCGAAGCGGATGGCGCTGAGGGCGCCCAATTTTTGTCGAACACCGCCCTTGTCTGGGCCAGTTGTTGTTTCTGGTCCACGTTAAAGGACTTGTTGTTCATCCAGAATACGGAATCGGCGAAGCTGACGGGCTGGTTCTTGAAATCCTGTACGCGCTGACCGATGTTGTCGAGGTTGGTGCTGTATCCGGCGCCGAGGTCCATCTTCCAGCCGTTGTTGAGGTATTCCCTCCAGCTGAGGTTGTTGTACCAGTTGTGGTTGGTCAGGGAGAATGCGTCTTTCATATTGAGGCTGTCCCAGTCCTGGCGGCGGAGGCCGAGGTCGCTGTAGGCAAAGGTGGTGTAGTATTTGATCATCCCGCCGTTCTTCGTGCGGATGCGGAAATTGGCGTCGCCGTTGTGAAACTGCGGCATGTGGAAATAGTCGGGTACCTGTTTGACGGCCTTGAAATAGAGGCCTACGTTGACATAGTTATAGCTGAAGCCATAGGAAGACTTTTTGTCTTTGGCCAGTTGCTGCGTGCCGAGTCCCCAGACGAGCGGCGAGATGGTGGCGTCGACCTCCGACTTTTCCGGCAGGTCGATCGACTCGAGCAATACCACGGAAGACAGGGCCACGGCCGTACAGTGCGGAGTACCCGCCGGTGCTGAAGACGGTCCCCTTGAACAGGAAGGGGAGAACCGGCCCCTTGAGGCGATATCGGGTACGCTGCTGTTGTAGGGGTTGTTGACGAGGGTGCCGTCGATATACTGTTTGGCTTCGTAGCCTGCGCCGCCGCGTACGAACAGTCCTTCCTGCTCGCCTATCTGCTGGGCGCCGGGCAGGGTTTTGAGGGCGGCGGTGATGTCGGCGTTGGAGCCGGCGGTGGTGGCTACGTCGAGTGAGCTGAGGACCGCTCCCTTTTGGCGTCGCCGGCGGTGAAAGAGCCGGCTGTGATGGTTACGGCCTTGAGTTCGCTGAGGGTCTCCTTCATGGTCAGGCGAAGTTCGACCGGTGTACCGGTGAGGGAGATCGGCTGTTCGAGGCTGTTGTATCCGATATTGGTGATGACAAGGGTCATATTGCCCTTCTCCGTGGTTTTGAACCTGAAGTTGCCGAGTGAGTCGGCGGTGCCGCCGTCGTAGGAGTCTTTAATGGTGACGCTGGCGCCCCGGAGGGGTGTCCTTTGCCGTCTTTGACGGACCCACTCACGACTGTCTGGGCCTGAAGCCATCCGGCGATGAGAAGAAAAGCAGTGAATAAGGCGGGTGTTTTCATGACTAGTTTAAAATTGTACAGCTAAGATAAACTGGTTTATTTTATAAATCAAACTAAATTGTAAATTAATTTAGAAAATCCGGCGGAGGCCGGGGTAGATGGCGGTGAACTGCGGGGTTTGGCCGGTGGGTGGCTGGGTGTTGGGTGGCTGGTCGGTGCGTGGCTGGGCGTTGGGTGCGGGTTTGGGGGGATGTTTGGGGAGGGCTGCGGCCGGGAGGGGACTGGGAGCCGGGACGGTGGATGGGGGGGATGGGGGTTGGGTGCGGGTTTGGGGGGATGTTTGGGGAGGGCTGCGGCCGGGAGGGGACTGGGAGCCGGGACGGTGGATGGGGGACCGAAGGCGGCCGGGCCGGGGACGGCTGGCTGGGACGGTGGTCGGGGGACTGAGATGGGGGACAAAAAAAGCCAGGCTTAGAAAAGCCCGGCGGTTGTTGATCGTACCCTTTAAAACTAAAAATTTATAATATCTTCAATGAGACGTCGGTATACCCGGGGGAAACGGACCCATAGGGAACAACGCAGCTCACAATAATCAGATGAATACGGGATTGCCCGAAACAAAAAGTAGTGGAGTCAACTAATTCAAAAAACCACTAACGGAGGATTGGAAATAAAAATTAACGGATTGTTTTTCGGGAGCTTGGAGGGTTTGTCTTGATGACGATGTAAAGATTGCCAAAAGTTTTTAAATCTGCAAGCCTTTAGACCTGATTTTTTGACCGCAGGTATCTAAAATTTTCCGCAGTGGACCGACAGAATCGATGCTGGGGGTTGGTGGAATTTTATTGGGGCCGGTGAGATTTTGAGAGGGGGTTGGCGGAGTGTTGGCGGCGGGCCGATAAAAAGAGGTAACCCGGGTGGATTACCTCTTCGTATTTTTCAATTCCTGATTGTTACTTATACTGCGGCATGAGACTGTTGGCCAGGTCGACCATCTTCTTTACGCCGTCGTCGGGAAGGTTACCCTTCTTGAATTCGGCCAGAACGTCGGACAGTTTGTTCTCCATCTCCATCAGAAAATGTTCTTCGAACTCTTTCACCTTGCGCACGGCCACCTGACGCAGCAGACCCTGGGTACCGAGGTAGATGATCGCAACCTGCTTCTCAACAGGGAACGGGCTGTACTGCGGCTGCTTGAGGATCTCCACGTTGCGGGAGCCCTTGTCGATTACCAGCTTGGTAGCCGCGTCGAGGTCGCCACCGAATTTGGAGAAGGCTTCCATCTCACGGTAGAGGGCCTGGTCGAGCTTGAGGGTACCGGACACCTTCTTCATGGACTTGATCTGTGCGTTACCACCCACGCGGCTAACGGAGATACCTACGTTGATCGCGGGCCGGATACCTGAGTTGAACAGGTTGCCTTCCAAAAGATCTGGCCGTCGGTGATCGAGATAACGTTGGTGGGGATATATGCGGATACGTCACCGGCACTGGGTCTCGATGATCGGCAGGGCCGTCAGCGAACCACCACCCTTTACGAGGTGACGGATAGACTCGGGAAGGTCGTTCATATTTTTGGCCACGTTGTCATCGGAGATGACTTTCGCTGCGCGCTCGAGCAGACGGCTGTGGAGGTAGAATACGTCACCGGGATAGGCTTCGCGGCCGGGAGGGCGGCGGAGCAGCAGGGACACCTCACGGTAAGCGACAGCCTGTTTCGACAGGTCATCATAGATGATCAGCGCGGGCTTGCCCAGGTCGCGGAAGTACTCGCCGATAGCGGCGCCCGCGAAGGGAGCATAGAACTGAGGGGGCGGGATCGGAAGCCGAAGCGGCAACGATCACGGTGTATTCCATGGCGCCGTTGTCGGCGAGGGTCTTCATCACACCGGCAACGGTGGACGCCTTCTGGCCGATAGCGACGTAGATACAGAATACCGGTTTGCCCGCCTTGTAGAATTCTTTCTGGTTGATGATCGTGTCGATCGCGATAGCGGTCTTACCCGTCTGGCGGTCGCCGATGATCAGCTCGCGCTGTCCGCGACCGATGGGGATCATCGCGTCGATGGCCTTGATACCGGTCTGGAGGGGCTCCTTAACCGGTTCGCGGTAAATAACGCCGGGGGCTTTGCGCTCGAGCGGCATTTCATATCTTTCGCCTGCAATGGGTCCTTTACCATCGATGGGTTCACCGAGGGTATTGACCACACGGCCAAGCATGCCATCACCGACTCTGATAGAGGCGATCTTACCGGTGCGACGGACCTTTGCGCCTTCCTTAATGTCTCCGCTCTCTCCCATCAGTACCACACCCACATTGTCCTCTTCGAGGTTGAGGGCGATGGCTCTGACGCCATTCTCGAATTCCACGAGTTCACCGCTGCTGACGTTGCTCAGTCCGTAGACACGGGCGATACCATCACCCACCTGCAGCACGGTGCCGACCTCTTCCAGTTCGGCGGAAACGTTGGAGTCGCTCAATTGCTGACGCAATATCGCTGAAATCTCATCCGGTTTAATCTCTGCCATAATTGTATTCAGTTTGAAGTTTGTTTGTTTTGTTATCTCCGGCCCCGGAGGGCCTTTGTCCACCCCCGGGCCTTTGGGTCCGGGTTATCTGATCTTATAGATAAAATCGTTGTTCTGAAATTCCTTTTTGATATTGTTCAGTTCGAACGCGACGCTCGCGTCGACCAGTTCGTCCCCGATCTCCAGTACGAAACCGCCGATAAGCGCGGGGTCCACTTCAGTATGAAGGTCGACCTGCTGAATATTCCTTGCAGCCTTCAGCTTGTCGAGGATCGCCTGTTTCACGTCTTCGCCGACGGGCGAGGCAGTAGTGAGCTTTACGGTCCTGATGCCCTTATACGCCTTGTACTGTTCGATAAAAGCAGTCGCGATCTCGGGCAGGTACGCTTCCCTTTCCTTGTTCAGCAGCAGCCTGTTAAAGGAAGCCGTGATCTCAGAAACCTTCACGGACGTGATAGCGTCCAGGATCTTCCCTTTCTTATCGGCCTTGATTATCGGACTGCGCAGGAGGTTGACCAGGTCACGGCTGCTGCGGCAGGCGGAGTCAAGGAAAAGCATGTCACTATATACGGCGTCCAGCTGGCCTCTCTCGATGGCAAGATCGAGGACAGCCTTTGCATAGCGCGCTGAGAGACGTGGGTTTGGTTTCATAAATTAGTTCAGTTTCACTTCGTTCGACAATTGACGGATATAGCTTTCCTGCTGGCTCTTGTCTGTCAGCTCGCGGCGCAGCACTTTTTCCGCCAGCTTCGACGACGAGGCTACCGACCTGGTTCTTGATATCGGTGATCGCGGCCATCTTCTGCGTTTCGATAGCGGCCTGTGCGTCGGCAATGATCTTTCCTGCCTCGACCTTGGCCTGTTCCTTAGCCTCGGCGATCATCTTGTCCTTTGTATCCCGCGCTTCCTTCAGCATCTGTGCTCTTTCTTCACGGGCTTTGGCCAGCAATGCCTCGTTCTCGCTCTTCATCTGGGCCATTTCCAGCTTTGATCTTCTCGGCACTGGCAAGGGAATCGGCAATCCCGGTCTCCCTTTCCTTCAGGGACTTCAGGATCGGCTTCCGGGCCAGCTTACGCAGGATGATCAAAAGAAACAGGAAGATGATCACATTCCAAACAAATAAACCTAAGTCAGGAGTTAACATAATAACTATTTTGTAAAAAGTTGTGTAACCAGGTTAAAAATACTGCACCCTCGGCCCTGTGCGTCGGATGCAGTACATTTCTTTAACGTTCCGTCCCGCCGGACAAAGTCCGGCAGAGCATCGCCTTATCCCTTTGCGAATACCGCGAGCAGACCAGCGACGGCAGCGAGAAGGGCAACACCTTCAACCAGAGCCGCAGCCAGGATCATGTTGGAACGGATGTCATTCGAGGCTTCCGGCTGACGGGCAATGGAGTCAACTGCTCCTTTACCGATCTGTCCAATACCGATGCCAGCACCGACAGCGGCCAGACCTGCACCAAGTGCACCGTAACCGGGCTGAATAACGTCAGCCAAGAGATTCATCATCATCATTTTTGTTGATTTTATATTTAAAAAAACGTTTGGTCAATTTTAGATTGCTACATTCTCGTGATGGCCGTGCGCGTCGTCGTGTCCGCTCTCAAAAGCCTGTGCAACAAACACCGCGGTCAGGTTGGCAAAGATATACGCCTGGATGAACGCGACCAGTACTTCGATCAGATAGATAAAGATCGACAGGGCCACGAACAGCGGCGAAGTTCCCCAGCCCAGGGCCGTATTCATCGCGCCGAAAATAAAGATCAGGATGATAAAGCTGAGGATGATGATGTGCCCGGAGATCATGTTCGCAAAAAGACGGATGATCAGGGCGAAGGGCTTTGTAAAGATGCCCATTATTTCCACCGGCCACATGATCACCTTTACGCCTGCGGGTACGGGTGGGTTAATGATATGTCCCCAGTAGTGCTTGCCCGTGCTGAACATGATCACTACAAAGGCGAGCAGCCCCATCGCACCGGTAAAAGCGATATTGCCGGTGACATTGGCGGTCCCGGGAATCAGCCCCAGTAAGTTGTTGATCAGAATAAAGAAGAAGACGGTCAGCAGGTAGGGCATGTATTTCTCGTACTTGTCGCCGAGGTTCGACTTGCCGACTTCGTCCCGGACGAAGGTAATGACCGGCTCGACCGCATTCTGAAATCCGGTAGGCGCCGTTTTTACACCCTCGCCTTTTTTGTACTGGCTTGCAACGCTTCTCATCAGGAAGATCAGCAGGATCGCGGCGATCAGCGCCTGCATCGCGTTCCGGCCGAGGAAAAATCATATACGGCCACCGAAGCGTCGGGCCGGCCTTCCGCGTCGACGGCGTAGATCTTTGCCGTCTTGAATTGTTTCTCGTCCAGGTGGTGCTCCTCGACGTACTCTTCGTTCAGCAAACGGTAGCCATTGTAGACCGTATTGCCTTCTTCGAATTTCGAAGACATGAAGACCGAGAAACCTTTCCCGGAGGAATAGACGATCACCGGAAGGGGAATCGTAACGGGCTTCTTATTGAGAGTGAAAAAATGGAATTCGTGGGCGTCGCCGACGTGTTCGAGGATCAGTTTGGCGGGATCCAGGCTGCCGTGTTGCTTAGCCGTCTCTTCGCCGGCATTCGGGGCCGGCGGCTGCGCCATACACACATTAAAAAAACAAACTACTTAGGCTGAAAGCCGCGACCAATATAGATTTGAAGCATCTCAATGCCATACCTTCCTGAAATTTGCCGCAAAGATACGGGCGGAGGGGCAGAATATAAAAAGAAGATTAAAAAAAGTCATCCCCATTCCTAACGATACTAGTTAATTGATTCTCACGGTTTTCAGTCAGCGATGCCTCGCTACGACGCCTTCTTCTCAGCGTGGGTGTGTTTGCTGAACTGCATCTCGTGCAGCCGGGCGTAAAACCCACCTTTTGCCAGCAATTCTTCGTGCGTTCCGATCTCCCGGATCTCACCCTTGTCCAGGACGATGATCTGGTTCGCCTTGCGGATCGTGGACAGCCGGTGGGCGATGATTATCGAACTGCGCCCGGTGATCAGTTTGTCGATGGCTTCCTGGATCAGCAGTTCCGATTCGGTGTCGACGGAAGAGGTGGCCTCGTCCAGGATCAGAATGGAAGGATCGTAGAGCAGCGCGCGGATGAACGACAGCAGCTGCCGCTGGCCGAGGGACAGGGACCCACCCCGCTCCATGACGTTGTAGTGATACCCGCCGGGCAGGCGCATGATAAAATCGTGCATCCCGATCAGTTTGGCGGCTTCGATCACCCGCTCCATCGGAATATCCTGATTACGGAGCGTGATATTGTCCACGACGGACCCCGAGAACAGAAAGACGTCCTGCAGTACCACGCCGATGCTCCTGCGCAGTGCATCGAGTTTGTATTCTTCGATACGCACGTCGTCGATCCGGATCGCGCCGTCCTTTATCTGGTAAAGGCGGTTCATCAGGCTGATGATCGAGGTTTTACCGCTGCCGGTATGTCCGACGATAGCCACGGTCTGGCCTGGCTGCATGGTAAAGGAAATGTTCTTCAGGACGAGCCGGTCGTCGACGTAGGCGAAATTGACCTTGTCGAACTCTACCTTGCCCCTTATTTTCCCGGGAGGGAAATTGCCCTCTACTTTGATCGTATCATCGTTGTCCAGTACGCGGAATACCCTCTCGCTGGCCACCATCCCCATCTGAAGTACGTTGAATTTGTCGGCGATCACCCGCAACGGTCTGAACAGGAGGTTGAGATAGAGATAGAAGGCCACGATCTTGCCGCTGAGCTCCTTTGCCTCCAGCTCGGAAACGTTCAGGACCGGGTGGCGCCCCACCAGACCAGCAGACCGGTGGAGATGGCAAGGATGATCTCCACCACGGGAAAAAATACCGAATAGGCGAAGATCGCATTGATATTGGCGTTGCGGTGTTCGCGGTTGATCTTGTTGAACTTGGCGTCCTCGCGCTGTTCGGCTGCAAAAGCCTGTACGATCGGCATACCGGTGATATGCTCCTGAACGAACGCGTTCAGCGCCGCCACGGCATTGCGTACGCGGATGAAGGACTTGTTGACGGATTCTTTAAAGAGCCAGGTCGCCAGGATCAGGAAAGGGAATGGCGCGAGACAGACGAGTGTCAACCGCCAGTCCACGACAAACATAAACGCCAGTACCGAGAGAATGGACAGGAGGTCCGCAATGATGGGGATCAGGCCATCGGAGAAAATGTCGTTGATGGCCTCGATATCGTTGATGGTACGGGTCGTGAGCGTTCCGATCGGCGTTTTGTCGAATTGGGAGAGGTTCAGTCCGAGGATCTTCCGGTAGACGTCCACCCGCAGGTCTCTCACCACCGTCTGACCAAGCCAGGCCGTTATGAAGGAAAAATAGAAGCGGGCGACGGTTTCGATCAGCAGAAAAACGATCTGAAGGACCGTCATCCAGATGACCAGCTCTACAAAATGGTTCTTCAGGGACAGGCCCGGGGCTCCGGCCCCACCCCGTATGTAGGTGTTGATCGTTACCTGGATCAGAAAGGGCCGAAGGGGGAGAGTATGGCCAGGAGTATAGAGAGAAATACCGATACATAGAGCCTCCTCTTATAGGGGGCCGCATAGCGGAATACCCTGCGCAACAAGCTAAAATCAAAAATTTTCTTTTTCTTCTTCTCGTCTGACATATCCGGCCTGCAAATTACAAAGAATTCTAGTCATCCTGGTCCATGGCCTTGCGGTAGGCTTTTATAAAGATCGCCCCGAGATTCTTATAGGGGGAATATAGTCGTCGAACCTCTCTTTGGCGGCGGGGTCCTTTTGAAAACTGGCTTCCAGTTCCCGCCACATCGGCAGCCAGTCTATTCCCTTCCCTGCGACCAGCGAATTGTTGATCGCCCGGAGAATGGGCTCGTTGACCGTCTTTGTACCGACCTGTTTGGAAGAGATGATATGCGCGTCCTCGCTGATCTTCAGCACTTCGCTGAGGTTGTTATATCCCCCGCAGGAGCCTAATACGACGATCCTCGCCGAGGCCGGCATCTGTTCGATGGTATACTTTACGTGATAGCTATGTCCGCGGTGGATCACGATGGTGGGCTTGAGGTGATGGTCGTAGAGGTAGTCGTTCAGCGCCTTCTGGGCTTTGGCGTCGGGATCGTCTTCGCCGAGCAGGGGTTTGTTGGCATAAATGGTCACGGGTTTGCCGTGGATCGAGCTGATCGTCACCCACTGCGGGTTCTCGGCGATCTTCCATTCCGGCTTTGCATGCAGTTTGGGCCGGAAAAGGGACATGAAATCGATGTAGGAGTTTTTGCCCGTCCTTGTCCTTATCGCCGTAAAAGAAAACCTGCTGGATCACCCGGCCGCTGTCATCCGTCAGCGCGCTGCGATCGATGGTATATACGGGCGGTATGCCGAGCTGGGCGGAGAGGTCCACCTTTTTGGTCGTATCGGCCGACTCGAAAAGGGTCTGGAGAAGGTTATAGATGATGGTGCCCTTCTTGTTGGCCGCGGCCACGTTCTTGTCGTAGTTCCATTTCACCTCGCTGAGGATATACCGGGCCAGGGCCGGATTCTTTTCCACGATGCTGCTATAGGAATCCGCTACGTCCACGGCCTCTTCTTCATCCGCATTTTCCAGATGGATGACAAAGGATTTCATAACTGTACCGGCGTTCTGTTTGTCCATCGTACCCAGAAAATGTTCCAGCTTGTTATAGGCCGCCGCCATCTTGATGAATTTCCTGAAATAGTCGCCGTGTACCTGCATCAGGAGGCTATCCCCGTAGGGGGCCTTCATCCGCTGGAAGATCCGGTCGTATACGCCCAGATAGCTGGATGTATAGATCTCGTCTTCGCTGAGCACCACGAGATAGTAGAGCTCCTCCGGTGTCAGGGGGTCCAGTATTTTGAACCGGATGGCGGGGTTCTCGACCGTGTGCAGGGCGTTGATCTCACCTACAAAAACCTGTTTGCCCTTCTTTTCCAGCATTTCGGTCAATGCATTCATTTCCAGAGGAGTATCTTTTGCCGGGGGCAGGAGGCGGGCCGCGTAGTCAAGGCGCGTCCTGACCAGCAGCCGGTAATAGTTGAGGTCGTCGTCCTTTACTTTGTCGATATCTTCGATGGTTATCCTGCCTTTGACCAGATTGTCCAGGAAGGGAAAATAGAGCTGTCCGCTCTTGCTGTTGGCCAGTTGGGCGACGGTATGGACGAGGGAGTCTTTGCTATTGCGGATATGGCTGCCCAGATCGCCCGAGATAGCGGCAAAATCATACATCTGGCGGACGTTGTTATGACCCGCCACGATGATGAGGCTATCCTCGAATGGCAGCCCCTGATGTCCACGTAAATAGTTGAGGATCAAATTGGGGTGCATCTCGCAGTATCGCCGGGTCAGAATCAGCCGGGAGGGTTTTACGCCGACATTCTCCGACGGATAGCCGAAGCAGTCTACGACGATATTGCCGACCTCGTAGGGGCTGGCGAAGATCACCGGTTCGATACTCCGGCCCTTCTTATCGAGTTCCATGGCCTCGGTGAAGGCGTCGACCAGCCGGGGGCCAGCGCCGCGGAAATGGCCCGGGCCTGCCAGGTCTTGTTGAACCCGAATAGTAGGTCGGCAAGCCCGCGCAAATAGCGTTTCTTATTGTTGGTATTGAGAGTGGAATCGAGCTCTATCTGCTGCTGGAGGAGGTCGATACGCCTGCTCAGGGCGTCCGTCACCTGAAGATTGACGGTCTCGTCTTTGGAAAGCCGGATCAGGCTGTCGTATTTCCCCCGCCGAGAATGACCAGCCGCTGCTGTTCCTGGTCTACCTTGTCGTGCCAGAGCATGCGGTCCTGGGCAATTTTGAAGGGATAGGAATTGGGTTGAGCCATCCCGGTAAAAGGGATCGTCATCACCAGACCAAGAACCCAAAAAAGAGGTAAAACCGTTCGTATCGCTCTATTCATAGGCATTTTATCCACCCGTTGTCAGCAAAAATACGACCAAACACCCCTATCATATTATTTATGTATTAAGAAATTGTAAACTGATCCGGGATATTTTTAGCCCAAACTTAATTTGGAGTAGGTTTGCGTAAATTTTTAATTTGATGGAATCCAAAGGCAAGAAGATCCTGATTGCAGACGATGAGCCCGATATCCTTGAGATCATTCAGTACAACCTGACCAAGGAGGGATATGAGGTGACCACAGCCAAGGATGGAGATGAAGCAATTGGAAAGGCCAAGATTGTCCGGCCGGACCTGATCATTCTGGACATTATGATGCCGAAAAAGAACGGGGTCGAGGTCTGCGAGGTCCTGCGCTCACAGCCTTCCTTCAAGGAAACCCTGATCCTTTTCCTGACAGCGCTCAGCGACGAGGGTTCGCATGTGCGGGGCCTCGAGACCGGCGCCGACGACTATGTCACGAAGCCGATCAGTCCGAAGGTGCTGATCAGCCGGGTCAACGCCCTTTTCCGGCGGGTCAATAAAGAGCCGGAGGACAAAGTGCTGAAGATCGAGAATCTGTCCATCGACCCTGCCAAGTTCGAGGTGATGGTAGACGGCAAGGACGTGACCCTGGCCAAGAAAGAGTTTGAGCTGCTGTACCTGCTGGCTTCCCGGCCAGGGAGGGTCTTTCTTCGCAACGAGATCCTGAATCAGGTGTGGGGGAATGAGGTCATCGTTGGGGACAGGACTATCGACGTACATATCAGGAAGATCCGGCAGAAGCTGGGTCTGGACTGCATTACGACTGTAAAAGGGGTGGGTTATAAATTCAATCTCTAGACCGGGGCCCGAACACGGGAAGCGATTTTTTTGTAATTTATGATCCATGCCTTCCACTAAAAATCTATCTCCCAAACAATTATCTGCCCTTACCGCCAGCCTGCTCGCCCTGCCCATCGCGGCGGGTATTTATGTGCTGACGGGCAACCGGGTCTTCGGACTGGCGTCGCTGCTGATCATTTTTTCCGGCAGCTACGCGCTGATCCTGTTCACGCTGGAGAAGTTCATCTACCGGAAGATCAAGCTGATATACAAGCTGATACACCAGACAAAGGCTACCAAGAAAGAGGAGGTCTACTTCAAATACATCCTGCCCCAGAAGAGTATCGATGAGGTCCGGGAGGATGTGGAAAAATGGGGGGAGAAGCGCAACGAGGAGATCGAGCTGCTGAAAAAGAACGAGGCCTACCGCAAGGAGTTCCTGCAGAATCTGGCCCACGAGTTCAAGACCCCGATATTTGCGATCCAGGGCTATGTCGACACGCTGCTGGGCGGGGCTATGGAAGACGCGGTCATCCGGAAAAATTCCTTGAGAACGCCGCCAAGAATGTGGACCGGCTGGTGAATCTGATGAACGATCTGGACGAAATTTCGACGCTGGAGCGCGGTGAACAGCTGCTGTACAAACAGAATTTCGTCATTCAGGACCTCACCCGCGAGATCTACGAGTCGCTGTCCATCAAGACCCATGGCAAGAACGTGAGGACTACCATCAAGAAAGGGTGTGAATCTCCGATCACCGTTTTTGCCGATAAGGAGAAGATCCGGATGGTGCTGATCAATCTGGTGGAGAACGCGACGAAGTATGGGAAGACGGGAGGGAGTATCGTTGCCAGTTTTTATAAGATCGATGAGAAGAATGTCCTGATCGAGATCAGTGATGATGGGATCGGGATAGAGGAGGAGCATCTCTCGCGTATTTTCGAGCGGTTCTACAGGACCGATACGGCCAGAAGCCGGGACAAGGGGGTACCGGATTAGGGCTCGCCATCTGCAAGCATATTATTGAGGCCCATAGCCAGTCCATACATGTGAGGAGTACGCCGGATGTAGGGACCACGATCGGGTTTACCCTCGAATCGAGGAGGGATTAGGGTGCCTGGGGGAGTTGGAGGGGAATTGGAGGGGAGCTGGCCCGGCCAGGGACGGGATTAATTGGATTTTCGTAGCTTTGCGGGCTATGACGACGACCACCCAAATATTCGATTATAGCAAGTGGACGGCCCAGCTGCCTGAGCTGAGCAAAAAATATCAGGCCGCCAGCCCCTACCCCCATATCGTACTGGAAAACTTCCTCGACCCGCAGGTTCTTGACCAGTGTATCGCCGAGTTCGACAAGCTGAATGAGAACAACGGCTGGATCAACTATAAACACTACAACGAGGACAAGCGGGGTTTGAACAAGATCGACCTCCTGCCGGAGACCATTCGCGGGACCATCAACGAACTGAACTCCCCCGAATTCCTTCAAGTGGCTGAGCGTCATCACCGGAATCAAGGATCTCCAGAAGGACGAAAGCCTCGAGGGTGGCGGCATTCACCAGTCGACGCGCGGCGGTTTCCTGAACATCCACGCGGACTTTACCGCCCACCCCCACCAGAAGAACTGGCAGCGGAGGGTAAACGTACTTGTTTATCTCAACAGGGACTGGAAAGAAGAATACGGCGGCAAGCTGGAACTCTGGGACAAGAAAATGAAATCGTGTGAAGCGGCGGTGCTACCCGTCTACAACCGCTGTGTCATCTTCAATACGGACGCCGACTCCTACCACGGGCATCCCGAACCGATGACCTGTCCCGAAGGCGTATTCCGCAGATCGATAGCCCTCTACTATTATACGGTCGAAGCGAACCCGTACCGCCGGGCCACGTACTATAAAGCAAGGCCGGGCGACGGCAGCAACAAGCTGCTGGTGAAGCTGGACAACGCGCTTGTCTCGGCGTATACGGCGGTAAAAAGCAGGCTGGGGGCCAATGACAAAGTGGTCTCCGGGATCCTCCGGATGTTTCAGGGAAAGAAGAAATAATCAGAAAGGCTCCCTTCGGGAGCCTTTTCTTTTAATCATTTATTTCGTGGGGGGCGGGACTTCTCTCCTGAGGAATACAAACCCGTTCTTCCTGTAAAGTTCTTTCAGCTGCGGGAACTTATATTTATCCTCCCGGTCTACTTTTGTGACGAAATAGGCCGGTTTGTCGATGGGGCCCCAGAGCAGCCACTTGCTCGTCGTAAGAGTTGGGGTTGGTGGGCCGGGGTTTCATCGTATAGAAAAGGTCGCCATAGCTCTTATAGCCGAGCGTATGTACATAACAGTCTTCTCCCTGGCGGGCGATGAAGAAGTCGATGGCCGCGCCCTGGCTGTAGCGTTCGACTTTGGGGACGATGATCGCCGATGCAAAAAAGATCACGATGGCCGTTCCGACAAACAAAACCCGCGCCGCGCGCGTATAGTTGCCCCTCGACAAATTGCGGATGCCGACGACCAGCGCCACCACCATCAGAATGCCGATCAGCCCTTCGAGACCGGACCAGTGAACCTCGGCCTCCATATTGCCCTGGGCGAACTTGTCGTCGACGTAGGGCGCCAGTTTATGAACATACAGGCCGATAATGGCAACGCCCAGGATCGCAAGGGAAATGAGCCCTCCGAGAATACCCATCAGCACTCCCGTATATTTCTTATAGATGAGTTCGTGCCGGTCCCATTTGTAAATGGAATACGCGGCCAGGAACGTGACGGGGAACCAGGCCATGGAAGAATAGTGTATGATTCTGGACTGGACGATGGTGAACAGTATCGTCACCACCCAGAAGAGCAGTACCATCCATTTCTTAAAGTCCCGGTCGTACCGTCCGTTGTACTTGGCCTTGAAGAAAGAGGGAATCGCCAGAATAGAAGCGGGAAAACAGCCGATCAGCAGGACAATATAGTGGTACCCGAAAAATCCCGCCTGGTCGGCGTCGTGGGTCGTGAACAGGCGCCACTGGTATTTGAGGAACTCGTTGATGAACCAGGGCCCGCGTTTGATCGTCTCGTAGCCATACCACGTGAACGTGACCAGAGCGGCGACGATCAGGAATACGATAGCGTGCCACCAGGAGAAATAGAACTTCACCCTATTATAGAGCAGATAGACGCCGAGGACCAGCAGGAAGACCATCAGGGCGACCTGTCCCTTCATCAGTACGGCCAGGCCCATCCAGATACCGGACCAGATGACGTAGTAGAGCTTGCTCCTGTCGACGCCGGGTTTGTCGAAATTATTCCTCTTCCAGTGGTAGAGTATAAAATTATAGAGAGACAGAAAGATGAACAGGTTGAACCAGGGGTCGATGATTCCCGACTTGAAATACATATTCGGGAAGAGTGACCCGCCGTAGGCCAGCGCCCAGAGGACGCCGAATTTACGGTCATAGACGCGGGTGCCGACCACAAAGACCACGATGAGCGTGACGATCCCGCAGAGCGCGTTGGGGAAGCGGGCGGCGAATTCCGTTACGCCGAATAGTTTCATGGCCGTGCTCTGCATCCAGAAGAACATGGGCGGCTTCTCCCAGAACGGTTTAAAGTCAACGTATACCCGCGTATAGTCGTCCATTTTGATCATTTCCCGGGAACATTCGGCAAAATTGATCTCGTCCCAGTCGAAGAGGTGGACATGGCCAAGAAAAGGAATGAACAAAAGAGCGGCCAGCGCGCCGATCACGAGGATAGTGGTTGTCTTCGTCAAACGCATTATTTACGTGGTTTATACATTTCTCTTTTCATCAGCCCCCATTTACAGAGGCGGTGGACGACGGATACGTGCAGAACGCCAAGCCCATAGACGACGCTGCGACGGAAATTGATACTGGAAGCCTCGTCGAAATACTTGGTGGGGCAGGTGATCTCCGCTATCTCGTAGTCCAGATAGATTATCTGGGAAAGCATTTCATTGTCGAATACGAAGTCCTCGGAATTGATCTCGTAGTTGATCCGCTCGAGGACCTCGCGTGAAAATGCGCGGTAGCCCGTGTGATACTCTGCCAGTTTTTGGCGGAGCAGGACGTTCTCGAAGAAGGTAAGCCCGCGGTTGAAGATATATTTATACAGGGGCATGCCGCCGCGAAGAGCGCCCTTGCCCAGGGTTCTGGCTCCCAATACGACCTGGTAGACGTTGTTGGCGATCAGCCAGGCCATGGACGGGATCAGTTTGGGCGTATACTGGTAGTCCGGATGGAGCATGATGACGATATCGCCGCCCAGTTCGAGCGCCTTGTTGTAGCAGGTTTTCTGGTTGCCGCCGTAGCCGCGGTTCTTGTCGTGTTTGATGACGTGGCGGATGCCGAGCTCTTTCGCGACGGCAACGGTCTGGTCGCTGCTGTTATCGTCGACGAGGACGACCTCATCGACTATATCGAATGGGATCTCTGAATAGGTTTTCCGAAGCGTAAGTGCTGCGTTGTAGGCAGGGAGAACGATAACCAGTTTTTTTCCTTCAATCATGCTTTCTATCTTTCTATTGGATCTTTGTACGACAGGATGGGGGTTTTACCAAAGGTACCCCATCCTGTCGCACGTCTGATGATGGGCCTTCGGCCAGCGGAGAACTTCGTCGGAGCTGCTTCGCCACGCGCCTCCCTGTTCTCACCCTTCGTTCCTCGGGTGGGTCCGCTCTTCCGATTAATTTTCCCATTGCGGGAAAATTATCGAAAAATTGAGGGCAAACCTACGCATAATATTTTATACTCTATCCCCCTACCCGCCGGGACCTCGTAAAAAGGGGCAGCGATTCCAACTTTTCACCCAATAACCAATAAATAACCAGTGAAGTAAGCATTCCGATCGTCGATCCCATTAACACGTCGTTTAGAAAATGTTGTCCGAGATAGATCCTCGAATAACCCACCGCCACGGCCACCAGCAGATAGATGGCGTTCGTTTTTTTGTTCTTCTCGAGCAGGGCGAGCATGGTGGCCAGCGCGAAAACCGATGTGGTATGGCCGGATGGGAAACTGGCAAAGCCCACATTGGTCACCCCATTGATGAAATAGGCGTACTCCCCCGGGGCAAAGAACTGTTTGGGCCTGGGCATCGAAAAGACGTTCTTTAGTATATTGGCGAACAGCGCCGAAAGAAGAAATGAAATAGTGACGAGGCTGGCCTGGGACCAGCGCCGCATCAGCAGGAACAGGACGATCACCAGTACCGAGAATGTGCCGTCCCCCAAAAAGGTGACGTATATGAAGAAGGTATCGAGGGCGCTCCTATGATAAGGGTTCAGCGCCACAAAGGCTCCGGCCTTTCCCTCCATCAGTAAAAAAATGAATCCTACGATGAAAACGAAGACAAAACAGCTAAAAAAAGACGGTTGTCCGCAAAGATGTCCCTCAGCTTGTTCATCCGGTAAAAGTACATAATCCCGCGGAAACGGGATCCGCGGGCGGTGAGGCCCGTGGGGGGTGTCGGGCCCGCTTGATGGCCAGGCCTACAGTCCCTCGACCAGTTCTTCGGCCAGGCCGAAGGAAAGGGTCATACCGGCGCCACCTACCCCATTGATGACATAGACGTAGGGCTCGGGGGAAAAGAAGAGGTCTGCCTCGCCATCCGTGAGTTTCGCATACACTCCGTTCCAGGTCTCGGCAACGGACCAGTCCCTGAAACAGGCAAAGCGGCGGAGGTAGTCCAGGATCTTCCGGTTGATAAAGTCCTTGTCGAACGGGTCGTGCGTGAGGCCGTACTCGTGGGAATCTCCTACGGTCAGTTCGCCCCGGCCGTTCTGGGCGACCATCACGTGGATGCCCCACTGCAGGTAGTCGGCCATTTCTTCCTCATACCGGCTCCTCAGCTTCGACAGTGAGGGAGCGGCCTTAAAACTATTGTAGTGTATCAGCGACAGTCCCCCGCAGAGTGCGGGTCCGATACGCCAGTCTTCCGGCTGGGCGGTGAGCCGCATCATCTGCAGTTTGCATTTGGTGACGGGCTGCCCGGCGAAGTGTTCCGGATAGAGGGTCTCGAAGTCGGCGCCGTTGCAGATGAAGACAAGGTCGGCTTCGTACTCTTCGTCGTTGCCGATATAGACGATCTGGTCGGAGATATAGGACACGCATTTACCCCAGTAGAACTCGACTCCGTACTGTTCGGAAAGCCATCCTGGCAGTGCGGCGATGGCTTCGCGCGGGTCTACGATGACTTCGTCCGCGCTATGCAGGCCGCCTATCAGTCCTTCGGTGACGACGGCTCCGGATATGGCTTTGACTGCCCTGGAGTCGAGCAGCTTGATGGGCCGCCCTTCCTTCTCAAAGCCGGCGCAAAGCTCCTGCAGCACCTGCCATTCTTCGGGCTGGTAGGCCAGGTGGAGGCTGCCCGCGGATTCCAGCCAGAAATCGGCCCTGGGAGCAAGATCTTTCCAGATGTTCCTGCTGCGGACGGCCCGGTCATACATCTTCCCTGCCGGCTGACCGATCGGCCAGATCATCCCGAAGTTGCGGATGGAAGCCCCGACCGCCTTGTCGGTTCGTTCGAAAACTTTTACCGAGAAGCCGCGTAGCGAAAGAGCCCTTGCGGTTGCCAGTCCTACAATACCGGCGCCAATAACGATTGCAGATCGCGACGTCATAAATTCCTCAATTATTTTTCCTGTAAATATTTGCAAAAAGTACGGAACCCCACAATACCAGCAACATACCTGCTGCGGCAGAGACGTAGAACATGCCGGTAAAAAAGTCGACCCAGGTATAGTGGATATGTACAAATTCCTTGATCAGCAGGACGACTACCGTCCCCAGATAGCCGAAGGCGTCCGCCAGATAGATCAGAAAGCCGACGTTCCCCGCGACCTTATAGGCGGCGAGCATGCGCTCGAAATAAAAACAATTGTAGGGCACGTAGCCCAGATAGAGCCCCGCCGAGGCCGTGACGATCCAGGCTACGGGCGAAAGCAGGTGCAGATGAAACAGGACCGTAGCGCCCGCGGCCAGGATAAATCCGCCGACAATGATGGCGTTGTTCAGCTGAAACGCGAGGTAGTTGTTGCGGAGGAGAAAAACCGCCGACTACCGCCAGGACGATGAGTGACACGATGGTGCTGGTGTTGGCAAAAACGCCGGTGTTGGCGCCGTAGCCGGTTTCGGTCCAGAGCTCTTTCGCGAAATCCTCGGTGAAATCGCGGAGGATGGTGAGCATTACGTAGGCGATGACTATCGGGATCAGCGCGTATCCGAACCGGTTCAGGAAGTCGCGGCGCTGCTGTGGCCCCATCGGCAGCCTGATCGTCCGCTGGGCGATGTCCTCGCGGGTGGGGGGCGGCGTCTGGTTCAACAGCCAGGTCGAGAGGAGCAGGGGACCGATAAATGCGGCGCCTGCGACAAAGGGCATCCAGGTCTCGCTGACTCCGTGTTTGGTCATCGCGCTTCCAACGGTCTTGGCGAGGCCGCTGGCGAAGATAAAGCTGGTGGCGAGTACGGCCCCCATGAGCTCGGTCACGCGCCGGCCTTCGAGGAAGCCGAAGACGAGGCCCCAGACCATCCCGAGCGGAAGACCGTTGACGAACATGAATATGAAGTTATAGGGAACCGGTACTATCGCAAACAGCAACAGTGATGCCCATGCGACTAGGACCAGTCTCACGATAAAGCCCGCTCTTTTCGACGGTTGCATGCCTGCGATAAAACGAATGCCGTAGAACTTACTCAGCATATAGCCTATCACCTGGGAAATGACCAGTATGACCTTATAGGAGATCCCGAGAAAGGTTATTCCCGAATAAGAGGCGGCGGTGAAGGGTTTCCGGAAGCCGTACATGCAGGTATAGACAACGAACGACGTCAGCGACACGTAGACGACAAAGACCCATACCGGCGAGCGTTGCAGCCGGGCCTTGAGACTCATTCCGCCCTGCGCAGGCGTCACCAGCTGACTCATACCCTCACCCCCCGGCTGAATCGCGTCCATAGTAAATGATTTATTCCTATTAATGATTGTCTTTGCCGGTCTCTTCAGAGGCCTCGAGTATGGAGAGCAGCTCTTCCAGATCGTCGATAATATGATCGGGCCGGTAGGCTTCCAGCTGCTGACGGGTATATGCACCCGTAGTAACGCTGACGACCTTTCCGCAGGCGGCGTTGCGTCCTTCCTCCACGTCGACCTCTGTGTCGCCCACCTTCAGGACCCGGGCGGGGGAGGTGATCCCGAGGTCTTCGATCAGCACTTCGATCATGTCGGGGTGGGGTCGGCCATTGGCGACCTCGTCGCTGCAGATGACCTTATCGATCAGTGAATTCCGGCTGTCCCAGCGAAGGCGGTGCAGAATGGTATCGGTAATGCTGCGGGTAAACCCGGTATTGAGCGCGATCTTGATGCCTTTGCGTTTGATCTCGGAAAACACGCGTTCCGTATGAGGGAAAGGCGCCAGCGCCGTGTCGTTGCGATAAAAAGCGATCATCCGGTCGATAAAACGGACGTGAATGCGGTCGATGAGCACGTCGTCGTCCCGGTGTTCGGGATAGAATTTCTTCAGGAGCCTGGCTACCGCCTCTATCTTGCGAAAACCCATGACCTTTTTAACCTCGTCTACAGGTACCTCCAGATCAAAATCCCTGAAAGCGGCCATGAAGGCTTCCGCCACGCTGCCGTTGTCACGGACGGTGGTGCCTGCTATATCAAAAACGACAAGTTGTATCGAGCTCATATTGTTGGGGGATTTTGTGTGACGACGGGTTTATCGGGGTGGTTGTGACTCAGGGTTTGTTGGGGGATTGTGGGTCAATGGTTTTAGCGGGGGGTAGCGGGACTATTAGAAAGGTGCTGAAAGATCATGGCGCGGTAGTGCTGCAGGTCGGGAAGGGGTTTGTTCTCGATCTTCGCCTGCTCGTCCCATTTCCTCATTTGTATGATAAGGTCGAAGAGGGGATATTGTTCGAAGGCGGCGGCTTCGTCTTCCGTCATGGGTCCGCCCCGGAATTCCAGGGGTTTTTTGCTGGCCTCGGACAGCTGGGCGTAGTATTCCGGGTCCCTGGCGGTCAGGTAACGTTTGGCTTCCACGTGCGACTCGACAAGGCGCACGATTTTTTTCGAAAAGCCCTTGCCGCGCAGGAAATCGGCCCCGAGTTCTTCGTGGTCCATCACGCCGAAGCCGTCCATGTCGCGGGGGGTGGAGGAAGCCCCGGCGTTGATATGTCCGATATCGTGGAGAAAAGCGGCGAGCACCAGCTTCCTGATCATAGCCCTGCTGTTCGGCGAGTTCGGCGGCCTGCGCCATGTGTTCCAGCTGGGTTACCTTCTCACCTGCATACCCGGCTCCGCCAAAGCCTTCATAGAGGCCCATTATTTCGTCTGTGATCCGTTGCGCTTGCTCTGTATTCATAAGTGATAAATTTAAATAAAAAGTGCGGCCCCTACGGAGCCGCACCCAATTGATAACATTTAATTTATTTCAGTATCCACATCTTCTGGTTCAGGTCGTCCGTGCCGAATCCCTGACCCGACAGTGCGGCCCTGTAGTTAACGGTATTTACCGTCTGCTCGGCCACGGGATACGCCCACCGTAGCGGAATTATCCCGTTGTTGCCGACACCGCTGCCGCCATCAAAGGACGGAACGCCGGTCCTGCGCCAGTTGTAGTAGGACTCGTAGCCGGAGTTCTCGAATGAGGCGATATATTTCTGCAGGACGATCTGGTTGATCGCCGTAGCCGTCGTGGCGGAGAGCTTAACGGCCGGCTGGGCATAGTATGCAGTAAAGTCAAAGGTTACCGGATATGGCTGCACATCGGAGGTGGAAGTCCCGCCCGGCGGCAGGAAAAAGGCGGTGAATCCAGGCTGCGTAACGTCGATGCCATAGAAGGCAAACGAGTTGGTGATGCCTTTTTTGTACCAGTCCTCGGCGGTCCCGCCGATCCAGCCGCGCTCGATGGCTTCGGCGATGTTAAAGCACAGTTCCTTGTAGCCAACCAGTACGTTGGGTTCGCCGGTGAAATTGGCGTAGTAGCGCTTCCGGTTGATAAACGAATACAGTCCGGCGTCGGCGTTATTGTACATCGTCGCCAGCGGCTCGCCGGTGCTGGCTCCTGCAAAGTACTTGTATTGCGCCGGATGAAGGCTGTCGTTGCCAACCAGCGCCCAGGCCGGTTCGGAGGTGACGAAGACGCGCGCGTCGTTGAGCGTCGTCATCGTGCTGACGTAGGCTTTCGCCATGTTGAACCGGGTAGCGATCGATCCGAAATTGCTCGGATTGAAAGGATAAAGACTGTATGTATTGGTCCCGCCCGGGTTGAAGTTGAATTTCAGGTCGTCGTCCTGGCTCTGGAAGATCGGGTATTTACCGGGGTTATTGATGATGTTGGCAAACTGCGCCGCCACATTCAGCGTGGCGTCGGAAGCTTTGCCGCTCAGGCTGATGAGGACGCGCAGCTTAAAGCTGTTGACCAGCCGCTGCCAGCTGACCAGGTTGTTAGCCTGGGTACCGTAATAGATATCCTGGTTCTTGTCCAGCAGGTTGTTGATATCGCCTGCCGCGATGAGCGACGCCAGCTCGGTATTGGCTGTGTCGAGCACGCTAAGCACGTACTGGAAGACCTTCTGCTGTGTAGTATAGGATGGCGTCAGGTTGGACAGCCCCTGCAGGTCGTTGCCAAGAGGAATATCTCCGAACATCATGGTCATGTTGTAGTAGTAATAGGCGCGGACGAATCTGCCGACTGCCTTGTACGGGTTGACGGCCGGCAGCAGCTTGGACGCTTCGCCTTCCATCTGCACCACCTGTTTGAGGACCGTGTAGGAGTTGAAGGAGCCATTGGTCCAGGAATAGATATTGTTGTCGTAGTAGTCGTAGTTGCTGCAGTGGTACTGGTTCCACCGGTGAGCCGCGTCCCAGGCATTGACACCCTCATTGGATCCCGTTGCGCTGAGCGAACCCTGTCCTTTTACCGTACCGGACATATCGGTAAGGACGGTACCCAGGATCAGCCTGGGAGGCACGCTGGAGGGATTGTTCGGGTCGACTTGTTTTTCGTTGATCTGCTTGTTACAGGATGCCGCCACGATTGCGGCCATCAGCAGCAGAAAGATATATTTTCTCTTTTGCATATTTTGATGTTTATACGATTAAAAGGAGAAATTGATGTTTATGCCATAGCTCCGGGTCGTCGGCGTCTGCAGGCCTGATGAGGACGAGGGAGTAGCGCTGTATTTCCCGTTATTGCCGACCGAATAGACGCTCTGGCTGTACTGGTCCACGTCAAGGTCCTTGTACTTGTCCGGGAAGAAGTAGAGCAGGTTCCTTCCTACCAGCGAGACGCTCGCGTCGCTGATGATGGTCCGCTTGCCAAATACCTTGTTGGGCACTTTATAGGTAATGGCGACCTCTCTCAGTTTGGCGTAGGTCTTCTTTACGATGTCGAGATCGGGGATGCTGGCCGCGCGCGTAACGAAGGGCTGTACCTGGCTCTTGACCGTATTCTTCGTCTCGTTCAGGTCTTTCATGTTGACGATATTGCCGTTGATGGGATCCAGCTGGATGCCATTCGTACCGGTCAGGACCACGCCGTCGCCCGTATAGGCTGCCACGTTCGCCTCGTCGGAAGGCCTTGCCGCGCCCAGTGCGCCGGTGGCACTCTCGGTATGACGACCGGCCTGCAGCGTCTTCTTTCGTACGTTGTCCTCGATTACGCCGCCCACCATGCCGTCGAACTGAAAGCGAAACGAAAAGCCTTTGTAGCTGAGGGTATTGATCACACCCCACTGCCAGTCCGGGTCGCTGTGTCCGTATACTTTCTTCGCCGAAGTTCCGACGTCCGAATACCGCAGATAAACGCCCGACTGCGGATCGATGACCATCTTGCCGTCCGGAGTCCGTACGAATGCGTCGTCATAGACCAGGTCCACTCTGGCGCCGTTCTTCTCATAGTTGTCGGGCTTGCTGACGTAGTCGGTCCATTTCCTCTTGAACGTAAAGAAATTCGCGGTTACATTCCAGCTGAATCCATCCTTGTGAGAGACCGGCGTACCGTTGATCACGGCTTCCCAGCCATCGTTGGTATAGCCGTCGCCGTTGGTCCGGTAGCCGGAATAGCCCGAAGCCTGCGAGGTCAGCTGCTGTACGATGCCCGTGTTCTTGTAGTGGTAGCGGGTGAGGTCCAGACCCAGCCTGTTGTTGAGGAAGCGGATGTCGAGGCCTGCCTCATATGCTTTCCGCTCGGAGGTCTGGATATTGTTGCTGATCACTACGTCGGTATAAGCAGCGCTGACCTGGTTGTTGTAGGTAGGGCTGAGCGTGTAGGTTTTCGAGAACAGATAGGCTGGGCCATTGTAGGGAGAAGCCCAGTAGTAGCCGTATCCGTTGGCGGGTGTGCCGGTGATATCAGGCGAGAACGTTGCGCTGGTGCCACCGCTCTTGCTGGATGCGTAAGAACCTCTGACCTTCAGGAAGGAGATTGCGCTGGGCAGGTGCACGTACTCCGAAATGACCGACGCAAGGTTGAAGGAAGGATAGAAGTAGCTGTTGGTATTGGAAGGCAGTGTGGAGGATTTGTCCACGCGGCCGGTAATATTCGCCGTTATATAGGACTTATAACCGAGGTCCAGCGAGTAGTAGGCGCTCAGCACCAGCATGCTCGACCGGTAGCTGATACCTGTCACGGGATTCAGGGAGTTTGCGAAATTATAGATGCCGGGGACGTTCAGGTAGTTCGTCGACGTATAATCGGAATTGAAGGTCTGATTCCTGACCGTTCCTCCGCCTACCGCCTGCACGTCGAGGAAGCCGGCGATCTCGTTGCGGTGATACCTGACCTGCAGGTCTTCGTTGGTCTCGAACTGGGACCTCCGGTCTTCGCGGTAGTCGCCCTGACGAAGCTCGCGGCCGTATACGCCGGCCGAGTACGGCAGTTTTTCGTTGTTCATCATGTCGTATGCCGTCATGCTGGGGCGAAACTGGAAGTCGACTTCGTTGTTAAGCTTGTAGTTCAGCGAGAGATAGCCGTACTCGTTGTTCTGATAGTGTCCGCGCAGCCATTCGTAGGACATGAAATAGGGGTTGTTATACCGGTAGTACTCGGCATATTTCTGCTGGATGCCGACCTTTCCGGGCTGCCAGTAGTCTTTCATATCGTTCATGGACCAGTCGGCGCCCCCCACAATATAATATTGTAGATGATGCTGTTTGGGCCGTATTGGACGTCCGGCACGTTCGGTGTCGACTGGCGGCTAAAATTGAAATAGGTCGTAAGGCTCAGTTTGGGGTTGAAGCGCTGGACTACGCTGGCGGTGAAATTCGCATTGTTCAGCTTAGTATTGGGTACAACGCCCTGCTGATAGGTATTACCGGCGGAGATGCGAATGTCAGTTCTTTCGGTGGAGGAGCTGACCGCGATGCTGTTGGTGGAAAGAACGCCAGTCTGGATGAATTTCCTCAGGTTGTCCTTGCCGCGTGCTACCCACGGCGTAGGCTCAACGTGACCAGTAAACGATTTGCCGTCGGCAAATGTCGTCTTATAGGTCTGGCCGGCCGTAAACTTGCCGTCATACTGGGGGAGCAGCTGGCCTCTGAACTGGGGGCCCCAGACGTCATAGTCGTAGTCGTTTACGCCGACGCCGACCGCACCCGTTCCGAAATAGCTGGCGGGGCTCGATCCGCCGCCGCCGAATGCGTATTTGCCGTTGTCGCCGGGACCGTAGGTATCCTGATATTTGGGCAGGGCGATAAAGCCGCTGTTGATCTGGGTGCTCGAATTGACCGTTACGAGCGTCCCGGCTTTTGCTTTCGAGCCTTTCCTGGTAGATATGATAATGGCCCCGTTCTTTCCCTGGAAACCATAGAGCGCTGCGGCGTTGGGTCCCTTCAGAATGGTAAAGGTCTCGATATCGTCGGGGTTGATATTGTAGGTATCGGAAGCGATCGGCACGCCGTCGACCACGAAGAGGGGGCGGTCTTCGGGACTGTTCTCGCCGCGGATGATGACGTCCGGGGAGTGGCCGATCTCGGAATTGATGTTGACCTCGAGGCCTGCGGCGTTACCCTTCAGAGAGTTGACCGGGTTGGGTTCCCGGGCTGCGGTCAGCTGCGAAGCGTCGATGGCCTGGATAGCATATCCGAGGCGTTTTGCTTCTTTCTTAATCCCTGTTGCGGTGACTACTACCTGGTTCAGCTCTTTGGCATCGGCTGCGACCGTGATCGCGAGGTCGGCGCCCGCGACAGTAGACTCTGTGCTGGCTACGCCTACGCCCGATACGACAAGGACGTCGCCTTCTTTCGCTTTGATGGCAAAGCTGCCGTCTACCGCGGTAGACGTACCGATGCGGGTGCCTTTGATAACCACTGAAACGCCGGCGATCGGTGACTGGTCAGCCTTTGAGAAGACGTGGCCCGTGATGGCCTTTTGTTGTGCGAAAGTAAATAGAGGGAACAGGAGGGTCAGCAAGAGGATCCCCCTTGAGCAGTTCGTTTTCTTACTCATAAATACAGTTTATTAATTGTGTGATTAGCCGGGAGCGAAATTATTCCGGTAGTGTGACCGGAAGGTTAGGGGGATTTAAGTAAATGTTAACAGTTTAGAAATACTAAACGAATGTTAAGTATTTGTAAATAAGAGGAAACACTTGATTACGCATGCAGCAACGCTGATACCGCGCCGGGCGGGTCGCTCAGTGGCGGGAATGGGGAGATGACGGACAGGAGAAGACTGATAACCGGTCAGAACAGATAGATCACCAGAATGAGAGCCTCGGTGTCGCCGATGTTCTTCAGCCGGTGGGGGGCGCGTCCGTCAAAGAATAGTGTGTCGCCTTCGTGAAGGGTGAAGACCTCTTTGTCGATCTGGTATTCGATGTCACCTTTTAAGATATACTTGCATTCGAATGCGTCGGTGCGGATCATCTGTTTGCGGACGGAATTCTTTTTGAGCCCGAGCAGAACGACGTCGGTGGCCTGTGAAGTTATAGACCGGGTGAGTATGCGTTTGTAGCTGAATCCTTTTACGGGTTCCTTGCTGAACATCTTCTCCTGCCCCTTCCGGATGATGAGGATATGGTTGTTATTGAAGCTGTCCTGCATGTCCTCGAAAAAGCTGCGCAGGTCTTCTTCGAGCGAATGGATAATATTGAACAATACGGGGAGGGAAGGGACGGTACGGTTGTTCTCGATCTGAGAGATCAGGCCTTTGCTGACGCCCGCGCGGGTCGCCAGTTGTTCGAGGGTGATATTCTTTTGGGTTCGTTTGGCCTTTATCTTATCACCGATGAGCAGGAGAAGTCCTTCGTTCATGGTGGTTAAACTATATCATAAAGATACATGCTCGTTGAGATAAGCGGCCAATTCTCTGATATGATCCGTATTGATATAGTCGGCGTGCAGCTCCATGAGCGTCTTCCAGGCTGTGGGGGTGTCGGGCGCGTCCCAGAAGCGCACGGGCAGGTGCTGTTCGTGGGCGTTCTTTATGGCGGTTTCCAGCAGGCGTCTGTCCGCAGCGGGCAGTTCGGTCTGGCCGTTCCAGTGCGTAAGGCTGTGCAGGTCGTCGCTCATCATCACGATGCGGGAAAGGGCTTCCGGCGTATAGGCGCGGCCGAGAATGCCGTCGAATGCGATAAAGGAGGGATAGGAGGTATAGAGGGCGGGCGCGGGGCGGTTGCCGCTGATCACCCATTTTATATTCGGACACTGTTCGAGTGCGGGGTATTTGTCGAGCAGCGCTACCAGTGCGGCGAGCGCGGCGACGGAGTCGGCTTTTACGTCGATGAGTATCTGCAGTCGTCTGGCGCTGTCGGCGTAGGGGTGCCCGTTGTTCTTCTCCAGACAGGACAGCAGCGGCTTGATATAGTATTCTTCCAGAGTACGGCCGGCCTTGATCTCCTCCCTGTTGTGCCCTACGAGCACCCGGCCTTCCTGCAGCCAGATATCGGCTTCGATCGACCCAAACCCGGCCTGCCAGGCCAGCCAGAACGGAATGTCCTGTTCGTAGTCGTTATGAGAATGCGTATTCGCGACGGAATACTTCTCTTTCCCCGTCATCAGCCAGCCGGGAAAACTGGCGCCGACGGCTACCCTATCCACTGCGGGAGCGGCAGAGGGCTGCGCCCTGAGCGAACTTACGGTCAGGCACAAACAGACTGCAATAAAGAGAGGTCCAGGCATTTTTTTCATGGGCGCAAAGGTAAAATATCCCTTCCGGCTATAGCCAGAAACCTTTAAAGTTACAATTTCTTAACGTCCAGGTAAAATACCAGTAATATGTGTTATAGAACTTTGGAAAACCACAGAAATGGAAAAGCGACCCGTAGATGTAGTTGTTTTATCAGATGTTCACCTGGGGACATACGGATGCCGGGCCAAGGAGCTTGTCAACTACCTCAAAAGTATCACGCCTAACATACTCATTCTCAATGGGGATATCATCGACGGCTGGCAATTTACCAAGCGTTACTTCCCCGTCGCCCACATGATGGTCATAAAAGAGATCATCCAGTTCATCACCAACGGGACCCGGGTCTTCTATATTACGGGCAACCATGACGAGATGATGCGCCGCTACACGGATATCCAGATGGGGAATTTTACCCTGACCGACAAGCTGGTGCTGGAGATCGACAACAAAATGACGTGGATCTTTCACGGGGACGTTTTCGACAACACTACCAAAGGGAGCGCCAAGGTTCTGGCGAAAGCTGGGCAGCAGCGGGTACAATCTCCTGATCCGTTTCAACAGATTTATTAACTTTATTCTAAAGTCCCTGGGCCGCGAAAGAGTATCCATCTCCAAAAAGGTAATGGCTGGCGTCAACGCGCTCAGCAAGGTCAACGAATTCGAGAATATCGCAGCTGAGCTCGCCATTGAAAAGAAATACGACTACGTCATTTGCGGGCATATTCACCAACCCCAGAAGAAGATCGTAGAGACAAAGAACGGGAAGGTCACGTACCTGAACTCCGGAGACTGGGTGGAGCATCTTACCGCACTGGAATACCAGCAAAACGAATGGACCATCTTCGAATACGATGAAAAGGATTTCCCGGTGACACAGACGATCGAGATGAAGCCCAGTGTGAACGTTATCACAGACGAAATAAATTTCTATATCAATTCACTCGCAGCTATTTAAAGGACTATGAAGATTTTTTACGCAGTTCAGGCAACAGGCAATGGCCATATCAGCAGGGCGATGGAACTGATCCCTTACCTCGAGCGGTATGGCGAGGTGGACATTTTCCTGAGCGGTGCGAACAATAGTCTTCAGCTGGACGGCTCGGTCAAGTACCGGAGCAAAGGCCTTAGCCTTTTTTACACCAACAGCGGCGGGCTCAACTACTGGGAAATAGCCCGACAGATCGCCCCCTCCGCATCTGGAGAGAGGTCCGCGATCTTCCGGTGGAAAAGTATGATCTGGTGATCAATGATTTTGAAAGCATCACGTCTCTGGCCTGCGCCTATAAAAAAGTGCCTTCGGTCAATTTCGGTCACCAGGCCAGTTTTATATCGCCCAAGGTGCCTCGTCCGGAGAAAAAGACCAGATGGGTGAATGGATCCTGCGCCACTATGCTCACGCTACCCAATATATCGGCCTGCACTTCAAACAATACGACGATTTTATCCTCCCGCCTGTGATTAAAAAGGATATACTTCAGGCCGAGCCGCAGGACAAAGGGCATATCACCGTGTATTTGTCCTCCTACAATGACGCCACGGTTCGTCAGCATCTCCAGCCCCTGAAGGAGTTTCGGTTCCAGGTGTTCTCCAAAGAGGTGAAACAGGCCGTCCAGGACGGCAATATCCTGTTCCTCCCCGTCAGCAGGAACGCCTTCAACAAGAGTCTCATCACCTGCAAGGCCATTCTCACCGGTGCGGGTTTCGAAACGCCGGCCGAGGCGCTTTATCTCGGGAAGAAGCTCATGGTCATCCCCATCAGGGGCCAGTACGAACAGTTCTGCAATGCCGCGGCCCTGAAGAAAATGGGGGTGCCGGTGTTGAAAACGCTGGATGCCGGATTTGAGCAGGTGTTTCGCCCGTGGATGGAGCAGAAGAGGAGGCCGACGCTGCATCTCGACTATTCGACGGAGTCGACTGTTAGTTATTTGATGCACAATTGCTCGAATGAGAAGAAGAATGCGTTGGATCTCATCTATCCCGAATTTGTTTTTAATTAGATTTTACTGAGTTTAAGTGCACGGCTTAGGTGCATGGCTCAGGTCCTGGTGTGATTCTCCGCTACGCCGCCGGGCGGCGGCTATGCCGGGGCCGGCAAAAAAATTTCCCCCATAGAGATGGGGGAAATTCTGCATGAGAAAATTCAACTCTACATATATAAACCATCGATTAACAGGTGACTAACCAATTGTCAATTCATTGGCGGCCCAAAAATAAACTCCCCGTATTACGGGGAGTTTACTGAATCGTTATCCTAATATTATATCGGGTGTACCGGGGGAGGGCGGGTGAAATATCCGCCGCGTTCGGAGAAGCTTAGGCGAATTTTTTGCTGTGCTTCAGGACCTTAGCCTCCAGGTAGAAGATGATCTCTTCGGCGACGTTCTTGGTCTGGTCGCCGACGCGCTCGAGACGGCGGATGATCGAGATCAGCCACAACGCCTGGGCCGTGTCCTCCGGATGAGCCTTCAGGTGAGCTTCCAGTACCTTGTTCGACGATTTGTTGACCGCGTCGAGGAGGTCATCGCGCTTGAAAACGCCGCGCGCAAGGATGGTGTCTTCCTTCTCGAAAGCGGCCTGCGTATCTTCCAGCATGCCGACGGCCTCTTCGTACATCGGCATGACGCGCGAGACCTCGAGCAGTTCTTTGGAGAAAGGGGCTTCCGCGTCGATGATATACTTGGCGATGCCTTCCGCGATATCCCCGATGCGCTCCAGATTCGAGTTGATCTTCAGGACGGCCAGGAGGAAGCGCAGGTCGATGGCGACCGGGCAGAAAAGGGCGAAGATGTTTTCGCAGTCCCTGTCGATCTTGAGTTCGCTGCCGTTGACCCTTTTTTCCTTCAGCACGACTTCGCGCGCGAGGTCTTTGTCAAAGGTCAGGAAAGCTTCCCGCGCCTTGTTCAGCTGAGAATTGACCAGCGTCCACATATTGATAGCTTCAGACTTTAGTAGCTGGAGTTCGGTTTCTATTTGTGCCATGGTTCTTTATAAGTTAATACATAAATGTACGATACACCGCGGTATTATTCGCCTGCCGGATCAAACTAGCTGAAGCGGCCCGTGATGTAATTTTGCGTTCGATTGTCCTTCGGGTTGGTGAACATGATCTTGGTATCGTCATACTCGACCAGTTCGCCCATGAAGAAAAAGGCCGTTTTATCGCTGACCCTCGCCGCCTGCTGCATGTTGTGGGTGACGATGATCAGGGTGTAGTTGACCTTCAGCTCGTGGAACAACTCCTCCACCGTCGAGGTAGAGATGGGGTCGAGGGCGGAGGTGGGCTCGTCGAAGAGCAGTACCTCGGGCTCCATCGCGACGGCACGGGCGATACAGAGGCGCTGCTGCTGGCCACCCGAAAGGAAGGAGCCTTTTTTGTTCAGCGAGTCCTTGACCTCATTCCACAATGCGACTCGGGTGAGCGAATGCTCGACGATGCGATCCCGTTCGGCCTTCGGCAGCTTGACCCCGTTGAGCTTGTAGCCCGCGATGACGTTGTCATAGATGCTGAGGTTGGGGAAGGGATTGGGACGCTGAAACACCATGCCTATCTTCAGACGAACAAAGATGGGGTGCATCTGGTAGATGTCCTCTTCGTTGAGCTTCATCTCGCCTTCGCAGGTGGCTCCGGGGATGAGTTCGTGCATCCGGTTGATACAGCGCAGATAGGTGGTCTTTCCGCAGCCGGAAGGACCCATTACCGCGATAACATGGTTTCGGGGAATATCGATGTTGACATTCTTAACGACATGATTGCTACCAAACGAAGCGTTAAAGTTCCTGCTCTTTATAACTGTACTTTCCATTTTCTGGTTACTATCTTAGTAAAAATGTTTAGGAATAAGACCCACAGCAAAAGGATCAGCGAAGCGCCCCAGGCGAGATCGTGCCACTCGTTGTATGGACTGGTGGCATAGTTGAAGATCAGCAGGGGCAGGCTCTGCATGGGTTGGGTCAGGTTGGTCGACAAATAGGGGTTGCCAAACGCGGTAAACAGCAACGGGGCTGTTTCCCCCGTTATACGGGCAATGGAAAGCATGACACCGGAAAGAATACCACTGATACCTACCGGGATAATTACCTTAAAGATCACACGATGAAAGGGCATGCCCAGTGCCAGCGCCGCTTCTTTCAGGGCGTCGGGCAGCAGCTTGAGGGTCTCTTCCGTGGACCGGATGACGATGGGCAGCATCATGATGGCCAGGGCCGCGCTACCGGACAGCGCCGAGAATTTGCCAAACGGCTTGACCAGCCAGAAATAGGCGACGATACCGATCACGATGGAAGGCACACCCTGCAGGATATCCGTGGACAGGCGGCACCAGTAAGCGAGCCGGCTTTTCCTGTTCTCGCTGAGATAGACACCGGCCAAAATCCCGATGGGGATCGCGATGACTGAAGCGACGAGGACGATCAGGATGCTGCCGACGAGGGCGTTGGCGATACCGCCGCCCGTTTCACCGACGGGCTTGGGAATATTGACGAGGAAATGCCAGTTGATCTTGGTTATGCCCGCCTTGATGATGAAGAAGAGAATTGCGAGCAGGGGAACCACACAGGCAAAAGCCAGCACATAGGTCAGGATCTGAAACCCATAGCTTTTACCGAGTCTGTATTTTACGTTGGAGGCTTGCATAACTTATTCGTTGGTGAAGCGGTCAATGATCTTCTTTCCGATCAGGTTGATGACAACCGTGACCAGGAAGAGTACCAGTCCGAGTTCGATGAGTGCGGAGAGATATACCGGTTTGTCGGCCTCCGTAAATTCGTTGGCGATGACGCTGGCCATGGTATTACCCGGCGCAAAAATGCTTTTAGGAATAAGACTGGTATTTCCGATGACCATGGTGACGGCCATCGTCTCACCAAGTGCGCGTCCGAGCGACAGCAGAATGCCGGCGAAAAGGCCGGACTTGGTATACGGCAGTACGACGCTGCGAATGACTTCCCAGCGGGTAGCGCCCAGTCCGTAGGCGGCCTCCTTCAGGTGTGAAGGGACGAGGTTGATCATCGAACGCCCCAGCGAGGCAGCATAGGGAATGATCATCACCGCGAGGATAAGAGAAGAGCTGAAAATACCCACGCCGACGGGCTCCACGCCAATGCTGGATTCGAACGAGCGGACGATGGGTACGAGAACGGCCAGTCCCCAGAAGCCATAGATGACCGAAGGTACGGCGGCGATCAGCTCGACCGTATTCTTCAGGAAATTCGGCAGCCAGCCCTTCGGGTGGTATTCACCCAAAAAGATGGCGACGGCGACGGAAAAAGGGATCGAAATGATCAGCGCCAGGAATGAGCTGAGCAGGGTTCCCAGCAGGAAGGGCCAGGCGCCGTAGACGTCCTGGACGGGATCCCAGACCTTGCTCCACAGGTATTTCGGCCCCAGCGCTTTTATCGACGGGAGGGACTGAACGACCAGCGTAAGCAGGATTCCGAGCACGAGGATGACGATGAGCAGCCCCATGATCGAAAGGGTCCTTTTGAAAACGCTCTCTGTCCTGATCTGGCGAAATGACCTTCTTGCACGCTTCTTCGCCTTTAAAATCGCTTCGGGGGTAGAATTAATTACCCGCAGGGGAAGATCGCTGCGGGTAACCATACCATTCTCTACAGATGTATCCATAAATGTCAGTTAAGGGCGCCGCCACGAAGGCGGCGCCTCGTTCGTTCAATTACTGTAAAATGGGCTTGCCATCATATGTGGCGGACTTCAGGATCGCGTCGCCGGCGCTGACAGCAGCGGGAGACAGCGGAGCATAGGTCAGCGCAGAGCTGAATTGCTGGCCGTCGTGGATCATCCAGGAGATCAGTTTCACCAGCTTGGTAGCGCGTTCGGCGCTGCGGCTGTTGTATTTCTGCTCCTTGTAGATGATAACCCAGGAGAACCCGGAGATGGGGTAGCCATCAGCGGCGTCCGTGTTGGTCAGGGATACCTTGCTGTCGGCAGGGATCTGGATATTCGCGGCAGCAGTTACGCTGGCGATGCTCGGCGTAATGAAATTGCCGGATTTGTTCTTCAGTTTGGCATAAGGCATCTGGTTCTGAACGGCGTAGGCCAGTTCGATATAGCCGATCGTGCCGGGAGTGTTCTTGATCAGACCAGCAACGCCTTCGTTGCCTTTTCCGCCAAGACCCGCGGGCCAGTTGACAGAAGAACCCTTTCCAACCCTGGTGCTCCACTCTTCGCTGACCTTGGACAGGTAGGTGGTGAAGATATTGGAAGTACCGCTGCCATCGCTGCGGTGGGCAATCACGATGGACGTGGCGGGAAGTTTGACGCCCTTGTTCTCAGCGGCGATTTTTCCATCGTTCCACTTGGTGATCTTACCGAGGAAGATATCGGCCAGGACTTCGGGAGTCAGCTTCAGGGTATCTTTTACTTCGGGCAGATTGTAGCTGAGTACAACTGCACCGGCTGTAATTGGGATGTGGATCGCAGGGGCGGAGATCGCGGAATCCTGCTTGCCGTTCATCGGGGCGTCAGAAGCGCCGAAGTCGACGGTCTTGGCGGTCAGCTGTGAGATACCGGCGCCGGAACCTACAGACTGATAGTTGACCTTCAGGCCGTTAGCCTTGTTATACTCAGAGAATTGTTTAGAGAACAGGGGATTATCGAAAGAGCTACCGGCTCCGATGAGGGTATTGTCGTCGCTGCTGGCAGAACCGGTGGAGTCAGCACCGGAAGTGCTGCCGCCGCCACCGCAGGATACCATAGCGACAGTAATAACCGCAAAGATAGAAGTGCTAACCAGGGTCTTAATGTTGAAAAATTTTTGCATCATGATCGTATTGTTAAGGAGTATATATCTTTTTTGATTAATGGACATAAGGATAATAAGAGTATGTCGGGTTCGAGAACAGTTTGCCAAAAGTGAAATAGAAAGTCACCCGATACACCAGATCATAGTCGTGAGCAGCAGCACCCGTAAGACCGGACTGCTGACCCATATACCTGTTATACCAGATATTGGGCATGATATGAACGTTATTTACAGGCGAGTAGTCGATACCGGCGGAAAGGAATCGCTCTTTATTGCTCGGATCATAGGTCGTACTGACCGTGTAAAGAGACTTGTACTTGCTGTAAGTAGTATTATCGTATTTCGTGTTAGGATTGTAGAAATCGTACCGGGCAAAAACACTGAGCTTGTTGCCGATGAGGTTGTAATGTCCGTACAGGCTAAGACCGGTGGCCGTTCCATCCAGCGTATCTACTATCGCACCCCGGGTTGCCTGCTCGGCCTGCGCCAGTTTGTTGGTATAACCTTCCACACCAACCCTGAACTTTTTGTCTACCCAGACGATCGACCCCTTAAGCATCTGACGGTAGGAATGACTATGAGGCCCGGCCACCCAGTTCTGACGCTGATAGTCGGCATAAGCATCCAGGATTAGATGATTCTTAAGGAATCCAACAAATACATCTCCGTAGAACCATTTGTAAAGGGTGCCGTTGAGCGCCTGGGGCTTTGCGCTTGTCCCATTGGCCACCAACAGATTATACCCATATGTTACGTTCTTGTCGGCAGTGTTGAACCGGCCCTGCAGTCCGAGACCGAAGTCAAAGGAAGGAGTCCGGCGGATATCGGTGATGGTCCTTTCGATCGGACGGGAATAAGTAAACAGGTTTTCCGTCATGTAAGGAAAGGCTGGGGTGGGTTGCAGGCCAAAAATAAGGTCATTGCCCTTAAACAGAAAGTTCTTCCAGCGAAGGTTAGCGAATTTAATGTAAGGGGTGAACTTGTTATTCTGAAGAAGGTCGCCGGTCGTGAAATCATCCTCTGCGGCAAAAAGGAACTCAGCGGAAAAATTCTTCGCTATATTATAATCATATCCAATGTAGATGCGACGGAACTGAAATTCATCCTGGTCCTTCTTTACATTGGTGTACTGATTGTTCCCGCCGCGATTCAGGGAGTCTGCATGCGACTTATGGAAATAGTCGCCGAATATATAGCCCCAGACCCTGCCGGAATTCGGAACACCCGCCCGAAAAGCAGAATCGTTGTTCCATAAATACTGCCCCTGGGAGGCGAAAGCCAAAAATGAGAAAATAGCGATAAAAAGGAATTGTTTTGCGAAGTTACGTTTCATAAAAGTCTTGGTTCATTAAAAAACTTGGTTCGAAAAATAAGTTTAGCGGTTCGACGTCGTTCAAATTCGACTGCAAAACAATGTTTAAGCGATGAACCCAATGTTAAGGGAATATTACCTTAATGTTAACAGTTCCAAAAAGAGAGCAAGTTCTCCAAAAAATTGTCTTTTTATTTGCTGTTTTTGAATATTTTATGTATGTTAACTATTTTATCTAAATAAAAAATAGCGTTTATACCCAAGGGTTGGATGCGGATGAGCTTTTGCTGTGTTAAGAAATTATTACCAAATTAATTTTAGCCCCGGTTACCGGTCACATTGAATTTAAATTTGTGATCCTCGCAAAAATTTTATGAAATGAAGGGGTTTAATGCAATTGTTCAGTTATTCATGCCCAAGGACAAGGTCTTCTATTCCCTTTTCGAAGAAGCTGGCAGATAGTGTGGCCCGGATGGGCGAGCTTTTAAAAGGGGTGGTGAGCGAACCGGATTTTGACAAGAGGGCGGTGTTGATCTCTCAGCTGGAGACACAGGAACACGTGAACGACGAATTTACTCATCGGATATTTACGGAGCTCGGCCGTAATTTTATCACACCCTTCGACCGTGAGGACATCCACTATCTCGCCAGCGCCCTCGACGATATCTGCGACTATATCTATGCGGCAGCCAAAAAGATCAACTTCTATAAAGTAAACCCCAATGACCCGGGGATCCAGAAGATGGCCGATCTGATCGAACAGGGCTCGAAACAAATACGTAATGCGGTAAAAGAGCTGCGGAATATGCGGGACATGCGCACGATCACCGACGCGCTGGTGCGGGTGAACAGCATCGAGAACCAGGCCGACGATATCTTCGACATGAGCATCGAGCGCCTCTTCGAGACCGAACCCGACGCCAAAGAAGTCATCAAAAAGCGGGATATCTATCAGGTGATGGAGATCGTGACCGACAAGTGTGAAGACGCCACCAACGTGATCGAATCTATTATTATCAAATACGCCTAGGCGGATGCCTTATTTTTTGAATCGCCCCCTGAAAGCCTTTCCCACATATGTTACTGCTTTTTATCACTATCGCCCTGGCACTGGTATTCGACTACATCAACGGATTTCATGACGCGGCCATCTCCATCGCCACGATCGTTTCGACCAAGGTCCTTACTCCTTTCCAGGCCGTGCTCTGGGCAGCCATCTTCAATTTCGCGGCGTTCTTTATCTTCAAATATTTTATCGGAGAGTTCAAGATCGGCAACACGATCGCCCATTTCGTCTCCCGCGATTTTATCACCCTCCCGGTGATCCTCTCCGGTCTAATCGCGGCCATCACCTGGAACCTGTTCACGTGGTGGTTCGGGATCCCCTCCAGTTCGTCCCATACCCTTCTCGGCGGATTTGTCGGCGCGGCGCTGGCTCATGCCGGCGGGTGGACCGTCCGGGGGCATGACGTCATCGACTATGGCAGCGTGCTTCCGACCTTTTTCTTTATCGTTCTGGCGCCGCTGATCGGTATGTTCGTCGCCCTGATCATCACCATATTAATTGTCAACCTTTTCCAGAAAAGCAATCCCTACCGGGCCGAGAGCTGGTTCCGCCGTCTGCAGCTGCTGTCCTCCGCCCTGCTGAGCCTCGGTCACGGCGGGAACGACGCCCAAAAGTACTGGGTATCATCGCGGCGGCGCTGGTTGCCCACGGCGACATGGAAAATATCCGCGAGATCCCCACCTGGGTGCCGATAGCCTGTTTCTCGGCCATCGCCCTTGGCACTATGAGCGGGGGTTGGCGGATCGTCAGGACCATGGGGAGCCGAATCACCAAGGTCAGTCCGCTCGAGGGCGTTTGCGCGGAGACTGCGGGGGCTATCACCCTGTTCCTCACCCAGTCGCTCGGGATCCCGGTGAGTACGACCCACACCATTACCGGGGCTATCGTAGGTGTTGGCGCGACCAGGCGGATGTCGGCGGTCCGCTGGGGAGTGACGATCAATCTTGTCTGGGCCTGGATCCTGACCATACCGGTGAGCGCGCTGCTCGCGGCCGGGGTATACCGGGTCCTCCGGATGTTCCTGCACGCGGGGTAGGTGGACGGGGAATCCCCGCCGAATCGGACATGGGGGGCGGCCCGCAGCGGGGTAGGTGGACGGTCGTTTAACGATTCGTTACGACCCCGCTAAAATATTTATTACTATATTTACGCCTCGCTTTAAACATGCAAAAAAGGATTTATAAGATTTTCTTCTATACGCTGCTGCTTGCGGTGTATGGAGTATTTTTTCCGTCGAATCCTTTTACAATTTCGAGGGCCACACCGATGCAAAGGCCGTTTTTAATTATTCCGCCCTCGCTGAGCTCCGGGTGAACCACCAGCAGGTGGTCAAATCCAGCCCCATTCAGTCTTCGGGCAAGCACAAGATCCGGCTTAACAAACGCTTTCATCAGGAAGAGATAGCTCCCTGTCCGATGATCACGGTCGCCGCGCCGGAAGAGCGGATCATTCCAAGAGTGCTGGGTGCGTACCGGACCGCCCCGCTGCCTTCCGTGCCGGAGGCGTGCCTGCGCCTGCGAGGTCCCCCGTCGTTGCCTGATTCTCCGGCAACAACATTTTTCATTAAAATAAGCATTGTATGGTCGCTTTCTGTCACAGAAAGTCACTGCGGACCTGGGGTATTCTGGCAATACTGCAGCTATCCGTACTTTCTCTCTTTGCACAACCCAAAAAATATTCGCTCGCGCAGTTCATCGATTCCGCCCAGAAACACCTGCCGGCGCTTCTCCAGAAAAAATCGCTGGTCGATGCCGCAAAAGCGGGGGTCACGGACGCCAGACACGCGTACCTGCCTACCTCCTATATCGGCGATCAGGTGACGGCGGGCACGGATAATTCGTTACCCGGCTCGTATATCGGCTTTGGGGTCATCCCCTCGAGTTCCAGCGGCGTACGCCCTTCCAATATATATGAGTCCGCCATCGGGAATATTGGCTTCTTTTCCAACCAGTACGAGCTGCTCGACTTCGGTCTGAAAAAAGCCACGGTCCGCAGCGCCGAGGCGTTCGCGAATCTCAGCCAGGCCGACCTGGACCGGGAGACCTATCTCGTCCAGTGGCAGGTGGGCAAATTGTATCTGGATATCCTGAAGAACCAGTTCCAGCTGGCTATCGACCGGGAGAACGTCGCCCGCTATGAGACTATATATAAGGTCATCCAGGCGGTGACCCAGAGCGGGATCAAACCCGGCGCTGACTCGGCGCTGGCCATGGCGGAGCTGTCAAGGACCCGTATTACGTACAACCAGACCTACGGCAGTATCCGCGGACTGCAGCAGCAGCTGGGTTATCTGACCGGCATTCCCGCGGACGACATCAATATCGATACGGCGCAGACCAAGAGCTATCTGTCCGCGCTCGGCATCATCGGCCGCATCGACAGCGCCTCGGTCTATAACAATCCACTGGTAGACTATTTCAACAAGGAGAAGCTGCTGTACCAGCAGAAGGAGGATCTCGTCAAAAAAAGCTATCTGCCAAAGGTATTCCTCTCAGCGGCGGGCTGGGCCAGGGGCTCGAGTATCGACTATACGGACAACTACAAATCGACAATCAGCGGACTGGGGTACCAGCGTTTCAACTACCTGGCCGGACTAACGCTGGAGTATGATCTCTGGAATACGGTCCACCGGAAAGACAAGGAGCGTATCGCCCGCAGCAATACCATTGCCAGTGAATACGGGCTGCAGCAACAGCAGCTGTCCCTTGCCAATGTCGGCAATAAAGCCGAAGAAAGCATCCGTACGGCAACCAAAAACCTGATCGAAATTCCGGTACAGGTAGACGCGGCGAACAGCGCCTTCGAGCAGAAGACGGCCCAGTATAAGGCGGGCATCATCAATCTCGTGGACCTGACCAACGCCTCCTTTGTGCTCTACCGCAGCCAGACCGACTATGTGCAGACGCTCAGCGACTGGCTGCTGGCCAACCTGGACAAATATTCTGCGGCAGGCCAGCTCAATCTCTTCATTCAATCAATCAAATAATAATGGTACGAACAGCTCTGAAAAGGCCCATAACGATCATCGTTCTCTTCATGGGGCTCCTGTTGTTCTCAGTAATGGCGATCCGCACCATACCGATCGATATATTCCCCAAACTGAACGCGCCCACGATCTATGTGATCGAACAGTACGGGGTATGTCGGCGCAGCAGATGGAAGGCTTTTTCGCCACGCGTATGCAGGATCAATTCCTTTATGTCAACGGGATAAAGAACATCGAGAGTAAAAATATACAGGGTCTGACCCTCATCAAACTTAGCTTCTACGAAGGTACGGACATGGCGGAAGCCTCGGCGCAGGTGGCGCTGCAGGTGAACAGGACGATGGCCTTCTTCCCGCCGGGGGCGCTGCCTCCGCAGGTGGTCCGCTTCGACGCTTCCTCGCTGCCCGTGGGCGAGCTGGTGTTCAGCAGCAGGACCAAACCGCTCAAGGATATCTTCGACCTGGCCCTCACCCGGGTCCGTCCCCTGTTCGCGACGGTACCCGGTCTCTCGGCGCCGCCGCCTTTCGGGTCGAACGCCCGGTCGGTGCTCATCAACGTCAATCCTGAAAAGCTGCGGATGTACAATCTCTCCGCCGATGAGGTGGTGGAAGCCATCGCGCACAACAATGCGATCACGCCTTCCGGGAATTTACGTATCGACAGCATGATGTATGTCACTTCGATCAATTCGCTGGAGTCGAAGGTGGAACATTTCGGGGACATCCCGGTAAAAAGCAACGGCTCGTCGTCGATATATGTACACGACGTCGCCACCGTCGCCGACGGCGCGGACATCACCGTGGACTATGCGCTCGTCAATGGAAAGCGCTCGGTCTATATACCCGTGGTCAAGACGGCAGACGCCTCCACCCGGGAGGTCGTGCAGACCCTGCGTAAGAGAATGCCCGAGATGAAAAACCTTCTCCCCGACGATATCGATATCAGCTATGAGTTCGACCAGTCGGTCTTCGTCATCAATTCTGCCAAGAGCCTGATGACGGAAGGTATTCTCGGGGCCGTTCTCACCGGGCTGATGGTGCTGCTCTTCCTCCGCGACTGGAGAAGCAGCCTGGTGGTCATCATCACCATACCCGTCGCGGTGATGAGCGCGGTATTCTTTCTGAATCTCGCCGGACAGACGATCAATATCATGACCCTCAGCGGTCTCGCGCTGGCTATCGGGATCCTTGTGGACCAGGCGACGGTGACGATCGAGAACATACACCAGCATCTTGAAATGGGTAAGGACAAAAAGCAGGCGATCCTCGACGCCTGTTCGGAGATCTCCTTCCCGCTGCTGCTGATCCTGCTGTGTATACTCGCGGTCTTCGCGCCGGCCTTTGTCATGTCGGGCGTGCCGAGAGCCATGTTCCTGCCTCTGTCGCTGTCGATCGCCTTCGCCATGATCGTGAGTTTTGTGGCGGCCCAGACGCTGGTGCCGGTCGTCTCGGTCTGGCTGCTGAAGGCGGAGATGTTCCAGTACCATCATACCGGCTTCCACGCCCACGCGGGCAATGCCCTGAACCACGGCGAAAGCGCGCAGGTCGGCCTGCACGGCGGCGAAGAGCATAACCACAAGGAAGATAACGGCTTCTTCCAGCGCATCAAGACCGGGCTGGCGTCCCGCCTCGAAAAATGGATGCCCCGCCGCAGGTTGATAGTTACCATCTATCTCGTACTCGCTTTCGGAGCAGCGGGAGCGTGTTTTGTAATCATCGGTAAGGACCTCCTGCCGAAGACCAACAACGGCCAGCTGCAGCTGCGGCTGCGCGAACCTGACGGCACCCGTCTCGAGATAACGGAGAAGGCCACCCAGGGCGTCCTCAACATCATCGACTCGACCGTCAACCATCAGGTGGCGATCACCTCCGCGTATGTGGGTCTGGTGCCCAGCAATTTCGGCACGAGCAACCTGTATATCTTCAACAGCGGCACCCACGAGTCGGTGATCCAGGTCAATCTTAGCGAGGAATTCAAGGGGAAGGTGGAAACGCTGAAAGAGACGCTGCGGAAAAATATATTGGCCCGGTATCCCGATCTCCGTCTCTCCTTCGAGCCTATCGAGCTGACGGAAAAGATCATGGCGCAGGGAGCCAGCACGCCGATCGAAGTGAGGGTGGCAGGCAAGAATATGGACAATATCGAAGCCTATGCCGGACGTCTGGTGGATGCGCTCAGGCAGGTGCCCTTTCTCAGGGACGTGCAGATCGCTCAGCCGCTGCACATGCCTACGGTCAATATCAGCGTCGACCGCAACAAGCTGGCGCTAATGGGTCTGTCGATCGACAACGTGTCCCGGAGCATTACCGACGCCACGTCCTCGAGCCGTTATACGAACAAGAACCTATGGCTCGATCAGCGGTCCGCCTATACCTATCAGAGTCAGGTGCAGATACCGGAATATATCATGAACTCGATGCAGCAGCTGCAGTCGGTGTCGCTGGTAAAAGGACAGCCCCGCCCTGTGTTGTCGGACGTTTCGACGGTCCGGATCGACACGCTGCCCGGGGAATTCGACCGCAGCGGACCGAGGCGCTATGTGACGGTGAGCGCGAATATCCACGGCAAGGACCTTGGCTCGGCTACGGCGGCGGTGGAAAAGGCGATCAGGGGACTCTGGCGCTACGCCCCCGGGTCTGATCGCGGGAAATAAAAGGGATGTCGTCGCTGTTGATAGAAACGCTCGACTCGCTGCAGACGGGGCTATTGGCAGCCATCGTCGTCATTTTGCTGCTGCTCGCGGCCAACTACCAGTCCTTCGGCCTGTCCATATCGGTGCTGGCGACGGTGCCGGCGGTGCTGCTCGGCGCTATGCTCGTGCTGCTGGCGACGGGCGCGACGCTGAACCTGCAGTCCTATATGGGTATCATCATGTCCACGGGCGTGTCTGTGGCCAATGCGATCCTGATCGTCACCAATGCCGAAAAGCTTCCGGATCGACTATCAGGACCCTTTCAAGGCCGCCATCGTGGCAGCCAGTATCCGGCTGCGCCCCATCCTTATGACCAGTCTGGCGATGATTGCCGGGATGATCCCGATGGCCAGCGGTCTCGGTGAAGCGGGTGACCAGTCCGCGCCTCTCGGCCGCGCGGTGATCGGCGGGCTTGCCGCCTCGACTTTATCAGCGCTGTTCATCGTCCTTTGGTTTATGGCTGGATACAACAAAAGAAATCTTTTAACTCAGTTTCATTATTGCCCGAAGACTCCTCTAAATAAAACTATATGAAGAAGGTTATTTTTTTATTTCGCTCACAACTGTTTTTTTCTACGGTTGTTCCGACAATAAAGCCGCGGAGACCAAAAACGCGGCGCCCGCGGCGCGGCTCCTCACTATGTGCTGGCAACTGCGCGGCAGGAGGCGGTGCGTCAGGGTCATGAAGCTACCCGCGCAGCTGGCGGCCTATCAGGAGGTCAGCATCTTTCCGAAAGTCAACGGCTATGTCAGATCGGTGCAGGTGGATATCGGCTCGCATGTACAGGCGGGCCAACTGCTGATGACGCTGGAGGCGCCCGAGCTGCAGCAGGCTACCGCCGCGGCGAAGGAAAAATACGCGAGGGCTCAGTCGGACTACGCGATCAGCAGGGACAACTTCGAACGCCTCAGGCAGGCGTCCCGTACCCCTGGCGCCATCTCTCCGATGGATCTGGCGACGGCAGGGTCGAAGACGGCAGCCGACAGCGCCCTCTGCAATTCCGAGAAAGCCAACTGGCAGATGCAGCAGACGATGATGGGGTATCTCACGGTCACCGCGCCTTTCCGCGGGGTCATCACCCAGCGCAACGTCCATCCCGGCGCGCTGGTCAGCGCGGAGGCGAAAGACATGAGGCCGATGCTCGAGCTGAAACAGATCGACCATCTCCGTCTGCAGGTAGACATCCCCGAGAGCATCGCCGCCACGCTGCGCAGCAACGACACGCTGTCGTTCTATCTGAGCGCTTTCCCCGGCAAACGAATGACCGGCCGGATCGCGCGCACGGCGATGAACATCAATATGCAGTACCGCACCGAGCGGATCGAGCTGGACGTCTACAACAAGGACGAGGCGCTTTCCCCGGGATGTACGCAGACGTCCTCTTCGACTCGAAGGGTAACCCTCACGCCCTTGCGGTACCAAAATCAGCCGTGGTGACTTCGACCGAACGCAAATACGTCATCGTCGTCCGGGACGGGAAGACCGTCCGCGAGGACGTATCGACCGGCAACGAAAGTAATGACAAGATAGAGATACTGGGCAATGTCCGGCCCGGCGAATCAGTTGTCGCAAACGCCAATGACGAGATAAAAGAAGGAACAGTTGTAAAATAGGCCTGCAGAGTGAGTCAGACTTCGTCTGACTCACTTTTATTCAAATACTCCAGAATATCTTCTTTTGTAAGGAACAACTCTTTCCGGGAATGGTCCCAGTGCTGCTTGGCTGCTATCTGTTCGGTCGTCCCCTTTCAAAATTCCAGAAACGTGCGGCGTCGGAAGAACAGTGCAGGATAGCCTCGTAGTTACCGTAGTTGGTGACATACAACGAGGCTCCGCAAACGGAACAGCTATACGAAAGTTTTTGAAGAACCTTATAGAACAGTTCGATGTGGTCAACATCCATAGTGTCAAATTAAGAGTAAAGTGAAGTTAGGTTCGATGGACTATACCTCCGGAGGGCCCCGAAGGGAGGTCACCGGAAAGCAGGACCATATCACCGCCTCGTTCACTTCATAAAACTCCGGATTACAGGAGATTAGCCAGTTCCTTTGATCGGGTGCAGGTGTAAATAAGGTATAGCCGTTTTCAGAATGGTAGCGTTTGTCAGGGGAAAAATAGCAGTCCTGCGAGAGGCCGGGCTTGCAGGAGAAAATGGCGTTGTGCGCCCTGTGTTTGGCGTTCAGTCCGACGAAAGGCTTATTCGCAAGAAAGTAAAACCTTTCGGAAAGCCGGACAGAGAAGAGCGCCAGACCAACCAGGAGCAGAATGACCTTATACGCGATTTCCTTCTTTTTATTATTTCCTGCATTCATGCCTTGGCATAAAGGTAGCCATCATTTCCGACCCCGGTACCCCTTAATGCGATTTTAATTTTAGGACAAGGGGCGGGTACGGTACCTGAATTACAACAGCTACTGACGGTTACCAGGGGATGCCGAAGCCAATATTACTCAAATTGGTGTAGGTTTGCGTCAACATGACCATTCTCGTATTTACTCTTGCGCTCTTTGTAGGCGCGCTGGCCGCGGGTCTGCTCGGGTCCCTCACCGGACTTGGCGGAGGCGTCGTGCTGATCCCCTGCTGACGCTGGTATTCAAAGTAGATATTCACTACGCGATCGGCACATCCTCTTGTCAGCGTCATCGCGACGTCGTCGGGCGCGGCCGCGGCCTATGTCCGTGAAGGCATCACCAATATCCGCCTGGGTATGTTCCTCGAACTGGCCACTACGATCGGAGCCATCTGCGGCGCCTGGCTGTCCGCCCTGGTCAGCACCTCTTTTATCGCCGTTCTCTTCGGGGTGATCCTGATACTGTCCGCCGCCATTTCCTTTTTCAAGCTCGCCGATCCCGTCAGCACGGGCGAAGGGAGTCCGCTTTCGCGCTGGCTAAAACTCAACAGCAGCTATCCCACTCCGGAAGGGGAGAAGCCATATATCGTAAAGAACGTGATCGGCGGCTTTTTCATGATGAATGTCGCGGGTATCATCTCGGGGCTGCTGGGTATTGGTTCGGGCGCGCTGAAGGTCATCGCGATGGATAACGTCATGCGCATCCCTTTCAAGGTGTCCACGACAACCAGCAATTTTATGATCGGTGTGACGGCGGCCGCCAGCGTCGGCGTTTATCTGAGCAGGGGTTATATCGACCCCGGTCTGTCGATGCCGGTGATTCTCGGCGTCCTGCTCGGCGCGTTCATGGGCTCGAGGATACTGACCACGGCGAAGACCTCCAGTCTGAAAATACTGTTCGCACTGGTGATCATCGTGCTCGCCATAGAAATGATGTACAACGGTTTTACGCATAAGATCTAGCGCTCTTACAAACAAAATATAACGCCGCATGTCCCTGCTCCGAAAAAGACCACAGATACCGACCTGGAAAAGATCATCGGGCAGCTGCTGCGTTATGGAGTGCTGCTTTCTTCGGGAATCGTGATCATCGGCGGCATGATCTATCTCTGGCGGCATGGCAGGGAGCAGCCGCAATTCCATGTATTCAAGGGCGAGCCCGAAAAGTTTCGAACGCCGGGTCCGCTATTTCGCGCGATCCTCAACGGAGAAGGACGTCCCATCATCCAGCTGGGCCTTTTCGTCCTTATCGCTACGCCCATACTCCGGATCGTCTTCTCCATCTTCGGCTATCTGCTGGAAAAAGACTGGCTCTATCTGCTGATCACATTGGTCGTTCTCGCCGTCATACTTTGGAATTTTTGAGTCCGGGCCGTGTAGAAGTAAGTGCTATCTTCGGGCATGCAATGTCCATCCTTCGCCTCTATTCTGACAGCACTGATCCTTATTTCCTTTTTGCCCGCGGCGGCGCAGCACAATCAGCGTGAACATATTCCCTACGACGACAGCATGCTGACCAGCGAAGCGGGTCCATATGCCATGCCGTACAACCGGTGGATAGATCCGGCAGGCGTGGTTGTGCGCTTTGGCGATCCGAAGCTCGAGAACCACAGTCTCGACGCCGTGATGCTGCCAGGGCAAGCTGCTGGCGGTAGAAGACCGCTATGGCATCGTCATCTTTCAGGCGGATGGAAGGCAGGTGATGGCCAGGTATAGCTTTACGGGCGACAGGAAATACGCGCAGCTGATGAGCACCTACTCGGGTATAAAAGCCGTCAGCTATAAGGGCGCCGTACATATTTTCTGGGGAGCGGGGCACGGATCGAACGCGGACTCTTATGTGATGGAGGCCGTCTGGGACGGTACGAATTTGGATTTGGTGCAGGCTATTCCTTTTCCGACGAAGGCGCCGGCTCCGATGGCTTTACCCAATGAGGTGTATGTCCGGGAAGAAGAAGGCGATCTCTATCTTTATGCAGTGCTCAACGGCTGCAACCAGCTGGCCAAGGTCAGGGTAAAAGACCAGGTCCTCATCTGGATCACGGCCACCGGAGTGGCACCCTATGGGATCACGATGGCCGGTGGTCGCCTCTTCGTCACCAACTGGGCGGGTCCCGAACCCACCGACACCGTCGGAAAGGAAACGGCCGGTGTGCCCTGGGGCGCTGCGTATACGGATCCCCGTACCGGCGCCACCGCCCGTGGCACGGTGAACGTAATAGACCCTGCCACAGGACATTTGATAAAAGAGATCGAAGTGGGTCTGCACCCCAGCGCTATTATCCATAGCCCTGACGAGCAGACCGTCTACGTCGCCAACGGGAACAGCGACTATATATCTGTTATACGCGCTGCTACGATGGAGGTAATTGACACGATAGCGGTTTCGCCGTTCGAACAGTCCAACCATTATGCGGGCAGTACGCCCTGCGCGCTTGCGATCGATTCGGGTGCGGGGCGGCTTTATGTGGCTAATGGGCTTAATAATGCGATAGCGGTGATCGGCCTACGGCCGCAGGTGAAGGCACAGGTGAAGGCGCGGTCTTCCGTCCTGGGCTTTATTCCCACGGAGGCGTGGCCTTCCGGGATCGTATGTTATCAAAATACTTTGTTCGTGACCAACCTCGAGGCCATCGGCTCGAGGGTTAAACAGGCCAACGGAGCTTATAATTCTCACTGGCAGCAGGCATCGGTCAGCTGGATACCGATACCCGACGCGCACCGGCTGGAGAACTATACTACGCGGGTACGGCAGCTCAACCTCACCTACCGCGAAGCGCTCTCGAGACAGCTGCCGCGGCCGGACGCGAAGCCGCTGCCCGTGCCCGAGCGGGTCGGCGAGCCCTCGGTCTTCCGCCATGTGGTCTATATCATCAAAGAGAACAGGACCTATGACCAGGTCCTCGGCGATATGCCGGAGGGCAGGGGTGAACCTTCGTTCTGCGTGTTTGGCGACAGCGTTACCCCGAATGAACACCGGCTGGCGAAAGAGTTCCACCTGCTGGACAACTACTATGCCTCCGGCAAGAGCTCCGCCGAAGGACACCAATGGACGGACGCGGCGATGGTGACGGACTATATCGAGAGAATGGTCAGGGCCTGGTTCCGCAGCTATCCACATGCGCAATACGACGCGATGGTATACGACAAGGAAGGTTTTATCTGGAACAATGCGCTGGACCATGGAAAGACGGTTCGCATCTACGGCGAGGCCTGTACCACGACGGTAGACAAACAGTTCGACTGGACGCAGTTGTATCAGGTACACCGGATGGGGCAGTCCTTCGATGCGAAGAACCATAGTACCATTTCCCGCGTAAGGCCGATCCTTTCCGCCGAATATCCGGGTTATGACGACGCCCGTATCAACGACCAGCTACGTGCTGACGCCTTTATAAAAGAATTGAAGGCCTATGAGAACCGTCCGGGCGATAGCTGGCCGCAGCTGATGGTAATGTCCTTACCGAACGACCATACGACGGGTACGAGCCCGGGTTATCCGACGCCGCGGGCGATGGTGGCCGACAATGATCTGGCGCTTGGACGTATCGTCGAAGCCATTACGCATAGCCGTTTTTGGGCATCGACGGCGATATTCGTGACGGAAGACGACAGCCAGGCGGGCTGGGACCATATCTCCGCCTACCGGACGACGGCGTTCGTGATCAGCCCGTGGTCGAGGCTGCGCCGCACTGTTTCCACCAACTATAATCAGACCTCACTGGTACGGACAGTCGAACAGATACTTGGGATCCCGCCGATGAATGCGATGGATGGAACGGCGCTGCCGATGTTCGACTGTTTTACCGATAAGCCCGATACGACGGCCTACACTGTCATCCCGAACCGGATCCCGCTGAATGAGATGAATCATGCGCTGGCGGGGTTGAAGGGGCGTGCGCGGAAGTTTGCGAAGATGTCGATGGAGAATAAGGCCGACGAGATCGATGAGGGGATGACGACGTGTTCAATCGCATATTGTGGTGGGCGACGAAGGGATCTACGCGGTATCCGAGTGTGCCGAAGACCAGTCCTGGGCCGGTGCTGCTGCCGGGGGCAGGGGGTTCGGAGTAGGTGCGGGGTCGGGTGGACGGAGGGTCGCGCGGACGGGGGTCGCGCGGGCGGAGGGTCGCGCGGGCGGAGGGTCGCGCGGGCGGAAGGTCGCGAGGACGGGGGGTCGCGGCGGTCTGGGAGTTGCGGCGGTCTGGGAGTTGCGGGCGGGCACGGGAATCCGCACGCAGTCGTGTTCTGGCGGTTCACGCGCGGTTCACGTACCCGGGGGTGACACACCGGGGGGACGTACCGCCCGAGGTGATGCACCGGGACATTGTGATCCACCGGGATGTAGTGATGTACCGGGGCGGTGATGCTATTCCTCTTCTTCCTCTTCGAATTGGGTATATTCTTCCTGGGGCTGCTGATAGAGGCTTTCCAGCTGCTGGGCTGTTTCCTCATCCAGCTTCTTCGACGAGTTTGAAGATCGGTTCGTCGTGGTACTTGAAAAAGTCTTCTGCCTGTGGCAGGTAACTACGCAACAGCACAGTTTCTTTCGTATGAAGGATAACGGAAACGAGTTCGATATCCGAGTCAGCGTCTACCTGTATCAGGTAGTACGTATCGAGTTTTAATTCTCCGAAGCTGGCCATAGTGGTGTAATTTAGTAGTCAGTAAATTTCCGTTATTAATATTACCAGAGGGTGAATTTTTCAAAAAAGAAAACCCTACCCGTCATAACAACGAATAGGGCAACAAAAGTGTTGAAGCACTAAAGCATTATTTCTTAACCGCGTTCTTCTCTGTTTTCTTAGCAGCGGCCTTTTTGGCTGAAGCCGCGGCCTTCTTCGACTCGTGCCGATGCTTCTTGCTGATCTTCAACAGATCGCGGCTTATCAGCTTACTTACTTCTTTTACCCTGGTGGCCAGTTTCTTCTCGCCCAGTTCCTGTTTATATTCGGCCAGGGCTCCCGTCAGCTTTGTCCCCGATCTCCTTACGCACTTGTTTCTTGCTAGGCGTCGGGGCAACGACTGTTTCTTGTTGATTCATACAATAAATGTTTTTGGTAATAATATGGTAATATAAATTTAACATTAAAAGCCCTTAAAAGTGCAAAAGCCAATGTTAAGTTTTTCCTGACAGCTGCTGACATAAGGCTGTCACAAGGCCGTCGTTATTTTGGTCTATCATCAAAAACCAAACAGCATGTCAACGATCAAACCTCTTCTGAAAGAACTTGAACAGGAAGCCCTGACCACCCGCAGGATGCTGGAACGCATACCCACAGCCTATTTTACGTGGCAGCCCCACAAGAAAAGTATGACGGTGAAGCAGTTGGCCACGCATATCGCCGAGTTGCCGGGATGGGTGACGATGGCCGTGACAACGGATGGGCTCGACTTCGCCGCCAATCCTTACAAGCAGGAGGAGGTACACAATACCAATGAGTTATTGGACTACTTCGACCGTTCGCTGGTGGACGGGAGGCAGCATCTGGAAACGACCACGGAGGACATCCTGGAAGAAAACTGGACTCTCCGCAACGGAGCACAGGTACTTCAAGTTGCAACGAAAGCGGAGATCATCCGGATGACCTACTGCCAGATCGTCCACCACCGGGCTCAGCTTGGAGTCTTCCTGCGACTGCTGGATATCCCGATACCGGGGAGTTATGGACCGAGTGCGGATGAACACGGGAATTAATTGTCTGTCTCTTCCGGCTCGTCTGCCGCCAGTATCGCTTTTTTAGGAGCGCGCTGATCCGTCGTTCGGCCTCGGCGGGAGAAAAAGAGGATTCAAAATCGAGCTTAACAGGCACATCTGCATCGCACAGCCTGGAAGGGTCCTGGTTCCAGGGTCCGACACAGGCGAGGTAGAGGCTATCATCAGAATCGGCTTTGAACGTATAGAACAGAAATCTCCCTGAGTCCTTTTTTGTCTGACCCGACCGGATGGCCAGAAAGGCTACCGGCCTCCATATCATCCTCATTGACTTCCTGATACACCAGGCTTTCTCCGAATGCCTTCTGTGTCCTGAAAGCGGGTGGGAAAAGGGAGAGCCGGTCCGCGTCTTTCAGGTACCGGTAAATCCGGAGCCGTGAAGCCCGGTCGGACGCCAGCGACCGCAGTGAGGCCGCGTCGACGGTCTGCATGTTCCATAAAAGCCGGCGTACTGCCATCAGCCGGAGGTCGGCCAGTGGCCGCGAAATGGGCGCTGTCGCGCCTGCCGGCCATCAGCCTGAGCAGTCTATTTTTCATATTGTTGGTCAGCGGGGTGGCGGGTTACTTACCCGCTATAAATAAAGAGTAAGCTTGTACTGCGGAGTCACGGGTCCTGTAGTTGAGAAATTCTCCCGTAAGCTGGCTGACGTGAAAGCTGGGGAAGCGGTGGACCTCCTGAGAATGAAATCCCAGTTTGCCCAGCGAGTCTGCGTATTCGGGCGGCGCGAAAACGTAGACGGAACTGTCAAGCCGGTAACGCTTTCATGGAAACGCGTTCGACGGGCAGGGCACAGTCGAAGTCGAAGGAATAGCTGGCCGGGGCTTCCTGAAGCGTATAGACCGCCGAAGGCCTGGAAATATAGGGGAGGCCGAACATATGGTTTACAAAACGTCCGGCCTGTGTACCTGCCTGGTACTGAAGGATGGCAGGATAGAGAATAAAATTGACAAAGGAAAAAGCGAGTAATGCCATCCAGAAACTGCGCGCGATCGCCGCCTGAAGGCGCCCGCTGCGAAAGAGAACAAAAGGCAGGACACCGGCGGCCACCAGCCCGGCCATGATCAGCGGCCATGATCTGAAATGATACAACCAGCAGAGCAGGAGTAGCAGCGCCGGCAGGAGAATATTGATGACGCCCTGTATGATGACCAGCGTCCGCTGTGTCCAGCGGCGCCTCACGCCATACAGGTAGCCAGCGGCCAGAATGGAAAAGAAGGGAAATAGAATATTCAGATAGTGCGGCAGCTGGAATCTTGAAAGTGAAAATATGATGAAGCTGAAGAGCGCCGCGCCAAGACAGATATAGTCCCCGTTGACGCTTCTCCTGAACCAGCCGTCGTCTACGCTGCGCCTGCATTTCTGTACGATCGCGGCATAGAGGATCAGGGACCATGGAAGAAAGGCCCACAGCAGGGTATGAAAATAAAAGAAGGGATCCCCCGCTCCCCTGATCGGTCCCGTGTTGAAAAAGCGGCCGAACTGGCTGTCCCAGAAGAAAAAACGGATTCCGGAAACACCCGTCCTCCCGAACACGGTCTTTTCCGGATGCAGGTCAAACTGAAGGTATAAGCATATCAGCTCGGGCAGGGTAAAGACGGCCGTCAGCACAATGGCTATCCACCAGCGGATGTTCCGGAACTGGTCCCATTCCTTACCCGCGACCCAGTCGAGGATAAAGCCCGCGCCAATGGTGATCAGCACAAAGGGGCCCTTGGTCATCGCTGCGCAGCCGGCAAACAGCGAGCCGATGATCAGATGCCAGCCAGGCCTCGTGCGGGAAGCCTTGTGAAAATGGTAGACCGCGCCGATGATCAGACCGGTCAGATAGGGTTCGGCCCTGACGTCGTTGTTGGAAATGACGAGATGGGCGGCGGAGACATAGATCAGTGTGGAAAGCTGCGCCACGGGCTTACCATAGAGGGAGAAAGCTAGGCGCCAGGTGTACAGACCGCCCATGGCCCAGAACAAAAGCGCGGGAAATTTATATGCGAAGGCGTTGATGCCGAAACAGCGAAAGCTAAATGCTGCGATCCAAAACGGAAAATGGGGTTTATCGAGCCAGTCCTTACCCTCGACCCGGAGATTGACGAAGTCGCCAGTGCGTGCAATAGTTTTGGAAATTGTAGCATAGAGAGAGCCGTCGGGTTCAAGAATGGGGATCAAAAGGCCACCGGCATTGACGAGTATCGCGGGTACCAGAAGTCGTATAAACCATTTTTGCAGCCAGGCCTCCCACCCGGCATTGTATGGATCGAGCATAGCTCAAATATAATCTATATACCCGAACCGTAGTTCCGGCCTATATACCCGAACTGTACTCGCGCCGGAAGAGGGGCGGCCTGGGGTTCTGTCTCTTTTCCCAAAAAACGAACAAACGGTATGTGACCAGCCCCGTTAGGTACCCGGTGACGCCACCCACAAATACGTCGAATGGATAGTGTTTGCCTACGTATACCTGGGCATAGCAGACGGCGGCGGCCCAAAACCAGAGCCAGTGCCATTTCTTACCTGATATCGAACGGAGGGTATAAAACCAGAACGCGGCCAGACCGAAATGGTTGGCGGCGTGATTGGAAGGCATGGAATAAAGACCGCCGCAGTCGATCAGACCCCGCAGCAGCTGCTGCATCTCCGGATCGTGACAGGGACGCAGCCGGCCGAACATGGGCTTCAGGACCTGTGCAGCCAGTGAATCGGTGATCGCGAATGTCAGCAGGCTCAGCAGGATAAAAAGTACGGCCTTGTTCTTATTCTTAAAGATGATATAGCAGAACATAAAGACATATAGCGGTATCCAGGTGAGCGGATCGCGCAGCACCGGCATCACGACGTCCATTATGGAATGATCCGAGTCGTGCTGGATCAGCACGAATAGCGTTTTATCCAAATGGTCCAACCAGTCTAGCAGGGACATACGGTATTATTTTGAGCAATTTTCTCCGGCTAAGCTAGTGGGAAAATCCGGCCACCTACCCTTTCCGGGATTATCCTTCCGTTAATAAAAGAATTGTGCCATTCCGGTCGGGAATCCAGGTTGCACAACGTCATCTGATTCACTGCAAAACTAAAGCCACCTGTGGACTCCAACGGCCAACATGATGAGTTCATAATGTTAAATTAATCTTCCGGTAAACATCCCGTCATACCCCTCCGGTAACTTTGGCAAACCCATTAAAGATGAAATATCTCCTCACTTCACTGGTGGCGCTGCTGCTATATTACTCCGTTGAAGCGCAGGGCCACGCTAAGACAAAACACCTCTTCGTCATCACGATCGATGGTTTCCGCTGGCAGGAAGTTTTCAGCGGAGCGGATGCTTCCCTGGTAGCCAATGAAGAATATGTCAGGGATACCGCGCTGATGCGGAGTCTCTACTGGGACAGCAGCGCCGGGGTTCGCAGAAAGAAATTGCTGCCCTTTTTCTGGGGCACTATTGCGGAAAAAGGACGACTATATGGCAACAGAGTGTGGGGAAATAAAGTGAACGTCCGTAACTGGTATAAGATCTCCTATCCCGGTTATAACGAGATCTTCACCGGACATACCGACGCGTTCAGCAGCCCCAACCTCGCCATCAACAACAAGCACGTCAACGTACTGGAGTATCTGAACAGCAGCGATGAGTATAAGGGAAAGGTAGCCGTCTTTACGTCCTGGAATGTTTTTCCCTATATCCTCAACGAAGGCCGCAGCGGTTTTCCGGTGAATAGCGGTTATGAAAGGCTGAACGAAGGACAGGACCCGGAGGCGGGGCTTATCGATAGTGTGCAGGGGACGATGCGGCCGGGCAAGACTCGCCACGATATGCTGACCTATCTGACCGCCCTCGAATATATCCGGGAACACCACCCTTCCGTTATGTTTCTCGGCTTTGGCGAGACGGACGAATGCGCTCACTCCGGACGCTACGATCTCTACCTGCAGCAGGCCACCGATCTCGACCGCATGATCTCCGATCTCTGGTATTATGTCCAGACGGACCCTTATTATAAGGACAGCACTACTTTTTGATCACCACCGACCATGGCCGGGGCTGGAAGCCGAATAAATGGACGACACACGGGTTTTGGGCGGAGGGCTCGGGGGATGTCTGGATGGCCGTCCTGGGTCCCGGTATACGGCCGGAGGGAGAGCTGCGTTCGAGGGGTCAGGTCTACCAGAAACAGATCGCTGCTACGATCGCCAGCCTCCTGGGCGACCCCGCCGCGCCGGGACATCCGCCCGGAAAAGCCATCGGGTTCCCTGTCAGGCCGCGCCCGGCCGAGATTGCAGTTCTGCCGGCCGTTCCGGCCACGGTTGGAAGTAGTGGGGCTTTGCAGGGGAGGTAGGCCCGGGGGAGCCGGGTTCCGCCCGCAGCGGGTCGCCGGGGATGCTCCCTGTGTCGGGGGATGCTCCCCGTGTCGGGGGATGCTCCCTGTGTCGGGGGATGCTCCCTGGGTCGGGGATGCCCCCTGGATCAGGGATGGCCGAGGGGCCGGGGATAGCGGTAGACCGGGGGTTCGGGGATGGCCCGCAAGAATGTGGTCTAATAGTTCTAAATTTGCGGCAAATTTTGCTACCGCATGGGATTCAACTCTATACTACAGCTCTTTACCCCAAAGGACCGGGTTTTCTATTCTCTCTTCGAAGAGGTCGCCGACAGTGTCGGAAAAATGGGCAAGCTAATGAAGGAATTTGCTGCCGAATCCGACGCCGACAAGCGGACCTCCATCCTATCCCGGATGGAAGACCAGGAGCATATCAACGACGACCTCACTCACCGGATCTTTACCGAGCTGGGCCGCAATTTCATCACTCCGTTCGACCGTGAGGACATCCACTATCTGGCGAGCGCGCTCGACGATATCTGCGACTATATCTATGCTACGGGAAAAAGATCAATTTCTATAAGGTCAACCCCAACGATACCGGCATCCAGAAAATGGCGGACCTTATCGAACAGGGCGCAGGACAGATACAGATCGCGGTGAAGGAGTTGCGCAATATGCGGAATATGCGGAAGATAACCGATGTTCTTGTCAAGGTGAACAGTATTGAGAATCAGGCTGATGATATTTTCGATTTTAGTATCGAGCGACTTTTGAGACCGAGCCCGACGCGAAGGAAGTGATCAAGAAAAGGGAGATCTACCAGGTGATGGAGATCGTTACCGACAAGTGCGAGGACGCGGCCAACGTCATCGAATCCATCATCATCAAATACGCCTGACCCAAATACGACAGACCCGTATGCATTTCCTGGTAGTTATCATCATTCTCGCGCTCGTCTTCGACTATATCAACGGCTTTCACGACGCCGCCAATTCCATTGCCACCATCGTATCGACCAAGGTACTCACGCCTTTTCAGGCGGTACTGTGGGCGGCGGTCTTCAACTTCGCCGCCTTCTTTATTTCGCGGTACGTCATCGGAGAGTTCAAGATCGGCAATACCATCGCCAGCTCGGTGAACAAGGATTTTATCAACCTCGATGTCATCTTTGCAGGACTGGTCGCCGCCATCGCGTGGAACCTTCTGACCTGGTGGTTCGGTATCCCGTCCAGTTCCTCCCACACGCTGCTCGGGGATTCATGGGCGCGGCGCTGGCGCATGCGGGCGCACTCAGCCGCAACGGCGTCAACGTCATCAACTATGCCAAGGTGATCCCCACCTTCTTCTTTATATTTCTCGCTCCTTTTATAGGAATGGTGATCGCCTTCATCATAACGCTGATCATCCTCAACGTCTGCCGGCGCGCCAATCCGTACCGGGCCGACAACTGGTTCAGGCGCCTGCAGCTGGTGTCCTCCGCCCTGCTCAGTCTGGGGCACGGCGGCAACGACGCGCAAAAGGTGATGGGCATCATCGGCGCCGCGATGATCTGGTTTGAAAAATCGCAGGGGCATGAATTGTCATTCAGACAGTTCATCGACCACAATATGTGGTGCCGCTGGCGAGCTTTACCGCTATCGCTCTCGGCACCATGAGTGGCGGCTGGAAGATCGTAAAGACGATGGGGACGCGTATCACCAAAGTAACTCCGCTGGAAGGCGTGAGTGCGGAGACCGCCGGGGCGATCACCCTTCTGGTCAGTGAAAAGCTGGGCATCCCCGTCAGTACGACGCATACGATCACCGGGTCGATCATCGGAGTGGGCGCGACGCGTCGCCTCTCAGCCGTCAGGTGGGGCGTAACGATCAACCTCCTCTGGGCGTGGGTGCTGACCATACCGGTAAGCGCATTGCTGGCAGCCCTCGTATATTTTATCGTCAAATAATCGGGCTTTCGGAGGGGCATTTCAGCCACAATCGTTATCTTTCCGGGATTTTCTAACTTTCCTTACACGAACTAATGAAAGGAATCATTCTTGCAGGGGGATCGGGAACGCGTCTGCACCCCATTACATACGCGATCAGCAAGCAGATCATGCCGGTCTATGACAAACCAATGGTCTACTACCCTTTGTCCACTCTGATGCTGGCGGGTATCAGAGAGATACTCATCATTTCGACTCCGCACGATCTGCCTCTCTTCAAAAAACTATTCGGAGACGGGTCGCAGCTGGGTCTCAGTTTTTCCTACGCGGAGCAGCCCCTGCCCAATGGTCTGGCGCAGGCCTTTGTCATCGGCGAGGAGTTCGTCGGCAAGGACTCTGTGGCACTCGTTCTCGGGGACAATATATTTTACGGCGCGGGTCTCGGAAAGCAACTCGCGAAGAACGCCAATCCCGACGGGGGTATCGTCTATGCCTATCAGGTAAGCGATCCCGAGCGATACGGGGTCATCGAATTCGACCAGGACAACAAGGCCGTTTCGATCGAGGAAAAACCGGCCAAACCCAAGAGTAACTATGCCGTGCCGGGTCTCTATTTTTACGACAACAATGTCGTCCCCATCGCCAAAAACCTAAAACCTTCGGCCAGAGGAGAATACGAGATTACCGACGTCAACAGGGAATATCTCCGGCAGGGCAGGCTGCAGGTGTCGATCCTCGACCGGGGCACGGCCTGGCTGGACACCGGCACCTTCGACTCGCTGATGCAGGCTTCGCAGTTCGTACAGGTCATCGAACAACGGCAGGGGATCAAGATCGCCTGTATCGAAGAGATCGCCTGGCGAAAGGGATTCATCGGAAAAGAGCAGCTGGAAAAAATAGCACAACCTTTGCTAAAAAGCGGGTATGGGCAGTATCTTATCAATCTCATTCAATAATAACTAAACGCGGGCCCAGGTCCGCATTCTTTTTATGTCAAAGATTCTTGTAACCGGAGGCTGCGGCTATATAGGCTCACACACGATAGTGGACCTCATCTCCAACGGATTCGAGGTCATCTGTGTGGACAACAACGTGCGCAGTTCACCCCGGGTCCTCGAAGGAGTAGAAAAGATCACCGGAAAAAAGGTCAAGAACTATAAGGTCGATCTGTGCAACTACGACGATACCTTCGCCATCTTTCAGGAGAATGAGGATATCGAGGGTATCATTCATTTTGCAGCTTATAAGGCGGTGGGAGAGTCGGTCGAACACCCTCTGATGTATTTCGAGAACAACCTCATGTCGCTGATCAACCTGCTGAAATGCGTACAGGAATTCGACATCCCTAATTTCGTCTTCTCATCTTCGTGTACGGTCTATGGCAATCCGGACGAGATCCCGGTGACAGAACAGACTCCTCCCAAGCCGGCTGTTTCACCCTATGGCTATACCAAGCAAATGGGGGAACAGATCATCAACGAATTCTCGAAGGCGTCGAATACCAGGTGCATTCTGCTGCGTTATTTCAATCCGGTGGGTGCGCATCCGAGCATCCTTATCGGCGAAATGCCGATCGGCAGCCCGGCCAATCTGGTGCCTGCGATCACGCAGACGGCGATCGGGAAGATCCCGCAAATGACAGTTTTTGGCGATGACTATCCCACGCGTGACGGGTCCTGTCTGAGGGATTTCATTCATGTCAGCGATATTGCGCACGCACACACTCTGGCGATACAGTATATGCTGGCGGGGAAGATCACGAAGAACGCCGAAGTTTATAATCTCGGGACGGGCAACGGAGTCACGGTACTGGAGGCGATCAGGGCCTTCGAAAAGGTCAGTGGTGTCAAGCTGAACTACGTCATCGGACCGCGCCGGCACGGGGACGTCATTGCCATCTATGCCAACAACGACCTGGCAAAAGACAAGCTGGGCTGGGTAACGATTTACGGCCTGGAAGACATGTTGTCCACGGCCTGGAAATGGGAGCAAAAGCTGAAAGCAGACGCAAAATTCTACAACGGCAAGTTCTCGGAGTTCAACTAAAAAATCCTTACTTTGTACCGCCAAAACCAGGGATTCGCGTCTCTGTAATCCATTTTAATCACATTCAAAGTTTTGAAGTAATGCTAAAAGATATTCAAGTAACTGGCCAGAAAGATACACGCAGCGGATTTGGAGATGGAATCGCAGAAGCAGCCCGGAAGAACCCGAACATCGTAGCCCTCACTGCCGACCTCGCCGGCTCGATGAAACTCAACACTTTTATCAAAGAATTCCCCGAGCGTTTTGTCCAGTGCGGTATTGCCGAAGCCAATATGATCGGCATCGCGGCCGGTCTGACTATCGGCGGCAAGATCCCATTTACGACGACTTTCGCCAACTTCTCCACGGGTCGCGTCTATGACCAGATCCGTCAGTCGGTCGCCTACTCGGGCAAGAACGTAAAGATATGCGCATCCCACGCCGGCGTAACTTTAGGTGAAGACGGCGCGACACATCAAATACTCGAAGATATCGGTCTGATGAAAATGCTTCCGGGGATGACGGTTATCGTGCCCTGCGACTATGCACAGACCAAGGCCGCAACGATGGCTGTCGCCGACTATGTCGGCCCTGTCTACCTCCGATTTGGTCGGCCGGTATGGCCCATCTTTACCGACGGCATGCCATTTGAGATCGGTAAGGCACAGGTCTTCTCCGAGGGTACTGACGTGTCGATCTTTGCCTGCGGTCACCTCGTATGGAAGGCCATCGAAGCTGCGAAGGCCCTCCAGGAGAAAGGCATTTCTGCAGAAGTGATCAACATACACACGATAAAACCGCTGGATACTGCGGCGATCATTAAGTCGGTTGCGAAGACCGGCTGCGCTGTAACGGCCGAAGAGCACAATATCATCGGAGGCCTTGGCGACGCCGTTGCACAGACCGTAGCCCGCAACACCCCGATACCGATCGAATACGTAGGCACATACGATACCTTCGGTGAGAGCGGTACTCCAACCGAACTGATGAAGAAATACGGACTGGATACGCCAATATCGTCGCTGCAGCCGAAAAGGTTATTGCTAGAAAAAACAAATAAATGGGGTGACCATCCAAGATACCGAACTGCTTCTGCAATTCCGGGATCCTGCGACCAAAGAAAAGGCCTTTACTGCTATTATTAAAAAATACCAGGAGAAGCTCGTATTGGCATATTCGCCGAATGGTAGTAGAACACGAAGACGCCAATGACGTATTGCAAAATGTCTTCATAAGGGTCTGGAACGGTCTGGAGAACTTCCGGGAAGATTCCCAGCTCTATACCTGGCTCTACAGGATCGCTACCAATGAGTGCCTCAGCTACCTCGAACAGCAGAAAAGGAAGTCCGCCCTACCCTGGACGAATCCGAATCCGGCCTGAGCAATAAGATCGTAGCGCGGATAAACATTTCGATCCCAACAAACTGGAATGGAAACTGCAACTCGCAATTCAACAACTCCCTGAAAAACAGAGGGTTGTTTTTATGTTGCGGTACTATGACGAAATGCCCTATGAAGAAATGAGCTGGGTGCTGGAGACCTCCGAGGGGGCGCTGAAGGCGTCCTACCATCACGCCGTCAAAAAAAATAGAGGATTATATCGTCAATCATTAAACTTTGATTAAGGAGAGGGGTCTCAAAAATAGATGTACGCCAGGAATGAAATATCAGAAGAATTGAGGCTGCTGAGCGCCACGTGTCGGTGAGATCGGCCGGGAGACCCCTTATCGGGTCCCGGCGGGGTGCTTCGATGGGTTTCCGGCGGAGATGCTCAGGGCGCTCGGCCCGGCCGGCGAGGAGGTTCCTTCTTTGCCAGTTCTCTGGATAAACCCCTGACATTCAGTGTACCTGAGGGTTATTTCGACGGATTTGCCGAAAATTACTCAACAGGATCAAGTCGGGGGTTGCGGGACAGGCCACCGCGGTCGGGCAGACCAGAGATAGGGACGGCGAGGCGACCCAAACCGGGCTATCCGTCCTGGCGGGGGAGTCCGTTTCCCCCCGGAGGAGCTGGCAGCGCTTTCTCCCCTGCTTAACGGGATCAGCCGGAGCCTACCCTATCAGGTGCCGGCCGACTATTTTGCACAACTGAGCCCGATCATGGCCCCACTGGCCAGCGTTCGGGACAAGCCCCTATATACCGTTCCGGAAACTTATTTCGACGGGCTTGCCGGCGAGGTCATCGCCAGCGTAAGCACGGCAGAGAAGAAGAGCCGGCCCGGGTGATCTCCCCCGGATCGATCCGTAAACCCGAAGAAAAGGTTCATCCAGCCCTCGTGGTTAAAGTACTCGGTGGCAGCCGCCGTCGCAGGTCTTATAGTCACATTTGGCTGGCTACGCTTGCACAACCCGTCCGGTGGCCACCAGACTCAGTCCACCGAACTCGCCAAAAACCTTGGCAAGGTGAGCGATCAGGACCTTCAAACCTATGCCGAGAGCAACAGCGATCAAGCGACTACGGAATCTATGAACAGCACCGCTACCCTGGACATTAATGACAGCGATGTTAAATCTCTCCTGGGGATGTGCCTGATGATGTTCTGAAACAATACATGGAAGAGCACGGAGGGGCAGTTGACATTGCAACGAATTAGAAGCAACAATGAAAAAATTATTTTCCGTATTGGTGATCTTCTGCTGGCTGGCCCTACCCGCTATGTCTCAGGACGGCCCCGGCCCTAAAAGGCCTATGCTGGAAGCCTATAAAACGGCTTTTATCACACAGAGGCTCAACCTTACCCCGGAGGAAGCACAGAAATTCTGGCCCATCTATAACGCCTATATTGCCGAAGTACGGCAGGCGAACGGCAACTACCGCCGCGACGGCGACGAGCTCAAACACGAAGAAGCCCGTCTCAACATCAAGAAAAATACAGCGTGGAATTTCTGAAGGCCATCTCACCTGGCAAGATCAACGATTTCTTCAAGGCTGAGATAGACTTCGAGAACTTCGTCAAGAAGGAGTTGCAGCGCAGACAAATGGAGCGCTATCCCAATCGACCCTAACATTTCGGCAATTGACCGAATAATTTTATTATAAACTAACCGATATACGATATTTGAACTTGGTGTTTTTCATAGGTTAGCAACGGCCGGCTCTTTCCAGGGCAGGCCTTTTTCTTTGTGAGGCCTGCGGCCCCACGGCCCCCGGCCAGACATTAGCATTTAATCCCGTTTTAATGTTGGTGTGTTGACGTCGTGATAGAAGAGGAAGGTCCATCCTTCTCTTCCTCCGCGCTCCCACCATTCCTGTCTAAGTTCCATCGCCTTCTTTCCATCATAATCATATTTTGCTACAAAGCGGCTCTTCATTTGTTGCAGCTGCGGCGCCACGTCTCCGCCAAAGAAGGCGGTCTCGCCACCATCCACTATCCAGAACGCCTGATGATATGGACAGTGCGCTCCGGTCACGGCATAGCGGATATATCCGTCGATAACGCCGTCTCCATCCAGGAAGGTTACGCGCGGCGAGTCCTTCAGACAGAGGAGTTCCTCTGGAATGTAGGAGGTCGGGCCTTTCTCGAATGCATACTCCAGCTCTTTCCGCTGCACGTAGTATTGCGCGTTAGGGAAAGAGAGTTCGCCGGCACGCGGGGGCACGGATGCAGTGTTGGGGTGAAGGGACCCTGGGGTGTGCACCGCTGTGTCGCTGGTGTGAACCGGATCGCTGGTGTGAACCGGATCGCTGGTGTGAACCGGGCCACCGGTGTGGGCGGGGTCACTGGTGTGGGCGGGGTCACTGGTGCAGTCGCCGCTGAGCCCGCCGGCGTGATCTTTATGCAGATGACTCATCAGGACTTTGGTGACCTTTTCCGGCGGGATGCCGGCTTTGCGGAGGTTGTGATACAACTGCAGCTCGCCGTTGACGCGGAAGCCGAGGCCCGTATCGATGACGAGGATATCTTCAGAAGTGATGATGGCGAAGGGTTGGATTTCGACGAGGAGGCTGCCGACGGGACGCTGCTGGAGGTCGTCTTTTCCGGTGTCAAATGGAACGAATCGTTTGGTCCTGTCTATCGTAAATGCCCCTTCGGACAGTGGAATGATTTGCATACTGTAAAAATACGAATTACCTCAGCACCATCTGCCGGTCCGCGTCGAGACGGACAAGGATGAACAGCATGACGCTGAAGGTCAGCAGCGAGTTGCCGCCGTAGCTGATAAAGGGAAGTGTAATACCGATGACGGGCGCCAGTCCTACTGTCATACAGATATTGATGACTATATGAAAGAACAGCACGCTGGCCACGCCATAGGCATAGCAGCGGCTGAAAACGCTTCGCTGTCGCTCGGCAATGGTCACGATGCGCATCAGGAGAAGCGTATAGATGCCCATAAAGACCATGCATCCCAAAAACCCAAAGCCCTCGCCAATGGTACAGAAAATAAAGTCGGTCTTCTGCTCGGGCACAAAATCGTACCTGGTCTGGGTTCCCTTGAGCAACCCTTTTCCGACGAGCCCGCCGGAACCGATAGCGATCTTGCTCTGCTTCACGTTGTAGTTGTCGTTCCCCTTCTTTCCGCTCTTCTTCTGCTCGTTCTCAAGGGCGGCCTCGTCGGCCTGGTCCTTGGGGATATAGTCCTTACCGATGGCGTCATAGATACGCTTTACCTGGTAGGGCTTGAATACGTGGTCAAACGCAAAAGGCACGACGAAGCGCTGGACGCCCACGCAGACGAACCAGATGCCGACGACCAGAAACAGAACACTCCTGTTCCTCTTGATGGCCTTACGGAGAATATAGATCGCCGCAATCGCGATAGCCGTCAGGACGAGCGCCAGCGTATTGGGCTCCATCAGTAGCGTCGCGACCACCAATACGGCAAAGGAAAAGCCGATGACCAGCACCGAAGGCAGGGAGACCCTCCCGGAACATCACCAGAAAGAAAGAAAAATAGACGAGAGCCAGCCCCGTCTCCTTCTGCATGATGCTCAGCATAGCAGGTACCAGCGCAATAACCGTGGCAATCAGCTGTGACCGGGGACGCGTAAAGTTGGTCTCTACCCGCGACAGGTATTTCGCCAGTGCGAGGTTCACAAAAAGTACACAAAGGTCCGCGGGCTGCAGCTGGAACGCGCTGCCAAAACGGATGATCGACTCGGTCCCCTTTACGCGGGAGTGAAAAGGAAATACGAGCAGCAACAGGAAAAGCCCGAAGGCATAGGTCAGATTGGCCGTAGCTGTAAAAAATTTACTATCCGTCAGCAGGATGAAGGTCCCGAGGATCCCCGAGAGGACAAAGAAGAGCAGCTGACGGCTATACTCGGTCTTCAGGGAAATAAAACCCTGTATGATATTGTCGCCGTTGTGATACGAAGCCGCAAAAATGCTCATGATGCCGATGGCACTCAGTGCAAACCAGATCCAGACCAGCGACCAGTCAACTCCTTTTGATATGGTGGGATTACTCTTGCTCATAGTATTTAGCGGGTCGAGTCTTTACGGCTTTCGTCCGTGCCTGCAGGCGGCGCGTCGGGTTTAATATCGGGTTTAACAGTACTGTCTTTCTTCGGACGCGGAGCGGAAGACTTTTTCTTTCCGGTATCCGGGACGGCACGCACCGCGGAATCCGGACGCGCCGCGGCGGCGTTCTGCGCCTTCAGCCTGGCCAGCCTCTCGGCCAGCGCACTCTTATAAGGAGAAGGCTTGCGAAGGTTCAGGAACAGCGGGCTTCTCGAACCGTCGGAAGTATCCATCATCATATAACGAAACGAAGCCGTCTGGTATTTCATGAGTGTGGTGCTGTCGCCGGTCTGCTTTGCCCTGTAGGCGGCGCGGACCGAGTCGTCCCTGAACTGCCGGCGGACGAGGATCCTGGGCATCAGGTTCCTGGTGGTCACGTCGTCTTCCAGCGCAAGGCGGTTGGTCGCGATCGTATCGTTCAGGTATTTCTCCACCAGGAGCGAGGCGATAGGGCCGGCCTGCGCGCCGCCATAGCCGCCATTTTCGACGACGACCGCAACGGCGATCCCGGGATTCTCCCGCGGCGCGAAACAGACGAACCAGGAGTGCGACTTCAGCTTGATAACCCTGCCGTCGAGGACCGTCTTGTTCTCCGCGGTACCCGTCTTGGAGCACATGTCGATGCCGGGGATGCGGGCAACCTTTCCGGTACCGATCTCGGTCACGTCCTGCATACCGCTGTGCACCAGCTTCGTAGGCCGCGTCGGAGATATGCGTCACTGGCTCGTGCTTCTGGTGAAAACGGCTCAGCAGCGTATCGTCTTCCGGTGCGCCTTCGATGCTCTTCACAAAATGCGGGGTATAGTAATAGCCCTTGTTGGCGACGATGCATATGGCGTTGCAGATCTGCAGCGGGGTCGCCGTCAGCTTGTCCTGACCGATGCCCATCGTCACCATGGTACAGGAGTTCCACTGGTGGTTGTATTCCTTGTCGTAGGCGGTGGTGTCCGGTATGTTGCCGTTGTCCTCGCTCGGCAGGTCGACGCCGAGGCGGTGTCCGAGACCGAAGGCGTTGACGTATTCCTTCCATTTCATGAGCCCTGCCCGGACGCCGTGGTAGGCCGGATTGTCCAGCTCGAGCCGGAAGGTATTACAGAAAAAGGAGTTGCAGGAATGCGCTATTGCCAGGCGCAGGTTCGCGGCGTGGCCTGGATCCTTTTCGTCGCATTTGACCGGCCTGCTGCAGCCATTGTACCAGCCGAGACAGCCGATGCCGCTGGCGGGAGTGATCACGCCTTCGTCGAGGCCGATGAGTGCGCCGATCGGCTTGTAGGTAGAACCGGATGCATACTGGCCCTTGATCGCGCGGTTGAGCAGCGGCCCGGAAGCATCCAGCACGAGTTTCGCGTAGTTGGACTGTTTGTCGGGGCCGGTCAGCGAGTTGGGGTCGTAGCTGGGACCCGAGGCCATGGCGAGGATACCGCCGGTGGAAGGTTCGATGGCCACCACGGCCCCCGTCTTCCCGTACAGCAGGCGCTCGGCGAGCTGCTGCAGCTCGATATCCATATAGGTATGCAGGTTCTTCCCGGCGATGGCGGGGGTATCGAGGGCCTGGTCCTGGTAGTGGCCGACGAGTCTGTTCTTGTTGTCCTTGATCCAGAACTCGATACCGCGCTGGCCCATCAGCACGCGCTCGTAGCTCTGTTCGAGCCCGCTACGGCCCACGTAGTCACCCAGCTCGATAGAAGCCGTTGGACCGGCGCAGGATCGCGGAATCCACCTCTCCGACATAACCCATGATATGCGCCGCGGAATAATAGGGATAGACCCGAACGGGACGTTCCTGCAGGTTGAATCCGGGAAACTTCCAGATATTCTCCTCCATCCTGGCGTAGATCTCGGGCGGCAGCAGGTCTTCGAAGATGGTCGGCCGGAAGAGCCCGTTCTTGATGCGTGCGTCGATGATGCGGCGGCGGAACTCCGGGGTGTCGATGCCGATCAGCTGGCAGAAATAGGTCGTATCGATGTTCTTTACCTGGGAGGGGGTCACCATCAGGTCGTAGAGAATGGTATTGTTGAGGATGGCTTTGCCCTTCCGGTCATAGATGATTCCGCGGGTCGGATAGACGCTCTTGCGGAAAAGCGCGTTCTCCTGGGCCTGCTGTTTGTATCTCGAGGAGATGATCTGAAGATTGAACAGCTGCGCTGCAATGATCAGAAACATTCCTGCAAAGATCAGACGGACAATATTGCTACGGGATTGATTGAAGACAGACATACAACATTATATCGTATTGGTCCTGAATTTTTGTTTACGGAAGAACAGCAGCTCGGTAAGCAGGACCAGCAACAGGCTGACGGCCGTCGACGCCACGACCTTGCCCAGGAAGTACATGAAGGAGCCGAAATTCAGCCACTCCAGCAGGACCAGGTAAGTATGATGCAGCAGTGTCAGCACAATGACGTAGGTGGCATAAGGAGCCCATCCCATACTAACAATGGAAGGAGAGATATAGTTCTTGTCGGCGCCTTCCTGTGAGATCAGCAACCCGATCACAAAAGGGCGTGTGTATGCGATGAGTGTACAGGCGGCGGCGTGCAGGCCGGGGGTCATGGTGAAATAGTCCAGACAGAGACCAAAGAAAAAGCCGATAAAGGTGAGGGCGGCCCGCGAAAGCCCGAAGGGCAGCCAGAGAATAAACAGATAGTACAGATAGGGGGTGATAAACCGGTGCAGGGGCGGCATCTTGAAAAGGATGAAGACCTGGACCAGGATAAACAGGACAAACCGGAATATATTTTTCAGCAGTTCGCTCATTGGATCTTTTTACGCGTCGAATCCTCCAGCCTTCTCTGTTCGTCATATTGAAGATTGTCAATCACATACACATATTCAACATTGGAAAAGCTGGTGGCGGGTTTTATTTTCAGGTTATAGAAATTCGTGGTATTGTCCGGGACGATCTCGTACACCGTTCCGATCATCAGGTCGGCGGGAAACAGAGAGGAGATCTGGGTAGTGATGACCGTATCGCCTTTGTTGACCTGGGCGCTCTTGGGGATATTCCGCAGGGTGACGAAAAGGGGGCTGGCTCCGTCCCAGTCGATGGTGCCGGTCTCGTTGCCGTGTTTCAGCCTTGCCACCACTTTGAACTGGCGGTGGAGCATGCTCATTACCGTGGAGAAGTTCTCGCTGACGTTGACGACGGAACCGACGATGCCCTGGGGACCGGTGACGCCCATATTGGGGCGGACGCCCTGGGCGGAACCACGGTGAATGGTCAGGTAGTTGGTTTGTGATCCGATGGAATTATTGACCACCTTGGCCTCCATGATCCTGTACTTGATGATGGACCTGCCGGTATCGACCTTAATGGTATCCCGGATCAGCCGCTGGAGTGAGTCCGGTGCCTCGTAGTTGGTCTTCAGCTGCTGGCGGAGGAAGAGATTCTCCTGGACGAGGGCCTCGTTGGTCTTCTTTAGCTGGAAATAGTATTCGATACCGTTGTATCTTTCGTTGATGCGTCCGGTGATCTCGCTGCTGACGTTGAGAAAGGCTGCTTCGTGGAATCTGTTGTAGCGAAACAAAAAAGAGAGGGCTATTATCTGCAACACCAGAAAAAATACAAAGTTGAAATGCCTTCTGATGAAGAGAAAAACGTTACGCACCTGATTGGGAGTTGGTTTTTTATAGTTACTTGACGACAGCCCGGGGGCTTGCGTCTATCTCATAACGAACGGATACCGGTCATAATTCTTGAGTGCTATTCCGGTACCGCGGACCACGCTTTTCAGTGGGTCGTCGGCGATATGCACCGGTAATTTGATCTTCTGGCTCAGGCGCTTGTCGAGCCCACGGAGAAGTGCGCCGCCACCGGTCAGATAAAGACCGCGGCGGTAGATGTCCCCTGCCAGCTCGGGCGGGGTCGTCTCCAGTGCCTTTAGGATCGCTTCCTCTATTTTGAAAATGCTCTTGTCGAGCGCTTCGGCTATTTCCTGGTAGGAAACCATGATCTGCTTGGGGATGCCCGTTACGAGGTCACGGCCATTGACCGGAATATCGTCCGGCGGGTTGTCCAGATCCTTGAGGGCGGCGCCGATCTGGATCTTGATCTGCTCGGCGGTTCTTTCCCCGATGAGCAGGCTATGATACCGGCGGAGGGCTTCCATGATGTCGGCGGTAAATTCGTCACCCGCGATACGTATCGACTGGTCGCAGACGATACCTGCGAGGGCGATGACCGTGATACCCGTGGTACCGCCGCCGATATCGATGATCATGTTCCCGACCGGCTCTTCGACGTCGATGCCGATACCCAGGGCGGCAGCCATGGGTTCGTGGATCAGGTATACTTCTTTCGCTCCGGCCTCGTTCGGCGCTGTCGCGGACGGCCCTTTTCTCCACTTCCGTGATGCTCGAGGGGATGCAGATCATCATCCTCCAGCTGGGTGGGAACAGCGGCTTTTTGGGATAGATCATCTTGATCATTTCCCGTATCATGAGCTCGGCCGCGTTGAAGTCGGCGATAACGCCATCCTTCAGGGGGCGGACGGTCCGAATGCTTTCGTGAGTTTTTTCGTGCATCATGAGGGCCCGTTTGCCGACGGCCAGCACGTTCTTGGGATTGTTTCTGTCCAGGGCCACAATGCTCGGCTCATTCACCACTATCTCGTCGTTATGTATGATTAGGGTATTGGCGGTACCCAGGTCCATGGCTATTTCTTGCGTAAGGAAATTGAATAATCCCATTTTATTTAAAAGGTCAGATTTTACGTTTTGATGTGTCTTTCGTCGTGGCCCTGCTTCTACCGGATTCATTCCCCTATCCGGTCGTTTGGCGTTGCCCTACCCCGGATTTGACCATACATCCTACCTTAAAATGGCCAATAGACCGAAGCCTACTATAAATTGTCAGCAAAATTGAAGGAAATAATTTGAATTAACAAGGTAGAACCCCTTGATTTGATGGATTATTTTCCTCACACCTTCAAACGCAAAACTCGTCGGCATCGTATCCGCCAGGAGCATAAAAAAACGCTTAGTTCAACATTCTGTATCCGGCGGATGAATATCCTGCTCTCAGCGGGCCGCAGTTGTGCCGTAAAAGCCTCAGGCGCCCACGACGAAACCAAGCCGGCTCTCCATTTCGGCGCTCAGTGCAGGCAGTCGCCGTCGTTCGATGAGAAAGCTCGTAAGCGCCGCGATCTCCCTGAAGAGATGGTGGCGCTCCAGGGCCGACGCGAGATAGTTCCGGCCGGTGCTGCCTCCTGTGCCGATGCGGGTGCCGATGATCCGGGCCACCATGCTCATGTGGCGATAGCGCCAGGTGCTGAGTTGTTCGTCTATTTCGAGCAGTTGGTGGAGTACCTGAAAAGGCAGCTGCAGCAGCGGATAGCCGCGGTAGAGCATAATGAACAGCGCTGAACGGCAGGCCAGCGGGGAGAGGTTCCGGGACGGAGGGGTTGTTGGGGATGATTGGGGTCCTGCGGACGGTTGGGTTCCTGCGGATGGTTGGGGTTGGGTTGCCGGGGATGACGGAGTTTTGCCGGAGAAGACCGAATCGAAGTATTCCAGATTGCCTTTCTCCGCATCGGCTAGGCTCGCCTGATAGCGCTGGCGGTAGTCCGCGAACCAGTGCGTCGGATGTCAGCATCTGGTCTTCGGGTGGATTTGGGGTTCCGGCGCCCGGCCTCGCCCCGCCCGCGTGGGGCGGCGTTGCGCCGGTCCATACCGAAGGCATCCGTTCGAGCCAGCCGTTGAGCAACTCGAGCAGGGTGGGTTCCGCCTCCGTCGATTTGATCCGGTCGACTTCTCGGCTGGCGCAGCTGGGAGAGGTAGTACTGCTGGCCGAAGCGGTGTTCGTATTTCAGGCCCAGCCTTGCTTCCAGCAGCTTGAACTGGACGCTCTGGAAATCCCGAGGCGGGGCGTAGTTTGTCACGAAAATCGAGAAAATCCATGGGGGTCATGGTCTCCATGATGTCTATCTGGTGAACCAGCACCTTCAGGATGGTAGCACAGCGGGACAGCCGGTGGACGATGGTTTGCAGCTCCGGAGAATTGTCGTTCAGCGTGGGCCGGCCAAAGATGCCGATAACGGAATCCACTTCGTACAGCGACTGATGGAACCATAGCTCATAGGCCTGATGGATCACGATAAAAAGCATTTCGTCGTGGGCCGGCTCTCCCAGCCGCTCACCCTCGGGCTCCTGGGCATTCAAGATCTTATCCAGCTGCAGATAGTCGCTGTAGTGCATGGCGCTCCGATTAAAATTTAGAGGAATTCATATCCGATGTCGCGACGGTAATAGATGCCGTCGTAGTAGATCTTTTCGAGTACGTCCCTCGACTTGTCCACGGCCTCATAGACTGTATCCGCGAAGGACGTTATGCAGAGCACCCGCCCCCCGTTGGTAACGACTTCCTCGTTGTCCACGCGCGTGCCGGCGTGAAAGATGAGGCTGTCGCCGCTGGCAGGCAGGGGCTGGTCGAGACCCGAGATAGGCAGTCCCTTTTCGTATGAGCCCGGGTAGCCGCCGCTGACCGCCACGATCGTACAGGCAATGCGGTCGTCCTCGGCCGATCACGCATTTGTCCAGAGTTCCGTCGGCAACGGCCTGCAGCAGCTGCACCAGGTCGTTCTTCAACCTGGGCATGACCACTTCGGTCTCGGGGTCGCCCATCCGGCAGTTATACTCTATGACGTAGGGCTCCTCGCCGACCTTGATCACTCCGACAAAAATGAAGCCGCGGTAGTCGATCTTTTCCTCCGCCAGCCCGCGGACGGTCGGGACGATGATCCGGCTGTTCACTTTCTCCATAAAAGCCGCGTCGGCAAAGAGGTACGGGGCTGACCGCCCCCATGCCGCCGGTATTGGGTCCTTTATCTCCTTCTCCAATCCTTTTGTAGTCCTTGGCCTCCGGCAGCACCAGAAAATTCCGGCCGTCGGTGAGGACAAAGACGGAGAGTTCGATACCGGTGAGGAATTCCTCGACAACCACCTTATTCCCTGCTTCTCCGAATTTATTCCCCTGCACCATCAGCTCGAACTCGGCCACCGCCTCGATGGTGGTCTGACAGATCAGGACGCCCTTCCCCGCTGCGAGTCCGTCGGCCTTCAGAACGATGGGCAGTGAGTGCTGCTGGATATAGGCAACGCCCTCCGTATAGCTGGCGGAATCAAATTCCCGGTAGGTGGCGGTCGGGATATTGTGCCGTTCCATGAATTGTTTCGAGAAGGCCTTACTGCCTTCGAGTCTGGCACCGGAAGCCGAGGGACCGATAACGGGTATCTTCCTCAGCGCGGCGTCGCCGGCGAAAAAGTCGACGATACCCCTGACCAGCGGCTCCTCCGGTCCGACTACAACCATCCCGATGCCTTCGTTCACGCAGAAATCCTTAACCCCGCCAAAGTCCAGCGGTGAAAGGTCCAGGTTGGTACCGCAGGTGGCAGTACCGGCATTCCCAGGAGCAATGAACAGTGCAGAACAGTGCGGACTTTGAGCCAGCTTCCAGTGCCAGCGCATGCTCCCTTCCGCCGGAGCCTAACAGTAAGATCTTCATGGCCCGAAATTCGAATTTCGCGGGGACATATTGAAAAAAGAATTTGACCCATCTGTCCCTTCCGGCGACCGGAATACCGATAAATCTGTATTTTAGGCTCTTTAATTATATAAAAGCATGACCCAACCTACCACCGGGAAAGGCAGACATCCGAGAGCCCTTTACATACTTTTTTTGACAGAAATGTGGGAACGTTTTGCCTATTATCTCCTGGCGGGGATACTCTTCCTCTACCTTATAGGCGACAAATCCGGCGGCGGGAAAGGCCTTCAGGAAAAGAATGCGGCGGATGTCACCGGAACTTTTCTCGCGCTCATCTGGCTGCCGCTGTTCGTCGGCGGCATGATCGCCGACCGCTATCTCGGCTATATCAAATCGATCTTCATCGGGGGCGGTCTCGCTGGCGCTGGGTTATCTGGGACTTACGCTGCCCGGCGATACGGCCATGTACGTCTCTCTCGGCCTGATCATCTGCGGCAACGGATTTTTCAAACCCAATATCAGCACCCTTTTGGGGAACATATATAATAAAGAGGACCTGAAGCCGCTGAAGAATAACGCCTATAATATCTTCTACATGGGCATCAATTCCGGCGCCCTGCTCTGCAATTTCGCGGCGGCCTATCTCCGCAACAAATACAGCTGGGGTTATGCCTTTGGCGCGGCCGGCGTCGGAATGGTCATCGGACTCATCGTCTTTGGCTTCAATCTGAAACACGTAAGGGCCGGCGACGTCCGGAAGCCGCCGCAGAAAGAGGATATGAACCTCGGCCAGATCGGACTGTACGTCTTCGTGCCGGCCGCGATCGCAGCCATCATCGGATTTGTCGTGCCCATGAGACTTTTTCATGGTACGATCATGGGTACCCAGTCCAGCGATGCCTTCGTCTTCGCGTGTATCCCCATCATCGCCTTTTTCATCTCCATATGGGTGAGGGCCAACAAGAATGACAAAAGGGGCATCGGCGCCCTGCTGTTCATCTTCGCGATCTCGATCATCTTCTGGGCGCTTTTTTACCAGAACTTCACCGCCTATACCCTCTGGACCGAAAAACATACGGACCGGACTCTCAGTTCCCCCGCCATCGCAGGCGGCGCAGACTGGCTGGGCCTTCTGCAAACGGTAAACACCAATCCCCGGACGATCGATTCTGTAGACGCCCACCTTGCGCCGGTACGCGACGCGTCCGGCCAGGTACTGAAGACGACCGGACCCGATCCCTATTTCCTCAATGTCCCGAAAGACAAATGGCCGCCACCGGGACAGGACCTCAAACTGGCCAATGCGGAACTGTACCAGTCCATCGGCCCCTTCTTTATTGTGACGCTGACGCCGCTGCTCGTTGCCCTGTTCAGTCTCCTGCGAAAAAGGGGTAAGGAGCCGACGACTACCTCCAAATTCGGCATCGCCCTCTTCCTTTCCGGGCTGTCGTCCCTGGTGATGTTGTTTGCCGTACTCTCGGTAGCTTCCATCTATCAATATAAGGTGTCACCGGCATGGCTGTGGGGGACCTATTTCGTCATCACTGCAGCGGAGGTCTTCCTCAGCCCGATGGGTCTGTCATTGGTTTCCAAGCTGGCGCCGCCCCGACTGACGTCGCTGCTGATGGGCGGCTGGTTCCTGACCATGTCCCCTGGGCAGCAAGGTCGCCGGTCTGATGACGAGCAGCTGGGACAAATTCCCGGATAAGAGGGTCTACTTTCTGATATGGTTTACCGCGGGCATCATCGGCGGGGTCCTGATCTTTACCCGTATAAAGTCGCTGAACGCCATCGTCCGTGAAAAAACAGGTGAAGCATAACCAAAACAAACCACCAGCATGAGCGAGAAAAAATTCCAGCCTTTCGTCAGCCCGGAGACGCAGATGAAAGAATTTACCTTCAAGGCCCTTCTGATGGGCAGCATCTTCGGCGTCCTGTTCGGCGCCTCGACCGTCTATCTCGCCCTTAAAGCCGGGCTGACCGTATCGGCGTCCATCCCGATCGCCGTACTCGCCATCACCCTGGGACGCAAGCTGTTCAGGACGACGATCCTGGAGAACAATATCATCCAGACCACGGGCAGCGCCAGCGAAAGCATCGCCGCGGGCGTCGTCTTTACGCTTCCGGGTTTTTTGTTTTTGTCTACGGCCGACGCCGCGAACTATTTTGACTACGCGGTGATCTTCATTCTTGCGGTGTTTGGCGGACTGCTGGGGACGCTGATGATGATCCCGCTGCGCCGGGCGCTGATCGTAAAAGAGCACGAAACCCTGCCTTACCCTGAAGGCACCGCCTGCGCTTCGGTGCTGAAGGCGGGGGAAAAAAGGCGGACATTTTGCAAGAACGGCTTTTAGCGGACTGGGTTTCGCCTTTATCTATGCCCTTTTTCCAGAAGATGTTCAAGGTCATCGCCGATACGCCGCTGTTCGACACGGTAAAGAGCAAGGGCCTTAATAAGATATTCCCTTCCGCACAGATATCCGCGGACATCACCCCCGAATATATGGGTGTGGGCTATATCATCGGTCCCCGCATCTCCGGATATTCTGGTGGCGGGCAGCATACTCAGCTGGCTTGTGCTGCAGCCTCTGCTCGCGTCTCTTGTGAGCCCCCTGCAGATCGCTCTCCAGCAGGTGAAGCTGGGCTACCTGAAAGATATCCATACCGCGGGCGGATACGGGGGCTGGGATCCCGTGAGCCAGGACCTTTGCGGACCCCGCCTCAGCGATCTACCGCAGCTATGTCCGTCTGATCGGCGCCGGTGCGGTGGCCATGGGCGGCTTCATTACGCTAATAAAGACTATCCCTACCATTGTATCTTCTTTTAAAGACAGCCTCGGTTCGGTAAAGGAAAAGGCGGCGACAGCCGTCTGCGGACCGAGAGGGACCTGAGCATAAAAGTTGTGCTGTTCGGCAGTATCGCGCTGATCTTCCTGATCGCCATGCTGAGCATTATTCCAGGCAATTCTTCTTCAACCGCCTCCTGATCGGCGTCCTGATAGTGGTCTTCGGGGCCTTCTTCGTGACCGTCTCGTCGCGCATCGTAGGTCTGATCGGCAACTCCAACAACCCCATCTCCGGCATGACTATCGCCACGGTGATGAGCACCTGTCTGATATTTCTTGCAGTAGGGTGGGGAGGAAAGGCTTATGAGGCCATGGCGCTGGTAGTCGGAGGTATGGTCTGTATCGCTGCCGCGAATGCCGGGGCGACCTCCCAGGACCTCAAGACGGGTTATCTCGTCGGTTCCACTCCCAAATACCAGCAAGCTGGCGTTATTTATCGGCGTCATCGTCTCTGCCATCGCGATCGGTTTTACGGTAAAGACGCTGGATATACCGAGTTCGGAGCTCGCCGCGAAAGGCATCCACCACGCCATCGGCAGCACGTATAACGCCCCGCAGGCGACCCTGATGGCCACTCTCGTCAAGGGTATCCTCTCGGGTAATCTGGACTGGAACTATGTTCTGGCCGGGGCCTTTCTGGCACTGGTCATGGAGCTTTGCGGAGTGAGGGCGCTGAGCTTTGCGATCGGTGTTTATTTGCCGTTGTCTACCACCCTGCCGATATTCTGTGGAGGAGCGATCCGGGGAGCGGTCAATCATTTTAAGAAGAAAAGAGGAGAGACGGCCGGGAAAGAGGGGGAGGAAGATCTGGAAAAAGGCAATCTCTTTGCAACGGGGCTGGTGGCCGGGGGCTCGCTGATGGGTGTGCTGTTCGCCTTCCTGAATATCCCTGAAAAGGTAAAGGAGCTGATCGGCAGGCTGAGTGCCGAAAAATTCCTGGTCGGGGCGATGGGGGATACGGGATATTATATCCTGGGGGTGGTCTTCTTTGCCGTGATGGGTTTTGCGCTCTTCAGGACGGGGATGTCGAAGGAGGAAACGGTGAACGCGGATTTTGAATCGAAGAGATTTTAGGGGATGGTGATGGTGGATGATCCTGGACGGATAGTGACGAACGACGATCCTAGAGTTTGCGGATGGCGACGATATAGACGACGCGGAAGCTGGGCGCCGGCGATGCCGAGCTGCTTCATCCCTCCTGTGTTCACGATCTTCAGCGCGACCGCCGTATTGATATCTTTTTGCTGGTACTCGGCGGGCAGGTTGATGGGAACGACGTTCTCTTTGCTGTCATCCAATTTGATATAGATGCCCATGCCATCGGCGGCAGGATCGCCGCCATCGACGACGTGTGCTTTGACTTCAGATATATTGGCTGGGGCGCTCTTCTGGCAGCCGGCGAATACGGCCAGCAGAACCGTCAGCGTAAGCAGGAGACCGGGTATTTTTTCATGGAGGGGTGTGTATGATCAAATGACACGGCAATTTACTCAACCGTTGCACGCCAAAATGTTAAAAGGGCCTGCCGGGGGTAGTTGGGGGACTGGCGGTGGGCTAAATCCACCAAACGGGGATTTCCCGGAGGGGAGTGGTTCGCGGAGTGAGCTCTGCGGGGAGTGCGGCCTTATTCACGGGAGTGGTTGATCCGAGGCGTGGGGGCTGGCTGATCCGGGGGAGGGGGAGTTAGTTCATTTTGAATGGAACGATCATCTCGAAGATGGGGATATTCACTTCGAAGTTCTTCTTGTTGTTGAGGTTCTCCATCGTATAGGAACCATACATCTTCCCCATTTCGGTGCGGAGGTTGCAGCCGCTGACGTACTGGTAGCGTTCGCCGGGCTGGAGGATGGGCTGGACGCCTACGACGCCCTCTCCTTCGACCTCCCGGTAGCTGCCGTTGCTGTCGAAGATATGCCAGTGACGGCGATGAAGTTTGACGGAGAAATTGTTGTGGTTTTCGATCGTGATGCGATAGGCGAACATGTACTCACCGGAAATTGGGTTGGAATAGTCTGGCTGGTAGAAGGTCTCTACGCTCACTTCCATTCCTTCGGAGATCTTGTTTGCCATCTAACCAATTTTTTCTAAAGTTAATCAAAATAGGCACAAAATCTTAACCTAATTTTGCGTCCGAACCACCCCTGCAGTTTTGCAGATTTTAGCATAAACCCCCGCTGCCTCTGAGAGTTATCGAGGCTAAAACAAATACAAAAAATTCAACATATGAAGATCGCAGTTGCAAAAGGAGATGGAATCGGCCCGGAGATAATGGACGCAGTGCTCGGCATTTTTAAGGCGGGAAAGGTCCCCCTCGAATATGAAATGGTAGACATGGGAAAATGGGTTTTCGACAGGGGTTTCTCCAACGGCATGACACCGGAAGCCAAACACACCATAGAAGAACTGGGGATCCTCTTCAAGGGGCCCATGGAGACGCCGAAAGGAAAGGGCGTGAAGAGCGTGAACGTGACGGCGCGAAAGACCTGGAATACCTATGCGAACAAACGGGTGTTTCAGACCCTCCACGGCGTCGACACGGTGTTCTCGCGTGCGGGCATACCGATCGACATCACGATCGTCCGGGAGAATATCGAAGACACTTATGGAGGCATTGAGCATATGCTGACGCAGGACGTCGCGCTGAGCCGCCGCTTTATCACGCGGCCGGGCAGCCTGCAGGTGATCAAATATGCCTTCGAGATGGCCAAAAAGAACGGCGCCCGCCGCATTACCTGCGGGCACAAGGCCAATATCATGAACGCTGACGGACGGTCTCTTTCTCGAGTGCTTTCAGGAGGTCGCTAAGGAATATCCCGAACTGAAAGCCGACGATATCATCGTAGACGATCTGGCCATGAAGCTGGTGGTCAGGCCGCAGGAGTTCGATGTGGTTGTCCTGACCAATCTCCAGGGCGATATCATCTCCGACCTCTGTGCGGGTCTCGTCGGAGGACTGGGCTTTGCCCCTTCGGCCAATATCGGAGACCATATTTCTATTTTCGAAGCCGTCCACGGGACCGCTCCCGATATTGCCGGCAAGAACATCGCCAATCCGACGGCGCTGCTGCTCAGCGGAATCTCGATGCTTCGCCACCTTGGCCTGATGGAAAACGCCGCGATCATCGAAAACGCCCTGCTATATACGCTGGAACAGGGAATCCACACGGGCGACTTCGGCGACAAGAGTAGTCCCTCGCTGAATACGACCGCATTCGCGGATGCGATCGTCGCGAACTTCGGCAAGACGCCGCAGCATATGGCCAAGCCCCTGCTGCCGAACATGCCCGTTACAACCACCGAATTCAAGTTGTCCCGCAACGAAATGATGGTTTCGGAAGAGACGCAGAACGAATTCATCGTGGGCGTCGACCTCTTTATCGAGAGCCCGGAACAGCCCGAATTTATCGCAAAAAATGCCAGCGGCACGCGGGTGTCAAGTTCAACCTCATCAACATCAGCAACCGGGGAACGCAGGTGTGGCCCACGGGTTCGGTATACACCAATCTGGTGAATCAGTACAATGTCCGGTTTGAAAGCATCGACGGCAGTCCGCTGAACCAGCAGGATGTACTTGGGCTCTACGTCAGTCTGAGCGGCGATTTCAAGATCTGTTCTTCCGAGCTGCTGAATATGTGGGGGAATAAAAAGGCTTACTCTCTCGCGCAGGGACAGTAAATAAGTCATATAGGTATCGCCGCGGCTCAGCATCCGCGGTCTTTTGGCATGGAATTAGTGGAAACTACCTGCTTACCGGTCAGTTCATGGCCACCTGATTCCCATATAAGTATCTACCCTTCTCCGTTCCCTCGCGATTTTGGAAAACGAATGGCATGTGTCCCTGCGTGTCTACTCCTATTCTAAGCCCCATAAAAACAAAAAAGCTTATCATGCGCGAATTGTACAAGTTCTGCCGGGCGGTTGTCTGTATCTTACTCTTTATCCCGATGCCCTCCCTCCTTTTTTCCCAGGCGAAGCGGACGCTTACCGCCTTTCCGGGTACAACGATCGATACCTATATTCACGGTTTCTATGTCTCTCTGCCTGCCAGCTATGGTACGGGCAGTAAGAGCTATCCATTGCTGATATTTCTGCACGGCATCGGAGAGGTTGGCGACGGCAGCGCCTCGCAGCTGCCCGCTGTGTTGCGCAACGGACCGCCCATGCAGATCAACCAGCAGGTGAACAATAACACCGACGCCCATTTTCCGGACCCGGTAGTGGTGAATGGCAACAGCTATGAATTTATCGTGATCGCTCCCCAGATAGCGACGCAGCCGGATCAGAACGGGGCTGAGCAGGCGATGGTCGACGATATCATCAACTATGCGAGCAGCCACTGGCGGGTCGACGCGTCCAAGATATCCCTTACGGGTCTTAGCATGGGTGGCGGAATAGCCATCGAATATCCGGGGCAGTCGGCTACTCTTTACGGAGTAAAGCTGGCGAGCCTGCTGGGGGTTGCGGTATCTTCCTTCAATGCTTCGGACAGGACAAAAGAGATCGCCGCCGCCCATTTGCCGGTATGGCTGACGGTCAATCAGGGCGATCCCACGGGTCCCTACTCTTACACTATCGGGTACGTCGATCAGCTGAATGCCCTCAGTGCCGATCCCGCTCCGCTGGAGACCATATTTCCGGTGTCCGGCCACGGCGGCTGGGTGGATACCTACGGCGCTCCGACGGACGGCAGCGGCGCTCATCCGGGCATCACCAACAGCGCCGGTCAGAATGTCTATCAGTGGATGGCACAGTACAAAAGGGTGGGCAGCAATGTCGTTATAGACGCCGGCGCGCAGCCCCTACCCGTAACCTGGGGGCCCTACTCCGCCAGGCTTAGCGGGGGCACTGTAACCGTAAACTGGTCGACCTTGCAGGAACAGAATAACCGATATTTTATCGTTCAGCGTTCCGCCGACGGAAAATCCTTCGCCAGCCTCGATACGACGGCGGCGGCCAATACTCCGCACGACTATACGTATGTGGACGAAACTCCCCTTGCGGGCACCAGCTACTACCGGATCATACAGACAGACCTCGACGGCAGGAGCGACTATTCGGGCGTCATGCGCATAAATAGCTCAGGTTCAGAACAGCTGTCGCTAAAACCCAATCCCACGGCGGGGCTCGTCTATCTCGAAATGATGAACGCCGATCTGGGACGACTGGAACTGAGCATCACGGATGCTGCGGGCAGGACGATGCGCAAATGGTCCTACGATAAACAGACCCTGTACTGGATGCAGGCGATCAACACCGGTAGTTTGCCCGCGGGTACCTATTATCTGACTATCAGGGGCCCGAAGACCCGAACGGTCCGCAGCTTTGTCAAAAAGCAACAGTAACGGGAATCATAACACAGAAGTAAGTAAGGGACTCCCGCAGGGGAGTCGCCGATGGAGACCGTCTGCAACGGCCCTGCCAGCAGGTGCCTGGCATGGAATTAGCGGGATAGATTCTACTCACGGGCCCGTTCCAGGGCTGCGCATATCCCACTAAAATCTGATTCCGGGCCAATTTTATCCGTTAAATGAACAGCATGCGCGAATTGTACAAATTCTGCAGGGCATCCCTATGGCTGGTATTATTTATTCCGATGCCCCTGCTGATCTTCTGCCAGCCCAAGAGAACGCTGACTGCCATGGCGAGTACAACGATCGACACCTGGGTCCACGGCTACTATGTATCGCTGCCCGCCAACTACAGCACCAGCGGCAAGCGCTATCCACTACTGGTATTTATTCACGGGGAGGGTGAGATAGGCGATGGCAGTGCGAGTCAGCTGCCTGTCGTGCTGCGCGGCGGGCCTCCCATGCAGATCGATCAGCAGATCAACCATAACGTCGACGCCCATTTCCCAGATCCGGTAGTCGTCAATGGCAATACCTATGAATTTATAGTGATCGCGCCACAGATGACCATGCAGCCCAACCAGAACGGCCCTGAGCAGCAAATGGTAGACGATGTCATCAACTACGCCGCCAGCCACTACCGGGTCGACACCAGCAAAGTGTCCATCACCGGGCTTAGCATGGGCGGGGGTATCTCCATCGAATATCCGGGACAGTCCGCCAGGCTTTACGGCAGGAGGCTCGCGAGCATGCTGGGATGCGCGACGGCATCCTTCGACGCGCCGGACCGGTCCAAAGAGATCGCCAAGGCTCATTTACCGGTATGGCTGACGGTCAATTCCGGAGACAATACCGGCCCCTACACGTATACGATGGGCTATATCCACCAGCTGGATAGTTTTAATGCGAGCCCGAGGCCGATACTGACCGTATTCCAGGCTGCGGGGCACTATGGCTGGCTTCAGACCTATGGGGCTCCCGGCGTGCCGGGGTTAAAGACAGCACCAGCGGGCTCAATGTGTACCAGTGGATGGCGCAGTACCGGCGGGTAGGCGACAGCGTTGTGATCGACCAGGGGCCACCGACGGACTCGGTGCCGCCAATTGACTCGGTGCCTCCGATCGACTCTGTGCCTCCGGTTGACACGGTGTCTCCGCCGGTAACGCCGCCTCCTCCGACGACACCGCCGCCGACCACGCCACCTGTGACGCCGCCGCCAACTACTCCACCTGCGACTCCTCCCCCGACGACGCCACCCACAACGCCGCCGGCAACTCCTCCGCCTCCGGCCGTCCGCCGGTGACCTGGGGACCATGCAGCGTCACTCCCGATGGAAAAGCGGTGACGGTCAACTGGTCGACACTGCAGGAACAGAACAACGACTATTTTATCGTGCAGCGTTCCGTCGACGGGAATTCCTTTACCAGCATCGATACGACGGCCGCGGCCAATGTTCCGCACGCCTATAGCTATATGGATCAGGTCCCTTTGTTGGGGGCGAGCTATTACCGTCTGGTGCAGGTGGCCATGGACGGAAGCACCAGCTATTCGGACACCATGAGCATAACCGTTGCCGGCGATGTGCAGGTGTCGCTCGGTCTGAGGCCCAATCCGTCAACCGGCATCGTCTATCTCGAAATGACGAACGCGGACCAGGGGAAGATAGAGGTGAGTATCGCGGACGCGTCGGGGAGGCCGCTGCGAAAATGGGTTTTTGACAAGCAGGGTCTCAATTGGGTGCAGACGATCAGCACGGCCGGCTTGCCGGCGGGCACCTATTATATGAATGTAAAGGGACCGAATAGCCGCGCGGTGCGGGCTTTTATAAAAGCTCAGGAGTAGGAGGTGCCGCGGCTGATGCTGTCCGAGAGGTGGATGAGGATCAGTACGCCGAAGAAGACGAAGAGAAAAAGGCTTAGAAAATGGATGGACCGCCAGCGCCGTTCGTCCGCCAGTTTGTTCGCCATTCTCGCCCGTACGTAGAGGAAAAAGGAAACGATTGCGACGACGCCACAGGCGATACAAAGGATGATATACAGGGAGAACATCAAATGCGTTTGGTCGACGTGTATCCGTTCTTCAGCAGCCACTGGGTTATCTTATCCCGCTGGTCGCCCTGGACGATGATCTCTCCGTCCTTCACCGAGCCGCCCGTGCCGCAGTGGGTTTTCAGCTTTTTTCCCAGGTCTTCGAGGTCGTCCTTTTTTCCGGCGAATCCGGTGACGAGGGTAACGGCCTTGCCAGCGCGCTGGCGTGTGTCCAGAATGACGCGCAGCCGTTGTTGTTTGGCGGGCAGCGTCTCCTCAGCGGGGGCGTCCTCTTCCATCCGGAAACCGGGGTCCGTAGAATAGATGATCCCGCCTGAACCTGTTTTCTTCTTGCTCATACTATTTGTAGATTACCGCCTTCAGGCTCATGTCCAGGCTGCGGGCCTGGTGAATGAGCGCGCCGACGCTGATATAGTCTACGCCGGTGCGGGCGTAGTCTTCGATATTGTTCAGGTTGATACCGCCGCTGGCTTCCGTCTCATAGCGGTCGCCGATAAGCGAAAGGGCTTCGGCCAGAAGGCGCGGGGTAAAATTATCCAGCATGATCCTGTCGACCTTGCCTATGGCCAGCACCCTTCTCACTTCGCCGAGATTGCGGGTCTCCACCTCGATCTTCAGCTGCGGCTTGTGCGCCTGGCGGTATGCGCTGGCTTTTTCGATCGCCGCCTCCAGGCTGCCCGCGTAGTCGATATGGTTGTCCTTCAGCATGATCATGTCGTAGAGGCCGAACCGGTGGTTGATACCTCCGCCGATACGGACGGCGTCTTTTTCGAGCAGGCGGAAATTGGGTGTGGTCTTGCGGGTGTCCAGGACCCGGGTCTTATATTTCTGGAGCTTGTCGACGTACTGGCGGGTAAGGGTTGCGATCCCGCTCATCCGCTGCATGCAGTTCAGGATAAGCCGCTCGCACTGCAGTATCGTAGGGACGGTCGCTTCGGCGACGAAGGCTTCTTCGCCGTCGCGCATGACGTCGCCGTCCCGCTTGTATGCAGTGAACTTCGAGCCGGGCTCTTTCATCTTCAGTATTTTTTCGGCTATTTCCATCCCGGCGAGTATTCCGTCCTGTTTGATGTGCAGGACGGCCTTGCCACGGGCGTCGGGCGGTATACAGGCCAGCGTGGAGTGGTCGCCATCGCCGACATCCTCCTTCAACGCGTTTTGGACAAGTAGCTGCAGTTGCTCGTCAAAGAAATTAGGCATGCGGCAAAGCTACGGAAAAAATTAGGGCCCGGCCAGTTGGCCGGGCCCTGCTAATAGGTGCTTCTTTATTGGTTGGTTATTCTGATCTATTGGTTGTTCTGGAACCTGAGTTCCTGCAGATATTGTTTGTCCCCTTTTTGTTTGATAAAGATCGTCGTCCGGTAGTCGCCATTTCTCGTCTGCAAAACTCCTACACAAAACTCAGATCCGCCGTTGGTGCCCTTGCGTTTGACCAGGAAATTTCTAACTCCATTGGTACTGAAGAAATCGCGGATGATCATTTCGGCCTGTATTTTACTGTATGTGTCACTTTTATCCGGAAGACATATATCAACCCTATTGTCCAGAAATTGTCCAAGCTGGCCGGCGTTACCCGCGCGCATGGCATATGTTATTTCGTCAAGCGTATACAGAGGGCGGAAAGAAACCAGGACCAACGATAGCGAGAGAACCGCCAACCCAAGTATGCTTTTCATATAATAGAATATTAGTCGCCCTGCTTAATACCAATTATATGCCAAACTGTCGGAATAGCTAAAAATTCCACTAAAAGGGCAGATTCGGACGAAGCCCCTACCTTTGCGGCGTCAGGAAACAAGTAAAAAAGCTGTCTTTTATGCCAAACGCCAAAAAAGTTATACTGGTCATCATGGATGGATGGGGCCTCGGACAACAAAGCTCGTCAGACGCCATCCAGAACGCCAGGGTGCCCTTCGTCAGTTCGTTATACGCCAAATATCCCAATACGACCCTCGTCACCTATGGCGAAGAGGTAGGGCTTCCGGAGGGCCAGATGGGCAATTCCGAGGTCGGCCACCTGAACCTTGGCGCGGGACGCATTGTCAATCAGGAGCTGCAGCGCATCAATGTGGCCATCCGCGACGGTTCGTTCGCGAAAAACGAGACCCTGCTGGCGGCGATCCGCGGTGCCGTAAAAGACGGCAAACCCCTCCACCTCCTCGGTCTGGTCAGCGATGGCGGTGTACACTCCCATACCAGCCATCTGAAGGCCATCGTGGACACCTGTGTGACAGAAGGCCTTAAAGACGTGTATATCCATGCTTTTACCGACGGCCGGGATACCGATCCCAAAAGCGGTCTGGGCTATGTCCGGGACCTCCAGAAGCACCTCAACGCCACCACCGGCAAGATCGCCACGGTAAGCGGCCGGTACTATGCGATGGACCGGGACAAACGGTGGGAGCGCGTAAAGCTGGCCTATGACGCCCTGGTGAACGGCGCCGGCCCGAAAGCCACCGATGCGCTTGCGGCCGTCGAATCCTCCTACGCACAAGGTATAACCGACGAATTCATCAAGCCTACCGTCGTCGTCGGATCGGACCAGCTGCCTCTGGCGACTATAAAGGACGGGGACTATGCGATCTGCTTCAATTTCCGTACCGACCGCTGCCGCGAGATCACGGAGGTCCTTACCCAGAACGATATACCTGAGCAGGGTATGAAGAAGCTCTCTATCCACTATACGACGATGACCCAGTACGATGCAAAATTCAGGGGCGTCAGCGTCGTCTTCGAGAACGACGACCTGAAGAACACCATCGGCGAGATCATTGCGGGCAAGGGGCTGAAGCAGATACGAATTGCGGAAACGGAAAAGTATCCTCATGTGAGCTTCTTCTTCAGCGGGGGGCGCGAGACTCCTTTACAGGAGAGAACAGGATCATGGTCCCTTCGCCCAAGGTGGCTACCTACGACCTGAAACCCGAGATGAGCGCTGTCGAACTCACCGATGCGATCGTCCCCGAGATACAAAATAAAACGGCCGATTTTATCTGCCTCAACTATGCCAATGCCGATATGGTCGGTCACACGGGGGTATGGGAAGCGGCGATCAGAGCGGCCGAAACGGTCGACCAGTGTGTGCGCCGCGTCGTGCAAGCCGCGCTTGACAATGGTTATACGGTGTTTTTGACGGCGGACCACGGGAATGCCGACTATATGGTGAACGCCGACGGCAGTCCCAATACGGCCCATACGATGAACCCGGTGCCCTTTTTTATCATCGACGCGGACTACAAGGGCGCTATCCGCCCTGGCAAGCTGGGGGATCTTGCGCCTACCATTCTGACAATGATGGGGTTAGAAATACCTAAGGAAATGACGGGAAATGTCCTGATCGGATAGACCCGACAGAACCCCGGGAACCGGGAGCATGGCGGGAAACGGGGGGATCCTGCGAAACGGGAGCAGCCCGCGAAATATAGGAGTACGGCCAATTTTTACCGGTGGCTGTACTCCTTCTTTTTTTAGCATACGCAGCTTTACCTCGTTAAAATTGTCTAAATTACAGGGCAACCAATTACGGTTATTGTATGACCGAAGAAGCCATCCTACAAGGCTGTTTAAAAAATGAGTCGGCTGCTCAGCGTGAGCTGTACAACAGGTACAGCCCGAAGATGTTGGCCGTTTGTTACCGGTTCGCCCACAACAGGGAAGATGCGGAGGATATGCTGCAGGAGGGATTTATAAAAGTATTTTCCCAGATACACACCTTTCAGAACAAAGGTGCTTTTGAGGGCTGGATCAGGCGGATCATTGTACATACCTGTATCAACAACCTCAAAAAAATAAACGATTCAACGAGAGTCTGGATATCGTACACGCACACGGCGTCCAGGTTCGTGAAGAAAGCGTACCGTCGATAGTACAGGCCAAGCAGGTAGTCGAATGTATCCGGCTTCTGCCCATCGGATACCGGACCGTCCTCAACCTGTACGCGATAGAAGGCTATTCTCACAAGGAAATTGCCGATATGCTGGACATCGAAGAGAGCACCAGCCGGTCGCAATACACCCGGGCCAAACAGATGCTGGAAGATATCCTGATCAAAAAGAAAATACTACCCAAACCACGGGAGAAGTCCGAATGGCTCGTCGCAATTCGCTAACCGTTTCGATAAGTATCCAAATCCATGAAAACATCCCTAAAACTGATTGACAAATGAAGGAGAGCAACTTCTATAGTGACGATTTTGAGCAGCTGATCAGGGAAAAGACAGAGCAATACAAAATGTACCCTTCTGAAAAAGTATGGAAAGGGGTTCACGGCTCACTGCACACTAAAAGAAAGTGGTTCATAGGAAGTATGGCTCTGCTGGTTGGAGGTATTCTGTTCTTCGCCGGCAGGGAGCTGATAGCCCCCTCTGCACATCCTGTATTGGCTACGAAAGGTCTTGCCGCCAGTGATTCCGGAGCAGCCCTTTCCAGGATCGTATTGCCCGCCTCTACTCACCGTCATCCAGCCCTCGCAGCTCTCCACGCTCCCAATAATACGACGCCCGCCGCGCGCCACTACAACGGCGCCGACGACCCCACGGGCAACGAAGACAACCAGTCCCCGAAAGGAATCACTATAACGCTCAGCAATCTGGTGATCAGTCAGCCCGATCTTTCTGAATTCCTGAGCCGTGCCGTTGCGCTTCCCGACCATGCCCCGGCTATACCCGTCATCGCTGCAAAGACAATCATTCCGGCCGGTGGCGGTTCATCCGATGCGGCAGCCGCGCGTCTTACCCGCGGCGGTTCCGAGCCTGAGCAGCGCGGCGCTGCGGCCGACGCGACGGACGATATAACGGCACAGAGCGTCCTCGAAAGCCTCAGTGCGAGGACGGAAGTACAGGCCCGCAACAAGCGCGACCTGGCCCATATCCGATCGGGCAACTCGTCCCTTGCGAAGGGGAGGCTCGCCGACTCGGCGTCCGGCGCTACGAGGGCTTCTGCCACCGCGATCGCGGAATCGGGCGACCGGGCGCGCATCAACTGGCTCCACGACTATGCTTTGTATACGCTGGCTGTCTCGCAGCGCCAGTCCAGAACCTATTTCCAGCTGACGCTGTCTCCCACGGTCAACTACAGGTCGCTGTCTGGTGGAGACTACGGCCTCAGCAAATATAGCGGCCCGGCAAACCTCGTGCATACCGGCGACGCACAACGATATGTCGACCATTCGCCCGCGCTGGGCTTCCAGGTCGGCGGCAGCGTCCTGTACCGCGTGACCCGCAACCTCTCCATCAAGGGCGGGCTGCAGTTCAATTTCAGCCGCTACATGATCAAGGCATATGCCACCAACGACCCGCAGCCGGCTACCATCACCCTGAGCTCGTACTACGGCTATGTGATGGACTCCCTCACAGCTTATACGAGGATGGGCAATTTCGGCGGCAGGACGCAGGAGACTTTCAGCAACGACTACTACCAGCTGTCGGCCCCTGTCGGCTTCGAACTGAGGGTCCTGGGCAACGAAAGGCTGCAGTTCAATATCGGCGCCACCATACAGCCGAGCTATCTGCTCAATACCAACGCCTATATGCTCAGCTCGGACTACCAGAGCTATCTGAAAGCGCCGACGCTCTTCAGGCGCTGGAATATCAACGGCGGAGTGGAGGCCTTTATGACCTACAAGCTCAATGGCGTGACGCTCCAGGCGGGCCCCGAGTTCCGCTACCAGCTGCTTTCCACCTATACCAACCAGTACCCCATCACGGAAAACCTGAAGGGGTTCGGGTTCAAGCTCGGTATAGTGAAAGAACTACCATAGTCGTACCTTTGCGGCATGAAATATCTCTTTGTGTTCTCCCTCGTCCTGGGGCTGGCTTGTGGCTCGTGCAACAATCATCAGCAGCCAACGGTCCGGACCATTCAGGACTCCCTGCCAGCTAACGATACCTCCAACACCTTTTTCCCGGTTGCCGAATATCTGGAAACAGAGATCCTGCACGTCGATTCCGTCCCGATGGCGCTGAAGAAATACACCACCATCAACAACAGGACCGACTCCGTCTTCATCGAGGTACCGGAGTTCAACAGCCTGGCCAAGCGGTTCCTGCCGCAGGAGCTACACGACGGGCGTTTTGAAAAGGATTTTACTGAAAGCTCATTTATGGACAAGTCCACGCAGTCCATCATTTTCACCTATTCGAGCACGGTAAAGGAACTCCCACTTGCAACGCGTAGACGTAACGACGGTTACCCACAACGGGTCGCAAAAAGTAAGGAGCATCTATCTCGAAAAGAGCTATAGTTCCGGCGACAGCCTGATCACCGAAAAAGATGTACTGGCGCGCCGGAAAAAACTTTCAGATCGTCACCATGGCTGCGCCGAAGGGCAGGCCCAGCGTCGAGCAATTGCTGAAAGTAGTCTGGGACGAAGAAGAAGAGAATTAGAAGAAGACAATCAAACATGACAGCAGAACAGTTCAGTCAGATCGCCCATACCATCCCGCTCAGTCCCGGGATCTATAAATATTTCGACGAGAAGGACGAACTCGTATACGTCGGAAAAGCCAAAAGCCTGCGCAAGCGGGTGAGCTCTTATTTCTCCAAAACCTTCACCAGCTATAAGACCTACGAGCTGGTGCAGCGGATCCGCCGCATCGAATTTACTATCGTGAATTCCGAGCAGGACGCTTTTTTGCTGGAAAATTCGCTGATCAAGCAGTTCCAGCCAAAATTCAACATCAACCTAAAGGATGACAAGAGCTATCCTTTCATCGTCATCAAAAATGAACCTTTTCCGCGCGTATTCCTGACGCGCCGGAAGATCAGCGACGGGTCGGAATATCTCGGTCCCTTTACGTCCGTGGGAAGAGTCCGCGAGCTGCTGGACCTGGTAAAGAGCAATATCCAGCTGAGGACCTGTCAGCTGAATCTCTCCGACGCCCAGATAAAAAAGGGCAAGTACAAGGTCTGTCTCGAGTACCATCTCGGCAACTGCAAGGGTCCGTGTGAAGGGCTGCAGACCAATGAGGACTACCGGGAAGGGCTGCTTCAGCTGAAGAATATCCTGAAAGGCAATCTGGGTCCGCTGATGCAGGAGTTCAAAAAGGAAATGCGGGATCATGCCGACAGGCTCAATTTCGAAAAAGCCGAACAGACCCGCAAAAAGCTGCTGCATCTCGAAAACTATGAGGCGCGGTCGGTGGTAGTGAGCAGGCATCTGAGCAATGCGGACGTCTTCTCCATCGCCCGGGACGGCGACCTGGCCTATGTCAACTATCTTATGGTCGAAACAGGCACGATTGTCCAGACGCACACCACGCAGGTGGAGACGCACCTCGAAGAGTCCGACGAAGAAGTGCTTGCCTTTACGGCGGCGCAGCTGCGCGAGACCTTCAACAGTCTGTCAAAAGAGCTTATACTGCCCTTCCCTATCGATTTTCCGGAGGAAGGCGTCGTGCAGACTATCCCCAAAGGAGGGGACAAAAAGAAGCTGCTTGAGCTGTCGGAGAAGAACGTGGGTTATTTCAGGGAAGAGCTGCGGAAGAAAAAGATCCTGCAGCTGGAGGGGAAGACTTTGGACGAGCGCAAGCAGGTGCTCTATCAGCTGATGGAAGACCTGCAGCTGGCGGAGTTACCGGTGCATATCGAGTGTTTCGATAACTCGAATTTCCAGGGCAGTTATCCTGTATCGGCGATGGTCTGTTTTCGGGATGGGGTAGAGAGCAAAAAAGACTATCGTCACTACAATGTGAAGACGGTGGAGGGCATCAATGACTTCGCTACGATGAAGGAAGTGGTACACCGGCGCTACAGGAGGCTGCTCGACGAGCAGCAGTCGCTGCCGCAGCTGGTGATCATCGACGGCGGCAAAGGCCAGCTGGGAGCGGCTATGGAGAGCATCACCGATCTCGGGCTGACGGGCATGATGACTGTTGTAGGGCTCGCGAAGAATGAAGAGGAGATCTTTTTTCCGGGCGACACAGAGTCTATCAAGCTGCCTTATAACAGCGACAGTCTGCATCTGGTGCGTCGGATCCGGGATGAGGTGCACAGGTTCGGGATCACGTTTCACCGGCAGAAAAGGAGCAAGGGAACGTTCACGAACGAGCTGGAAAAGATAGAAGGTATTGGGAAGAGGACGGCCGATCAGTTGCTAAAACAGTTTCGTTCTGTCAATAAGATCAAGCAGTTAAGTGAGGAGGAGCTTGCGGCTGTGGTAGGGCCGGCGAAGGCGAAGTTGATTTTTGAGCATTTTACTCCTCCGGCTAAGCCGTCGGCGATGTAGTGAGGAGGGCAAAAAAAGGGGCCCGGATAGACATCCAGCCCCGTTTTTAAAATCCAATATCCTATGAAAAACCATTGTAAAAGTAGTAAAAAGAATTTTATTCAGCAATACCCGCTTTTGGGTATTTTTAAAAAAAATATTTTGTAATAACTAATTAATTTATAGTTACTTAATTAAGGGATAAACAAAACGGGCGCTGTCTTCAGACAGCGCCCGTTTCTTGAAATTATATGGGTCTCTTAGTACGACCAGAGGTCCTGTTCGTAGTTGAAGATCTTTTCTTTAATGTTCTCTCCTTCGAGGAGGCGAAGGATGTCGTCCTTGATATAGCCGGCTATATAGTTATCGCCGGGGTTATCGATGGTGGACTTGATGATTCGGCTGGCGAACATGCGGCTTTCGAACAGTTCTTCCCAGCTCATGCGGGCGCCGAAGTTCTTGCCGTTGTAGGCTTCATATTTGGCGAGGATGGGGCGAAGATCGGGGTAGTAGACCCAGAAGATGGGTACAACACCGCGGAGTGTACCGTCGGCATTTTTGACGGCCTTTTCCGGGGCGATACCCAGGATGCGGACGTGCAGACGGGAGGACTCCTTATCGAATACCCACTCTTCTTTTATCTGATAGCGTTCGATGCCTTCCGGGTCGAATTCTTCCTGGATCAGGGTGTCCTTGGTCAGGCCTTTGGAGCCATCGGGGTCAGCCACCGGATCGGGGATGGAGATGGTGTGAGGGGGAGCGACTGTGTTGTTGGCGATCTGGGTGAAGGTCATCGGCGTGGAGAAGCGGTCGTCCTCGAAGGCCGTGATCTGACCAGACTTGATACCATTCAGCAGTATATAAATAAAGCGCTGGTTGCCATTGTCTTCCGTCGCCTTGTAGTTGAACGGAAGGTTCATCTTCTCGTGAACTTCGATCTCCTGCCATACGCGCTGGCGGTAGACGGCGTCGTCTTCGCGGATATGCTCGTAGGTCAGGGGAGTGCGATCCTTTACCAGATTACGTTCGATGATGGCATCGTTACGAAGGGACCGGCGGGGGGTATCGAGTTTGATATCCGCTGACATCACCTGGGCGGGCTTGGCTGTGTCCTTTACGGGAGCCACGGCCTGACTTGCCGCATCCTGGGTCTTTGTCGTCGCCTTTTTGGTAGCCGCAGGTTTCTTCTTCGCCGTACGCTTCTTAGCCTGCGCATCCGCAGCTCCTGAGATACAGGAGAACACCATCGCCAGAAGACATAATCTGATAAGCTGCTTTTTCATCTCATTCAAAGTTTAGAAAGATATGTCCGGCACAAGCCGGACATATCGGATATAATAATTTACTTCAGGTTGAACACCATTGGAGGCAGTTCGCGGACCTTTCCGTCCTTACCCTTAACCTGAACGTTATCAAAGAAGATATTCGTTCCGGGGGTAGCCTTGGCTACGATGGCTGCGGCCTGGTCGTGCCAGCGGGGGCCGGAGTTGGAGGCTTCCGTGTAGGAAGTGACACCACCGCCGAGAGCGGCCAGTTTGTAGCCTACTACTACGAAGGGAGACTGGAATTCCGAGTTATCGAGTCTGGCGAGCAGACCGCCGATAGCCTTGAACTCTGCCGAGGAGATAACGCCACCTTTGTGGGTACCTATGAATCCGGTAGGATCGGGCAGGTATTTCACGCGCATCTTGAAGGTGGTGATCTTACCGGCTGCATTAACCGTGATGGTACCTTCGCCGGGGGTGGTCGGAACTACGGTGTAGTCGTCGCCGCCCGTGTTGGTGATCTCACCCTTGTCGAAGGTTACGTGGACCTTTTCACGGCCTACGCTACCGCCGGAGATCTTGACGGGGTTGTCTTCCTTGATGTAGAGAACGTTCATTTTCTCCAGGAAGACAGAGGCGCCGGAGGGCTGACCTACTGTATATTTTACTTCCTTGTTGATAACGTCTTTGGAACCATCGGGCTTGTAATACTCGATCTTTACGTTGAGAGTACCAGTATTGCTGACCTTCGTTTTGTAATCGGCAATACCATCGCCGTTGAGGGCCTGCTTGGCGCCATTGATGTAGATATCGGGCTTCGCAGCAGCGCTGAAGGCACCGACGCCAGCCGTGACTTCCAGTTCGTCGCCAGGCATCAGGTAAGTGGCATTTGTTCCTACCAATGGTTTGAACTGATCAAATACCAGTTTAACCGATCCAATCTGTTTGTACAGATAGTCAATTACGATAGCTTCAGAATTTTTCACATCACTCTGGAATTTGCTGAGGATGGTTAGAGCTGCGATCGTCGGAGTCATATGGAAATAGCGGACTGTCCAGTCTTTGGCGCTATCACCTGTTGAAGCGGTGCCGGATTCTGACTGAGGAATGCGCGTATCCAGGGGAGACGCAGGGCGAATTCTGCCTTTGCCCTTGCGAGGTCAGCCTTCACCGGATCGGATAGATCCGGGTATTGAAGGGATCGAGCAGGTTCAGTACGTCGACCTTGAATTTCTTCAGTCTTTCATACAGGACCTTACCTTCTCCTTTGGTGTCGAATAACCGGGTAGCGGCATCGAGATTACCATCGGAGAATTCCCTTTTTCCGTCCTTCATCTGGGGGAAGACTCGTTAATGAGGTTTTCTTTCAGACCATCAATATAGGTAGCCAGGTCCGAAGAAAGTTTTTGGGCCTGAACGGCCTTGGGTGCCCAGATCGCAGCCTTTGAAGCGGTCTGCGGATCCTTTGCGGCTGCATCAAAGTTGTTATAAGTAGTGGTATTCTTCTTAGTAACAACCTCATTGGATTGTTCGATACTATGATTGACGGTCTTGAAGGCATTCAACACTTCCACGGATACGTTCAGCGCTAGTAGGGCTGTCAGTACCAGGTACATCATGTTGATCATCTTCTGCCGTGGCTCTTTTGGTAAAGACATGGGTCAGTAAATTATTTGTACTTTTTTAATAGTTTTTCATTGGTTCATGCGGGCCGGACAAAACGGGCTTTTGGCAAATTTCAGGTAGATGGCCGTGTTATGCCCTGGCGACCTTGCATGGCACTGAGCATGTTACCATAAACATGGTTCAGGTTGCCGAGGTTCTTGGCCAGCAGAGCGATCTGTTCCTGTGTTTTCTTAGCGTCGGTTACGGAACCCTGCATGGTCTCGGAAGCCTTCACCAGGTTGCCATAGAAGCTGTTCATAGCTTTCAGGTGGTTGTTGGTGTCCTGCAGTTCCAGCTCGTAGATCGCATTCAGAGAGCCCAGGTTCTTGGTCAGGACCTGTACCTGAGAATGGAATTGTTTCGTGCTGTCTGCGGCTGCGTTAAAGCTGGAGATCGTGTTGGTAGCGTTCTGGTAGGCACCCTTCATGCTGTCGAGGGCCAGAGAAGCTTCCTTCGTCTTGTTCGTGTAGTCCGTAGTCGCGGCGAGTGCGCCGGATACGTCGCTGATCTTTTCGACTGTCGTGCCGAACTTCTTGAAACCTTCGCTCAGGTTCTTGAGGTTGGCAGGAGTGATGTCGGCTTCCTGGAGCATCTTGTCCATTTTGTCAAGAGCAGGGTTGCCGCTGGAGCCGCTGCTTGCCAGTTTGGGCAGAGCTTCTACCAGGGCGTGCATTTCACCTCCGGGAGGCGGCAGGAAAGCGTAAACGAGGAAGATCAGGGCTTCGGTCAGCAGACCCGCGGTCAGGAAGAAGTCGGCCAGCTTGGTATGCAGGATTTTCTGGAGTGCTCCGAAGATAACGACGGCTGCACCAACGCATACAATAATATTTATCAGTCTTTCTGTTGATTTAGATACACCAGCGCTCATAGTGATTAATTTTTAATTGTTTTTAAAGGATTTTAAAGGGTTATGGAAAAAAGAGTTCCTGTTGATTTTTATACGGTTCTCTAAAATCAAAAACGGTTTTTAGTCGAAAAAATTTTACAAAATTCCCTAAAGTTTATCTGTATACTTCCGAATGGCGCGCTGACAAATGAGGCCGCGGTTCACGGCAGCAGATCTCGGCGACGCGTCGACTAGCGACGGCCGGTGACGGTCGGAGACAGGTCGATCACGCAACGGAACCCGATATACGATTTCGCCGTATCCTGGTACTCATAGGTGCGGGCGCTGGTCTGCAGGTACTGACCTACGTCTTTCCAGCTACCACCGCGGATCACTTTACGCTTCATACGGGGGATCGGAGTCTTTCGCGTTCCAGCGGATATCGGGGTTCATGTCGTGGGAGAAGTTTGCAGCTCCCTCGTAATAGAAGGAGGAAGTCCACTCGGCGACGTTGCCGGCCATGCAATACAGGCCGAAGTCATTGGGCCAGTAAGCGTCGGCACGTACCGTATAGAATCCGCCGTCTTCGGGATAGTTACCACGACCGGGCTTGAAGTTAGCGAGTAAGCAGCCTTTCTTATTCCTTAAATAATAGTTACCCCAGAGGATACATCGACTGTGAGCGGCCGCCGCGGGCAGCGTATTCCCACTCCGACTCCGTCGGCAGACGGAAGCTGGATTCGGTAGCCATCTTCTTCTTCTCGAGGAAACCATTCAGGTAGTTGGTTCTCCATTCGCAGAAAACCGTAGCCTGCGTCCATTTCACGCCAACAACGGGGTAGTTGCCGAATGCGGGGTGAGAATAGTAGCGCTTGGTCATCGGCTCATTATATGAATAGCTGAAGTCACGGATCCAAACCAGCGTATCGGGATAGACAGGAACCTCTTTCTTGCGGATGAACTGCGAACGGGGTTTGCCCTCGTTGTTCTTGGCAGCCGCCTCTTTCAGGTCGAACGTCTCGGAGTGATAGATCAGCTTGCTGGGGTCGATCTCCTTTTTGCCGAAGATGCGGTTGTCGGGAGTGACCACCATCTGGTCGATCTTTTCAATGGTAGCCTTGTCGCCCCATTTGATCGTCTGGGCTTTTTCCAGTCGATCTGGAAACGACCGTCGACGTCCTTACCATACTGCATCAATGTTGCAGCGATAGAATCCCGTACCCAGTTGGTGAACTGGCGGTATTCGTTGTTGGTAATTTCGGTGGCATCCATCCAGAAGCCACTGATCGAAGTCTGTCTGTTTCGGGTAGTGAAAGCGTAGTTGACATCTTCATCGCTGGGTCCCATGTGGAAGGTTCCCGGTGGGATGTACACCATGCCAGTGGGGCTTCTGAAGATTGTAAGCACTTGCGGGAGCGACGCCATGTAGCTGCCCGTCGTCCGGCATTCCCTTACCGGATTTTCCACCTAGTTTACAGCCTGCCATTAAAAAAAGGGCGAAAAAGGCCGTCAAAACGGATAGGTTTTTCATTTTCATAATATTAAAGGGTATTGGGCAAATAAAATCTTTTGACAACATCTCGCTACAAGTTTAAAATTAATTTTTCGAAAGTCAAAGCTTTCCTCCGGTGAAAAATGTCTTTTAAGAGCCCTCCGAACCCCGACAGCAAAAGGCCATTTATTGGCCTAAACTATTCGGATTCAAGATGCTAGTTTATTAAACGCGCACAGGTACCTTTTATTGTATATTCATTGCTGAAACTTATACACATTTTCCAGGTTTCGGATCGCTGTAGCTACTTCATTTACAGGGAGTTGACAGGCATAGTTTTTACATAGGAATATTAGGGAAACCTCGTCGATAAGTTTATCCTGTAACAAAGGGAACTGGGTATCCTTCCGGTCCGCAGATTGGAAAACCCGGTAAGGAATCAGATGGGATAGAAACTCCTTCCGGGCTTTTTCCGGCTGTTCGCCGGTAATAACTACCTCTGGAATAGTATACGTAAAGGCTTGAAACAGGGTTGCCCAAACACCAAAAGACCCAGGATAAGAAATTACAGGTCTTCGAAGCTCCGAGGCCATGCTTAGCGCACGCTCCCCCAACCGGGCTCATCAAAGATTACAGATAGATATAACAAATTAAATGCCATCATAGAATTCCCCGATGGAGTTGCCCCGTCATAAATCTCCATCTTCCTCACAACCACGTCGCCCTGCTCGTCATGGGTGTAAAAAAGAATCCGTTCTCCGGGTTTTCGAAGTGTTTCAGAACCTCTTCGGTTGTCGCTCTGGCCTCCAGGGAGGTGGGCACCGTCGCCCGTGATCTCCTGCAGGCCGATGAGGGCCGCGATCAGGAATGCATAGTCGTCGAGAAAGGCGGGATACCGGGCTGCGCCCTTCCAGGAATGATAGTAGAAATTCAGTCCTTCGCCCTTCATGCGTGCTTTCAGGAAGGCCATGTTCTGTACGGCCATTTCCCTGTATTTTTCTTCGCCGAGGGCCGCGTAGGCTTTGGAGCAGGCCAGATTCATCAGCGCGTTCCAGCCAAGGGAGGATCTTGTCGTCGAGGGCTGGCGGGATCCTTCCGCCGCGGCGGTCGAGGCAATTTCTTTTTTGCGTCCTCCAGCAAGGCTTTTTCCTGCCCGGTCAACGGCCTCTCCTTCCGGGTAAGTATGTTCTTTTCCTCCCAGTTGCCGTCTACCGTCACGCCATAAATCTCGCAGAATAATTCCGCGGCGTCGCCCAGAACTTCCTCTATTTCTTTTCTTTCCCACGCATAATATTTTCCTTCTATTCCTTCGCTGTCTGCGTCGAGCGCCGAATAAAATCCACCCTCGCCATTGGATAAGTCTCTGGCTACAAAGGCGATGGTCTCTTCGATCGCCGTCCGGTACAGCTGCCTGCCCGTCGCCTGAAAGGCTTCGCAGAGTACAATGACGAGGAGCGCATTATCATATAGCATTTTTTTCAAAATGAGGAACCAGCCAGCGCTCGTCGGTCGAGTACCGGGCGAATCCGCCTCCCAGCTGGTCATAGATGCCTCCGAGGATCATCTTGTCCAGGCTCAGGCAGGCCTGGTCGAGAGCGGTCTTGTCTCCGGTGAAATGGTAGTAGTGCAGTAAATAACGGATGGAGAAACTCTGCGGGAATTTGGGTGCGCCGCCGAAGCCGCCTTCCTTTTTGTCGGCGGTAGCCATGAGCTGGTCTCTTGTTTGTTGCAGGGTTGCCGTGGAAAAGATGGACTCCGTGCCGGAGTCGGCGGACGACCCGGTGGTCCCGGACTTTTTCTCGCCGATAGAGAACATGCCGGATGTTTTTACGTGGCGGATCAGTCCTTCGGCCTGCTGCTCGACTTCGGTGCGGCGCTCGCGGAAGGTCGCCGAGACGCCATTGAGGACTTCTTTCCACGATGACCGGTTGTAGACCGGGCGGGGAGGGAAATATGTGCCCCCATAAAAGGGTTTACCGTCCGGAGTAAGGAATACGTTCAGCGGCCAGCCGCCGCTGCCGGTGATGGCCTGTACGGCGTCCATATAGATATGATCGAGGTCCGGCCTCTCCTCCCTGTCGATCTTGATGTTGACGAAATGCTCGTTCATGAATGCGGCCGTCTCCGGATCCTCGAAGCTCTCCCGTTCCATTACATGACACCAGTGACAGGCGGCGTAGCCGATGCTCACGAGGATCGGCCTGTTCTCTGAACGGGCCTTTTCCAAAGCTTCGAGGGCCCCATGGAAACCAGTCGACGGGATTGTGTGCGTGCTGCAGTAAATAGGGGCTTGTTTCATTCGCGAGCCGGTTCGTGTGTTGCATCATCCTGCAAACCTACAAGGTTTGAGCCAGAATATGCGGACCACCGGTCACAACGGACTGCGGATTATTTCAACGGAGTATTGGCGGCCTGCCGCTATTTCTTCTTGCCGGTGACCGCGAGATATTTCTCCAAAGCGGAAACCATGGAAGGCGCCTGGGGAGAGGAGCTTTGATGTCGAGGGTGAGACCGGCCTCTTCGACCGCGCGGGAAGTATTGCTGCCAAATGCACCGATCTTGGTACCGTTCTGTTTGAACTTGGGGCAGTTGTCGAAGAGACTTTTACGCCGCTGGGCGTGAAGAAACAGATGATATCGTATTCGCTCTGGTCGAGGACGGTCTTTACGTCGTTGCTGATGGTGCGGTACATGAAGGGAGTTGCAAAACCGCAGTTGTTCAGCTTGAGCCAGTTGATGATCTCCGTTATCCTGCTGGTTCTCCGAACAGGGATAGAGGAATTTCTCGTTCTCCTTGTGTTTGTTGATGACGTCGAACATGCTTTTGTTGAGCCCGTCCGCGCCATAGAAAACTTTCCTCTTCCGGTAGAGAATGAACTTCTGGAGGTATAGCGCCACCGCCTCGGTGATACAGAAATACTTGGTGTCCTGGGAAACGCTGACCTTCATCTCTTCGCAGATACGGAAGAAATGATCGATGGCGTTGCGGCTGGTGAATATGACAGCCGAAAACTGTGCGATGTCTATCTTTTGCTTGCGGAAATCCTTCGCGGGTATGGGTTCCAGACGGATAAAGGGATGAAAAGCCAATTCCACGTCATATTTCTTGGCAAGTTCGAAATACGGCGACTTATCTGTTTCAGGTCTGGGTTGAGTGATTAAAATCTTCTTTTTATCCCCGTTTTTAATCATGTGTGTCCCCTCTGGATTTGCAAATTTAATACACTTTTTCCAAATATGTCAATAACACCTTGTAAATCAATAGCAGGGGTGCTATTTCGAAGGCGCAAAGGTACAGAAAGAAATAAAACGGCGTTAGTTTTATTTCATTACGCACCGGCCGGTAGGCGGCGAGTACCCGGTAGGCCCACAAAACGAAAACCATTGCCAATGAGATCGTTATGAATATTTCCCGTACAGTTGGGCCCGAAAAAGTGATTATGATCAAGAATGGAAGCAGGAAAATACCCAACATTTTGTTCACCAAAAAGACGATAAATATATAAATATCGGTCGCCCGCGACACGGAAAACACCCATCCGGTGAATTTCAGGACCATGAATTTTACCAGATATACAGCCGCCAGCAGCAGCATACAATAGAAATAGAGTACCCAGAACCGGATGTCCGCTCCTATGCGCGAGTAGTGCACGAGATAGCAGGCATAGAGTCCTCCGGAGATCACGAACAGGATATTCAGCAGGAGGGAGGGAAGGGGCGTCTGCAGGACCTGCTCCCTTATCTGCTGCTGGCGCAGCGAGACCCGGAAGAAGAGGGTCATCAGGTTGTTGAAATACTTCTCGAAGAACACTCTTGTCAGCGCGAAATAGAAGAGGATCCCGACGATGAGATAGAAAAGGCTGTCCTTTGAATTGGCCCTATGCAGCTGAAAGGCGAAGACCACCGGCGTCCCGGTAAAATGAAAATAAGGGTTGTCCGCCAGCACCTTTCTCCAGAAATCCATTGCGGGCGGGCCCTCCTGGACTTCGGGTGCTGGTTTGGGCGCAGCGGGTGTTGCCGCAGGGGGTGTGGGTGTGGTGGATTTTGTGATCCTGGCCAGGGGAATCGGCGCGGGTCAGCGAGTCTACCCCGCGTCTGCGAATCGATCCGCGCGAGCGAGATCTTTGATGGCGCGCCGCACCCTTCTGATGGAATCCCGCCTGACCGAATCGCGGTGCGTCATATGCCGTACCGAATCGTGCTTTACCGTATCGATAACCTTATCAATGACCTTTTGCGCGGGCGGAGGAGGGGTGGTCGAATCGGTCTGGGCCATAACCCCTGAAAAGATCAAGAGACAGAGAAAAAGTAATAAGGAGAGTTTACCCACACTATAGTTACGCACCGGGAATAGGTTAGACCAAAATAACCCATTCCCGGTGCTCGGCTAATGATGGGCCTTCGGCCGAGGAGCCTGTGGCTCCCCCTGTTGTAAAAATACATTAAAACATTTCGTTAAAAAAAGCTGACCATTATCCGAGGTGGATCTTTGCGTCGTGAAAATTGAATTTGGTATCATCTCTTTTTCCGAGGGCATAGGATATGTTGAAGATCCCCGCTTTTGTCTCGAACGCCATCCCCAGCCCCATGCCCAGAAAACTATTGTCGAGATGATAACCCGGCACGTCGTTCTTCGCCCAGCCCGCGTCCAAAAAACTGAACAGATAGGAATTCAGTCCTATGAGATACCGGTATTCGACGGTCCCGACCGCGTACTGCGACGCAAGAATGCTCTGCTCGTCAAAACCACGCAGCAGGCGGTAGCCACCAATCAGGAAAAGTTCGTTCCGGTAAGTGTTGGGGCTGCTGAATACCCCTCCGTTGACACCCAGTTTCAGCGTCGACGCCCTCGATAGCGGGAAATAGTGTGCAGCTGCCAGCCTGACCAGGAACTCATAGGAATTCTGCTTCACGGTATCATACAGTGACGCGTAGTTAAAGCTGGTATCATTGGGGTCCTTGAGCCGGGCGATCTGCGGATTCTCTTTCACCTTTTTGGTGCCCGCGGAACCCAGGAAGCTGAACTCGTTGCCTTTTCTCGGATTGAAACGGTAGTTCGTATTGTTGAAATCGTAGGTCACGCCGAGACTTACCGAACTGACGTCGGCAATTTGCGGCAGCGCGCGCGAGGCGATGATCTGCAGGGTATCTACCTGCAGCAGATTGGAAATGGACTGCTGCAGGAATACCGAGCCGTTCTGCGTCGAAGACAGCGCATACTGGGCGCCGACTCATAAGATTGATGTTGATATAGGTGGAGTCCTGCTTGTACAGGTCGAAGGAAGCATTCAGGCCAAAGGGCGAATGGAACAGATAGGGCTGCTGGAACAACAGGTTCAGCCGGGGCGAACTCTGCTGCAGCTGCTGCCAGTTCAGTCCGATGGTCTCGCCGTTGCCAAGGGCATTTTTCAGATTGACCTGCGCCTCGCCCGTCACCAGGATCTTGTTCCCCAGTACCGGGTCGCTGCTGGGGAGAAAGCCAACCAGAGCGTTGATCTGGCTGCTCTTTTTGGGCCGGAGGTAGAGGTTGATCACGGAGCCTTCGGCCAGCATGGTGAGGTTCCATGGTTCCTGTTCCTGCACATAGGGCAGTTCCATTATTTTCTTCGTAATGGCCTGCAGCCTCTCTTTCCGGTAGATGCTGCCGTTTGCGATATTGAGGTAGCGCTGCATGAACTCGCTGGTGATCTTTGCCGTACCATAGATGCGGATGCTGTCGATCTTATACAGTGGTCCCTTGTCGATCTTCAGAACGGCCGAGATCTCAGAACTGTCTTTCAGTTCTATGCTGTCGAGGCTGACTTTCGCAAATGGGTACCCGTTATTCTCCATGTAGTCGAGCAGTTGCTGCTGCCGCGCCTGCAGCTGACGGTAGTCCAGCAGGCGGTGAGAAAAGGTCCTGTTATTCCAGGCGACGGCGGCCAGCAGCGCCGGGTCGACCCGACGGGTATCGATGCTCGCCCAGTGATAGACGCCTCCCACATAGAGTCTGATGGAGGCCGCGGCATTCTCCATAGTGATGCTGTCGATGGACGCGGTCAGGTAGCCCTTTCCCTGCAGCTGCGGGATCAGCTCGTAAAGGTATTCCGAAACAGGCATCGCGCGTTTTGAACATGGTGACCACCCCCAGCCTGTTTTTGAGAAATCCCGTGTCCCTGTCGACGGAAGAGATGTGAAGGGGTACTGCGCCCAGCCGCTCACAGGAGCCAGGAGGAATATCCATAAAAGCGCGGGCCCGCATCTTCTCATCGCCGTACCGCGACATCTCCGTAATTTTGCAGAATGGCAGGTATCTATCTTCATATTCCCTTCTGCAGGCAGGCCTGTCACTACTGTAATTTTCACTTTTCCACTTCTTTGAACCGTAAGAACGATTTTATCCCAGCTTTATTGAAGGAAATGCAGCTGCGGAAAGATTATACCGGCGGGGAACCTATCGAGACTATTTACTTCGGCGGCGGCACCCCGTCACTGCTGGAAACAGACGAGCTGAATCCGATAATCGACCGCCTGCATACCCTCTTCCCCGTAGCGCCCGGCGCCGAGATAACCCTCGAGGCAAATCCGGACGATATCAACGCTCCAAAATTAAGGGAATGGCGTAAGGCTGGCGTCAACCGGCTGAGCATCGGCGTCCAGTCCTTTTTCGACGAAGACCTCCGCTGGATGAACCGCGCCCACGACGCCGGCCAGGCTGCCAGTTGTATCGAAATGGCGCAGCGGGAGGGCTTCGGCAATATCAGCATCGACCTCATCTACGGAGGCCCTACCCTTCCAGACGGCAACTGGAAGGCCAATGTCGACCGCGCCGTCGGCACGGGAATACCCCATCTATCCTGCTACGCCCTTACCGTCGAGCCCCGCACGGCGCTCGATACGATGATCCAACGGCAGAAAAAGCAGGACGTGAGCCCGGAAGACCAGGCCAGACAGTTCCTTTTACTGATGGACTGGACCGCAGCCGCCGGCTACGAGCACTACGAGATATCCAATTTCGCTGTCCCAGGAAAACGCAGCCGTCACAACTCTTCCTACTGGCAGGGAAAGACCTATCTCGGTCTGGGCCCTTCGGCCCATTCCTTCAACGGAAAGTCGAGGGAATGGAACCTCGCCAATAACGCCAAATACATCGCGGCGGAAGGCTCCGCCATCGCCGAACTGGAGGTCCTCACGCCCGTCCAGCAGCTCAACGAATATATCATGATCTCACTGCGGACCAGCGAAGGCTGCAGTGTGTCCGAAATAATCCGCCGTTTTGGCGCCGCGGCCGCGCGGGAGTTCGAAAAGAATGCCGGCGCCTATATTCTCTCGGGCAGGATGCGGCGGGTCGACGACCGCCTGCAGCTGACCCGCGAAGGCAAGCTTCTCGCCGACGGTATCGCCTCGGAGCTGTTTTTTGAGCCCTCCCATGTCGATTTGTAAGTACCCTTAGGTACCGCCCCAGGTAACCATAAACGCAATGGCTCCCTGGGAAATCGGTTTGACTGTTAGTTATACCTGTGAGGAGGACATAAGATGCCTTGATGCGGGTGGATGCCTTGACGCGGGGGATGCCTTGACGCGGGTGGATGCCTTGAAGTTGCGGGATGACGCGGTGCCTGGTGACGAGGGTGAAGGGAGATCTTTAGTGATGCCGGTGAGACCGCAGGTAGTTGACCCCCTGCACCACCGACAGGATGACCACCATTACGATGATGGCTGTGGGTCCAAAACTTTGAAAGGAGAGTGGCATAGACTTAAGTTTATCTTTTTTCGGTCTTTGGCGTTTCGGCATTTCGGCCGGAGCTTTATCCGCGCCCTCGCCGGAGAGCCAGAGGCCCTATTGTATTAGACAAGATACGGCTCAATTTGTTTAAATCCCACACCGGCTTTAACATTTTCCCAGAGAATCCGGTATACCGTGTCAGCGATCGGCATGTCTGCACCTATCTCTTTATTAATCAAATGCATACAACGGCTTGCGTTATACCCTTCCGCTACCATGTTCATCTCCAGCTGCGCCGCTTTTACGGAGTACCCTTTTCCGATCATATTCCCGAAGGTCCTGTTCCGGCTGTACAGCGAGTAGCAGGTCACCAGCAGGTCGCCCAGGTACACGGAAGCCGCATAGTTGGCGCTCTTTCTGTGCGAGAGCGCGTCTTCCTCTGCATGAATCCCGACCTCGATATGCCTGATGCCCACTTTCCTCAGAAAACCGGCCATTTCGTCCGCGCAGTTGGCGATGAGCACGCTGAGAAAATTGTCCCCGTATTCCAGGCCGTGCGCGATACCCGCGCCCAGAGCGTAGATATTTTTCAGTATGGCGGCAAACTGCACCCCATAGACGTCCTGGTTGGTGACCGTATTCAGGTAGTCTGTCGTAAAATAAGACGCTATTTCGCGGGTCCGGGTTTCATCCAGGCCGGAAAAAGTCAGATAAGAAAGTTTTTCCGCGGCAACCTCTTCTGCGTGGCAGGGGCCCATGACGGTGAAATAATCCGTCTTGTCAAAGGCAAATTCGCGGTCGAGATAGTCGTTGAGCAGCAGGTTTTGCTCGGGCAGTATCCCTTTTATGGCCGACAGGACCTGCTTGCCCCTCGAGCGCCTTTCGGTCAAGGGTTTCCAGCGTAGCGGCGGTATAGGCCGAAGGGACGGCCACCACCAGACAGTCCGAAGCGGCTACGACCTCGCCGACGGAGTCGCTCAGAGCCAAAAGATTCGTATCAAAATATACAGAGGGAAGATACTGCGGATTATGATGCCGGGCCCGTATATGCCGGATCACGTCCTCATTCCGCACCCACCAGTTAACAGTATTCTTATTATCCGTCAGGACCTTGGCCAATGCCGTGGCCCAGCTGCCGCTGCCGATCACACCAAAACGCATCAGGTACCGTTTAGTTATTTCTTTGCTTCAAACAATTTGTCTTTCGGGACGATCTTCACCCGCTGGCCGCCTTTCATGGTCTTGCTGACCACGCTGTAGGGGCCCGTTACTACCTCGTCGCCCTCTTTGACGCCGTCAAGGACCTCAATGTAGTTGATATCCTCGGATATCCGTGCGAACTTTAACTTTTCGGACGGTGTCGCCGGGTTGCACGAGGAAGACCACCTCGTCCAGATCGCCGGAACCGGTGATCACGGGCCGCGCCGCCGCGTCGCCTTTGTTGTCGGCGTTGTCGTCGGTGTTGCCCAGGACCGCATTGTCCGTATTCTTTTCCCTAACGGCGACGGCATTGATCGGCACCGACAGTACGTTTGCGTGGGTTCGCGTCTGGATGTCCGCGCTGGCGCTCATACCCGGGCGGAAGGGGAAGTTCTTTGGGTGGGCCGGGTCTATCAGGTCCTTGTAGCTGTCGGGAGACAGCCGGATATGCACTTTGTAGTTGGTGACGTCGTTGGTGGAGACCGTCGTTGTGGAAGTCCCTGCCGCAAGTGGTAACGCTGCTGGCGATCTGCGTGACGAGTCCCCTGAACTTACGGGTGTTATAGGCGTCTACGGTGATGAGTGCGGAATCTCCGAGGTGTACTTTGGGAATATCGTTCTCTCCGACGTCCACGATCGTCTCGATCCTGCTCATGTCCGCGACCCGCATCATTTCTGTACCGGCCATCATGGAGTTGCCGACGACCCTCTCGCCTTTTTTGATGCTCAGCAGGGAGACGACGCCGTCGATGGGGAAACCACCGTGGTACGGCTCAGGTTCTTGGCCGCGATGGTCAGGTTGGCCTTAGCGCTGGCCACGCCGGCCTTGTTGCCGCGGACGGTCTCGAGGGCGGCCATATAGTTGGCCTCGGGCCGTCCTGAAGGAGCTTTCGGCCGTTTCGAATTCGGCACTGGGAAATGACCTTCTGGTCGAGCAGCTGCTTCTGCCTGTCATAGGTCTTCTTGGCGGTCTCCATCGACACCTTGAGACCCGGGAGTTGTTCGGCCATATTCGAGACCAGCGCTTCCTGCTGGCCCATCCTGCGCCGCGGCCTGGTCCCGCTGCATCGTGTATACGTCGGCGTAAATTCTCGCCAGTTCCTGTCCCTTGTGGACGCTGTCACCTTCCTGTGTCACTTTCAGGTCGACGACCTCCCCCGAGATGTCGGGAGAGATCTTGACTTCCTTTTCCGGATATACCTTCCCGCTGGCCGTCACGATCTCGGTGATATTCCGTTTGACCACCTTCTCGGAAGAGACCTTCGTCCCGTCCTTCTTGCCCAGACCCTTGACCAGAACGAGGATCAGGACAAGGACTACAACGGATATGATGATAATTAGCAGAGTCTTTTTCATGTTATAGGTTATTCTTTAGTCAGTTTAATCCCTAACCCTTTGTAGAATTCAAGAACTTTCATCTTGAATACGTAGTCGTACTGCGAAGAAAGCAAATTGATCCGGGCATTAAAAAAATTATTCTGGTTTGTGAGGAGGTCGATGGTATTCAGCATGCCGACGCTATACCTCTTCTGGGCGTAGTCGTAGCTTTTTGGGTGGCCGTCACCGAGATCTTGTTGGCCTCGAATTTTTGCAGCGCGGTGATCGCTGCGGTATAGGCCTGATAGATATTCTGCTTGAGGGTCAGGTTGTCCTGGTCGCGCTGCAGCTCCTGATTGCGGAGGTTGAGTTTCGATTTGTAGTAGTTGGTGCGCAGCTGGCCGCCATTCAATATGGGAATGCTGACGTTCAGTCCGACGAATTGCTGGAAGGTCTGGTTCAGCTGGGAGAAATAGGGCTTGGTCCGCTGGTCGATCGTGTACTGGTCCTGTACGAAGATCTGGTTCGAGCCCGGTGTCCTTAGGGTTGGCAGGGTATCGGATTTCTGGAAGACCGGCAGTGCTCCCGGTCGTGCTTCCTTGTTGATCGTCGTAAAGTTGGCGCCGAGGCTGCCGGTGAGGGAAAAGGTCGGATACATGGCGCCTCTGTTGGCTTTAACGCTCCGGCGGTATGCCTCGATCGTGAGGGCGTCCATTTTTTGCAGCGGCTGGTTGGTCAGCGCCAGTGCATAGACGGATTCCGGCTGCAGGTCGGCCAGTTTCTCGATGGGTATGTCGTCCACCGGCGGGGCATACACTTCAAAAGGAGTGGCGGCGTCGAGGTCCATATAGGCCTTTAGCGTGAGCACCGCCTGCTGGATATTGCCAAGGCTTCCTACGTAGGTCGAGCTGTCCTGTGCTACCTGTGCCTCGAGTTCGGCGGCATTCAGTTCGGGCAACGACCCGGCATTCACCTGTTTGCGGGTAATGTCCAGCTGGTTTTGCGAGAGGTGCAGCTGGAGATGGGCTGCTTCGCTTTGCTCCCTGGTGAGGAGCACCTGCAGATAGGCGTTGGCGACATTCAGGGAAAGGTCGTTCTTCGTCTTGTCCGAACTGGCCAGCGCTGCCTGCCAGGAATAGCGGTAGGCCTCGATGGTATTGCGCAGACTAAGGAAATTGAATACGTTGACGCTGGTCTGCAGCTGGTAGTTGTTGAGGAAATAGGTGGTAGTGCTGAGGCTATAGCTGCCGGGATTCTGCGTATTACCGCTGCTGACGCCGGCGGTTGTGCTCACCTGGAGGTTGGGCAGCTGGGCCAGCTTACCCTGATTGAGCGTCAGTTTGGAGAGGCGGGCCTGTACGTCCGCCTGCTTGATCGAAATATTGTTCGCCAGCGCATACTCGACGCACTTACGCAAGTCCCATTTTTCCTGCGCTTGGATGGTAAGGTTCAGGAGGGGTATCGAAAAGGATAAGAGCAGCAGTTTTTTCATACTCATGGAAACAAATTTAAAGCAATTTTTACCAGACCATTTCAAATGCCTGCCGCAGGTCCTGGATAAGATATTCCGGGTCTTCCAGACCGGTGTATAGCCGCAGCATCCGGTGTTCCTTTATGCCCGGGTCGAACTCCGCCGCTGTCAGCGACGCGCATTTGGGCAGGATCAGGGACTCGTGACCGCCCCAACTGACGGCCATCATGATATGCTTCAGCCCTTCGCAGAACCGGACGATCTCGTCTCTCGACCTCGCGCGTACGTAAAAGCTCAGCAGTCCGCAGGCGTCTTTCATCTGCGTGCGTGCAAGTTCGTACTGGGGAAAGCTTTCGTCAAGAGGGAACAGGATACTTTCCACCTGCGGGTGTGATTTGAGATAACCGGCAACTTTCCGGGTAGTGACGGTAAGCCGTTCCATGCGGGCGGGCATGGTCCGAAGCCCCCGGATCAGCAGCCAGGCGTTGAAAGGCTGGATGCCGATGCCGGCATTCAGCAGTTCGCTATCGAAGATCTTCTTCATCATGGCCCCGGTGCCGCAGAGGACGCCGCCGACCGTATCACTATGACCGCCAATGTATTTTGTCGCCGTCTGCATGGCGATGTCGATCCCATAGTCAAGAGGCCGCTGGTACAGGGGCGTGCAATAGCTGTTGTCGATGACCGTGACGATATTCTCCGAACGGGCCAGTTCGGCCACCGCCTGCAGGTCCTGCAGCTTGTAGTCCCAGGAATTGGGGGATTCCGGGTAGATCAGCGACGTATTGGGGAGGATCGCCCGCTCGAAGTTTTCGATCCGGGTGCCGTCGATATAGGTAGTCGTAACGCCAAACCGGGGAGGATCACGTCGAACATGCGCTGGGCCCGGTGTAGGGCTTGTCTACCGAGACGATATGGTCGCCGGATTTGACATTGGCGAGTACCGATGCAAAGATCGCCGATGCCCCGCTGTTGAAGACCAGACAGTCTTCCGCGCCGTCCAGCGCGGCCAGCTTCTTCCGCAGGATATCAACAGTCGGATTGAGGCCCCGGCTGTACAGGTAACCGCTGTATTCGTCGTCAAACCGGTCTCTCAGTTCGTCGACCGTGTCGACCCTGAAATTGCTGGTCTGGATGATGGGGGCGCTACCGCGTTGAAATACAGGTGACGGTCTTCGCCCAATTCGTTGATTATATAGGAAATATCCATATGTCTAGTTGACAGCCCTCCGGGCTTTTCGCAGCACAAAATAAAGGATAAAACAACCCACGAATATAAGCACCCCATACAGGGCCGACATGGGATCGTTGATGGCGATGCTGGTGGCCACGCAAACATAAGCCAATATAAAGACCAGCGGCATCACGGGAAATAATTTCATCCGGTAGATATCCCTGTCCTCGCCCGTCTTCCGGCGCCGCATGATAAATATGGTGCTGGCGCTCGTGGCAAAGCCGATGCTATCGAGGAAAATGGAATAGTTGATGATCTTTTCGACCGTGCTGCTGAATATCAGCGTTATGATGATGACCGCCGCGAAGCCCGTCAGCGACCATACGATGACGTCACGCTTCGGGGACCTCTGCTGGAAGGCTGATGGCAAAATCCCTTCCGTGCTCATCGCGCTCATCACCCGCGGATTGCTCATCAGCGCGACGTTGACATAGGCCATCACGGAAAGGAACATCAGTACCCGAAGGATGGCGTCCCCCGTGGGTCCGAACAGGTGTTCCATAAGTATGGCCGCGATGGAGTTTGCCGTTTTCAGGCGCTCGAACCCGATGACCTGGGTATATACGACGTTAATGGACAGATAGAGGGTGATGATGATCGCGATGCCGAAGGCGATGCCTCTGGGAATGGTGCGTCCCGGGCTGCGAACTTCGCCGCCGAAATTGATCGTTTGCTGGTAGCCGCCATAGCTGAATGAAGCCGCGACCAGTGCAAAACCGAGGGCCTTCCAGAAGGGGAGTTGCAGGCCTGCGGCTCCGGTAGCTGTGCCCGTCGCCGGGGGACTATCCGGGAGTGGATGCTTGCCAAAGACGGCGAGCAGCAACAGCAGGATCAGCAGGATCTTGACACAGGTAAGGATATTCAGGACACGGCTGCTCATCCGCAGACCGAGCAGGTTGATGGCGTAAAAAAAGCGACGCCCACAATGGTCACCATTTGCAGGAATACCTGCGGGGTGGGACCGGTGAAAAAGAACCTTCCGATATACTCCGCGCCGATGACCCCCACGGCTGCAGTCGAGCCGGCGTTGGATACGAGTATGATGCAATTGACGGCAAAAGCTATGGACGGATGAAACCCATATGAAAAGATCTTGTAGTATCCCCCCATCACCGGATAGCGGGAGCCAATCTCCGCATAGGTAAGCGCGCCGCACAGAGCGATCACCCCGCCGACTATCCAGGCGAGAAAAAGATGGTCGGCGTGCCGGCACGGGCAGCTGCCTCTACCGGAGTCCGGAAAATACCCATACCGATGACCAGGCTCACCACGATCATCGTAAGGTCAAAAAGGTTCAGCTGTTTTTTATTCATACAATTGTTAGAGAGGAGCAATTGAAGATAATGAAATAACTTTACCGTAAATCCTGTCGGGTGAAAAAACAAACTCCTGTTTACGGTCTCTCTTTGTTACGCTACAGCCCTATCCGCGCAAAGTTCACATCCGACACCATTTTTGACAGACTCGTCCGATACAAAGCCGTTGAACGAGGTAGTGGTAAAAGCCTATGAGCAGCACCGGAAGCTGACCGAAGTCGGCGCGCCCGTGAGCATCGTCAGCAAGGCGTCCCTCAACCGGTTTGGGAACATGAGCATCCTTCCCGCGCTAAACACCAACCCGGGAGTGCGGATGGAAGAACGCTCGCCGGGAAGTTATCGGTTGAACATAAGGGGTAGTTCGATCCGCTCGCCTTTCGGCGTCAGGGATATCAAGATCTACTGGAACGAGATCCCCCTGACAGACCCCGGAGGAAACACCTATCTCAACCAGCTGGGTTTTTATAATTTCCAGTCTCTCGAGGTCATAAAGGGTACCGCCGGAAGTCTCTATGGCGCTGGCATCGGCGGCGCGGTGCTTATCAACAGTATGCCCTCTGTGTGGGAGAAGGGAATAAGCGCGGACTATTCGGGCGGCAGTTACAATACCAACGGTCTCAACCTGAACGTCAGGGTTGGGGATGACGAGCACCGGAATATCATTTCCTACTCGCACCAGACCAGCGACGGCTACCGTCAGCAGTCGCAGATGCGGCGCGATATAGCCAGCTGGGAGACGCAGCTGAAGGCTTCGGAGAAACAGACCATTCACGCCTATATCCTCTATGGCGACCTCTACTATCAGACACCGGGCGGACTGACCCTGGCTGAATACAACAAAAACCCGCGCCAGGCAAGGCCCGCCGTCGGCACGCAACCCAGCGCCATAGAGGCGCAGGCGGCGATCTACCAGAAGAATTTCACAGCGGGGTTCAGCAACGAATATAGATTTAGCGGGCACTGGGAGAATACGACGGCGGTCTATGGGGCGTATACGGATTTTACCAATCCGGGTATCCGCGTGTATGAGACAAGACAGGAGCCTCATTTCGGCGGCCGGACCGTCTTCCGCTACAAGACGGAGCTGGGAACGGGCAGTCTCCGGATCGACGCCGGCGCCGAGGCCCAGCGCGGATTCTTCGAGACCCGCGACTATGCCAACAAGCTGGGAGTACAGGATACGCTGCAGACCGACGACCGCCTTGGCAACTGGCAGTATTTAGCGTTTGTGCAGGCAGACCTGCGGCTGTCCGGCGGGTGGACATTCACTGCCGGCGCCAGTTGGAACAAGACAGCCGTCGATATCACGCGGGTCTCGGTGCGGCCGCCCGTCACCCACCCGCTGCGCTTCGACAACAAGCTGGCTCCCCGGTTTGCCGTACTGAAGAAGATCCTGCCCGAGGTCTCGCTATACGCCAGCGCCGCCCGCGGCTTCTCCACCCCCACGGTACAGGAGCTCGAGAAGACCAACGGAGTCGTCGGCCCTCCCCTCCAGCCCGAAGACGGCACCGACTACGAGTTCGGCGCGCGCGGCAATCTCCTGCACGGAAGGCTGTTCTTCGACGTCAATGCCTTCTTCTTCCACCTCAACAACACCATCGTCCAGCGGATAGACTCTTTCGGCATCGGCTATTCGATCAATGCCGGTAAGACCGACCAGCACGGTATCGAGACCTATATCTCTTATCAGCTGGTGGACCAGTCCACCGGATTCTTCGGCAATGTGCGCGCGTGGGTGAGCCACACCTGGCATGATTTCCACTACCGCGATTTCGTCCAGGATACGACCAGCTTCTCCGGCAAGCGTCTGCCGAGTGTCCCGCCCCAGACCCTTGTCGGCGGCCTCGACGTCCTGCTGCAGTTGGGGCTGTATACAAACGTAACATATACCTATACCGACCGAATCGCGCTGAACGATGCGAATTCGGCTTTTGCCGGGTCGTATGCTCTTCTGGGTGCGCGGCTCGGATACCGGAAAGCGCTCGGCAGTTGGAAGCTGGATATTTTTACGGGGGTCGACAATGCTTTCGACAGGAGGTATGGACTGGGGAATGATTTTAATGCGGCTGCGGGCCGGTATTATAATGCCTCGCCCGGAAGGAACTACTATGCGGGGTTGTCGGTGAATTACAGACTCCCGTGAGACGGCGCCGGGGGCTCGCCGGGGCAGCGGGTTTGCCGGGGTGCCGGTTACTTCACGATCTTTATGGCTGTCTGATAGAAATTATTGACCGCGCCGATGACTTCGTACTTGATGTAATAGCTTCTTACAAAATCGTTCCAGGCGGCAAACTCGTGGTTGGGAATATTGAACTCGTCAAAAGCAGGATATCTCCGTTGCGGAGATAGGGCGCCATCATGGTCAGGGCAAACAGGGTGGATGAATACAGGTCCGCGTCGAGATGGAGGACGCGCGTCGCGTCGGGGTTGTCGAGGTTTTTGCTATAGTTCGCGAGAAAGGTATATACGGTGTCCTGAAAAAGTCCCTTGATGAATGTCCCGCGGGAGTCGTCTACAAAGGGGGTATCATAGCTGAATGCGCCCTTCTTGAAAAAATGCCAGTCCTCGGGGAGACCCTCGAAAGTGTCAAAGCCGAAGAACAGCGAACCCGGGTGCTGGTTGAACTTTGTCCACCAGACGAACGAAGTCCCGCCCGCGACCCCGAACTCGAGGTAGTGGATCGGCTTCTGGTCCAGGCCCTCGGTCTTCACCACATATTCGTGCAGCTTGAGCCGGTTGTTATAGGACCGGGTAGGCTTATAGAAATCCGAGAAAGGAACATTTTTGCTGTGCTTGTTGACCCAGGAAGAAAGCAGCGAAAAATTATGAAGGAATCCCAACCCAAACCGCAGCGGCTTCAGCAGAACGCCGACCCGCGACACCAGCAGAAGGTCTTTGATAAAGGAATTGGCTTTTCGTATAAAGTTTTTCATAATACTTACCAAATGGGGCCCAAGATAAACTGAATTGCGGGAGAGAGCAAATGATTCTATAGCTTTGTTTCCCCATGAACAAACTCCTTATTCCGGTTCTTCTGGTTTTCCTGGCGTGCAATCAGCCGGGCGGAAAAAGCCCCGCCGCAGCGGTGGCCGCCGGCGACAGCGCCAGCGCCACCAGTACGATGCGGTACGCGAAAGGCTTCCGTATCCAATACTACGGCCACTACAAGGTCCTTAGCACTGGTCAACCATATCGCGGGTCAGAGCGATACCCTGCGCTATCTTCTGCTGCCCGAAGGCGTCACGCCTCCCGCGGAGAAAGCGGGTATGCCCGTGATCCGGATCCCGGTAAAAAGTCTGGTCGTCCTCTCTTCGTCTCATGTAGGCCTCGCCGATTTCGCGGGTGTCGCAGACCGGATCATCGGCCTCGGCAGTCTGCAGTATATCTCCTCGCCTGAGATGCGCAAGCGGATAAAGACCGGCGCTGTAAAAGAGGTCGGGCTGGACAATGCCATCAACAACGAACTGATCGTCGCCCTGCATCCTTCGGCCGTCCTCACCATGAGCAATCCCGATATTACGAGCGGTAAGAACCGAACGCTTACCGACGCAGGCATACCGATGATGCCTGTCGCCGAATGGCTCGGAGACGACTCCGCTCGGCCGGGCAGAATGGGTCAAGCTCCTGGCGGCATTGACGGACCGCGAAGAGACCGTCAACAAAAAATTCGACAGCGTAGCAAACGAATATCAGCGGCTGGCGGCACTGGGCGCCGGCGCGGCGTCGCATCCCTCCGTCATCATCGGCATGCCCTACAAGGGCTCCTGGTATATGCCTGCGGGAGAAAGCTATATGGTAAGACTGCTGAATGACGCCGGCGCGGACTACCACTGGAAAGATTCAAAAGGGACGGGCAGCCTCTCGCTGAATTTCGAAATGGTCGCACCGATAGCCCTGTCGGCCGGGTACTGGCTCAACCTGGGTACGGTGGAGTCAAAGGCGCAGGTCGCGTCCAACGACTCCCGATTCACACAGTTTGCACCATACCGCACCGGCGCCCTGTACAACAACACGCGCCGGACGAATGATATCGGCTCCAACGACTATTGGGAGTCCGGCGTCGCCAACCCTCAACTGATACTGGCCGACCTGATCCGGATCGTACACCCAGGCCTTTTACCCAAAGATTCTTTGTACTATTACAAACAATTGCAATAATTCATGCCCGTCATCTTCCCTAAGGTCCGATTGGCAGGTCTTCTCCTGTTGCTGTTCCTGGCCTTCCTGCTGGATATTTCCATAGGATCGGTGAAGATACCGTTGAGGGAAGTATTCCATATCCTGTTCGCTTCGTCTTCCCCCGACAGCACTGAACTTCATCGTGGAAAAGATAAGGATACCGAAAGCACTGACGGCGGTCCTCGCCGGATGCGGGCTGTCCGTTAGCGGTCTTCAGATGCAGACCCTGTTTCGTAACCCTCTCGCGGACCCTTCCGTACTGGGTATCACGGCCGGCGCCGGACTGGGTGTCGCGATGGTGATGCTGTCCGGCGGCAATATGGCTACGCTGTTCGCGATCCGTGAACTCGGTATCTCCGGCAGTCTTCTGATCACCATCGCGGCCTGCGTGAGCGCGGGACTGGTCATGATCCTGGTGCTCATTCTTTCCAGCCGGCTAAGAGACAATGTCCTCATGCTGGTCATCGGCATCATGATCGGCGGCATCACGATCTCCATCACCAGTATCTGGCAGTATTTCAGTTCGCCCGAACAGGTGAAGGACTACCTGCTCTGGACCTTTGGCTCGCTTGGCGGCGTTACCGGCGGACAGCTCCTGATACTGAGCAGCGTCATCGGGGCGGGGCTGATCATGGCCTGGCTTTCCTCCAAGATGCTGGATGCGCTGCTGCTCGGCGAGAACTACGCCCGGAGCATGGGTCTGAACCCACGCCGTGCCAGGCTGGTGATCATCTGCAGCAGCAGCCTGCTGGCCGGTAGCATTACGGCCTTCTGCGGTCCCATCGGATTTGTCGGCATTGCTGTCCCCCATATTACCCGTCAGCTGTTCCGCAGCTCCGACCACAGGGTGCTCGTCCCAGGCAGCTGCCTCACCGGCGCGCTGCTTCTCCTGCTTTGCGATATACTTTCCTAGCTGCCCGGCAGCTCAACCGTACTGCCCATCAACGTCATCACGGCGCTGGCCGGCGCTCCGGTTGTGATAGCCCTCCTTCTTCGTCAAAAGAATATAAACGCGTACTGATGAGCAGTCCCCTCCTTCAAACAAGAGCGCTGCAGACGGGTTATCAGGCCGGGGGCAAGAGGACGGTCACGACAAAGGGGCCGCTGACTCTTGAAGTTCATCCGGGACAGCTGGTCTGTCTACTCGGACCCAACGGGGCGGGCAAATCCACTCTTCTCCGGACGATCGCCGGTCTTCAGCCGCCACTGGCGGGAACCATCGAGATCAACGGGCAGGACGTCCGCCAGCTCTCTCCCGTACAACGCGCCCGTACCGTCAGTCTGGTACTCACTGACAAGGTAAGTACCCACCATCTGGACGTATACTCTCTCGTGGCACTCGGCCGCTATCCATGGTCCAGCTGGCTCGGCGGTATTGGCGACAAGGACAGGGCGGCCATCGAATGGGCCATCGACTCCGCGGGGATCCGGTCATTTCTCGACCGGAAAATCAACACGCTCAGCGACGGAGAACACCAGAAGATCATGCTCGCCCGCGCGCTCGCTCAGGACACACCTCTTCTGGATGCTGGACGAACCTACCGCACATCTTGACCTGCCCAGCCGCATCCGTCTGATGCGTCTGCTGCACCGCCTGGCCCGGCAGACGGGAAAAGGAGTCCTTCTTTCCACCCACGAGCTCGAGCTCGCGCTCCAGGTCGCCGATGAGGTCTGGCTCCTTCAGGACCCGGGCGTTTTTTATTGTGGCGCACCGGAAGACCTCGTGCTGACTGGCGCCTTCGAGGCCGCTTTCGCACACGAAGACATACGGTTTGACAAGCAGACGGGGACGTTTACGATAGAGCATGAGAACCGGAGGCCCGTCGCTTTTAGCGGAGACGGGCTGCCGGCCCGGTGGACGAGAAGGGCGTTGCAGCGGGAAGGATATTTTATCAGCGACGATGCGCCCTGCTCCATCAGTGTGTCGGGTTCCGCGGGCTGGACAATGACGCGCGACGGCAAATCGTATTCGTTCTCCGACATCTCCAGCCTTTTGCAGGCACTGAAGAAGACAGACCCGCAATAATTATTTTGACTTGCCCTTTGTCTCGATTACTTTTGTAGCGTTTTTGGTTGACCTCATCGTCATTAAAAGGGAAGCCGGTGCAAAGCCGGCGCTATCCCCGTAGCTGTAAATGTCATCTCAAACGGCCGACAACTCTCTTCAAGACCACTGCCCGCCAACGCGCGGACGGGAAGGTGAAACGGACCGGACATAAGCCAGAAGACCTGCCAGAATCAAATCATCCAATTTTTTAACCGCTTTCGGGTGAAAAGCGAAAAACACAAACTGTAATGAGCAAAAGACATTCCATTCTCTTTTTGCTGCTGGCAGGCAGCCCGGCAGTGTATGCCCAATCGACAAGAGACAGCACCGTAAGACAACTCGACCAGGTAGTGGTCACGGCGACGAAGTCGCCCAAAAAACTCAGTGAGACCGGAAAAGTTATAACCGTTGTCTCCCGAGAAGAGATAGAACACAGCTCGGGTAAGGACCTTTCGCAGATCCTCAATGAACAGACGGGTATCATCGTCAACGGATCGACGAGCAATCCGGGTAAGGACAAGACCATCTTCCTCCGCGGAGCCTCCGACAAATACACGCTGATCCTGCTCGACGGCGTTCCACTCAACGACCCTTCGCAGACAGGCGGCCAGTACGACATACGGCTGATACCCGTCTCACAGGTCGACAGGATAGAGATCCTCAAAGGCAGCCAGTCCACGCTCTACGGCTCCAACGCGGTAGCAGGCGTGATCAATATCATCACGCGCAAGGGCGCTTCGGGAGAGACGACAGGACACGGCACTGTTTCCTACGGCACCTACAACACCCTGAAAGGCTCAGCTGACCTCGAGCGGAAAGGCAAGGTCTTCGACTACGACCTCAACTACCAGTACATCAACACCGACGGCATCTCCGAAGCAAAGGATACCACCGGCAAAGCAGGCTTCCCGAAGAACGGCTATAGTCTCCAGTCCTTCCAGTCCGGCCTGGTATTCACCCGACCGATAATCTGACCATCAACCCGTATTTCCGCTATTCCGAATTCAAGGGCACCTTCTCCGCCGGCCCCTTCGCAGGCGGCAATGACCCCTACAAGGGATCGCTCGTAAATACCGGGCTTATGGGCAACCTGGAAATATGCCCTGGGGACGGTTTATGCGAACTTCGGCTATGACTATACCCAGCGCTACTATGGCGGCCAGTACTCGTCGACCTACCAGGGCCGGTTCTATCACGGCGAAGCTTTTGTCAACCATCGCATTTCGGGCAACTGGCAGTTGCTGGCCGGGGTGAATTTCCAGTCCTACAGCATCGTCAAACCGGATACCGCAAATACCATCGTCAGCCCATATGCCTCTCTCTTCTACAAGACGAGGGACGGTCTCAACGTCGAGCTGGGCGGCCGGTTCAATCACGACAATAAATACGGGGACAACTTCACTTATAGTCTAAATCCGTCTTATCTCGTGCATCGCAATGTGAAACTGTTTGCGAATTTCACGTCCGGCTTCCGGCCGCCTTCGGTGAATGAGCTGTTTGGGCCGTATGGCGCCAACCCCGCGCTGAAGCCGGAGAAATCGTATAGCGAAGAAGGCGGCGTTCAGTTGTTCCTGCTGGATGACCAGCTTACCGTGACGGGCGACTATTTCGACCGGCTGATCAGGAATGTTATTTTCTATTCAACCGATCCCGTCACATTCCAAAGCCTCTATATCAACCGGGACCAGCAGCACGACCACGGCATCGAAGGCGAGGTCCGCTATTCTCCGGTGAAAGGCCTCACGCTGAAAGCGGCATATACCTATGTCAACGGAAAGACCACGCAGAAGCTGAGCGGCAAGGATACGACGTTCAACAACCTCATCCGCGTACCGAAGAGCAACTTCCAGTTGTATGCGGGCTATCAGGTGACGAAGGGCCTCTTCATCAACACCTCGCTGCAGGTGACGGGCAAGCGCCAGGACCAGTATTTCGACCCGGCGACCTATGTCGCTTCCAGCGTAACGCTCGACAGCTATGCCTTGTGGAACGCCTACGCGGAATACCAGTTGTGCGGGAACAATTTCAAACTGTTCGTGGACGTAAAGAATATCACCAACAAAAAGAATTATTACGAAGTATACGGCTACAGCGTACAGGGAACAAACCTGACGGTGGGCCTCAGCGTCAAACTGTAAATGGCGGGAATAACTTTTATTACGGGTGGTGCGCGCAGCGGAAAAAGCAAATACGCGCAGCTGCTGGCTCTCGAACGGAGCCAGCAGCCCGTTTTTGTGGCGACGGCCCGTGTCTGGGACGCCGACTTTATGGAACGGATCGACAAGCATCGCGACCAGCGGGGCCCGGAATGGACGACCTTCGAAGAGGAAAAGCAGCTCAGCAGGCTGCCGCTGGAAGGGAAAGCTGGCGGTGATCGACTGCGTCACGCTATGGATCACCAACTTTTTTGCGGATAGCCGCTACGATGTGGAGGCCAGCCTCGAAGCCTGTCAGCAGGAGTTCGACGCGCTGATGCGTCAGGATACCGACCTCATTATCATCAGCAACGAGATAGGAATGGGTCTTCACGCCCCCAACGAAGCCGGAAGAAAATTCACCGACCTGCACGGCTGGATAAATCAATATATCGCCGCCAGGGCCAATCGGGTTATCTTTATGATTAGCGGAATCCCTTTAATTGTCAAATAAAACGACTCCATGCAAACGGGTACAACGACGAGCCTGCAGGAAAAGCTGCAACACCTGATCGACAACAAGACCAAGCCAAATGGTGCACTTGGCCGCCTGGAAGAGCTGGCGCTGCAGATAGGCTCCATTCAGGGAACCACGCATCCGCAGCTGAACCGTCCCCATATCGTCGTATTTGCCGGCGACCACGGCATCGCCGCCACCGGCCTTGTCAATCCCTACCCTCAGTCCGTCACCGCACAGATGGTGCTCAATTTTATCACCGGAGGGGCCGCCATCAACGTATTCTGCCGTCAGCACAGTCTCGGGCTTACCGTCGTGGATGCGGGCGTAAACTTCGACTTCGACACGAGCCTGTTCCCCGGAAAGCTGTTGTCCAAAAAGCTCGGATACGGTACCCGCAACTATTTGGAGCAGGAGGCTATGACCGCCGAAGAAGTGCAGAAAGCGCTGGTGGCGGGAGCGGAGATTGTCACAGAACTGGCCTCCAACGGCTGCAACTGTATCGGCATGGGAGAGATGGGCATTGGCAACACTTCGTCGGCATCGCTGATCATGAGTTTTATCACCGGTATACCCGTGGAAGAATGCGTGGGCCGCGGCACCGGCGTCAATGATGAACAGCTCGGGCAAAAAAGGAGACGCTGCGCAAGGTCTTCCGGCGCCATTTGCCGGCGATAGCGGCCACGCCGGACGCGCTCACGATCTTGCAGCACGTGGGTGGTTTCGAAATAGCGATGATGACGGGCGCGTATCTGAAAGCCGCGCAGATGAAGATGGTTATAGTCGTGGATGGGTTTATAACGACCTCGGCTATGCTACTGGCGCGGCTGATCGACCAGAATGTTCAGGACTGTTGTGTTTTTTCGCACGCCAGCGGGGAAAGCGGTCACGCGAAAATGCTGGAGTATCTCGGCGCCGAGCCCCTCCTGAATCTTGGCTTGCGGCTGGGCGAGGGAACGGGTGCGGCGCTGGCCTGGCCGCTGCTGCAGTCTGCCGTGCAGTTCCTGCGCGAGATGGCGTCGTTTGAGTCTGCGGGTGTGAGTAGGGCGAGGTTAAGAACAAATGAAAAGAGAATGGAATATACTGATGACCGCGATACAGTTCATGACGCGGATAAGTGTCCCCGGAACTACCGTGTATGAGCCGGTCTATCTTCAGCAGGCGCCCCGCTATTTTCCGGTCATCGGCTGGATCGTCGGCGGCGTCAGTATTCTCTCCTTCCTTGTTCTTTCCCGATATGTCTCTACCGATGCCGGGATCCTCGCGGCCATGATCACCGGTCTTCTCGTGACCGGCGCCTTTCACGAAGACGGATTCGCCGATGTCTGCGACGGAATGGGCGGCGGCTTTAGCAAAGAACAGGTCCTTCGAATCATGAAAGACAGCCGCATCGGCGCCTATGGAGCCATCGGACTGATCGCTATACTCGGCAGCAAATTCGTCCTTTTAAAGGAGCTCGCGTCCAGCCATCGCTATTTTTTGGTGGCGTTCTCGCCGCACACAGCGTCAGCCGCCTGATGCCGGTGCTGGTGATGCAGACGGCCAACTATGTATCCGACCCGGGCGAAAGCAAATCGAAAGACGTCACCAGCCGCCGGCTGTCGGGTGGTAGCCTAATCATCACCGTTATACTGGCGCTCGCGCCTTACGGCTTCCTGCCCTGGCGCTTTTCGCTGAGCATACTTCCTGCTCTATTGGGGACCTGGCGACTGAACCACTATTTCCGTCGCCGTATCGGGGGATACACGGGTGACTGTCTGGGCGCCGTTCAGCAGGTGACAGAGTTGGTGATTTACCTCGGATTTATAATTATTTGGCGGTACTGAACCGGACTCCGTCCGGTTCGTCCACTTTGTGGACAGACATTAGCGGTATCGGGGAAAAAATTATTTTTTGGGAGAATTTTTTCCCCGATTACTTTTAGGTAGTGAACGACATCTATCTTATTCGACACACCACGCCCGCTGTGGCCAAAGGCGTCTGCTACGGCCAGACGGACCTCGACGTAACGGAAAGCTTCGAACAGGAGGCCGCCACCATTGGTCTTCACCTTCCGGAAGGGATCGACCTTGTCTATAGTAGCCCGCTTCAGCGCTGCGCCCGGCTGGCCAGCCGGCTGTTTCCGGGTCAGCCTTTATCGCTGGAGAACGACCTGATGGAAGTATACTGCGGCGAATGGGAAATGCGGCACTGGGATGAATTGCCCAAACACGAAATAGAACCCTGGATGGCCGATTTCGTCAATGTCCGGATCCCCGGCGGCGAAAGCTATCTGGACCTGCAGGACCGCGTAGGCAGGTGCTGGTCGGTCATCACCGGACAGGCGCCGGACAGGCGTATAGCCGTAGTCGCCCACGGCGGCGTCATCCGGAGCATACTCGCCGGGATCACGAATACCCCCTGATAAATAGCTTCAAAGTTTTTAACTTACACTACGGCTGCGTGGTGAGGATATACTGGAAGGAAGGTGCGCTGGGTTATGAAACGCTATCGAATATTGCGCCGGCGGAAAAGGAACAACACAAGCCGAAAAGCTTTTACTAAGGCATGAATATACACCTCGATCTTAACCAGTTGCTCACGGTGACCTTTACGCTGTTCGCCGTGATCGATATCATCGGCAGCATTCCGCTGCTGCACGCCCTGAAGAAAAAGATCGGCGGCCTGCACGAGGCGAAGGCCACCCTTATCTCCGGCGCTCTGATGGTCCTGTTCCTCTTTGTCGGCGAACAGTTCCTGAACATACTCGGCCTCGACCAGCGCAGCTTTCGCCGTCGGCGGCTCTATCGTGATCTTTATCCTGGGCCTGGAAATGGTACTCGGCATCGAGCTCTTCAAAAGCGAGCCCGACTCCAGTGGCCAGCGTGGTGGTCCCCATTGCTTTCCCGCTGATAGCCGGATCGGGCACCCTTACCACCATCATGTCGCTAAAGGCCAACTACGACACCACGACCGTCCTCCTCGGCATCTTCCTCAACCTGATCTTTATCTTCGTCGTCCTCAAGTCCATGGATTTCATCGAAAAGCTACTCGGCCAGGCCGGAATGATCGCCATCCGGAAATTCTTCGGCGTCATCCTGCTGGCTATTGCCGTCAAAATATTCAGCACCAACCTGCGGGGATTACTGAAATAAGGCTTAGCTTTGCACTCCCTCGAAATGGCCCTTTTTTTGGCCTGGACGAGCATAGGTCCTGTAGTACAATGGATAGTATAAGGGTCTCCGAAGCCCTCGGATTCCAGTTCGATTCTGGACGGGACCACACCACAACCAGACAATGCCCTGTAAACGTTTCGTTTATGGGGTTTCTTATTTTACAGGGGGCGTCTGAGGGGGCGTTTCACTTCCTTTTCCAGATATTACAATCCCATACCTCTACAGCGGCTTTTCTGGCCAAAAATCACGCGGGGAGCATTTAAAGACTTTTGCCAGGGCATTCAAATGATTGACGTTATATTTTGCCCGTCTATTAGGTGTCTCGACGTGTGACACAAAACTATCGCTCATACCCAGTCTTTGGGATAGCTCGATCTGAGACAGACCCAGCTTTTTCCTCCTTTCCCGAACCTGATCAATTATATGCTGCTCAATCTTGGTCATCACTATTTGCTTTGGGCCACCAAGTGAACGGAATAATGCAACATATACAATGGTACAGGTACCATTATTTGATTTAATCCCTTATATTTGGTTGAGAAAAACAATTGCACCGATGGATAGCTCCTGATAATACATAGTTTTTGCGATCCTTCATAACCTAACTTGAAGCATTCGCTTTGTTCTCGTCTTAGAAACGTAGGAAATTTCAAAGGAAACGGGATGCGAAGTGAAGGGCTCACGTCATGGCGTGGGCTCTCTCTTATTCGTTTCCAGGCTTCCTACGGCCTCTAAGACGGTAAGTTGAGACCCGCGCCATTTTTTATCTCTACTTCCGCCGCTCTCTTCTTACATACTTCCTCTCAAAAACGGTCCCATTCATTCATAGGCCAACTAGGTAACGGTTAAGGCAATGATTAATCCATACCCATCAATCCAGCGGCGTGCGCCATAACGGAGCCGCCGCACTTTTCAGAGATTGAAATTTCCCTCCCGACCAACTTAAACTACATGCAAAACATTCTATTAGTTTTCCTAAAAATGCACCGAAACTGCACCGACAAAACCCTTGCCTTAACGCTTGGAATAAGTGTGGACCAATATAAGGAGTTAGAGACCGGCGATCTGCTAATGACACGAAAACAAGCCCAAAAGCTAGGGCGGCTCTTTAAGGTCGATTCGAAGTACATCTATGATTGCGCGATGCTTATAGATGAGTACAAGACTAAGGATACAATTCTGACGATAACCAAGAATAGCCTCTTCTCTGTCCTGGATAGGCTCGAAGCGCTTATCGAAAAATTAGCAAATGAAATGTCCTCGAAGCCTCCAATTAAACAATAACCCAACAATTTTATCAAATGCGCCCCAAAAACGCGAAGCTACCCCAATCAAAAATAGATGCCAATGCCCGTCTACGCTTAAGATTTAAACAATCTGTCGGCATCAAGCTAAGAAACATAAGAATAAGCAGGAAAAAGACCTTAGACATTATCGCGCTCAAACTCGGAATGTCGGAAAGTCACCTAAGGAGAATAGAAAAAGGCCGGTGTGATACCGGCATATCAATTATAGGAAGGCTGTGTGCCGAATATGGGATCAAGCCCAACGACCTTTTTGATGGGACGGAGTTCTTAAACCCATATGTCAAAGACTAGCTCGCAGGGCGATAAGCGGTAGTTCGTCATGCCGCCGCCCTTGACATTTTGTTGATCCCAAGCCCTGGTGTTTTACCGGGGCTTTCTCTTATAGTGCTCGAAAAAGCCACTTCCAACTGCAACCAAACTTTGCTCCATCATCCTTCACACGGTCCTAGTATTCAGGTCCGCATATTGTATTGTTAATCGGCTATAAGGTGTTCCAAAAAAGCGCGAACTTTAAAAGGCGACCGTTATTTCATTATGCAACCAGAGAGTTTTTGCGTATCGGCGCATGTGCAAGCCATAGACCGGGAAAGGCCCCAGAAGTCTCCCCGTTACATTCCATTTAGCCTCCCGTGCTTACGCATTCACAAGCCTCGCTGCAACAGGACAAATTTGCGTCGGTCCATCCATTTATACAGATAGTTGTCGATAGCTTTTTCCGATATACCTTTGATTTCACGTTCACATACGATTGCTATTTTATTAACTGCGCTTGAAGATTTATCCAGCGATCCGGAAAAATGGTACCTTTAGTTTGCTAGCCATACTTAAAAAGTAAACCTCATGTTTGATACACTTTTGATGCGCCCAAATGCCAGCAGAACTTATGCAATGGACTATGGGCAGATGATTGAAAATCTGCTTTACTATAAAAAAACTATTGTCCATATAAATAGAAATGCAATACCTGGGCTATTTGATCTTGCTGATATACCTGTATTAGAAGATTTACTCAAAATGAACTGTCTGAACGTTTATTATAATAACTCATATACTACAGTAGGAAAGCAGGGCGACATTTATTTCGTAGACTCCATAGGCTTATCCAATCTCGATTTGGAAAAAGAGCTATATGAAGAGTCATTTACCTATAAAGGTGACGCTGCACGAAGCAAAAAATTCGCAAAAAAAATATCACGCCTTATAACCGAGTTCCAATTGCCTTCAAATTTCAGTTCCACACTGATTGAACAACTAAAAGATGAGGATTTCAGAAAACAGGCGGTCTTACAAACTTTCAACCACTATGCCCCAGACCAGCCGCTTATCCCAAATCAAATAGAATATAATTTCAATTTTGTCAACAGTACCCAATTTAAGTTAGAAACGAATATCTCTGTAACTGATCCCACGAAAATCGCTATAGATTCTCCTATACTATCTTTGGTGAATGCGTGCGAAGATTTGAAAGTAATGTCCGATTACTCATCCGAAATTTCGCTTCCGGATTTCAACGCAAAAATGATTCAAGCTAAGACCAATTTAATTTTATCAAAAAGCGCACATGCAAGAGGGGAAATAAATGCTTTCAATCATTTTGTATTTAATCACTCTTGGGCCTTGCGTGAGGCGATCAACAATAAGGACATTCATGTAAAAGCTGTAATGGACGTTATTCGAAATGCTAACAAATTTAAAGATTGGCTAAATGCCTTCCCTGACGACACCAATCTCCTATATGAATACGTAAAAAAATACAGGAAAAAAGCGTCCTTGAAAAAATGCCGGCCAAAACCGCACGTTTCTATCTGTTGGCCGGTCTAAGCACAATCTTTGGAACATTGCCGTTTGAGATCGCGATGCCTGTGACAACAGCATTGGGTACCTTTGATACTTTCCTATTGGAGAGAATCGGTCAAAACTGGTCTCCCAACCAATTTGTAGAGCAAGAAATGCGACCTTTGGCCAAGGATCACAAACAGCCAATCTGATTTTTTATCGCTTAATAAGTGATCGAAGCGCCACGAGTAAAGCCCAGCATTACTAACCCTTTTTACTCGTACCACTTTTCACTAGTGAGGCTATATTTTCGATCATTTTAGATTGTTCATATGCTTCAAATTTCAGTTTTTGGTTCTCGACAGTAGATTCACCTTTCTTTAAGACAAAGTTTCTTTCAGTCTTAGCCAGTTCCTTCAATATTTCGGCCGTAATCGGCCCTGATTCCGGATCAAACGAGCAATCCAACGCAAGCAGTTTCAATTTGACATTCGTAATTTCGTTAGTCAAATATTTAATATCATCCAAATTTTTACGATACAACCGCAAAAGAAAAAAGAAAATAATTCCACAAACAATGACAGTATTATTTTGGAAATAAATGGATAAAAGGCAGACAACGCTTGGATTTCATTGAGATTAGAATAATAATTTGAATTAAAAATGGCTGTTATAAGAACTACGATTCCAATAACACTAGTTAATATGCCTATTAATAAATTGACATTCGAATTTCTCCTGGTTAACCCCACCTCGTCTACAAGTCCCCCGATTACGCTTCTATAATAATGCAAAAGGCTATCGCTGGGAAACGAACTATCCTTTTGTGCTTCAGCTGCTGTATTTTTCGCCAACCTTTCAACATTATTTTGCAGTTTATCGTTATTAGAAAGAACCGTTTCGTTACTAAGATTTTCCCTTCCGAAAAATTCATCGTCTTCAATAATGTCTTTCCTTGTAAATATTGGTAAAGAGCAATTACAATCACTAATACAGGGACTGCTATTATCAATATATAAACAAAGTCAATTGGTCGAATAACCTTCTCATACATTGGTTGTAAGGCTATGTCATTTTGGTGTTTGATCAGTATATAAGAAATCAATGATGCTATGGCTGCACCTAAAGACAAAGAGACAATAGCGAATGTCCACTGACCATGCATTTCCTCAATCTTCTTTTTGCGCTCTCAACGAGCGTGCTTGTTTCCTTCAGTCCAGATTTTATAGCGTTCGCCTTTTCCATTAAGTCACTGAGCATTTGCTATTATTTTGTTTTCTGAATATAACCTATTTTCTTTAATATTAGAAAGATAAACATTTTCTAAGTATCGGGCGAATCGTGTTCATCAAAAATCTCTTGTCCTTAATTCATTTCATTCAGCCGAAAGACTACGATCTCGCCAATGGTCCCTTTTGTTTTGAGGGTGTAAATAATACTCGGTGTTCTCTACCCTTGCCGATCTAGACGGTAATTGGCCTGCTGGCACTTGGGTATAGTGCGTACTTTCTTTAACCCTGCAACTAGAGAGTTTTTGCGCATGGGCGCACGCGATTGATAATCAATGGGGAAGGACCCCAAAGGCCCCACTCCCACCACATTCCTTTTGTGGCCCTCGTCGGTTGCGCAAATACACACAATATAATCATACGCATTCTGTACCACACCAAAGGTAAAAGCATACTACCGGAGCCTATTGATCGAAGTTTATATATGCATTACCGTTACACTATTATTGCCGATTTGGTGTATACTTGTCCTCCCAATACGTTTGTCAATTAGGGTTTTCAATGAGACTCAGTTCGTTCCAATAAATATCAGTTTCAATATGTTCTCTGTGCCTTTATTACCATTCCTGGGAAGCGTGCCTTTAAGGGCCTGGAATGCAAATTTTGGCGCGGGCCCGTTGGAGGTTGTGAGATAATATGTACATCTCAAAAAATGGGTGTTTTTACTGTTCTTATAACTCTCAGGCATTTGATAATTTGTGGGTCTTACACCCCCAAACTCTCAATACTATGGATAAAAAAAGCAGTCAACTGATGCCAAGTGATAAACCAAAAAAAGATTTCGCCCAGGAAAATAGGCTTGGTAATAAAGGATCAATACAGGTTCCTAATTGGAACATGTTTGCTCGTTCTAACCTGGTACTTTCAAAATTTCAAAGTCGACGACAAAAAATCTCAAGTTGAGGACACTCGTAGGCTTTTATATAACTATTGGAAATATCAATCTGATCTCCGTACCGACGCCGTGGTAATTGAAACCGCCGAGCTTCATAAAAATTCATATAAGGATACTTCTATTTATAATTCAAAGATATTTGATATGGTGTGGAACCAGACGGCGGACAAGGTGAATGCCATTTACGGTCTGAAAATCCTAAAAAACGAGACTCGTGACAGTTCCGATTTCTTCTACTCTCTCTATTCAAAAGAGTTGCTAATTCTATTCGACTTAAAGAAAAAGGGCCACAGCTGGGCTAATGATAGCACGCTTCACATTATGGCTGAGGAAAAGGAAACCGAATTTCGTCACATAGACTTTGACGCACAGGCCATAGCCGTCAAGCAAATTGCAGCCTTAGACGGCGAAAGCAACTTTATAAAAAGCATCGCAACCATATTATTTGTAATAGCAACAATCCTTATCTCTTACCACCAAGCCATAAAATTCTACCAGAATTTCAAGGCGCAAAAGGAAGGCTAACCAGGTATCTGCATAAATAGCCCTGCAACGTGATACCCATAAGGGCAATGCGGTCAGGCATCTCTGTAAATGAGGGGAGATTATTTTAAACGCTATTCCCCCCAATCTTTTGACGACCTCCCGCAGTTTCGCCTCGAAATATTTTTCGCTTATTTTCATCTTCGATTTTCGTGTATTGTGATCGTGAAACCAAGAAACCACAGAAACCATTTTTTCTTACGCGGTTACGCGCATTAGGGGCGTTAGGTGGGTGCCAGCTTTCTCTCTACTGCCTAATACTACTTTTATTACTTCTAAATAAAAATGGTTTCAATCGTTTCAATGGGCTAAAATGTAGTGTGGCAAAGAGTTCTCGTGTAAACCATAAATGGTTTCAGTTGGTTTCAATGGTTTCACCATTGCCGGTCTCCGAAACCCTTAACTTGCTACCCAGTGCGTCTGTACCATTTCTGATACCCGTAATATTTGAACCTGCGTCCCCCGGTCGCGCGTTCCCAACCGGGCAAGCCCCGCAATATGGTATGTATGTCTTTCGTATTATAGGCGGTCATTTCCCCCGGCCTCTTGCCGAATAGCTCGCACCAGATTTCGCCAGCGCACACGGCAACCCGCTGTATTGTACCAACTTCCTGTAGCTCACCGCCCATTAGGTACCCCCGGCGCTGATCTATATCCCAACTCTCCCAGGATGCTGGCAGGAGCATGTCCAGGAACTCCGTAATCTGGCCAGTGCGCTCGTCCTTCTCTGTGTGATCGGCCTGTATCGCGTTTGCTTCGGCCTCCAGGTCCGCAGACAAGTGCAAAGACTCACCGGCGCGGAAAAGGTGGACTGCCTCGGCCCAAATCTGCCCTACCTCCGGTTCTGTGAGGTCTTCAAATAAGTCTTTCACTGGCGCGGAGACGTAGACGGAAATGGGCCAAAATTTACGGTTGCCGTTCGCGTCGTTCCGCAGAAACTCACCGTCGTTGGTAGTGCCGAGAAAGACGCATTGCCGCGGGCAGTCCATTACCTTCTTACCATAGGCCGCCCGAAACCGGTCCGCAGTTTTACTTATAAAGTGCTTAACCGTACCTACTTCGGCCTTCTTCAAGCCCGCCAGCTCGCCCATTTCGATTATCCAGACCCCTTGCAATTGTTCGAATGCCTCCTTCCCTTCAACCGTTGTAAAGGTGTCGGAAAACCATTCGCGCCCGAGGCGTTGGATAATCGTGGACTTACCGACGCCTTGCTGCCCCACCAGCACGGGAGCATAATCGAACTTGATACCGGGGACAAAGACCCGCGCGACGGCGGCCGTGAGTATCTTGCGCGTTACCGCCCTCGTGTACGGGGTGTCCTCCGCCCCGAGGTAGTCAATAAACAAAGTGTCGGCCCTAGCGGTGCCGTCCCAGGTCAGGCCGCTCAGATATTCTCGGACAGGATGTACTTTGTATTTCTCGAAGACGTGAGCCAACGCGGTATCCTGTTTTGTCAGATTGAGCGGTAGGCCGTACAGCTTCTCCAACCGGTGTGCAAGGTTGGCGCCGTCGCGCTCCGTAACGAACCGGCTCGTCTTAATTGGCCGCCACGGCAACGACCGGGTTATAATCTCGCGTTGGGCAAACTCGTCAAAGGCAAAGACCTGCTTTAGCTTCGGGTCGTTCTCCAATATAAGAATAATATTCCCCAGCGTGGAAAGCGTGTTGCCTTTTTTGTCTTTTTCAAGCTGTGATAGCCATTCATCCGAAGCCGGGGCAGTGCCCTCCATATCCTCGGTGGCTGGATCCACTGCAAAATCCTCCTGCGCCAGTTCCAGCCTTTCGCGACTGATTAGCAGGCTTACGCCTTTATCCCGACGCGCGAGGTCTTCCATTGTGAGATATGAGGGCCGTCGATTGATCGGCGTGTCCGGGGTACAGTTCTCGTCCTGAGTGCCGAATTTGTGAAGCCGCACAAGGTCGAAGGAGTTACACAACTTGCCGCTTGCCGGGTCAGTGCCGTGATGGCTAAACGCGTATTTGTCCTCGTATACAATTAGCCCTGCCGCCGTGCTGCCGCCAGTGAAGGTATAGCGGTCCTCCTGGTCGGTAGACTCGTACTCTTCGCTCAGGTACTCACCTATGACGTCTACAATTCCGTAGGTACGGCAAAAGGCACCGACAATGCCTGGTTTTTCCCACGGGTCGCCCTGCTTCTTAGCGCCTATACGCATCCGCTCCGATTGCCGGGAGCTCATCGGCCATTCGCTAACGTCGTTCCAATTGCGGTATGCCGATAAGCACATTTCCGCGCTCAGGGGCTCTCCATCTTGGTAATGGAATACGTATTCCCCATCTTTGGCAGTCGAGGGCCAGTACATCAGCCGGGTAGACTCAAATGTGGTGTCGTCAAAGGCATCAATGCCGAGATTGTAGGCTATGCGGCGTGCTATGGCCTCATATTGATCTGCGGACACGGGTTTATCCAGCGGGATCACCAGCCGAAACCGTGGTGTCTCGGGGCTGTGCTTATGTGTGCTATACAATGCCGCAGCATTGTCGTAGAGTAGCGTAAAATCGTCCCATAGCGCCGCGCTGCCGTGGTCGATATCCAGGGTGATAAGCCAGCCGCTCCTGTACGCTGCCGGCTTTGCGCCGCCCCCCGATAGGTAGCCGCCGACGAATCCGCCAATATCCTTAATTTCGGACTGTCGTTCTTTCTTGGCGCCTAAATATTCAGCGTAGGTCTCGGCAGTCCGATGGGTAACGGAGATTTTTTCCACCAGCGTGGACCAAAATATTGTTTTATTTTTCCAGGCTATTTCTCTTCGGCTCTTGCCTGTCGCGATGTTAAATTTAAAGTCGTGCTGTAGGTGCATTTTTTTGCTTTCGTAGATTCAACCATTTCGAATTTTTCAGCGGGGCGTATAATAAACGTCCCCGCGTCCAATAGATTTCTATATATATGCGGTGTTAGCCCTGAGTGCCTACCGCACCGAAACCCGCATTCGCTTAAGGGCGTTGTCAATTTCATCCTTTTTGTAAAGGACGCGAGACCCAATTCGATACGCAGGAAGTTTGCCTGAAAGTGTCCATTCGTGAAGGGTGGGGAGAGAAATATTCAATATGCCTGCTGCCGCTTTCCGCGTTAAATAGCCCTCTTTATGTTGGGGCACTGAGGCTTTCGTTTCATTACCTAGCTCGGCGCGGATAGCATCTTTGATAGCGGCCTGCAATGAAGATAAAGGGATGGAAGATAAAATCAATTCTTGCATAATTACGTCGTTTGTTAACGCAAATTGGCGCTATTTAATCACCTTCTATGGGCGATCTATGGGCAAAGTTTGGTGCAACTTTGAGCGGTTGATTGCGGTTATACCGCCTTCAGCTTGTCCCCTCTCTTTTTTCCGGCCCCATTTCATGTAATCAACTGGGTCGAGCGCATTGGCAAGAAAAAGATACAGTGCCGTAAGTATTCACACCGGGGCCGGCCCAATTCAGACGGCAAGCCTAACGGCCGAGGTCTCACAAACTATTATCTCTTGCTATAGGACTACCCAGGAATTTCGAAAAACAGACGTTTCCGAGGCAACGACCACATCCGCCGTATAATTTTCGGAGTCAAACGATGACGGTATAAGTGCCGCCCTAAAGGTTTTCCTAACGTCCTATGATTCCTTCACCTTATAACTACAGTTCAAAAGTAATAGTGAGAAAAAAACTCCATTAGCGAAATGTAGATGAGATACAGACGTCTAGCTCAAAATTACGACACAAGCCAGGACGTTCTCATTTAGTTTAGCTATATTAGTATTCCCATAAACCATATGCCTTATGCTTGATACTCTATTAAAATTGCTCGACGAGTTATTTAGCTATAAAAAATATAGAACCCAAAATAGAAAGGACGGATTCACGAACATTTATGACCCCATCTACTCCGACTTATCCAATATTCGCGCGGACTATACAGCCATGTTCCGCGACGTTCTAGACATTCTCAACAATCCCAAAATATTGTCATCTAAGAAACTCAATGAAACAACAGCTCTTATTCAAAAGAAAAGGAGGAAAAATGAGCCAATTCGAGACAAACTAAAGGCATTTGTTTGGAATCAAAACTTTGAAGGAATTTCGGATGAAGAGCAAGAATACTTGAAGGCAATAAAAGAATATTTCTCTCTTACTACTGGGGATGAAACCGCGCCATATGCAAGTGTAGCGACAAATTATTTGGCTTCCATCCACCACCTACAAGCAATTGAAGGTTTTGAGACATATGAAAACACTGCGCGGCGCGGGGCATGGATTGCCGAAGGACCAATTGGCCAATTTAGGAAATTCTGGTCACACGTTTCGGAAAAGTATCTACACTTAAAAATGTCAATTTGGAAATAAGCATGGGCAATTTAAAAGACAAACTCGACATAGCTATTAAATTAGGAGCACTAGTAGCACTACTTCTAATTGCGCTTAGCAATATTTACATCTTTTACTATTACAATCAATTCGGAATTGATATTTACGGCTACTTGAAACCGACCGATCTCATCCCTCTTTTCCTTCCTATTTGCTTTAAAATCGCTTTTATCGGAATCCCGTCAATTGCGATTCCGTTAGCCTCTTTCTTAAGAATTTACACTCATTTATTAAGAAGAAAAAAGCGATCCAAATTTAGGATGGTCAAATACAAGCATGATATATTAAAGAAGTTCACTTTGATTACTTCTCTTATTTGCATATCCGGGATTGTAATAACCTTAATATTGGATCAACATAAAAACCCAACCACGCATTCGCAAAATGAAATCGGCTTAACCCGAAATATTCTTTTTGTCTTGCTTATGACTCTTACTCTAAATTACGGGTTCCATTTTTACGATCCTAGATACATAATATATAGAAGGTTGCCGCACGCTACTTTAATATTTTCCCTTTTTGTTTCACTTATTTTAACCGTATGTAAATACAACGTAAACGAAGTAAAATTCCATCGGTACAATTCAACACTTGAAACAACTAAATTAGTATTCAAAGACACTACTTTATTCACAAACGATTCAACCAAACTTATTGGATCGCCGGGCGAAACCTTAATTTTCTTCCATACTGGCAGCAAAAAAACCAAAGTTTATAATAAGAGTGATCTAGTCGCACCTATTGAGATTCAAATGCAATAAGGGGTTACTTGTTCAATAGGTTGTTACCGGCATTCTCAATATGGCACCGGCTTTGTTTAAAGTATCCTCTATTCTCTCTTTCGCTCCTTTTTGATTTTGCAAGTCAGACAGCAATCGGTATTGAATCGCCATTACTTCTGAGGCTTGTCCCTTCATTACCGGCATTGGCCCAATTATAACGCTAATATGTTTTGACATATCCGATCCAAAATATGGAAGAAGAGCTAGTTCGTGGTTGACTATATCGTATTTCTCGCCCTCCGTAAATTCCGCCAGGGGTTTATTGGGGTAACTATTCATAGCAGATGGTGTAAAAGTGACAAACGACAATATTGGGATTCCTTCAAGATAACAATAAACTTTGATAATTACTACCATGTGGATGAAGGAAACTTTTTCCGATCCTTGAATAATAGAATTTTTGTTATTAAAGGAAATCGATAGCCGCTACAACATAGTAAATGATTGTGGAGCTAAAGTAGCATCACTAATAAAGAGGCGCGAACAACTGGAAGGGCGAGAATATCAGATAAAGCTGGACCCCAGTTATTCAGCTTATCTCGTTAATTGGCTTTTATCTATCCCACAATCTGAGTTCTACCATTGGCTTGTGTAAATATCAGCCATGTTCCATTCGATTCAAATTTCTGAACAAATTCTATGAATGCATTGCATACAAATGCATGTCTATGATCCACGTAACCGTTCTCAACAGGTCGCATGTTTATTCCAACAACGCACCATCTTGCGTCGCCGTCTCTATAAATGTGTGCAACTAATTTTTCGTAGTGGCATATGTAACACCAATAAGAATAGCGCCCACATAGCCTAAATACATGCCCGCCAATTCGAACATATTTACTTTCTAAGGTGCAATAAATTGGTATATTTGGTCCTATGATTAAACTTACGGCAGGCGTTATCACGAATAAAAGACTGCCTGCAAATACAAATTTCGACCGCCACCCAGATGAATGCCCTTTCTGCCACAAAGGAGTACAACCATTTTTGTTTGGTGGATTTTTACACAACAATCTTTGCAAACTGTGGCTCTTTTATGCGTGTCCTAGAGCGGATTGCGAAAGACATTTTATAGGCGAATATTCGCAAGCCATTGCATCAGATGGGGTAATTTATCATTTTGAAAAGACGTTGCTCGGCAATTATGGAAAAATGGATTTTTCCGAAGATATTAATAAATTGTCTCCCGATTTTTCACGAATATATAACCAAGCTAGGCAAGTGAGAATTTCACGGACTGACTGATATAGTTGGACCAGGGTATCGAAAATCACTCGAATTTTTGATCAAAGACTACCTAATAAGTAAAACCCCATCACAGTCGGAAACTATAAAGCGAATCCTACTTGGCGAATGCATTTCCAAGCATATTCAAAATGAGAAAATCAAGGCGCTGGCAGCTAGAGCCGCATGGTTGGGAAATGATGAAACACACTACACTAGGAAGCTGGGAAAAAAAGGACATTAACGATCTTAAACAGCTAATTGATCTAACCGCACATTGGATAGACTACGAACTGGTCAGTGAAAGAATAATTGGGGAAATGCCTACCGGAAGGTAAATTTATTTTTCTTTAATCCGATTAGGATCAAACCGCGGGTCACTCTCAGGCATCAAACCCAATTCGTCAAACATCGCCTTATCTTGCCCCACCTTTTCACGCAGGTCCTCCGGTATATATCCGAACCTGCGAATAACGTTCTGCCATCTGATAATACCTGCCCATAGATGCTCCTTGATTACTGGATTTCTTAGTACGGGCCTATCGTCTCCCGCCGCGGAGGTGTCCAGATAAACCAAGCACAACCCCTGTCATAAAAGCGCTGGAACATTGATTAACGGTAAAGCTTTGCGCGCGTGGAGATTCTCGTGCTGGCTATTGGATCGCAACTATATCGCTTTCAGTGTGTCTGCTCTTTTCTGCCAATGCAACTGCAGCAGTTTCGCGTGTTCCTTCGGGGTCAGCTTTATATATCGCAGAAACGCCTTTTTCTGTCCGGTGACCAGTAATAGCCATGATGGTAACAGTCGGCGTACCAGCTAAATATTCATTAGTAGCGAAGGACCGCCGCGCGGTATGGGTAGTAAGTAACTCCCATTTGGGAAAGGTCTCACTAACCTTTACCCCACCTTTGGTAAACTCCTCGGGTGATCGTGGCTTGCAGTGAAGTTGCCAGTTTGCCCACCTCTTTCAGGTAATCATTAGTCTTCTGATTGCTGATCGGCTTCGGCAAATTTCCTTTGTATTTCTCTACCATCGCCATCACCGCGGGATGTATAGGTATTACAACCGGGTCTCCAGTCTTTTGCCTGGGTAATATCAATAAAATCACCCTGTAAATCTTCCGCACGCAGAACGGAGTAGTCAGAATAACGTAGTCCGGTATAACACCTCAACAATGAACAGGTCGCGGACCCGCTCGAGTTTGGTGTCTTCACTAAGGTCTAAGCCTTCGATTTCTTTGATCTCAGCTTCGTTCAGATAAATGCTATCCGATGTTTCCTTGCTCACGACAAAACGTTTCCCTTTGTAGGTGAGATTATCATTTAGCCCCTCTCTGTGGCTTCACTCAATATCGTTTTTGATAATCTTAATATCGCGCCCGACAGAATTGACACCCAATTTTAAAGTCTTAATTAGGTATTCTGTGTAATCGCTATAAAAGTCCAGAGTAACCGTTTCAAAGGTGACCTTTCGCCTTGCCTTTTCTGCAAAGCTCTTTATATGAGCCAGGGTAGTAACATAGGTCTTAACCGTATTTGGACTGATCGGCTTCCCCGTCTGTGGATGAACGCGGGTCCCGCTCTTAGAAGAATCAATTATCTCCTGAAAGAAGTCCAGAAACTCTTTTTTGGTAGTAGCCACCCGTTTAAATTCCACATCCAGCAATTGTTTGAGCTGTTCGGGACCGGGAATCGCATTCGAATGGTCATTCTGAAACTGCCGGAAAACGTTCTTAACGGTCCGCTCAATTTCGTCCAGCCTCCGGTTAAGCTCCGGAGCTTCTGCCAATGATCCTTTGGCGCGTTGATAATTTTTGCTTTGCTTTCGGTCCTCCCAGTGTTTCGGGTGAATTAGTTCGGAGGTGTAATATTTCAGGCGCTGGCCCTTGTATCGGATATAACAGACGATTGGGGTTTCTTTCCCTGCTTCCTTTTCCTTGAGTACGAATGTGACCTTTGCCATATGGAACGGATTTGAGCCTACGAATATAGGGCAAATCTTTTCAGGGGGCGTTACAGGGGGCGGATTTTCTTAGTTTCATCTTATCTTTTTTGCCCCAATTTGATCAAAAAACCTTTCAAATAATTGATCATCAATATCAACAAATAAACCTCGAAAAAGCGGAGTTAAACAGGTTAGGGTCTGGACGGGACCACACTTCACTTCAATAAAAAAGAGGTCATTCGACCTCTTTTTTATTTGGCTGAATATCAGTGCAGCACTTCCTTTAATTTATTTTCCGTGGCGTCGCCGCGGAGGCTTTGGGCGATGATCTTGCCGGTGGGGTCGATCAGCACGTTGAAGGGGATGCCGTTGAACTTGAAGGTTTCCACGGCTTTGCTGTTCCAGAATTTGAGGTCGCTGATGTGGGTCCAGTCGAGCCGGTCTTCGTGGATGGCTTCCTGCCGGGGCCTTTTTCTTTGTCGAGGGATACGCCGAGAACGGTGAAATTGCGGTTTTTGTATTCCTGATAGGCTTTGACCACGTTGGGGTTCTCGGCGCGGCAGGGGCCGCACCAGCTGGCCCAGAAATCGACCAGTACAAATTTGCCTTTGAAGGAGGAGATGGATATCGCACGGCCGTTGGCGTCGGGGAGGGAGAGGTCGGGTGCAGGCTTGCCTACCCAGCTGTCGTTGTTATCCTCCTTGTCCTGCTGAGCCATCTGCGCCAGCTGCTGGTCGTAGTTCTTCTTCAGCCCGATGATCGCCTCGTTGGTGGGGTATTTCTCGAGCATGTGGGCGAGAGAGGCCTCGAATTCCTGCTGGGAAAAGCTCCGCGACGACCAGCTGAGGGCCAGGGCGCAGACCGTTGAATTGCTATTTGTATTCAGCACCTGTTTCAGGTAGGTGTTGAGGTCGAGGATTGCGTTATTTTTACCGTGGTCGCGGCGAGAAGGGCACTGTCCGCCGCATTGGCGCGCTTGAGGCTGTCGAGGGAGGCCATCGTGCGCTCAACCTCGAAATTCTTCTTGCCGAAGATGGTGATCAGGTCCCTCAGCTGGGTACTGGCCTCGGAGCCGCTCACCTGATAAAAATCGTCCCGCTTGCCAAGGTCCACGTCCAGCTTCACTTCGGGCGCATCGTTGATCAGGGGTACGGGGAGGGCGTTGGTCCCGAACATTACCTCATAGATCTCCTGTGCTTTGGCAGCTCCGGTCAGCGTAAAGGTGCCTTTTCCGGGGATAGCTTCGCCGAGTCGAGCAGGATCGGCGCAGGGTCCTTGCCGTATGCGACTTCCAGCAGGTATACCTTATTTACCGGACCGCCTTCCATCGACGCGAGTCTGTCCGCATTCCTGTACGTGCCCGTGACCGTGAATGTTCCCTTCTTCTTCGTATTGCAGGACACCAGTATAGTAAGAGAGGCCACGAGGACGATCGACAAAGATCTTTTGATCATATATTTAAGTTTTTGGCAACCAGGTCACGCCTGCGCCTGATTTTCCAGTTTTTCCAGTAATAATTGGTTGGTCAGTTTCGGATCGGCCTTCCCGCGGGACAGCTTTTTGACCTCGCCTACAAAAAGGCCGATGAGTCCTTTCTTCCCCTTTCTGTATTCCGAAACCTTGTCTGGCATTCCCGCCAGCGCCTGCTCGATCCAGGCCGATATTTCCGCGGTATCCGAGCTCTGTATGAGATTGAGGGCAACGGCAATGTCCAGTGGCTGACGCGAGGGCTCCTTTACCAGTTCGGGAAAGATCCGCCCGGCCGCGATGGAGAAGCTGAGACGTCCTTCGTCCACCATCTGAATCAGCCGCGACAGTGTCTGCGGAGGAATGGGGAAGTCTTTCCAGTCGAGTCCCTGTTCATTGAGACTGGATCTCACCGGCCCCAGCAGCCAGTTGGCTGCCGCCTTATAGTTAGACGTATGCGCGATCAGCGATTCGAAATAGCCCACCGTCTCCTTGTCGTCACAGATGCCCCGGGCGTCATACTCGGACAACTTCAGTTCGGCTGTATATTTTGCGATCAGCTGCTCGGGCATCGGCGGAATGGAAGCCTTTATTGCCGCGAGAAAAGTATCGGATACTTCGAAAGGCGGGAGATCGGGATCGGCAAAATAGCGGTAGTCGTTTGCTTCTTCTTTTGACCTCAGCGAAAAGGTCGTTCCGTTGTTCGCGTCATAAGCTGCGCGTCTCCTGCTGTACCGGGAGGCCTTTTGCCACCAGGACCGATCAGTCGCCGCGCTTCGAAATCGATAGCCCGCCGGACGTTCCGGATGGAGTTGAGGTTCTTTACCTCGACCTTGGTCCCCAGTGCTAGTCTCGCCCTTCAGGCGCACGCTGACGTTGGCGTCGCAGCGCAGCTACCCTCTTCCATATTCCCGTCGCAGATCTCCAGATAGCGCAGCATCTTCCGCAATTCCGTAAGATACGCGTAGGCCTCTTCCGAGGTCCGGATATCGGGTTCCGTTACGATCTCGATCAGCGGCACACCGGCACGGTTGAGGTCGATAGCCGTATACCGCGGATCTACGTCGTGCAGGCTCTTGCCGGCATCCTCTTCCAGGTGGATCCGGTTGAGCACGACGTCCCGCTGTCCTTCCTCCGTCCGGATAGTCACCCGTCCCCCCTTGCAGATGGGGGTGGTATGCTGGGAGATCTGGTACCCCTTTGGCAGGTCGGGGTAGAAATAGTTCTTTCGGGCGAAATAGTTGTTCCTTTCGATCTCGCAATGGCAGGCCAGTCCCATTTTGATGGCATATTCCACGGCCTTTTTATTCAGCCGGGGCAGGGCGCCCGGGTAGCCCAGCGTAACAGGGCTGACGTGCGTATTGGGTTCTCCGCCAAAGGCCGCACTGTCGCCGCAGAACAGCTTGGTGCTGGTCAGCAGTTGGGCGTGTACCTCAAGTCCCACGACTATCTCGTATGCGTCATAATTGATTTCGGGCATTCCGCAAATCTACAAAAAAAGGGTCGATCCATCTACCGATGGACCGACCATATAAATCGTTGGATTATCTGTTACAGTTCCGCGGTCTTCAGTCGCCGGGGCGTCCTTTATGTCCATCTCCATCGCTTTCCCATTCCGGAGCAGGTTCACGTGTACGCTGGTTTTGGACTTCGCGGCCTGTGCCGACTCCACCAGCGCGGAAGTACTGTTCACCTCCTTGCCGTCAAATCTGGTGATGACGTCCCCTTCCTTTACCCCCGCCTTTGCGGCAGCAGACTCGTCGTCAACGTCCAGGACCTTTACCCCTTGCCGTCTTCGGTATCCTGGGCTCGTATTCCCAGTCTGGGCCCCTGTCCCTCATAAAGCCTTCCATCCGGCGGCATACCCTGACGGTCAAAATCGAAGGATCTTCTCAGCTCTTCCATCCCTTTCATGTCCGGCATCATGTATCCACGAGCCTGCTCCGTCCGCTGCGTCTTCCCGAGTGTGGCTGTTACGGTCTGCTCTTTCCCGTCCCGCTGGAAGGTAATGGTCGCCTTGTCCATCGGCTTGTGGCGGTGAACCGCACCGGCCGGGCGTCGGGTCCTTCGATCTTTGCATCGTCGACCTTTGTGATGAGGTCTCCGACTTTCAGGCCGGCTTTAGCGGCGGCGCTGCTGTCGGAAATGGCCGTGATCTTTGCCCCCGAAGGGCCGTCTTCGTCTCTTTTGGAGCTAACCCCCAGATAGGCCTGGTCGATCGTCTTTTTCCTGCTGTCATAGCTCCATGCTCCGCCGCCATTCCGGAAGGGTGAGCCCATACCTTTAGGGCCGTCGGGGCCGTCCCAGTCAAACGGAGGCGCTATAACCATATCCCCGTCGGGACCGAAGGAAAAGTTGCGGCCGTTCATGATCTTGACCTTTCTTTTCGAAACGGTGATATCGTTATCGTGGTACTCGGATGCAGGCTTGCCATTGATGAAGACCTCTCCATTCTTTATCTCCACGGTCACTTTGGCGTCCTTGTCATTCTTGTGTTTGATGATGATCTCGTCATAGTTGTCGGGGCGCATGACGGCAGTATCTTTTTCGACCTTGTACTCGTCGTTCTGCGCAAAGGTTGAGGGGGTTGATCAGCAGGACCAGCGCCGCGAGTCCTGAAAGCCGGAGAAGGAGTTTCTTCATTGTTGCGGGTTTGAATAGTTGAATAATGTTTTCTGCAACCTGCCGGGTTAGCGACCCTGGTCAACGACCTACGTACAGATTCGTAGATCAAATATAGGGGAATTTCTGAAATACGAAAGCTTTCGGACATTTTTAAATAATGTTAAAAATGGGGTGACCGTGGGGCCTTTGGGCGGAGAGGCAGCGAACGGGTGTGGGGAGGGTCCCGGGATCAGCCTTTTTTCAGCGGATCGAGCAGCTGCTCCAATCCATTGATCCTGATCTCATAAATCGTAGCCAGCAGCATTCCCAGCTTGCCTTTCGGAAAACCCTCCCGTTGGAACCATTCGAGATAGGATACGGGGAGATTGCAGAGGAGGGTCCCCTTGTATTTCCCAAAAGGCATCGGCATGGCGACCAGTGTTTTCAGGAGCTCGGAATCGGGTAGTTGGGGCTGGTCTTCCATTATTTTTCGAGTACCGCTTTAACCTGGTGGATCACCTGGGGCAGGTTGCCGGGTTCGGCCACCTGCCGTGGCCAGTGTCTTCTGGCCGCCGCCGCCGCCTTTGATCAGCGGCGCCACGTGTTCTTTAATGATCGCGGGCGCCTGCAGCGTGGCCGATAGGTCATCGGAGACCAGAACGGCGACGGAAGCCTTGCCTTCGACATTGGCAGCCAGAACGGCGAGGTATTTTGTGGAGTTTTCCGTAAGCCCGGTTTTGAGGTCGAAGGTCAGCTTCTTCAGGGCGTCGGCGCTGCTAACTTCCACGACCTCGCCGATAAAGGCGACTCCGTTGACCGTCGCTGTCTTTTTGAGCAGCTGCTGACGCAGGTCAGCCAGTTGACGAGCCTCGGCCTTCTCGAGCTTTTTCGGAGCTCGGAATTCTCGGAGACGAGGTTATCGACGGCTTTTGTCAGCTCTTTGGGGTGTTTCAGTGCTTCGCGTACCGCGGCGAGCCCGGCGAAGACCGATTCTATGTAAGCCTCTGCGGCCGGGCCGCTGACGGCTTCGATACGGCGAACGCCTGCGGCAACGGCGGATTCGTGGAGGATCTTAAAAAAGCCCAGCTCACCGGTAGAACCGACGTGTGTGCCACCGCAAAGCTCAACAGAATAAGAGGGATCGATGATGACGACCCGCACGGTATCGCCATATTTTTCGCCGAACAGGGCCATGGCGCCGGTTTTCAGCGCCTCTTCCTTCGGCATTTGTTTGATGATGACGGGGATGTTTTCGCGGATTTTTTCGTTGACGAGTTTCTCCACCGCCCTGATCTCTTCGTCCGTCATCTTCGCGAAATGCGAGAAGTCGAAGCGGAGCTGCTCGTCATTGACGAGTGAGCCTTTCTGGGCGACGTGTGTCCCGAGCACCCGGCGCAGAGCGGCGTGCAGCAGGTGGGTTGCCGAGTGGTGGATCTCCGCAGCCTTCCTTTTGGGGGCGTCGACCCTGGCTATGACGTGAGCCTTCGGGTTAGAAGGCAGGGTTTCCGTAAAATGAATGACGAGGTCGTTCTCCTTTTTGTGTCGACCACCGCAATGGTCTCTTCACCCGACAGCAGGGTACCGGTATCGCCGGCCTGACCGCCGCTTTCCGCATAAAATGGCGTCGCTTCCAGTACGACCTGAAACAGCTCTTTCCCCTTCGCCTTTATTTTCCGGTATTTGGCGATGCTGGTATTGGTCTCCAGCATATCGTAGCCCACGAATTCGACCAGGGGGTTGTCGATCAGTACGGACCAGTCTCCGGTGTCGATGGCGGTGGCGGCGCGCGAGCGGTCTTTCTGCTGTTTCATTTCCGCGTCGAAACCGGGCTTGTCGATGGACAGGCCATTCTCCGCCGCGATCAGGCTGGTCAGGTCTTCGGGAAAACCGAATGTATCGTACAGCTCAAAAGCAGCTGTACCCGCGATGGTCTTCGAGCCACCCTTGCGAATCGTGCCGACGATCTCGTCTATGCGTTTCAGACCTTTGTCCAGTGTCCGGAGGAAGGCATCCTCTTCTTCTCTAACGACCACTGGCGATGAACTCGACCTGCTGGTGCAGTTCGGGAAAAACGTCTTTGAACTGGTCGGCCAGCACGGGCACCAGTTGGAACAGCAGCGGCTGCTTGTAGTCCAGATAAGAAAAATAATACCGGACCGCCCTGCGGGAGGATCCGGCGGATGACATATCCCGCGTCGGTATTGGAAGGCAGCTGACCGTCCGCGATCGTAAAAGAGATGGCGCGGATATGGTCGGCAAGCACCCGGAAGGCAATGTCCTGCTTGCTGTCCCCGAAAGAATATTGTTTTTTGACTATTTTTTCGACTACTCCTATCGTTCCGGTGAACAGGTCGGTGTCGTAGTTGGAATTCTTCTTCTGGAGAACCCTGACCAGCCGCTCGAGACCCATTCCTGTGTCGACGTGCCTTGCGGGCAGCAGCTCGAGCGAGCGGTCCTTCAGCCGGTTGAACTGCATGAAGACGTTGTTCCAGATCTCTATTACCTGGGGATGATCGTTATTGACCCGAGGGTGGCTCCGTCCACGGCCGCCCTTTCATTGTCCGGCCGGCAGTCGACGTGGATCTCCGTGCAGGGCCCGCAGGGACCGGTATCGCCCATTTCCCAAAAATTATCTTTCTTGTTCCCCATCAGGATCCTGTCGGCGGCGATCCATTTCTTCCATTCCTCATGGGCCTCGGTATCGCGGGGAAGTTTGTCTTCCTTGTCGCCTTCGAACACGGTGACATATAACCGGTCTTCGGGAATGCCGTAAACTTTGGTCAGCAGCTCCCAGCTCCAGGCAATGGCTTCCACCTTGAAATAATCGCCAAAGCTCCAGTTGCCCAGCATCTCGAACATGGTATGGTGATAGGTGTCCACGCCAACCTCTTCCAGATCATTGTGTTTTCCGCTGACCCGGAGACATTTCTGCGTATCCGCCGCCCTTGCAAATGGAGCCTTCTTATTGCCCAGAAAATAGTCCTTGAACTGGTTCATCCCGGCGTTGGTGAACTTTAGGGTCGGATCATTCTTTATCACAATAGGAGCCGAAGGCACGATGGTATGTCCCTTCGATACGAAGAATTGGAGGAATTTCTCTCTTATTTCGGCACTGGTCATCATAAAACGGAATAATCTTTGGTTGATATTTGGCCCGCACCCAAATTGGTCGGAGACCAATTGTATTTGAGGCCCGAAGGCCGAAAGTACAGACATTATGCTTTGGCGATAAAAAATAATTTTTGTCCTGTTTTTTATCGCCGCATGTTATATTTGTGCGCCCTGGTTCAAAAAAGGCCCCGGCATTTTTGGCTAAGGCCCTGCGAAGGTACACCAAATCAGGCTGTTTTACCGTTCTAACCCTGTCGACTGGTTTAACTGAACGGACCCTGTTGCCGGATGAAGAAGATCAAGTACTACTATAACACGAATACCCTCCGGTATGAGAAGCTGGAGACTCCGCTGCGGGTGACCCTGCTGCGGGTACTCGGTTTTCTGTCGGCCGCTGTCGTTACCGCACTCATTCTGGTCTCCATCGCCTATAAATACTTCCCGTCTGCGAATGAAAAGCGGCTGATGAGCCGCAATGAAGCCCTGCAGGACAACTATTATACCCTTAACGACAAGGTGAAAAAGTTGCAGGAGCAAATGGGTGAGCTCGAAAAAAGGGATAACAACGTCTACCGGGCCATCTTCGAGGCAGCCCCCATTCCCGACTCTGCAAGGGCCAAAGCCGCCCAGCATGAGCAGGAGATGAAGCTCGTACAGGGAATGGACCAGGGAAAATCTTTATACTTCCGTGGCCAACACTCTCGGCCAGCTGGAAGCGCGCATTGCGAGTCAGACAAAGTCCTACGTCCAGATAGACGGGTTCATAAAGAACAAGGAGCAGCTGCTGGCCTGCACCCCGGCGATCCAGCCCGTGAGCAACAAGGACCTCAACCGTATCGCGTCGGGGTTCGGGTACCGGATCGACCCGGTTTATAAGACGACTAAGTTTCATGCCGGTCTCGACTTTGCGGCGCCGCAGGGCACGCCGATCTATGCGACGGCCAATGGGACGGTCGAAGTTGCGGGCAACACCGGCAACGGCTACGGGAACCACGTCGTGATCAATCATGGCTACGGGTACGGCACCCTTTACGGACATATGTTCCGGGTGAAAGTGCATCCGGGCGAAAAGGTCAAGCGGGGCGAGATCATCGGCTGGGTGGGAAGCACGGGAAAGAGCACCGGCCCGCACTGCCACTACGAAGTACACCGCAATGGGGACCCGGTCGACCCCGTGTTTTATTTCTACAACGACATTACTCCCGAACAATATGACCGGCTGCTGAAGTTAGCTGCTTCGAGCAACCAAAGTTTTGACTAATCCGCCGTATCTTAGCGGGATGGACCTACCCGAGTTTCCGAGGAGGATGGTTAAGGGGACGTTCGCGACGGAACGGGAGAGAATGGCCAGGAAAAGGCGATGGACGAGGCCTTTTCGAAGGTCCTCCGATGTCCGAATCCATTGGTCTACCCCCTAAAAGGTCAATACAGGAACGATTTTTGAGCCGAAACCGCAGAATGAGCAGTCGACTAACCCAAATAGCGCTTGATTTTGGCCCGGAGCACACCGCTCCGACCCCGGCTCCGGCTGTGGCAGTGGCCGAATCAATCAGCCAACAGCCTCTGTCGCAATACATAGAGGCTGCGGGTGTGGTCGTACGAATCAAGACGCTCAAGAATTCTCCTCCCGAAACCGTTGCTCCCCAGCCTGAGGCGAGGACAGGATCATCAGGTGGAAATGGATCGTCGCTGGTTGAGGGAGAGCCCTTGCCGGTTGCCGCGGAGCCCTTACCGGCTGCCAAAAAAGAAGAGGTTCCCCAGTTGCCCCAATTTATCAATGGCGAATTGTTCCCGTCGCCGCCGGCTGAAGATATTGCGGAGGAAACGGGGCTTGTCGCGGAAGCGGCGGAGAACGGTATGGCCCCGTCAGAGACTGGCCTGGAGCCTGCTGCGGCGGCGGACACCAGTGAGGGATCGGAGACGGCAGAAGCTATGGTGGACCGCATAGAGGTTGAGAACCCGGTGGCTATCGGGGAAACCATCGCCGAACCGGAGTCAGTGGGAGAGACCGCAGAGGAGCCGGCGGTTGTGGAAGAGCCCGTGCCGGCAAGTGGAACTTGTAGCCGGGGAAGGACTGACCCCTGTGGCGGGACTGGAACCCGTGGGAGAATCTTCGCTTGCGGCGGGATCGGAACCCGTGGGAGAACCTTCGCCTTTGGCGGAACCTATGCCTGCGGCGGGACCTACGCCTGTGGCGGAACCTGCGCCTGTGGCGACAATGGAGGTAACAGCCGGCGCCGATGCAATCACGGAACCGCCGGTACCGGAAGGCCGGGCAAAAATCGCCGCGCCGCGGTCACTGCGGCGAAGGCGGCAAAGGCGGCCAAACCGACCGCCTCCAAAAGGGGCCGCAAGTCGCTAAAACAGGTATCCGCCGAGGCCGACCTCATCGAAATACCCGCCGACGAAGTCCTTTTCAGCAAACAATACTATACCATGGGCGAGGTCTCGGAAATGTTCCGGGTCAACCAGTCCCTCCTCCGATTTTGGGAAACGGAATTCGACATCCTCCAGCCCCGCAAAAACAAAAAAGGAGACCGCTATTTCCGCCCCGTCGATATCAAGAACCTGCACCTGATCTACCACCTGCTGCGGCAAAAGAAGTTCACGATCGAAGGGGCAAAGGAATTTCTTAAAAAAATAAAAAAGCGGAAGAGCGGTTTGAGATTGTACAGCGACTTCAGGAAATTAGATCCTTCCTTCTCGAATGGAAGGCACAACTATGAGCTAATTTTTTACCCCCGATATGAAACATATATTCCTTATCGCTATAATTATAGGCATTGGCATCCTCAGCAAGGCCCAGACCGAATACGAAGTATCCACCGACGGCCCCAACAAGCTTCTAAAAGGACTGATCAGCCGCGATATGCTGGAGAACGACACTGCCTTCCGCTGGTTCCACAAGAATCAGGTCGGCTACACTCCCAATGCAGAGACCGTCGCCGTCCTCAAGGCCAAAGGCCCGCAACTACAGTTCATGGTCTTCGGCGGCACATGGTGCGAAGACACACAAAGCCTGCTCCCAAAATTCTATACACTCCTTGACGCGGCCTCGATCACCAACGACCAGGTCTCCGTCATCATGGTCGACAGACATAAAAAAGCCATCGGCCATCTGCCTGAAGACATGCACCTCGTCAGTACGCCCACCTTTATTATACTAAAAGGAGGAAAGGAGATCGGCAGGGTAGTCGAATACGGGAAGGACGGACAGTGGGAGAAAGAAATAGGGGATATTGTCAGCAAGTCTTAACTCTGCGGCGCCGCGCCGGGGGTCAGATTCGTAACGCGAACGTCCGTGCTGGACCCGGCGATACTCAGCCCCATCTTTTCCATCAGCCTGAGCACATCCAGATTGACCTGCTGTTTGACGGCATTGAATTCGTCCTGGGTGATCGGCGAAGTAAAAATAATCCACGTTGATCAGATAGGCGGAGCCGGTAATATCATTGAGGAAAGCCGTGCTATTCTCCACTTTATCCTTCACGAGGATCCCTTTGATCCCCGCGATCAGCAGATCCAACTGGGCCGGCCCGGTCGAAAGCCCCAGTTCGAGCCTCAGCTCGCCTTTGCGCTGGGTCCTCAGCGTGAGGTTGTCCACCACGCTGTCGACCATCTGCTTGTTAGGCACGGTGACGAAAGTCTTCTGGTCCGTCCGGATACGGGTGCTCCGCAGTCCGATCTTCTCGACCGTCCCGGCGAAGGCGTTCACTTTCACGTAGTCTCCCGACTTGAACGGTTTGTCGAAAAAGATGACAAAGGAAGCTATCAGGTTCTCGATGCTCTCCTTCGCGGCCAGGGCAACGGCCGCACCGGCCAGACCGAGGGATGCCAGTATACTGGACACGTCCACTTGAAGGCCGAGTTGAGGATCATCAGCACCCCGATGATACCGAGGATCGCCTTTAAAAAGTCCCGTATAAAAACGATCATCTGAACGTCCCGGTGCCCTCCGCCCCTCGCCTTGTTCCTCAGCACCAGCGCGACAAAATCCACCAGCCGCAGCAACAGCCAGATAAAACTAACGATGATGACGATGACCGCCAGCGCCTGTACGATGGTCTTCGACTTCACCTCGTAGATATCGAAGTCCAGCTCGTCAGGAAAGTGCAGCTTCTCGATGGAAGTCATGCTGACAAAAACGATCAGGAAGATTCCGATGGGGCCGACTACCAGGTCGAGAAAAGCCGACTTGTCCATCCCTGAGCCCATCCGCCGGACAAATCGGAACAGCAGCCGGGCGATCAGTCGTGAAATAACCCGCTTGAGGGCAATAACGAAAAGGATCGTGGTCACGACCGCGACATAGCTCTTCAGCGGATTGCTCAGGAAGATCAGGCTCCAGAAATTACGCATACGCAAAGGTAATAAATGTCGGAACCGGTCGCCGGCGTCGTCAGGATTTCCTCGAATAGATCTCCAGCCCGGCAGGCTTCAGTACATAAATAACGGAGGGGTAATGCGGATACGGATGGCGCCCTGATAGGCAGGAGGAATGGGCTCTTCTTTCATGTCCAGGGTCCCCGGCTGGTAGCGGTAGAACTTTTTGGCGTCGCGGCCCACCAGATTCTTTTCGATGACGTCGAAATCCTCCCAACCGGGCAGGTCGATATGGGTTTTCAGTGTGCCATAGTGGTCGAAGATATATACCCCTTTCGTCGTGTCATAGAGATAGACGAGGCCCCCTGATCACGGATGACTGTAAGGTCCGGTGCGGCGTCGAACAGCTGGCGGAAATCGGTGGACTGGTCGACCAGCGAGCCGTCGTCGGCGATCCGCTTGAGCCGTGCGTCCAGCTCGTCATAGACCCAGACGTTGTTGTCATAGGCGAGGCCGACGGCCTTCGCCTGGAGTATATTCTGTTTGCGGAGATCGATGGTATTGACGATATTCAGAAAGCGATCCAGTTCGATAACGGTCGTAAACTCCCGGTAGTAGACCAGTATCTTCAGGGGATTGGTGGCGTCGACCGTTGCGATCTTGCCATACCGGCGGACGTCGTTGAATACTGCCAGAGAATCGCCGTTCGGACCTAGCTTTTTCAGCTGGTTGTCCCTGTTCAGCACATAGATATTGCCGAGGTTGTCCGCCGTAAAATCCACGATATCGGCCCCGATGGTTCTGGTCGAGCTGGTAGGCGCCGGTTCCGCCGGCGTCCTGGGCCGCGGCGGGAGCCGGGGAATGCCAGCACTGCAGTGAGTGCCGCGAACAGGATAATATGGAAGGGGCGTCCTTTCATTTCCGGATGATCAGGTGTTCGGTTTCCGGCGTATCGCTCACCAGCGAAAACTGCTGTCCGTCGAACACCGCATATGTATTATAACGTATCCAGTCCCCCAGGTTGATATACCGGCTGCCTGATTCATTCAGCAAAAAGTCGATGGGCAGGTGCCGGTGTCCGAAGATCAGGTAGTCATAGTGCCGGGTAAGCAGCACCTCTTTCGAATAAATGATGAGCCATTCCTTTTCCTCCCCCAGAAACCGGGCGTCGAGCGTTCCCGTGACGGCCCTGCTCCGGCGGCTGAGCCAGCCCGCTACGCCTACGCCAACGGCGGGCGGCAGGATACCGAACAGCCACTGACAGGCCTTGTTGCGGAAGATCTTTTTCATGAACTTATACCCGTGGTCGCCGGGCCCAAGACCATCGCCGTGCCCTACGAGAAACTGTTTCCCGTTGAATTCAAATTCTTTTGGTTCGTGGTATACCGGAATATTCAGCTCCTGTTCGAAATAACCGCTCATCCACATGTCGTGGTTACCCGTAAAAATGGATCGGGATCCCCGAATCGGTGATCTCCGCCATCTTTCCCAAAATGCGGATAAAGCCCTTGGGGACGACGGTCCGGTATTCATACCAGAAGTCGAAGAGGTCGCCGACGATAAAGATCACGGCTGCGTCCTGGCGGATCCTTTCGAGAAAAGCAACGATACGCCGTTCGCGTTCCAGACTGGCGGCGTGATTGGGGGCACCCAGATGAAAATCAGAAAGAAAATAGATTTTTTTGCCGGGGGGATTTGCATGGGGCAAATTTAGGCTACGACCTGTCCACTAAAAAAAGATATACCTGCTTCGGCCCGTGTACGCCGACGACCAGGGTCTTTTCGATATCGGCCGTACGGCTGGGGCCGGTAGCGAAAGTCATCAGCGAAGGCAGGTGCTGCTGGTATCGCTCCTTCAGCGCAACCAGGCCGTCCCTCACGTCATAGAGCAGCTGATCGGAGTAGGCGATACAGATATGTACGGGAGCATAGACGCTGACGGTGCGCCCGCTCGGACTGGCCGAACTGAGGATAATGCTGCCGGTACGTGCAACCAGTCCTTCACAGCCGGTAACCGCGGCGTCACAGTCGCCAAGGTCGGTGGAGGAAAAACTATCGAAATCGTGCGCTTTCAGCACCTCGCGAATCTTGTCCTCGCGGCAGTACAACTTCTTCCAGCCCTGGCCGCCGATCAGCGTCTTCAACTGAGCGACGAGCTCGTTGTGGTCGGCACAGAAGATGAACTTCCCTGAAGTTTCGTGAACTGCTCGGCGAACTCGATACCGAGGTCCTGCGTCGAGGGTTGAAAAACGGAATGGCTTCCCTCGCTTTGAGGAAAAGGAATAGGCGTTGATTCGCTCAACGCCTTCCTTATCTTTTTTAATATGTTCTCTTTTGCTGAAGAAACGTTCATAGCAAACGTTCAGATTATTTTACTTCTTCTGTAGCAGGAGGGATCACTACTGCCGGCGGAACGCCATTGTCGTGTTCGCTGACGTCCAGGGTTCTCTTTTCCTCGTAGGGACGCTTGCCGATGAGGGCTTCGACGTCGCTCTGGAAGAGGACTTCTTTCTCGAGCAGTGCTTCGGCCAGCAGCCTCACTTCCCTGCTCTTGACGGTGAGCAGCTGCTTGGTAGCCTCGTAGGCCTTGTCGATAAGCTTGCGGACCTCTTCATCGATCAGCTTGGAAGTCTCTTCAGAATAGGGTTTCGTGAAGGAGTTCTCCTGCTGCGGATCGTAAAAGCTGACATTGCCGACCTTGTCGTTCATACCGTAGACCGTCACCATCGAATAGGCGATCCGGGTGATCTGCTGCAGGTCGTTTTGAGCGCCGGTAGAGATCTTTCCGAAAATCAGCTCTTCGCTGGCCCTGCCGCCCAGTGTCATACAGATCTGGTCGAACAGCTGGTCGGTATTATACAGGTATTGTTCCTTGGGAGTATACTGCGCGTATCCGAGCGCGGCTACGCCACGGGGGACGATAGTGACCTTCAATAGAGGATAGGCGTGCTCCAGGTACCAGCCGCAGATGGCGTGACCCGCCTCGTGGTAGGCGATGATCCTCTTTTCGTCGGGGGAGATGATCTTGTTCTTCTTTTCCAGACCGCCGATCACCCTGTCGACAGCGTCCTGGAAGTCTTCCATCTCGACCGTTTCCTTCCCTTTACGGGCGGCGATAAGAGCGGCCTCGTTACAAACGTTGGCGATATCGGCCCCGGCAAAACCAGGGGTCTGTTCGGCGAGTTTGTGGATATCCAGTTTGCTGGAGATCTTTATCGGCTTGAGGTGTACTTTGAATATCGCTTCACGGCCCTTGAGATCGGGTTTATCGATGGAGATCTGGCGGTCGAAACGACCGGGACGAAGAAGGGCGGTGTCGAGCACGTCCGGACGGTTGGTTGCAGCCAGTACGATGATGCCGCTGTCGCCGCCGAATCCATCCATTTCAACCAGCAGCTGGTTGAGGGTGCTTTCCCTTTCGTCGTTGCTCATGATCGCGTTCTTTCCGCGGGCGCGGCCGATGGCATCGATCTCATCGATAAAGATGACGCAGGGCGCTTTTTCCCGGGCCTGTTTGAACAGGTCGCGAACGCGGCTGGCGCCCACACCCACGAACAGTTCGACAAAGTCCGATCCGCTCATGGAGAAGAAGGGTACCTGCGCTTCGCCGGCCATGGCCTTCGCCAGCAATGTCTTACCGGTGCCGGGAGGTCCAACCAGCAGCGCACCCTTGGGTATCTTGCCACCCAGCGCCGTGTATTTTTGGGGTTCTTCAGGAAGTCCACGATCTCCATCACCTCGACCTTGGCCTCGTCGAGGCCGGCGACGTCGTTAAAGGTGATATTGACTTTGGTGCCCTTGTCGAACAGTGTAGCTTTCGATTTGCCGATATTGAATATGCCTCCCGGTCCTCCGGCTCCGGCCTGGCCTCCCATCTTCCGCATCAGCATTACCCATATCAGTACGATGATCAGCAGCGGCAGCAGGAAGTTCAGCAACGGGCCGAACCATTCGCCTTCCGGCTTGCTGACGATCGGGACCTCCATCTGGGGGTTTCTCCCAAAATATTCGCGCAGGATCTTTTCGTAGTCCTTTACGTCGGTGACGCGGAACTCGAACTGCGGTCCTTCCTTGCCGATACCGCCCGGCCAGGAATTTTTGCTGTTGTATCTGGTATAATATGGTTTGGAAAGACTGTCTCTCTTGATATAGACCCTGACCAGATTCTTGTTCGATATGAGGTCGATCTTTTCGACGTCTCCGCTGGTCAGCATGCTCTTCCGGAACTCCAGCTCATCGATCTGATGGGCATCGGGCGAAAATGATCCGAAAAGGTTGAAACCGATCAGGACAGCCGCGATGATACCCCATATCCAATAGATGCTGAACTTCGGTCCCTTTCTCTGGCCATTCTCGTCATCTCCCCTGGGCCTGAACCTCGGAAAGTTGTTCTTATCATTTTGTTTCAAATCGTCTTGTGGCATTTTTTATTTATCCGTGTTGTTTTGCAATAATAATTCAATTTTCAGGCTCCGGGCCCCGGCTAAGCCTGTCTCAGCCCGGTTTCGATCAAATAATAAAACATAATAAGGCGAAAAAGTTCGGGAAAACCCCAGAAACGGCAAAATATACTGTTAAATTGTCGGTTCCTGGACCTTTTCTACCCTTCATGTTTTTCCGGGGAGCATCGCTCCACATATCTTCCAGTTTGTAAAAACGACGATTTTCCGGCAGCATGACGTGGACCACCACATTGACATAATCGATCAGGACCCATTGCAGGGTTTGTCTGCCTTCGTGTTTATAGGGGAGTTCATCGCAGTTCTTCCTCACTTCTTCTTCCACTGAGTCGGCTATAGCTTTCACCTGGGTGGTGCTACCTGCCTCACATACTACAAAAAAGTCTGCTACGGCTTCCGGTATCTTTCTTAAATCCAGGGAAACTATATTTTCACCTTTCTTCTCCTGTATGGCTTTGATGATTGTTTTTAAAATTTTCGAATTCCTCGTTAGTCGAACTACACTGCGTTTACGGGTAGCTAATATTGAAAGCTGTTCCAATAATCAAAACGTTTTTGTTATGTTTAAATCGCGGCAAAAAGTTGACCAAATATACCTTTTTGCCGCCATACTATCTAAAATTGACTGATCCGGCCCCGGGGGCTCGGACCGCGGAACAGGACACGATCCTGTTTTGTATTAATCGAAAGCAAATCAAAATATTGTGAGAAACCGGGTTTATTTTTGCATTCTACCAAAAATAGTACTCTTTTGGCGATCGGTCACGCTTTTATTGAGCTCAAATCGGTGGATAGCACCAACAACTATGCCATGGCCCAGGCCACTGCGGGCAAAGCTTCCCACGGAACCTTGTTTTTCGCCCACGAGCAGTGGGCCGGCAAAGGCCAGCGAGGTCGCAGCTGGGCCAGCACGCCCGGTGAGAACATCGTCCTCAGCGCTGTAATAGAGCCAGTTGCGCTCCAGCCGGCGCAGGCCTTTTCACTGAGCGTCTGTGTCGCCCTTGCGTGTCACGACCTGTTCAGCAGTTATGCCGGCCCCGAAGCCACGTCGATCAAGCTGGCCCAATGACCTGTACTGGAATGACAGAAAGGCAGGGGGTATCCTGATCGAAAATCATTTCCAGGGTGGGCGCTGGCCGCTGGCCATTGCGGGCATGGGGATCAATATCAACCAGGTGGAGTTTCCGGCTACAGCGCGAAACCCTGTTTCGTTGCGGCAGATCACGGGCCGGCAGTTTCGGGCTACGGAACTGGCGCGCGAGCTGGGGCAATGCCTCGGGCGGAGGTATGCCGAGCTGGTAGGTGGCGGGGACCGCCTCGGTGGTCATGGTGTGGAGGCGGGGGATCGGCCGTCAGGTGCTGGTGCGGGGGCGGCGGATCGGATCGCATTGGCTGCCGCCGGGCAGTTGAAAGAATACAATGAACGGCTGTACCGGCGGGGTCAGTCCGTTCGTCTGAAAAAGGACAGTGCTGTTTTCGCGACCACGATAAAGGGGGTGGACGCTCGTGGATCGCTGCTCACGCACGACACGATGTTCAGGGAGTTTTCCTTTGGGGAAGTGGAGTGGGTGATACCGGAGAACTCCCAGGGGAGGTAGAGCCCTGACCTTTCGGGGGCCCAGCCTGTGGTGCCTCCGGCTCCCCGGCCGTTACGCCTGGATTTCCTTCCACGCCTTCACGACTTCCTCTGCGTGCTGTTTGCTGCGGGGTTTCAGAAAGATCTTCCTTATCACTCCTTTTTCATCGATGAGAAATGTGGTCCGGTGCAGTCCCATGTACTTCCGGCCATACAGTTGCTTCTCGCCCCACACTCCGTACCTGTCGATGATCTTGTGGTTCGGGTCGGCGACCAGGGGAAAGGGCAGGCTGAATTTGGTCTCAAATTTCTTGTGACTCTTCTCGTCGTTCGGACTGATCCCGACCACGGTCAGTCCCTCACTCGTGAGTAGTGCAATATTGTCCCTGAGGTTGCAGGCCTGTACGGTGCAGGTCGGCGTATCGTCTTCCGGATAGAAATAAAGTACGAGACGCTTACCCTTAAAGTCGGCGAGCGAGATCTTGTTGCCGTCTGCGTCCCTGCCCGAGAATGCCGGGGCCTTTTCTCCTTCCTTCAGCTGCGTCATAGTGTGATTTTTCCCGTGAAATAATTTATCTGGTGAAATGATATTCTTCCGTTGTTGAATTGCCGGCCATGTCTTCGACGGATACCCTGAGGGTGTGCGGGCCCTCGGGGCAGTGCTGGTCGAATTTATAAATATAAGCCAGGCCTTTGTCGTTGGTAAAGCAGAGCCAGGCGCCGTCCAGCTCGGCGCGCCACTTTCGCACAGCGCCGAGATCGTCTTTGACGGAAAACGCGATCCTCGCCGCCTTGCTGAGATCGGCTCCTTCGAGGCGCTCCAGCGGGGTGATCACCGGCGCCACGTTGTCCTCCACCAGCTGAAAATCGCCGAACTCACGGAAACGCGCAGATGCCCAGCCGTCGTTCCACTCTACCCGCTGAACTTCCTTTTGACTGCCGTTGGTTCGGACCATGACGATGCGGCTGGTCAGCGACGACCACCCCGAGCGGGCCAATGAATCCACCGGAAAAGCGCGGCCGGCTTTCAGGCGTACCAGCACGGGCTGCAGTAGCGGCACCCAGGGCGCACCTATCGCGTACTGGTCCGACATGGGCCGGGTTGGGGAATGAAAGAGTGTGGCATCGTAGGCTTTTCGGATACCGAGCGTCACCGAATCATAGAGGCTTTTCTCGCCCAGAAAGAATGCGGCCTCGTTCGTCTCGACGCCGTCCACCATCCCGGAATAAAAGCGTCGGCCCGCGACCCACAACGAGTCTGTCCCGGTCGGGGCAGAGGGGTTGGTCGGGCCTGCCGTGACGGAGGGGTTAGCCGAAGGTGCGGGGTCGCCCGCCGCGGCTCCGCGCTGGTACCGCACCCTGAACGACAAGGAAGACGCATTGCCGTAGGTATCGCTGATCTCGATGCGGATCGTATGCTCGCGGCCATCGCTAAGTTCTATGACGCCGGAGGAAGGCCTGCCCGCGGGCGCGGCGTAGATCGTCGGCGACGGATATCCCGGCAACAGCGAGAGGTGCTGCAAAAACGGACCGCCCTTCGCACGCGTTCTATAGTCGATATGCGCGTTGAGGTTGCGGGTATCGTCATAGCTGATATTGTTCATGCGAAAACCGATGACGGGCTCGTCGTCTTCGAAGAGTTCCGCTTCGTAAATGCCATTGGGATTGGCCGAGCCGCTCTGTGCGTCCGAGGCGGAGATGGAAAAGGAGATGCGGTTCGTCCCTACTGTCAGCAAAGAAGGAAAAATTGTCCAGGCAACCGTTGCCCTCCCGTCCTTCGTTTTCGACAAAGTTGATGAGGGTGCTGATCCAGGATTTCGGAGAGGGGGAAGTTGATGAGGGTGCTGATCCACCGCTGCGGAGAGGCGGGACACTTGTTGGGGCCGGCAGCTTACCACGGCGGGCGGCCGCAGCCTTCCGTACAGGCAGAATATGGGGCGACTGTTCGTAGATACCCAGATTGCGATCGTACCATGCAAGGCGCGCAAAAACGGGTGGCACATTATCCGGCACCGGCAGCCCGAACAGCAGCGGATTCTGATTGACGTCGCCGGCTGTACGCCGGATCTCGAAGTGCAGGTGCGGCCCCTGTGAACCGCCGGTGTTGCCGCTGTAGGCAATGAACGCGCCCTTCTTCACCGGGAACATCGACGAAGGGATGTCGAGGTCTACCTGCCAGGAGCGTTGCTTATACTGCTGCTGGCTCACGTACTCCGCCAGCCCGGGGAAGAACTGGTTGAGGTGTCCGTAGACCGTAGTGTATCCATTGGGATGGCGTATATAGATGGCCAGACCGAATCCAGCGGGCTCGATCTGTACCCGGGCGACGTATCCGTCGGCTGCCGCGAATACCGGTAGATTTTCGCGGTGCTGCGTGCGGATATCGAGTCCCATATGATAGTGGTTGGGGCGGAGCTCGCCAAAATTCGCGGCCAGTGATATCGGAACTGCCAGCGGGTCGCGGAAGTAGTCAACGGGATAGCTGACGGCGGGGAACAATGACCCCGGAGTGGACGTAGCCGGAGTCAGCGGTGGCTGACGGAGCGCGGAAGACTGCGAAAAGGATTGCAGAGAGGACGACAGGGAGGAAAGCAGACAGAGTGCCGCAAAGAAGTTTCTCATTCGTTGTTGATTGCATTTTTTACCGGTGAAAAGGTAGTAACCATCGCTTGCGACCGTTGGGGGATTAATCTTTGGTTAAAATGGGGAGACCGTGCAACGCTTTGGTCTCGCCGGGGGCAAAGATAGGCCATTCCCATTGTGAGCCGTTTTTTCCGGTTTTGATACTCTGGACCGGGCTCCGGGCCCCGGTGCTGACGGCCGAAAGGGCCTGCGCCAAATCCGAAACGTTTGATTTTTCGTAGATAACCAGACGCTTCACCTTTAACAAAAAAATACTACTAACAGGGAAGGATTTTTTTAAAGTTTGGTACAGCTTTTGGCTAACTAAAGATGTCTTTATAACAGGTGGGCTTTTCCATCACAAACTTAAGAGCTATGAAAGGGATAAAAAACAAGATGGTCGTCTTTCTGGCAGTGACTGCCGGAGGGGTGATAGGATTTATTAAAGGCGAGGAAGCTAAACAGAAATGGGTATTTAGGGTAAAGAGCAAGTACGAGAATCGCAGGTTGATGGCGGAAAAGAAGTCAATTGCGCGCAAGGGTGGTGTTCTGCTGGACGATATCGAGCTGGCGGCCTACCACAACAACTGAACAAATGCGGTTACATCGGCAGCAGGTCTTGCCGAATTGTCATCCATTTGACTAAATTGTCTCCCCAGTAAAGTTTTAGTTTATACAAGTCCTGGTCGAAAGACCGGGACTTTTTTATGCTCCATCGCGCTCCGGTGGCGGCCCGTCGCGGTTTGGTGATGGCGCGACGTAGCGACTCGTCGCGGTTTGACGGTGATTGTCGTGATTTGGCGATGATTGTCGCGATTTGGCGGCCGGTCGCGACAGGAGGCCGGGCTGCCCGGAGCTCCGGAGTCCGCCCCGCACGCTGTAACCGCCGCTGCGCGGGCGCCCGGGCCTGCCGGACAGAAAGAACCTAAAATTAATCGGGAAAATATACCCCGCTGACTTACCTTTGCGCAATTTATTTTTTCGACATGCCCAAAGATTCCTCCATACGTAGCGTCCTGATCATTGGTTCAGGCCCCATCATTATCGGTCAAGCTTGTGAATTCGATTACTCCGGTACTTCAGGCCGCCCGCAGTCTGCGGGAAGAAGGGGTCAAAGTGATACTGATCAACAGCAATCCTGCTACCATCATGACGGACCCGATGATGGCCGACAAGGTGTATTTGCTACCCCTCACGGCGGAGAGTATCGAACAGATCCTCGAAGAGAATCAGATCGACGCCGTGCTGCCCACCATGGGAGGACAGACGGCGCTGAACCTCGCCAAGGAAGCCGAAGACCTCGGCCTTTGGGAGAAATACGGCGTACGTCTCATCGGCGTCGACATCAAGGCGATCGATAAGGCCGAGGACCGCGAGAAGTTCCGGCAAGTGGATGATCCAGCTGGGAGTACCCGTAGCGACGGCGAAAACGGCCAACTCCTTCCTCGAAGGGAAAGAATTTGCGCAGGATATAGGTTTCCCGCTCGTAATCCGTCCCTCCTTCACCCTTGGCGGCACCGGCGGCGGCTTTGTACACGGGAAGGAAGATCTTGACGAGGCCCTCAACAGGGGCCTGCAGGCCTCGCCCATCCACGAAGTGCTGGTCGAGCAGGCGGTGCTCGGATGGAAGGAGTTCGAGCTCGAGCTTCTGCGGGATGCCAATAATAATGTCGTCATCATCTGTACGGTCGAGAACTTCGACCCGATGGGCGTCCACACGGGCGACTCCATCACGGTGGCTCCGGCCATGACCCTGAGCGATACGGCTTTCCAGCTGATGCGCAATACCGCCATCATGATGATGCGGGACCTGGGCAATTTCTCCGGCGGCTGTAACGTCCAGTTCGCGCTGAACCCCAAAACAGAAGAGATCATCGCCATCGAGATAAACCCCCGCGTCAGCAGGTCGTCCGCGCTCGCGTCGAAGGCTACGGGCTATCCCATCGCGAAGATCGCCGCCAAACTCGCTCTGGGCTACAATCTCGACGAACTCAAGAACCAGATCACCAAGACCACGTCCGCCTATTTCGAGCCCGTACAGGACTACGTGATCGTGAAGATACCCCGCTGGAACTTCGACAAGTTCAAAGGCGCCAACGATACGCTGGGACTGCAGATGAAAAGCGTGGGAGAAGTGATGGCCATCGGCAGAAGCTTCACCGAAGCCGTACAGAAAGCCTGTCAGAGCCTCGAGAACAACGCTGTCGGTCTGGGCTACTACGGAAAAAGCATGATGCACGCGGAAGCGCTGCTCGAATATATCAAGACGCCGAAATGGGACCGCATTTTCCGCATCAAGGACGCGCTGATGGCGGGCATTTCGGTAGGCACTATCTCCAAGGCCACCCACGGCATCGACCGGTGGTTCCTCTATGAGATCCAAAAGATCTGCAATATGGAGAAGGAGCTCGCCAAATACAAGCTCGACACCCTTCCCATGGACCTGCTGCGGGAGGCCAAACGACTTGGATTCAGCGACGACCAGATCGTCCGCATCATGAATTCCGGTACCGAGGACGCCCTCTACGAAAAACGCAAGGCGGCGGGCATCACCCGAATCTTCAAAATGGTGGACACCTGTTCGGCCGAGTTCGAAGCCAAGACGCCCTATTTCTATTCCACTTTCGAAGGCGGTCACGCCAACGAAAGCAAGGTCAGCGATAAAAAGAAGATCATCGTGCTCGGCTCGGGTCCCAACCGCATCGGTCAGGGTATCGAGTTCGACTACTGCTGCGTACACGGACTGCTGGCCATCAAGGAATGCGGCTATGAGGCCATCATGGTCAACTGCAACCCCGAGACGGTCTCCACGGATTTCGACATCGCGGACAAACTCTATTTCGAACCCGTATACTGGGAACACCTCTGGGAGATCATCGAGCACGAGAAGCCCGATGGCGTGATCGTGCAGCTGGGCGGCCAGACCGCGCTCAAACTGGCTGAACGCCTCACCGCCAAAGGCATTAAGATCGTCGGTACTTCCTTCGACAGCATGGACATCGCGGAAGACCGCGGCCGTTTCAGCGATATGCTGAAAGAGCTGAATATTCCTTATCCGGATTATGGTACGGCCTACGACGTCGACGAGGCCGTCCAGGTAGCCAACCGCGTAGGCTATCCGGTACTGGTACGCCCCAGCTATGTACTGGGCGGACAGCGGATGCGTATCGTCATCAACGACGACGAGGTCGAAAAGGCAGTAGTAAGTCTGCTCAAACATATCCCCGGCAATAAGATCCTCATCGACCACTTCCTCGACCGCTGTCAGGAAGCCGAAGTCGACGCCATCTTCGACGGCGAGAATTTCCACGTAATGGGCGTGATGGAGCATATCGAACCGGCGGGTATCCACAGCGGCGACAGTCACGCCGTCCTGCCCGCCTTCAACCTCTCCCCGATGGAGGTAACGACGATGGAATATTATTCCGAGAAGATCGCCCGCGCCCTGAACATCAAAGGGCTTATCAACATCCAGTTCGCCATCAAGGAGGGAAAGGTATATGTCATCGAAGCCAATCCGCGCGCTTCCCGGACGACCCCCTTTATCGCCAAGGCGTACCAGATCCCGTATCTCAACGTGGCGACCAAGGTCATGATCGGCGACAAGAAGCTCACCGACTTCGAATTCGAGAAAAAGCTCGAAGGCTTTGCGGTTAAGGAGCCGGTGTTCAGCTTCAACAAATTCCCGGGCGTCAACAAAGAGCTCGGACCCGAAATGAAGTCCACCGGGGAAGCGATCCGGTTCATCAAAAACCTGAGAGACCCCTGGTTCCGCCAGCTATACAAAGACAGGAGCATGTACCTGAGCAAATAACAGGAAAATTATTATCTTGTAGGCGACAATGACCAACAAGAGAGTCCAGATCCTTGACAGCTTCCGTTTTCTCGCCGTGGCCGGCGTTATACTGTTTCATTATACGTATGCCTATGCCCGCGTAAAAGACGTGGCTTATTATCCATATGGCAGTTACTATGGAAGCCTGTTCAAATATGGATTTCTTGGGGTAGAGTTCTTCTTTATCATCTCGGGATTCGTGATCAGCTATACGCTCGAAACGACGGAGTCTTTTTCCGCCTTCTGGCGAAAGAGGCTGATCCGGCTGTTTCCGGCCATGCTGCTGTGCTCTGTCATTACTCTTCTACTGTGTCTTTTGCTCGACGGCAAAAACCTGTTTCCGGACGCTCATGACGTAAAAAACTTTTACCGAGCCTGACCTTTACCAACCCGCGGATCTGGGATCTGACGGGTCATAAGTTCGGTCTGATCAGCGGCAGCTACTGGTCGCTGTGGCCGGAGATCCAGTTCTATGCCCTGTCCGCGGTCATCTATTTTGCAGACCGAAAGAATTTTGTCCGGAACCTCATCTGGGCAGCCATTCTGGTCTACCTTGCCCGTTATATCCCCGCACATTTCAAGGCTTCACCGGGCAGGTGGCAGCACTTCTTTGAAGCCTGGGACGGACTGGTCCTGTATTTCGATATTCCTCTTTACATCCTCTGGTTCGCAATAGGCGTTGTAGTGTACAAATTATACATGAAGACCGGTGCGCGGCCAGGCCCCGTCACATTCGCGGGGATCGTCATCGTGCTGGCGCTCCAGTACCACGCCTGTCAGGACCTGCCTACAAAGCTCTTTTACTTCTTTGCGATCGCCATGTTCTGTCTGATGATCTTCAAACAGGAATGGCTGTCGTTCCTCGTCACCCCGCTGTTCACCCGAATCGGCGTGATCTCCTATTCCATGTACCTGATCCATGAGGATCTCGGAGTTCTTCTGATGAATAAATACGGGGGCTTGCTCGGCAGGGCGAGCTTTCTTTCGCCGTTCATTATGATCGTGCTGGTGATATTATTTTCAGAACTTAGCTTCCGGTTCTATGAGAACAGGGTCGGCCGCTGGCTGAAAAAAGGCTATTCCCTCCCCGACCGGTTCCGTCGCAGCCGGAGCTGTCCGTCCTGGCCGGCAACTCCGTAAAAAATAGTTGACCTGGCGGCTATTTTAGCAGGGAATTTGCAAGTAATAGTCTAACCTAAATAATACCTGATATGAAACGCCTCTGCACTATCGCACTTTGTATGAGCATTCTGTCTACTGGCATGGCCCAGCTGAAAGCCAAAGTAAAATGCCCCGATTTTTATGTGGACGTGCTGAACGGCACGGTAAATGATATCAAGCCCAGCTATACGCCCAATGAGATAAAGGAGAAATTTCCCTGTTTCACGGGCGAAGAGGAAGAAGGCGGCACTGCTAAATGCGGCGGCGGCATCTATTTCAAGGACAAAGACATCTTTTTTTATACGAAGCGGGATTATGTAGAGGTGGGATCCAAATTTCTGGGTAAGACCAGCATTCCTCTTCTCGGAACCAAACGGGGAAGCCTGTTCAGAACCCTGGGCAATCCCAAGATCAAGGATGACACCCGGGACGCGTTTGAAATGCAGTACGGCACGCTTGTCCTCCACTACGACGCCGCCGGCAAGGTCAAGTTTTTCCAGTTCAGTACTTTCGGGACGGACCAGCTGAATCTCTGCGAATAGAGTTCGTAAGACTGGGGTCAAATACCCATTTTCTCACAGATCATCGGAAATGCAAGCCGGAACCAGCTGGTGAATTGCTGCGGCTCCCGGGCGAGGCGAACGCGGATGTCGTCGGGCGGCAGCCAGCTGTACTCGCTGACTTCGGTGCTATCGGGGAAAACTTCGCCGTCGTAAATACCGGTGAAAACGTGGTCGAACTCGTATTCGGTAAGCCCGTTGTCGAACTCGCTGCGGTAGGTGAATTCGAAGGACTTCTCCAGCGGAGTGGCGAAACCGAGCTCTTCATGGAGCTGCCGGCCGGCGGCCTTGTCCGTATCTTCGCCTGGCCGTGGATGACTACAGCAGGCATTGGTCCAGAGACCCGCGCTGTGGTACTTCCCGCCGGCACGCCGCTGCAGCAGCATTTCTCCTCTGCTGTTAAATACAAATACGCTAAAGGCCCTGTGCAGAAGGGCCCTCCGATGAGCTTCCATTTTCTCCATTCTGCCGGTCGGCACGTCCTTTTCATCGACCAGGATCACTTCGTCCATTCTTGTCATAACGTTCATCTATATACTATATACGAAAAAGAAGCGACCCTGCCGGTGAACCGGCGAGGCCACTTCTGTGTTAATAATTCTGTACATATCCACAGCGTGTGCTAGAAGCGCTGTATCTGCGTCTTTAACAGTTTGCGGGCAAAGTGAATGCGGCTCTTGATCGTGCCCAGCGGCTCCTGCAGCATCTCGGCGATCTCGTGGTATTTAAAGCCATCGAAATAGAGCAGGAAAGGGTTCCTGAAGATCTCGGGCAATTTGTGAATAGCCGCCTGAATATCCTTTACGCGAAGGTTGCTCTCGACTGTTCCGGGAACTGCCACCTGCGTGGAGTTGAGCAGGAACTCATTGGGAGTACTGTCAAAGATGGTATTTTGCTTGGCTTTACGACGGTAGTTGTTGATAAAGATGTTCCGCATGATCGTGTAAAGCCATGCCTTGATATTTGTACCAACGTTGTATTTATCCTTGTTTGCAAGTGCGCGGTAAAGGGTTTCCTGGAAAAGGTCTTTTGCTGCTTCAGAATCACGGGTAAGCGTGATAGCGAACGGCTTTAAGAACTCTGCATTGTTGACCAAAAGCTGGTTGAATTCTACTGTAGCCATAGGTAAAAATTGTTTAATAAACTCTTATTCAAATTTAAACATTAAAGAACATCGATTAATAACTATATGACCTGTGGTTCTGTTAAAAAACTAACATTCACGTAGTCAATCGATTGTCCTTTCCTGAGCTTTGATTCGTGTGCCATGCTATTATTCATTTTCTTCTATAACAGCAAAAAAAGGGCCTGCCGGAAATTGACGCCAGAAAGACAGTAGAGGGGGAAAGATGGCAGAGTTATGCCAAAGAGGCGGGGAGCCCGCCTGTTGAAGGGTGAGTCGGATCCCGAGTCCGTGGCCGTCAGCGGCGGTTGTCGGAGGCCGGAATGCGTCCATCAGAGGGACGAGATAAATTCCATTACTTCCGGGATCGACCGCCGGAGGTCCACATTTTTTATCTTTTCGGCGGGCTCGTCGAGCCGGGCCCGAGCCAGTCCGCCAGATATAACAAGAGGAACACAAAAACGTTGAGCGACCTGCCCGACGAACTTTTCCAGGCTGAAATTACCGACGATGCCCGTCAGGTGTGTATAGAGATAGTCGGGCTGTTTCTGACCACAGACGAACTCCACGTCCTTCAGCGGCACGTCCGCCCCCAGATAGAGGACCCTGATGCCGTGGGTTTTCAGCAGGTAGTAGACGTAGAGCAGCCCCAACTCGTGGTGCTCGCCCTCGGGAAGGAAAAGCAGGACGGTGGTTTCGCTCCGCCGGTGCGCGACAGTACCCTCGATACCGACGATCAGTTTTTGCCGGATGATATGCGATACCAGGTGCTCCTGCGCCGGGTTGACGTGCCCCGTCGCCCAGAGGATCCCGATCCTGTGGAGAAAAGGGAAGATGACCCTCGATATGGTTTTGTCGATCCCTGTCGCCCTTACGTGCCCGTCGAGCAGCCGCTCGAAACACTCGATATCCAGGTCGATCATAAAGGCGATCAGGTCGTTGACCATCCTCTCCTGTACTGCCTCCCTGTCGGAAAGCGACACGACCCTGGTCGCCCTCTCCTGATCGGTCATCCTGCTGATATGCGAGATCTTGTACCCATACCGGTTGAGAAGGGAAATATTGAGAAGGGTCTTCAGCTCATGGTTGCAATAGTACCGGATATTCGTGTCTGTCCTATTGGGTTTCAGGAAATTATACCGCTGCTCCCATATCCGGATGGTATGGGCCTTGATCCCCGTCAGATTTTCCAGATCCTTTATAGTAAACACATTCATCGCCATTCCTACAAGAAAAACCCCGTTTTGTTTAACAAACGGTGGCCAATATATTAACTTTATTTCAACTGAGGGGGAAATCGAAATTCCGGGGGAGCCGGACAGCGGAGGGATCGGCGGACGCGGGGAAACCGGGGGGTGGAGAACCGGCCGAACAGGACGGCGGGGGGATCGGCGGAATCGGTGGAATCGGGGACCGGCTACAGCTGGGGATTCTTCAGCAGGCCCGCTTCCATAAGCTGACGGACCATTTTGAAAACGCGGGGGGACCGCAGCAATTCCAGGTGCCGCTCGTGGTGCATATCTGTCCCAACGAGGTCGACGTATTTTTTTGATCAGCCACTCGGCCAGCTGCTGACTCTCGGGACCGTAGTGGCCGCGGAAGGACAGCAGATTCAGCTGGAAAAGACAGCCGGACTCCTTCAGCTGGTCGTACCAGCCTTTATTGGCTCCGAAATACAGGTATCGCTCGGGGTGGGCCAGCACCGGCTGGTAGCCCTTCACCTGCAACTCGAAAAGGAGCTCCTTCAGATTGATATTCGGCACGGCGAAGGACAACTCGATCAGCACCATATTGTCCTTCAGCGTCAGCAGCTGCTCGCCTTCGGTGAGCAGGTGGTAAAAATGGTCGTCCAGCAGGTATTCCGCGGCCGCGGAGAACTCCACTTCGAGGCCTTGCCGGGCCAGTTCGGCGCGAACGTCGGCCTGTCCCTTTTTGATGATCTCCGGTGTATTGGGAAAGATATCCGCGTTGATGTGCGGGGTGGTTATGATCTTTCGGTATCCCAGCTCCATAAGTCCCCTGATCAGCCCGACAGAGGCATCCAGCGTCTTTACCCCGTCGTCGATCCCCGGGATAAGATGCGAATGCATATCACAGACCAGCCCGGCCAGACCCTCAGCGTCGTCCGCCGACTTCCTTTTGAAAATAGAGAACAAGGAGGTTTAGTGTTAGTTTGTCTTTTTAAATTCTTCGTAGACGCTCTTCAGTCCTTCTTCGAGACTGATTCTTGCTTTCCATCCAAAGCTATGCAATTTAGAGACATCCATCAACTTCCTTGGTGTACCGTCGGGCTTGCTCAGGTCGTGCTCGATCTTCCCCTCATACCCAACGATCTTCTGAATCAGCTGGGCAAGCTCGCGGATCTCCAGATCTTCTCCTACCCCCACGTTCACCAGCCCGGGTTCGTTGTAGTTCTGCATCAGGAAATAGCAGGCGTCCGCGAGGTCGTCGGCGTGCAGAAACTCGCGCTTCGGCTTGCCGGAGCCCCACATGACGACAGTGGGAGCGTTGTTCTTTTTGGCCTCGTGAAACTTACGGATCAGCGCCGGCAGCACGTGGCTGCTGTTGAGGTCGTAGTTGTCATTTGGCCCGTATAGATTCGTCGGCATCACCGAGATGAAATTGGCTCCGTACTGGGAACGATAGGCGTCACACAGCTTGATCCCCGCGATCTTTGCGATGGCATAGGGTTCGTTGGTCTCTTCCAGCAGCCCTGTCAGCAGATATTCCTCTTTCAGGGGTTGCGGCGCCAGTTTGGGATAAATGCAGGACGAACCCAGGAACATCAGTTTCTTCACCCCGTTGCGGTAGGCCGCGTCGATGGTGTTGCTCTGGATCATGAGGTTGTCGTACAGGAACTCTCCGCGATAGATATTGTTCGCCATGATGCCGCCGACCTTGGCCGCAGCCAAAAACACATAGTCGGGGCGCTCCTTCTCAAAAAAGCCTGGACTGCCGTCTGGTTCTTGAGGTCCAGTTCGGACGAGGTCCGCGTCACCAGGTGGTTGAACCCTTCCTTTTTCAGCTTGCGCGTGATAGCCGAGCCGACCATCCCGCGATGGCCGGCCACATAAATCTTGTCTCCCTGTTGCATAAATTATTATTCGTACTGGTTCTTGACGTAAAATCCGGAGTCTTTTAGTATCCTTTCTTTCCTAAACAGCTGAACGTCAGCGTCCACCATTTCCTTGACCAGCATCGGCAAGTCATAGACAGGCTTCCAGCCGAGTTTGGTCTGCGCCTTTGTCGGATCACCGATGAGCAGGTCGACCTCGGTGGGGCGATAATAGCGGGCGTCGACGGCGACAACTTCCTTGCCCACTTCGACGATAAAGTCGGGGTTGGTGCTGGAGGTGACGATACCGACTTCTTTTTCGGCTTTGCCCTTGAACTCCAGTTCGATGCCCAGCTCGGCGAATGCCATGCGGACGAAATCCCTGACGGGCGTCGTCACGCCGGTGGCGATGACATAGTCTTCCGGTTCGGGCTGCTGCAGGATCCGCCACATTGCCTCGACGTAGTCTTTTGCGTGTCCCCAGTCTCTCCGTGCGTCCAGGTTACCGAGATAGATCTTGTCCTGAAGACCAAGGCCGATCTTTGCCACGGCACGGGTGATCTTGCGGGTCACGAAGGTCTCGCCTCTCAGCGGAGATTCGTGGTTGAACAGGATCCCGTTGCAGGCGTACATTCCGTAAGCCTCGCGGTAGTTGACGGTGATCCAGTAGGCATACATCTTCGCGACCGCATAGGGCGACCGGGGATAGAAAGGCGTCGTTTCGCTCTGCGGAACGGCCTGTACCAGGCCGTAGAGTTCGGAGGTCGAAGCCTGATAGACTTTTGTCTTCTTTGTCAGGCCCAGGAGTCTCACTGCTTCCAGGATGCGGAGTGTGCCGATGCCGTCCGCATTGGCCGTATACTCCGGCTCTTCAAAGCTGACGTGCACATGGCTCATGGCGGCCAGGTTGTATATTTCGTCGGGTTGTGTTTCCTGGATGATACGGATAAGGTTGGTGGAATCGGTCAAATCCCCATAGTGTAGATGATATTTCACACCAGTCTCGTGGGGGTCCTGGTAAAGATGGTCGATCCGGTCGGTATTGAAGAGGGAGCTGCGCCTTTTAATGCCGTGGACGATATATCCTTTTTGTAACAGTAACTCACTTAAGTAGGCCCCGTCCTGCCCGGTAACGCCCGTGATCAATGCAACTTTAGCCATAGTCAATTTACTTGATTAAGAATTGATGAATTTTTCGCAAAGGTTTCAAATACAAGGTAAAAAAGTACGGCCTTAAATCATTCAACTTCCATGCCAGTCGATCTTCTTTATTGGCCCGGAGCCTATTTTGGAGACTTGAATTACTGACCCCCCGGCGCGCATCTTCACGATTACCCTTGGAAGGTAAAAAGCGGACATGCCCTTTTTTAGCAAAATCCGCAGCATGATCTCGTAGTCGGCCGCCGAACGGAGGTCCGGATTGAAGAGTCCGCACTGTTCGTATACCTCCCGTCTGACAAAAAAAGTGGGGTGCGGCGGCATCCAGCCGTAATAAAAATTCCCTTTTTTGAACCGGCCGGACCTCCAGGTCCGCTGAACCCGGCTGAGGTCGTCCGCATGGACGTACTGCAGGTCGGCATAGAAGGTCTTGACGGCGGGGTCTTCAAAAGCTTTCGCCACCTCCGAAAGTACGGAATCATCCGCGTATATATCGTCCGAGTTCAGAATCCCGATGACGTCTCCGGTAGCCAGGCGTATCCCCTTGTTCATGGCGTCGTAGATGCCCTTGTCCTTCTCGGATATAAGTTTTGCAACGTGCGGGAAACGCCCGACGATGCCGAGTGTATCGTCGGAAGAGCGGCCGTCGACGATGATGTGCTCCACGTCGGGATGGCGCTGCTCCCGGATACAGGTAAGCGTATCCCCCACCGTAGCCTGGCTGTTATAGGTTGCCGTTACGATCGATATCTTCATGACTAACGCGTAATGACGCAGTTCTCTAAAACGAGCATGTCCATACTGGTCCTGAGGAAACATTCCAGCGCCTCTTCAGGAGAGTTGACGATCGGTTCGTTCTCGTTGAACGAGGTATTTAACAGAATGGGGACTCCCGTCTTCCTGCGGAATGTTTCGATCAGGTGATAATAGCGGGGGCTGACCAGGCTGTCGACGGACTGGAGCCCGCCGGTGCCGTCGGCGTGGGTTACCGCGGGGATCTCCGCCCTTTTTTCCTGACGGATGGGGAATACCTTTTCCATGAACGGAACGACGTCGGTGACCTCGAAATATTCGGGTACGTATTCCTTGAGTATGGAAGGCGCAAAAGGCCTGAAACTCTCTCTCCTCTTGATCTTGCTGTTGAGCAGTTCTTTGGCGTCCGAGCGACGCGGGTCGGCCAGTATCGACCTCCCGCCGAGCGCCCCTGGGGCCAAATTCCGCGCGCCCGCTGAACCAGCCGATGACGCCGGCGTCGATCAGCCGGTCCGTTACTTTCTCGTATAGTTCGGCGTCGGCATAGCGCTGGTAAGTGATATTTCTCGACCTGAGGTATTTTTCGATCTCTTCATTGGTGAACTGGCTGCCCGTGTACGCCGACCAGACTGGCGCGGCCCTTGGCTGGTCCAGCACGTGGTTGTATACGTACAGCGCTGCGCCCATGGAGATGCCGGCGTCGTGGCCCGCCGAGGGGATATAGACGTTTTTAAAAGGCGTATTGCGTGTCAGCTTGCCGTTGGCCACCGAATTTTGTGCGACGCCGCCCGCGATACAGATGGTATCCAGACCGGTGCGTTTGTGAAGGCCTTCGAGGATATGGAAGATCAGCTCTTCGGTGATCCGCTGCACGGACGCGGCCATGTCCTTGTGGTATTCGGTCAGCGGTTCGTCCTTTTTCCGGACGGCGCCGAATTTTTCCATCATATAAGTGGAGTACAGCGGAGCTACCACCGGGATATGGTCTTCCCCGTAGGAGATGATGCCACTCTTTGCGGAGCGGAAGTATTTTTGATTGAGCTTGAAAAGCCCGTTGGGCAGGAAGACCAGCACGTCGCGCAGCCTGTCCACGTATTGCGGCTTCCCGTAGGGAGCGAGCCCCATTACCTTGTATTCGTCGCCATAGTGGGGGAAACCGAGCAGCTGTGTAAAGGCTGTATAGAACAGGCCTACGCTGTGCGGAAAGTCGACCGAACCGATGACGCTGATCTTATTTCCTTTGCCTGTTCCGATCATCGTGGTCGTAAAGTCACCCGACCCGTCGATGGACAGCAGGGCAGCCTCGTCGAAGGGAGAAGCAAAAAAGCGGAGGCCAGATGGCTCCGGTGGTGTTCGACCTGATGGATCTTCGCCTTCAGGGCCTGCTTGTCGATGCTTGCGTCGATGGCGGCAAGCTCGTCCTCGAGGCTGCTGACCTTTTTGGCGTTCTGCAGCCTGTCCATTACCGCCCCCAGACCACCGCCGGGATTTTTTGCCAGAAACAGCATTTTCTTCCAGAGTTTGGCGCGGGGATCGCGGCCGATCGCAATATGGTCCAGCTCCGCGAGGGTTATCCCCGCCTCGCGGAGACAAAATTCAATGGCCTGGGAAGGAAAGCCGGCCCAGTGCTTGACCCGTCGAAAGCGTTCTTCTTCCGTCGCGGCGATCATTTTTCCATCCTTGAAAATTGCTGCTGAAGAATCGGCATGATAAGCATTGAGCCCTAGAATATACATTTAGCTAAAGAGTTTTAAATATTCGTTTTTTATTTTCAGCCCGGAGATATATTCCTCCATATAACGCCTTGTCGCCATACACCACCGTCCGTATTCCTCCTGACCAAATCCGGCGACCTCCCCGATGACCTTGCGGAAACCGTCCGGATCGCTGAGCGGGAGGTCCCATCCGGCCATCTTTTCCCCTCAGTCCCCGCCAGGGTGTCTGATCGCTGATCAGTACCGGCTTACCAAGCACCAGGGCCTCGAAGATGGCGTGTCCAAAATTCTCTCCCCTCGTAGGCAGCGTAAATATATGATGCCGGGCGATAATATCCGGCAACTGGTGGTTGGGCATTTCGCCCGCATAGTTTACGCTGATATTGGCCGGCAGGTCACGGATCATTTTCTCACACTGCTGCCAGAATTCCGGGTCTTCACAGCTGCCGACGATCGTCAAATTTACTTTTGCCTTTACACCGCCCAGTACATCCAGCAAAAAGTCCGGATTTTTTATGGGATGAACCCGGCCGACAAAGATCATCGACAGCTCGCCGGGCTGTTTCAGCGCTACGGTGGGCGACTCCGGCAGCGACGCCGGGAAATTGGGGATCTGCACCACCCGTGTACGCGGTCCGAAATAGCCCTTCACGTCTTTTTCTTCGGTCTCATCGGAGGCCAGAAACCTGATGCTCCGTGAAAAACCTAACAAACGAAAACTTTGTAAAAAAATTTTCTTCTTCCAGATTTTGAACTGTACGGCGCTTGACCGGAGCATTCCTCTGGGGGACAGAACGACTTTTTCGGAGAGGCCGGACAGACGGGATATCAATAGGGGGAAAATCGTGAACTTCAGCGAGAACATGCTGTTGAGGTAGATGAAGTCCGGTCCGATCGCCCTGATCTCGCGTCGTATGGTGCTCCAGCCCAGCTGTCCAGGAGACGCGTAGTAGACCTTCTCGCCGCCGCCGCCGATGATCCATTGGTCTGCGGGGATGCCTTCATAGGGTTCCGGAGTATTCAGGTCGCGGTCGCCGGTAAAGACGTACACGTCGTAGCTGCCCTGCATATGACGGGCGAAATTGACGCAGGACCGGATCGGCCCGCCGGCCTTATATCCCGGCTCATACCAGTCGGCAAAAACGACTATCTTCTTCCTCGTGCTCATTCGTTGATCCCATTCTTTTCCAGCCAGTATTCCAGTACCACGAACAGCCAGATCTCGGACCATCTGGTATTTTCGTCGCCTTTGAGGAACCGCTGCCAGTATGCCAGCAGCGCGCCGCCGTTGATAAAGGAACGATCCGCCATATTCCGGATGCGCTGGTCGCAAAAAGACTTCAGTTCGTTCTTCAGCCATATATTCCAGGGAAAAGAAAGCCCTGTTTTTTCCGGAACACGATCTCATCGGGAAGCATCGGCTTCAGGGACTCGACGAGGAGGCTTTTTGGGTAGGTGGGACGCTTGAGCCGGTCCGGAATGGCGAGTACGTATTCTACCAGGTCCTGGTCGAAAAAGGTTCCCGCACTTCCAGGGAGACGGCCATGCTCATCTGGTCGGTATCTTTTAGCAGTGTGTGTTGTGTATAGCCGAGGTATTCGGCCGCTGACACCTGGCTCAGCAGGGGCAGGCGGGCCAGCTGGCCGGCCCTGGAGGAGAGTTCGGCGCCGACGCCGGATGCGGCGAGGCGTGAACCGGCGGAGGCCGGGTGTGAACCGGGAGCGGAGGCTCCCGCGCCGGGGCGTGAACCGGAAAGATCCAACAGTTCCTTCATCGCTGCCGGGCTGATGATCTGTCTGAATATCGGATAGGCCTGATCGATAGATACGGAAGGCAGGCGCAGCAGCTGCGCCATGCGGCCTTTTTTGCCGTCTCCGCCGAGAAAGCCGGCGGCCAGGCGGCGGAGGGGGCCCGGTATATTCCAGAGCGCCTTGCGGCTCTGCAGCTGGAGGTATTGTTCAAAGAAAGGATAGCCCGCAAACAGCTCGTCTCCGCCCACGCCGGAAAGCGCCACCGTCATACCATTCCGGCGGATGCTTTTCGAGACCACATAGCTGTTGATGCCGTCCCCGCTGGGGATATCCATGGCGTTGAGGGCGTTTTCGAGCTCTTCGAGGAAAAGACCGGGCTTGATCAGAAGCCTGGTATGGTTCGTATTGAATTTTTTGGCGATGATCTCCGCATAGGGGGATTCGTCATATTCTTCTTCGTTGAAGGCTACGTTGAAGGTATTCGGCCGGCTATTTCCGGCCTCGGCCATCAGTCCTACGACGGCGCTCGAGTCGATGCCGCCCGAGAGAAAGGCGCCGACGGGCACGTCGCTGACCAGCCTTCTTCCGACGGACTGCAGCATCAGATCGCGGATCTTTTTCTTCACGCTGCCTTCGTCGTGGAAGTCGATATCGTAGCGGACGTCCGTTATGTCCCAGTACCGGCGCTGTTCGGTGTGTCCACCCCTGATCTTCATCCAGGAGCCGGCCTCCAGCTGGCGCACGCCTTCGATAGGCGTATGCGGATGGCTGACCGATTGCCAGCCGAGATAGTCTACCAGCGCTGCCTGGTCGAGACGTCTCCGGACCAGACCCGTCGAGAGAATGGACCGGATCTCCGAGGCAAACAGGAACCGGTGCTCGTCCATATAGTAATACAGCGGCTTTACGCCCATCCGGTCGCGGGCGATAAAAAGCTCTTTCTCCTGTCTGTCCCAAACCGCAAAGGCAAACATGCCGCGGAACAGCCGGATACAGTCCGGGCCCCATTTGACGTAGGCCGCGATCAGGACCTCGGTGTCGCTGCTGGTACGAAAATCATAGTCTCCGATGAGAGATTTTACTTCCTGAAAATTGTACATTTCGCCGTTGAAGACCATAACATAGCGGCCCGAATTATCGGAGAAAGGCTGGTTGGCAGCCGTAGACAGGTCAATGATGGAGAGTCTTCTATGGCCCAGTGCAATTTCGCCTTCCACAAAAAGCCGTCTGCGTCCGGTCCCCGGTGGGCCATGGCCGTGGTCATCCCCGAAATAACATCTTTTGTCGCCGGAGTTGTATCAAAGTGTAGTGTCCCTGCGATTCCGCACATCTATATTAAGAATTTAGTAGTTGTTCATAGCAGGCAAGGTACTGACTGGCGACCCGTTCTGCCGAAAATCGCTGCACGTTGGCGAGCCCATCCTGTACCAGCATTTCCCTGTATGCCTTGTCTTCTATAACCCGGATCACGCCCTGACGGATCGAGGCGGTATCATAGGGGTCGACCAGGCAGGCTCCTTTTCCGGCGGTTTCCCTCATCGGGTCGAGATCGCTGGTGATCACCGGCCGGCCGGCCTTCTGGCCTTCCACGATCGGCAAGCCAAATCCTTCGAAGGTCGACGGGAAGAGCACGATGTCCGACTGCGCATATTTATCCGCAATTTCCTCGTCAGAAAGTCCGGCCTTCGCCGTGTATTCGATCCTGTGCGTCGACAGCGCCTGTTCCTGTTCCGCCGACAACCGTCCCACGATATCCAGCCGGCAGCTGAGTCCTTCCAGCGCGGCGGCCACCCGCAGCAGGTTCTTATTTTCCGTAGTGCCAACGAAAAGTAACACCGGTTTATTTTGACCGAACTCAGCCGGCCGGTAATAAATACTGTCGCTGACCGGGTCGGGGATGACGACGACCTTTTCCGGCGGGCAGTCCGAAAAATTCAGGATATCCTTTTTCGTAGCTTCCGAGATCGTCGTTACAAGGCTGCTCCGCCGAACGGGCATGTCGAGCAGGATCCATTTGAGCAGTTTTCGTTTTAGGCCGGACGCCTGGTAGAGGAACACGCAGTCGTGGATGGTCAGCACGGTCCGTCTGCGCGGAAGACCCATCACGACGTAGTGGATATCACCGGTGACGTGATAGATATCCGCCCTGTTCTTTCCAGCGGCGCGGATGTTCCGGAACAGTTCGGCCGGTGCGAATTTCGAATAGGGCGCCGACCAGGAAATCACCTTCATCCGCCGGGCAATCAAAGGGGACAGCTGCATGAAAATTCTTTCCATGCTGAAAAATCGTCCTGGCTGTCTGAACAAAAGGCAAACCGAACGCTCGTTCTCAGTCTTCATTATGATGTTTTATATAGCCAGGTCTGAAGATGTGCAAAAACGAATTTTGAGAGGCCCCAAAATACAAGGAACAGCAGGGTCAGACGTCCGAACAGAAAAAGACCGTCCGACTCGAAGGAGGCAAAGTTGATCAGCACGACATTGATGACGGCATACCGCACCAACACATTGAGTTTTTCCATTTTGTAAATGATCCGGAATATCAGTAAAATATACAGTGACATCCCGATAAGGGGAAGGAACATCCCCATGTATCCGAAATCGATATACGAATCCGCAAAATAACCGAGACTGAAAGAGGTGCCCTGCTTCCTTCCTGTAAAATGGAAGCCCGTGTATTTATTGGTTTTGACCGTAGCTTCGTAGATCGGCTTCTCAGGAAAGAAAAGCCGCGGCATCAGTACGAAGCTGATATTATCCCACCAGATCTGTCCATTCTCGTGCGGAAGCACTTCCGGAACCCTGTCCATGGTCTTTGCAAGGTGGAAAATATACTGTACCCTGTAGAGAAACAGGCCGGTAACGTTCTGATAGTCCTGCCAGGACAGCGAACCGATCTTCTCCCCGATCTTATTGAACGCCGCCGACCTTGAAACCGAAACGACCTGCTGTTTGGTACCTTTGTTAAGAAACTGCCGGTAGTCCCCCTTGATGGCTGTCCAGGTCATGAAGAAAAAAGGAGGGCCGACAGGGCCACCAGACCATAGATGATCTGCTTAAAGTTGACCCGGCGCACAAAGGCCATTGCCACCAGGATCGTAAAAAACGTGACTTCCCTGAAGCTGGAAAAAAAGAATAAAGGGATGTGACGAACTCGAACAGAACGATGACGACTAGAATGAATCTGTTCTTTTTGTTGATCCACACCACGTAGGCATAGGTCATAAAGAATACCCATTTTACCGAGGAAAAGGTCATGAGTATCTGGGTAAGGCCGCCCGCGCCGCTGAAGGCCAGTCCGGCGCCGCTCATAAAAACGGTAGAGAAAAGATAGAGGGTAAGGATCTTTCGCTCATTGATGAGTTTTGCTTGTTGCCGGAACTGCTCTATCGACGGAAGCCTGACTTTTCTCAGGCCGAGATTAAAGGTTACGGCCATCACCAACAGTCCCAAACATGAAAATATCACCGCTATGCCTCCGTGAGGGGAAATTCGGTTGATGTCCCAGCCCAGGGTATTCATCCATATCACAAAGGCAATGACCTGTGCCCATTGCACAAGGACCGAAAACAGCAGAATGCCGGGGCTGGTGTTCTTCCAAACCAATAATATGAGCAGGAAAAAGGTGAGCAGGCAGCAGAAGAAATACAGCGGATTGCCGGCAAAGGCCACACCTGCAAAGCAAAGCAATGCAAATGCCACCAGGGCTGGCGAAGACTTCATAGAATTGGACGCTGTAATTGCCATTGTAACCTTTAATAATTATACTGTGTTCTCCAGGGCCAACACGATATTTTCGAATGAAAAAGACTGAATGATCTTCAGCGATGCCCCGCCCATGCGGGAGACAAGAGCGCGGTCACCGAGCGCCTTTTCAAGAAATCGTATGCTCTCGGACAGGTCATCCGGATCGATGGTCTGTCCATTGTCCCCGTCCTGCACCAGATCGACCGCACAGCCGGCCATTTTGGATACCATTACCGCCCTGCCGCAGGCCATGGTCTCATTGATGGCCAGGCCCCAGGTCTCCGAGACGGAAGGCAGGACAAAGATATGTCCCATCCGGTAAATGACCGGCATTTTCAGCTGGTTTTGAAAGTCGAGGAAGATCCAGCGGGGGTCGCCGGCGGCGGCGGCTTTTAGCTGCTGTTCGAGGACTCCGTTGCCTACGATCAGGAACCTTAGTCTGGGATCGCCAATGCCCGCCGCGAGCCGCGTCAGGAAAAACGGGTTTTTGCGGGGTTCCAGCTTGCCTGCAAAAAGCAGCACCAGCTGGTCCTCTTTTATTCCGAGGCGGCTTTTCCATTCTTCCGCCTCAGCGTCATAACGGGCGCCGTCCAGACCAAACCGCCGGTTTGTCAATAGCATGCGGCGCAAATATCAGCTGATGTTCCTTCATCCCATGCGCAAGGTAGTAGTCCCTGTTGTTCCTGCCGACGTATAGCGCTTTATCGACATGCCTGTAAACCCATTTCAAAAAGATCCTCCGGAGCAACTTTTTGATCCCGGGCTGTTCATTCAGCAGGGTTGAATCGCCGCGGAAGAGCACCGGAACTCTGCCATGGAAATGCCGGAGACACCGGAGATGACTGTGAAAGCTCCAGCCGATGACCAGCAGGGCATCCGGCTTCCAGGCTTCCAGTTCTGCGATCAGGTCCGGATTGACGATCCCTTTGAAATGGTGCGTTCCCGGATCGGCGGAAGTATTTTTTACAAACCGGTATTCGTATCCTTCCAGAAGGGGGATATCCCATTCTATCTTCCTGCCGAAATCATGGTCGTATTTTGCGGCGGCGCCGGCCTCGCCCCAGGTGTAGAAGACGAGGGGACGGATGGATGAGCTCTGAGCCAGCAGCTTGAACCAGGGAGCATTATACTGAATAGGGTGTGAGGAAATGATCGCTAGTTTCTTCATTCAGCATTCTAGTTTTACCGGATGTATTGAAGCCGCAAAAAAAGGAATTTTTTACGGACGAAGAATTCTTCCAGCTGGACACATGCAATGGCAACAACCACCATCGTGATGACGATCGTCAGCAGGCTGATGTTCCCGAAATATTTTAATACGAGTATGACCGGGTAGTGGAGCAGATACAGCGCGTAGCTGCCTTTTCCCAGGTGAAAGAACAGAAAATTGCACGCCTTTTCCAGCGGGGCCATGACCCTGCCGGCAGCGGTCTTCCGCAGGATGCACAGCAGATAGAAGACCGTGAGTATGGCCATACCCTCGAAGAGCTCGGTCATGCTGTCCGAATGACGGAACAGCTCAAGACCGCCTGCCGCAAGGCAGAGGAGCAGTATGGTAAAAAAATTGGCGTCCGGTCTGATCGTTCCCCGGAGATATACGTCCGCCAAAAAATAGCCGCTATACCACAGCAGAAAGAACCTGGCGAATGCGATGTACGGAAAAAAGAAATACTTGTTCGCGAGGATACAGGCAACCGAAAGCACAAAGGCGACTGCCAGCAAGATCTTTTCCTGCGTCCCCGAAAAGCGCTCTGTTTTGAAGAGCCGGATAAAGGCAAAAATGAAAAGCGGGAAGAACAGATAGTAGAACATTTCGAACGAGAGAGACCATAACGGTCCGTTCTCACCATAAGGGGAAAACCAGTATCCCCGGTAAGACTCCGGGGCCTGCAGAAAAAGGACGTTGCCGATCAGATTGCGTATGCTGTAGTCCGGCCCGCCCGTCCGGTGGATCAGCAGTCCGCAGATGAAGGTGAAGCAGAGCGCGATGAAGTACAGGGGCAGGATACGCTTGAAACGCCGGTACAGGTATTCATTCAGCGTTGCTTTGCGGACGGGCAGCCCGTTCTTCAGGCTCAGCCGGATGCTGAACCCGGACAGTATGAAGAAAAACAGAACCGCCTCCACGTTGAGCTCCGAGATAAAGTTGAGGAGTCCGTGGATCTTCATCGTCTTTTCCTGCGGATACAGGTAGGTGAAACGGGTGTACACGTGGTGAAAGACCACGATAAGCGCAGCTATCCCTCTGCAGCTATCGAGTATCCTGATTCGTTTCATTGGATGTTATTGGCAAGATTTAGGTAGCCGGCAAGCTGTTTCGTCACATTGCCGGCAGAATACGTATTGAATACCGTCATATCGACCGCCGAAGGGTCGAAGCGATCGTGAAAGGTCCTGAATCCGGCAAAAAAACCGGAGAACTCCGTTCTGATCCTGTCCACCTCCTGCTCTCCGTCAAAATCAAGCACTATTCCGGCCTTCGCGCCCCTGACCACTTCCGTAGCCGTGCTTTTGCCGTGCAGCACCGCCGCCACCGGCTTGCCGGACAGCACAGCCTGGTATACCTTAGATGGAGTGTAGTGCGGTTCGGTGCTGCCGAGCACAAAAATCCCGTCGGCTGCATCCAGATGGACCAGGACATCCAGATAAGGGATCCGTCGGGGATATTCGAACACGACGGTCTGCCAGAGCCCGTATTTTTCGGCCAGCGGCTTTATATTGTATCCTTCCGGGTCATTGGGTGTCCTGCCCGTTCCGATAAAGTGAAATTCGACGTCCCTGAAAAGCCCGGGGTTTTCCTGAACAGACTGAAATACGGCCTCCAGCGGCCCGTACGCTTTTGGCAGCATGGCCCCTGCGTATACCATCTGCAGTCTGTCTTTCCCGGACTCGAAGAGATAGGGCCGTATGCCCAGTCCTGCGACGATCCGGTGGTCTTCCACCTCGCCGCCGTAGGGCATGGCGCCGAAAATGCAGTTCTTCAGCAGATGGGGGTTGCGCTCGCCGACGCCTTTGTAGTATCCTTCCGCCACACCGGTGATCAAAGCTGCATTTTTTACCGCAATCGGCTCGAGCCATCGCGCGAGTCTTGTGCTGAACCAGTGTCTCGAGAACAGCCTGTCGCTGCCTGGGAAATGGTGGACCCACGGATCGATATAGTCGATACCATAGCGAATGCCGGTACTTTGGTGAAGCCACCGGCCCAGCAGAGCGACGTAGAAAGAAGGTATCGGTATGTACAGAAAGTCGATCTTCTCCTTTTTTATCATCGCCTTAGCCTTTCTGTATAACTGAAAGAACGCCCGAAGACCGATGTCACCGATCAGCCTCGGCCGGGTCAGCGGGAATGCGCCCGCCTTTTCGATCTTCAGGCTGGGGTCGACCAGGGAGAGCAGATTATTGTCCAGCTGCTCTTCGTAGTATTTTTCATCGACCATGAGAACATAAGGGTCCCATCCATAGGATGGGAGGTGCTTCGCAAAAAGTCTGCTGCGGTGGACCGCCGCGAGATTAGAGGGCGGGAAGTGCGGCGATATGATGAGAACGCGCTTCATTTGGTACAGTCTGCGTATAGGGAGTAGTTCCTGTGGACCTCCTGGTCGGCGCGCAGCATCGGGTCGGCCGAAACGCCAAACGACACCTTCGTTACGTCCTTGAATCCCGCGTTCATCACGGTGTACCGGAGCGTAGCAAAATCATAGGCGTATTTGTGCTCTCCGTTCTGCCGGAAAGTATAGTTCAGAATATCCATTGGCGTCACCAGTCCGCCGGGAAGGTTATCGATATCGAAACCAAGACTTTTCCATGCTTCCGCTGTTCCCGTCTTATAGGCGTTTATAAAGAGTTCCAGGTCGGGTACGACGATTCGCAGCGTACCGTCCGGCTTCAGGCACCGGAGGCATTCGCTCAGGAATTTGGGCGCCTCTTCCTTTTTATCGAGGTGCTCGAAAACGTGCTCCGCGCGGATGCGGTCGACCGTGTTATCCCTGAACGGCAGCTTCTTGCGGCAGTCATAGGGAAAACTGATGTTCTTGAATTTGAACATGTCGATATTTGTCCACCCCTCCTGTCCGAAGGGGCCGGCCCCGACGTTGACCGACAGATTGTTCTTATTGCGATGCCGGTTGAGCCGGGCAATGTAATAGGGGTTGATGCTGTTATTGATGCTGACATAAACAGCGTTCAGCTCGTACCGGACCTTTTCGAAAGTTTCCCTCGACATGGGTAGTTTTGGAATGATATAGGTCCCTACAATTTGCTTTAGGCTGCGCCTGTTTTCCATATATTGTTATTTTGCGGATCGACTTATTAATTTTTCGTACAACGCCAGATAGTCTCCGGCGATGACCTTGTCCGTAAACCGTTGTTCGGCCATTTTCCTGACACCTGCGCGGCTGATCGCGCCAAGATCGCCTATCCTGTCAACCATCTCCCGGACGTCGGCGCAGACAAAACCGGTCACGCCGTTGTCGACGACCTCCGGTACCGAACCATAAGGAAATCCCAGCACCGGCGTCCCGCAGGCCATGGCTTCGGCCATTACAATACCGAAGGGCTCGTTCCACTGTATGGGCATCAGCATGGCCAGTGCCTGTCCCAGCAGCGCGTTCTTCTGCTCGTCGTTAACCGGCCCTATATAGGTGATCCTGTCGTCCAGGTATGGCCTGATCTTTTCGTCAAAATACCCTTGCGCTTCGGGCGGAAGATTGCCGGCAATCACCAGCCTCCTGCCGCTGGTTTTCGCTACCTCGATGGCGATATGCGGGCCTTTTATATGCTCCAGCCGTCCGAGAAAGACGAGGGGCGCGTCGGGCCCCACTTCAGCCGTTGCGGTGTATCTGCGGACCGGAGCAAAATTGTATATCGTGTAAGCTTCCGCTACCTGCAGAATCTGGTTGGCGATGTATCCGCTGCAGCCCGTAAACACCAGGCTGCCCTTTTTTGCCAGTTTTACGGCCTTTCCTATCTGCCCCAGCGAAGGCTCGCGCTGATAGCTCATGATCTTCGGGATCCGCATCGGGAAAAGCGCTGTCATATAGGCGAGGCGGCTATAGCTGTGGATGACGTCGAACCGGCCTTTCATCACCAGGCCCGTAAGGGCGGCCATATTTTTCAGGGTGTCGGACCATTGCTGGCTTTTTTGCCCCGGCCAGGCCACGAGCCGGCATGGCACTTTCGACTCTTTGTTGGCGCACAGGGTGACTTTGTGACCCGCCTCCAGATAGGCGTTGATGAGCCCGTCGACTATCCGCTCGATCCCGCCATAGAGGCCGGGCGGCACGGGTATCTCAGGGTCTACGGTAAGGAGGATATTCATTCTGCCGACCTCCCGTTCTGCATGGCCCGCCAAACGGCCTTATAGTCATTTTCCCAGAATAGTTCTGTCGAAGCAGCTTTTACGGAAGCCGCCTTGAGCGCGTCCAGTTTCGAACGGTCCGTACTCAGCGCGTCGATCTTCTCCGCCAGCTCTCCGCTGTCGCCCTGTTTGTACAAAAGCCCCACGCCGTATTCGTGGATCGTTTCCGCAAGCCCGGGCAGGTCGGGTACGATGACCGCCAGCCCCGCATTGATGTATTCAAACAGTTTATTGGAAGAGGTCAGCCGCTGGTTGTCCTGGGTCGCCAGTTCGCCCGCCACGCCGATATCATATCCCGCCAGGGACTCCACGATCCGGTCGGGATGGGCTGCGGGTACAAGAAATACCCTGTCCCGGATACCCAGCTCGTCGAGTGTGGCCGTAAGCGCTGCGCGGTTGGTTTCGGAAATGCGCCCCTGCAGATACAAATGGACGGTGGTCTTGCTCTTCGCCACCGCCTCCACCAGGATATGTACTCCGCGGATGTTTTTGGGCACGACCTCGAATCCATGCCAGATGATCCGGAGAACCGGGTTGTCCGTCTGTTGCTGCGGCCGGCCAGATCCCGCGGGTGTATTTCTTACCCGCAGAAATTGTTTGGGCCCGGAATATTCCCCCTTCAGCTTGTCAAGCATCACGTTGGTGGTGGCCAGTACGATGTCCGCCGATCCCGCATACCTGTCTTCTGCATAGTCCACCCACTTCTTCTTCAGCGGCGCCTCTGTTGCGTATTGTCCCCTGAAATATTCCTGGCAGTCATAAATCAATTTGCCGCCCGTCGTGGACTTCAGGCCTACGGCAAACGGAAGGCTGTCAACCAGGTGGATCAGTATGTAGTCAAATTTCTGCGAGCGCAGCGCGGCCGGAAAAAGCACATAGCCTTTGGTCAGTCCGTGCGGCACCTGGCGCCGGAGATAAATGTTCCTTTTAAAGAGTTCTTCGGCCAGCCTGGCCCGGATGCTCGAGTACAGCCATTTCATTTTTGATGAGAAGCCTCTCTTGCTGATGTCGTTCTCTACGATCTTCCATTTGCGGGATGCCTTTACCGAGTCGTAGACGTCATTGGCGGTCATCCCTACGATCGCATTGTAAACCGTAACGTCCACTCCGCTGGCATAGAGAAAATCGGCCGCTTTAAGGAGCCGGGGACAGTAGCATATTTCACAGGGACTCAGTATCAGAACTCTCATTACAGTTGCTTGTAGTAATCACGAAGTATATCGACTATCTGCCTTGACGCCGTGCCGTCGCCAAAAGGGTTTTTGCCGCTGGTCATCTTCCGGTAGCTTTCGTTGTCGGAGAGCAGTTCGACGGTCCTGCGGACGATGCGGTCGGTATCGGTACCGATCAGTTCACCAAATCCGCTGGTGACCACTTCGGGTCTTTCGGTGATATTGCGCAGTATCAGCAGCGGCTTTTTGAAGGAAGGGCATTCTTCCTGGATCCCGCCGGAGTCGCTCCAGACGAGGAAGGAGGTGTCGATCTCCTTTATCAGGTCCATATAGCCCATCGGGTCTGTGAGGCGTATATTCTTCATCCCCTGCAGTTGCTGGTAAACGGTCTGTTTGACGTTGGGGTTGGGGTGGACGGGCCAGGTAAAGACGAGATCCGGGTAAAGCCGGCTGACCTCTTTAATGGCGGCGATTATATTGTCGATGCCCTCGCCGTGGTTCTCGCGGCGGTGGGCGGTGACGAGGATCTTTCTTTCCGTCCCGTTGCTGTGTTGTGTGATCCGCTGTCTCGCGAGGCGGACCATATCGACGACGGTGTTCCCCGTGACAAAGATCTTTTCCGCGGGGATGCCTTCGCGAAGAAGGTTATCGGCTGACTGGGCCGTAGGGGCGAAGTTCAGACGGGCCATTATGCTGATGACGCGCCGGTTGAATTCTTCGGGGAAGGGTTCTTCCAGATTGTAGCTGCGAAGGCCTGCTTCCACGTGTCCGACTGGGATCTTGTTGTAGAAGCAGATCGTCCCTACGGTTGCAACGGTGGAGGTGTCGCCCTGCAGGATGACGATATCCGGGCGCAATTCTTTGAGCACGGGTTCGACGGTGATCGCCACATTTTTCATGATATCCGTCAGGGTCTGGTCATGGCGCATGATGTCCAGTGAGTAGTCCGGGACGATCCCGAAAAGTTGCTCCAGCTCATGGACCATCTCCTTGTGCTGTCCCGTATTTACGATCGAGAGCTTCAGGTCCCTGTGTTCTTTTATTTCCAGGATCAGGGGAATCAGCTTGATAATTTCCGGTCTTGTTCCATAAACAACCGCGACGTGCATGGTGGTTTCTATTTTATAGTTTTACGGGTCAAATCAATTAACCGGCCGGTAGCAATCGTGTTCGAGAACTGGCGCAGGTATTCTATGTTCAGCTGTTGCCGGTAGCCCTCTTCGAACAATTTTTCCATGATCAGGGAGGCCTTGTCCAGCTCGTCGGGAGCGCAGATCGGGCCCATCCCGCTGTTGCTGATGAAGTCGTGCTGGACCCCGGGTGTTATGAACCCGAGGACCGGCTTGCCGGAACGCAGATAGGTAAATAGTTTTGAAGGCAGACAGTAGTGTTCGTTGCCGATCACTTTCTCGGATGTCGCCAGCAGCAGGTCGAAAGACTTCTGCAGTTCGAGCGTTTTCTCGAGGACCTGAAAGCCGTGGGGAACGACGTTGTCCTTTAGTCCCATCTCTTCCGCCATCGGCAGCAGCCATTCCGGAGTGGCGCCGATATGGTGAAAGAAGATCCTGGATCGCCATTCGGGTCTTCGGGCGAACAGGTCCGCCAGGGCCTTAAAAAAGAAGTAGGGCGAACGGTAGAGCCAGTCCTCTTTTACCGGCGAATACTGCAGGATGCGGTGGCCGCCTCGTTTCCACCACGGGAGCATCATTTGCTCGCGGAGGGTGGGCGCATAGTAGAACTCGCCGACGTAACCGATATTGATCGTGCCCTTTGCGCCGATCCCGTCGAAGTTGACGGGCAGGGACGCAGGCAGGTCAAAATCGTATCCATTGTATATCAGGTTGAACTTTTCCAGCGGCAGGTTCGGGTGCGTCTCTTCGAACATAGCTTTCAGGCGGGGTGTGACCGTGATGACGGCGCTCGCCTGACTGAGCGCGTCCCGCTCGGCCCTTTCCTTTCTGAGGTAGTGCAGATATGTCCCGGAAGGCGACCATATCTGCGACCAGGCGTCGCGCATGTCGAGGATCAGCGGGAGGCCGAATTCCCTTGAGATACGGGCGCCCAGTCTGGCGGCGCTAAAGGGCGGACAGGTGACGAATATGCCTTTGGGTTTGTGTTTTTCGATGATCGCCGGCAGCTCTTTGTAGACATTCTTTTCCCAGGCCTTCAGAAAATTGTCGCTGGTATTGAAGTAGATATTCCGGAAAGCTTTCCATCGGGTATCGTAGTAGGCGGAAAGGTCGTCGAGGGGTATCCGGTATACGGGAATATCGCTGTCCAGCTTGTCCAGCAGGGCGTAGTCGAAACGAGTGTGCACCTTTCTGAGGTGCTCGTTATCCGAAAAGGTGAGAATCACAGGCTTGATGCCATTCCTGTTTAAGCCATTTGCAAATCTGAGGGGTCTGAAAACACCGCCCAGGTTCAATGGTATAAATTCCATGGCGATGAACAGGATAGTAGTCTCCGGCAAGGTGCTGTATTTATTTTAGATAGTCTTTTATTTGACGTGCGATCAGGTCCGACGCGTCCCCGCTGCCATACAGCGGATACCAGGACTTTTCGCTTACAGACTTTTTGAATGCGGCCTGGATCTTTTCGGCGTCGGCTCCCGTGACGGTGTTCCAGTCGTCGTGGACGGTCTCCACCCATTCCGTCTCGGTGCGGAGCGTGATGCAGGGCCGCTTCATCCAGTAGGCTTCTTTCTGGAGGCCGCCGGAATCCGTGAATACCTTGTAGCAGTGCTTCAGCGCGGTGAGCATTTCGAAATAAGAAAGGGGATCGGTAACGTGAACGTTGGCCGGCAGTTCGATCTGGCTCAGCTTGCTGCGCATTCTTGGGTGTATCGGCCACAGCACCGGCATTCCGGTGGCCCGCAGCGAGTCGAATATGGCGGAGAGGTTCTCGCGTTTCTCGGTATTGGCGGGGCGGTGCAGGGTGAGCAGACAGAAAGGCCGCTCTTTGAAGGGCAGCAGGCTGTCGAGGCTGACCTTTTTCTCTGCTTCTCCTGTAAAGGTCTGGAGTGCGTCGAACATGACGTCGCCGGAGATATAGACCCTTTCGGTGATCCCTTCGGCAGCCAGCTGCCTGACGCCTTCGTCGGAAGAGCAGAACAGCAGTGAAGAGAGGTGATCGGTGACGATCCTGTTGATCTCTTCGGGCATGCTGCGGTTGAAGCTGCGGAGGCCGGCTTCGATATGGATGATGGGTATTTGCAGTTTGCTGGCCGCGATCGCCCCTGCGATCGTGGAGTTGGTGTCGCCGTAGAGGAGGAGTGCTTTGGGGGCGGGTGTCTGAGACATCAAAAATGCCTCGATGCGCTCGATCATATACGCCGTCTGTGCGCCGTGGGTACCGGATCCCGACTCGAGATTTACCGAGCATTCGGGGAGTCCGAGCTCCCGCCAGAACACGTCGCTCATTTTCTCGTCATAGTGCTGACCGGTATGAATAAGGCTTTCCTGAAGACCAACTTTTTGCAGTGCCCGGGAGACGATTGCGGCTTTTACGAACTGGGGCCTCGCTCCGATAACAGTGACGATCATTATTTATTTCCGGATTTTTAGGGTTCTCAATAGACGCGTTGCGGGGAGATCGTGCTGATCACGCCCCAGTACAGTCGCTTCTGGGCAGCGTCGGTGCCAAATTCTTCGTGCGTCCTGTTCGGCTGGTTGACGATTGCGACGAACTCGTCCATGGAGAAACCGAGTTTTTTGCTCACGTATTCCATATCGTCCATGACGAGCGACCGGTCATAGGGGGCTGGCTCAATTCCTGCAGCGCCTCTTCTTTGGAAAGCTGGCCGGAGAAAATGAGATTGGACAGGTGCGCCTTCCGCTTGTCTATGCCGAACTTTACCGGCAACAGGTATCCCTGATAGAATCTGGTGAAGATATTTTCGTAGTGTTTTCCGCCGTAGTCGCGCCAGTCGAGTTCCGACACGAGCAGTTTCTTTACGTCGGCCTTATTGTAGTCGACGAAGTTGAGCATTTCTGTCGTGAGGATCCGCTTGATGGCTGCGTAGATGCCGGACTGCCAGATGCCGAGTGCGGGCAGCTTCTTCAGCGAGCCGTTCTCGAACTTTCTGTGTATGTTACGCAGGTTGACCAGGTCGAATTTATTGTAGTTCCATGCGCGGGGAAGCACCGCTTCGGTGACGATGTTCTTTCCGCTGAGGATATGCTTGATGCCGAACTTGTCGGCGGTCTGGTAGAGGGCGCCGAAGATCATGTGGTCGGCCGGCACGTCGAGGTCGAGTACGGAAGACCGGTAGTACGAACGCTGGAGGGATTTCATTTCTTCCCAGTCCATGACGATCGTGTAGAGATTGAAATCGAGTTTCTTGATGATGTTCTCGATGTTCTGTACGGCCAGCTCGAGGTTCCATCCATAGTCGAAATGGACGACCAGGGGCCGGAGTCCCTGTTGTTTGGCGAGATAGGCCAGGTACGAGCTGTCGGCACCGCCGCTGAGCCCCAGGATACAGTCATACTCTTTTCCCTGTCCGCTGGCCTTGATGGCCGCGACGGTTTGTGCCAGTTTCTGCCGGCCTGCTTCGCCGCGGAAAACTTCTTCCTTTTCGAGTTTTTTGTATTCGTGATAGTAGTTGCAGATGCCGGATGAGTCGAAGCGGATATTGGGGTCTGCGATCGTATCCATGACGCTGATGGCACACTGCTGGTACGGGCGACCGTTATTCATCGCCTTGTCTGCCTTCAGCCGGTCTTCATCATACCAGCGAATGCCGCTGATCTCCTTTATGTTCATGTTAGTGTTTGGCATACAACTTGTCTTTTAGTTCTGTCTGGGAGGGATAGCTGATCAGCACGGCGTTGTGCGGTCGCTGGAAAACGAACATGCTGCCAGCCGACAGAGCGGAAGCTCCTTTTTCCACCGCCTGGCGGAAATCGGCGACAGAAGACGCACCTCCTGCCGCGATGACGGGTATACTGACGGCCCGGGAAACGGCTTCCACCAGCGGGAGGTCGTACCCCTCGTAGCTGCCTTCCCGGTCAATGGATTGTAACAATAGCTCGCCGGCGCCGGCTTTTTCCATGCTGCGTGCGAATTCCACCGGGTCCAGACCCGTGTTGGTCTTCCCGTTGTCCGTAAACACGCGCTGGCCCTTGAACATGGCCTTCTTTACGTCGATGGAGACGACGATGCTCTGGCTGCCGAACTGGCTGGCCGCCGCGGTGATAAGACCGGGGTTGGAGACAGCAGCCTTGTTGATGATGACTTTTTCGACGCCGCGGAAGAGGATCTCTTTTACCTGATCGACGTTGCTGATGCCGCCGCCGTAGGCGATCGGAATAAATGCTTCGCTGACTATTTCCGAGATGCGTTCCATATCGGGTCCGCGTCCGTCGCGGGTCGCGTCGATGTCGATCACGGCCAGCTCGTCCACTTCCTTCTGATTGAAGATGCGAACGACGTTGATCGGGTCGCCGACATAGACGTGGTCTTTGAACCTGCGGGATTTGACCAGACCGCCATTTCGCAGTAGTAAGGACGGTATGACTCTTATTCTCCTCATTCGACGGTTGTTGTTATTCAGGTCTTTCGGTGGCGGGTGTTGCTCCGCTCATTCGACGGTTGTTGCAAAGTTCTGGAGCAGCTGCATCCCGAAGCGATGGCTTTTCTCGGGGTGGAACTGTACTCCGCGGATATTATTTCTTTCCACGGCGGCGGTGAACTCATAGCCGTATTCTGCGGCGAGCAGGATATCGGCCGGATCGTCCGGTACTACGTGGTAAGAATGAACGAAGTAAAAACGGAAAGCGTCCGAAAAATCGGATACCATCGCCGAATTCTTTTTTACGCTGACGTCCGTCCAGCCCATATGCGGTATTTTCAGGTCGCCGATCCTTTCTTTGGAGAACCGGACGGTCTTTCCGCTGATCCAGCCCAGACCGGGTTCTTTCCCCTCCTCGCTGCCGCCGGTGAGCATCTGCATGCCGACGCAAATACCCAGCAACGGGGTTTTTTCTTCCAGCGCCCGTTTTGTTACCAGCTCTCTCAGACCCGAGCCGTTGAATAGCTGCATACAATGGTCGAAGGCCCCTACCCCTGGCAGGATGATCCTGGCAGCGCGGGCGATCTCTCCGGCGTCGGATGTAATAACCGCATCAACGGAGATTTTGCGCAACATGTTGTAAACGGATGTAAGATTTCCTACTCCATAGTTGACGATGGCTATCATTGGACAACAGAATTATATAATGTGACCATGTTCTTTAAAAATTCGTCGGACCCATACCTTTTAAGAGCAGTCTGGCGTATCGTCTGCGGGTCCCATTTCGCGCGTCCTGGAGGAGCCTGGGGATCCTGTAGCGCACGTCCCGAATATGCCTGCTCCAGCGCCTGTTCCAGCTGCGCTTCGTCGTCGGGCTCTATCAGCAGCCCGAGGGACGGGTCGAGAATATATTCGGGGCCGCCCGAACGGGTGGCGATGACGGGGATCCCTCTGGCCAGCGCCTCGATTACGACGACGCCGAAGGTCTCCATTCTGCTGGGAAGTACAAAAATCCGACCCGTCGAGAACGGCCAGGACTTCGGATTTCGACAGCCAGCCCCTGAATTCTACGGACTCTGCTATGCCTTAGCTGCCGGCATTGGGCCTTCAGCTCGTCTGCGAGCGGGCCGTTGCCGCAGAGGTGGAGTTTTATGAACGGGTTTGACCGGAAGGCCTTTGCGAAGGCGCGGATCAGGAGGTCCTGTCCTTTTTTGTGCTCGAGAGACGCGACGTTTACGAATATGAATTCCCGGTTGGCTGCTGGTAATTCGGACTGACCGTTGGCCGGGGGGCGGGCCGGCAGCGGAGACTCGAACAGGGTGTCCACTACGTTCGGCAGGATCACCGCCTCCGGCAGGGGCCTTCCGAGATAGCCTTCGACGTGCGACAGCAGCGACCGGCTGACCATGATGACACGGGATGCATTGTCAACGATCTTTCCGAGAACGTCCTTCAGCGCAGCCGGGGCGATACCCCGCTGGTAGAACGTGCTGTGGTCGGTGTAGACGTATGGGAAGCCATATTTTTTCTTTACCTCCAGCGCCAGCGCTCCGGCGAAGAGGAAGCGGCCGTGCGCGTGAACCACGACGGGGGTGTTCCCGGGGTGGTGGGCTGCCTCCGCAAAGGCCCTCATCCCGGCCTCTACCCACACGTTAAGTGCGGCTACCGGATTGCCGGGTCCCCTGAAATGGTATCCTATCCCTTCGTATACTGCTATGCCTTCGATGGTATGTTTTCTCACCACCTTCCGGAGGCCGGTGCAGTGGAGAAAAGCCCTGGACATATGCCCGAAAATCGTAGCGTAAGTTTTGTCTTCTTTCCTGCCGAGTAATTTCCGGAGGAGTGCCCTGCCCATCCCGGTGAGGGAAGCGTCGGACCTCACGGATATGATCGCCACGTCGAACTGCCTGGACAGGATCTGTGCCTGCGTCAGCTCGAATGTGGATGGGAGGGTGTTGGAAGGGTCCAGCGGCTCCGAAGAAATGATCAGCACCTTCATTTGGGGGATATCGGGGGTTCGGGAGGGTTAAGGGGTGTCAGGGTTTAATCATTTTAATCAGATGCGTTCCCAGGGACTTGAGCCGGAGCATATTCCCCGAGGCGGCGATATACCGGAAGTATACCGGGAAGACCTTGCGGCCGAGTGAATACGAGCAGAGACAGATCCAGTGCCATTTTACGAACAGGGACTGGCGGAGCAGTGCCGGATCGAAATACCCGTTGCCGGCGTTGGCCCGCAGCGCCTTCAGCATTGTTTCACCCATTCTCGCCAGTTCGGCGGTGCCGGAGGGCTCCGCCTGCGTGATAAGCCTGGCGTAGTCTTCCGCCTCTTCGGCCGAAAGCCCGAAATAACGCGTGCCCTGCAGGGCAAACACTTTGCGCCTCAGGGCGGAGTAGCCCGCCGAGTAGGATTTGCTGGCGGTTATCTGCGTGGTGCTCTCGCGGTAGAGCAGGGTTACTTCTTCGAGATTGTGAAATTTCCCGTATGGGAGCAGTTCGGACCACAGGGCGTGGTCTTCGCCATCCTTATAAAATTCGTTGTATCGCAGGCCCTTTTCCTCGAGCGCGGCCCTTCTGATGATCACCGTCGAATGTGAAAAAGGGCAGAGATTAAGTGTAAATACTTTCAGGTGGTCGTTGTCGGAGATATAGGTGAAAACTCTTTTCTCCCCGATGACCTGCATATTCCCTCCGCAAATGACATAGTCGGGATGGGATTCCATAAATCCTGTAAGCGAGGCTGCCATGCCGGGAAGCGCGATATCGTCCGCGTCCGTACGAAGGATGTATTTTCCTCTGGCCACGTCCAGCCCGCGGTTGAGGGTCCGGACCAAACCAATGTTCTTTTCGTTTTCCAGAAAACGATGCGGTCGTCCCTGAATGCGCGAATGACTGCCGCCGTACCGTCCGTCGATCCGTCGTTGATCACGATGAGCTCGAAGTCGGTGTATGTCTGTTCCAGTACTCCGCGGATGGCATCTCCGACGTATCGTTCACAGTTGTAAGCGGGCATTAGCACGGACACCGTTGGCTGCGCCATCTTAGTTGAGTTGCTTTGGAATGAAAAAAACTTCTTCCGTCCTTCCGGCCCGGACTGCCTGATCTTATTGGCTATATAGGGAAAGAACTGGTATTTGTCGAGGATCAGCTGTCGTGCTTCCCGGATATGTTCGAGGTTCTTCGACCAGGCGTCCGAGTCCACGGCTTCCTGAATGATGCGGAGCGCTTCTTCCGGCTTGTTGGGGTCGATCCGGATCATCGCCTTTTCCGGAAAATAGCTGGCGATATTCACGGCTCCGTAGTAAATGGGCATCGTCCAGCTGAGCAGGCAGTCAGCGATCTTTTCGGTCCAGTAGTCGTTGCAGCTGAAGTTCTCGATGGCGATACTGTATTTGTAGGGTCCGATGCCGTCGAACTTGTCATCGATCGGCTGAAAGCCGCGGCCGAATAATTCAAAATGAAAATTCCGGGACTGCATATATTCCATGAAGGCCAGTCTGAGTGCGTGACCAGTGGCGCTTGTTCAGGTTGCTGGTGATCCAGGAAATGCCGTCTTTTTTCGAAGGAATATCCGAAGGTTCCAGCGCCTTCAGCTGGTCATAGCTCTTATTGATATGCCAGGGGAGGGCCGTCTGTTCATTGATGATCCGGCGGTCCGGAAATTCCGATGGGTCCCAGAACGTGTATACTCTGTCGAACCGGGCATAGCTTGGCGTCTGCCACCGGTACGCCTCGTGGGGAGGTTCCTGGCTCATCAGCCATCTCCCGCCGCGGCGGGAATACGTATAGATATCGCGGTCGGGTACGTTGAGCACGACCACATAGTCACAAAAAGTATTGCCGAGCGTAAACTCGATATTGTCCCACGCCCCGCTGTTTCCCGGCGTCTGTCTGAAAATGTCCGGCTCGGTCCAATCCTTTACAATCCTGACTTTCATTGATATTGGAATCTCCCGGTTAGTTATGGTTAAAAAGTTCTCTGTATTTCACGGCTTGTGTATCCAGCGTAAAATTCTTTAGCGCAAACTCCCGGCAGGAATCGCGCAGACGGACGCCCTGTTTCGGCTGCCGGATAGCCGATTCGAATGTCTTCTGCATATTCGTCCAGATCAATCTTGTCGCAGATCCAGCCGGATACGCCTTCGATGACCAGGTCAGGCATTCCGCCGGCATTGAAAGCGATCACGGGCGTCCCGCAGGAAACCGACTCGATCACCGAATTTGGCAGATTGTCGGCAAAAGAAGGAAATGCCAGACAGTCTGCCCGGTTGTAGACGGCCGCCTTCTCCTCCTTCGCGGAGACAAACCCCAGAAACTCGACTTCCAGCGTTCCGGGAAATACCACGTTCCTGACTTCCGAGTCCTCTCCCATGATCAGCAGCCTGATGTCTGAGTTATCCCCTCTGTTCTGAAGGGTATGTAACAGGATATGAAATCCCTTATTGACGTGTGACAGCGACGCAGCCGAGGCCAGGACAACGATCTTACCGGTGTTGCCGCCGCCTTGTTTGGCAGTGGGTTTGAAGATATCTGTCCAGATCCCGTAAGGGATCACCCGAACCTGGTCTTTTAAAAAAGGATGGCGTGCCAGCAGTTCGCCGGCAATCCAGTTCGAAGGAGCGATGAATCCGGATGGGGTTTTCCCGGAATACAGACTCGCGCTCCGCGACCATTTCACTCTCGGATCGTCCCTGTACGTGTACTTCGGGCAGGGTCCATCCATCCAGTATGCGCTTGTCCCGGATCACACGGAGGTCATAGGGGAATCCGACTATCGTCCACATGTCGTGCATGGTGACAAAAGTTTTGCAAAACTCCGAGGCTATGGAGAACATTTCTACGTTCATTCCCATCTCCCGTCCCCAGAGAATATTATGAAAGTTGACGACGTCCGGTCTGATCTCCTTTAGTATACGTCTGAAACGCCTGTTGGCCAGCCTGTTCCTGGCTGCCCGGGGCAGTTTTTGGAAGACCCGCATAAAAACCTTTTTCACCAGCGTATCCCTTTGCCAGAATTCTATCCTCTGCCAGCTGTAGGACCGGCTATCGTGAAAGGCCACCAGTCTGTATACTTCGTCTTCTCGGGAGAGCAATAACCCATTCACCAGGTTGGTCGTGGATGTTGCAGCACCGCCGGACGTCTCCTGATCAGAAACTATAAGGATCTTCATAATTTACCACGTTTAGACGGCCCCGCCCGGTGCATTCAGTCTGGTGATCTCCCTGTTCATCTCACTGACGGTCGCGGCATCCAGTTGATCGAGACTTTTTTCCCACCATTTCGACCGGAGCAGAAAGGCGATCGTCGCCTCATTGAACCTGTATCTTATCACTTTCGCGGGAACACCGCCCACTATCGCATAGTCCGGTACGTCGTGAAGCACGACCGCCCCGGCCGCTACTACAGCTCCATTCCCTATCGTGACGCCGTTCCTGATAAATACGTTTGCGCCAATCCATACATCGTTCATGATCCGTACGCGTGCATAGAGCGGATCACCCGATGAGGTATTTTCAATCCCGTCCTTATGTCTGTAGATATATGGACTCGTGCTCAGCTGGTTGAGGGGATGTTCTCCAAATCCGATGACCGTATTCGGCCCCACCGAACAGTAGTTCCCGATATCGCAAAATTCGACGATCGCATTATAGCTGATATAGGTATTGATGCCGAATTGTATGTCCCGGAAATGGTTGTTGCCATGATACCCCAGCCCTTTCCGATGATAGTCTCTATAGGACCGAAACTTCTTTGTCAGCGCCGTTTTGCGTTCCCGCCACAGCTGCCGGAGAAAGGAAAGGTAAAGTTTCGTCCTGCCGATCATATAAAGTCCCATTTACAGTCCACCAGTACCGACCCGAAATTGGTGTCGTAGCTCATCTGGTGACCGCTATCGACGATCTCGATATGACATATATCGGAAAGGTATTCGTATCCTTCCGCGCCGGCCTTGAATAGAGCGGCATCGAAAGAATAGAATCCCGGCACGATGGTGCGTTTGGGGATGGCGAACTGCAGCGTGATCTCCGATCTTCCTTCGAGGTCCGACTTCTCCAGGTGGAAATGGCTGGTAAAGACCTTGTGTTTCAGGGTATCCAGCAGCGCGAATCCGACCGACATGGACGAGAGATTCGAATTTTTGGAGATCCGGCATTTCAAGATAATGTCCTCGGTCGAAGAGGACGGAGTTGGTCAGCGTTCCGTCGGGCAGATAGGTCTCGATCAGCGCGAAATTTGCCGCCGAGTCCATTTTGGTGCCGACATATACGTTGTTCTGGCCGTAGCCGGAAGACGAGTATTTCTGAATAACGGCGGAGACGTTGTCCAGCAGCTGCATTTGCCCCTTGTCCATCCAGATCGCGGTCTTGCACAACTGGGCTATCACACCCATATTGTGGCTGACGAAGAGGACGGTACGGCCTTCATCCACGCTGACCTTTTCCATCTTGCCGAGGCATTTCTTCTGGAATTGGGCATCCCCTACCGCGAGCACCTCGTCCACGATCAGGATCTCGGGTTCCAGGTGGGCAGCGACTGCAAACGCCAGCCGGACGTACATACCACTGCTATAGCGCTTGACCGGGGTATCGAGGAAGCGTTCGACTTCCGCGAAATCCACGATCTCGTCGAATTTTTGTCTGATCTCCTTCCGGCCCATGCCCAAAATGGCGCCGTTGAGGAAGATATTTTCCCGACCCGTCAGCTCGGGATGGAAGCCGGTGCCTACTTCGAGCAGAGAGGCGACCCTACCCCTGAGGGTTATACGGCCGCTGGTTGGTTCGGTGATCCGGCTCAGTATTTTAAGGAGCGTGCTTTTTCCCGCCCCGTTCCTCCCGATAATGCCCAGCCGGTCGCCCTGATGTATTTCGAAATTTACGTCTTTGAGTGCATAAAATTCTTCTTTCACGGTCTTGCTGCGCTGCTGCTTCTGGACCAGGCGCTTGCCTTTGGTAACGATCTCGTCACGCAAAGATTTGTATTTTCTTTGCCTTCGTGCGAGAGCACGAATTTCTTCGACAGCTGTTCTACTTTGATTATCGGGGAGGACATGGAACTAAATATTATCTGCAAATGTTTTTTCTGTCTTGCGGAAATACCGGACGCCTATAAAACAAAACAGAACAATTACTAAATTCGAAAGGATAAAGCCGGGCACATAGATCTTCTCTTCCCCCAGAATGCACCAGCGGAAGCCGTCGATAACACCGACCATCGGGTTCAGCGAATACAACAGGCGCCATTGTTCCGGCACCCGGGAGCTGCTGAATCCGACCGGGGATACATAAAGCCCGAATTGTACGATGAATGGGATAATGTACCTGAAGTCGCGATACTTGACGTTGAGGGCGGTTACATACAGGCCCGTACCGAGCGATGCCAAAAAAGCCGTGAGTGTAAAGATGGGTAAGAATATCATATGCCATGACGGCACAAACCGGAACCAGATAAACAGTACGAGCATCAGCAGGAAAGAGATGCCGAAATCTACCAGGCTCACGATGACAGAGCTTGCGGGAACGATCAATCTTGGAAAATAGACCTTGGTGATCAGGTTGGCGTTACCGATCAGACTGCCGCTCGCCTCGCTGAGCGCGTTGGAAAAGAATTGCCAGTGGCAGCATTCCGGCATAGACAATGATCGCATAGGGAGGGCCGCCAACTTCACCCAGTTTGGCGATCCGTCCGAAGATCACGGTGAAGATGATCATGGTTAGCAACGGCCTGATAATGCTCCACGCCGCACCGATTGCCGTCTGTTTGTATCTTACCCGGATATCGCGCCAGCTCAGAATATAGAAGAGCTCTCTGTAGCGCCAAAGGTCGAGCCAGTAGTGTTTTTCGGCTGCACCCGCCTCTATGATCAGTTCATCCGGCATATTAGTTCGATTTTAGCTGATAGATTTTTTCGATGATCTCGATGACCTTCAGCCCTTCCAGGGCATTGGTCGTGATCGGTCCCCTGCCACTGAGCACGTCGCAGATATTCTCATATATATAATGGTGGTTGGCCGCCGATCCTTTGTAGGGACCGTAGTCGTTCGGCGGGTTGGAAGGCGGCAGTTCGGGCATGGTATAGTTCTCGATATTGCAGTATTCCACCTTGTTCATGTACTGGCCTCCGCACTTGACGGTACCCTTTTCGCCGATGATGGTCATGCTGCTTTCGTAGTTCTCATTCCAGACGGAGGTCGTATAGGCCAGCGAGCCCATGCCTCCGCTGACAAAATCGAACTGGACGAGCCCCGAATCTTCAAATTCGGTAAGACCGGAGTGATTGAAGTTCCTGAATTTGCCGCGGACATTCTCGATGTCGCCGAACAGCCAGAACATGATATCGATGAAGCTGGGAGAACTGGGTGTAGAGTGTCCCGCCGTCGAGGCCTTTTGTGCCGTGCCAGCCTCCATTCTTGTAATACCTGCTGTCCCTGTTCCAGAAGCAGTTGATCTGCACCATGAATATTTCGCCGAGCAGCTTGTTCTGCAGGATTTCCTTCAGCCACACGGAAGGGGGCGAATACCGGTTCTGCATGACGCAGAACACCTGTTTGTGACGGTGCAGGGCTTCATAGATGATCTTCTCGCATCCGGCCTTGGTGAGCGCCATCGGCTTCTCGATGACCACGTGTTTGCCTGCGGTCAGGCCTTTGAGCGCGTGTTCCTCGTGCAGTCCGTTCGGGGTAGCGATGCTCAGCACGTCAAAGGGAGGGGCTTCCGTCAGCAGCGTATCGACGGAGCAAAAAAATGGTACCTGATAGTTATCGAGGCCGAGCTTATTTTTGTCGGCAACATCCGCCATTGCTACGAGCTCACAGTCGGGGTTGTTTGTGATCATCGCGGCATGACGTTTTCCAATATGTCCGCATCCGATGACCGCAAATTTTACTTTTGAATTCACAACAGTCGTATTACTTTATTTTCCTTAAGTTGATAGTTTTGTCCGGTCTCCGGGCAGGCTGCGCGCCCCTGTTCGTCGAACTGCAGGCGGTGTCCGTATTCACTGACCCAACCCAGCTGTCTGGCCGGATTGCCAACCATGAGGGCATAGGCCGGCACCGGCCGGGTGATCACCGCCCCCGCGCCAATCATTGCATATTCGCCTATTTCATTACCGCAGACTATTGTTGCGTTGGCGCCGATGCTGGCCCCTTTGCGTACGAGGGTCTCCCGGTACTGATCTTTGCGGACTACCGCGCTTCTGGGATTGATTACGTTGGTGAAAACCATGGAAGGACCCAGAAACACGTCGTCTTCGCAGACGACACCCGTATATACGGAGACATTATTCTGGATCTTCACATTGTCGCCTAATACGACCTGCGGAGATATAACGACGTTCTGACCGAGATTGCAGTTCCTGCCGATAACACAATGGGGCATGACATGGGAAAAATGCCAGATCCGCGTTCCTTCGCCTATCGAGCAATCCTCATCTATCACGGCAGTGGGGTGAGCTTTGTAAGACATATCTGCGACAGAAACGTTAAGCAGGATAGTTTATTTTATCTTTCGCCCGGTCAGGAAGTCGAAGAATGATTTCTTCTTGCGCTTTTCTGTCTCGAAATATCCGGAGGTATTCCCATAGGAGTAGCCTCCATAATAGCCGTAGCCATAGCTTCCGTAGTAGCCGCCTTCGGCTTTTACGTCATTCAGGATCAGGGAAAGACGAGGTAATTTTTTTGTGTATAAAGGTCTTCTACGATATTCAGCTGTTTGCGGAAAGTGTGCCCCTGACGTACGATGTATAGCGTACAGTCGGCGTAGCGGCTGAGGTTCATGGCGTCGCTGACCAGACCGATCGGGGCCGTGTCCATGACCACGACGTCGAATTCGCGCATGACTTCCTTCATCAGGTCGTCGAGGCGGGGATCGATAAGCAGTTCTGCGGGGTTGGGTGGTATGGGACCGCAGGGGATCACATAAAGATTGTCGATCTCCTCTACTTTCACGAGCAGCTCTTCAAAGGAAGACCTTCCGATAATGTAGTTGGTAATGCCCATCTTCCGTTTGAGGTCGAGACCCGATACGATCTTCGGCTTGCGGATATCGAATTCCATGATCACCGTCTTTTTGCCGGCCAGCGCCATGGCCGCGGCGATGTTGGTACTGACAAAGGACTTTCCCTCTCCGCTGAAAGAGGACGTGATCATGATCACCGGCCGTTCATTCTTTCCGATGACATACTGCAGGTTCGTCCGGATGATCCTGAACTGCTCGGATATGAAGTGACGGTTGTTCCTGGTGACCACCAGCGTCTGTTCGTTGCTGGAATGGCCGATCTCCCCGAGCATCGGAGTCTGGGTGTGACGGTCGATATCGGCGCGGTCCCGCACTTTATCCTGCAGGACCTCTTTCAGCACGATAATTCCGCCGGGTATCAGGATGCCCAGAAATAAGTAAAAAGTATAGATGCTCTTTCGGTTCGGTTCGATTGGTAAAAGTGAGCCGATCGCGGGCTCGACCACCTTTGAATTGGAGATCGTGGAGGCGGACGAAATGGATGTTTCCAGTTTCTTCTGCAGCAGGAAGGAGTAGAGGTCTTCCAGGATCTTCTGCCGGCGCGTAATATTGAGCATGTCCATGCTCTTGCCGGGAAGCCCCTTGATGCGGCCCTGGAGCTGCGACTCCTGCTGTTGCAGATTTTGTCCGGCGATCATATAGGCCTGTCTGACACTGAGCAGGGCGGTATGTATATCGGACCTTACTTTTTCCAGTGAGTTCTGCAGCGAGATGATCAGCGGGTTGTTCGTACTGGTCGTTCTCAGATTGGCCTCCCGCTCGAGCTGCAGCCGGTTGTATTCCGTGATCAGCTGCTGCAGCGCCGGTTCAACGATGCCGAGATTGGTTGGGACGGCATTATACTGATTCTTGCTGTTCTGGATATATTCCAGCAGCCAGTTGACGACGTTCACCTTGATCTCCTGTTCCGCCTTTTCTTTCGATCCCGCCGACAGGTTGTCGAGGTATCTCCGGGACTGTTCGTCGACATCGTAGACCTGGTTGTTGATCATGTAGTTCTTCAGGTTGCCTTGCACCCCGTTGAGCTCATCCCGGATATTGTTCAGGCGGTCGTCGATAAATTTCAGTGTGATATAGGCTATCCGGCTCTTTCCTTCTACGATAAGCGTGTCGTAGACGGCCATCAGCGTGTTGAGGACGTCCTTACCCAGATTCACATTCTCTCCCTGGTAGGCAAGCGTAAGAATGGTCGCCTGGTCTTCGGGCTGGGCCACCGCGATCTGACCGAGCAGTTGTTCGGCAGCATCTGCCAGGGGAAGCCAGCTGACGATAAAGATCTTCGACTGGAACATGCCAAGATTGACGTCCATATTCCTTGTGAGCGAGCAGGTGTTCCGGCCGATCTGGAATGGCTGACCATAGGATGTCGGCGTCTTGCTGCCATCCAGCAGGAACTGGGTATCGTTGATGGCATTGGCCTGAAAACTAAATCCGGCGCTGGAATCCCCCACGTGCAGAACGACAAGGGTGAAGGGCTTCGTCTCATACAGCAGGCTCGTCCGTATGCTGCCTTTATTATTATACTGGCGCTGCAGGTCAAGGTCCCTCGCTACGCGCTGCAGAACGGGTCTCGATTTCAGGATCTGAACTTCATTGTACAGGTTCACGGACCCCTGGTTCATGAATAGCTCGCTGAAGCTGATGTTCTTGTCCGACTGCGCGCTCATTTGCTGGGATTCGTCCTTTATGAGCAGCGACGACATGACCCGATAAATGGGCGAGGAGTAACGGATCTTGATAAAAGCAAGGACAATGAAGATGGCCAGCGAGACCAGTATCCATGGCAGGTACTTGAGGTATCTGGCAATAAATTCTTTTGGGCCCATGGACAATTTGTTGTCCCGGCTTACTAATGGGTTGGTGGTGTCTATCTCTTTACTCTGTTCAGACATAGGACTTCATATCTATACAAATAGTTATTTGAATATGCTGTAAACGATCGCAAGGGCCGAAATGATAGTTGCCGCTATAGTGACATTGCGAACGGTAACCTGATCGCTGGCCGCCACTTTCTTTTTTGTCGCTTCCACGATGAGCACATCGTTCTGCTGCAAATAGAAATAGGGAGAGGACATTATTTCGGGTTTGGTCAGGTCGAGCCGGCCCCATTCCCGCTTGCCGTTGGTCTCCCGGATGACGAGCACGTTGTCCCTTCTGCCATAGAAGGTCAGGTCTCCCGCAAGGCCGATGGCCTCCAGCAGACTGACGTGCTCCCCCGGAATTCCAAAGATCCCCGGGTGCATGACCTCACCGAGTACGGTGAACCTGTAGTTCATAAAACGGATGGTGTAATAGGGATTCTTCAAATAGACCATCAGCCTGGCATCGAGCGTATCCTTCAGCGCGCCTTTTGTCAGGCCTTCCACGTGCAGGCGGCCAAGGCCCTGAAATTCGATATCGCCTTTTTCGTCTACCAGGTATCCAGGCGTGGTCGGGGAACCCGCGCCTGAGGCCCCCGCGCTGGACCCACTGCCACCGCCCGCGCCATTAGCGCCCGAGCCGGTCTGGCCGCCGGAGCTGCCGACGGTTACGAGGGACTGGTTGTACAATGCCGTAGCGGTTGGGTTGTCGCTGTACACGATAATACTGAGGAGGTCTCCCTTGCGGATCACAGGCTCTGTGATCACGACCTCACTGAGTTTGGTCGTATCGAACTTCCCCTGCATGTAAGTAAGATGTCTTGTATTGCCGCACGAAGCCATCGAACAGGCCAGTATGACAAGACCCGCTCCAAAGACCAGCCAACTCTTCCGCATTGAAAAAATAGTGGACATATTTTGTCAAAAAATTATATGCTATTCGACCGTTGTAAGATTTGATTTGTCAACCAGTGCCAGCAGCCGGTAGCCAATGCTTTCGATAACGACCTGCACCTTATTGTTCATAACCTTTATTATCTTTCCCCTCCTGTCCATGAACACGCCCTGACGGATGGTCACCTGGGCATCCTTCTCCAGTCCGACGGGCTCTGCCCAGACCTCCCTGTACTCATTCAGGAATTTATGGATCGTCTGTATCTCCTTTTCGCGCACGACGGCCGGCTTACCCAGCCAATAGACAAAATTCACGACCCCATCCACCATACGCACCCGGTTCTGCTCTCCCTCAGGCACCCGCACAAAAAGATAGGACTTGAACAGCGGCTCTTCTATCCATTTTATCCGGTCACTCCACTTCCTGCGCACCTTGTTCAACGGACAATACGCTTCGATCCCTGCCCGGGTCATTTGTCCGTAAACCTTTTTCTCCCACCGTGGTTTAGTATATACAGCGTACCAGTTCTTGTTGTCTTCGGACATAGCTTCGCCTCCTCAGTCCCATTTTCAGGTTTTAAGCGACTGATTATTAAAGGTTTGCATTTTCATGGGTGACGTATAATAATGACGAAGGGTACAAGGGAGTATTATGCCTTTCCTACTCCTTATACCCTTTAATAAAGCTCTTAATATGGATAGATCTCACAACCTTAGGGCTCATAGGAATATAAAAATTTAAAAGGCATCTCAATTCTCGCACACTAAACTTTAATTGCCTGGAAATATTGTATTGACTTTCATACAAATTCGCATGGCCGCTGCCCGAATTTTGTCACCGTGCAAATATAGGGGGATTTTGACATTTGACGATTTTAATTGAAAACTGAAAAACAAGGCATTAAGGATAGAAAAGAAGATAGAATCTACTATCTTGGAGCCGCAAATCCAATGATATGAGACTACGCTATGATCTACCTCTTTCGCGTGCTTGCGGCATGCGCCTTTTGCTGGCTACACGGACTTCTTTGCTGGCCCACCCGGGCGCTCCTTCTTACATCAGCTCTCCCGACACTTCGATCCTTCCAAAACAGAATATGAAAGCTATCCGGTCGATGGCGCCGGCCGGGTTGGCCGACGAGTTGTATCTGACAGACGCCGGGCGGCAGGGCATATTCGTGGCTGACGCCAGTGACAAGCAGTCGCCCGACGACAGCGCGATGGTGCTGGTGACGGCTTCCGGCAAGCGCTTTCGCAGAATGACCAACAACGGGACTGTGGACGTGCGCTGGTTTGGGGCTATACCGGGAGACGGAAAGGATGACTGGGCCGCCATACAGAAGGCCGTAGATTTCTGCACGAACTATGGCGACAAATATACTACGGTTCACCTGGGACCGGGCGTTTATGAGATCTCTCAGCCGATAATGCTCTATCGTCTCGCCGGCAACGGCTATGGCTTCCATAGCACCAATCTTGAAGGCGAGTCGTCTTTCTGGGAGTCGTCGGGCAACGGTACTACGATCCAGTGTGACTTCAAGGATAAATTTGCGATCGGTGTACAACTGGGGAAAGGCAACAAGATCAGGCGGCTAAAGATCATCGGCGGATTCAAGCCCCCTTCCGGGACAAGTTCTCTTTTTACCGGTCGACGTTCGACCAGTTCAAGGACCCAACCTGCCGGGATTCCGACTTCTCCCCTTATGCGGGTATCGTCATCGATCCGTTCAGCAATAGCGCAAGCCAGATCCCCGAGGACGGCGGCTACCCAGGGTATCGTTCCCGGTATCGGGGTACGGGAGCGTCTTCGGGGTCGACCGGGGTCGACATCGAGGATGTTTTCATCAGCAGTTTTGTGGTTGGCGTATGTTCTTCCCCCAACTCCTTTACCCGCAACGCTGAGCTTACGCTGATCAACAAGATCCAGTTCCTCAATACCAAGCTATGTATCTCGGGTTCGCAGGATCAGGAGAAGGACAATGTGGTTACGAATCTGGGTTGCTGGGGGACGACACACACGGTGTTTGCCACGGGCCTCTACGGAGCGCATACTCCGGGCAACTGGTACGTGGAGAACGCGAATATCGCGGGATTTGTAAACCAGTTGGTTTTTAACAACCAGGGCGGCTATTTCGGCTCGCATTTCCGTAATATTTTTGCCGAATCGCTGGGCCGTTTCGGCCTGATCTTCTCGAACCAGTCGACCACGGTGGAGTCTTCCGAGCTTGGCTTTGCCTATTATTTTAATGAGACCGGGGAATACACCAATCCACAGATCGACTGCTCGGGCGTAACTTTTATCGGTTGTAATATCCGCATGTACGGAACCTTCCAGCCGGTGACCATTCACGGGTCTTCTACCTTTATGGGCTGTTCGTTCGAGACGGTTCCTTTTGCCGTCTATTCCGTTCGCGACTACCCCAGCTTCGTCAACACATTTGTACAGGGCTCCGCGTGTCCCCTCGGTCTGTCGGGCAGCCGCAATACATATCCGGCCGAGGCTTCGCAGTGCCATAGCTACGGGCACTACAAGATCACCAGCGGTGCTGTGTCCCTGACGACTGATAACGCCGAGCCTGCGATGGCCTATCCCATCGACCTCATGGGTAACGGTGTTACGCTGAATATCACCACCGACAACAGCGGCGTCCGGTCCGCCGTTGTCCCGCTCGGGCCTGAGCAGGCGGGCAGGGTGAAAAAAGGCGATGTCATCTGCAACAGCCCGGGGGAGAATATCCAGGCAATACTGGGGACGGTCACTTCTGTGACGGCGAACAACTTCACGCTTTCCTATATTCCTTCCATTTTGAAAGGCGGAGAGCGGCTGTATCTGTCGGTTTTTCTGCCGTTATATACCATGAGTTTTTTGGGAGATATTACTGCCGGAAGCAACCAGATAACAAATGTAAAGACCGACTTCGGCGACTTCCAAAAATTCCTCACGCACGGCGGTCTTATGTACTGCAACCGCTTTATCAACTCGCAGGGCAACCAGCACTGGCGGAGGTCGCAGTTCCGCGTTGTCGCCTGGGACGCCTCTTCTCACACGATCACCCTCGACCAGCCGGCGACACGGACGATCAAAGGCGTATATTTCAGCAACGCCAATGCGGTGAAGGACGTGCACCGGAAGACTATGGAGAGGGGATCGAAAGTATCAATAAAGTGAGTTCGGATATGCTGCTGCAGCAGGGTGGACGGATCTTCACCAGGGACGCCGACGGAAATCCGGAGACTTATCTGGTCACGAAGAGTGGATACTATAATGTATCGGCAAGTCATGATAGCCGGCAGGCGGAATGGAGGAAGGAGTAGACGCCGTTATTTCTCGCCGGCCAGTTTGCCGACGGCCCAGTAAAGTGTGCAGGCCAGCATAAAGAGAAGACAGACGATAACGATGGAAAATTTGACCCGCGCCAGGTCGTAGGCGATGGTGACATCCCATTGCGAGATGGGTCCGCGGATGGTATGGGCGAGTGCGATGTTCTCGACCACGTCGCAGGTCGTGGCCACGAGGATCAGCCACGCAAAACCTCTTCCTCCTTTGATCATGATCTCATTGCCCGTGCAGGCCGAGATAAAACGGCAGCCCAGCGCAATGGCCAGGGTGTACAGGATCATGAAAACATAGGCGAAGCTGGTGCTTTTTACCACCTGCTCGTACTTCCCGGAAGTCTTCCAGTTGTCGATGATCAGCTGGGCCTTGCCGACTGTCTTGGCGATCTCGAACTGGACGAGCTCACCCGAATTCAGGGGAGCCAGAAAGCCCCTGACCCAGATCATATAGGCGATGGTAAGGAATAAGAAAAACCAAAAAAGCTGTCGAAGACGGCTGAATCGTGCAGGCCACGAAGGAGGCTCCATGTATAAAAGACGATTTGAGAGCCTAAGTTAAGGAAAACGTCGATACGACAAAAAAGCCGCCGGGGTCGGTCCGGCGGCTGGGTTGAGTTTTGTTAGCTGATCGCGTCGGGCCTGTTCTCCAGTACGGCCAGGACATCCAGCACCTGCTCGTTCCACCCGGCAACGAGATGTACCCCATCTTCCAGTAGCTCGAGCGGCCTGGCGCCATATCCCGCGAGGTCGAACAGATACAGTTTTGCGTTTGGCGCCATCTGGCTCCTGTACAGTCTCCACCAGTCCCCGAGGTTGGTACCTGCTGCCTGATTAAAGGTCCGGTTGTCCCAAAGACGGGTATCGGTAAAGATGAGCACTTTGTCGACAACCTGTTGTTTCCGCAGCAGGTCCTGAATGACGAGGTGCGCGTTGATGGCGTAGCCTGCCTCGCCTTCGCGCTGGCGAAGTTCGTCGGTTGCGGACAGGACCGGTCTGTTGGACAGCTCAAGGGGCTTCCAGGTATTGCCGACAAATCCGGTGATCACCTGGTCGCCGCGGCTTTTCCACAACATCGCCAGCAGAGGCGCGACGTCGAACCGCAGAACATCCGCCCCGGCACGGACCGGACGCTTCATGCTGTTACTAACGTCCATGGCTATGACAGATATTTCATTCCTGCCAAAATCCGACTGGCTCCAGGTGCTGTGGAGAACTGCCAGCTCCAGCGCTTCGGACAGCATACCGGCTCCGCCCTGGTCCTTCCGTTTCAGGCCGCGGTAGACTTCCAGCATCTTCAGCGGCGAATGTCCCGCCCTCGTCACGGCCGCGGTATTTCCGAGGTATTCAGCCGCCAGTTTGAGCACTTTCCCGCTGACACCCGTGCAGAGCATGGGCTGCAGGTTATCCAGCAGGGCCGTATATCCTATCCGGAAAGAGGAGATCCCTTCTTTCCATTTGTCGCGCAGGATCACCTGCCGCTGTTCGGGGCTATCGTAGTGCTGCTGGTGCAGGGCCTGCCACTCCTGCTCCCAGGTAGGCCTGAGCGCTACCTGATTGCGTTCTATCTTATTGAACAATGCCTTCTGGCTGCCGCTCGCTGCTTTGGGGCGGACGAGCAGCAGGGCCTGCCGGATGCCTTCCTGTATTTCCCTGCTGTACCGGCTGAAGGAATAGTCTTCCAGTTGGTTGAGTAGCCCCGACAGGGTCTTTCGGATAGCCTTTCCGGGTTTTTGCCCTCTGCTTGCGACTTGAAAATAATCCAGCCATGCGGGAACATCTTTTGCCTGACGAACGACTTCGCCTACCAGCGGAGCCGCCTTTTCGTCGTTGCCGGGCTGCGCCGCGAACTCGGCGGTCAGAAGGAAAGCCAGATGACCGATATTCTTTCGCTCCTTCAGATAAAGGGCGAGACTGGTCACAAACTCCAGGTCGTTGCTGCGGATGCCTTCGCGGACGGCGGCGAGGGCGTCGCCGGTCGGACCGGCGCTGGAAGACAGGGCTGCGGAGAGCAGGCTGGTGTACAATTCCCATTGAGCATCGGGCATTCCGGCCTTCGGCTCCATTCCCGGTCTTGTGTCCATTCCTTTTGGGTTCGCATCCATTCCCTTTACAAATGTGTAGTGGGCCCCGGCTGGTTGTCTTCTTTTCAGGCTAAAATTGAATTTCATGGCTACCTCCTTTCTGTTTTATAAAAAAACCCGGTCGTCGCCGACCGGGTCTCCTGTATAGTGCCTATTGCTAACACTATCATTCGATATAGCCCGGTCCCGGGCAATAGTTTGCCTTTTCACGCTGTATCAGCGTAATGTTAAATAGCTTTCTATGTCTGTGGTTCACGGTTTTCATACGAAAAAGCCCCGCGGTCGGCGGGGCTTTTATATGCTGGATCTCTTTTTTAAAGTTAAGCAGCAGTTTGCCCCGCGGATATACACACCTTAATCGGGTTATACCCGGAAAGAGTGGTCGTATGTGTATACTGTCGTAGCATATAATTGTGCTTTGGAACTCTACAAATTTAAAAATCTTTTTCACTTCTTCGCAATGAATTTGAAAAAAATCCGGAAGTTTTTTTTGCCGGCAGTTATAACGTGATGTCCGGCGGGGTTTGTCGTTCTATCGGCGGGGGGCGCAGCGAGGTGTGGCCGGGTTTTTCATGCGGCTGGGTTCAGTGGGTGTGGAGCTCGCGGGTGTGGGAAGGGTTTGCGGGGGGTGGCGGGGTCTGCGGGTGGTAACGGGGTCTGCGGGTCGGGACGGGCTCTGCGGGTCGCGGCGGGCTCGCCTCATCGGGTATGCGCGGTGGCCCGGTGGGCTCAGGCGCGGTTGGCCACCAGCTTTTGTATCTTGTTGTGAAGGTCCTCGGGCCGGAAGGGCTTCGGTACCACCTCCATGAATCCTTTTTTGATCAGGTCGATACGCATATCCTCATACACGGCCGCAGTGAAGGCGATGGCCGGGATGGCGGGCTGCATCTTCCGGATCTCCGCCAGCGCGGTGATCCCGTCCATCTCGGGCATTTCGAGGTCGATCAGCACCAGGTCGAAATTGCCGCGTCTGAACTTCTCCACCGCCTCGAGCCCGTTGACCGCCTCGTGCACTTCGATGCCCCATTTGGTCAGGAACTTCCGGGCCACGGACATATTGACAAAATTGTCTTCCGCCACGAGTACCCGCAGCCGCTCAAAAACGGGTAGTTGCTTGACCTTCTCGTCATTGATATAGAGCTTCGCGTTCTCGTTGATCTCCAGCTCGAGGTTAAAATGAAAGGTACTGCCTTTTCCTTCCTCACTTTGCAGCATCAGCTCGCCGGCAAAAAGACTTACCAGCCTTTTACTGATGGCAAGACCCAGACCCGTCCCCCCGTATTTGCGGGTAGTATCCGTATCCGCCTGTGTAAAGCTGTCGAAGACCTCCTGCTGCTTGTGCGCCGGGATCCCGATGCCCGTGTCCTGTACCATAAACTGTATAATGGACTTCTTGCTGCTCGACGATAGTTTTCTGGCGCCAAGGGTGATACCGCCTTTCTGGGTAAATTTAATGGCATTGGATAGCAGATTGCTCAGTACCTGGTTGAGCCTGGTCTCGTCGGTCAGGTACTCCACCTCGAGATTCTCGTCTATATCCACATTGAACAGAAGTCCCTTCGTATGGGCCTGCACGGAGAACTGGGTCTCGAGTTTTCTTAGAAAGGCCCGCATATTCACGGGTACGTTCTCGAGTTCGAACCTGCCGGACTCTATCTTGTTGAAGTCGAGGATCTCGTTAATGAGGGTCATCATATGCTCGGACGAGAACTTGAGGATCTCCAGGTGCGAGCGCTGGTCTTCCAGGTATTGCTCCTGCAGCAGGAGATGCGATGCCCCTATGATACCGTTCAGCGGCGTCCGGAGTTCGTGGCTCATGTTCGAGAGAAACCTCGATTTGGCCCTCGAGGCGGATTCCGCCTTTTGCTTGGCCTTCATCAGCTCGAACTGGGTCATCTTTATCTCTGATATATCGAGAATGCTGATCTTCCAGAAATGGCGGGAGTCCTCGAAGAACGGGACTACGTTGACAAAAGCGAAGATGGTATTGTCCTTTTTCGAGGTCAGGGACAGCTCGCCCTGCCAGCTGTTGATGCGTTCGTCGCCCGGACTGCCCTTGATTCCCCTGAACAGCTGAATATGTTCCTTGGTAAATAGGCTTTCCATCGGGGAGCCGACGATCTGCCGCTTGTCGTCTATTTCCAGTAATTCGAGTGCCCTGTTGTTACAGTCGGTGATAGCCAGCCGTTCCGCGTCCAGTATGAACACGCCGTCCAGTGAGGTATTGAAGATCGTATCGACAAACTGTTTTTCCTTGAGGATCGCCTCTTCGTTGTTGCGGTTGATGCGTACGATCGCGTAGGAAAAGAAGGTGGTCAGGATCAGGGCGATGAGCAGGTTACTTTCGTATAGCCTTCCGAACATATTCACGATATGCACCTGGTAGTGGTTCTCCTGGGGGCAGACATAGTAACAAAAGAGAAGGGATACCATCGTGACCAGATAGGCAAACCCGAGTTCGATAAAATTCTTCCGGAAGCTGATGATAAAGGTCATAATCAGGAAGTACGGAAAGAAGAAGAGGTACTCTCCTGCTTTGAGGCCTTCCATATAGTTCATGATCACCAGGTACAGGTTAAGGTTCACGATGGACACCAGCCTGGCGATCAGGTATTTTCTTCTGAGGTTGAGATGATAGGCGATGATAAAGACGTATGCTGCCGACAGATTGATCAGCGCACTGATATATAGACCAAAACAGAAATAGGAGATGACGCAGACGAAGTGAGCGATGAGGATGAGGAGGATGAACTGGTTGAACCGGATCGTCTTTTTCCTTTTCGCTGGGGCATAGTCTTCCCGGAGGCCGGAATAGACGATGTCCTCATAGAAGGATTGAATAAGTACGAATGGGTTGCTCACAGGATTCGAATAAGGGTTTTTTTACCACCCTATACGTGAACGTTCGAAGGCAATAAATTATTATGGCCCCCGTTGTATATCCCATTCGACCGCATAACCCAGTCTATGTCCGATAAGACATTCGTCTTTAGCGAAGCCGTCAACGGCAAATACATAATCGAGTTATATGCAGGCGATTATGTAATGATCGAAGAGACATTTACCGATGTCCTGCTCGAATACGACTCATTTGTCCAAAAAATAAATACCAGTTTCCATGAGGGAGACCCCAGGGTTCTAAAAAGTGCGATCCATAAGATGAAACCCTTATTTGGCTTTGTGGGGCTGACCGAGATCCAGGCCCGGTGTGTGAAGTTCGAGAATGCCTGTCAGGACGCCCCGTCCTGTTCGGCTCTGGCCGCGGAATACGGCCCGCTGTTCGAGCAACTGGTCCATGCCAGGGCTATTATCCAGGAGGAACAGGCGAGATTGGTTAAGTTTAATCAGAATCCATAGCGTATGGCCAGTCGCGTGAACCGGACTTCCTCAGGCGTGGTCCCCGCGTGAACCGTCGAACGCGCCTACCCCACATCTCTCAGTGTATTTCCCAGTGCCTCCAGTCCTTCCCGCAGCTGCAGTTTCGCCGGCCATCCAAAACCGATCCGCATATAGTGCCGGGGCATCTCAAACCAATGTCCCGGACCCACATAGGTGCCATACTTCTCCAGCAGTATCCGGTAGAATTGATCCATATCCAATCCGTCCGCGCGTTTGATCCGGGGAAAACAAACGCATCCGCCTCCCGGCTCCACCCATTCGAAGTCGTTCTGGTGGTCCATCCAGTCCTTTACGATCGCGAACTTCTCCGCGATGTCTCCCCTGATGAGTCGATAGTGCTCCGCCTTGTGCATCCAGTAGCGATAAGCCAGCTCTTCGTCCAGTACGGGGCCACAAATATGGATCTGTTCCTTGGCGGCGAGGAAATGTTCCATCAGCTGCTCGTCCCTGCAGACGATCCAGCCGGTCCGCAAGCCCGGCAATCCATAGGTTTTGGACAGCGAAGAGACGCTGATCACGAGCGGTGAGGCCGCCGCCGCCGGGGGCGGCAGTTCCCCGAATACCATGTCCCTGTAGGTTTCGTCGACCAGGAGGCGAACACCACGGCTCTCTGCAAGCCTCACCAGCGCTCCGAGTTGGGCTTCGTTCAGACAGACACCGGTCGGATTGTGCGGATAGGTTACCGAAATATACTTCGTGCGCGGTCCGATGGCGGCGCCTGGTTTTTCCAGGTCCAGCGCGAATCCGTCTTCGAACCGGAGATCGATATAGCGGGCTTTCGCGCCGATGGCGCGTGGCGTCTCGATATTCGTGGCGTAGTTGGGGCGGACAACGACGATCTCGTCGTCCTTGTCCGAGGAGGGTTGTGGCAATGATAAACAGCGCGCCCGCCGCACCGATGGTCAGCAGGACGTCCTCAGGGCGGAGTATGTTTGGGGGTGTGATAGTCCCGGGTCTGATGGTTCCCTGGGTATTGTCCTGCGTCCGGGCGGCTCCCGCGGAGTCCTGCGCGATCAGGCGTCTCAGCCCCTCGTGGCCTGCGTGTGACCCATAGCAGAGTACCAGATCACGGAGATCCGCCGGCAGCGGTATGTCGCGGAAAAAGGCATCGGTATACGAACTCTCGGAAAGATTGTTACGGATATTTCCGTAACCCAGCTGCTCCGGCGACTCAATTTCGATTGGCATCCGACGGTAAAGCATATGAAAAGTTTTTAAAAGAACATTGGTTCACAGCCGTCTCACGCTGGAATAGATCTTACTGATGATCTCGACAGTTTTGAGGCCCTCCAACCCGCTGGCGTTGGCTCCTTCCGGCAGGCCGGCCGCGAGGTGGTCCCCGCTTGTCCCCGACATATCCGTGTCCCCGCGGATCCCCGACTCGCCAGTGTCCGCGCGACCGCTATCATCGCCGCCTTGTCCGCCCCCGCTGCCGGCCACTGGGGTGACCGCCCACGGCTTCCACGACGCGCGCATATACTTTATCGTGGTTGGACATGGACCCCTGATAAAAGCCATAGTTGTTGGCGGGGTTTCCCGGCGGAAGATCGCCGATCTGATATCCTTCGATATCCTGGTACTCCAGCTCATTCAGATACTGGCCGCCGATCTTTACCGTTCCTTTTTCGCCAAACAGTGTCAGCGAGCCTTCCATATTCCTGCCATGACTGTTGACGGTATAGTTGATGGTGCCGATGGCTCCGTTGTAAAACCGGACGGTGACCACACCGGTGTCTTCGATGGCTATATCCGGGTGCGCGAAATTTGCGGCGTAGCCTTGCGCTTCCTTTATATCCCCGACGATCCAGTAGAGCAAATCGATAAAATGGCTGAACTGGGTGAACAGCGTCCCTCCGTCCAGCGCCAGGGAACCTTTCCACGAATTCGCGTAATAGCCGGCATCCCTGTTCCAGAAGCAGCTGAGCTCCACACTGTATATTTTGCCCAGACGTCCCTCGTCGATCAGCCTCTTGACCGCGGCCACCGGCGGATTGAACCTGTTCTGCTTTACGATGAACAATTGCCGGCCGGCCTTTTCCGCGGCATCGATCATATTCCTGCAGTCTTCGACGGTCAGCGCCATGGGTTTTTCGCAGAGTACGTGAAAACCCTTGTTGAGCGCTTTTATGGAATGCCCGGCGTGCAGACCGTTGGGTGTGCAAACCGCCACCACATCCGCCTGCCCGGCACCCTCCAGCAGATCGTCTACGGAAGTATAATAGTCGGCCCCATATTTCGCCGCAAGCTGCCGCGCCCTTTCCTCTACGACGTCACAGACGGCAACCAGCCGGCCCAGCCTGTGTATGTGTTCCGCATGTCGCGCGGCAATGCGTCCGCAGCCAATGATACAGAATTTCAGCATGTCGCAGAAGGTTATACGACCAAAGCTACGCTAAAACAAACTTATCTGCTGCCCCGGCCTCCTGAACTGCGAACAATCCAGCTCCCACCGCTCGGCATTGAGACCATACTTCTGCGTATACCTTTTATATTGCTGCGCGACGAGCTCGGCGATATTCCCTTCGCCGCGCATTCTCACGCCCCAGCGGCTGTCGTTGACCTTGCCGTTGTGGCTCGCCTCGATCAGGTGCCATACCTTGTCGGCCCTGTCCGGAAAGGTCTTGTACAACCAGTCGTGGAAGATCAGCTTGATCGCGCCGTTGAGCCGGATAAAGGTATAAGCTGAAAAGGTGGCGCCGTTCTCGGAAGCCGCCTTCATGATACGCTGCATTTCGTGCTCATTCAGGCCGGGGATCATCGGCCCGAGCATGACTCCGGTGCGGACTCCTGCCTCGCTGAGCTCCTTCATCGTCCTCAGCCGCTGTTTCGCCGTGGTCGTACGGGGTTCCATCAGTCTTCGCAACTCTTCGTCAAACGATGTCGTCGATACCAGTACGGAAACCAGCCTCTTTTTTGCCATTTCGGTCAGTATATCCTTGTCCCGGAGGATACCGGCGTTCTTGGTGATGATCCCTACCGGCTGGTTGAATTCCGCGCAAACTTCGAGCAGCCGGCGGGTAATGCCGAATTTCTTTTCGGCGGGCTGATAGCAGTCCGTATTCCCGCTGAGCGAGATGGGAAGACATTCCCATTTGGGGTTCATCAGGAATTTGCGCAGCAGGTCGGGCGCGTTCTTCTTGACGATGATCTTGCGTTCGAAATCGAGGCCGGCGCTGTAGCCCCAGTACTCGTGTACGTTACGGGCATAGCAGTAGGTACAGCCGTGCTCGCAGCCCTGGTAAGGATTCATGCTGTAAAACATACCCACGTCGGGGCTGTCTACCTTATTGACGATGCCTTTTGCGGTCTCCTCCAGGTACTGTGTCTCTACATTGGGCTCGATCCAGTCGTCTATCCCTTCCACGTGTTCTTTGACGGTCTCGTTCTTCAGGAACCGGTTTTTGGGATTGAACTGGGCGCCCCTCCCCTTTAAGTATTGTATAGGTGAAGGCTCGCGGTCATCCAGACCCCGTCCTTCCGCTGGTTGTTCTGTCATAATGATTCGATTGATTTAACCAAACAGCTCGCCCTGCCGCGTGTTGACAGGCAGATTCTGAAAGGCCATCCTCTCGACGATCTGCCAGGCCCTGTCACCCTGACGACGACGCAGCAGCAGCATCGCATCCGCCACAAACCTGCCGGTAAAACTTTTATTGCTGTATTCCAGCCAGCCCTTCTCATACTGCCAGGGTAATAGTTTTCTCGCGATCGGCACGTGCGACTCCTCGATAAAATGGGGCTTGTGCTCCTTGTCCAGCTTCATCAGCCGCTGCACGTCCCTGACCTCATTGAGCAGCGCCCTTATGGGCAGCTTGCTGATCACGTTGATAAAAATGCTGTGGGAAGGGTAGCTGCCATAGTCTTTCAGCTCTACCATGAAGGGGCTAAAACCCATGGCGATGGTGCGCAGCCGTTGTACGATGCGCTCTTCCATCAGATCGAGTTGTGTAAACCGGACTAGTCCGATATGCGGTTTGCCTCCGATAGCCGATGGCGCCTGATAGATCTCATAAAACTCCTTCTTCACCCGCTGGATCCTATTGCAAAGCTCCTCTCGGGGATTGAGGACCAGCAGGTATTCGTTGGTAGCGAGTTGCTTTTTATAGCTCTCGTTCAGGACAGCAGCAACGGGTCTTACAGCCTGTTTCATGTTCTCTTGTTTAAAAAGTGATAGTGGTTGGTTCAAAGGGGTCGGGTTACATCGTCTCAGGCAGCAGCCGGAAAATATTTACCGTCTTGCAGGCGTCGAAAGCATGTCCTCTTTTCAACAGCACCAGCTGCTCAACATGAAAGCTCTCGTGAAAATCCCTCCGGGAATACTCCGGCATGGCGCGGTGGTACACCTGCTCCGTCAGACCGCCGGCGATGCTGAGATAAGGGTGGCTGATCAGATTGACGAGAGGGCAGCCCGAAGACCGGATATAGTCTTCGATCGTCCTCAGCTGCTGCACCAGTCCGAAAAAGGGTTCGTGATCCTGGACCCGGAGATAGATGGTATGGGGCGGGAATCCGCTATAATTATTAAGGGTGATGTCAAACGTCCGGTACTGGTTGCAGATACGCTGTATCCACCGGATAAGGGTGTCCTCCATGATCTCGCCGGCCTGGAAAGCGGCAACGGTAATATGCGGCCGGTTACGGCCTCCGGCCGGAAGGCCAAACTCGGATGCCAGCTGCAGCTGTTCACGCAACAGCTTGTCTTCCAATTCTCCATGAGGATAGATGACCAGCAGGTACTCCGCCCGCCGGCCTGGTTCTCTGACGGGGCCGAGGCCTCCGGAGATCGAAGAGATAGGTACATAATTCGTTTGTCTGACTAACCCGGTTTTCATAAAATAATTTTAAATGACCAATAATTTAGCATAAATTTACTAAAGAAATTAGTACAAAAAATATTTTTTTCCCGCGGCGGGTAAAACGGGAAAGCACTACACCAGGAAAATCATCGCATATGGAACTCGAACAATTTTACGGGATCAACTATAAGGGCACCAAACGATTTACGCAGTGGGACGTGCCTACTGCCAACGCGACCGGATTTGGAGCTGCGGCGGACGACTATATGGAGCGGGGCATCGACCTCAACGAACAGCTGGTCCGGAACAAACCGGCGACTTTCTTCATGCGGGTCAGCGGGGACGCCATGACGGGGGCGGGCATCTTCAGCGGCGATGTTGTCATTGTGGACCGTTCGGTAAAGGCCGTCAGCGGCAAAGTGGTGATCGCTTCACTTAACGGAGAACTGCTGATCCGCCGGCTGGAGAAGACATTCAACAAGATCCGCCTGGTGCCGGAAACACCGCGCCTCTCACCTATCGACGTCGACGTCTCCGGCGCTGAGTTCTCTATCTGGGGCGTAGTGACATATGTAATACATAGTTTATGAAGGCGATCGTCGATTGCAATAGCTTTTACTGCAGCTGCGAGCGGCTATTCCGGCCCGATCTCCGCGACAAGCCCGTAGTGGTGCTCAGCAACAACGACGGCTGCATCATCAGCCGCAGCGACGAAGCCCAGCGGCTTGGTGTCGGCATGGCAGTTCCCTATTTTCAGGCCCGTCCCATCATCGAAAGACACAATATCGCCGTCTTTTCGTCCAACTATCACCTTTACGGAGACCTGAGCTGGAGGGTCATGCAAACCCTTCGGACCCTGATGGGAGACAACGGCAAGGTAGAGGTCTATTCCGTCGACGAAGCTTTCCTCGACCTCGACGAGAGTTCACCCGAGCGGCTGCAGGAGCTGGCGAAGGAGATCAGGACAACCGTGGAAACCTGGACGGGCATCTCCGTTTCTATCGGTATAGCCCCTACGAAAACGCTGGCCAAAATGGCCAACCGAATAGCGAAGAAAGACAAACAGTCTTCCGGCTGTATAACGGTGCTCGCGACGGAGCCTGCCGTCGATGCCGCCCTTCGGCAGACAAGGGTAGATAGTCTTTGGGGCGTCGGCAGGGCCTATGCCGCCAAACTGCTCAACCGGGGGATCACCAGCGCGTGGGAGCTGAGCAATATGTCCGAAGAGTGGGCCCACACCAATATGGGAGGCGTCGTGGGTGTCCGGCTGATCCGCGAACTGAATGGGCAGCCCGCCATCGAAATGGAAGAAGAGCTGGTCCAAAAAGATGATCGCGACGACCAGGATGTTCGGCCGTCCCGTTACCACCGTCGGCGATCTGAAAGAGGCCGTTGCTACCTATATATCCCGGGCCGCCGAGAAGCTAAGGCGGCAACAGAGTGCTGCTGGGGTCGTCAGCGTTTTTATCGTACCGAAAGAACAGGACTACATGACCGGGTTCCGGCATGGTCCCAATATCGGCAGTCATACCTCGCTGGCCAAACCGACCTCGCTGACCCACGAGCTGATCAAACCCGCGGTCGAGCTGGTCGAACAGCTCTACGAAAACGGCCGGACCTATAAAAAGGCCGGAGTGATGCTTAGCGGCCTCGTCCCCGACGACTCCATTCAGGGCAACCTTTTTGTCCCCCAGGTGGAGAACCAACACCGGTTTCTGATGAATACCATCGACAATATCAATTTTGCCATGCGCGACGACAGCATGAAATTCGGGTCGGCGGGACTGACAAAAGACTGGAAGATGAGACAGGAGCTGCGCTCCGGGCGGCACAGTACGAGGTGGGAGGAGCTGGCCGCGGTGAAATAAAAAAATTTCAATATTTTTAAAATATCGGGGTCCCTCATCCGTCTTCCTGATAGTTGGATGACCTTTTGACCATATCACCGGGCATGTCTTCTTCCGGCAGGAAAAATATCAGCACCGTCATCAGCCGCTTTAGCAAGCGACTAATGGGTTTTATTCGCCCAAGGGTAACCAGTGAAGCGGATGCGGAAGACATTCTGCAGGACGTATGGTACCAGTTGACGACAACGGTCGATACCGGGCCGATCGAACAGATCAGCGGCTGGCTTTTTGCCGTGGCCCGGAACAAGATCATCGACCGCCACCGCAAAAAGAAACCGGAGTCCCTGGACAATGACGAAATAGATTTCGCAGCCATCTTTCTCGACGAAAGCAGCAATCCGGAGACGGCCAACCTCCGCGGCCTTTTTTGGAAGGCTCTTCAGGAGGCGCTCGACGAATTGCCGGAAGAACAACGATCCGTATTCGTGTGGCACGAACTGGATGGTCTTTCGTTCAAGGAGATAGCAGAGATTACCGGAGAGAACGTCAACACGCTGATATCGCGAAAACGGTACGCCGTCGTGCATCTTCGGGAGAGATTGCTCGATCTGTACCGCGAAATTGTCGGTGGCTGAGGGCCGGGGTGCCGGGAAGTTGCGCGTGGCTGCGCAATGCGGGATCGTGGAAAATTGAAAGCCGCGTAAGGGCGGTAACCCAATAAAATGAACAATAAAAATTATAGTATATGAAAGGTTTTTGGATACGCAGAGTGGCAGGATTTATCTGCATGGCCATCGTCGGCGTCTTCGTTTTTGGCAGCATCGTGATGCTGCTGTGGAATGCCCTCATGCCGGAATTATTCCACCTGCCCATCATTAGTTTTTGGCAGGCGCTCGGTCTGCTGATCCTTACAAAAATATTATTCAGCGGCTTCCGCGGCGGCGGCCCCTCTGGTCGATGGAAAGACAAGATGAAACAAAAATGGATGAACATGACTCCGGAAGAAAGGGAAAAGTTTAAACAGGAATGGGGACGCCGCTGCAGGCCGCCGTTCGGGCCCGAGGACCCCCGGGCAGCCATTCCCGCCGGAGACGGAGCGGGGTAAGGAGGGCAGCGTATGAGCGGTTCCCGCCAGTTCCTACACTGGGCGCTGCAGGTGCTGGACGTACAGCCCTATCAGCACCTGCTGGAGATCGGCTATGGCGCGGGACATCTGACGGAAGAAGTAGCGCGGACCCTGCGCATAGGGTTCGTCGCCGGCATCGAGTCTTCGATCGCGTCGCACCAGCGGGCCTATCGCCGCAACCGCCGCTATATCGGTCAGCAACTTCTGCAGCTGCATATCGGAGAGACCAGCGAGCTCTCCTATCCCTCTCACTATTTTCATACGATATACGGCAACAATATCCATCTCTCCTGGAAAGATATCTATTCCGAACTACTCCGCCTTACCGGCCTGCTGAGGCATAGAGGCCGCCTTGTTCTATTGATTGAAGCAACCCGTGACCATCCCGACATCAGGACATCAGCCGCGCGGCTGAGAGACGCCTGCCTCCGTGCCGGCCTTGAAGAGGTCCACACCGAACAACATCGGACAATGCCCGACAGCCATATGGCGCTGATCGCCCACAAGACCCTATAAGTTAACGGGATAGAATGGCCATTCCCTTTATATAATCTTTAACAATCGCGTTTTAAATCTTTCTTCCCTTTTCATATCTCATATATACAAGGATGTACACCAGCAAAAAAGAACATCCGCTAACTTAAAATCTACAGATATGAAAAAGGTATTTATTCTTTCCGCCGTCATAGCCGCCAGCCTCATCGCTACAAAAAGCTACTCACAGGTCTATGTCAACGCGCACGTCGGCTTCCGTGTCCCCGGCGCGAGAGTATATGTTTCTTCCGGACCCGCTTATGTCGCACCAGCCCCGGTGATCTATCAGCAGCCCGCTCCCGTGTATCAGGAACCAGCCCCTGTCTATCAGGACGAGTATGCACCCGCTCCCGACCAGTGTGATCCCGTTGTATACGAATCACAGTACCCCGGGTATGTTTACTACAACTACCCCGCATGGCAGGGCCACTATCGTGACCGTTGGTACTACTCGCACTATCGCCCATATTTCGAAAGAGAGCACTACGCTTACTTCAACCACGGTCGCTTTGACCACGCAAGGTTTGAACGCGACAGTCATTGGCGTGGCGATTATGGTGGACGTGGACATGCATGGGGCCGCAGGTGGTAAGAATGAATTTAAACTATATGGAAGAGGACCGAAATGGTCCTCTTTTTTTGCCCTGGGGTGGGTGGGTGCCCCCGGTGCGTGGGGTTTGGGCTCGCGGGCCGCTCGTTAATGAACTGTTAACGGCAAAAACCGGTTAAATTTTCCTGTTCACCGACGGTCTATGATTAAAATCGAATTAAAAACTTAAAAATTTCTATTATGAGGACCCAACTATTCGTACTAACCGCCGCGGCACTGACGATCAGCACGCTCGCCAGCGCACAGCACATCGCCCACGTCCGGCACGATATCCATCACGACCGCCGCGATATCCACCACGACAAAAAGGATATCGCCCACGACAAGCAGGATATAAAGCAGGAAAAGAAAGATATCGCCGGCGACAACAAGGACATCGCCGGTGACAAGAAGGACATCGCCGGCGACCGGAAAGATATCAACGCCGATAAGAAGGACCTGTCGGGCGATCGCCACGACGCAGTCGCAGACAGGAAAGACCTGAGGGCCGACAATTCCGATATCCGCCAGGACAAAAAAGATATCGGCGCAGACCGCAAGGAAAGAAACGAAGACATCAAAAATCACGACTATACCGACGCAAAACAGGAACAGAAGGATATCAACCAGGACAAGAAAGACCTGTCCGCCGATCGCACCGATCGCAACAAAGACGCCGCCGATCTCCGCAGCGACAGAAAAGATATAACGGCCGATAAAAAGACCTCTCTGAAGACCGTCATGACCTGTCAGCCGACAAAAAGACCTCAACAGTGACCGCAAAGACAAGCTGTCCGACAAGAAAGATCTCTCCCACGACCGAAAAGATCTCTCTCACGACAAGAAGGACCTCCATCATGACCGTAAAGACCTGCAGCACGACAAGAAAGACCTCCAGAGCAGCACTCCTGCCAGTACCTCTACCACCGGCAGCAACTAACCATCTACTATAATCAGATAGCCGATAGCAAAAAAGGGAGGACGCACGCCCTGGTCCTCCCTTTTCAAGTAATCTTTTGCCATGAAAAAAATATCCCGCAGTCCCGTTTACTGGTTTTGACGATAATTTCATTGCTCCCGGCAGCAGCAAGCGCCCAGTCCGACAGTACGACCGTGCGGAAGACCGCCGACAGCACCAGACGCCACAGCTATTTCGAGATCGGCGTCAATTACCAGAGCGACAACGTCTACCTCGGCCGCAGGGACAGCGTCGCCCTGCCCCTATATCATCCCAGCAGTCACCTATACGCATCGTTCGGGACTCTATCTGACTGCTTCTGCCGCATGGCTCGACAACACGGAAGCCAACCGCATCGACCTCATTACCCTGGACCTCGGATATTCCCTGAAAAAAGGACGCTATACCGGAGACTACTGGTTCTCGAAATATTTTTATAACAGTGACGCAACGAGCGTAACGTCCGGCATCCCCGCCTCGCTCAATATCTCCAACGGCTATAACCTGGGCTTTCTGAAACCAACTCTCGACCTGACCCTGGACCTCGCCACGCACACCGACTTCCAGACCGCCCTTGGGCTCGAGCACAAATTCACCGCCTTTGACGACGGACTCGATATCACGCCCCGTATCGTCGCCAATGCCAGTACCCTCAATTTCTACGACAACTATTACCGGAACCGACGGTTCAGCAGGAAAAAGGGAAAGACGACGATCACCGGCACCGAAAAAATAACGGGCACCGTTACCAACGCCTCCGCTTTCAGGATCATGGACTATGAGGCAAGCCTTCCGCTGAGTTATTCTCTGGGCAGCGTCCTGTTAAGTTTCACGCCGACCTGGGCCATACCGGTCAACCCCGCTGCTATCCAGATAACAAGGACATACTCTTCCCCATCGATCCCCGGCACGACGAAACTCCAGACGGAACAGATATCCAGTAGCTTTTTCTTCACCGCGGGACTTTCCTGGCAGTTTTAAAACAGACCGCCCCCGCACGCAAAAGCGGCGAGGGCGGCAAATAGTTTCGGCCTCTGGCTAACAACGCTAGTCCCGGTCATCAGAGCGGCTTCCCTTCACGAAGGCCGCGCGGCTTGGCGCGGGCAGAAGCGCACCGCTGCCCTTTATTCCCTTCCAGAGTATCAGGTTGAACAGGTTGTCCGGGATCCGGTCTTCCTTTGCAAAGTCAAGGCCCGCAGACTTCTTTGCCCACTCGTTCCACGCCACATTCTTTTGGGTGAGGTCCACATTGGAAGGCAGCGAAATATAGGGCGTCATATCCGCTGTCGACGCAAATGCATTCCACATCGGCGTCGCGGCCGCATCGTACTGGGACATCGGTTTCATCCCGAGAATGAGCTCCATGGTGCGCAGTACCGATGTGGTGGAATACATCGTATGGTCTACAAAATGACGTTTGACCATACCGCCCGCCACGTATACCGGGCTGCGGTGCGCGTCCACGTGATCCGGTCCGTTCTGCGCATCGTCCTCGAGTACAAAGACCACGGATTCCTTCCATACCGGGCTTTTGCTCAGGTATTCGATAAACTCGCCGACGGCCAGGTCGTTATCGGCGACGTGTGCGAATGGCGTCAGCCTGCCTTTCTTCAGGCCTTCCGTATGGTCGTTTCCGAGCCGCACGGTGTTCAGCGCCGGCAGGGCTCCGGCTGCCACCAGCGAATCGAAGTCTCTCTTCCACTGGGTGACGCGCGCCGTATCGTAAAATCCGAGGTCCCAGCCCTTGTAGTAGGGGCAAAAATGTCCCTGCAGCACGGGTATATTGGGCTTTTCGTCGTCGGCAAACTCACCATAGGTACGGAAGCTCACGCCCTCGCGCTGCGCGTGGTCCCAGATAAAGCCGCCCTTGTTGTTGGCGATCGCCCGGTGTCCTTCCCCGTCATAGCTGCCACCTCTTCCGCCATAGCTGGTGACCCAGTTCTTCTCCAGGTAGTCGTTCGCATAGCCAGCCATGCTCCAGGTATGGCCATCCATGCTCACTTCCGCGTCGACGTAGAAGTTGTCGAACAGAACGAACTCCCGCGCTATCGCGTGCTGGTTCGGCGTAATATGCTCTCCGAACAGGACAAGACTGGTGTCGCCATTGCCTTCCTTCATATCCCCGAGTACCTGATCATAGGTCCTGTTCTCTTTGATAATATAAAATACGTGTTTGATCGGCGACGCGTCTCCGACCTTCATCGGTATCGGATTGCCCGCCTCTCCTTTTGCCTGCAGCTCGCCGTTCTTGGTATAGGGCGTGTTCTGATAGACCAGCGCCGAATAGTCTCCCAGCACCTTGTCGTCAGGTTCGGGGAAGATACTCATCGTGCCTTTGAATAGCCCGGCGATGTACTGAACCGGCTGAACCTTTCGCAGATCGCCCTGCTGATAGTTCACTTCCTGACGACGCCCCATCGGATTGGGGCCGAGCGGATTGGCCATAGAAGAAAAGCCCTTGCCGTTGGCGACCCAGACCTTACCACCGATGACCTTTACAGCGGTAGGATACCAGCCCACCGGGATAAATCCCTTCGAAGAGCCGGAGCCGGGATTGCTGACGTCAAATACCGCCAGACAGTTGTTGTCCGCGTTCGCCACATACAGGGTCTTGCTATCGGCGCTCAGCGCCAGTGCGTTGGTCGTAGATCCCGGAGGCGCGTCAGGGTACAGGGCCGCGTTCAGTGTTTCCACCACTTTTTGTTTCGGACGTCGATGACGGAGACGCTGTTGTCGTTGGCATTGGCCACATACATCCAGCGATCGTTGCCGGACAGACAGATATCGTTGGGATTATCCCCTACCGGGATCTCGCCCGAGAAACTGCGCGACTCCGTATTAAAGATCACCAGCTTGTCACAGCCCCAGCAGGTGATGTACAGCTCTTTTTGTCGCGCGACAACAGGCAGGTATAGCCTTCGCCTCCGAGTTCAAGGCGCTGGACCACCGACACTGGAGACCAGATCCACGATATAGAGGGAGTTGTTGTCTTTGGTCACGACATACAGCAGATGACGCTTGTCGTCGATCTCAAGGCCGGCGGGGGAGATCTTCTCCGGCCATCTTTTGCCCAGCACTATGCTGTCTGCCAGCACGAGGCCGCGATGTCCCTGAGAGGGCTGGCCGTTGACCGCGTATTTGAGGATCATGTTGTCGTTGCCTCCGGATGCATACAGGAACTTGTCGTCTGCGCTGAACTTCAGGCCCAGCCAGGACTTTGCAATGACCACGCTGTCGAGTAAGGACTCGTTCGCCACGTCGATGAGCTGCAGCGTCTGGGTGCTCTGGCCGTTATTGGTGACGGCGGCCCAGCGGCGCGAAGATGAGACGGCGATGTTCAGGGGAGGTCACCAAGCCGAAGACCATGACCGACCGGGGTCAGCGTCCATCCATTTGGTAACTGAACTTTTTTTGGAGAAGGGCTTCTTTCGTTTCCTGTGCATGAACGGTAGCAACCGTGCATCCTGCCGCCAGGAGAAATAAAAATAATCTGTTCATAAGCGTTAAAATTATTTATCCTGCCGCGCATGATCGTCCCCGCGTGAAAATTTAATGCATATATAATGTAGTCCCGGTTTCAGGGAAAAAGCGCTGCGGCCTTTTCGGCTGACTCCGGCCTGCCCACGTCGATAAGTCTGGACTGGCTGTGGTCGAAACCGCGGATCACGTGCCGGGAAGCCAGATCGAGGTACATATCTATCGTGGAAAACTTACCCGTTCGTGTTATAAGGGGGAAAATGGCGGGATCGATAATGTGAATGCCGCTGAAAGCCTTCTGAATGCTTCCTCCCTCGCGGCTAAGCCGCTCTTCGCCGGTGGTCACGTTCCGCCATCCGCAGAGTTCATCCCGCTGGTCAAATAAAAAATACCGGGAAGTGGTCCTGTTCGTCACCGCAAGCGTCGCCAGCGGATGGTGGTGGAAATGGTAGGCGATCATCGCACCAAGATCCATATCCGTCAGAATATCCACGTTCATCAGTACGAATGGGCCGTCGTCCATCAGGAGACTGGCCTTCAACAGCCCTCCGCCGGTCTCCAATACCATATCCGTCTCATCGCTGATGGTAAACCGGCTTCCCCAGCCCCGGTTCGATGTCAGGGCCTCGATGATCTGTCCGGCGTAGTGGTGGACATTGATGACGACGTCGTCGATACCATAGCTTTGGAGATATTCGACATTTCGCTGCAGCAGGCTTTTTCCGTTGACTGGCGCCAGCGCCTTGGGGTGCTGGTCTGTCCAGGGTTTGAAACGGGTACCCAGTCCGGCGGCAAGGATCATGGCTTTCTTAACAACCGTTTTGCTCATCAGAGAACGATATTTTGAAGTATTTCGCTTTTCCCGGTGTAATCGGTATTGTAGTGCAGTCCACGGCTTTCCTTGCGGAATGATGCTTCCTTCACGATCAGGTATCCGACGGTTATCAGGTTGCGCACCTCGCACAACTGAGGTGACACCGCCGTCGTCTCATACAGCGACTCTATCTCTTCGTGCAGCAGGTCCAGCCGTTTGCTCGCCCTCTGCAGACGGGTATTGGTCCGGACGATGCCGACATAGTCGCTCATCAATAGCTGCAGTTCCTTGAGACTCTGGGTGATAAGGATCATCTCCTGCGGCTCCATCGTGCCTTCCGCGTTCCATTCCGGTACTCCGTCCTTAAATTTGAGCTCCCCGACGGCCTTTATGCTGTCGAGGTAGCAGCGGTGGGAGAAGACCAGCGCCTCCAGCAGGGAATTGCTCGCCAGCCGGTTGGCGCCGTGCAGACCTGTAGAGGAACACTCGCCGCAAGCATACAGATTCCTGATAGACGTATGCCCCCATTCGTCGACCTTGATGCCGCCGCAGCTGTAGTGCGCGGCCGGCGCCACGGGTATCATATTCGCCGCTACGTCGATGCCGATGGACTTACACTTCTGGTAGATATTCGGGAAATGTTCGACGAACTTCACCTGATCCATATGCCTGCAGTCGAGAAAGACGTGCTCGGTACCCGCTTTCTTCATTTCGCTGTCGATGGCACGGGCTACGATATCGCGCGGGGCGAGGTCCTTGCGGGGATCGTATTTCTCCATAAATGCCTCCCCCTTGTCGTTGCGGAGTATGCCTCCGTCGCCCCGAACCGCTTCCGTGATCAGGAAGGAGGGGCTCACCCCGGGCTCGTACAGCGCCGTCGGATGAAACTGGATGAATTCCATATTCTCGATACGGCCTTTGGCCCGATAGACCATCGCCACGCCATCGCCGGTAGCGATCTTCGGATTGGTCGTCGTACGATAGGCCTGTCCGTTACCACCGGTGGCGAGCAGGGTGATCTTCGAAATTATGGTTACGATCTTATTGGTCTGGTGGTCCAGCGCATAAACCCCATAGCATTCGATATCGGGGGTCGACTTCGTGACGAGATAGCCGAGGTGGTGCTGGGTGATCAGGTCGAGGACAAACCAGTGCTTGACGACCTCGATATTCTTCTGCTTCCCTACCGTATCGAGCAGGGCCCGCTCGATCTCCTTGCCGGTGACGTCCTTGTGGTGGAGGATACGGAACTCGGAATGCCCGCCTTCCTTACCCAGCTTGTAGTCGCCGTCGGGGTCCTTGTCGAATCGGGTCCCCCATTCGATGATCTCCTGAATGCGCTCGGGGCCTTCCCTGACGACTATCTCTACCGTATGCGGATTGCATAGTCCGTCCCCCGCGATCAGGGTATCCTGTATATGCTTGTCATAGCTGTCGTGTTCGAAGTCTGTCACGCCGGCGATACCGCCCTGCGCGTATTTTGTATTGGTCTCGTCTGCCCTCGACTTGGTGATGACGAGTACCTTTTTGTCCGGGTGGCGCTGTGCAACCTTCAGCGCATAGCTGAGACCGGCAATGCCGGAGCCAATGACCAGGAAGTCTGTTTTAATCATAGCAACGGCAAATTTAACACAGGAAACGGATTTGAAGGGTAATAAAATTTTATACCTTTCGGGCAATACCATTCATCCATGAGACCCTTAATCCCCCTTTTCCTCCCACCCATCGTCCTGCTGGCCTGTCATTCGGCGCCGGCGCCCGTCGCGGGACTTACGTCAGCCTCTATGTATACCTTCGATTCCGTCAGGATCGCCGCCGTCGCGGGTGACGACAGAGATCAGGCCCTTGCCGAACTGGCCGGTATAGGTGCCCATTGTCTTTTGTGAAAGGGAGTCGGAAACGCCCGCAGGCAGGGCAGCGGCTGAAGAAGCCGGCCGCTCGTGACAGGCCCAGAATAAAAAAACCAGGAAAGAACTCCCTTCGGGTGGCCGCAGCGTTATTAGTATTCTATTTTATAGTTGAATTGTTTGGGATCCTTGAACACGTCGATGAGGTTGAATTTCATCGTGACGGTCTTCTTGTCGTCGGAGAGTTTGGCAAGCGGGTTGTCAACGTTTTTTACGGGGCGGGGCAGCACGATCATGGTCGTATAGTTGACTTCCATACCCATGTCCGCCGCCTGTTTGACCTGCGCCATCTGCGGATCGTTGGTCAGCGCTTTCCATTTTTCTTCGTTGACCTTTTTTGCCATCAGGCCGTCTTTGGCGGTAAAATCATAAATGCCGTTGAACTGGTCCATGCCTCCGGGGGTTGAGCCCTGGTCGCCGCCCAGTCCTCCGAACAGCTTGGCGTTGCCCAGGGTACCATCGCTCATCGCGCCATAGAGTTTCTGGAGATTGTCCTGGCTCGTGTAGGGGAACTGCATATGCGTCGTAAAGACCTTGGCGTCCATATCCATTTTAATATGGATCTGCCCCGGCCGAAGCAGCGCCTTCTTCTCCGCGCTGAGCGAGGAAACGGTATCGACAATATCTTTCATGTATACCGTCGTATCCATTTTTTGCATTCCCTTCTTGGCCATGTCTTCCTTGCTCATATAGTTTTGGAGCATTTCGAGCATCTGGCTCATGTCCATGTCCATGACCAGCTGACCGCTGCCGTCCTTTTTCACTTCAACATTCTCATTGATATCGAGACAGCCGGCAAAGCCAAATACGATAAGTACCGGCAGGATAAATTTCAGGAGCTTTTTCATTGATAGTCTTTTTTATTATGCGCCGGGAAATCCGGCGTGGCTGATAGCCTTTGGGGGGCAAATTACCGTTTTACTCGACAGAAACTTTATAACGTACAGTAAAAATTTGTGAATGGCCGGGGGCCGAGGATGAGCAGTCCCATTTTATTGTTAAAACAGTCCGGTGCAGCGCTGAGGTTCTCTATGGCAATGCTCTCACGAGTCGGAGGCGTGTAGATCTGCAGATAGGGATAGCTGGGGTCCGGGTAAAAGGAAACCCGCATTCCGGTTTCGGGATTGAAGATCTCGCAGGCCGCGCTGACGACCTCGGGCTTAACCGTAAAACAGTTGTCGAGAAAACTATCTCCTACCGGTTTGGGTGATTCGTATTCGCTGTATGGGGTCAGATGACCTGTCGGAATCAGGCGGTCATCGAAGTCGACGATCGCAGTAGAATGAAACTGCAACAGCCAGTCATTAACCTTTCCACCCAGCCTGAAATAGGGATGCCAGCCGTCGGCCATGGGAATGGCCTTCCCTCCGAGATTGGTCACGGTCGTCGACACTTCGAGTACGCTGTCTGCAAAGAGCATATATCTTATCTGGCAGCGGTAGTCGAAAGGATAGCCGTTGTCGTCCTTCCGGTAGACGTATTCCATTGAAACGATGCCCGTGGAGTCGTCGGCCTCCTCTTCCTTTACCACGAACGGTTTATTGTACAGCAACCCGTGTATTGCGTTGCCGTCTCCGAACAGTTGTTCGAAGCGATAGTCCTTGTTTTCGAATTCATATTTTCCGTAGGGGATCCTGCAGGGGAAGGGAGAAAGCTTGGGGCCTTTGAAGGATTTGTTCAGTTCGCTCTTCAGCTGGGCGAGGCTTTGGTAGCCGTCGATGACGTTGAATTTTTCGCCGTTCTTTTGGTTGACGGAAAAGCGGTGGAGGGTTGCCCCAAAATCCGGGATCAGGGCCACTTCGGTGCCATTGCTTTCATCTTTTATCACAACCAGCCGAAGCTCCTGTTCCGTGGTCTGCCGGATCGAGAATTTCATATGCGGATATATATTTTGTGCAAAATATCGAATATGTAGCGGAATCGCGCAGAAGAATGGACGTGAACCGCGCGGTTCACGGAACAGGGGATGGTTCACGGAAAGGGAATGGTTCACGGGTGGGGAAAGGTTCACGGAACGGATGATGGTTCACGGGTGGGAATGGTTCACGGGTGGGGGGTTTGTTCACGGGTGGGGTTGGTTCACAGGTGGCGAATGGTTCACGGAACGGGGCGGGTGACAGTATGTCAGTAGGCGGTATGGTGAGCCGCTAATTTTTCGGAAAGTTCGCGTATGTGTTCTTTCAGCGTTTCCGGCTGTTCCACGACGATCGCGTCGGTGTACATCAGCAGCCAGCGGGCAAAATAAACGAAGGAAGACGTGAGGAATTTCATCCGGAGACAGGTGCCCAGATCTTCTTCGGAGACAAAACCATTCAGGTATTTCTGCTCCACCAGATATTTTGCCGTATCCTTTCTTACGCAGACGATCGCCTCCTGCAGGTCTGAGCTTGCCCTTATCTGTCCGATGTATTGCTGTATCGAAGGGTGGGCGCCGGGGTCGAATGTGTTTTCGTCCAGTGTCACGCCCATCATCCGGCTCAACCGGAAATCGCGGTAGTCTTCGCGCAGCCGGCACCAGCCAATGAGATGCCAGGCCGACCCATAGTGCAGCAGCCCGATGGGTTCGACGGCCCTGCGCGTGACCTCTTCCTTCATATTCGACCGGTACTGCATGTGGACGATATTCTTGTGGACGACCGCCTGCTGCAGCTGCGAGAGGTATTGCTGGGGGGACTCCCTGTCGGGGTTACTGCGGGTCAGGATCTCGATGTGTTCGGTAAGAGAGTCGACGTATTCTTTGTCCGGCGAACGGAGGACCGCTTTTATCTTGAACAGCGCCGCGTTGAAGTGCCGCCTGACGGAGCCGTCCGTGAACTGTTCCGCCAGCTTGGCTCCAAGCAGCAGCGCGCTGGCCTCTTCCTGGGTAAACATGACGGGCGGAAGACGGTATCCTTCCATGATCGTATAGCCGGACCCCGCTTCGCCGATGACGGGCACGCCGGATTCGTCCAGGGCTTTTACGTCCCGGTATACCGTTCGCAGGCTGATATTGAAGCGGTCGGCCATCTCCTGCGCCGTCACCTTCTTCTTGCTCTGCAAATGGGTGAGGATGGCATGAAGTCTGTCAATGCGGTTCACCGGTAAAATTTTATTGAATTATATGTTCTCCTTCCGGCTAGTCGGCCTGCACCAGGGGGCTGGCGACCGGATCGATCCAGGCCCCGCTATCCTTCAGCAGAAGGATCAGTTCTTCCACCGCAATAGCGCTATCGACCCCTCTCTTTACGACTTCCTTTCCCCTGTAGAGGGTGATCTTCCCCGGACCGCTACCCACGTAGCCGAAGTCCGCGTCGGCCATCTCGCCGGGGCCGTTGACGATACAACCCATGATGGCGATCTTCACTCCCTTGAGGTGATGGGTCACGGCCCGAATTTTTGCAGTAGTCTCCTGCAGATCGAAAAGTGTTCTGCCGCAGGATGGACAGGAAATATATTCCGTCCGCGAGATTCGGGTACGGGTTGCCTGAAGGATCGAGAAAGACGTATTGTTGAGGAATTGATGATTGTTCTTTGTCTCCAGATAGGTGCGGCCGCTGACCCTGGTGTTGACGATCTTTTTCGGGTCGTTCATCAGCCATACTCCGTCACCCATGCCGTCGAGCAGCAGTGCCCCGGCTTCGGTCGAGAAATGGATCAGCTGTTCGTCGATGCTCGCGTCCTTGCTCTCAACCGCAAGGATAATGGGACAGCGCACGTCCCTTACGAACAGCTCCATGACCAGTCGCCGGACAGAAAGCATGGCGATGGGGTGCGTGGTGTATATACAGAGTACGATGGTCGCGTCGTCTTTGAGCGATTCGGCCAGGTCGGCCGATTCGTCGTCGGCGGCGTCCAGCGCGATAAAATTCAGCGTGTCCGAGCGCTCGCCGGCCCGGTCGTACTCTGTCCCCTGGTACAGGGGGATATATTTTTCCTGGTCGTCCAGTTCGAGCCATGCCGAATGGTCGCATACCGGCCTGAGCGTACCCGGCAGATCGAAGCCGATCGCTTTTTTGCCCGTGTAGATGAAGTCGGCGGCGGCGTCACCGATATTCCATTTGTCGCTGCCCGCGTCATAGCTGTAGCCGATGGCCCTGAGGTCGCCCCTTTCGATATGCCCAGCCTGCATGAAGTCGGCCATGACGACCGGTACGTGCTGGCCGCCGATGCCCGGAAGGGTCCGTGAAACGCGACGCCGGTATTCAAAGGGAGAATAGGGTATGTGCCCGATCGGGGGGATCTCCGCGGTGGGTGCCCCGATGGGGTGAACCGCCGAATTTTTCGGTCCGCCGTTCGCGTGAGGCGTCAGACTTCCGGCGTCATCCCGCCGGGTGTATCTTTTCACCAGGTCCTTACACACCGGTATCTCGAACTCGGGGTCCTCTGTCAGGGAAACGCGGATGGTATCCCCGATGCCGTCTTCCAGCAGCGTGCCGATGCCGATAGCGGACTTGATGCGACCGTCCTCTCCGTCACCCGCTTCCGTGACGCCGAGGTGCAGCGGGTAACAAATCCCAAACTCGTCCTCCATCTGACGGATCAGCAGACGGTAGGCCTGTACCATCACCTGCGGATTGCTGGACTTCATGCTGAGCACTATATTGTGATAGCTCTCGTCCCCTGGCTACCCGAAGGAATTCCATCGCGCTCTCCACCATGCCTATCGGCGTGTCGCCGTAGCGGCTCATGATGCGGTCGCTCAGCGAGCCGTGGTTCGTACCGATGCGCATGGCGGTTCCGTATTCCTTACAGATCTTCACCAGCGGCGTAAAGCGCTGACGGATGCGGTCGATCTCCTCGTTGTATTCCGCGTCGGTATATTCGATCAGCTCGAATTTCTTTTTGTCGACATAGTTTCCGGGATTGACCCTCACCTTCTCCACGATACGGGCCGCGATCTCGGCGGCGTTCGGCGTGAAGTGAATATCGGCCACCAGCGGGGTTTTGTATCCCCTGCGGTGAAGCTCGTTCTTTATATTCAGCAGGTTCTCGGCCTCTTTCTTACTCGGCGCGGTGATGCGCACGAGCTCGGCGCCAGCCTCGATACAACGGATGGACTGTTCCACCGTGGCAATGGTATCCATGGTATCCGTAGTGGTCATCGTCTGCACCCTGATGGGGTGGCCGGCGCCCAAATACAAGTCTCCGATCTTTACTTCGAGGGTCTTTAGCACTGGAGTACTTCGTCAGGGAATTACAATACAGCTGCATAAGGGGATAAAGGTACGATAAAGCGGCCAGCCAGGGAAGGGTTGCCGCCGAAACGCGGGGCCGGTGAACATCGTGATGGTGGGCCGGTGAACCGCGGGATTGTTACCAGTCCTTCTCGGGCTGATTCGGCGCCTTTATCTTGTTCTGATTGAGCTTGTTCTGCAGGTCGTTCTCCTTCTGCTGAAGCGCTTTCAGCAGCTGTTCCACCTGCTGCTTGTTCAGGCGGCTGGGCTGGGGCTTTGGTTCCTGCTGCTGTTGCTGGTCTTTCTTATCCTCTTTTTTATTCTTTTGCTCTTTCTTCTGCTGTTGCTGCTGCTGTTGCTGTTGTTGCTGCCGCTTCAGTTCCATCAGCGCCTTTTCCAGATTCTCTCTTGCGTCGGCGTCGGTTGCGTCCAGCTTGAGCGCGGACTTCCAGGCATCGATACCCTCCTGGAGCTTTTTTTGTTTGATCATCGCAACGCCCTTGTTGTACAGCCCCTTCTCCTGCATGGCCTTGTCGGTCGTGTGGGAGACGCTGGCGTCATAAGATTTGGCCGCGTCGTCAAAACTATTCTTCCTGAACTGTGCATTACCCAGATTGTAATTCGCGGCAGGGTTGTCCGGGGCCTTTTGTACCGCGGACTGATACTGCTGCAGCGACTGGTCCAGCTGTTTCTTTTTGTAGTATCTGTTTCCGCTGCGGACCTGGGGATTACCGTCCTGTGCATCTGCCTGGAGCGTAACGGCCAGACCTGCGACGACGAGCAGCAGCACCTGGACAGGGAATGCCGCGGGCCTCGTTCTTTTCGGCCGGTGGCGCTCGCCAAGGAAGAATTCCCCAGCAACAGCAGCAGCGCAGCCGCCATAAACCACTGGAAATAGCTCTTATAATCGATGAATTCGGCGTCGCTCATGGACTTCTTCTCGGCGCTCTCCAGCTGCTGCGTCATGGTGATCAGGGCGTCGTCGACGTTATCCAGCCGGAGATACTGGCCGTTGGTCGTGTTGGACAGCTGCTGCAGCTCGGCCTCATTCAGCCTGGACATCACCGTCTGCCCCTGGTCGTCCTTCTTCAGGTCGCCCGTCGCCGGGTCCACGATGGGCGAGCCCTCGGGCGAGCCGATACCGACGGTATTGATCATCACCCCGGCCTGCGCCAGCTGTTTCGCTACATCCTGCGCCTCCGGATCGTGGTCTTCCCCGTCCGAAACCAGCAGTATCGATTTATACTTTCGTTCCTTTGAATTAAAAGCGGTATTCGCCATCTTAAGCGCTTCTGCGATAACGGTGCCCTGCGTGGGAACGGCTTCGGGACCCGCCTGCTGGATATACATTTTCGCCGCGCCGTGGTCGGTCGTCAGCGGCATCTGCATATACGCGCGGCCCGCAAAAAGGATCAGGCCGATACGGTCGTTGTCCAGCCTGTCTGTCAGTCGCAGCAACAGCTGTTTGGCCTTTTCCAAACGGCTGGGTTTGATGTCCCTCGCCAGCATACTCTTGCTGACGTCCAGGACTAGCATGACGTCGACTCCCTTGCGCTTGACGTTCTCCATCGCGCCTGGCATCTGGAGATTCGAGGCGCCGAGCACAAGGAGAACGAATGCCACCAGTGCCAGTCCAACCTTGATCGTAAAACGAAGAGGAGAAAAATTGCCGGTCAGCTGACCCACCAGCACCGGATCGCCTATCCTGGCCCTTTGTCTTTTTTTCCAGGTCAGAAAGAGCCACAGCAGGAACAGGAGTAGGGGGAGGCCGGCCAGGCCGATGAGGAAATCAATATGTTCGATGCGGTATTTCACAGTTGGTGCAAGATAGCCATTCAAACCTGCAAAAAAAGCCAAATAACTGCCGCCGGTGGGTTGGCCCGGGGCAGCCCTACTTCTTCCCTTCAAAGAAACCCATCGGCCCAAGAATATTTTTTACAATATGTAAACCGATCGGACCTAAGTCTTTGTCGGAAGCTTCCGCTTCCATGTTGACCACAAAGAAGTACGGGTGTTTATTCTCCTCAACCCATCCAAGCACCCAGCCCAGGGCGTGTCCGTCCTCTTTTACGACCTGACCGGTCTTGTAGACCAGCCGGTAGTTCGAATTGGTTTCGGTTGGCATGATGCCGCGCACCAGTTGCTGGGGGCGGTTGAAGAAGGGCAGCTGATCGAAATAGAGCCGTTTGGTCAGTCCCAGCTGCTCGTCGGCGGTTACTTTGAGGTGGTTGTCGAGCCAGCAACTGTCGATCGGTCCGCTGATATCCTTGTTGCCGTAGCGAAGGCTGTCGATCCATTTTTTCAGCGTATCCTTTCCGATCCGCGCCGCAAGACCGACAAAATCGATATCGCCCAAACGCGCCGGATCCCGGAAGGCCGCTTTAAGGCTTCTCAATCCCTTCGCGCTGGTATCTCCTGCAATGCCCGGATAGGGAAGGGCAAAAAAAGATGTCCATACCAGTCCGGAGGTATCGTCCTTTATCACTCCGGTCTGCAGGGCCACCAGCGACTGTACGATATCAAAAGTTCTTCCCGGCGCATAGACGCTATCCTTATACCGCGGCAAATTATAGATCGTAAAATGCCCCTGGCCGTTGTCAAACAGCGCAAAGCTGCCTTTTACCCCGGCCGAATCAAAATACCGCTGAAGGCTGTTATCGACGGTTACGTTATTTGGCGAGCAGGCGGCAAAAAGAAGGGCCGCCGCAAAAAGGGCAACGAGGGTCCTGGACATTCTGTAAATTTTTGCAAAAATAGGGGACCGGGGTTAATCACCAGGCAGAACCTTTGACTTCTTCGATCACGGGGTAGTGTGTTACCCGCGGGACCTGGTCTATTCTTTCGGCAGATTGTACTGTCTGATCAGCCGGAGCAAGACCCCGTTGGTCCAGCCAAAGCCGTCCTGCGCCTGGGTATTCGCCGCCGCCGGCGTCCTGGTTGATATCGACGACGTTGTATTTCTCCATCAATTTGCCGGTTTCCTTATAGACCTTTTCATTGAGTTTCACCCAGCGCGCGGCAATATCCGCCGCCAGCTCTTTCTGCCCGCAGCGATCCAGCCCCCAGATGGTCATCCACTCCAGCGGCGCCCATCCATTGGGTGCGTCCCACTGTTCTCCCGTATTGAATTCCGAGGTGGAGATGCCTCCGGGCTTCAGCAGCTTGTCCCGGATGACGGCCGCGACCTGTCTGGCGAGGAGGCTCATATAGTCGGGGTGTTCGTTGATAAAACAAAAGGGATACATCCCACCCGGATTGATATGATTGCTTTGTTTCTGTGTCCTGAAATTATAGTCGGTATAGAAGCTGCGCATCTTGTTCCAGCAGTATTTGTCGATCAGTTCGCCCCTGCGTATGGCTTTGCGCCGGTAGTCGATATAGCTGCTGTCCTTGTTCATGAGCCTGGCCTTGGAAATGGCCCATTCGAGGTGATAGAGCAGCGCATTCAGATCGGGGGGAACCATATCGCTCGTACGGATGGTGATCAGGTTCTTTCCGTCCCCGAACCACCTGCTGGAAAAGTCGATCCCGCTCTCTGCCGCCGCCCTCAGCTGTTCATACATCTCAATTTTGTCCCTGCCGGACTTTTGCGCCGTCAGCACGTCTTCCCGCCAGCTCTCCTGCCGCGGTACGGTGGCGTCGTCCCAGTACCGGTTGAGGACCGCGCCGTCCTTCAGCCGCACTACCCTCCGGTAGGCTTGTCCCGGCTTGAGCTTGTCGCTGCCATCCATCCAGAACTGATATTCTTTCTCCATCGCAGGAAGGAATTCCTGGTAGATGCTATCGCCTTTGGCTTCCGCGAGCAGCGCCACCATCACGGAAAAGAAGGGCGGCTGACTCCTGCCCAGGTAATAGGTGCGGTTGCCATTCGGGATATGCCCGTAGTTCTCTATCAGGTAGGCGAAGTTCTTTACCATATTGTCGATCATTTCTATCTCTCCGCTCTCTTTGAGACCGAGCATGGTAAAATAGGAGTCCCAGTAGTAGACTTCGCGGAAGCGGCCGCCGGGAACGATATACGGATACGGGAGGGGCAGCAGCGAACTTCCCTCCACGGGCTTGTCGGGAGTACGTTTGAGTACCGCCCAGAGATTGCGGATATGGGTAACCACATCCTCGGAGGTATTGGTTTTGTAGTTGTCGGTGGGAGAGCCCGGAACTTCGAAGTTGTCCTGCACGAACTTCTTCAGGTCAAAGCCGGCCGCGGACTTCGCGGTCTCATAGTCCGCCAGTATCTCGGATGGTTTCCGCTTCGGTATACAATCGACAAATGTCTTTCCATCCTGGAAGACCCGGCCCATCTGGACGTCCACGAACAATTTTCCATAGATCTTGTCAGGGGGAGTTGTGACCGGGGGCTGTCCAAAAGAAAGGAGGGAGCTTACTACAAAGAGTAAAATTAATCCGGATCGGTTCATAATATGACAGGATATATATAAAAATAATGAAACCCCGCGAAGAGTCGCGGGGTTTTTGCTTGCTTTTGCTTATAACCAAGAAAAAAGTATCGTTACGGGCGGCGTCCGCCCGGACTTATGTCTTTTATTCGGCGCCGTCGGTCTTTGCCCTGTTGACGGCGGCATTACCTACGTTCTGTCCGACGGTCCGGCCCGCGTCGCAGTCGATCGCGTAGTGGATACCGGCATATACCCGCGAATTGGCCGCCTCCTGCGCCATGGCAGTATAGGCGCTGGCCCGATCGGGGATGATATGACCCAGGACGGTAGCCGCCGCAAAGCTGAACATGGAGTGTCCCGATACATAAGACGGAAAATTCGGGATGCCGGTTAACGTTTTTATCCGGGGATCCATCTGCGTTGGTCGTGGATTGAAATAATAGTATTTGATATCCCAGCAGGATATGGCGGCATCCATCTCCGCCATGTTCAGCAGCGCAAAATTCCGTGCCCACCTGACCTCGCTGAAGTTCCTGGTGACGAAGTCCTCGGCTGCAATGGCGTTCCAGTGCCCCGGAGGAGTATAGGTCCCGATCCCGTCCGCCCAGAACTGCACGATGCGCATCTGTTCGCGGCTGGGGTTCTTTATCGTATTGTAGGCATCCAGGGTCTGCTGTTTCAGCTGGTCGCTGCTGGTGGACGGAGGAGGTCCGGGACGCAGGGCGACGATCGCCGCCGAGTCGCACAGAAAGCCCTTTACCTTGCCGAACAACGGCAGCTGGGGCGGTCTGGCCGGCGCCTCAAGGCTGTACCAGGGCGTCTGACCCTTTGTCTGTGTGACTGTGACAAAATTATTCCAGTCCGTAGATGTCCCGATGGCCTTTCCGGCATTGTCGCCCCTTCCGCGGGCAATAAAGACCTCTGCGATCTGACGACCCAGGGTCTCACCCGCCAGGACGTCGCTGCGGGTCGATGTACCCGAAGCGATCAGGGCCAATTCCTGGTCCTGCAGCTTCTGCTGGATATTTGCGATCTCATCCGGGAAAAGCAGCTTCATCATTTCGGCGGTCACGCCGGCAAGAACGGCCCCTTCAGAGGGATAGGAAGGAAGGGTGCTCCTGCCAGCCATTGCTTTGATGGAGGAGTCCACTATATAGGGCGCGGGCCGGTTGTACTGGGTTTTGTAATGCCAGCACGCCACCAGCGCGTCGTACTGCGCCGCACTGACATAGGCGTACGCCCTCGCTGCATAAGGAGGGTTGGAGAAGGGGAACACCGGATAGGCGAAAGGATTGGCCGAGTTGGGAGCCGGATAGGTTCCGTCCGGATTCTGGTAGGGTGCGATGTTGTACTTCGCCATAAGCTCGCGCATCACCTCATTCCACCGCAAGACCCCGCCCGCGCTCCAGTATTTTATCTTACCCTGCATATCGCCGCTGAGGTTCTTCTGATAGCCCTTGATCTCGTTGAGGTCTGCCACGTATAAGGGAGAGGTCGTCGCCACAGGCGCAGCCACCGCAAAGCTATCGGGTCGGGAAAGCAGAACGAGCTTCCAGTTGCCGGCATTCAGGTCCTGGTTGGCGGGCTGCAGCGGAGGCAGATCGGCCGTGCGGTCGGAAACCTTTTTATCACAGGCGCTGGCCATTACCATAACACCAAGCGCCAGTATCAGTATGTGTCGCATAATTATTTCATTTTTTTGGAATATGTGCCGGTGATCCGCTTCACCAAAAACCAGCAGATCTCCGGCAAACCGCTAATGATTGTCTTTCGGACGAGTCCCCTTTGGGAGCTTCGAAAAGTCAAGCGTATAGAACAGGGCAATGTCAAAGGCCTTCGACTGGCCGACGTTGCGGCCGGCCACGGTATAGTTGCCACCGCCGGTAACGAGCAGTCCTTTCGGGGATTTGAACTCGTATTTGAAATGCGCTCCGACCATGGTGGCGTTCATCTTGTTGCTCGGGAAGGGCATGTCGTTCTTCCGGATATCGAAACCTCCCGCCGTGGTCATATTCGACGCGACGGCCTCGAATACCATGTTGTTGCTGCGGTAGCCGGTCCTGAAATTAAAGGACCAGAGATTGGGCATGTCCACTCTGTTGGTGGCATGCAGCGAGGTCGTATAGTAGGCACTGCGGTCGATGGTGATATCGCTGCGCAGGGTATAAGTGCCCGATCCCGTTGCAAAGAAATGCCCCAGTTGGTAGTCCAGTATGATCCGGCCGGAAGCGGTCCTGCTGCGCAGCCCGATCGACAGCGGAAGATAGTCGGCGATATAATTGGTCAGCGGCACCGAGCCGCCTGCCACCGCATAGACAGAAACCGCGCCCTTTCCGATATTCTGTTGTACCGGCAGCCATTTTACCCAGCCGGAAAGGTCCTGGACGCCGTGCTGACCGTGCAGAGTACCCGCGGAGGCGTTGGTCCATACATAGGGCAGATTGCCAACGATATTCAGCTTCTTGGTAATGCCATAGATCCCCATCACTCCAAGCATCTGCGTAGTGACGGTCCCAAGGTTCTGGTTGTCCCGTTTGAACGTGCCTTCCCAGTAGTGGTCCCAGCTGCTATGGCTGTACATGGGACCGATGCAGATCTGCTTTTTATTCATCATGATCCCGTCCTCGTCGGTCTGGGCCCTGAGCGCCATGGGCAGCAGCAGGATCAGTGAGGCGGCAAATGCTTTTAATATATTGGTCATAAAGGATTTTTTTGGGTTTAGAACCGAATATTCATACCGATGTTGACTACATAGTCTGCGAATGCGGCGTCGCCATGCGCCGTAACGCCCGTCAGCCGAGTAGTGATCTTATCCGGAACGCTTCTGCGTGCGGTTGCGCACCAGCGCCACCGGAACAAAAGCATACAGGGAAACTTTATTCAGCACATAGGTCACGCCGGGCTCGGCGGAGATGATATAGCCCGGCCTTCTGAAGCCGTTGCTGCCGCCGACAAGATCGTTGACCGGCAGGCACTCGTCGCGTACACCGGCGGAGAAGGCCCACCGACCGGCCATTACGTTGACGCCAAGACGGGCCATCATCTGGTCGGGAACGCTCATGACGTCGCTGCCATTTTTGACGGCAGAGGCCGAAGCCGTTCCGCCACGAGCTGTAGAGGTCCCGTTGACCTCGCGCGGATTGGCCATATAGTAGAAATTGCCATAGAAGCCTACGGCGCGGGAGATGTTGTAGAAGGCATTCAGCTCGAAGGTAATGCCCGTACCGCCGTCACCCAGCTGGACGGACTGGTCCACGGGGCCCAGTCTTTTCGTGCTGTCTGTCACATGAAAATAGTCGGAGTAGTTATAGCTTCCCGTAGGCAGCTTGAGCCCGAGCCCCACCTGCACGTTCGCTTTGGGCATCTTCACCGGGTCGACGACCCAGGCATAGGCCGCCAGCCGGATATCGCCGATGCCAAAGGAATGGGTGGTAAAGCGGCCAAGGTTGGCGTGCTCGTACAGGGATGACCGCGAGTTGGCCAGGATCGGAACGTCGATCATGAGGGACCAGCGGGGATTCAGCAGACGGTAGAGCGCCATGTCGAGGGTATACTGATGATTGATGACCTCGGTACCCAGCGTCTGCCGCTGTTTTTGTTCGTCGGTTCCTACAAAGTGACGGAAACTGCGGAAATAGCGGTTGTTGGTGCTGAGCTGCCATTTGCTGATGGTGTCGATGTGTTCCTCTCCGCCGGCAGCGCAAAAGCCGCCGGTACTGCGGATGGCTACGCAGCCCTGCGCATTCGAAGTGTGATAAGTTGTAAGGCCGATAAGCAGAAGCAATGCAAGAATAATCTTTTTCATTTTGTTAGTTAGTTTTGATTGATGTCCTATTTAGCCGGGGCAACTTTATGTTAACCCCTGATCCGATCCCAAAGAATAAGGCCAGCAGACAGCCGTAGCTGCCACCCCGCTCGATCCATTCGAACAGCTCGTAGTGCGGGTAGAACAACTCGGTGCCCATTTTCCAAAAAAGCAGTACAAATAGCAGTGGCCATACCGGCCTCACCAGAACCGCCACTGCAGCCAGAATTTCAAAAAGACCCACGAAAAAAGCAGTCTTTGCGGGTTCGGGAAAGCCGAGACCCGAGTACTGCTGGAGCAGGGCCTTCTTTTCGATAAGGTTCAGCCAGCCGTGACCAAGCAACAGTAAAAAGACGGCGATACGAAGACAAAGAACAGCGTTTGCCCTGGCGCGTTCATCAGACTGCGCCGGGACACCGAGCCGGGCCCAGAGACTCCCCTTCCCCCTCAGATATTAAAAGAAGAGCCAGCGGCGCACCGTAATTCCCGGCCCGCTCGATCATCTCGGCAAAAGGCTCGCCGGAAAGAGGCCGCATGGTCGCGGTCACGAATCCCCAGATGACGAGCCACAACGGTACGATCCGCAAAGGATAGAATAAAAGGATAAGGCCCATGGTAATGTCCATGGCGCCGACCACCGGCATGAGTCGATAGGCCATGTCATGGCCGATGCCGACGACGGCGAAATAGTTGCACCAGACAGGTTTGGTGACGATCCCGAAGATCCCGTGGCCGATAAAACACATGGCCGACGCGATTCGCAGTGTGATATACATTCTGGACGCAGGCTCAGTTAGCCAGTTCCGGATGGAATTGTTCATGTAAAAGAGATGGATTACGCGAAAACACAGACCCTTTCCGGGTCATCAGCTGTCTTACAGGGAAGACAGATCAGGAGGCATTTCGGCAGTTGGAGAATAGCTGGAAGGAAGCTGCGAGGCAATCATCACGGCCGTTTTTGGGGCCGGTGCCGCTGCCGGATGCGGCAGCTCTACAGACATCGAGGTCGCGCAGTAGTCCTGCGAAACGCTCTTGTACTGAGTCGGGTGTGGCGCTTTTTTCTGACCATTGCGGGACAGGTCGTTGACCAGCTGGAAATAGCCGTCCCTGGCGTCCTTCAGGCGCATGGCCATCTGGTTGGGGATGCAGCGGTATTCGATGGAGTCCTGCAGGATGCGGCGTTCTACGTATTTATATTGTACACCTCCAACGTCTATCTGTCCGTCGACCCGCTGAAAATCGGTAGTACTATTATAATAGGAGAGAGAGGTTACGGCGACTTTGATGGAGACGAGCTGGTTTTCGTCGTAGTCTTTTCGGTCGATACTGGCCTCCAGCCTGCGGTCCGCGCGGTCTTGCCAGTAATTGGTAATCAACTGGTAACCATACCAGTTGAAGAACAGGATGCCCATTAGCAGTATAGTGGCAAGTCGTTTCAAGTGGGTACAAATTAGTGATTTTTTGGATACTCAGGGATTTTTTTCGACTCGCCCAAACTAACAATTGTTAGTTTTTGAGTAATTTAGCCTATGAGTTACACCCCACAACACAAGGTAAGACTGGTCACCGCTGCTGCACTATTTGACGGACACGACGCGGCTATCAATATCATGCGCCGGATCCTGCAGTCGAAGGGAGCCGAGATCATCCACCTTGGCCACAACCGGTCGGTGGCCGAGATCGTAGAATGCGCTATTGAAGAGGACGTACAGGGCATCGCAATCACGTCCTATCAGGGCGGTCACCTGGAGTTCTTCAAATACATGAAGGACCTGCTCGATGAGAATGGGTGCGGGCATATCAAATTATTCGGCGGCGGCGGCGGCACTATCCTGCCCCGCGAGATTGAAGAGCTCCACCGGTACGGGATCACCCGGATCTATTCCCCGGATGACGGGCGGAAGATGGGGCTGGAAGGCATGATCGAAGACGTTATCCGGCAGTGCGACTTCCCGCTGAACGGCAATCCGGCCAATTTCAAGGGAGAACTCAGGCTTGACGAGTGGAAAGATGTAAGGAAGATTGCCAGAGCCATTTCAAATGCGGAGAATGGGGCCGCGGTTAACGGGAAGGCGGTGGGTGAAGCGGCCACGGGGACTCCGGACGGCGGAGCGGCCGCGGAAAAAGCCATCCCTGTCGTCGGAGTTACCGGCACGGGCGGGGCCGGCAAATCCTCGGTAACGGACGAGCTCGTCCGTCGTTATCTCAACAGTTTCCCGGACAAGACCCTTGCCGTCATATCGGTCGACCCTTCGAAAAAACGCACGGGCGGCGCGCTGCTCGGCGACCGGATCCGCATGAACGCTATCTCCAGTCCCCGCGCCTATATGCGGAGCCTCGCGACCCGCGAAAGCGACAGGGCGCTGAGCGCCCATGTGCAGGAAGCCATCGACATCTGCAAGGCAGCGGGATACGACCTCGTTATCCTCGAGTCGGCCGGTGTGGGGCAAAGCGATGCTTCTATCCTCGACCACGCGGACGTGAGCGTATATGTCATGACCCCGGAATACGGTGCGGCGTCACAGCTGGAAAAGATAAATATGCTGGACTATGCCGACCTTGTGGTCCTCAATAAATTCGACAAGGCTGGCGCGCTCGACGCCCTCCACGATATCCGCAAGCAATACAAACGGAACCATGCTCTCTGGACGGCCAAAGACGGCGATCTCCCGGTCGTCGGCACTATCGCCGCCCAGTTCAACGACGCCGGCGTCAACGAGCTGTTTGAAAAACTGGTCATTGCCATAGAAAAAAGACGGGCATCCGGTATGGCGACCTGCCCCTGCACGCCCATACAAATGATACTACCACGCGCTCACAGATAATGCCGCCGGCAAGGGTACGCTATTTGTCGGAGATCACCGCGGCCGTGCGGGACTACAACCGGAATACGGATGAACAGTCGGCTATCGCCACAAAGCTCTATCAGCTGGACGGTGTGCTCGGCGACCTGCCCGCCGATTCGAACGCAAGACCCGCGCTGGAACGACAGCAAAAGCAGCTGGAGCAACGGCTTCTCCCGCTGTGCAAAAAGCTCATCGATGAATGGCCGGCCACCAAAGAACTTTATCAGCAGGAATCCTTCGGCTACGACGTCCGGGGAAAAGAGATCCGTCAGCCGCTGTTCAGCCAGTCCCTTTCCGGCACCAATATTCCGCGCATCAGCGTACCCAGGTATAAGGACTGGGGTGACGTGCTCCGCTGGCGGCTCCAGGAGAACTTCCCCGGAAAATATCCCTATACCGCAGGCGTCTTCCCCCTGAAAAGGGCGGAGGAAGACCCCACCCGCATGTTCGCCGGTGAAGGCGGCCCTGAACGTACGAACAAAAGGTTCCACTATGTTTCGTCGGGTCAGCCGGCCAAGCGGCTGAGTACAGCTTTTGATTCGGTGACGCTGTATGGCGAAGATCCGGACAACCGCCCGGATATTTATGGGAAGATCGGCAATGCCGGGGTGAGCATCGCCACGGTAGACGACGCCAAAAAACTATACAGCGGGTTTGACCTCTGCGACCCGCGAACCTCGGTAAGTATGACGATCAACGGCCCGGCTTCTATTGTGCTTGCTTTCTTTATGAATGCGGCCATCGACCAGCAGTGCGAGAAATGGATGACGGCCAATGGGAAGGCGGCGCCGGGCGGTGGAACCAGGCCCGAGTACAATAATCCTTCTTTTCCTGGCGTACTCCCGGACGGTAACGACGGACTGGGACTCGCGCTGCTGGGATTGAGCGGCGACCAGGTATTGACCAGCGATGTCTATGAAAAAATAAAGGCCGACACTCTCTCCCAGGTAAGGGGGACGGTACAGGCTGATATATTAAAGGAGGACCAGGCCCAGAACACGTGCATCTTCAGCACCGAATTCGCGCTTCGTTTGATGGGCGACGTTCAGGAATACTTTATTAAGAACCAGGTACGAAATTTTTACAGCGTATCCATCAGCGGGTATCATATCGCGGAAGCCGGCGCGAACCCCATCACCCAGCTGGCCTTCACCCTGTCCAATGGGTTCACCTACGTGGAGTACTACCTGAGCCGGGGCATGGCGATCGACGATTTCGCGCCCAATCTCTCTTTCTTCTTCAGCAATGGCATGGATCCCGAATACAGCGTCATCGGCCGGGTCGCCCGCCGCATCTGGGCCAAGACGATCAGGCATGTCTATAAAGGAAACAGCCGGTCGCAAAAGCTGAAGTACCATATACAGACCAGCGGCCGCAGCCTCCACGCGCAGGAGATAGACTTCAACGATATCCGCACCACTCTGCAGGCGCTGTACGCGATCTATGACAACTGCAACAGCCTGCACACAAACGCCTACGACGAGGCGATAACGACGCCGACGGAAGAAAGCGTCCGCCGCGCCATGGCCATCCGGCTGATCATCAACCGCGAACTGGGCAGTGTAAGAACGGAGAATTTTGTCCAGGGAAGCTTTGCCCTGGAAGAGCTCACCGACCTGGTGGAAGAGGCCGTGCTCACGGAGTTCGACCGGCTGACCGAACGCGGCGGTGTGCTGGGCGCTATGGAGAGAATGTACCAGCGCAACAAGATACAGGAAGAAAGTCTCTACTATGAAAGCCTCAAACACAGCGGCGAGCTGCCGATAGTGGGCGTCAATACTTTCCTCGATAAGAAAGGGTCTCCCACGGTGCTGCCCGGCGAGGTGATACGGTCTACCACGGAAGAAAAGGACCAGCAGATCGCCAACCTGCGAGCCTTCCGGAAACGCAATTCCGGCGAGAGGGCTCAGCGTCTTGCCAGCCTGAAGGAAGTCGCTATCAGCAATGGCAATCTGTTCGAAGAACTGATGCAGACGGTAAAATACTGCACCCTTGGGGAAATAACCAATGCTTTATACGAAGTTGGCGGTCAGTACCGGCGCAACATGTAAATTTGTATATGCCAGTACCGATCGCGTTCAGACAAAAGCCCGGAGACTTCCAGGAGACGATCACCCTCCTCGCTGCCGATATCGGCGGCACGAAAACGAATATTGCCCTCTATCAGGCCGGCCCGGATGGCGTCGTCTCCCTGCGGGAGAAAAGATACGTTTCCAAAGACCATTCCTCCTTTATGGAGATCATCCGCGACTTCACGGAGACGATCCGCGAGCTCACTGCCGGAAGGGCGCCCGAACGCATCGCAGCTGCAGTGGCGGGTCCCGTCGTGGAAGGAAAGAGCAAACTCACCAACCTGCCCTGGATACTGGACAGCGAAGCCATGAGTAAAGAGCTGGGCGTTCCCGTGCGATTTATCAACGACCTCGAGGCCACGGCGTATGGTCTTGCCGGTCTGGGCGACGACGAGCTGGCCACGCTGGCTGCCGGTGACGCCCATGCGAAAGGGAATATCGCTATCATCGCGCCCGGCACCGGTCTGGGTGAAGCCGGCCTGTACTGGGACGGGCAGCACTACCATCCTTTTGCAACGGAAGGCGGGCACAGCGATTTCGCCCCAGGACAAAGACGGACGTAGACCTTTTCTGGTTCCTGCAAAAACAGTACGGTCACGTCAGCTGGGAACGCGTGGTATCCGGCATGGGTATCCGAAATATTTTTCATTTCCTGACTGAAGGACGGCAGCAGGATATACCCGAATGGCTGGCGCAACGTCTAAAGGATGAAGACCCCGCGGCGGTCATCAGCGAAGCCGCCATAAAACACGAAGACCTGCTTTGCGCGGAGACGATGGAGCTATTTGTCCGCTATCTGGCGACGGAAGCGTCGAGCCTCGTGCTCAAGCTGATGGCGACGGGCGGTCTCTATGTGGCAGGAGGTATTCCGCCCAAGATTCTTCCTTTACTGCAGTCTGACGGCTGGGAAAAAAATTTCGACAACAACGGCCGCATGCACGATCTCTCCGATAGGGTGCCCATACACGTTGTACTCAACGATAAAATGGCCTTGCAGGGTGCGGCATGGTATGGCGCCTACGATATGGTGATCAAAAATTAATTAGGGCCGTATCAAAAAAATACTACCTTTAGTACGCTTACTCACACCCCTTAGTTCAACCTTTTCTTCAAGGCCAAATTAGTACATCCATCTAAGGTCCGTCCAATCAACACTCTTATTACGTAGCTAGCTAGCACTGGACGCAATTTCCATTTCCAAACTTTTTTCGGGCTCACGCCCGAAGAGGGAACCTATATTTTTTAACTTTCTAAATCCAAACTAAAAATGGATCAGTATCTCGCCACCATTCTATTATGGCCTTGTAATTTTGCACCCAACGGCTGGGCATTCTGCGCCGGACAAATCCTTCCCATTGCACAAAACGCCGCCCTCTTCTCTCTTATAGGCACGTTCTACGGCGGAAACGGAACGACCACGTTCCAGCTGCCCGACTTCAGAAGCCGCGTGCCCATTGGCGTCGGACAGGGTCCCGGTCTCTCCAACTACGAGATCGGCCAGGTCGGCGGATCGGAGAGCGTATCGATCCTGACGAACAACATGCCAACTCACTCTCATACTTTTACCGTCTCGGCCAACAGCACCAATGCAACGGACAGCACGCCCAAAGCAGGCTATTCTCTCGCTGCACCCTATGACTCGGTGAACTTCCTTTCCATCGGAGGCTATGTCAACGCCGCCCCCGACACACAGCTGAATATTGGCACAGGCACCACCAGCACAGCCGGCAACAACATTCCGGTCGGTATCACCCAGCCCTATCTCGCCGTAAACTATATCATCGCCCTCACTGGTATTTTCCCTTCGCGCGGATAATCCCGGGAGCAAAAACAGAATGAAAAAGCTAAAACTAGGCTGGCTGATCCCTTATTCAGGGATTTTCAAAGAGCTTCGGAAAGACTTGCAACAGGGATTGGATACCGCTATTCAAATGGAAGGGGCCGGCGTCAGCATCGAATCATTTTCAGAATTCATACAGTCTGCTTCTGTAAAAAGCACGGAAGACGCGCTGAAGAAACTGCTGCTCTACAACCAGGTCGATCTGGTCATGGGCGTAGTAGGCACAAAGACGGCGACAGCCATCATTCCCGTGCTCGACAACCACAGGACGCCGGCCCTTCTCCTTAATCTCGGCGCTGACCTGCCCGGACAGCTTGCTGAGCTCGGACTATCTTTTCTACAACAGCCTCCACCTCTGGAAAAGCCAGTGGGCGATCGGTAAATGGATGCAGGACATCTACAAAGGCGAGCCTTCTGTCAACCTCTCTGTGTATGAAAGCGGATACGGCCTGCAGGATTCCTTCCGGATTGGCGCCGGCGCCTCTGGAGCGACGACGCTAAAAGTCAATCTGGTCCGCAATATCAGCGGTCCTCCGGATACCATGCCGTTGATACGGTACATCCAGGAACAACGATCTACCCATATCCACGCGCTGCTCTCAGGGAAAGAAGGCGAACAGTTCCTGCAGCTATACCAGGAGCATATCGGACCCAGCGGTGCCGGGATAAGCGTCAATCCTTTTATGGTGGAAGACGACTTCGACGTCTACACTGGCTCCCGGTCTCGACCTCTTCAATGCCAGTACCTGGACCCGCACCCTGAACACACCCGACAACAATATCTTTATCCGCGCATACAAGGCCGACTGGGATGAACTGCCCAACGTCTTTTCCATGCTCGCCTATGAGGCGGGATTGGTGCTGGCCACCGCGCTGGAAGGAAATGACCAAAAGATCAGCAGAGCATCTCTGACGGCAGCGCTCGGCAAAACCCATGCTGTAGGGCCACGCGGCGTCCTTTCCGTATCGACGCGTCCGCTGCGGACGACACTGCCGGTCTATATCCGCAAACCCATACCGTCATCCCATACGGGAAGACCGGAAAACGCCATTGTCACAACCTCTTCCGGAATAGAATGGGACGACCCCGCGCTGTCGCCAGCGCAGTCCTCTCTGGCCGGATGGCAAAATCCTTATTTATGCGTATAATTCTATTCTCGCTTCTGCTGCTGACTTTCGAACGGCTTTCCGCCACCGGCCCCGTCGTCGGGACCACCACCTTCAACAATAATTTTTCGGCGGCGGTGGGTATCCTTTCCCCCACGCCATCCCCGGGCACAGCTACGGACGTCGGCACCACATTGCATTCCGGTTGGGACTTCACGATCACCGCTCCCACCGCCACCGTAACCATATCCGCGATCGCGGGAGGCGCCAACCCCGGAGGTGCGACCGATTTCTGTGTACGGCTGGCCAGTACTACCGCGGGCGTCGGGGTGCAAACCGTTGCCGTAAAATCCAATGACGCCTCGACATTCAACCTTCAGTCGGTATTCCTTAGGCTAAATATAGTCAGTGGGTCCGCTGACATGACCATCGCCGGCTATCTCTCCGGCTCACCCGTAGCAGGAGCCACGAAGACGGTCACGGGCATAGCCACCGGCGTCTGGACCCAGTTCGACGTCAGCGCCATGTCGCAATTCGGGGGTATAGACGAGTTCCGATTTACACAGGCAGCCTCCAGCTTCCGCAACGATGACCTTTGAGGTCGTCGACCAGATCACCACTGTCGCGGGCAGCCTGCCTCTTACGCTCATCGATTTTAGCGCGCTCCATACCGGGAATGACGCCAAGCTCCAATGGACGACTGCGTCCGAACAAAATACGTCCGGCTTCGAGATCCAGCGTGGCGACAACAGCGGCGATTTTGCGACGGTCGGCCGCATGCCAGCAGCGGGTCATAGCGAAGCGACGCTCCACTACAACTACACCGACCGTCTGCCGGCGACGGCGACACCGGCCTGGTTCTACCGTCTGAAAATGGTCGACCTCGACGGCGCGTTCACGTATAGTCCAATTTTAAAATTCAATGTCTCGGGCCCGGGACCCGTGCTTTCTGCCTGGCCCAATCCTTTCCGCGGGCAGCTGACCGTGACGCTGGAAGCGGCAGAGGCCGACAAGGGCCGGCTCAGCATCCGCGATCCCGGCGGAAGACTGGTGATCGGCCAGGACCTGTCGATACAAAAAGGTACGAACAGCATACCGCTGAATTCCCTAGGCGGGCTCGCCAAAGGAGTGTATCTGTTGAATATTGCTACTTCGCGCGGGCAGGAGACTTTGCGGGTCTTGAAGAGCGACTAGGCCTGGCGGCGGTCGCCTTCTTCCGCGGCAACACATACAATTTCTGACAAACTTCACAATAAAAGGCCCGCCTGCGGGCCTTTCCCATATGTTTTACTTTTATCAGCGGCACGTGATCCCTCGGGCACTGTGTCTTCGTGTGCGCCAGCCAGTGCGCTCTCAGGACAAACTCTTTCTTCCATTTCAGGAAGTCAAAGCTATAGTTGCGGGCCTCGTTGATCATTTCGGTCAGTTTGCGGGGCGGCAGCGCACCGATCTGGCTTTCGGGATGAACCCTGATCCTAAACAACACCTCGTTCTTGATGATATTCCCGACTCCGGCGAATATGGCCTGGTCGAGCAGGGCGTCGCAGACTAGCGTTTCCGGGGCGGTCTTCAATTTTTTCCTGGCTTTTTTGGCGTCCCATGCGTCATTCATTACGTCCGCGCTCCAGTCGTAAAGCTCATCGATGTTTTCCTCCAGCAATTTAATGGAACAGGTATAAAAATAGAGGTCGCCGTTTTCGAATTTCAGGTGCAGGCGGGGGTTGGGCTTTGTCTGCTGGTTGATGCTGTAAGATCCGAATAGCAGGAAATGTATGCGTACGGTCAGCCCGGGGAGACGGATCAAAAAATGTTTTCCCCAGCTGCTGAAGGCGAGGACCTTCTGTCCGGTCATGATATCCTTGTCCACCTTTGTATTTCCTGTGGCGGACAGGATCAATTTTCCGCTGAAAGCGGCAACCTGTTCCTTTAATATGACTATGGATGGTCCCTCGGGCATAGTATCAGAATAGCAAATCCCGCACCTTCAGTCATGTTCTACATAGCCGGTAAAAGATCCGTAAGGATAAACTCTAAAGAAAACCATTAGCGTGGATAAAGATGGGTGCAATCCCATCGCGTTGCCAGTCCCGTTGCTGTATTTTTACCCTCTCTGAAATCACTTACAAGACTCCTTAAGGCACCCTGATTATGACCCAACCCACAAAAGAAAACATGGAAAAGGCGAAAGCCTTGAAGAAGCTCATGAAGAAATGGCTTACCACGCAGGAAACACAGGAAAAAGCTGACCTGCTCCTGGCGAAAAACCCGCACATCAAGGTCCGGAAGCCTGTTGCGGCGCGGAAGGCGTTGTAGAATCGCGTCCCGTGGTTCACGGTTCGCGAGTGCACCACTAGAACAGCATCATCTGTCGTCCTTTTGTCTGGTCCGCCGGAGGCTTCTCCCTGCCAAACACGGTTCGGCCTCCATATTTCCAGGAATCCCTTCTTTCCTTTTCGATATATTCTTCCAGCCCGCCGGCAGGCGTAAAATCCTTTTCCGCCTTCTGCGCCAGTGCCGACAGTTTGCGGACAGCGTCCAGCTTGTCGCTCTGGCCTATTTTGGCTTTCCGTACCGCAGTCTGAAGGATGCCGATCGTCTCGTCGTATACCGCCGTCGGGACGGGGAAAGGATGGCCGTCCTTGCCCCCATGCGCAAAGGCAAACCGCGCCGGGTCGCGAAAACGCGATGGCGTACCGTGGATGACCTCGCTGACCAGCGCCAGCGACTGCAGGGTCCGCGGACCCACGCCCTCCAGCATGATCAGCTCTTCAAAGTCGGATGGTTTCCGGTCGTGGGCGAGCCAAAGCACCGCCCCGAGCCGCCGCAGATCAACGTCCTCCGTTCGCACGTCGTGGTGTGCCGGCAGCACCAGACGCTGAATGTCCTGCATCATCAGCTCGGGCTTTTCGTGTGTCAGCGAAAGCACACCCTGCTGTGCCGGACCGGCCTCTTTGTCGGCAAGGTTGAGGATCGGCCCCTGGTTGACACCGCACACGGCGGTGTGCGGCTCGTCTACAAAGGATCGCAGGTCGGCAGAATGCCAGTGATACCTCCGGGCCATGGAATTGCCCGCGCTCATCCCCTGCTGAATAACGGTCCATTGCCCCTCGTCGCTGAGGACAAAACAGTGCATGTACAGCTGAAAACCGTCCTGGACGACGGTATTGTCGACCTTTGCGCTCAGCTTGCTGCTGCGCACCAGTTGAGCGGCATCCAGCCCCGTACTCTCGCAAACTTTTGTGATCTCCTCCGGCGCCTGCCGCGAAAATTTACCCTTCCCGCCGCAGATATAGATGCCCAGCTCCCGGGAATGCGGGTTGATCGCCCGCTTGAGCGCGCCCATGACGGAAGCTGGTGATCCCGGACGAATGCCAGTCCATTCCCATCACCGCACCAAGACTCTGAAACCAGAACGGATCGGCCAGCCGGCGGATGACCTCCAGCTTCCCATACTCGGCCAAAAGGACCTCCGTAACAGCCAGCCCGAGTTTGGCCATCCTTTCGGCCAGCCATTGCGGCACATAACCATAATGAAGGGGAAGATCAGCAGCACCGGATCGTTTCATACGCCTCTTGTTTGCTAACAAAGTTAGCGAATCCGCGTCATTTGATAAACGGCGCGACAAAACCTCCCGAAAAATATATCTTGTCGCCCACAAACTCTGATTATGAAGGCCTCTTTACTCGTCCTATCCCTGGTATTCTCCCTTGCCGGCAACTGCCAGGAGAACCTCCCCTCTGACTATCTTTCCAAATCTTTCCACGCCGGCAGAAGGGAAGCCCTTCGGGCCATCATGCCCGACAACTCGGTAGCCGTGATCTTCGCCTACCCCACCCGGACCTTCAGCAATGACGTGAGCTACCCTTATCATCCCAATCCCGATCTCTACTATTTCTCCGGATATAAAGAACCGCAGGCCGTTCTCCTCATCTTCAAGGAGCCCCAGAAGGCCCCGGGCGGCGGGACCTATAAAGAACTTTTCTTCATCCAGCAGCGCGACCCGCAGGCTGAACAGTGGACGGGACGCCGCCTTGGCGTGGAAAAGGTGAAGAGCGAGCTGGGTTTCGACAGCGTATACAACGGCAGCGCCTTCGCCGACTATCCCGTCGACCTCTCGGGCTTCAGCCGGATCCTCTTCGCTGGCCTGCCCGACGACGTGCACGACGACAACAGCGACCCCGCCGACCTTTATGACCTGATTCAGGCTTTTAAAAAGAAAGCGGCGCTGCCCGACAACTATGACGCGCCCACCTATGAACTGCTGGGCTCGCTCGCGGAAAGAGCCACGCCCGCCAACCTTAATTATGCGATCCGGTATTTCAACAAGCGCGTCGAGGCCAATCCCCGGATGCGCGACGACGAATACGTAAAGGCTTTCTCCGGCGTCAAAGACTCGGTGGGACTCTCCGCCTTCCGTCAGAAATTCTCCGCGCTCAAATGGAACACTTATCTCTATAATAAACTGGTGGCTTCGCTCAGGGAAATAAAAACGCCCGAGGAAATGGTGCTGATGCGCAAGACGGTCTCCGTTTCCTGTATGGCTCACGCCGAAGTAATGAAGGCCATCCATCCGGGTATTTCGGAAGGCGAGCTGCAGGGCCTGCAGGAATATGTCCACAAGAAACTGGGGGCGGAATGGGTCGGCTATCCATCGATCGTCGGCGGCGGCGCCAACGGATGCATCCTTCACTATGAAGAGAATAGCCGGCTCAACGTCGGCAACGATATGGTCCTGATGGACGTCGGCGCGGAATACCACGGCTACTCGGCCGACGTCACCCGCACGGTCCCGTCGACGGGCAAATTCAACCCGCAGCAAAAGGCGATATATGACCTCGTCTATGAGGCGCAGGAGGCCATTTTCCCGCTATGCCGGGAAGGAGTGCCTTTCGACTCGCTGAATAAAAAGTCGACGGAGGTCCTCGCCGCCGGACTGATCAAACTCGGCATCATAAAAGACAAGTCGGAAGTGCACACCTATTACCCCCATGGCTGTTCGCATTTTCTCGGCCTCGACGTCCACGATATGGGCAACTATGACCAGACCCTGAAGGAGAATATGGTGATCACGGTGGAACCGGGCATCTACATTCCCGCCGGCAGTCCCTGCGACAAAAAATGGTGGGACATCGGCGTCAGGATCGAAGACGACGTGCGTATCGGAAAAGACAAATTCGAACTCCTGTCATGGCAGGCGCCGCGCAAATCCGAGGACGTCGAAAAGATGCACGGGCGCCCTAATTATGCGCGGTAGTCGCGTGGCGCCCTTCCCCAATCTCTTCGATCATTTTTTTATTGAAGGCCTCGAGGTCTTTGGGTGACCGGCTCGTGACCAGGCCGTTGTCGGTGACGACCTCCCTGTCGGCCCATATCACTCCAGCGTTCTCCATATCGGTCTTCAGGGAAGGATATGACGTCATGTTACGGCCTTCTATCAGCCGCGTCTCGATCAGCAGCTGCGGGCCATGACAGATAGCCGCCACGGGTTTGCCCGATTCCATGAACTGTTGCGCAAATTCCACAGCTTTGCGGTTCGTCCGCAGTTTGTCGGGATTCAGCACGCCGCCGGGAAGCATCAGGGCGTCATAGTCATCGGAATCCGCGTCATCCAGCTGCTGGTCGACCGTCAGTTCGATCGACCAATGATCTTTATCCCATGCCTTCACCTTGTCCTTCTGCGGCGAAACGATCTTCACTTCCGCCCCGGCGTCTTCCAGTGCTTTCTTCGGGCTGGTCAGCTCAACTTCCTCAAAACCATTCTCGGTGAGGATCGCAATCTTCTTTCCGGCTAACGATGTCATAGATAGTTTTTTGATCAGTTCCTCAAAAACAATACCCCGAAGGCGGCTCCCCAACCGGCAAATATTAACTATTTTTATATGAATGGGTGAATCGAGGCCCACTGTGGCCTCACCTTTGTAACACTGGCGCAGTTAGGCATGACCTGCTGGATTTATATTACCTAAACCAGGAGCATATGTTTCTACGACTATCGGTGTTCACGATCTTCGGCCTTGGACTTCTCGCCACGACGGCATGCGCCCAGGACAGCGCTACCCGGCAGCTGCCTACCCGCTGGGACCTGCAGACCTGTCTGGACTACGCCAAAAAGAACAATATCCAGCTGAACAGCCTCCGGCTAACCGCGAGAACGGCCCAGCAGAATTATCTCCTGTCCCGCGCGCAGCGCGAACCCAATCTGCAGGCCGGAGCCGGGCTCACCTATACGCACAGCAAGAACGCCAACCCCGTGGTCGGCGGGTTCCAGACCCAGTCTTCCTTCAGCAATAGTCTCAGCCTCAGCTCGGGCATGACACTCTACAACGGCGGGTATATCAGCAACGATATCAAACAAAAGAACCTCGAGATCGAATCCGCCAACCTGAATATCTTACAGACAGAGAACGATATCACGCTCTCCATCACGCAGGCCTATCTGGCTATCCTGCTGGCGAAAGAGAACGTCGTGTACGTACAGGACCTCGTTACCACGTCCATGGCGCAGGTCGATCAGGGAAGAAAACAATACGAAGCCGGAAGCATCGCCCGCAATGCCTATATCGAGCTGCAGGCGCAGATGGCGACGGACAAATATAATTTCGTTACCGCCCAGAACGCGGTCCGGACCAACAAGATCACTCTCAAACAGCTGCTCCAGCTGTCGATCACGGACTCCTTCGATATCGTCACGCCGGATACCGTTATGTCCAAAGAGGCCGTACCGGCGCTGGATCAGGTAGTAGCAACGGCCCTGAGAGACCGGCCGGAAATAAAGAACGGCGAGCTCGGCATCGAGATCTCCCGATACGACCTGCTGAAGGCAAGGGCCGCCTATCTCCCGATACTAACGGCCTCGGCCAACCTCTCCAGCGGCTACTCCAACAACCAGCACGACGACTATTTCAAACAGCTGGACAATAATTTCTTTCAGCAGGCAGGGCTGTCGCTGTCCATCCCCATCTTCAACAGGCGGGTAGCAAAGACCAATGTAGAGAACGCGAAGATAGAGATCGAACAGTCGCAGCTGAACCTGAAGAACGTGCAGACCAGTCTGGCGCTGACGATAGAACAGGCGTATATCAACGTAGTAAACGCCCAGGGACAGTACGACGCCGCGGTCGAAGGCCTGCGGGCCAACCAGGAGAGCTTTCGCATCGCGGGCGAGCAGCTGAAAGTGGGTGCGGCCAATATCGTGGACTATCTGCAGCAGAAGACACAGTATACGCAGGCCTTCCAGGTGTATATTCAGGCCAAATACAACGCCGCGCTCAGTATCCGGATCTATGATTTCTATATGGGAATAGCAGTCAAACTATAAATGTCCTTCGTATGCCCAAACTCAGAGTGGTCATTATCATCGTGATCGTCCTTCTGGCAGGAACCGCCTTCTGGTATTTCCGGTTCAGGAAGGAGGAAAAGCCGTTGGTCCTTCAGACCGAGCAGCCCCACTATGGCTATATTTCGAAAAGCGTGACGGCAACGGGCACGGTCCAGCCCGTCGATACGGTGGCCGTCGGCTCTCAGGTATCGGGTACGATAAAAAATATCTATACGGATTTCAATGCCAAGGTCAGAAAGGGACAGCTCCTCGCCGAACTGGACAAGTCTCTCTTCGAAGCCCAGACCAACCAGTACAGGGCCAACCTCGAAGTGGCCAAAGCGTCGCTGGTCTATCAGAAAAGCACGTTTGACCGGCAGACGCTGCTGTATAATGCCGGAGCCATCAGCAAGGCGGATTTCGAGAACTCGCAGAATCAATACCTGGGAGCAAAGGCCAACGTCCAGAGCGTGCAGGCACAGCTGGATGCGGCCATTAAAAATCTTTCCTACGCCAGCATCTATTCGCCGGTGGACGGGGTTGTGATGACGCGTAATGTGAGCGTGGGGCAAACGGTCGCTGCCAGTTTCAATACGCCTACTCTTTTCATCATTGCAAAGGATATCACCAAAATGCAGGTGCAGGCGGCTGTCAGCGAGGCGGACATCGGCGACGTGCGCACGGGCCTTCGCGCAGCGTTTACGGTCGACGCCTATCCCGATATCTCGTTCAACGGTACGGTCAACCAGATCAGGCTCGAGCCCGTCGTCTCTGCCAATGTCGTCACCTATTCCACGCTCATCACCGCCCCCAACCAGGACCTGAAGCTAAAGCCCGGCATGACGGCCAATATCTTCATCTTTACCAGAGAGGTGGACAGCGCGATGTTAATTTCGGCGAAGGCCCTCAAATTCAAGCCGGACTCGTCCATGACCAAACAATTCAGGATCATACCCGATACCAATGCCGAACGCGAGCTTGCGGCGCGAAGCGCGCCGGGCTTCCAACGCTGGCCCCACTGCTCCTCCCCGCCACCGGCACGACTCGGCCTCGATACAGATAGACTCGGCGCCGAACACGGGCACGCCCGCCTTTGTATGGGTCAGAGTGGGAGACAGCCTGATGGAAAAAAGGTGACGACGGGACTTAACAACGATACACAGGTACAGATACTAAGCGGACTGGACAACGACGACGAGATCGTCGTTGCGGCGGAGGTCGAGACCAGGGCGGAGGCGAAGAGTGGTGCGGTGAGAAGCCCCTTCATGCCCGCACGACGCGGTGGTGGCAGCAGAGGCGGGGGAGGTGGTGGTGGCAGACCGGGAGGCGGCGGCAGATAAATCTAAACCCATGAGCAATCAAAAAATACTCGAATTAAAGGATATCAAAAGAGAGTTCCGCATGGGCTCCGAGATCGTCAGGGCCCTGAAAGGGGTCAGTTTCGACGTCGAGGCCGGTGAGTTCGTCACCATCATGGGAAGCAGCGGTTCCGGCAAGACGACTTTGCTGAATACCCTCGGTTGTCTGGACAAACCCACGGAAGGCACCTACCTGCTGGACGGGGTAGACATAAAGAAGCTGGGTCGCAACGAGCTGGCGCGCCTCAGGAATCATAAGATAGGTTTTGTCTTTCAGTCCTACAACCTTTTGCCCCGTACCTCGGCGCTGGAGAACGTCGAGCTGCCGCTGATGTACAACCCCGAGTTCAGCGCGAAAGAAAGAAAGGAGCGGGCCATAAAGGCGCTGGAAGCAGTAAATTTGGGTGACCGCCTCGACCATACTCCCAACCAGCTGTCCGGCGGCCAGCAGCAACGCGTAGCCATTGCCCGCGCCCTGGTGAACGAGCCGGTGATGATCCTCGCCGACGAGGCGACCGGAAATCTCGACTCCCGAACCTCGTACAGCATCATGGCCCTTTTCCAGGAACTGAACTCCCGGGGAAAGACCATCGTCTTCGTGACCCACGAACCGGATATCGCCTCCTTCAGCAGCAGGACTATCATGCTGCGCGACGGCAAAGTGATGAAGGATAGTGTTAATGAGAATAGGAAGTCGGCGAAAGAGGTGCTGGCATCACTACCGAAAACAGAGGATTATTAAATTCTTTTATTATGAGCCTGTTCAACCTTCTCCGGATCGCGTTGAAAGCCCTGCAAAGAAACAAGCTGAGGGCTTTTCTCACCATGCTGGGCATCATCATCGGCGTGGCGTCTGTCATCGCCATGGTAGCCATCGGACAGGGCTCGAAACAAAGCATCCAGCAGCAACTGTCGGGCATGGGCTCGAATATGATCATCATCCGGCCCAACAGCAATGTCTCCGCCGGCGCCCGTCTCGACGCCACTTCCGTCCAGACCCTCACCCTCGACGACGTAAAAGCGCTGCAGAAACAGGCCCCGCACCTCAGCGCGGTCACCCCGCTGGCGAGCTCCAAAGGACAGGCGATCTATGGCAACAACAACTGGCCGACCACCATTCAGGGCGTCAACCCGCAATACCTCGACGTCATCCGCCAGTGGCCCCTGAAAGACGGTATTGCCTTTACCGACCGTGACGTACAGTCCCAGAACAAGGTGTGCCTGCTCGGACAGACCGTCATCACCAACCTCTTCCCCAACGGCGAAAACCCTATCGGGAAATATATCCGCTTCGGAAAAGTACCCCTGCTGGTCATCGGCACCCTCAGCGCCAAAGGCGAAAGCGCATTCGGCCAGGACCAGGACGACGTGATACTCGCCCCTTTTACCACCGTGCAAAGACGCATTCTCTCGACCATCTACCTTCAGAATATCTATGCCTCCGCTACGGATGAAAAATCAACTACTGCTGCTACCGACGAGATCTCCGGGATCCTTCGCGCGACCCACCGCCTGAAATCCACCGACGAAGACGATTTCGCGGTGCGGACCATGCAGGAGCTGATCAATACCTTCAGTTCGACCAGCCAGCTGCTGACCGTACTGCTGGCGGTGATCTCAGGGATATCCCTGCTGGTCGGGGGTATCGGCATTATGAATATCATGTACGTCTCGGTCACGGAGCGGACGAAGGAAATAGGACTTCGCATGTCGATCGGGGCCCGCGGGATCGACATTCTCCTGCAGTTCCTGACCGAGGCGATCCTGATCAGCATTACCGGCGGGATCATCGGCGTCGTGCTGGGAATTACTTCCGCGCGGCTGGTCACGGCCTTCCTTTCGTGGCCGACCCTGGTGACGGAATACTCCATCATTCTGTCCTTTCTGGTATGTTTTATTACCGGTGTCTTTTTCGGGTATTATCCGGCGCAGAAGGCCTCGCGGCTGGATCCGATAGAGGCGCTACGCTATGAGTAGGGGGCGGGAAGCCGGCAGTCTGACCGCGAGAACCATGTGAACCGCGCATGGGGGAGGAAGACCGGTGTGAACCGGGGCGCGGGCGCGTGGGAGGTGACGCCGGCGCGTGGACCGACGGAAGGGATGGGCTCCTGGCGGGGCAACCCTTTTTCCCGATGTCGGAAACTACGTCGCGGCCGCACCACCCCAAAATGTGTTATCTTTGTCCCCCCATGAACAGAAAAGAAGAGATCCTTCAGGATGTCGTCATAAAATTCGCCGGGGACTCCGGCGATGGCATGCAGTTGACCGGAAGCCAGTTTACCAACAATACAGCCCTTCTGGGCATCGATCTGGCCACCTTCCCCGATTTCCCCGCCGAGATACGGGCCCCGCAGGGGACCCTTCCGGGCGTCAGCGGGTACCAGCTGCGCTTCTCGAGTGACAAAGTATATACCCCTGGGGATGAATGTGATGTACTGGTAGCCATGAACGCGGCCGCCCTCAGGGCCAACCTCAAAGGCCTGAAAAAAGGAGGAAAGATCATCGTCAATACCGAAGGCTTCGACGCCAAAAATCTCCGGCTGGCCAACTACCCCGACGGGGCGAATCCCCTTGAAGATTCTTCGCTCGGGAGCTACTCCGTCATCCGGATGGATGTGACAAAAATGACCCGGGAAGCGCTGAAGGATATCACCATGGGCACGAAGGAGAAAGACCGGGCCAAAAACATGTTCGTCCTCGGCTTCCTATACTGGATGTACAACCGGGACATGGGGAATACCATCCAGTTCCTGAAAGATAAATTCGGCAAGAAGCCGGAGATACTGGAAAGTAATATCAGGGCGCTCCAGGCCGGCTTCAACTTCGGGGATACCACCGAGACGTTTACCACTACCTACAAGGTGGAAAAGGCGAAAATGACCCCCGGTGTTTATCGCAGCATCATGGGCAACCAGGCGCTGGCCTATGGGCTGATCGCCGCATCACAGAAGAGCGGTCTTTCGCTCTTCCTCGGCACCTATCCTATCACGCCGGCCTCCGATGTTCTGCACGAGCTGAGCCGGCACAAGGCATTCGGCATCCGCACCTTCCAGGCAGAGGACGAGATAGCCGGCATCACCGCGGCCATCGGCGCCTCCTACGGCGGTTCCCTCGGCGTGACGACGACCTCGGGCCCAGGCATGGCACTCAAATCCGAGGCGATGGGTCTCGCCGTTATGCTCGAAATTCCTCTTCTGATCTGCGATATCCAGCGCGGCGGCCCCTCGACCGGCCTCCCGACAAAAACGGAACAGAGCGATCTCCTGCAGGCCTATTACGGACGCAACGGAGAATGCCCCATGCCCGTCGTCTCCGCATCGACGCCCAGCGACTGTTTCGACGCGGTCTATGAAGCCGTCCGCATAGCGGTTCAGCATATGACACCCGTCATCTTCCTGAGCGACGGTTATATCGCCAATGGCGCGGAGCCCTGGAAATTCCCTAAAAGCGCGGACCTCGCGCCTATCGAAGTAAAATTCAAGACCGAGCTAGGTCCCGACGAAGAGAAATTCCAGCCCTACCTGCGCGACGAGAAACTCGTCCGCCCCTGGGCCATACCCGGCACACCCGGACTGGAACACCGTATCGGCGGCCTCGAAAAACAGAATGTTACCGGCAACGTCAGCTACGACCCGGAGAACCACCAGATCATGGTGAGGATCCGCGAAGAGAAAGTTGCCCGCATCGCCGACCATATCCCACTCCAGGCCCTCGACAGCGGCCCCGAAAAAGGCGACCTGCTGGTACTCGGATGGGGAAGCACCTACGGCTCGATCAAAAGTGCCGTGGCCGAACTGCAGAAGGAAGGTTTTGCCATTGCCCACGCACATCTCCGCCACCTGCGCCCCTTCCCGGCCAACCTCGGCGAGCTGCTCCACAACTACAAGCACGTGCTGATCCCCGAGATCAACAACGGACAGCTGATCAAGATCATCCGCGACCAATTCCTGATCGACGCAAAAGGATATCATAAGGTGATGGGCGTCCCGATCACGAAGGGCGAGCTGGTGACGAAGATCAGAGAGGTGTTAAAATAACGGAGTATAGCCTACTTCCTGCGGCGTCGTGAGTGCCGAGTGCAGCGGAGCGCTCAGCTTTTCGATATCCGCGGCGACTTTGACGATGAAATTGAACTGATCCGCTATCGGCTTGAATTCCGATAGTTGCCTGCGCGTATCGGTCATAGCGAACTTCGTCGGAGCGTCGTCCCTCGCTCCTTCTCGTTCGTTCCCTTCGCTTCGCACTGGGAACGCCGGCGTCGAGTTCGTCCCTGCGCTGTTCCATCAGCCTGTTCAGTCGGTCGTTCAGCACGCGCAGCTCTTCTTTCGGCACCGCCGTTGCCTGAGGCAAGGCCTCGTCTTTCAACACCGCCACCGCGCACCGCAGCCTTCTGAACGATATCGTTTACCAGCGGCTCATAAGCCCCGTCGGCAAATTTTGCCGCAAAAGGATCGACATAGTAGGCCAGAGTGGCCGTATGCGACGTAAGCATGTGGTTGGAGACGACGAACTGGTGCATGTCCGTGATCCTTTTCTGCTGACGGCGAGGCTCCGAGAGCATTCGTCCGAATGCGTCCGAGAGATTGGCGAGCGCAACGAAGGCCTTTTTTCGCGAAAGTTTGTATTGGTGTACGGTCGAAGGCCGGCCGAGGAAAGCGCCAGCCACGTCCCTGAAATAGTCGATATTGGCTTCGATCGCCCCGGTCATATAGTCCGTTATCCGCTCGTGCTCCCAGGAAGGTATGATCAGGATATTCGCCAGAAAGGCAATGACAGAGCCGATCACGGTATCGATGACCCTGTCGGTCAGAATGGTCCTAAAATCGATCGGATACAACAGATGGAACAACAGCAGCACATAAGGTGTGGTAAATATCACGGCGGCCAGGTAGTTGGTCCGGAGAAAGACATAGGTGCCGATCATGAACAGGATCATCAGCACGAACAGGACGCGCGGGTCCTTTATGAAATACAGGATCACCAGCCCCACCAGCGCCCCGCCAAGGGTTCCCATCAGCCGCTCGAAATTGCGCTTCTTCGTCAGACTATGGACGGGTTTCAGTCATAACGATGATCGTTAGCAGCATCCAGTAGCCGTGTCCGAACGGAAGGAATCCGGAAATGATATAGCCCGTGATCGTCGCGATACTCACGCGCATGGAATGCCGGAACATATTGGACTTGATGGTCAGGTTTTCGAGCAGCAGCGGGGTCTATATCCTGATGCGAGACGAAGGCCTCGAAGTCGACCTCCGAATTGAAGTCCTTGCTCAGCTGGCGGTCAAAAGTGGTATATCCGTGTAAGGGTATGCAGCCGGTCGCTGATGTCCTGGATGCTGTCCAGTATGTTCTTCAGTCCGATAAATCCTTCGACGTTCTCGGCGGTCCGGTGCCTGTCCCTGTAGGCGTTTAGTTTTTCTCTTGTCTGCCGGATGCGGGCCGCGAGCTCTCCGTTCTCTTCGGAAGCGCTTGCCGCTCATAAGGGCAATTCCGATCTCGTCGAGCTCATCGGCCAGGCCGAGTATCAGCCGGTGAAAGTCTTCCATCAGGCCGCTTCCGTCGAAGATGCGGTGCAGCAGCTGATAGTCCTGCTGAGAGGTCATGATCCTTTCGAAAAGATCGATAATGTCAAGAAATATCATCACCAATACGCGTCCCGTATGGGTAGATTCCTGTACGATATTACGGCTCTTGAACAGCAGTTCCCGGACAAGGTCCTGTTTCTCGTGATTGGAGACCTGGCTCTCGACGAGCTGCCGGTAGCTTTTGTCGTAGTCGATGTCGGGCGAATAAAAAGACGCCTTGATCCGCAGGTATCCTGCGGTGGACTGAATGGATTCGCCAAGTACCTGCCGCACCAGCCGGTATGGCCTGAAGCTATACAGCGCCAGGCTCAGCACCGTATACCATATACCACCCGCCAGTACATAGGCGGCGTTGATGATCACGTCCCATCCGTGACGCTGCCGGTCGATATTCAACACCATGACCAGCAGGGCGTTGATACCGATGGAACTGGCCCTGGCGCCATAGATGCTCATAAAGGAGAAGACGAAACAGAATAGAAATACCAGGATCCCCGTCATCCATTCCGAGCCGGAAGCCCAGCCGGTAAGCAGGGTGACCAGAAAGATGATCAGCACGCAGGCGATCATTCCATTCCGACGGTGATGGATAGGGCCGGGATTATCGGTGTTGCCCACACACATCGCGCCGATGGAAAGTACGACGCCGGCAGACAGGTTGTGAAGCCAGCCCAGCAGGATGGAAGGAAGAAGAATGCCTGCAGTGATACGTATTGCGCCATTCAAATAATGGCTGTTTATAAAACTCTTATATTGCCTGATATAATCCATGTAGACCGACCCAATAAAATTTAATCCCTCAATTTTACAAACTAGTTTTGTGGCTTCGAAAAAAATCGCTTTTTTCGAATAAGGTATTTACAGGCAGGCCATCGAACCTTAAACGCCTATATCAAATGAGAATTCTTCTACCTTTGGTCCTATTGATCATCCTATCCTGTGAAAGCCTGAAGGCCCAGCAGATAAAAGGTTTGATCGCGGATACTCAGGGGAAACCATTAGCCGGCGCTTCCGTTGCCCTAAAGAAAAGTAAGGATTCTTCTGTAGTAAAGCTAAGCATTTCGGATAGCAATGGGCAATATGAATTTTTGACCGTTACGCCCGGAAACTACTTCATCTCGACTTCGCATATAGGTTATAGCCCGAGAAATTCCGCAGCATTCGATCTGGGCGCAGGCGCCGCGGTGCAGACGCCCGTGATCGGTCTCGTCCGCGACACCCGCGAACTGAGGACTGCGGAGGTAGCCGGCACCAGACCACTGGTAGAAGTCAAACCCGACAAGATCGTCCTCAATGTAGAAGGCACCATCAACGCGATAGGAGAGGACGCGCTCGGCCTGCTTCGGAAATCTCCCGGCGTCACAGCAGACAAGGACAACAATTTAAGCCTCAGCGGCAAGAACGGCGTACAGGTATACGTGGACGGACGCCCCACCTATCTTTCCGGCGCTTCCCTTGCCGGCTATCTCAGGACCATACAGTCCTCTTCGATAGAGTCGATCGAGATCATCGGCAACCCCGGAGCGAAATACGACGCAGCGGGTAACGCAGGCATCGTCAATATCCGGCTGAAGAAGAACAAGGCCTTCGGTACCAACGCAACGGTCAGCGCCGGATACAATATCGGGATCTACAGCAAATACAACGGCTCGCTGTCCTTCAACCACCGCAACGAACACCTCAACGTATTCGGCGACTACGCCTATAACCACTCGCTCAACGAAACCTATGCAACGATGTACAGGACCCAACTGGATACGCAGTTTCTCCAGAACACGGTGCTACAGTCCAGGTACAGTAACCCATAATTACAAGCTGGGGATGGACTATTTTATCGACAGGCAGAACACCATTGGCTTCGTCGTCACCGGGGTCTTTGCCGGCTATGGCTATCGCAGCAACAGCGCGACGCCGATCGTCTTTATCCCGACCAATGAGACGGACCGGGTGCTGCACGCCGACAACCATACCGAGGGCCGCAACGACAACATAAATGTCAACGGCAGCTACCGGATGGCCGATACCAGCGGCCACGAGCTGAATATCAACGCCGACTATGGATACTACCGCCTCCGCAGCGACCAGCAGCAGCCTAATAACTATTTCGACTCGACCGGCAAGAATCTCCTGTACAGCCATAATTACAATATTCTGTCGCCGACGGATATCCATATCTATAGTTTAAGGCTTGACTATGAGCAGAATTTTCTGAAAGGGAAGCTCGGCACTGGGCGGGAAGTCCCTCGTATGTCACCACGGCCAACGACTTCCGTGAGTACGATCTCGGCCAGTCGAGGATCCTCGACACGCAGAGCAGCAACAATTTCAGCTATGAAGGAGAACATCAACGCCGTCTACGCCAGCTATACCCGAAGCCTGAAAGGCTGGATACTGCAGGGCGGCCTCAGGGCAGAGAACACCAACTCGAAAGGCGTTTCCGACGATTCGACTTTTACGCGCCACTATACCGATCTGTTCCCAAGCGCCTCCGTCACCTCGGAACAGGAACCCGGCGAAACAGTGGACCCTCAATTACAGCCGCAGGATCGACCGCCCGGCTTACCAGGACCTGAACCCTTTCGAGTTCAAGCTGGATGACTACACCTTCTCAAAGGGGAATACGCTGCTGCGACCACAGTATACGCACAGCGCCGGTCTAACCTTTATGTATAATTACAAACTGACCGCGACCCTGAACTATAGCCATATCAAAGACCTGTCCACGACCCTCGTTGACACGACCCAGCAGTCGAAGGCGATCGTTTATAAGAAGAACCTGGCCACCCAGGACATCACAAGCCTGAACATCAGCTATCCCTTTCAGTACCGGCGGTGACAGCGCCTTTTTCAATATCAACGCGTCGTATTCTTTTAAACAGGGCGGATTTCGGTGTTGGCCGGGTCATCGACCTGAACGTCTTCAATACGACGATCTACAGCCAGCACAGCTATAGTTTTGGCAAGGGGTGGACGACTCAAGCTGACCGGGTAGCTTTGTCTCCCCCAATATCTGGCAGGCCACCCTCCGGAGCCGGTCCATCGTGAGAGCCTCGACGCCGGTCTGCAAAGACCATCCTGAAAGGGAACGCCACGCTGAAGGCCTCGGTCACGGATATCTTCAGGACCCTGCACTGGACGGCCACCAGCGATTTCGCCGGGCGAGTATATACGGACCACCCGGAGGGTACTGAGAGCCGCCAGCTGCAAGCTGTATTTCACCTGGCGCCTCGGCAACAAGCAGGTGAAGGCTGCGCGCAAACACCAGCTGGGAGCAGAGGAGGAGAACAAGCGCGTGGGCGGGTCCGGAGGCTCCGGCGTGACTCCCTAGTTACCCCGTTTTCCAGTATCTTTGCCGGCCATGCAATCCATTCTAGACAGCATCAGGATGCTATTCGCCTCCTACAACGCCGCGGTAGTCATTACGTCGATCGACAAGCTTCCCCAGTCGGGCAGCAACCGTATCTATTTCCGGGTCCATACCGCGGGCGGCTCGTATATCGCTACCTACAATGACAATGTTCGGGAGAACCGCACGCTCTTCTACTATTCCCGCCATTTCCGCCGCGCGGGCAGTCCTGTCCCGGAAGTCCCGGCCGTCAACGAAGAGGAGACCATCTATATTCAGGAAGACTTCGGAGACGTCTCTCTCCTTAATGAGCTGGAAAAGCAGGGGCGCAACGACTCCGTCTACTCCCTTTTTCAAAATAGCCTGGACGAGCTGGCGCGTCTGCAGATCCGCGGAGACCACGAGCTGGACTATAACTGGGCCATCACCAGCAAGGAGTTCGGAAAGCAGGCTATCCTCAGTGACCTGCTCTATTTTAAATACTATTTCCTCGACACCCTGCAGATCCCCTATGACAAGGAAAGGCTGATCGACGATTTTGAAGCGCTGAGCACCTATCTCACCCATGTGGACCATAAATATTTTATGTTCCGGGACTTCCAGAGCCGGAATATCATGATCCGCGACGGGAAGCCGCATTTCATCGACTACCAGGGCGGGATGAAAGGCGCGCTGCAGTACGACGTTGCCTCTCTGCTATGGCAGGCCAAGGCGGAGCTTCCCATCGAATGGAAGGACGGACTGCTGGAATACTATATGGACAGGGTGGAGACCATCCTCGACAAGACGATCGACAGGACCAGATTTATCAGTCAGTACAACGGCTATGTACTGATACGCCTGCTGCAGGTACTGGGCGCGTACGGTTTTCGCGGGCTCTTTGAAAGGAAGGCCCATTTTTTGATCAGCATTCCGCTGGCGCTGCGCAACTTCAGTGGTTCATGAGCAACAAGCAGGTGGGTATCGTGCTCCCGGAATTCGAGCGGCTGCTCGGACTGATGGTGCACGAGGAAGTCATCAACAGATTTGAGCCGGTACAGGCCGACGAGGGAACTCCGCTGGTCGTGCACATCAAAAGTTTTTCCTATCGCAAACAGATACCCGAAGACCATAGCGGCAACGGCGGCGGCTTCGTATTCGACTGCCGCGGCATCCTCAACCCCGGCCGGATCACGGAATTCAAGACGCAGACCGGCCGCGACAAGGAAGTGAAGGACTTTCTCGAGCAGCAGACCCGCATGCCCGAATACCTCAACAGCATTTACAATATCGTCGACATCTCCGTGGAAGACTATATCAAAAGAGGTTTTGACAGTCTGTCGGTCAATTTCGGCTGCACCGGCGGACAGCACCGCAGTGTATATGCCGCCGACGCCCTGGCAAGACATCTTCGAAACAAATTTCATGTAAAGATCGACCTGCATCATGTCGAGCAGGAAGCAAAAAACTGGATCAACTGAAAAACCGGATCAACTGACGGGTATTATGTATTATTTGATCTACCCTTTATTATACCCTCGCCTCGCTGCTGCCGATGTGGCTGCTCTACGGCCTGTCGGATGTGCTTGCGCTGCTGCTGTATGGCGTATTCCGATACCGGCGGGGCGTGGTCATGACCAATCTAACAATCGCGTTTCCCGAAAAGACCGACCGCGAACGTGCGGCGATTGCAAAATCGTTCTATCGCAATTTCACCGACAGCTTCATGGAGACCATGAAGTTGCTTTCCGCCAGCCCGGAATATCTGCGCGAACATTTTGTCCTCGATAACCCCGGGGTCCTGGAACAGTACTATGAGAAGGGGCAGAAGGTACAGCTGCACCTGGGTCATCTGTTCAACTGGGAAATACCCGGCGCCGCGATGCCGCTCTGGACGCGCTTTACTTTTATCGTGATCTATATGCCGCTGGATAATAAAGCGTTTAACCGGCTGTTCCTCCATCTCCGCGGCCGGTTCGGCACTGTCCTGCTGCCCGCGACCAATATGCAACGGGCTGTCCTTCCCTACAGAAAGAAACAATACCTGATCACTCTCGTTGCGGATCAGGCACCGGCGGGGCCGGACCGCTCATACTGGCTGAATTTCTTCGGTCAGCCTACGCCTTTCTTCAAGACGCCCGAGCGGGGAGCGCGTATCGCAAACATCCCGGCGGTATTCGTAAGGGATATACAAGGCTTCGCGGGGCCACTACAGGGCGGAGTTGACGACTATTTCCGACCAGCCCGCCAGCCTGCCGGAAGGAGAGCTGACCCGGCGCTACCGGGATATGCTCGAAGACGCCATTCGCCGGCAGCCTGATTCTTACCTGTGGAGTCACAAACGGTGGAAGAGAGTCTGGAAGGACGAATATGCCTCGCTGTGGATAGAAGAATCCCATTAAAAAGTATACTGATTTATGGCTTTCGGGAAAATTGTAATACATTTACTATAACCCGAAAGACGCCTCCTCCTATCCGTTACTTTTTGGATCTTACTCGCATAAGCCGTTACTCTTCCAAGGCCCCGGAAGGGCCTGTCCTAAGGACAATAGTTAACATTGATCGTCCCTGGTAGTTACATAACCCCAAACCTCATCAGATGATACCTATTAAACCTGGAGTCGTGCTGGTCGACGACCACGTCCTACTTCGCAACGGGCTTGCCGCGCTGATCCGCAGTTTTGGACAATACGATGTACTTTTCGAAGCTGGTGGAGGCAAGGACCTCATCAGACAACTCAAGAACTTTCGCCGCCCCGACGTTATCCTCCTCGACATCAATATGCCGGAAATGGACGGTTATGAGACCGCCTGCTGGCTCAAACGCCACTATCCCGAGATCAGGGTTCTGGCGCTATCCATGTACGATACCGACAGTGCCATTGTACGCATGCTGAAGAACGGCGCCAAGGGTTATATCCTGAAGGACATCGACCCGGGCGAGCTCAGGCTGGCGTTGGAATCCATTATAGAAAAAGGGTACTACTATTCAGACCTCGTCACCGGCAAGCTCATACATACGGTCAGCCATATGGACGAGCCGGAGCACCGCGTGCACCACCTGATGACGCTCAACGAGCGCGAGCTTGAATTTATGAAGCTGGTCTGCACGGAATGGACGTACAAGGAGATCGCCGACCGGATGTATCTCAGTCCCCGGACCATCGACGGCTACCGGGATGCTCTATTCGAAAAGTTGAACGTGAAGACGAGGGTTGGGCTCGCCATGTACGCCGTCCGCAACGGCATCGTCAATCTCGACACCATCGGTACGCTCGCCCGGGAGAGCCAGGCGGAGCCGATGAGGCTACGCAAGCCGAGTCTGGTCAAGCGGTGACGGGGTTGTCGGGCGGGGCCAGAGACCCCGGGGTCGGGCGGCGGTTACCGTTGGGGGTTAGTTCAGTATACTTTTTCTTTTACGGTCTCTATGCCTTTCTGGTCTTTGATCTTTCCCCATCCTCCGGTGACATTCCTCAGGTTGTGAATTCCCTGCCGTTTGAGCATAGACGCTGCGATGACGCTGCGATAGCCGCCGCCGCAGTGGACGTATATATTGTAGTTCTCCTCGAGGTTGGCCATATTGCCGGGATCGGTGAGGTCCTGAAGAGGAATATTGAGGGCGTCTTTTACGTGTCCGTCCGCGAATTCTGTTTCGCGCCTAACGTCGAGTACGACGAGATTTTTATCAAAGGGTATATCCATCGCCAGCTCGTCGGGTTCGACGTCGATGATCATATCGATGGGCTCGCCGGCGGTCAGCCAGGCTTCATAGCTTCCTTCCAGATAGCCTTTCATCTTGTCAAAGCCAACGCGTGCCAGGCGGATCACGCTTTCCTCTCTTCGCCGGGGGCGGTCACCAGGACGATGGGCTTGTCGAAAGGCAGGAGACTGCCGGCCCATTCCGCAAACCGTCCGTTGAGACCGATGCCGATCGACCCGGGAACAAAACCCAAAACAAAAGACTCGGGCTTGCGGGTATCGAGCAGGATGGCACCGTTGTCGATCAGCTCTTTCAGCGATGCAATATTCAATGGTTGCATCCCCGCCTCGAGCACGCCTTCGAGGCTTTCGTATCCTTCTTTATTGATACGGGCATTGATAGAAAAGTAGCTTGGTGGCGCGTCCAGACCGTCGGTCACGGCCTTTACGAACTCTTCGCGGGTCTGTTCTTTCAGTGCGTAGTTGGTTTCCTTCTCCTGGCCGAGCGTGCTGAACGTACTCGGACCGAGATTTTTGCCGCAGCTGCTGCCGGGGCCGTGCGCGGGATAGACGACCAGGTCGTTAGGGAGGGGAAGTATTTTGGAATGTAAGGAATCATAGAGCATGCTCGCCAGTTCTTCCCGGCTGAGGTTACCGCTGCTGAGGTCGGGACGGCCGACGTCCCCTACGAAGAGCGTATCGCCCGTGAACAGGGCCTCGGGCTTCCCGTCTGCTGAGCGCACGAGATAGCAGGAAGACTCTACCGTATGGCCCGGTGTATGCAGGACCTCGATAGTGCTTTCACCCAGCCGGAATTTCTCGCCATCCTCCGCCTTGTGTATTGGAAAATTCGTCTCCGTCTTCGGACCATAAACTATCGGCGCACCGGTTGCCTTCGCCAGATCGAGATGGCCGCTGACGAAATCTGCGTGAAAGTGAGTTTCAAAAATATACTTGATCGACGCGCCCCTCTCCTTTGCCAGAGCGGTATACGCGTCGATGTCGCGGAGGGGGTCGATGATAGCCGCTTCCCCTTCACTTTCAATATAATATGCTGCTTCGCTGAGACAGCCGGTATATAATTGCTTAATGAACATTGCCTTGCATTTTGTGCAAGGTAGTCATTATTCCCGACCGGTCTTCGTCAGCATGCCGACAAATGGATCAATCAATTATCAATTAGTCGATCAGCTCGTCGACACATTTCATGATCTCGCTGAGGCGATCATGGTTGATGATGTAGTAAATAAATTTTCCGTCGCGCTGGGTCTTTACAATTCCAGCTCGCCGCAGGATAGCCAAATGCTGTGAAGCGACGGACTGTTCGAGGCGAAGATGTACGTAGATCTCAGTTACCGTGAGTTTCTTATTCTCATCCAGCAGACGGATGATCTGCTGACGAAGTTTGTGATTCAGTGCTCTCAGGATCAGTGCGCCTTTCTTAAGATTCAAAAAATCAACCTTCACAGGGGCGCCTTCGGAGCCCTCTGCGTTTACTACCATCCAATAGCTATTATTGTTCATCGTTAAGCTCATGAGCGATTACCGTTTTAAGGATTTCAAGAAGATACGTGACAGGTTAGAGCAAATTTATAATCACTATTTGAAAAAAAGTGAGCAAATTTTGCTAATATGATGATATAGTCATTTTCTTGTATGAGTGTAGAATTCTTTGGTATAAACGGGCTCACTGTAAGCCAGACCGGTGAATTCCTTTCGCAAATATCGTAAAAAAGATAAGATACCCAGATACCCGGCATGATCCTTGACCTGAATGAAACTCGCATTGGCTGAGGATATTATGGGTTTACACTTATCGGCACCAGAGCCAAAGAACGACATACGACGAGTTGTCAGGTAGCCGGTGAACGGATTTTGGTCCATTATCATTGCTGTGGAAGGAAGAAGGACGGACAGGTCTTTTTGATATACGGCGGTGAAAACCTCCATGCGGCGGGCGTCCAGCATGGGGCATAAAAGGTCCGCATCCGGACACTGCTCGCTAGCGGCAAATGCCATCATTTTTAGCTTGTCCTCTGTGAGCAGGGGCAGGTTGAGAGCATAGCAAAACCCTTTGGCAGCGGCCATTCCCACTCGCAGGCCCGTATAGGATCCTGGCCCCGAGACGACAGCTATGGCCTGCAGGTCGGATAGCCCGTAGCCTGTTTCTGCGAGCATTTTTTCGATGGCCGGATGCAGCCAGGACGCATGGTCTTTTTGCTCTTTGTTCTCCGCCAGCGCAAGGGTCTTTCCGTCTTTCGCCAGGCAAATTCCCGCCTCTTCCGTCGCCGTGTCAATATTCAGTATCAATGCCATGTTATCACCTTCTTACATTTATAATTTTAATCATATTTTAACGATTTAGCCGCCTCAAGGAGCCGTTCGGAAGGGGTATATCGCTCGTTTTCCCTGCCCAGAACGGTCAGCAGCCCTGCGATCTTATCCAGCCCGATCCGCTGTCCCCATTCGAACGGACCCATCGGATAATTGGTTCCCAACTTCATCGCGGTGTCGATCTCTTCCTTTGTGCTGACCTCTTCTTCCCATGTATACCAGGCCTCGTTGATGATCGTCGCGAGTATGCGTGCGCCGATCATACCTGGCGTGTCCGGCACGATTTGGTATTCGCGCCCCAGTTGCGTGTAGAGCTCTTTTATCTGGTCGGGTTTGTTTGTGACCAGCTCGTGGACGGACCGTTCGGGAAAGCCCGGCCAGCCGTTGATCCGCGTAAATGGATACCCCAGCTGCTCAAGCGTTTCGGTCACTGCGTTTACTATTACCGGTTTTGGCAGCAGGCCGCTCAGTGATAGTATGCGGGCCGTGTCGTTGGTAAAGTCCAGGTCGATGTATAGCTCCGCATCTGGATGGCCTTTTGCCTGGTCTACGGTCTTTACGCCGATCAGTTGATTGTTCGGGGCGGGGTACAACGCCCGGAGGCTTTCTTTGTTGCGGTCGCGGAGATAACAACGATCGTCATGTATCTGGTTGCAATTATTTGCGGCAAAGTTAACTTTAAGCAATATATATTTACCCCATGGAAAAAAGATCATCAATACGCCCAACGCTCCCGCCCCCATCGGACCGTACAGCCAGTGCCGTACAGACCGGCAATCTGTTATTCCTTTCCGGACAGATCGCCATCGACCCGGCCACGGGCAAGATCGAAGCTACCGATATCATCGGAGAGGCCCACCAGGTCATGCAGAACCTTCGCGCGATCCTCACGGCCGCCCATATCACCTTCGATCATGTGGTGAAGACGACCATCCTGCTGAGCGACATGTCGCTGTTCGGCGACGTCAACGAGGTGTATGGAAAATATTTTTCCGGCGACTTCCCGGCGCGAGAGACCTATGCGGTGAAGACGCTGCCGAAGAACGTGAATCTGGAGATCAGTATGGTTGCGTGTATCACCCTTTAGGCGAGCATGTAGATCAGCAGATTGGGTAAGCCGACAGCTACACCCACGCCATACATTAAGTCCAGCCAGAAAAAGCTGCCCAGAGAACCGAGATAGATCAATCCTACGATCGGGTAGGCAATGAACTTGACCAGCGGTGAGGTACCCGGATCTTTAACCGAGTTCCAGATGACATTGGCGTCCCCCTGCTCGGGAAAGCGTGCATCGCAATAGACACCCCAAGATAGATAAGCACATAGTCGAGCGGCGTGGCCGTATGAAAACGAAATATCGGCAATACAGCCGGCATTGAGACCAATGCCCCGATCACTGTATTTACGATGAAAGGCCCGATGCTGATCATGATCCCCCTGGGCCTTATTCTTCACCGCCTCATGCATCACGTAGCCGGCCGGGTTGCCCAGCTGAAAATAGACCACTTCGAAAACGGGCACTTTATATAAACGGCAGAACAGCTGGTGAGCAAACTCATGTACGATCACGCCGGGAAAAGTGAGCAATGTAATGACGAAGCCGGGTATAAACATGTCGGGTGTTTTTGTAGTGAAGACTAGTCTCTGAATTTTTCTTTGTTGGTAACTACATCTATTGCGTAGCGAAAGATCTCCCGATCGGATGAATCCGCAGTCGCAGCGGCAATAGTCGCTTTTTTGATCAGGTCGTCCCTGTCTGTAGCGAGACCATTGAAGTGATACGCCAGGATCAGCGTAGTCTGCGAATAGAGGTCTTTATTTCCGAGCTCATACCCTTCCCTTGCAAGCGAAAGTGCTTCCTTGTCCCGCCGCAGCAGCAGGAGGGTCCTTGCCTTGGATTCCAGGCCATCAGGCAGCTCTTTATTGATCGCCAGAAGCCGCTCATTGTAGTATAGTGCGCTATCCAGCTTGTGCTGCTTTCGTTTGACCGCGCTCAACATCCCGAAGGCTCCCCCATTTTCTCTATCCAGCAGAAGTATTTGGCGCATACAGCTGTCGCAAAGCTCATACCTGCCCGATTCATAAAGAATATTCCCATAGAACGACAATGCAAGAATGTCATGCGGATTCCTTCCCATATAATTCTTCCAGCTGGTATCCGGCAACAGCTGCAGATCCGGGTGAGCCTTTCGGAATTTAGGAAAGGAATCTGTGCTGTCTACAAAAAAGAGGGAAGATTTGCTCATCACGTAGTCGATCTGGCCCACCAGTTCATGATCGTCAAAACCGGAATAACGGACATACTCATACTGTTCACCCATAGCATCATAGTCGCGATTGTAAAACGCATCGATGATCAAATGTCCGCGAGCCTCCACATTACGGGGGATCTTTTCAAGGACGTCTTCCATTTCCCGCTGGGCAGTGACGTACTTTTTTTCCTTCTCCGCCTTTTTTCCCTTCTCAAGCGAGATAGCCGCGGAAATGTTTTTCGGAAACGTATAAAGGGAGAATAGAACGAGAATGACGACAGCGCCCGCAAACGCTCTGACCCAGTGGGGGATAGGAAAGCGGACAAAATGGTCGCGGCAGTCCGCGCACAATGGCGTAGGATGGTCTCCCGGCATTGCAGACTGGCCACAACTGGCGCAGTTCCTGCCAGGGAAAAAGTCTCTTCCATGGTCTGGTTAGGGTCACCGGGTTTTGTCCGGCGGGGTCACAAGATGCCACTAATTCTTCAGAACACCAAGGTCCTTTCCGACCCTGGTGAACGCCGCGATCGCCTTGTCGAGGTGCTGCTGTTCGTGTCCGGCGCTGAGCTGCACACGGATGCGTGCCTGTCCCTTCGCAACGACGGGGAAGAAAAACCCGATCACATAGATCTCTTCGTCCAGCAATTTAGCGGCGAAGTTCTGCGCGACTACCGCATCGTAGAGCATGATGGGGACTATCGGGTGCTCGCCGGGCTTGATATCGAAACCGGCGGCGGTCATCTTTGACCGGAAGTATTTGGTGTTGTATTCCAGTTTGTCCCTCAGCTCGGTGGTCTCGCTCAGCATATCCAGAACCGCGATGGATGCGCCGGTTATCGAAGGCGCGAGACTGTTGGAGAAAAGATAGGGCCGGCTCCGCTGGCGCAGCATTTCGATGATCTCCTTTTTCCGCTGGTAAATCCGCCGCTCGCTCCGCCGAGCGCTTTGCCCAGCGTGCCGGTGATGATATCGATCCGTCCCATCACGCCACGGTACTCGTGCGTCCCTCGCCCCGTCTTTCCCAGAAAACCTGAGGAGTGAGACTCGTCGATCATGACGATGGCGTCATAGCGATCCGCCAGGTCGCAGATCTTGTCCAGCTGTGCGATGGTGCCGTCCATGCTGAACGAACCGTCGGTGACGATGATCCGGCTGCGGGCCCCGGCGGCGGCTTTGAGCTGCTCTTCCAGGTCGGACATGTTGTTGTGTTTATAGCGGAAGCGCTGTGCCTTGCAAAGTCGGACGCCGTCGATGATGGACGCGTGGTTCAGCTCGTCGGAGATGATGGCGTCCTGATCACCGAACAGTGGTTCGAAGACACCACCGTTAGCATCAAACGCAGCGGCATACAGTATGCTGTCTTCCGTGCCGAGGAAGGTGGCTATTTTTTGTTCCAGTTCTTTGTGAATGTCCTGCGTTCCGCAGATGAAGCGGACGCTGCTCATGCCGTAGCCTCTCGAGTCCACCGCCTTGTGCGCCGCTTCGATGACCCTGGGGTGGGAAGAAAGACCGAGGTAGTTGTTCGCGCAGAAATTGAGCACTTTCCGGCCGTTGACTTCGATCTCAGCGCCCTGTGCGCTGGTGATGATTCGTTCGGTTTTGAAAAGGCCGGCGGCTTTTATCTCTTCCAGCTCGGCGGCGATGCGTTTCACAAAGGAGGAATTCATAGATAAAAAATTTGAGTTTTTATGAGGACCGGATTCCTGGTCCGGTTTGGGGGCCCAAAGGTAAGTAGTTGAACCATCACCTGTTAGGTTGATCGGCTAAATTTTTGCCTTTCTGTAACAAATAATTTATAACTTCGCGCTATAATAGGAGAAGCCCTAGCTGTCATGCCACGTAAACTCATCATACGCCTATCAGCCCTGGTACTTGCCGTCTCGGTAAGCCTGATGCTTTTCTCCTATGTCCGTGCGCGGGCATCCCACCAGGACGATCCCAACAACGAATGCGGTAACAAATGCGGCAAGAAGGCCCAGACCGAGTACATCCTTTGGGAGTCTATTACTCATAATTTATTGATGGTCAAGAGGTAAATACCTCTTTTTCGTTTTTTCCACGGAATTGTAACTTTCCCGTCTATCCATCGTATTACCGTGAACCATTGGCCGCGGCAGTATCCTGCTTTATGACAGAAAAAGAATACAATGAATGTGTGCGACAATATGCGGACAACGTATACCGCTTCATCCTGAAGAACCTTCGGCAGGAGGAGGACGCCCGGGACGTGGTGCAGTCGTCGTTCGAGAAGCTTTGGAGCAACCGGCATAGTGTGGATACGGAGAAAAGCAAGTCCTATCTCTTTACGATTGCCTATCACCAGATGATCGACCATTTGAGGAAGAGCAAACGGGTGCAGCTGCGCGACGAGTTTCGGGAGGAAATGCGCATTGCGGACAGGCCGGTCCACCAGTTGAAGAGAACGTTGGAAAATGCGCTGTCGAGGCTGAATGAAACGCAGCGCTCGCTGGTCCTGCTGAAGGACTACGAGGGCTATTCCTATAATGAGATAGGACAGATCACCGGGCTCAACGAGAGTCAGGTAAAAGTTTATTTACACCGGGCGCGGATCCAGTTAAGGAACTATCTGGTCAGCCTGGAAAATATAATCTGACATGATCACGAGAGAAAATTATCAGGAATTCTTTCTGCTCTACGTCGACAACGAGCTTTCGGCTGCCGACGCAAGTGCTTTGGAAGAATGGGTTGCCGCCAACCCCGACCTGATGGAGGAATGGGAATCCCTGCAGTTTTGCCGGGTCGACCCGGACGAGAAGGTGATCTTCCCCGGGAAGGAGGGTTTGCTGCGCGCGGGAGATGATGGGATCGCGGGGATCGGAGAGGATGAGGTCGAGGGGATCGGAGAGGATCGGGTCGAGAGGATCGGAGAGGACCGGGTCGCGGGGATCGGAGAGGATGGCCTGTTGTGGGAGGCTTCGCCGACGAGCGCTGGCGGCTACCCCGGGTATCTGCTTTCCTATATCGACGGAGAGCTCGGCCCTGCCGAAAGAGAGCAGGCGGAAGCCCGGATCGCAGCCAGAGCGTCGGATGCCGCCGAATTGCAGCAGTTGTTGATGACCGTTAGTAAGCCCGACATTTCGGTCATTTTCCCGGATAAGAGTAGTCTCTACAGGAAAGAGAAGGACCGTCGGGTCATCGAACTTCGTCGGAGCGTCGTCCCTCGCCCCTTCCCGTTCGTTCCCTTCGGGCCTTCGGTCCCCTCAGGAATACTACGTGCGGTGGCGGGTGCGGCGGCTGTTATATTGATCGCGGTGCCGCTGCTGATAAAAAAACCAGCGCATCCTGTAACTCCGGGTGGTGCTGTAGCGTTACAAGATAAGAAGGCCGGGGGCAGCAGCGTGAAGCCAATAGTCAGGACCCCGGGGTGGTGCGTGAACCGCAGATACAACGTGGTTCGCAGACGCAGAATGACCCTAAAGTCATCGCGAAGATTCAGGACACACGTTCCATGCGGGAAGCAGGCGTGCGGCAGGAAGCAGGGGCGCGGCGGGAAGCACGGGTGCGGCGGGATCCGGGGCTGCGGCCGGAAACAGGGCTGCGGCGGGAAACAGGAATACGGCGGGATCCGGGAGCGAAACGTGAACCAGGGTCACAACGTGAACCGCAGATGCAGCGTGACCTTCAGGGGAGGCGTGAAGCACCCGTCTCACATGAACCACGGCCTGCGACGGGCGTCGCCGAGACTGCGGCTCCGCCCGATCAGGCAGCAGAAGCGAAATCAACCGGTATGGCGATAGCAGCCCGGCAGGTGGATATCCCCAAAGATCAATCCTCTTTTGCCACCCAGGCCCTGCTTCGGGAAGACGATGAAAAAGCGCTGGCCACCGCCAACCAGCCTGCTCCGCCGGGTAAAAGCAAACTCCGGGGGTTCTTCAGAAAGGTAACCCGCACCTTTGGTTCGACGGCGGAACGCGACGGCGACGGGCGACAGGAAGTGCTCATCAGCGCCTTCCAGGTGGCAGTCAATTGATCTCATAGAAAAAAATACGACAATTATGAATCGCGCACTCTTATCAGTGGCAGGGCTGATCTTTACCCTTTCCTGCCTGGCACAAACGGACACGACAGGACACCGGACGGATACCGCCCGTCCTAACAAGGGGTCATCGGGCGATACCATCCGCGTTGGCAGCCTCATCATCGTCCGTGGCGGCGGCGGCAGCGACGAAATGCCACATCTCAGATTGCACAGGCACTACCACGATTATAGCCCACGCAATGTCAGCACCAACTGGGTGATCATCGACCTCGGGATCGCCAACTATGACGACAAGACCAACTATGCAACGGCCGGTGCTCAGACCTTTGCCCCTGGGTCCAACGCCAACTGGTTCAAGCTGCGCCACGGTACAAAATCCGTCGACGTCAATATATGGCTGTTCATGCAGCGCCTCAATCTGATCAAACACGTCGTCAATCTCAAATACGGACTGGGTATCGAACTCAACAATTACCGCTATATCGAAGACATCCGGTTCAAAACCAATCCGACCCGCGTCGTAATGGACACCATCCACTACAGTAAGAACAAGCTGGCCGCGGACTATCTCACCGTCCCCTTCCTCCTCAACTTCAATTTTACGCCGCACCGGCAGCAGGGCTACGGCTTCAGCGTGGGAGCCAGCGTCGGATGGCTGTATTCTTCGCGGCAGAAGTTCGTAAGTAAGGCCACGGGGAAGGAAAAGACCTTCGACGACTTCGATATGGAGCCCTGGAAGATATCCTATATAGCGGAATTACAGCTCGGTTTCCTGAAGCTCTACGGCTCGTGGGCGACCAAAAGTATGTTCAGCAAGGGATTGGATCAGACGCCCTATACGACGGGGATCAGGATCGGGTTTTGGTAGATGCTCCGCGGAGATTCGGAACGGGTTCTGGTAGTTTGTCCGGGATTCCCTGGTCATATGTTAAAACTTTTCCACATTAAAAATAATCGCCGGAGGCAGTCGTTGAAGTTGTAGTAAACAGACGTACCATGACCTCACGAAAATTGCTCCTCGGCAGCCTGCTCGTATTCACCCTTTTCTCCTTCCGCGACGCACACCATCGTGCCGCCAGCCGAAGATTTTTTCACCGCAAACCGGACGGGGACGTTTACATCCTCGTAGTAAAATCCAACTACGAATTACAGGTCTATGACAAGGACGGGTGGTACGCCACATACCCCGCAGTTTTTGGCAATAAATCGCTCGACGATAAGATGGTGCAGGAGACAGAAAAACACCCGAAGGGACGTATCATATCGTTAGCAAACGTCCCCATGAAAAATGGGACAAAATAATGGACCTCGACTATCCGACCGCATCGGATCAGGCCAAGTTCAATGATCGCAAATCAAAAGGACTAATCCCGAAGAATGCAAAAATTGGTGACGGCATCGCTATCCATGGAACCTGGGCCCACGACGATAACGCAGTAGACGCCTACCAGAACTGGACCAATGGATGTGTGTCCCTGAAATGTGAGGACATGGACGAAGTGTATAAGATCGCGCCGGTGGGTACGAAGGTTGTGATACAGCACTAGGCTGGGATCGGTTCACGCCGGCCTGCGGTTCATGCCGACGGGATCGTCGGGACTGCGGTTCACGCCGACGGGATCGTCGGGACTTGCGGATGGTTCACGCCGGAACCCGGCTCGGCCCGCGGTTTATAACCGCCCGTTCTTTATCTCCTCCACCACTGCCGGATCCAGCAGGGTCGATGTGTCCCCCAGATTCTGCAACTCGCCCTCCGCAATCTTGCGCAGGATGCGCCGCATGATCTTACCGCTGCGGGTCTTTGGCAGCCCTTTTACAAACTGTATTTTGTCCGGCTTGGCGATCGGACCGATGATCCTTGCCACCGTTTGTACGATATCTCTTCGATGCCAGGTCGTTGCCGTGTGACTCTCCGCTAAAAACGACGTATGCATAGATCCCCTGCCCTTTATTTCGTGGGGGTATCCCACCACCGCGCTCTCCACGACACCCGTATGCATGTTGATCGCATTCTCAACCTCCGCCGTACCGATGCGGTGACCGCTGACATTCAGCACGTCGTCGACACGGCCGGTGATCCGGTAGTTGCCCACCTCATCCCGCAGCGCGCCGTCACCCGTGAAGTAAAGATTTTGATAGGTCGCGAAATAGGTTTGGCGACACCGCTCGTGATCGCCCCAGGTCGTCCGGATGATCGAAGGCCAGGGGAATTTGATGCAAAGATTCCCGCTGATGCTGTTGCCGTGTAACTCCTCGCCCTTTTCGTCGACCAGCATCGGCTGGACCCCGGCAGCAGCAGGGTAGCGTAGCGCAGGCTTGCCCGGCGTAATCCCGGCCACTGCTGGAGATCGGAATGCCACCCGTCTCCGTCTGCCACCATGTATCCACGATGGGGCAGCGCTTCTTGCCGATGTTTTCGTCGTACCAGTGCCAGAGCCTCTTCATTGATCGGCTCGCCGACGGTCCCCGGGACCTTCAGCGAACTCCAGAGTCTTTATTCTTTACAAAGTCCAGCCCAAATCCCATCAGGCTGCGGATGGCCGTGGGCGCCGTATAAAGGATATTTACCTTGAACTTGTCCACCACGTCCCAAAAACGTCCTGCGTCGGGCCAGGTCGGAATACCCTCGAACATCAGCGTCGTCGCGCCGGCGGCCAGTGGGCCGTAGACGATATAGCTATGGCCCGTGATCCAGCCGATATCCGCCGTGCAGAAGTAGACATCCCCCGGCTGATACTGAAAGACGTTGACAAAACTATAAGCGGTAAAGACCATATAGCCTCCGCAGGTATGCACCACGCCTTTCGGCTTGCCCGTCGATCCGGAGGTGTACAGGATGAAGAGCACGTCTTCCGCATCCATTATTTCTGCGGGACAGACCGGGTTTCCTGCGTCTCCACCTTGCGGACCTCGTCTTCCCACCAAACGTCCCGACCCTTTATCATGCTCACGGGAACGCGTGTACGGGTAAGTACGATGACCTTTTTTACGGATGGACACTGCACCAGTGCGTCGTCGATGACGCTCTTCAGCGAGGATTTCCTTGTTACCGCGAAAGGCCCTGTCGCAGGTGATGACGAGACTGCACTGTGCGTCCTGTATCCGGTCGGCGATGCTCTGCGCAGAAAATCCGCCAAAGACCACCGAGTGGATGACCCCCAGCCGCGCACAGGCCAGCACGGCAATGGCCAGCTCGGGAACCATCGGCATATAGATGCATACCCGGTCGCCCTTCTTCAGCCCGTTGTTCTTTAGAACATTGGCGACCTGACAGACCTTAAAATGCAGCTCTTTATAGGAAAGTACACGGAAGTCTTCTTCCGGATTGTTGGGTTCCCAGATGATCGCCGGCTCGTCGCCTCTTTCCGCCAGATGACGGTCGAGACAGTTTTCCGTTATGTTGAGTTGCCCCCTGGAACCATTTGATACGGGGCTCGCTGAAATTCCAGTCCAAAACCTTATCCCACCGGCGATGCCACTGAAAATTGCCGGCGACGTCCGCCCAGAATCCCTCCGGATCTTCTATGCTTTTTTTATAGACTGAATCGTACTGTTCCCGGGACCTTATCTGATAAGGATAATTATTCATGGCTAAAACGCTGATTTAATTGGCGCCGCCGGTCTTCAACCAAATACATCCCGGCAGCGCCAATTCGCTGATGCCGGGCCTTCGGCCAAAGAGCCTGCGGCTCTTTTTTGGGCTATAAAAATAGACTTTAATCCCTAATAAAATATTATAACTTTATCCCCGGCGCAACAAAACACAACCACTAACGGTCTATGTCATCCACATCCATCGCTCCTGCAAAAGCAATCCGCAAGATCATCATCGCTTCGTCCGTAGGTACCCTGATAGAGTGGTACGACTTCTACATATTCGGAAGCCTCGCCACTGTGATCGCCGGCCAGTTCTTCCCGAAGTCGAATCCCACCGCCGCGCTGCTGTCCACACTGGCGACCTTTGCGGCCGGCTTTGTCGTTCGTCCCTTCGGCGCGCTGGTCTTCGGTCGTCTCGGCGATCTCATCGGTCGTAAATACACATTCCTGCTGACGCTAATTCTGATGGGGGTTCCACCTTCGCCATCGGTCTCGTACCGGGCTACGAAAGCATCGGGTTTCTGGCACCCCTGCTGGTGCTTCTTCTCCGGCTCATCCAGGGGACTGGCGCTGGGCGGCGAATACGGCGGCGCCGCGACCTACGTGGCGGAACATTCGCCCATTAACCAGCGCGGCTTTATACATCCTCGGATACAGGCCACGGCCACGGTAGGACTTTTTGTAAGCCTGGGTATCATCCTGCTGACCCGGCACGTCCTCGATCCCGACACAGCCAAAAGCATCGAAAAATTCAACAGCTGGGGCTGGCGCATCCCCTTTCTCGTCTCGATATTGCTGGTTGCCATCTCGGTCTATATCCGTCTGAAGATGCAGGAGTCTCCCCTATTCCAGCAGCTAAAGACCGAAGGCCGCCTGTCTGCCAACCCCTCAAAGAAAGTTTTGGGCACAAGACAAATCTCAAGGTCGTCCTGCTCGCCCTCTTCGGCGCCACCATGGGCCGTGGCGTTGTTTTCTATACGAGCCAGTTCTACGCGCAGTCGTTTCTCGAGACCGTTTGTAAGATCGACTTCGACCAGGCCAAGACGATGCTTCTCTTCGCCATTCTCCTGGCCACGCCATTCTTCGTGGTGTTCGGCGGCTGGAGCGACCGCGTCGGAAGAAAATGGATCATGATGGCGGGCATGCTGCTGGCGATCGCGACCTATCCTTTCTTATTCCGGCAACTGCTGACCATCTCCGGCACCGAAGGGAGGACCGCGCTGAATGACCAGAAAGAGATCAGGTCTTCCGTCTCCTTCATCGCCGGCAGCCGCGACCTGATCCGCACTTCGTCCACACTCCTGCACTACGACGGCGGCCTTCTGATCACGGAGACCCAAAAAGATACCGTCTACGCCAGCGGCAAAGCGGCTGCCAAACCCGCCGTCATCACCAGCAGGACCCTCGGCGACGCCGACTACTGGAAAATGGTGGGCATCCTCTTTCTGATGGTCCTGTACGTGACGATGGTCTACGGTCCGATAGCGGCCTTCCTGGTCGAGTTGTTCCCGACGCGGATACGCTATACTTCCATGTCCCTGCCCTACCATATCGGCAACGGCATATTCGGCGGTATGACCCCTTTTATCGCGACTCTGCTGACCACGCTGACCACCGGTAACAAACTGGTCGGACTCTGGTACCCCATCGCGGTGACGGGGATCTGTCTGATCATCGGAGTTCTCTATATCCCATCCAGACCCCGCGAACTAGAGGCGTAAACAAAAAAATCACTACAGTATGAACCTACTCAAAAGAGCCCTCGGTATAGTTTGGATCGTCCTGGGTCCTGTCATTCTCTACTGGCTGATCCGTACCGGCGCGGCTGAGATCGCCAAAAACCCCGCGGCCAACACCAAAATTCAATGGAGCGTATTTATCGTGATCTTTATCCCGATCGTCGCAGGGCTGGTTCTCTTCGGCTATTATTCCGTTAAAGGTGAGTACGACGACGGTAAGTAAACCACTCCATCAAATCCCCAGGGAAAAGATTTCCGCCCCGAGGCGGTCCGACGCCGCCCATGGTAAGACGGTGGGGAGGGAAAAAATTATTTTTTTTGATAATCTTTCCCGATCCCTCAAATTCGCGTAGTAATTTTTTTAAATGTCTATTGAAGTTAGGGACCTTACGAAAATCTATGGCGAGCAAAAGGCGGTCGATTCCATCTCCTTCACGGTAGGTAAAGGCGAGATCGTCGGCTTTCTCGGACCCAATGGTGCGGGCAAGTCCACCACCATGAAGATCATCACGGGCTACCTCGGACAGGATGGAGGTGAAGCCGTTGTATGCGGTATCTCCGTCAGGGAAAGGCCGCTCGAGACAAAGAAGAAGATCGGCTACCTTCCGGAAGCCAACCCGCTGTACCCGGATATGTACGTGAGGGAATATCTGGACTTTATCGCCGATGTCCACCAGGTAAAAAGCAAAAAACAGCGGATCGAGACCGTCATCACCCTCGTAGGCCTTACCGTCGAAAGCAATAAAAAGCTTGGACAGCTGTCCAAAGGCTACAAGCAGCGCGTGGGACTGGCCGCCGCGCTGATCCACGATCCGGAGGTGCTGATCCTGGACGAGCCTACCAGCGGCCTCGACCCCAACCAGATCATCGAGATCAGGGACGTCATCAAACAGCTGGGGAGGGACAAAACGGTCCTTTTCTCCTCGCATATCCTGCAGGAAGTAGAGGCGCTCTGCGACCGGGTAGTGATCATCAACCGTGGCCGCCTCGTGGCCGACAGCCGAGCTCAGCCGCCTCCGCCAGGAGAACAGCCAGTCCGGAAAGATCAGGGTGGCCTTTGAGGGCGGCCCAACAGCCGATCAGCTAAAACAGCTCGCCGGCGTCACCCGGGCAGTCTCCGTCTCTGCCCATGAATGGGAACTGGAAACCTCCGAGCCCGACGAGCTAAAAAAACTATTGCTGACCCTCGCTTTGCAGAACAATTGGAACATTGTTTCTTTGCAGAGCAAAAACCAGAGCCTGGAAGAGATCTTCCGGAGCCTGACCAGCAGCCCGCAGACCCCGATTGCCTGAGCCAGCCTTGTCAAAATATTTTAAACTACAGTAAGTAATTATTAAAACCAAGAACCAACATGAGCTACATTGCCGACATCCATGCAAGACAGATCTTAGACAGCCGGGGTAATCCTACCGTCGAAGTCGACGTCGTTACGGAAAACAACCATCGCGGCCGCGCCGCAGTGCCCAGTGGCGCTTCTACCGGTATCCACGAAGCGGTTGAGCTGAGGGATGGTGACAAAAATGTCTTTGGCGGAAAAGGGGTCCTGAAAGCAGTGGCCAATGTAAATGATATCATCGCCGACCAGCTGATCGGTTTCCCGGTCAACGAACAGGCTTCGCTCGACGCGCGTCTTATCGAAATGGACGGCACCGAAAATAAAAGCAAGCTGGGCGCCAACGCGCTGCTCGCTGTCTCTATGGCTGCAGCTAAAGCGGCGGCTAAAGAAAGCAAGTTGCCCCTCTACCGTTACCTCGGCGGCACCAACGGCACGATACTGCCCATGCCCCTGATGAATATCCTCAACGGCGGCGTGCATGCAGACAACAAGATCGACTACCAGGGAATATATGATCGTCCCCGTCGGCGCCGAGACCTTCAGCGAGGGCCTGCGCTGGGGTGTGGAGATCTTCCACCAGTTGAAATCCGTTCTCAAGAAGAAAGGTTATAGCACCAACGTCGGCGATGAAGGTGGCTTTGCCCCGGATATCCAGAGCAACGAAGAAGCCATCGAAACGGTTCTCGCGGCTATCGAAGCAGCAGGCTACAAGGTAGGCAGCCAGATCGGTATCGCCCTCGACGCGGCCAGCAGTGAAATGTTCAAGGACGGCAAATACAAATTCTATAAGAGCAGCGGCAAAGAGCTGACCAGCGACCAGATGGTGGATTACTGGACCTCCTGGGTAAACAAATACCCCATCATCTCCATCGAGGACGGAATGGCGGAAGAAGACTGGGACGGCTGGAAAAAGCTGACAGACGCCATCGGGAATAAGGTTCAGCTTGTCGGCGACGACCTGTTCGTGACCAATACCAAGATCCTGCAGAAAGGTATCGACCGCGGCGTAGCCAACAGCATTCTGATCAAGGTCAACCAGATCGGTACGATCACGGAAACGATCAACGCAGTACAACTAGCTCAGACTCATGGTTATACAACAATCATGAGCCATCGCAGCGGCGAGACCGAGGACACTACGATCGCGGACCTGGCGGTAGCCCTCAACTGTGGCCAGATCAAGACCGGCAGCGCCTCCCGTACGGACAGGCTGGCCAAGTACAACCAGTTGCTCCGCATCGAGGAAGAACTGTCTGACGTTGCTATTTATCCAAAAGGACGTATCAAATTCAAGAAATAAGTTGTAGCTTAAGGTCCCGGACTGGTGGTAAACGACCGCTCCGGGATCCTTTTTTAAGAGATCGGTTCACAAATTCCGGATCCCTAAATACGTCCCGGCTGCATTCCCGGGACAGGACATAATGAAAATTTTAACACATATCCCTCCTTTTCTCAAGAACAAGTACCTCCTTACAGGCGTTGGATTTACTGTGTGGATACTGTTCTTTGATAACCGGGATTTCATTACAAGCCATTTCAGGGAAAAGGGAGAGTTGTTGAAACTTCAGCAGAGCAAAAAGTACTATGAGCAGCAGATCGCGCTTACCAAACAGGAGCTTGATCAGCTGAAGACGAATCCGGCACTGCTGGAAAAATACGCCCGTGAAAAATATCTTATGAAACGGGACAACGAAGACCTCTTTCTGATCCGGGAAGAAAACACCGCTAACAAGCACTGATAATCAGACATTTGCACTTTCCCGCCCCTTTTTAGCTAATACAGTGGATATTGCGTCCGGCTGGCCGGAGGCCTTGAGAAAGGCTCATAATAATTTCATAACGGACAATATCCCAATCCAAATCCCGTTTTTAAGGAGGACGTTTCACTTTTACTACTTTCGGACATTATTAGGACATTAAATGGTTTTGCCTATGACACTCTTTACACCGGAGGATCTTTTGCGGTATTTGTATAAAGAGTCTTCCCGGAATTAACGGCGGCAATTGATGCTGCCCTGAAGGAGGACTGGATGCTTCGGGAAAAATTGGAAGTTTTGCGCTCTTCGACGAACGAACTGGACAAGGTTACTGTTGCACCTCGTATGGAAGTTATCATGCGCGTAATGGACTACGCGAGAAAGACTGCCGTACAGGAACCCACCGTATCACATCACTGATCGTTGTACCAAGCCGCCATTGTATTCCATAACAGACAACAAGAGGTCCTGTGAAGGACCTCGTCCGAAGGACGGACTTTAACGCATTGCCGAAGATTCGCAAAATTTTGGCAAGCGAATCTTCGGAGCGCATTTCGTAAATTCGCGGTCATTGAATATTCTCCGATGACCAGAAAGGAACGATATCAATTCGTACTGGACTACTTCAGCAAACACAATCCTGATGCAGAGACAGAGCTCTTGTATGACAGCCCTTACCAGCTGCTGGTAGCTGTTATCCTGTCTGCTCAGTGCACGGACAAGCGGGTCAATATGACGACCCCGGCGATCTTCGGGCAATACCCGGACGCGGAGTCCCTCGCGCGCGCCAGTTTTGACGAGCTGTTCCCGCTGGTGCGCAGTATCTCATACCCCAACAACAAGACTAAACACCTCATCGGCATGGCTCAAATGCTCGTGGACAAATTCCACGGCCAGGTGCCTCTTACCGTTGAGGAACTCATCGAGCTGCCCGGCGTCGGCCGCAAGACGGCCAATGTCATCACCTCCGTCGTCGACAACCAGCCCAATATGGCTGTTGACACGCACGTCTTCCGCGTCGCCGCGCAGTTGGCCTCACGCTGAACGCCAAAACGCCGCTGGCCGCCGAAAAACAACTGCTGCAGTTCATTCCCCGTGAGCAGGTGCATATCGCGCACCACTGGCTAATACTTCACGGGCGCTATGTCTGTAGTCGCCCGTACGCCGAAGTGTGAGCAGTGCCCGTTCAGGCCGGCCTGTAAGTATTATCAGAAAAATTTGAAGAAGATAGTGGAGAAAATAAAGGAGTAGGTTATTCGGGCTGAGGAAGCCAGCCTCCCTTACATTCTCTGTCCGCGGCGCCGGGCGGGAGTCTACTTCTTCTTCTTTTTCTTCCCGTGAACCGGCGCTACGGCAGATGCGCCTGCATCCACGCCCATCGCCTGGTAGACCGTCTCCTGGATCCTCCCGCGTATACTCAGACCCGACAACCGCGGATTGTTCTCAATAGGATTCACGCGGTTCGAAAGGAAGATAAAGATCAGATTATACTTCGGGTCCACCCATACGCAGGTGCCCGTGAAGCCGGTATGTCCAAAGGTTGCCGGCGAAGCCGAGAGGCAGGGATAGGGCTCCTTGCGGTGCGCGTTGTCTTTCTCCGGCTTGTCGAAGCCGAGGCCGCGACGGCTGATATCGCTGTGATAGCCTGTGAAGAGCTGGATTGTCGATGGCTTAAAGAATGTGATACCGTTCATGCTGCCACCGTTGAGAAGCATCTGCTCGAGAACAGCGAGATCGTAGGCATCGCTGAACAAACCGGCATGGCCTGCCACGCCGCCAAACATCGCCGCACCGGGGTCGTGTACGTCTCCACGGATCAGCTGATGACGAAAAATGGGCTCGTCGGCCGTTGGGGCTATACGCCACAACGGGAACCGCTGCCGCGGCTTGAATCCGGCGACCGTCATGCCCAGCGGATCATAGAAGGTCTTTTTGACGTACTGGTCGAGGGTCATCCCGCTGATCGCCTCTACGATCATTCCGAGGAAAATGAAATCGTTATCGCTGTAGATGTATTTTCGCGGCAAAAGATGGCTCTGAACGATACGCAGGTTCATCGTATCCCGCCAGTCGTTGCGCAAATACATCTTGTCGGCAACCCTTACCCCGTGGGTGCTATCGGGCGTCGGCATAAAAAAGCCAGGAAAGGGATCCTGCTGTTTCGTCGTATCGACTATCTCTTTATAAAAAACGACGTCAGGTACGAGCCCTGCCTGATGTAGCAGGATATCCCAGAGCCGCAGCGTATCCTTGTCACTTCCCTTCACCCAGGGCAGATAGTCGCCCAGCGTTTTCTGCAAGTCGAGGCGCCCCTCGTCATAGAGCTTCATCACGCTGACGGTCGTCGCGCAGATCTTGGTGCAGGAAGCCATATCATAGATGGTCTCGGGATAGACGGGCTCCTTCCGGTCGTAGGTCATATATCCAAAGGCCTTTTCATAGGCAATCTTACCGTCTTTGGCCACCAGCACGACGCAGCCCGGTGCGGCCCTTTGTCCGACGGCTTCATTGGCGATCGCGTCAATTTTTTCCAACTTCACCGAATCCAGCCCCACCGCCGAGGGTGACACATCCTTTAGCGCCCGTGCCGGAACGATGCCAGCTCCGGCCTTCCATTCGTCGCATACCGACACCGGCAGGCGGCCACGCGCCATGAATTTGCCGTTGAGAAGATCGGCGGCAACGGTCTGAGTAACGGAATCGTCTTCGTAGCACGCGATCAGCGTATGCGCGTCGCAGCTATTCCTGATCGCATAGGGATTACCAAAGAAAAAGGTGACCGCCTTTTCTTTCTGCTGCAGCTCGTGCAGCAGCCAGGCAGCGGGGCGGCTGATCGCGAAGTTGCGCGCGGGAAACCGCGCGTAGTTGTGCATGCCGATCACCACCGCCTCGTAACGGCCGCTCAGCAGTTGCAGTGCCGCGGCGGCCTTGGCGCTGTCGAGGTCGTAGTCAAAGAAATAGACATGAGCGCTGTAGTCGTTTTGCATGCGACGGCTGAAGGCATTGTCTTCTGTCAGCCCCATTCCGATATACGCGATCTTTTTCTCTTTTTTCTTCTAGCGGTCAGCCCCGTACCCACAAGGTCGATCCCATCACCGCCTTCGCTCTGCGAAGCGGAACGAAGGGGAAAAACGGAGGAGTCCTCACGTAATACGGTCAGCGCATCCACGGCCACGTCGTGCCGAATTTCCGTGATACCCGTGTTGAGGTCGGCGGTCAAATGGTCCTTCTTTACAGGCTTCCATTCGGACAGTCCCAGGTTGTACTTGGCATACAGGACTTTTTTGACCCGCGCGTCGATGTCTTTCCATTTGAGCTTTTTGTCCTTGATGGCGGCCCTGATCTTTTCCAGCGCCTGACCTATGTCTCCGGGCAGGCAGAGCATGTCGTTGCCCGCGATAAGTGACTGCACTGAGGCGTCGCCGTCGGGAAAGTACTTCGACACGCCTTTCATTTCCAGCGCATCGGTAAAGCTGATCCCGGTATAGCGCAACCGCTTGCGCAGCAGTTTCGTTACGTTATTATAAGAGAGCGAGGTCGCCCTGTTGGGCGTATTGTCGATGGCAGGGATATACAGGTGGGCGATCATCACGCTGCCGACACCGGCGTCGAACAGCTGGCGAAACGGATAAAGCTCAAGAGAGTCCAGTTGTTTTTTGCTCTTGTTGATGACGGGCAGATCGAAATGGGAGTCGACCGCAACGTCACCATGGCCCGGAAAGTGTTTGGCACAGGCCATGACGCCTTCGGCCTGCATCCCTTTAACATACTGGACGCCGTATTCGGCTACTTTGTATTTGTCTTCGCCGAAGGACCGGTCGTTAATTACCGGATTGTCGGGGTTGTTATTGACGTCGACCACCGGCGCGTAGTTGACACTGGATACCGATGCGCCTGCACTGTGCGCCGACCATCCGGCCATACCGGTGGATCAGCGCGGGATCGCTGGTTGCTCCCAGCATCATCTGCCGCGGCAGACCCCCGACGCTGTCCATACGCATGCCGAGCCCGTTCTCTGCGTCGATACAAAAAAGGATGGGCGTACGCGTGATGCTCTGGTAATAGTTGATATGATCGGCCTGGCTCAGCGGCCCCCCTGAAACATGCAGATCCCGCCCACGTTGTACTTTCGTACTGCTTCCTCCACCTGCTGGTCGTAGAACACGGCGCGGCGGGTCGTAGCGTCGATCCCGGAGCCCCGCACGACCATCAGCTGGGCAATCTTCTCGTCGGGGGAAAGGGTCTTGAAAACGCTGTCTACCCAGCTATCGGCGGTAGGTCTCTTCGTTTCCTGGGAATAGTTTTTAAGGGCCAGAGTAACCAGGGGACAGTTACAAGGAGCGACTTTCTCATAAAGGAAAATGTGTCAAAAAATATCCAAAAAAATATAATTTTTTGCCGCAATATCTCTAATATCTGTCCGCTCGGCCTTTTGGCCTCGCGTAAGAACTGGACTCCGTCCGGTTCCGCTAATAATATTCGGCGTAAATTGCACACAAATTAAGGTAGAATTGCCAGACATCATTCAATTATTGCCCGATAACATCGCCAATCAGATCGCGGCAGGGGAAGTGATCCAGCGTCCCGCCAGCGCCGTTAAGGAGCTGCTCGAGAACGCCGTCGACGCCGGGGCTACCGAGATCCGTCTCTTCATACAGGACGCCGGCAAACAGTTGATACAGGTGGTGGACAACGGTAAGGGGATGAGCGAAACGGACGCCAGGATGGCTTTTGAAAGGCACGCGACCTCCAAGATCCGCAATATTGACGATCTTTTCCATATCCGGACGATGGGCTTCCGCGGCGAGGCGCTGGCATCCATAGCCGCCGTGGCGCAGGTCGAACTGAAGACGAGAAGACCCGAGGACGAGACAGGTACCTGCATCGAAATAGAGAACAGCCGCGTCGTCCGCCAGGAGCCGGCAGCCCTCCCCACCGGCAGCAGCATCGCCATGAAAAACCTCTTCTTCAACGTGCCCGCCCGGAGGAATTTCCTGAAAAGCAACCCCGCGGAAATGCGCCATATCGTCGACGAGTTCATCCGCGTGGCGCTCTCCTTCCCTTCCATTTTCTTCTCCCTGAGCAGCAACGGGCAGGAAGTGATGCACCTCGAAAAAGGAAGCCTGAAACAACGGATCGTCCAGATCCTCGGCAGCTCGCAGGCGCCCCGGCTGGTATCGGTACAGGAGAACACGGACTATCTCAACATCTATGGCTTCGTCGGTAAGCCGGAAACGGCAAAAAAGACCAGGGGGGATCAGTACTTCTTCGTCAACAACAGATTTATACGCAGCGCCTATCTGAACCACGCGGTGATGAGTGCCTACAAGGACATGATCCCGCAGGAGAGTTTCCCCTCTACGTGCTGTTCATCGACCTCGACCCCGAACAGGTCGATATCAACGTCCATCCGACAAAGCAGGAGATAAAATTCGAGGATGAGAAGATCGTCTATGCCTTCGTCCAGGCAGCCGTAAAACACGCGCTGGCCCAGTTCAGCGTCACGCCAACCCTGGACTTCGACCTGGACCCCTCTATACAGGGCCTGGATGCGGTCAACAAGCCGATATCCGACGAAAAGAAGGCGGAGGTCGCCTCGTCCTCGCTCTATCAGACCTTTACCAAAAAGAACCAGGCGCATTTTATAGAGCCCACCAATAAGAGTGAGCTCCGTCACTGGAAAGACTTTTATGAAGCCCCGGCCGATAAGCAGGCCAGGACCGATACCGGGAACCAGGACCTGGGTGCGCTGGCGGGAGCCATTCAAAAAGATTCCTCCACGGGGGAGCAGACGGGCGCGGCCCCTACTTCCGGCGGCACCCTCCTGCAGGGTAATATCCCTGCCAAACCGATCATGCCCCTCGAGGACGCACCGCCGCAGCAGCTGCTGAAAACCTATATCTCCACCCCGACGACGCGGAGCTTTATCATCATCCACCAGCAGGCCGCCCACGAACGCATCCTGTACGAACGCTATAAGGCGGCGTCAGTCGGCAAACAGATACCCAGCCAGAAAAGTCTGTTCCCCGCGACGCTCCCGCTGTCCGCGCCGGACGCTATTCTGCTCAACGAGCTGCTGCCCGATCTTAACCAGCTGGGTTATACGATCGAGCCGTTCGGCAAAGACAGCTATATCATTCAGGGGACGCCGGCGGACACCAGCCACGGCGATGACAGGGCGGCGCTCGAGAATTTGCTGGAACAGTACAAGAATTTTACGAGCGAGATCAGGTTTTCCCGGCGGGAGAAACTGATCCGGACGATGGCCCGGCAGCAGGCCATAAAACCCAATACGGCACTCTCCGAAAAAGAGATGCGCATCCTCGTCAACGACCTCTTCGCGTGTACGCAGCACAACGTGACACCGGGTGGGGACCCGACCTTTATCGAGTTCAGGCCGGACTACGTCGAAAAGTTGTTTGGCCGTTAATAATTATCCCTGAAAGAATGGATCAGCTGTTCCATCTGGCGGCGAACCGTCACGCCGCTGCCCGTGTAGTTGTTGATCAGAATGGAAAATAAAAGAAGGTGCCCCTTCTTCGTGATCAGATAGCCGCTGAGCGCCACCACGCCGGAAAGGCTCCCGGTCTTGGCAAATATAAAGCCGCTGTCCTGACGGTAGTAAGACGACAGGGTCCCGGTACCGCCCGTGGGCAGGATCCTTTTCATGCGGTCGAGTCCGAACTCGCGCTGAAATTTATCGAGCAGCCAGACAAAATCCTGTGGCGTAAAGAGGTCGTTGCGGCTGAGCCCCGAGCCATCTACCCAGTTGGGGCGCTGCGGAAGCCCCTTCAGATCGGTCTTCAATAACGTATCGATGATGCGCGAGTCGCTCATCTCCCCCAAAAGAGAATCGCTGACCATCAGCAGCGTCTGTTCCGCGAAAAAGTTGTCGCTGTTATACATCATGGGCCGGAACATCGAGTCGACGGGGCGGGAGTGTACCAGACCAACTTTGGCAGTTGCGCCAGCTGGGCACTGGTCATCGCGCTGACCGGAGGATACGAGGTCCAGCCGGAGTTCGATACTTTCTTCACGGTCACCGGCTTTCCGACCGTGTCCTTCAGCAGCAGCGCCGCGGAATTGACGCCCTCCGTGATAGAGGGAACGTCCAGCTGCCTTGTCCTGCCTTTTCCTTCGGTGATCTCGAAGGCATTGCTGGTCCAGTCGCGCTGAACGTGAAAGGCCTTTTTGGTGGTATCGGCAGAGAACCGCACCGGCCAGTTGATATCCGGTATCGAATAGACCGACTCGGAAGCCGAGTCCTGCACCCACCGGATGAGGTTGCCATAAACGGGAAATGCGCTCCTTTCGGGCATATAGTCGTCATTGTAGTCGTCCCATGCCCAGCCCCTTCCCAGCGGCTTGTCGTTCCAGTTGTAGGAGGTGATATAAAGATTCCGCTTGGTGGCCTGCAGCACGCGGATAACGGGCTGATCGGGGTAGTCGGGATGAAGCAGCGTGGGGTCTCCCGTCGGATAGATAAAGAGCGCTGTATCCGTCACCACATAACGCATACCTATCAGCGAATCCCCGAGGTATTTCATCCCTGCGTACAGCGAGAATAGTTTCGTATTGCTCGCCGGCATAAAGTATTTGTCTCCTGGTAGTCGACCTTGAAGGTCGCGGTGGCCGGGTCATAAAGACAGATCCCGACCTGCGCCGGCCGCAGCCCAGGCTGTTTCAGCATCGAATCCAGTACCGCCGCCACTCCGGACGGAAGGGACGGGCCGCCAGCAGGGACTGCCGCGGCGGAACCCGCAGGCACCGCGGAACCCGCGGAACGCGCCGGAGAACAGGACTGGAAAATATAAAAGCCAAGGAAAATGGCCGGGGCCAACCGGGAATGCAACCTCATGAGAGACCTATTTTGAAGGAAAATTAGTTCAAATATACCAACCCTGATGGATATACGGTCGGTCTACCCCCTCTCCTGCGCCCTCAGCCATCTCTCGGGGATCTCGTTGCTGCTCGCCAGCACGTAGTCCCTGTACGAACAGGCGATGTATTTGCTGTCCGGCAGCTGCATCCACCAACGCTGGGTCTTCTTGCTCTGGAGAAAGGTCGTCTCCACCTCGGCAAAGGCCGTACGGTACTCGATAAAGAAGTCCCGGTCCGACAGCGCGGCCTCCCTGCGCCCCTTGCTCTTCCCGTCGATCAGGTACCAGAGCATGTGGCTGATCTGTTTGGCGGTCAGCTGTCCCCTGGTCGCGTCCCTTTATATAGCCGTAGATGCCCACGGTATTCACGTTGGGGCTGAGGCCGGCATAACGCATAAGTATACAGGCTTCTTCGCCGTTGAATCCATTGGGCGAAAGCTGGTTGGCCGGGGCAAAGGAGTGGGCCATGGCGGAAATGTCGAAACTGAAGAGGTGCGAGTTGCGGATGACCGGCTCCATCTCTTCGATACTGTCTTTTACGCTGCCCAGCCGGAAGCAGTCGAACCGCAGCTTGTCCATCGTCTCCAGCATATGCGGGTGCACGTAATAGCTCTGAAAACCGATATGGTTGTAGTGGTGGATATAGTTGGGTTCGCCCGTCAGCATCTCCATCAGAAAATTCTCGCTGCGGTGGCGGGATTCGATATCGAGGTCGATCAGCGCATCCACGCAGGTCGCCTCGATGATGTGTTTTTTGTCGGAATAGGTATAGTACTGGGCCAGAGTGAGGTCGTGCGAGCCACCCAGGATCACGACGGTCTTGCCGATGCCTGTCAGCTCCCGCAGGACAGTCTTCAGCGCCGCGTAAGTGTCGTTGAGGGTTGCCCCGCTGCGAATATTTCCCGCATCCGCCAGCCGGATATCGGGATGCCAGTAGTACAGCTGATAGAATTGTTCCCGGATGGCTTCAGGTCCTCCGGATTCCCTTCTGTCGCGACCGATCCCCCTTTCCTCTTCACAACCCACGAGTATCAGATCGGACTCATACAGGTCCGGAAAGGTCTCGTCATAGGCATCGATAAGCTTCCCGATCTGGCCGTCCTTATACCCCTGATCCTGGGAGATTTCGGCGAGACTTATCGGGTTGAGAAAATCGCTTATATGCAGATTCGGCGACATGAAATGGGTGTTTTTGGGGCAAAACTAGGTATCTTTGCGAACATGGACCAATTGTTACAACAGATTGAGCAATACAAACAAGAAATATCTTCCGTCGTCCCTGACGGCGCTGAAGCGCTGGAAGCATATCGCATTCGTTTTCTCGGCACAAAGGGGATCGTAAAAGGCCTTTTTGCTGAAATGAAGAATGTGCCGGGCGACCAGAAAAAGGAGTTTGGTCAGGTCCTCAACGACTTCAAGCAGCTGGCCGAAGGGAAATACGAGGACTGGAAGAACAGTCTTGGCGGAGCGGCGACTGGTAAATCAGCCGCTATCGACCTCAGTCTGCCAGGTGACGCCCTGCCCCTGGGCACGCACCACCCCATCACTCTCGTACGCGACCAGATCGTCCATATCTTTGGCCGGCTGGGCTTTTCCGTGGCGGAAGGTCCGGAGATCGAGGACGACTGGCACAATTTCACCGCGCTCAACCTGCCCGAGAACCATCCCGCCCGGGATATGCAGGACACGTTCTATATCAACCAGAATCCGGACTGGCTGCTTCGCACCCACACCAGCAGCGTACAGGCCCGAACGATGGAGAAGCAGAAGCCTCCGATAAGGATCATCTGCCCGGGACGCGTGTATCGTAACGAGACCATCAGCGCCCGCGCGCATTGTTTCTTCCACCAGACAGAAGGGCTCTATGTCGACGAGAACGTTTCGTTCGCCGACCTGAAACAGACGCTCTATTTCTTCGTGCAGGAGTTGTTCGGGAAGGACGTCAAAATCCGTTTTAGGCCATCCTATTTCCCTTTTACCGAGCCCAGCGCGGAAATGGATATCAACTGCCGTATCTGCGGCGGCAGCGGCTGTGCCGTCTGTAAACACACCGGATGGGTAGAGATCCTCGGGAGCGGCATGGTCCATCCAAAAATGCTGGACAACTTTGGCATCGACAGCAATAAATACACGGGGTTTGCCTTCGGGATGGGTATCGAGCGCATCTGTCAGCTGAAATACCGCATCAACGACCTGCGATTGTACTCGCAGAACGACGTCCGGTTCCTCAAACAGTTCACCGGCGCGGTGTAGCATCAACCGACTTGCTTATGATAAAAACAATCTGTGTTTGCGGAGCTGGTACCATGGGGAGCGGCATCGCCCAGGTAGCTGCAATGGCAGGGTATACCACCTTCCTTTACGACGTAGACGCAGCCATGGTGCAGAAGGCCGGGGATGGCATCGAAAAAAGTCTCGTTCTCCTGAAGGAAAAGAATAAGATCTCTTCAGCGGACCAAACCGCCGCCCTCAGCCGGCTCTCCTATCACTCGGGCGACGAACTTGCTGACTGCCGGGCCGGCCTGGTGATCGAAGCCATCGTGGAGAAGCCGGAAATAAAGGGAGCGCTGTTCATGAGGCTCGCGGAGATCAATGGTCACGAAACCATTTTCGCGAGCAACACGTCGTCCCTTTCGTTGACCGCCCTCGCCGAAAAGATCCCGTATCCCGAAAGATTTGCCGGCCTCCATTTCTTCAACCCGGCCCCTCTCATGAAACTGGTCGAGGTGGTCCATACTCCCCTGACAAGCGAAAAGACAAAAGAGACGCTTATAGCCGTCGCGCGGCAGATGGGCAAGACACCCGTCAGCTGTAAGGACGCCCCCGGATTTATCGTCAACCACGTCGCGCGGCCCTACTATCTTGAGGCGCTGCGTCTGGTGGAAGAAGGGCTGGCGGACTTTGTGACGATCGATAGGATCATGGAGGCTACGGGCTTCCGCATGGGCCCTTTCCGGCTGATGGACCTGATCGGTAACGACATCAATTATACAGTGAGCTGTTCGGTATGGGAAGCCATGGGCCGGCCTGAGCGACTGAAGCCGTCTTCTATCCAGGAGGCGCAGGTGCGGCAGGGTGCGCTCGGAAGAAAGACAGGAAAAGGATATTATCGGTATGAACAATAATCTGAAAGGACTGGTACTGGTCACTGGCGGCACCGGATTTCTCGGTGCTTATCTCATCAAAGAGCTGCTGGACAACGGATATGCCGTGCGCGCCATCCGCCGCGGCGACCACCTGCCCGTTTTTGTCCCTGCGCAGGTCCGGACAAATGTGGATTGGGTGTCTGCCGATATTCTCGACGTGGTCGGTCTCGGAGAGGCAATGGAAGGTGTCGACGCGGTAGTTCACTGCGCTGCAAAAGTGTCTTTCTCCGGCCGCGAACGGAAACTGCTTTTCAAGACCAACGTCGAAGGCACGGCAGACGTCGTCAACGTCGCGCTGGAAAGCAATATCAAACGCTTTATCTACGTGAGCAGCGTCGCGGCACTCGGTCGCACCGGCAATGGCGAACGCGTCACGGAAGAAAAGAAATGGACCGACAGCCGCTACAATACCAACTACGCCATCAGCAAGTATTACGGAGAGATAGAGGTATGGCGCGCCATCGGAGAGAGGCCTTCCGGCAGTCATCGTCAACCCCAGCACGATGCTCGGCTATGGCGATTGGAACAATAGCAGCTGCAAGCTGTTCCGCACCGCATACGACGAGTTCCCCTGGTATACCGAGGGGATCAACGGATTCGTCGACGTGACCGATACTGCGAAAGCGATCGTCGGTCTCCTGGACAGCGACGTCACGGCCGAACGGTATATCCTGAACGGCGACAACTGGACCTTCCGGAAGTTGTTCGACACCATGGCCGACGGATTCGGGAAAAAGCGTCCGCACCGCGAAGCCACCCCTTTTCTCGCGGGCCTCGCGTGGCGCATGGCGGGACTTAAGAGCAGCTTTACCCGCCAGCCCTCCATACTGACGCGCGAGAGTGCAAGAGTAGCCCGGAGCAAGACCTTTTTTGACAACAGCAAGATCCTCCGGCAGCTGCCTGGGTTTCGGTTCACTCCGCTGGACGTTTCGATCCGGGCCGCCTGCGAATCCTATCTGTCGGGATTAAAAAACAGTTGATTAAATAATTTGATTCGCTTTCAAATTCGCGCGTCAGTCACTACCTTACTGTCTCAAAACGATATCCATGAAATCGGGCATCACTCTTCTTTTTCTTCTTCTATCTACCGCCGTCTTTTCACAGGACAAGACCTTTACGATCGACGGCATCGTTACCGACGCCAAAACCGGCCTGCCCCTCACCGGAGCCTCGGTATTCTGTCAGAACACCACGGTAGGAACGCTCTCCAAAGAGAATGGCGGATTTCATCTCCGGCTGGCGAATGGCGGATATGACCTGATCGTGTCGTATACGGGGTATGAAACGCAGTCCCTCCGGATCGGAAAGGACCATCTGGACAGCGACACTATCCGTATCCAGCTGAAAGAGCAGGACAAAAGCCTCGAACAGGCCGTGGTCACCGGCAGTGCGGAAGTCGCGGATGGCTGGAACCAGTACGGGCAGTTCTTCCTCGACCATTTCATCGGTACTACGCCCAATGCCGCGCGCTGTACCCTCGACAATAAAGAGGTCCTGAAATTCTATTTCTATAAGAAGCGCAACAAGCTGCGCATAAAAGCCACCGCAGACCTGCAGATCACCAATAGTGCGCTAGGATACAAGATCCACTACCAGCTGGATTCCTTTGTCCACGAATACAACACCAATGTCAGTACCTACTCGGGGTACCCTTTGTTCGAGGAGATACAGGGCACGCCCGAACAGCAGGAGGCGTGGAAGGACAGCCGGTACACCGCTTATGTCGGTTCGCGCCTGCACTTTCTTCGTAGTTGGTATGACAGCACGCTGCAGACAGAAGGTTTTGTGCTGGAGGTCAGCGACAGCGTCAACAAAAAAATGAAACCGCTCGAAGACCCCTACAGCGGGAAGATCTACTCGGTGGACAGCGGTGACGCGCAGATCGATATTTCCGGAAGGCTGAGGATCAGTTTTACGGGTCAGCTCCCGGATAAAAAATACCTGCAGGAGAATAAATTCCCCCTTACTACCAAGGTACAGATATCGGCTCTGGATATCCCCAACGGATTTGTGATCCAGGAGAACGGCTATTTCTACGACCAGTCGGAGATAACGAATATGGGTTACTGGGCATGGAAGAAACTGGCTGAACTGTTGCCTTATGACTATAACCCGCCCCAATAAATGGACGGGGGTTAACCCATCACTTTCTTCCAGAGCTCGGGGATACGCTTGATCCAGACCAGCTCTTTCTTCTTTGTCAGGGCGTCTTCGGCGGGAGTGCCGAAATAGGTTTTCCCTCCTTCAAGGGAAGCCGGCACCCCGCTCTGCGCGAAAACGACGGCGTTGTCGCCGATGGCAAGGGTCTTGCTCACGCCTACCTGTCCCCAGAGAATGACGCCATTCCCGATCTCCACTGCACCTGCAATGCCGACCTGGGCGGCGAAAAGGCAATTTTTACCGGTGACCGTGTCGTGACCGATATGGATCATATTGTCCATCTTGGTTCCTGCGCCGATACGCGTATCGTGGCTCACCCCCCGGTCGACAGTACAGCCCGCTCCGATCTCGACGTTGTCTTCGATCACCACGCGGCCGCAGCTGGCCATCTTCCTGTACCACATGGGCCGGTCTTTCTTTGTGTTGTAATAGAACGCGTCCGAACCGATGACGGTACCGGCCTGGATGATCACGTTGTCGCCGATGACACAGTGGTCGAGGATGGTGACGCCGGGGTGGATCGAACAGTTCTTGCCGATGGTCACGTGATGACCGACAAAGACATTCGGATAGAGATAGGTACCCTCCCCGATGGTCGCGGTATCGCTGATCATCTTCGTCGCCGGCTCGAACGGCCGGAAATGCCCCACGATCTTCAGATAGGCCTCGAAGGGTTGGTCCACTACCAGCAACGCTTTACCCGGCGGGACTTCTACAGCCTTGTTGATGATGATGAACGTGGCGGCTGAGTGCAGACAGGTATCATAGTATTTGGGATGATCGACGAATACGAGATCGCCTTCCTCCACTTTATGTATCTCGTTGATACCCGTAGCCTGACCATTTTTATTGCCGATAAGCTCAGCGCCCAGGAACTCACTGAACCACTGGATCGCTACAGGAGATGGAAATCGCATAGACAAAATTTTCCGCGAAGTTACATTCCCGATGACCGTGAATCATCACCCTTTTCCACAGGTCAAAAAAATGTGAATAAAATTTGTTGGAAAATTTTTTTAGATAGAGAAAATTATTTTTAATATTGTGTAGGGAAATTTATTTCCCGGTACTTACTAACCCATCCATATATTGAAAGCCCGGTTTCGCACCGGGCTTTTTCTTTAGAACAACTCGCTGAAACTTGCACCAGTACTACGTTATATACAAACCCTTTCAGGTCCTCTCACAGTTCACCTCTCAGGAAGGGAAAAAAACACTAAAGGATTTCTTCCCGGTACCGGCCGATGTCTATCCCGTCGGACGGCTGGATTTCGACAGTGAAGGGCTCCTGATCCTGACAAATGACACGGCCCTCAACCACCGGCTGCTGAATCCCCGATTCGCTCACGACCGGGAATACTGGGTACAGGTCGAGGGGGCCATCACGGCCCGGGCCCTCCACCAGCTGGAGACGGGCGTGACGATCGCCATCGATGGCAAGAGCTATCGGACCAAACCCTGTACCGCCACAGCGATGACGGCAGACCCGCCGGTGCCGCAGCGCTTCCCGCCGATCCGCTACCGGGCGCAGATACCGACAAGCTGGATCAAAATGATCCTGCGCGAGGGCAAGAACCGGCAAGTACGTAAAATGACCGCGCAGGCCGGTTTTCCGACGCTGAGACTGATCCGTTACCGGATAGAAGGCATCACGGTCGGGGAACTGAATCCAGGAGAAATGAAGTCGCTGAAAAAGGCGGATATCTATTCGTTGCTGTTTGCCGAAAGGAATCACTAACTTTCCATCACAAATTCACCAATATGCTCAAATCGATGACCGGCTTCGGTCGTGCAGAACAGACAGTAGGAGACAAGACATTTCAGGTAGACATCAAGTCACTCAATGGAAAACAGTTCGAGCTGCAATTAAAACTACCCGCCTTTCTGAAACCCTTCGAGTTTACTATCCGCAAGCTGCTCTCCGACAAGCTGGGACGGGGATCGCTGGACTGCACGATCAGCCTCAAGGGGACCGGCAACGCCAAACCCGTAAGCATCAATACCGACCTGGCCAAAGCCTATTACCGGGCGCTGGCGGACCTTTCCAACGAACTAAATCTAGACCCCTCCAATATTCTTTCCACCCTGGTGAAGTTACCCGAAGTGATCACCCCGACCAGTGACACGCTGACTGACCAGGAGTGGCAGGAATTCGAAACGGTCATCCTCTCAGCCATCGACGACCTCAACGCACACCGGCTCAACGAAGGCGCCTCTCTCGAAGAAGACCTGACCCTGCGGATCGACAACATCCTCAAACACCAGGAAGAGGTCGTCAAGCTGGAACCCCTGCGTCAGCAGAAGATCCGGGAAGGCCTTAAAAAACTGCTGGAAGACAATGTCGGCAAAGAGAACTACGATCCCAACCGCCTCGAGCAGGAGCTTATCTACTACATCGAGAAAATAGACATCAGCGAAGAGCAGGTCCGCCTGAAGAACCACTTGCGACTATTTCAGGTCCATCCTCGGCGGACAGGACGAAGGCAAGGGCAAAAAACTATCCTTTATTCTCCAGGAGATCGGACGCGAGATCAATACGACCGGTTCAAAAGCATACGATTCCACCATCCAGCAGTGCGTGGTGTTGATGAAGGACGAGCTCGAAAAAGCAAAAGAACAGGTTTTGAATGTGTTATAGTATTTTTGTATAAACGCGTCTTCTTGAAAAATATCCTTTTACTTGTCGCGGCCGCTGGCTGCCTCTGCTGGATTTCCTGTTCCATACCGTCCGGCGTCTTCGAAAAGAATGTCGTAGTACCGGGACAGCAGTGGGCGAGCAGCTTCAAACCGACCATCAATTTTGAGATCTCTCCGCGGGACACCGCGGGTCTCTACAACGTCTATATCGTCTTACGCCATACCGACGCCTACAATTATAACAATATCTGGATAAGAGGGACGGTAAAGACGCCGGGAGACACCGTCGGCAGGAGCGAACGCTATGATCTCTCCCTCGCCGACAACGAAAAAGGCTGGAAGGGTTCGGGAATGGACGACATCTTCGAAAACCGGATCTGGATCCAGCAGCAGACCCGCTTCAACCGGCCGGGCACTTATTCCTATACCCTCGAGCAGATCATGTGGGACGATCCTCTGAAGAACGTCCTGAACGTCGGTATCCGTATCGAGAAGGTCCCATAACAGGGGTACTATGTTATTCAAGAAAAAACGACTGGCAGTCGCCACCACGGTCTACTGGATCCTTCTGGCCTATATCATTACGGGGCTGGCCTGGTGGTTCATCGCCCTCCAGACCACCAATCACCAGATGACCGAATACCGGTTGCGGCAGCGCGACCATGGACGATCCGCACTACCTGGCCAGGGCGGAGGCCATCCTCAAAGAACAGGACCGGAAGACAGCCGGGTACATCGGCGAAGGCAGTACATTCCTGCTGCTCATCGTCATCGGAGCTATCTTCGTCTACCGGGAAGTGCGGCGCCAGATACGTCTGCAGCTGCAGCAGCAGAACTTCATGATGGCCGTTACGCACGAACTTAAAACACCCATCGCCGTTACCAAGCTGAATCTGGAGACCCTGCAGAAGCACAAACTGGACGAAGCGAAACAGCAAAAAATGATCCAGGCGGCGCTCCAGGAGACCAACCGGCTGGACACACTCGCCAGTAATATCCTCGTCGCATCGCAACTGGAAGTGGGCGACTACGTCCAGACCAAAGAGCCGCTCGACCTCTCCGCCCTCGTCGGGCACTCGGTGCATGACTACCGGGTGCGCTTTCCCGAACGCCGCTGGGACGAGCAGCTCCAGCCCGAAATCAGCGTCGTCGGTGACCATATGCTCCTCCAGATGCTGGTCAACAATCTCGTCGAGAACGCGATCAAATATTCTCCCCGGGAAGGGGTGATCACCGTCGAACTGGCGAAAAAAGGCCGTCACACCCATTTGTCGGTAAAGGATGAAGGACAGGGGATACCCGATGAGGAGAAGAAAAAGATCTTTGCCAAATTCTATCGTGCCGGTCAGGAGACTACCCGGAGGACAAAAGGTACCGGACTAGGGCTCTATCTGTGCCGGAAAATAGCCGAAGACCACAAAGCAACTCTTAAAGTGACGGACAATTCGCCCGTTGGGAGTATTTTTACGGTAATATTTTAGCCATGAGCTCAAAAAAAACCATCTTACTGGTAGAGGACGAAGAGAACCTTCACGAAGCACTAAAGCTGAACCTCGAGCTGGAAGGCTATGAGATCACGTCGGCATTCGACGGCACCCAGGCGCTGAAGGCGATTCAGACGGAATATTTTGACCTCATCATCCTGGACGTGATGCTGCCAGGGATAGACGGCATCAGCATCGCCGAGACCATCCGGGTGCAGAACAACGACGTGCCCATACTTATCCTCAGCGCGAAGAATGCCAGCGCCGACCGCGTGCTGGGTCTGAAAAAGGGAGCGGACGACTACCTCACCAAACCCTTCAACCTCGAAGAACTGCTGCTCCGCATCCACAAGCTGATCGAGAAGAATAAGAAGATGCAGGAAAAAGATAGTTTCGGCGACGTCTATAGTTTTGGAAGGAACACCATCGACTTTAAGGCGCAGGAAGCCACGACAAAGGACGGCGAACGCATCCAGCTGAGCAAGAAGGAGGCGATGCTCCTAAAGCTGCTTATAGAGAACAGGAACGAAGTGGTCACGCGGGAAAAGATCCTGCAGGCCGTCTGGGGGTATAACGTCTATCCCACTACCCGGACTATCGATAATTTCGTGTTGAATTTCAGGAAATACTTCGAAGAGGACAGCCGTCATCCCAAATATTTTCATTCCGTTAGGGGTGGGCTATAAATACACGGAGTAGCATTTTACCCGTGGCCCGTGGCTCCTTTAGGCTAGTCTGTCGACCATCCACTCCGCCTGTCGCAGCAACTGCTGCATATTATACCGGTCGTATGCGGGGGTATAAAGATTCATCTCGCACTCGCTGAGGATATTCTCCAGAGAAATAATTGCCGTTTCGTCCCAGCCTCTTATCTGTAGCTGGCGGATAGTATTTTGCTTGTTGAGCTCGCTGGCCGGCAGGTTTAGCTTTCTTGCAATTGCTTTCCAGACGGCCCTGTTCACCTCGCGGTAAAAACCTTTCGGGTCGGCCTCTTCCAGCGAGCGTCGGGCGTCCTGCAGCGGATCGACAGCGGGAGCAGCGGGCACATAGCTGTTGCTGGCCATTCCTGGCGTATCGGGCGCGGTCGCCTTCTCCAGAGCCTGCCGCTCGCGCTCGGCGGCCTGTGCGGCCTCCCAGGGCGCAATTGGCGCATTTCCGCGCGACGCATTCATTGGCGCTTCTGCCTTTGCCGGCTCCGCCTTCTTTTCGGCGGGGGTCTTCTTCTTCAGGCGCTGATTCTGCCGCCAGAAATAGACCGCAACCCCGGAAATAAGAATGACGGCGAAGATCCATTCGAGGTGGGCCTGGACGAAACTTCCGACCCGGTCCGTCAGGGTTGGCTGGGTTCCGATGGCTGCGACGGCGCCGGACGCAGGAGAAGAATGGCCCTTTCTAACGGCGGGCGTCACCTGAATATCCTGGGGCTCCGCGCTGGCCGATTTATAGGTCTGGCTGGCGGGATCGAAATAAGAAAAACTCACCGCGGGTATGGTGTAGTGACCGGGGTCCTTTGCCGTAAAAACATAGTCGAAGGACTTTGAGCCGCTGATGGGTGCTACGGTTTTATTGATGTCCTCCTTTGCTGTAGGTTCAAAGGATTCAAAACCCGTTGGCCAGTTGACCGTGGGGGCGGTAACCATCGGGAGGTTCCCCCTGCCCTTTACGACGACGTGCAGGGTCATTTCGTCCTGTGCCGCCACGGTCTTATTGCCCAGCGAGGTCACGACCGAAAAATCGCCGACGGCGCCGTTGAACGTGGCGGGTCTGGTCTCCGGCAGAGGCTTGACGGCGATCGTTACGGGTTTGGTATCCAGCGTCACGTTCTCTTCCACTTCCGGGCCATAGCTGTTGTCGTCCATCATCTGGTCGAGCATGTCCTGAAGGCTGCCCCCGTGATGCTCCTGATGTCCCGTGCCCCGGACAAAATGAACCGTGTTCTCCACTCCACCGGATCGAGGTCGATATTGCCCGCCTGCAGCGGGATCAGCTGGGTCTTGCGGATGATGTGAACGGTATATGCCTTTCCGTTAAGCTTCTCGACGGATACCGGGTCCGAGCTGGGGTCGACCATATCATAGACGCTGAAACCGTTGAGAGAGGGTCGTTTGGTGATGCGGGATTCGCTGCTGACCCGCGTATATAGTTTGTAGGTCGCGACGATCGGCTCGCCGACAAAACAACTGTTCTTGTCTACCTGAACTTTGAGAAAGAGGTTTTTGCGGATCTTTTCCTTTACATTTTCGCCGGGCCGGAGTATGTAGTCGCGGTCGACTTCATGGGGCTCTGCCGGGCCGAAGGGATCGGCGCCAAAGGGCTGCATATATGGATTCCCACCCCCGGGGCTGCCACCGCCCTGATTTCCGGGGCTGCCGCCGGCGTGAACGTTAACCGTTACCGAATTGGACCGCATCGGGTGACCATCCACTGTGGCAGAGGCGCCGCCGATGGTAAACTTACCGGTGCGGACGGGCTGCAGTACGAAAGAAAGTCCTTTGTACTGGGACATCGCGCCATTGACGATGCTCATGCCGCTGGACTGTATCGGTCCCTGTACAACCTTGAAACCCGCGAAATTGGGAGGAGTCAGTTCGTCTATCTGCTTCGCATTCTCGACCACGTATTCCAGCTGCAGGTAGTCCTTTTGTCCGACGTCCTGGCTGCTGACCACTGTGGTAAACTTGACCTGCCCGGACGCAAAAAGTCCGGGCAGCAGGGCTATCATGATAAACAGCGAAGAGCGTACAACTGTGGCGATAACGGTTGATTTAATTGGTCTTACCGGCTTCATATCTCACTACACAAATATAAAGCTTGAATATGTTAAAGATCTCCCAATTGGGGCCGCAGCAGGATCTCTTCCACCGTAGCCTGAGGTGACAGCCGGCTGGCCGTATAGACCATCTCCGCCACGTCCGCTGCTTCCATTATGCGCTGAGGATCAACGCCACTTCCCGCCCATGAGTCGGTGTAGGCGGCGCCGGGATAGACCGTGGTTACCTTGACCCCGTGTGGCTTCATCTCTTCCCGGAGGTTGGCGGAGAAACCCGCCAGGGCGAACTTGCTGATACTGTAGGCCCCACCGTTGGGATAGGCCTTGAAGGAGGCTACGGAGCACATATTGAAGACGTGCCCTTTTCGTTGGGCCATCATCCCTGGCAGGAGCATTCGGGTGAGGTGATAGGCGCTGTACAGATTGACGGCGATCATTTTTTCCAGGGCGCCGTCGGGTTCGTCGTAAACGCCGCCCGGAATGAACTGTCCGGCATTGTTCACCAGTACGTCCACAGAAATTCCCAGACCGAGGATCCAGTTGCCAAAAGCCTGCACCTGCTCTTTTACCGCCAGATCGAATGCCGCGGCCCGGATGGTAACCGACGGGTAGCGGGAGCTAAGCTCGTCCTGGGCGGCGGAAAGTATTTCGGCGTTGCGCGAGCAAAGGCAAAGGTCGTATCCGCCCGCCGCGAATTTTTCGGCAACGGCCCTGCCCAGTCCCTTTGACGCTCCGGTGATGATACAGTTCATAATTGTTAACTTGCGGCATGCAATATAAACACCTTTTCTTCGACCTGGACCATACCCTGTGGGATTTTGAGGCAAATAGCCGGCTGACGCTGCAGCAGCTGTACCATTCGCTGGACCTGGCCGCGAGAGGGGTGGACGATTTCGATCTGTTTCACCGGCGGTACAGCGCGCACAATGACAAGCTGTGGGACCGGTACCGGAAAGGTTTTATAAAGGTCGACGAGCTGCGCGTCAAGAGGATGTGGCTCACTCTTCTCGACTTTAAGATCGGCGACGACACCCTCGCCCGGACCCTCGACGTGCAGTTCCTCGAAGGGCTGCCCAACCGGAATATCCTTTTTCCCTATACGCTGGAGATCCTGAATTACCTTACCGATAAGGGCTACCAGTTGCACCTGATCACGAACGGTTTTGAAAAAGTGCAGCAGAGCAAGCTGTATAATTCGGGGCTGAGCGGCTATTTCCGGGAAGTGATCACGTCGGAGGGATCGAATAGTCTGAAGCCGCAGAAGGAGATCTTCGAATATGCGTTTCTGAGGGCGGGGGCGGTGCCAGCGGAAAGCATCATGATCGGAGACAGCATCGAAGCTGATATACAGGGCGCGATCAATGCGGGGATCGATCAGGTCTATGTCAACCATCTGGGGGTGGCACCGACAATAAAACCCACCTATACGGTGGGTTCGTTGAAAGAGTTGGAAATGATTTTTTAGGGTGGGGCCCGCGGTTCACGGATGGCTCACGCGCGGCGGAACTAACTCCATTTGGCGAGAACGGTTACTCCTCCCTGGACGGTCTGGTTCAGCTGAACCGTCACTTTGGTTCCCGGAGGCAGCAGGACGTCGACGCGGGAGCCGAATTTGATAAAACCCATCTCTGCGCTCTGCTCGACCTTCTCTCCTACGTGCAGATAATTGACGATCCGGCGGGCCAGTGCACCGGCGATCTGTTTTATCAGTATCTCGCCGTGCGGGTTCCGGATGACAACGCTGTGACGTTCGTTCTCGGTGGAGGATTTGGGGTGCCATGCCACGAGATATTTTCCCTTGTGATACCGGCTGTAAGCCACTTCGCCGCCGACCGCGTTGCGGTTCTGGTGTACATTGGCGGGACTCATGAAAATAGAGACCTGCAGCCGCTTGTCCCTGAAATATTCTTCGTCGACCATTTCCTCGATGACCACTACTTTCCCATCGGCCGGACAAATGATCTCGTTGTCGCCGGTCGTCAGTTTGCGATTGGGCACTCTGAAAAAAGAGATCAGGAAAAGCAATACCCCCAGTGTCAGAATAAAGATGATACCGGTAAGCCAGGCCTCATGCGCGCTGATAAAATAAAAGGAGAGCAGGTTGATCACGGCAAAAGTCAACGCGCCGATAGCAATGGACTTATAGCCTTCTCTGTGGATTTTCATCCGCCAAAAATAAGGATTTCTTCGGTCATCGCGCCATGGAAGGGGTCCAAAGGCCGCGGGGTCAGCCGATGGTGAGGCAGCATTCGCAGCAGCGGGCTCAGCCGATGACCCATACCAGATAGCACCATGCGAAAGGGGTTGCGATCAGCAGGGAATCGAACCGATCCAAAAAACCTCCGTGGCCCGGCATGATCTGGCCGCTGTCTTTGACGCCCGCCATCCTTTTGAGCTTGCTTTCGAGCAGATCACCGGCGGTGCCCGTGATGGCGCAGATTGCGGCGACGGCCATCCAGTGAATGGGGGAATACAGGGTAAACCCTTCGGGATTGTGAATGCTGCGCGCGATGAGTCCCATCACCACGATGGAGAGGATGACCCCGCCGACGGTGCCCTCCCATGTCTTTTTTGGTGAGATGGAAGACAATGGCCGTTTGCCGATGAGGGAGCCGACGATATAGGCCATCGTGTCGTTGATCCAGATCGCGCCGATGATCATCAGCACGGGCACGCGATCTGCGAAAGGGGGCGCGGGAGCGCGGTACAGCAGCGTGCGCAGATAAGTGAGCAGCGCGAGGGAAAGAGATATATAAAGCAGTCCCAGCGCCGAACGGCCGATATTATTGAAGTTGATGGTCCGGTACTGCGCGACCTCGCCGACAACGAACAGCGCGAGAAATCCCATGCAGCCCCACCACGCGATATCGTGCAGGTATACCCCACCGATACTAAAGCCGCCGTTGCCGAAGTACAGCATCAGGCACCAGCCCGCAATGATCACGCTATAGCGGTGCAGGGCGGAGATATTCGCGTAGTCCTTATCGATAAGGACCATGATCTTCTCGTACTCGATCCAGCAGCCGAAATGGATAAAGGAGAACAGCACGAGAAAACTCCAGGGGACTCCACAAGAGCCCCGCCAGCATGACTGCTACGAATACGGCGGCCGTCAGCGACCGTGTCTTGAATACAGATGGATTTAGTGCCATGACGTTAATTTAGGATACAAATCCCCGGTTCAGCTATACACCTGCTCGTAGGAGGCGGTCGACTGTTTACGGATCAGTCCCAGCAAACCTACGACTAATACCAGGCTCCCCAGTCCCAGCCAGGCCGGCACGGAAGGGTTTTCGTCGATCATTTTCGGATAGTAGCTGGCGACGATGACCTGTATACCGTTGTAGAACATGTGCGCGAATATGGCCGTCCACAGACTTCCGCTATACCAGAAAGCGGCGCCCAGCAGTATACCCAACATCATCCGGGGCAGGAAGCCCTGGAATTGCATGTGAAAGGCCGAGAACAAAGCCGCCGCAACGATAATGCCTCCCCAGGGATTGCCGAATACCTGTATCAGTATCCGCTGGATCACGCCGCGAAAACAAAGCTCTTCAAAAATGGCGGGCAGAACGGCCATGATGAGGAGGTTTATGACGATATCCAGGGGCGAACGAACCTTCAGATAGGCCATCACCTGGCGGTCAGTCGCTTTTTCCAGTTCGATCATCGGGGGTGGCAGCGGGAGCTTTCTGTTGAGTACGCCCAGCCAGCCTTCCAGCGGAATGGCCAGGACCAGAAGGACGATCGCCAGAATATAAAAACCGGTATTTTGCGCCGGCCGGAGGCCCAGCTCGAATAAGGGTCGTTCCCTGAAAGTGGCCCGGGCATAGATAAGAGAGGGCAGCCCGAAAAGGCAGATGGTCCAGAGTGCCTGCATAAGTTTTTGAAGCGCAAGCACCTGGGGTTGGAAAGGTCAGGGGCAACCGATCCGCTATGGAGCGTCAGCTGTATGACGGCCGCCACTAAAATAAAAACACCCCCAGCGACAGCATAAAAATTGCCATCTGCGCCCAGGGAGAACGAATTTTAAGGTTGTTGTACATATATCATTCTTGCTCACGGCTAAACCCGCGTTTTCCGCATCCGGCTTACCCGTTACCCGCCCCCGTCGTGTTGCGCCGCTCTCACCGTGAACCATCTGGTTCACTCCTTTGGGGCGTCCCCCATCCCGTCCAAATGCCGGTTCACATTGGGAAATCCGCGGGTAAGTGCGTAAATTTGGGCTTTTATACCGTGATAAACATCGGCAAGATACAAATTCCTGAGTTCCCGCTGTTGCTCGCACCCATGGAAGACGTGAGCGATCCCCCTTTCCGCTATGTCTGCAAGCACAACGGCGCCGACCTGATGTACAGTGAGTTTATTTCCAGCGAAGGTCTGATACGCGACGCCATGAAAAGCCGGCAAAAGCTGGATTTTTTGAGTACGAGCGTCCCTTCGGTATCCAGATATTCGGCGGCGACGAGGAGGCCATGGCCATGAGCGCCCGTATCGTGGACACGGTACAGCCCGACCTCGTCGACATCAACTTCGGCTGTCCCGTAAAGAAAGTCGTATGTAAGGGGCAGGAGCAGCCGTCCTCAAAGATGTTCCCGCGATGACGCGGCTTACGGAAGCAGTCGTAAAAAGTACGAGCCTGCCGGTAACCGTCAAGACCCGTCTCGGATGGGACGACCTGTCAAAAAATATCGAAGAGGTAGCCGAAAGGCTGCAGGACGTCGGCATCAGGGCACTGACGATACACGGCCGCACCCGATCGCAGCTCTACAAGGGAGAGGCCGACTGGACGCTGATCGCAAAAGTGAAGGAAAATCCCCGCATCCATATTCCCATCTTCGGCAACGGAGACATCGATTCTCCCGAGAAAGCGCGCCTATACAGGGACCGTTATGGAGTTGACGGGATCATGATCGGCCGCGCCGCGATAGGATATCCCTGGATATTCAACGAGATAAAACATTTCCTTGCAACCGGAGAGCACCTCGCCCCTCCTACCATCGAACAGCGCATCGGGGCGATCCGGGACCACCTCCTCCGTTCGGTAGAATGGAAAGGCCCGGTAGTAGGGATCCTCGAGATGCGCCGCCACTATACCAACTATCTGAAGGGATTCCCGCATATCAAGGAGTTTCGTAACCAGCTGGTGCAAAAGGCGACGGTTGAAGAGATCGAAGACGTCCTGCGGCAGGTACAGAACCGTTATACCGGATTTGTGCCCGTTAGGATCGCTGCCGGCTTTTCGGCGGGTCAGCTCGAAGACTGCGCGTATTAGGGCTGGGAATGGAGGCTGCCATATCAGGGTCCAATGTCGCGACGGTAAGACATCGGGGAAGGTTCCCTGCTTGGGTTTTCCGGGTATCCGGAACCCCTACTTCAAAAAAAATTTGAACCATTTCATCTTCCCCTTAAATGGAGGGTACTTTACAGGAGGATCCGGAAAAGCGGGCGTCTTCATCACTGCTTTTTCGCGGGTGAACGTATCGAACGAATTTTTCCCGTGATAGGCCCCCATGCCGCTATTGCCGACCCCGCCGAAGGGAAGGTGCGGGTTTGTAAAATGCCAGTCGGTATTGTTGATACAACCTCCGCCGAATGAAACGTTTTCCGTCCACATCCTCTCCGTATCCCTGTCCCCCGTAAACAGATAAAAGGCCAGGGGATCCGGATGCCTTCTGACGACCGAGACCGCCTCCTCCATCGCATCGAATGTTACTACCGGCAACAGGGGTCCGAAGATCTCGTCGTTCATGACCGGTTGGTCCGGGGTCGCCGTCAATAGTGTGGGGGCGATAAAAAGCCGGTTCCGGTCGTACTGTCCTCCGAAGAGTACGGTGGACTGCTGCAAATATCCGACAAGCGTATCGAATCGTTTCCCGTTGATGATCCTCCCGAAGTCGGGGCTCTCTTCCGGCTTTTCTCCATAGAATTCCGCGATCACTTCCCGCAGCACTGGCCACCAGTTCGTCCCTTACCGACCTGTGTACAAGAAGGTAGTCCGGAGCTATACAGGTCTGCCCCGCGTTAGTGAATTTTCCTACTGCGATACGCCTCGCCGTTATCCGGAGGTCGGCGTCGGCAGCCACTACTACGGGGCTCTTTCCCCCGAGTTCGAGCGTAACGGGAGTCAGCTGCTGCGCGGCCAGCTGGTACACCGAGCGTCCGACGGCCACGCCGCCGGTAAAAAAGATATGGTCAAACTTAAATTGTCTGATCAGGTCGGGGACCACCGTCGCGCCGTCGCCCTGTACAACGCATATACATTCCCGTGGGAATGTCTTTATCAGCATCTTTTCGATGACGGCCGCGGTAGCGCATGCCAGCTCGGAGGGTTTGAGCACGACCGCATTTCCGCCGGCCAGTGCGGCGGCCACGGGCAGCAAGGACAACTGCAGGGGATAGTTCCATGGCGCGATGATCAGGACGACGCCAAGCGGGTCGCGGTAGACTCTGGAAGAAGAAGGCCAGTTGACGAGATTGGTTCCTACTCTGCGAGGTCTCATCCAGCGCCGCAGATGTTTCAGAGCAAACCGTATTTCCGAAAACACCAGCCCCAGCTCGGAGCCGTAGGCTTCCTCCGGGCTCTTCCCAAGGTCTTTGTGCAGCGCGGCATAGATCTCCTGTTCGTGGTCCAGTAGCGACTGGCGCAGTGCCAGCAGTTGCTGGCGCCGCCACTCATATGGGCGCGTGACGCCGGATTCGAAAAATTGCCGGAGAAGTTGTAAGTCGTGCATATGCGTATCCATTTTTCCCGCCGTGGAACACCACAAAGTTTCACAAAATTGAATTGATCAAACCATTTATTTTTGAAAAAAAGCCTTAACTTATGTCTATCATCAGGCATTCGTTACTATACGTAGGTCCGAAAGGGGAACTCCCGGACGAGTTTCCGATTGTACCCGGTCTCAGTGAAGAAGCGATCATAGGAGCGGAAACCCTGCAAAAATGGCGGATCAAACTTGACTTCGAACATGACCAGGTGTTAGTTGATCCAAAGGTTGCCAGGCTCCAATTGATTTAACTACCTTTACCCCTTTTACCCATGACCGACGAATACTACATGCAGCAGGCACTTAAGGAGGCCCGTCTTGCATATGAAGAGGAGGAAGTGCCGATCGGCGCCGTAGTTGTGATGAACAACCGCATCATCGCCCGTGGTCATAACCAGACCGAACGCCTCAACGACTGCACGGCCCACGCCGAGATCATTGCGCTCACTTCCGCCTTCAATAACCTCGGCAGCAAGTACCTTCCCGAAGCCACGATCTATGTCACCGTGGAGCCCTGTCTGATGTGCGCCGGCGCGCTTTACTGGAGCAAGATCGGCCGCGTGGTATTCGGCGCCGAGGACGACAAGAACGGCTATCGCCGCGGCAGTCCCGACGCAACGGTTGACGGCTGGCCCTTCCATCCCAAAACAGATTTGACCGGGGGCATCCTCCGGGACGAATGCGCTACCCTGATGCAGGAGTTTTTCCGCGCCCGACGATAAGTTGCTTTGTTGAACTTTTCCGGGCCCGAAGGCAAGTTTGCCCAATAAGGGCAAGTTTGCTCAATTTTACGTAGGTTTGTTATCCCTTCAGGCATTGACACAACTATAATTTTTTAATTTAAAACATTCGTTATGGCATTTACACTTCCCGCGCTCCCTTATGCGTTTGAAGCATTGGAACCGCATATCGACGCTACTACCATGCAAATACATCATGGTAAACACCATCAGGCATATATCGACAATTTGAATAAGGCAATCGCCGGCACACCCAACGAAGGCAAATCGCTCGAAGAGCTGGTTGCAAAAGCGGGTTCGATCAGCCCTGCCGTTCGCAACAACGCAGGCGGTCACTGGAACCACAGCTTCTTCTGGCAGATAATGAGCCCGAAATCGACAAAGGCTCCCGCCGGCAAGCTGGCCGACGATATCCATACTACGTTCGGCAGCTTTGATGCCTTCAAGGAAAAATTCAACGCAGCCGGCACGACCCGTTTTGGCAGCGGCTGGGCCTGGCTGATCCTGAAAGACGGCAAGCTCGAAATTACTTCCACTCCCAACCAGGACAACCCACTGATGGATGTAGCGGAAGTTAAGGGAACTCCGCTGCTGGGCGTCGACGTGTGGGAACACGCTTATTACCTGAAGTATCAGAACCGCCGCGCCGACTATCTGGGCGCATTCTGGAATTTGGTCAACTGGGAAAAAGTGGCAGAGCTGTACGCGGCTGGAAAATAAAGAATTGTATATTTATCCGGGCCGGCTCCAGCGGGGCCGGCCTTAAATTACCATAAACCATCATTACTTCGTCATGAAAAGAACATCCCGTTTCCTGTTAATCTCAGCAGTGGTCTGCTTTGCCGCCTGTAAAGGTCACGAAAAGAAAATATTGGTATACGCCAGCGGCGATATTCAGGTCGACAATACCAGGCAGCATATCACCGTAGCAGACGGCACCACCCACCATGAACAGGAACTGGATTTCACCAGCGGCGACCCCGTCAACCTGGATATCCAGGCCCCACAGGGAAAGATCACCCTTACCGCCACCGACGACGGTCTGTATATCGCCAACCTCAAGAATGACACGGTCGTCGGCAGCATGCAGCACGTCGGCGCGGAAGGCGGCGAAGCAAGGATCACCCAGGACGCACTGAAACAAAAACTCGACAGCCTGCAAAAACTGGCCGTCGGTCAGAACGTTAGCGAAGCCAATAAAAATTATTTTATCGTTCCCGGCAAGATCCAAAAGATCAGCTCCGATCCCAAAGGCAAGGTCTTCGGCCCCTTCACTACCATCCCCGGTTCTTTCGACGCGGCATCGGTACCGGAGATCTATAAATTCTACAGCATGAAAGAGATGAGAGAGATCATCGGCAATCTGGAGAAAATGGCCGGCGGAACGCCACAGGTACAAGCCGGACAGCCGGCAGACGACCAGTCAAAGAAAGCCTCCAAATAAAAAGAATTGAATTGATCGCAATCAGTAGTCCCGGTCCACCGCCGGGATTATTTTTTTGTGGGGCAACGGTAGCCGCGGCGACGGGGCGTGTCTCAGGGTACCGGATCCACCCCGTGTCCGCCCCGAGGGATGGCAGCGGCTGATCCGCCGCATCGCCAGCCAGGTTCCTTTGAAGATGCCGTGTTTCTTCAGCGCTTCGATCGCATAGTTCGAGCAGCTCGGCGTGAATCGGCAGCGAGGCCCGATGGCAGGAGAGATCACCCATTGATAGATCTTTATCAACGCGATCAATGGCAAACCAAGCACACGCAATACCTTCCTCATCGTATCTCCTTTATTAGTTTGTGTAAAGCTACGCCGATCTTTTCGGTCACGGTCGGATAATCGGGGAGGTCCCTGCCCGTATAGATAAAGAAGACGGCCATCGACAGCCCCTTTTCTTCCAGCCGCCGGAGGAGCGGCTCTTTCTGAAGGCGATAGCCTTCCCGGCTCAGGCGCTTGATCCGGTTACGGTCGACTGCCCGTTTGAAGTTACGCTTGCTGGCGCCGAAACCGGCGTGGAGGGGGCCTTTGGCCTTGTATGGTTCGCGGGCTGAGGTGGATGCGCCGGCCGGGGTTGGCCCGCTGTCTGTGGTTGGCTCGCGGTCTGGGGTTGACTCGCGGTCTGGGGTTGACTCGCGGTCTGGGGTTGACTCGCCGGCCGGGGTTGGCCCGCTGTCTTTGGTTGACTCGCGGTCTGGGGTTGACTCGCCGATCCCGGCGGTCGGATCGGGTGCCCCATTCAGCGGGTGGGAGGCGTGCCCAACCTGGGCCGTTTCGAGTAGGAAATAGACCCTGTAGGGGAAAAGCCCGAAGCTCCTCCCCTCCTTAAAAACCTGCTCGATCCGCTTGCGGCTTTTAAGTTTCTCTTTCTTCCAGGTAAAATTGCGATCCATTGGACATAACAAAAATAGCTCCGGGATACCCCGAAGCTATCAATTCTTTATTGAAGAAGACACCGCCTATTTTAATTTCGATTCGTCAGAAATAGTCAACTTCTTACGACCCTTCTTGCGACGGCTAGCCAGAACCTTGCGGCCATTGGCAGTCTGCATACGCTTGCGAAAACCGTGAACAGTCTTCCGGCGACGTCTGTGTGGTTGAAATGTACGTTTCATTCTATAAATTTTGTCTTGTCAGAAAATCAATTTCAATCATGACTACGGGTCACCATACCCGTCGCCGGTGAAAGGGACGGCAAAGGTAAGGAAAAAGTGGAAAACTATACCAACCCAACATGCTCTGAGCGCAAATTTTCCCCATAAAATATACTGGCATGATTATCAAAATCTTCCGGAGAGTCTGTGGTGTAAAAACTGAGCCGGCCCCCTTTGCTGCAGCGGGTTTCCATCTCCGGGTGACGGCCGAGGTAGTCGGCCAGACTGTCGGCAACGATCTCCCCCTGCGAGATCAGCGTCGCTCCCTGGGGCAAAAACCGGGAGATCTTGTCCTTCAATAGCGGATAGTGTGTACAGGCCAGCAGAACCGTATCGATACCGGGCGCCTGTTCCTGCAGCTGGTCGAGGTATTCCTTTACAAAATAGTCGGCTCCGGGTTTGTCGTGCTCGTTGTTCTCGATCAGGGGCACCCAGAGCGGGCAGGCCTGCTGATAAACGGCCAGGTCCGGAAAGAATTTTTCAATCTCGATAGGATAGGAGCCCGACAGCACCGTACCACGTGTAGCCAGTACTCCCACCTTGCCGCTGCGGGTAAAATTGCCGATCACTTCCGTCGTCGGCCGGATGACCCCGAGTACCCGGTTGGACGGAGCGATATTCGGCAGGTCATTCTGCTGAATGGTGCGAAGCGCCTTGGCGCTGGCGGTGTTGCACGCAAGGATCACCAGCGGGCAACCCTGATCGAATAACCAGCGGACACACTGTAAGGTATAGTGGTAGACGGTTTCGAAAGACCGGTTGCCGTATGGCGCCCGGGCGTTGTCGCCGAGATAGACATAGTCGTACTGAGGAAGACGGCCCACCATGGACTTGAGGACGGTGAGGCCGCCGTAACCGGAATCAAAAACACCAATTGGATGCCGCATGGGACAAAGATACTGGACGCGCGTGAACCGCGCAACGGAGGGACGTGAACCATGTGAACCGCAACCACGGCCAGGCCCGGGGGAGGTCAGGCCCGGGGGTGGGCCCGAGGGACCCACCCCTAAAATACGAAAGCGCCAGAGAGAACTCTCTGGCGCAAGCGTTATCGTGGTACAATGAACTCGGACTATTTAACCCCCAGCTTCTTCTTCACGAGGGGCAGGATATCTTCGGCGGGCGGGCTAACGAGCAGCGCCTCTTTCGTCAGCACGTATGCATAACCATTCTCTTTGGCTACGGCCTGAACAGCGTCAACAGCCTTTTTCTGGATCGGAGCGATCAACTCCTGCTGCTTCTGCTGATACATCTGCTGAGCCTGCTGCTGCCAGCCCTGCAGCTTGACGAGCAACTCATTCACTTCCCTTCTCTTCATTTCCAGCTGAGCTTTGGTGAACTTGACGGAATCTTTGGAGTTAAGTACGCTGTCTTTCTCGTAGTACTCCTTTCTCATATCATCGAATTGCTGACCCAGCGCACCCCTGGTAGTCGTTCAGCGCTGTATCTGCCTTCTTGTATTCAGACATGGACGGGATCAGCTCTTGCAGGCTGATATAGCCGATCTTGTTACCGGCCTGAGCCTTAACAGAATTGCCCGCCATCATCAGGCCCATAACCACCGCTACGATTGAAACAATCTTTTTCATTTTGTTTTGATGTTTGTTTGTAAAGACCGCAGGGCAAATACGCATGCCGCCTGTCTCTTATAGTTTTTGTTGTTTTGCTCCTTTATGTGAACCGCTGAACCGCCGAACCTCGGATCACCCGGGTCGGGTTATTTTATACCCAATAATTTCAGCACATCTTCGCTCTTGTCCAGTTTTGGGTCGGCAAATATAACAGTAATTCCCTCACTTTTATCCAAAATAAAGTCGTACATTCTGTTAACAGCGAGTTGTTGAATGGCATTGTAGACCTTGTCCTGGATCGGCTTCACCAGGTCCTGCCTCAATTTAAAAAGATCTCCTTCGAAGCCGAACCGCTTGCGCTGAAGGTCGCGTACTTCCTTCTCCTTGTTGAACAGCTGATCCTCCCTCTTTTTCTTCAGCGTATCGCTCAGCATAACCTGTTCTGCCTCAAAGTCCTTATACATCTTGTCCAGCGCCGACTGTCTGTCGTCGATCTCCTTCTGCCACTGCATGCTGGTCTGGTCCAGCCTCTTCTGCGCATCCTTGTAGTCCGGCATCTTGTCGAGAATGTATTTGGTGTCTACGACCGCATAGCGTGCCTGGGCATGGCCGGCGAAAGCAAAAGCCAGCGCGCAGACAACGGAAAGAATTAGCTTTTTCGACCGTACGCTACTTCTTTTAAATTGCCGGTCGGAACCTCGCAGGTCATTCGCCTGCGTCATTAAATGGGTGTTGCTCGGTTTCATGGTCAGTCCTGATTAGGAGGTCAATATAATCAATTAATCCGGTTCATATCCTAACATAAAGGTAAATCGGGTAGCGTCCCTGAGTGACCCGTTCTGGATGCGATCAAGCCCGATACCGTAGTCGAAGCCCAGCAGACCAAACATCGGGAGGAAGAAGCGCATCCCCACCCCCACACTCCTACGAAGACGGAAGGGGTTGTAATCCGTATAGTTATACCAGCCATTCGCCGCCTCGAAGAAGGTCAGACCATAGATGGTGCTGCTGGGATTCGTCGTGAAAGGGTAGCGCAGCTCAAGGGTATACTTATTAAAGATGGTAAAGAACTGGCTTGCCTGCTGCTGGTCGGGGTTGACCTTGGGATCGGAGTTCTCATATACCGGATAACCCCGCTGCGAGATAATGTCGTAGCCCAAAAGGCCGAAGTTATTGGTCAGGCCGGCATCCCCCACCTGGAAGCGCTCAAAGGGAGAGAAGCCCAGACCGGCATTGTAGCGACCCATGAAGCCGTACTTGGCAGAAGCCTTCAGCACGAACTGTCTGCTCTTGTCGGCGCCCATCGCGTTCCCGATCGGCAGGTACCAGTCGCTGGTGAAACGCCATTTGTGGTATTCCGGCAGTTTGTAACTATCCGCCTGTGTCAGCCCGTGGTCGATCGCCGAATAGGGCGGCGTGAGCTGAACGCTTAGCAACAGGTTCGAACCGCGTCTCGGATAGATCGGCTGGTCCAGATCGTACCGGCTCAGAGCCAGCTTGAAACTGAAGTTCGTAGACCGGCCGTTACGGAACGCCGAGGTGAACAGTGGGTAGTTATTCAGGTCATACTGCGTATAGTTGACGGAGTAGGTCAGCGTAAAGAAATCGTCCGGCCATTTCAGCTGCTTGCCCAGCGCGACGGTCACACCGAAGTTCTTCAGGGAGTTGGTGTCGCTGAACGAATAGGTATTGGTACGGAAGTTATAGCCACCCGTGCGGAAGACGCTGCGGTAGAGACTTACCGTCAGTGAATTTCTTTTTTGCCCCCAGCCAGGGCTCGGTGAACGAGAAGTTATAGGACTGGTAGGCCTTACCGTTGGACTGGATACGCAAACTCAGTTTTTGGCCGTCGCCTTCGGGCAGGGGCTGCCAGGCGTCCTTATGGAAAATATTCTTGATGGAGAAGTTGGCGAATGTGATACCCACGGTACCCGTCAGACCGATACCACCACCCCAGCCGGCTGAAAGCTCCAGTTGGTTACCCGACTTCTCTTCCACGGTCCAGTTGATATTCACCGTCCCGTCTTCCTCGGTTCGGAGTCACGCCGGGGTTGATCTTCTCCTGGTTGAAGAAGCCGAGGTTGGCGATCTGGCGGGTCGAACGGACGATATCGCTTCTGCTGAACTTGTCGCCGGGCACTGTGAAAAGTTCGCGACGGATCACGTACTCGTTGGTCTTGTCGTTGCCGGCGATGGTCACGTCCTTGATGGTCGCCTGAGGACCTTCCGTCATACGGATCTCAAAGTCGATCGTGTCATTATATACAGAGGTCTCTACCGGGTCGACGTGGAAGAACAGATAACCGTCATCCATATACAGACCGCTGATGTCGCCGCCTTCCGGGGACATTTGCTTGCCGAGTTTCTTGTTGAGGATGTCCAGGTTGTAGACGTCGCCCTTGTGGATACCCATGATCAGGCTCAGGATGGAATCGGAGTACTTTGTATTCCCCTTCCAGGTGATATTACCGAAATAGTATTTATGGCCTTCGTCAACCTTGATGGCGACGTTCAGGTGTCCGCGGCTGCGGAGATTGGTCGTGTCGACATAGGTCGTATCCTTTACGATGGTCGCGTCGCGGTAACCCTGCGAGTTATAGTAGTCGACGACCTTCTGCTTGTCGGTCTCGAATTTGGTAGCATTGAACTTCGCCGAGCTGAACATCTTAAAGCGGAACCACGGATCGAGGAATTCTTTGGTGCTGGTAAAGGACAAAAAGCCCCAGTTCCTCAGGTACTGTCTCAGCGTGATCGAATCGTGCGGCCCGTACGGAGTCTGGTTCGACGGCGGAAAAAGGGTCATGCGGCTGAGTTCCTTGGTGTCCTTTAGTTGCTTTTTCAACTTGTTCTCGCGGACGGCGTCGTTGCCGAAAAAGCTGATCTGATAGACCCGGACCTTGGGGCCCTTGTCGATCATAAAGGTCAGGATCTCCGAGTTGGCAACAGTTGGATCACGGACCTCCGAAGTGGTCACCGCGACAGTCTGGTATCCCTTGTCGGCATAAAAACGTTTGATCGCCTGGATGGCCGACCGCTTCATGTCCTCCGTAATAACCCGGCCCTTGATCAGCCCGGTCTTGGTCGTCAGGTCATCCCCATCACCCTTCTTCACGCCTGGTCCCCTGAAATAGAAATTACCGAGGCGGGGACGTTCCGTCACATTGATCTCAATATATATATTGTTACCTACGACGCGGGTGAAGTAGATGGCGATATCCGCGAACAATCTTTGTTTCCAGAGGTTACCAATAGCCTTGCTGAAGTTGTCTCCGCCAGGGATGGTTATCTTATCGCCGACGGTCAATCCGGAAATAGAGGTCAGAAGCGTTTCGTCGAGATATTTGGTACCGGTGATCTTTATGCCTGCAATAACGTATTCGTGTGGAGGATTTTTAGGATTGGAAAGGTCTATAAGCGCCGGGTCGATGGAAGTCGGATGCGTAGTATCGGCGGCTGGGATCGTGTCGCGTTTGGGAACGTTCGTCGTGTCCTGACTTTTTGCAGCGAATGTGTTCAGTAAGCAGTAAGTGGTCAATAAAAAAACGCAAATCAGCGATCTTCGTTGCATCCAGTCGGTTTTTTAAATGTGCCGGAAACTCGCTTTAAGAGATCGGTGCATTCCGGCAATTGCACTGATTTCTGTCCCTGGGACGCCCGCATAGCGGCTTGAGGCGGCAAATTAAGGGGATTTATACAAAGTCTTTGTTAAGAAGTTTCGTCACAGCCACTTAATCAAACTTAGTGACTGTGCCGAAAGGGTCTAACGATTGTCCTTTGGACAAAATGCCTCCGGCGTTTTAGGAGTGCCCTCAGGAGAGATCAAATCTTGTTGAATCTGAGCGCTTGTCTTTCCAAAACGCCTCTCCCGGCCTTGAAAATCGAGGATGGCCTCATAGAGATTCTTCTTACGAAAATCCGGCCAGCGAACACCGGTGAAGTATAATTCAGCATAAGCGAGTTGATATAGCAGAAAATTACTAATACGATATTCGCCACTGGTGCGAATCATGAGTTCGGGATCCGGAAAGTCCTTTGTCGAAAGGTACTGCTGGAGTGTGTCCTGGGTAATAGCGGCAGGGTCAAGCTTTCCGGCGCGTACGTCCTGGGCGAGGCTCTTAACGGCTTCGGTCAACTCCCAGCGGCTGCTGTAGCTGAGGGCCATCACGAGATTCAGTCCGGTGTTGGCGGCCGTGAGCTCGAGGGCCTCATTCAGCTCGTTGCGGGCATATTCCGGCAGCATGGTCATATCCCCGATGACGTGCAAACGAATATTGTTCTTATTCAGTGTGCCGACCTCGTTGCGAATCGTCTCGACCAGCAGCTCCATCAGTCCGGTGACCTCATAGGCCGGACGGTCCCAGTTCTCAGTAGAAAAAGCATACAGGGTAAGATAGCCGATGCCCAGTTCGGCGCAGCCTTCCACGATATCCCTCACGCTTTCCACGCCGTGAAAATGACCAAATAGCCGATCCTGACCCTTCTCCTGGGCCCAGCGACCATTCCCATCCATAATAATTGCTATATGGCTGGGCAGCTTCTTTAAGTCTATTTTTTCCTTCAGCTCGTCCATGGAAGACGTTTATGACCCCTTTCGGGATTTGGGGCACAAAGATAGGGCTATTTCGCCGAAGGGCATTTATAGGAGGTTAAATTAAAGCTCAGCGTCACCTGCGCCGTCAGATAGCTGTCCTTCTGATTGGAGTAGCCCCTTTGGCGGCCCTTGATCCCGATGGGCTCTCCCGTCGCACCCGACCGGTCCTGAAGGGCATACCACACCGTCGGCGTGCCGTCCGGCAGGGTCTGCGGACGAGCATCCGGGGCGTAGGTCGTGCTGACGTCGTCGATATAGTCGGTAGTCGTGAACCGGTAAAGAACCTCAAAACCCAGGTTCATCTTCCTGTTAAGGCTGTATTTGACGCCGACCCCCAGCGGAAAGCAAACCGCCATCGATCCGTAGGGTTTCCGGTCCGGATACAGGGAAGAGCCCTGACCCTCCGTCCCAGCTGGCGCAGATAGACTTTTGTCCCTGATAATAGGCATAGGGATCGTAGTTGAAGACCCCGACGCCGAAAGTTATATAAGGAGTAAACCGGTTGTATGCACTACCCGGAATGAATTTCAGGAAATTGAAATCGCCCTGCAGCGCCAGTTCCCAGATATTGCTGTTAAAACTGAGGTTCCGCCGGTACATGAACTCATTCGACTTGTTGTACTTGTCGGAATACCCCACGAAGCCATACTGCCCCCTATTCTGACGGCTACATAATTACCGAACTGTTTCCGGAAAAAGGCGCCCACTGCCAGTCCCGGCCTGTTAAAACGGGGGTTCGGATTCAGGTCGCCAAAATAATGTGCAGCCCCCAGCGAAACACCATACTCTCCCTCCTGCACAATCGCTTCTTCCTGCGCTGAAGCCCGAAAACAGAAGGTCAACGCCAAAAGAAGGCCCAAAAAAGACTTTTTCATCGTAGTAAAAATTTATTTACCGGAGATCCGCTTCCCCGAAAACTAGCGAATCTCCGGCAAAACGCTAATTATTGAGATCTTCGCCACCCAACACCGTTGGGTGTCTTGATCGGCGACTTCGCTATCCTCGTCCCCGGACGAGGTCTTTCCATGGCCTCGGGTAGTGTAAAATTGGCTTATATGGGATAGTTGGAGAGTGAGCTTTTTTAGTTCCCGGTATCAAGCCCCCAGGAGAGCTTTCCCCGCAATGTCTGCAGGAAGTTATTTTCGTTCAGGCGGATGAGGCTCAGCGTAAAGCTTCCCTGCGTACCGCCAGTTGAACCTGCTTGTCGACGATCTCCTTTCGGGAATCGAGGACACAGATAAAATTCTCCGCACGTCCTTCCACTTCGAAAGAGATGATATTATTATCAGGTACAACGATGGGACGCACGTTCAGATTGTGTGGCGCCACCGGAGTAATTACAAAACTGGCCGAATCGGGGAAAACTACCGGTCCCTGGCAGCTGAGGGAGTATCCCGTCGACCCTGTGGGGGTAGCGACGATCAGACCGTCAGCCCAATACGTATTGAGAAATTCTCCATTAAGATAAGTGTGGATCTTGATCATCGGAGAAGTGTCCGTCTTGTGGATCGCAAACTCATTCAGACCGTAGGGCACCTCCCCGAAAAGCGGCAGGTTGGCGTCGAGGTGTATCAGAGACCGCTGGTCCACCAGAAAAGTGCGGTTTGCCGTGGCAGTGACCGCCGTGGTGACGTCCTCCCTGCCGATGCTCGCCAGAAACCCAAGCCGGCCAAAATTAATGCCCAGGACGGGGATGTTCTTGTCCCTCACCAGCGACACCGTATCCAGCAGCGTGCCGTCCCCGCCCAGACTGATGATAAACTCGATCGACTCATCCAGATCGCCGGGATCGGTAAATGAGCCGATCCCCTCCGGCAGGTTGAGCGAAGGACCGATCTTTTCCAGGAATGGTTTGTACATCACCGGATGCAGATTCTGGCGGGTCATTTCCTCCAACAAATGCTGTACGTCTTTCTGGAACTCATACTCGATAACCCTGCTGTATATTGCTACCCTCATTTGGAATAATTATGTGCCGGACGAAACTTTTTCAGCGTTTCCTGGTCACTCAGAAATCGTTTCGGATATGTAAAAATAGCCCGTTTTGCCCTAATTGGTTAAAGCCATAGTCGAACTTGAAGGAAAGGTCGTAAAAAGTAACTATATCCAGGCCAATTCCGGCGGTATAAAGTCCCCTGTTGACCAGCGAATTTGCGGTAAAATCCCGATTGTAGGCATATCCGTAGTCGGAAAAGGCCGTGGCGAAGACCCGCAGGGGGATATGGTCGTGGGAGACGCTGCCCCGGATGGGGATATTGACGTTGACCAGTTCGCGAAACAGGGTATTACGCAGGACCATACCCGCCGTTCCGTCGATGACATAACGGTCCAGGCCCCGGATATATACGTCGCCGTAGCCGATAAGCGTCTGATTATAGAAAGGCTGGCTGAGCGGTCCTTTCAGAACATTGATGTTCTCGAAGCCAAACCATAGTTTCCTGCCCAGCGGCCAGCTGCGGACCAGACGGGTGGACAGCAGCCAAAGGTTCATATCCCGGTCGATACCCCTGCGCGTAAGCGAAGTCTCGAAGATGATCCCCCTCAGCGGATAGGATACGTAGTCCACGTCGGTGTAGTTGAGGGTATAGGTCAGCTGCGGATATACTATACTTCTTCTTTCGTTCTCCAGATAGTGCGGATTCCAGACGGTGACCGCGCTGTCGATACGGGTAGAGGTGAGTGTAAAGTTGAGGACGTGCCGCACCTTCAGGCGGGGCCGGTAAAAATAGCGGGCTGAAAATGACAGCTGTCTGCTGAGATATTTCCCTGCATAGGGAATGGTATCCGAGTTGATAAACCCCTGCTGGTTGCCCACCGTCCGGACGTCCAGTTCTTTCTGCGCGATATAGTTGAAGCCAAAGCCAAACCCGTGTTTCAGCTTGCGGTCGAGATAGGGCAGGTTGTAGTAAAGTTCCAACTGTTGGGCATAGCCGGTGATGAGCCAGTGCGGTCAGGTTGTCATTGCGGCCTGTAAAATTATAATAGGTGAATTTGGCCCCGTAGTTGATCCGGTTGAGGTTGTAGTGCTTCTGCGACCAGGCGGCGAAATTACGGTCGACGGGTTTGAAATAAGGAAGGGGGAAAATATACCATCGCTCTTTCACGTCGATCTCGACGTCGACTACCTTGCCGTTGAAGGACCTGGCAAATACTACGACCTCGTTGAAAAGATGGGTATTGATCAGCCGGTCGTGTACATCCCTGAAACCTTTTACCAGCTGACCCAGCGTGAGCGTGTCGCCTGTTTTAAAGGAGAGTTCCCGCGTCACGATATAGGTCCTCGTCTTGTGGTTGCCTTTGATCAGGAGGTCCCCCACGACACAAACGATCGGGTTGAGGGTATCGGACGCGGGGACCGCGGCGGTGTCGGGTACTGAGGGAATAGAGGGGGGTAGGGTACGTAGGGAATGGAGGGGGCCACGCAGAGGGCGGGGGTGAAGCGGGCATACCAGCCGGAAAGGAGAAATGAGGCGGGTTTTGCGCGAAAACAGAAAGATCCAGGGAAACGGCCAGGATTATAAAGAATAATCTCATCCCCGCCTTAGATATTCAGGTAGTTCATCAGGTGGTCGTAGTTGCTGCGGAGCTCGTTCTCGTACAGCTCTTCGCCAAAATAATATTTTATCTGGTATTCGTACCGCTGAAAAGTAGCGACGATATCGGAGATCTCGGCCTTGTTGATCCTTAGGGTGATATAAAAGTTGCCGGACGTGCCGTCCTTGTAGGTATTCAGCTGGATGATCTGCGCGTCGTTGGTTTCCACCAGCTTGGCTATCTCGCTGAATGAAAAGCTCACTTTTTCCATCTCCAGGACGATGATCCCTCCAAGGTCGTTGACGCCTGCCGTCCGGCCCAGCGTGTCTCAGCAGGTCGGTGGCGATGATGGCGCCGGCGTATTCCGATTCGCCCGAGACGACGGGGATTACGGTCAGGCCATTCTCGTTGACCAGCTGCACCGCTTCATAGAAGAACCCGTCGGCGTGTGCTGCGATCTTCGAGAAGGATGGCTGCAGCTGTGCCAGCAGCATTTCGTCATTCTCGACATTCAGCAGGTCGTCCTCGCTGACCAGGCCGGCCAGTTTGTCTTCCACGACCACCGGAAGATGGGTGACGTGAAAATCAGCCATCAGGTCCAGCGCCTGGGACACCGGGTCGTTAAGATGCAGGGAAGGAATGGCTGATGATATGACTTCTTTGTTTAGCAAAACTGCTGTTGTTTCCTTTATTTCGTGGCGTACTGCGTACGCCGAATATAATTCCCGTTAATAATTGTTGCCCTTCGACCCTCGCCACTTGCGCGGCCCCCGGTCGTGGGCTCCGCCCAGGGACGCAGACGCTACCGCGTCTTCCTATAGACGAAAAAATCAGGCTACCGCTGCTGGCTCGTTCAGTTTTCGCAAAAATTTAAGCAAAATAGTATTGAACTCTTCCGGCCGCTCCATCATGGGGGCGTGACCGCATTTGTCAATATAATGGAGCTCGCTGTTGGGTATCAGTTTACGGAACTCCTCTCCCACAAAAGGCGGAGTTATCGCGTCGTTCCTGCCCCAGATAAGCAGGGTAGGCTGTTTTATCTGGCTGACCTCTTCGCCGAGATTGTTCCGGATCGCGCTTTTTGCCAGGGCGATGATCTTGACGGCCTTGATGCGGACGTTGACGGTCTCGTATAATTCGTCGACGAGCTCCTTGGTAGCCATCGCCGGATCGAAAAAGGTCAATTCAGTTTTTTCCGAATATATTCATAATCCCCTCTTTTGGGGTAAGTATCGCCCATTCCGTTCTCAAAAAGTCCGGAACTACCTGTCAGGATCAGGGATTTGACCCGTTCGGGATGTCTGAGGACGTACATCAGGGCGACATGGCCGCCAAGGGAGTTACCCAGTATATTGATATTTTTATAGTCGCGGTATTCGACGAACTTATGGACAAATTTCTCCAGGCCGCCCACGGTCGTATGCAGCAGGTCCAGATCCAGCAACGGCAACAGGGGTACCACCACTTTATACTGATGGCGAAAATAGTCAAGCTGACCGCTGAAATTGCTCAAAGCCCCGAACAACCCATGCAGTAATAGCAGCGGCTCACCTTCTCCTACCTCGATGAATCTGAACTTTTCTTCTTGTTTGATTTCGTATTGCATCAGCTAATAAGATACTTTATGCCATTTATAACCGGCAAAAACTTGTCACAAAAATAGGAACTTCGATCTTGCCACCGGCAAGATCTCGTTCGCAACCTTCGGCAAAACCTCGTTTGTGCCGTAATCCGCTAATAATTTGAACCGGACTCCGTCCGGTTTGGACGCTAAAATAAACGTTTTAACCCAAATAAACACCTACCCTAAAGGTACAATCTACACTCCGGTCTCTTCCTACTCTCAGAAGGCACACAGATCACCATTATAAGGACAATTATAATTTAAAACTGCCTGCATTACAACAATAACCGACATTTTTTAAAATGGTTTTCCGGTTTTTACAGTTTGTTGCCAAGCCGGCCGAAAAAATCTTCCAGTTGGGCGAACATTCCCTTGAACCACGGTACAAATTTACCGAATTCGTCGATTACTACCGGACCCCATGGCCGGATAAAAGGGTATATAACAGAAGCGGCGACCGTATCCGCAGACAAAAGATGGATCTGCACGGCATAGAACAGCAGGACGCTCAGTATTATGGTATATATCGCCGCGAAGAAAAGAACTCCGGCCAGTTTGTTCAGCCAGCCCAGCAGGGCAAGGTCGACGGCCTTCTCCGCCAGTTTGCCACCGGCCCGCACTGCAATCACCACTGCCAGGAATACCGCCAGGAAAGCAAGTACCGGAAGCCAGCGGGAAGAAATGGAAGAGTGAACCCTTCCATAAGCGGCCACGACGGCCGATAGTTTGATGGCGGCCGCCAGCCCAATGACGAGTGCCACCGCAGAGACGATGGCGATGATGAACCCCTGCCTCAGCCCCCTGAAAACAGCCAGGACCATAAATATCAAAAACAGGACGTCGATCGTCATTATTTCGACAATAGCTGTTTTGCAGCGGCGCTGATCGCTTTTCCGTCGGCCTGACCCGCCAGCTGTTTGGTCGCGGCCCCCATCACCTTGCCGATATCGGCGGGCGAGGACGCGCCGGTCTCAGCAATGATCTTTGTCAGAGCCGCCTTCAGGGCCTCCTCGTCGAGCTGTTTGGGCAGAAACTTTTCGATGACCGCGATCTCTTCCTCTTCCTTTTTCGCCAGATCGGCCCGATTCTGCTGCTGAAAGATCTCGAGCGAGTCCTTCCGCTGCTTCACTAATTTTTGAAGCAGTTTGGTTTCGTCGTCCTCCTTTAGCTCGCCGCCGGCGCCTTCGGAGGTCTTGGCCAGGATGATCGCGGCCTTGATCGCGCGAAGTCCCCGCAGTGCGCCTTCGTCCTTTGCCAGCATAGCCGTCTTCAGTTCGGCCATTACTTTTTGTTCCAGTGCCATATGCTATGAGTTATAGTTTGTTTGTCTTCATCTGCTGTTCCCTGAACTTCTTATAGAAATCCTCGGCAAACCGTTTGATATCGCTGACCTGTATCGGGTCCTGGGTTGCCCGCTGCCAGGTGTCGGCCATTGTCATCATGGTCTGGTAAAAAAGTCGGCCATTTCGTCGATCATCATGTCTTTTGTCCAGAGATCGATACGCAGCGCGGACTTATCCTCGCCATCCCAGAAGGCCAGCATCATTGCCTTTGCCCTGCGGGCCTGTTCCGGTCCTCGAATCCGACGCATTCCAGCGGATCTCTTCGGGCACCCGGTCCTTGTCAAGGGTTACATCAATATTTATAGAAGAAGTTGCCATAGCGCGCAAGTTAACGGTTTCTTACATACTTCCCGCTGCCGGAGGCATGATCACCCGCGACAGTGCTGCCCATATGGCGTCCGAGGGACCGCTGTGGCCGGAATTCCGCGACCCGGGCTCCGCCCTTTTCTATAAGCTCCCTCCGCAGGCGCTCGTCCTTATAGATCGTCATCATCTGTGCCGCCAGTGAAGCCGGCTCCTCCATCTCCGCCACCAGTACGGCATCCCCGCCCACTGCCGGAGTCCGGGATTATTTCCGATGATCACGGGCACCTCAGACCGCCAGGCATTGAGTACCGGCACGCCCAGCGTCCTGGACGGGTACGGGAACAAAAAGCATAGGCCGCGGCGGCTAGTTTTTCTTCCGCCTCTCCCTGCTGCGTCCAGCTGACGTCCTCCCGATATTTGTAGGTCTCCAGCCGCTGACGCAGGCCCGTTTCCGGAAGGGAATCCCCACCGGCGAGGATCAGTTGTAAATTAGACAGCTGCCTTTTCTTGAAGAGGGAAAAGGATTTCAGCAGCTGGGTGATGTTCTCTTCACCAGTGGCGGACACGTTTGCCAGAAAATATTCCTTACCGGTGGCGTAGGTTTGTTTGATAGCCTCTCTTTCGTCGGGAGATAGTGGCGGCGTCTCCTGCGATGGCCAGGCGGACAATACGATGAATTTGTCGCCGCCGCCCAGACGATCTTTATCAGTCTCAGAAAAACAAAATACCAGCGAGGCCCGGGCCACGCTTTCCTTCACGCGGCTTGAATATAGCGGCAGGTATCCCCCGCCGTTCGCGGCATTCACGGGCATCCAGAGGATCTGAGGGATCGCCCCTTCGCTGCGGCTATTCCCCCCGTTAGTACGACCGCGTCGGCCCGATACTTTTTCGCCAGGCGGGGAATCAGCCAGTCGTACCATGCACGCCAGCCGGCCTTTCCGGGAATAGCCCTGCGGGCAACCACAGAAAATCCAGCGGGCAGTTCGGTGATCCCCATCCACTTCAGCAGCTGTTGGTGACCGTTGGTCCCGCCGACGAGAAGGGTCCATTGCACTCCGTGCTGGCGGCTAATCGCGGCGGCGGCGGATAAAATAAAACTAGGTCTTTCGGCGACTGAACCCTCTGCAAAAAGGGGCCGGCAATCCATCAGAATGAGCATGGTTCAAAGGTACTCCAGATGGCGGTAAACCGTGACCTGAAAGGTTTTATCCACATTTTGCGGAGATCATATATTTGATAATCAATGGAATGAGTATAACAAATAGTTTGTAAAAATGTGGTTTTTACGATCCCGGCAAATCGGGTAGTAACGCTTTGGCTCCATTCTTGTAGTTTAATAATTTTACCATGAAGCCCTTTGGGGGTTTCTTTAATCCGATATTCTCACGAAAATCCGTGCTTATGAAACGTGTGTACACTCCTGTGCTTGTCGCAATATTCCTGTCCATATTGTCGGCAAACCCCATCCACTCACTGGCCCAATGCAACTGTAGCGTTGGTCACCCAGCCACTCCCATCGACTATTATGTATCGATGCCGCTGACCAACGCTTCCACGTCGTATGTCTTCTTTCCGAAATTCGATCCTTCCGTCGGGACGTTGTTCTGTATGAGGATCAGCGATTCGGTTACCTGCGTGTCCCAGATGGACTGTTATAACAAGTCACCCGATACGACGATCTATAAATGGCTGCTCACCATGTCCGGCGATCTCACGGGGCCATCGATCGACGTCAATCAGAATACCTCGAAGATCTATGGCCCGGATACCCTGGCCGGTTACGACATCGTCAACAACGTCAACGGCCCGGGGTCTTATATTACCCATGGTCCGGATACGATCTTCAACAATACCACCGGAACGCAGCAGATAAGCTCTCCTCCCGCCGGCTACATTGGCGCGGGCAACTTTGCGTTCTCCTTCCAGCTGACAGGCGGCGCAATCCCCACTCTGGGCGGGTCGAATTACAACGCGCAGGTCGTTACTAACTACTGGGGCACATTTCATCTGACCTATTACTGGTGTCCCGCCGGGCCACTGGCAACGGATATAACAGATTTTACGGCTACCCCGGACCGCAGCATCATACTGCTGCAATGGCAAACATCCAATCAACAACCCAATACCCACTATGAGATCCAAACAAGTACAGACGGCAAGAACTTCTACAGCATCGGAGAGACACAAGGCGACGCTTCTCCAGCAGGTACTACTTCAAAATACCAGCATCAATACCACGCTGATCCGGCTAATATGGCCAAGCTCTATTTCCGGGTCCAGGAGACGAGCCTTAGCGGGAAGGTGAGTTATTCGGCGATTGTCATTATCGATCCGAAGGGCGCGGCGCCAGGACCGGATGACATCAGCTACCGGACCTTTCCCAATCCCGCTACGGGCAGCCTGACCTTTCAGTTCAATATGAACCAGACGGGTCGCTTCCTGATAGAGCTGATCAGTACCTCCGGTCAGTCCGTCCAGCAAAAGCGGTTACCCTCACCGGTACCAGCCAGATCAAACTCGACCCGGCGTCCCGGCCGGTAAAGGGGCTCTATTTTTTGAGGACCTCCGACCTGACCCATAACCGTCAATACACCAGTAAAGTGTTTATTGAATAGTTTCATAGCTTCATGTTGACTCCATGATGGCTGGGTTAGCCCCAGCCATCTTTTTGTTGCGCAGCCGGGTCCGATCCGGCGGGTATCTTATTATTGGGTCTTCGGCCCTTTTTCCTATATTTGTTACCTAAATTAAGTGTGTAATGGAATATAATACCACGCGGAACCACCTGATCATGCGTGAATACGGACGGCATATTCAAAAGATGATCGAATACCTGCTGGTCCTCGAAGACAAGGAAAAACGGCAGCGGAACGCACAGGCCGTCATCGAGCTCATGGGCTTTCTCAATCCCCACCTTAAAAACGTGGAGGATTTTCGTCATAAACTCTGGGATCACCTTTTCCTGATCTCCGATTTCAAGCTGGAGGTCGCATCCTCCTTACCCCATCCCCACCCGTGAGACGCTGCGGGCCAGGCCGCAGCCCCTGCGCTACCCGAAAAGGTATCCGAAGTTCTCCCATATGGGCAAGAATCTCGAGATCGTGATCAACAAGGCTCTCGCGGAAGAGAATCCCGACAAGCGCAACGGCTTCGCCAACGCCATCGCCTATTACATGAAGCTGGCCTATAACAACTGGCACAAGGAGACCGTCCATGACGACGCTATCCAGCAGGAGCTCTCCAACCTGACCAACGGCCAGCTGGAGTTCACCAACACGCCCTATGTCAAGTTCCGCCCCGACCAGCCCCGCGAACGCGAGCAGCGCAGCGGCAATTTCGACTACCGGAAAGGCCGCAACCAGAAGTTCCAGCAGCGGAATAACAACCGCAACGACCGGAACAACGACAACCGCGGAGGAAATAATAATAACAATAACAAGTTCAAAAAGAAAAGATACTAGCCGCTGCCCGGTGATCATTTCCGGTTAAAGCGAAAACCCTAATTTTACGGCGATACTGACCCTGGTCACTATCGCCTTTTTTGAACCGCCGGCGGCGGTTCGTCCGCAGAGACAGACGTTAGCGCATATGCTACGGGTGCGCGATTTTTTCTGGTTGCGCATCCGTAGCAAATTTTTTGAACCGCCGGCGGCAGTTCGTCATTCGCAAAAAAACCAATAGTCTGTGAACTCTTTCGAAGTCATCGGCGGCAAAAAACTAAAAGGGGAGATCATCCCACAGGGCGCAAAAAACGAGGCCTTACAGATCATAAGCGCCGTACTCCTCACGCCGGAGAAAGTAACGATATCCAATATTCCGGATATCCTCGACGTCAACCTCCTCATCGAGCTGCTGGGCGAAATGGGCGTTAAGATCGACCGGACGCAGCGGGACACCTGCACCTTCCGGGCAGATTCCGTCGATATCGACTTTCTCCGCAGCGACGCCTACCTGAAAAAGAGCGGGAGGCTGCGCGGCTCGGTAATGGTCGCCGGTCCTATGCTGGCCCGCTATCGTAAAGCCTATATCCCCAAGCCCGGCGGCGACAAGATCGGCCGCAGGCGACTGGACACGCATATCATCGGATTTGAAAAGCTCGGCGCGAAGTTCGACTACCAGGAAGCCAAGGGCATATTCCATCTGGAAGCGCCGCACCTGAAAGGCTGCTACCTGCTGCTGGACGAGCCCTCCGTCACCGGAACGGCCAATATCATCATGGCCGCGGTCATGGCCGAAGGCACGACGACGATCTACAACGCGGCATGTGAACCCTATATCCAGCAGCTATGCAAGATGCTGACGCGTATGGGCGCGAGGATCCGCGGCATCGGCAGCAATCTCCTCGTCATCGATGGGGTCAAATACCTCGGCGGTACCGAACACCGGATGCTGCCCGATATGATCGAGATCGGATCGTTTATCGGCACTGGCCGCCATGACGCAGAGCGAGATCACGATCAAAAATGTAAGCGTCGAAAATCTTGGCGTCATCCCGGACAAGTTCAGACAGCTGGGCATCCAGCTCGAGCTGCGCGGTGACGATATCTATATTCCCGAGCAGGACGTATACGAGATACAGAGTTTCCTGGACGGCTCGGTACTGACGATCTATGACCACCCCTGGCCCGGGTTTACGCCGGACCTGCTGAGCATCGTCCTGGTGGTAGCCACGCAGGCAAAGGGATCGGTGCTGATCCACCAGAAGATGTTCGAAAGCCGCCTGTTCTTTGTCGATAAGCTCATCGATATGGGCGCCCAGATCATCCTCTGCGACCCGCACCGCGCCGCCGTCATCGGCATGGGGAGGCAACACCACCTGCGGGGTATCACGATGAGCAGCCCCGATATCCGCGCCGGGGTAGCCCTGCTGATCGCCGCACTGAGCGCAGAGGGGAAAAGCACCATCCAGAACATCGAACAGATCGACCGGGGATACCAGCATATCGACCAGCGCTTGCGACAGTTGGGTGCCCAAATCAACAGAATATGAGTGAGTTAGCACATAAGATAATCATTATTACCGCCCCATCCGGCGCCGGAAAAACGTCCATCACCCGTTATCTGCTGGACAAATACCCCGGAAAGCTGGCCTTTTCAGTTTCGGCCGCCACCCGGAGCCCCCGGAGTTATGAGCAGGATGGGACGGACTACTATTTTCTTAGTCTGGACAATTTCAAACAAAAGATCCAGCACAACGAATTTGTGGAATGGGAAATGGTCTATGAAGGGAAATACTACGGTACCCTGAAAAGTGAGCTGGAACGCATCTGGAAGGCTGGGAAAACGCCCCTTCTGGATATCGAGGTCAAGGGAGCCATCCATATCCGGGAACAATACCCGGACACCACCCTCGCCCTCTTTATCGAGCCGCCTTCCGTCGACGAGCTGCGCCGGCGCCTCGAGAACCGCGGCACGGAAACGGTCGAAAGCCTGCTCGCCCGGGTAAATAAGGCCTCCTATGAGCTGTCTTTCAAGCACCATTTCGACCAGATAATCGTCAACGACGACCTAAATAAGGCCTGTAAGGAGGCGGAAGCGGCTATCGACGCTTTTGTGGGGCTACAGTAGCCCGGGGCCCGGAGTTTGCGGGCTACCTTTTTCGCGGTTCACACAGTACCGGCCAGGGGATGGGCTCCGGGCTCCCCTGATTTAAAAACCTCGGTTTTTCGAATTATCTTACAGCCGTATGCATTTCATCAATACCAATACGCTGGTCGGAATAGTGCTTTCCCTGCTGGCCCTTGCCTTTTTCGCAGGTATCGAAGTCGCCTTCGTCCGCGCCAACCGGCTGGCTATTGAGCTGAAGAAGAAACAGGGGCTCTCCAGCGGGCTCATCCTGTCGAACTTCATGGATCATCCGGCCCTGTTCATCGGCACCACCATCGCCGGGTTCAATATATTCCTCGTCATCTTCGCCCTGATGATCGGCGAGACCTTTATCCCCCTCTGGAACTGGCTGATCACTATCGTGCATATCCCGGGCGGGTACGTCAACGCCTTCCGCCTCTGCGCGGAAACGGTTTTCGCGTCGTTCATCATCATCCCTTTCGGCGAATTCATCCCAAAAGCCTTTTTCGGCGCAAAGAGCGACAGGGTCCTGAGCGTATTCGCCAGGCCGATGGAGCTGCTGAGCCGCCTGTTATACCCCATTTCCGGCTTCTTCGCCGGGATCTCGCAGTGGGTGCTGAAATACGTTTTTAACGTGCGCATCGACGACCGCAAGGCCATATTCGCCGGCATCGACGTGGACAATGTCCTCGAGCAAACGGGCGATTCCGAAGAGGACTCCAAGGACCTGAGCCTGATCAAGGCGGCGATGGCCCTGCCCAATGTCCGCATCAGGGAATGTCTCGTACCCCGGAAGGAGATCGAAGGCGTGGACATCAGTATGACCATCGAAGAGGTCAGGAAGAAATTTGTCGCGACCCGCCTCAGCAAGCTGATCGTCTACGACGGCAACCTCGACCACGTAATAGGATACGTCCACCAGCTGGACCTCTTTAAGAGCGCGCCCACTATCAAGGCTATTCTGCACACCATCCCGGCGGTACCCGAAAGTATGAGCGCCACGGACCTGATCACCAAGTTCAGCCGGGAAAGAAAAAGCATCGCCTGGGTCGTCGACGAATTCGGGGGCACGGCAGGCGTCGTGACGATGGAAGACCTGCTGGAAGAGATCTTCGGCGAGATCCGCGACGAGTATGACACGGAAGAGTTCGAAGAAAGAAAGCTTTCCAACGACGAATTCATCTTCTCCGGCAGACTAGAACTGGACTATATCAATCGTAAATACGGGCTCGACCTCCCGGAGAACGAATCGGAAACACTTTCCGGCTACATCATCAACCAGCACGAGGCTATCCCGCACCTGAAGGACCGTATCATCATCGGAGACTACGAGTTCGAGATCCTCAACGTCAGCGAGACGCGCATCGAAGAGGTGCGGTTAAAGGTGCTGAAATAGCTCTCTATCCCCTGCTCGCAGGCATTCAGTGCCCCACGTTAACCTATGTTAACCCGTGGTTAAACAGGCTCCGTTATTTCTCCATCTCTTACAAATTAGACAACTTTGTTCTCACAAGACAAAACAGTCACACACCCCTTCTTACAGAAGGTAAAGTTTTTCATAGGTCAGTTAGGAGTAAACAATGCACTCTGTCATGGAGTGCTTGTTTTTTTATACCTATACCAATGATTGACATTTTCAGGTTAACTTCGCGGAGCTTTTTGCATGGAGAATTTCAAAAATCAATGGCTTTTAATCTGTTAAACAGGAATCCTGGCCAGGAGGAAATGTCTTTTGTAGACCACCTGGAGGCTTTGCGCTGGCATATTGTCCGTTCGGCTTTTGCTATTGTCATTATTGCCATTGTGCTCTTTATCAAGATGGACTGGATCTTCGACGTTATCATCCGGGGCCCTATCCGCAATGATTTCGTCAGCTATGTCGGTCTCTGCAACCTCGGCCACAGGCTGCATCTGGGCGATGCCCTCTGCCTCCAGTCCGTCAAGGGCCTTACGCTTCAGACCACCCAGTTCGGCTCCCAGTTCATTTCCAGCATCAATATCGCCATCATCGGAGGCTTCATTGTAGCCTTCCCGTACGTTTTCTGGGAACTCTGGCGCTTCATCAAGCCCGCGCTCACCACGAAAGAGCTGAAAAGCAGCCGGGGAGCCATCTTTTGGGTCAGTTTCTTCTTCCTGACGGGAGTCGCCTTCGGCTATTTTCTGCTGGCGCCCTTTACCTTCAGCTTCCTGTATAACTATACCATCGGTACCGGCGGGGGATCCGGACGATCCCTACCCTGGACGACTATATAGAGAACCTGATTGACATCATCGTCGGCTCGGGTTTGGCCTTCCAGCTGCCCCTGGTCAGCTTTGTACTGACCACCATCGGCCTCGTCACGCCGCGTTTTCTCCGCACCTACCGCAAATACGCCTACGTCGCAATTCTCTTTATCGCCGCAGTCATCACGCCGTCTCCGGACTGGATGAGCCAGACCATCGTCGCGCTGCCCCTGATTCTTTTGTACGAACTGAGCATACGCGTCTCCGTACGGGTCACCAGGCGTCAGGAAAAACGAGACAGGGAAGAGTGGAGCTAGGTGAGACAGGGAATGAGCGAGTCCATCCCGTCGCAGTCGCAAATGATCGTCCCCGAAAGGGATCTTTCGGGGACCCAAATAAAAAGCCGGCCTCATAAAGGGGCCGGCTTCATTTTCAGCAACAGCTTATTCTCCGTGTTTCCTGCGGATATCCATCTTCATCTGACACCGCTCGATATCCGAACGGTAGTCCTTGATCTTGTCGTCGTTCTGGCTTGCCAGTATCGCCTTCTCGAAGTAGAAGATGGCCAGGTCATATTTCTGGCGCAGCTCTTCCGACATTGCAAAACGTCCGTACACCCAGGATTTGTCGATGGTCCGTACCCGCAGACATTTCTCGAGGTGTGACTGCAGCTCGTCGAAACGCTCCATATCCATCAGCAGTGCGGCTATATGAAAATAGGAGTGCGGATACAACGGGTCGCACTTGACGGCGGTCTGAAAATGGTTCTCCGCCTTGGCATAGTCGTCAAACTGCGTCTTGTACAGCCATCCCATCGAGTTGTGGGCCGGAGCGCTATCCGGCTCCTCGTACAGGATGCTTTCATATTTCTTGAACGCCTCCGCGTAGTGGTTATTCTTAATGTCCGCTTCGGCCTCCAGGTACAGCTCTTCAGAATTTGCGTTCATATTGTATATATATTTATTCTACAACCCCAATACCCACGCGAAGATCAGCGGAGCGACGATGGTGGCGTCGCTCTCGACGATAAATTTGGGGGTATTGATGTCCAGTTTACCCCAGGTGATCTTCTCGTTGGGCACCGCGCCGGAATAGGACCCGTAGGAGGTCGTGGAATCGGAGATCTGGCAGAAATAGCTCCAGAACGGTACGTCGTGCCATTCCAGGTCCTGGTACATCATGGGCACCACGCAGATGGGGAAGTCGCCCGCAATACCGCCGCCTATCTGGAAAAAGCCGACGCCTTTTCCGCCGCTGTTCTCACGATACCAGCCGGCCAGCCAGGCCATATACTCGATGCCGTTCTTAACCGTGCTCGCCTTCAGCTCATTCTTAATGACATATGATGCAAAAATGTTGCCCGTGGTGCTGTCCTCCCAGCCCGGGACGACAATGGGGATATTTTTCTTGGCTGCGGCGACGATCCAGCTGTCCTTCGGATCGATCTCATAATACTGTTCCAGCTCGCCGCTGAGGACCACCTTATACAAAAATTCGTGGGGGAAATACCGCTCTCCCTTTGCTTCCGCGTCCTTCCAGACCTTTACTAGGTGTTTCTGCAGACGGCGGAAGGCCTCTTCTTCGGGGATACAGGTATCCGTAACCCGGTTGTAGTGATTTTCCAGCAAATCCCACTCCTGCTGGGGAGTAAGGTCCCGGTAATTGGGAACCCGTTTGTAGTGACTGTGCGCCACAAGATTCATGACGTCCTCCTCGAGATTGGCACCCGTGCAGCTGATGATATCGATCTTACCCTGGCGGATCATTTCGGCCAGAGAAATACCGAGCTCCGCCGTGCTCATCGCGCCGGCGAGCGTAACCATCATCTTGCCTCCTTCCAGTAAATGCGTTTCATATCCTTTGGCAGCGTCGACCAGAGCCGCTGCATTGAAATGCCGGTAGTGGTGGGTGATGAATTGGGAGATAGGACCTTTGTTCATGATTTGCGCTTTTTTAATTGTGGACCGCAAAAATAGCTGATTTTTCCCGATCTCTATATTAAGAAAGGGACAATGGAGCGGCCCGCGAGTCACGAATGATCCGCCGGAACCGAGGCCCGCAGGCGCGGCTCCGGGCCGTTCGTACAAAAAAGAAGGGCTGCCTAAATAGGCTGCCCTTTTCCAACTAAAAACTAACCTGGGGAGAAACTATCTTTTATTTCTTTACATCGATCTTTCTTAGATCGAATCCTTTCTTGTTTTGCTGAATACGCTCCAGAAATTCGTACCCTCTGATTTCAGCACGATCTTCTTGTCGCCGTTCTCGAGCGTGATGTAGTAGGTCGTCTGGTTGTCCGTCGCCATCTCGAACAGGTCGGAGATCCAGTAGTCGGAGTAGTCCTTCTTCAGATCGGTCAGCAGGGTTATGGGCAGCTGGTCGCTCACGATATTGCGAACTACCGCCTGGAGCTCTCCGTTAGTACCATAATAAGCAAAAAGGACCTGTCCGTTCAGCGAAAACGTCGCCCGGCTGTAGCCATTTTTGACTTCCCAGCTGACGTTGCTGGCGGCCGTGAATTCGTTCCGGAATGAGCGGAGAGCCTGTTGATTGACGACTTCATCATTATTAGCGGCGAAAGCGCCGACACCCATCATAAGCATGGTAGCGATGGATAAAACAATCTTTTTCATTTTTTTATTTTTATAAGTTTATGACGTTTGGTTGATGTGAGCTCTATTATAAGACGCGCTCTTTTCTTCCATGTTGCAGCAGTCCGAAAATTTTTTTAGTGGTGCGGCCGTCGATTTATAAAAGAACTATTACTAAGACGAGGGCAAAGCTATTCAGGTTACACCCGCCGCGCAAGCCAATATTGACCAATGGCTGCAGTTGTTAAGCGGGTGTAAACAAGTGCGGGCCGGGAAAGTTTGTGCCTGGCCTAAAACCCTTGCCAGACAAGCATTAGCGCCGAATTCTTAATAAAAGTATAAAATCGTTATTCGTGCTGTTAAAATAAATCTCCGGTGTCCGGCACTCCAAAATTTGATAAATTGTATAATGAATTATCTGGCGCACGCCTTCCTGTCGTTCGGCATACCGGAAATAACGGTGGGCAACCTTATCAGCGATTTTGTAAAGGGTAAGAAAAGATATGACTTCCCGCCGCGAATCCAGCAGGGGATCTCGCTGCACCGGGCGATCGACGATTTCACGGACACCCATCCGGTCAACCGCCGGGCGAGGGCAGTTTTTAAAGAGGCCTACGGCCTCTATTCCGGCCCCATCATCGACGTGGTGTACGACTATTTTCTGGCCAACGACCCGGTAAATTTTGCCGGCGGCAACCAGCTGGCGGAATTTGCCCAAAAGACCTATACCGATATCGCCGGCTGGCAGGCCGTCCTTCCCGAACGCTTTGCCCGGATGTTCCAGTACATGCGCGCCCAGAACTGGCTCCTTAATTATCGTGAGCGGGAAGGCCTCTTTAACAGCCTGCATGGGCTTGCCCGCCGCGCCGCCTATATGGGCGATGCCGGCCGGGCGACCGGGCTCTTCGAAACCGGTTATGACGAGCTCGCCGCCTGCTATACCCTCTTTTTCCCCGAACTGAAGGATTTCGCGCTCCGCACGCTCGGACAGCTGCAGCAGGACGCCGGGGGTGGTCCTCCGGCAGGGACCTGATTTACCCCACTCCCGTACAAGAATTTTGGATAATTTTGCCCCATGAAGAAGATCGCTGTACTTGCAGGCTTTTTATTAAGCGTGGCCCTTGTCAGGGCACAATCCACCGGAGGCGCGGAACAAACGCCCACCGCCCAGTCTCCCCTCGACAGTTCGCCGCTCGACATGACCTACTACCCGGTCGACTACCCCGTCCTCAAGATACAGGACAAGGTCAGTGAGCCGTTGATCGCGAGAGTAGTATACAGCCGTCCTCAGAAAAGAGGCCGTCGGCTGTTCGGAGAGCTGGTCAACTACGGTCAGGTCTGGCGTCTCGGCGCCAACGAGGCCACCGAGATCGAATTTTTCCGCGACGTAAAGGTCGACGGAAAGGCGATCAAAAAGGGCCGCTACACCCTGTACGCCCTCGTCGATTCAGACAAATGGACCATCATCTTCAATAAAGAGACCGACACCTGGGGCGCGTTCCGCTATGACTCGTCCAAAGACGTCCTGCGCGTGAGCGAGCCGGTGGAAAAACAGTCCGGCGTGACCGAGATCTTTTCCATCGCCTTCCGGAAAGCAGCCAAAAAGGGGGCCGTCCTTTCCTTCAGCTGGGATGACGTCCTCGTAAAGCTGCCGGTCGAGCGGTAATACCAACCCTCAACCACCAAAACTTTTCGCTATGTGCGGCATTGCAGGCATCCTTTCTCCCGATCCGTCAAGGGTCACCCACCAGCGGCTGAAGGATATGACCGGCGCAATCGCCCACCGCGGTCCCGACGGGGAGAGGACCTGGGTCAACAATTCCTGCCAGGCAGGACTGGGCCACCGGCGGCTGTCGATCATCGACCTCAGCCCCGCGGGTGATCAGCCCATGCACTATCTCGACCGATATTCCATCGTCCACAACGGGGAGATCTATAACTACCGTGAGATACGCGAACAACTGCAGTCCAAAGGTTATGTCTTCGACTCCCGGACCGATACGGAAGTGATCCCGGCAGCCTACGACTGTTACGGCGCGGGATGCCTGCAACATTTCGACGGGATGTTTGCCTTCGCCATCTGGGACGAAAAAGAAAAACAGCTGTTCATCGCGAGAGATCGATTTGGCGAGAAACCGCTGTTCTACTATCAGGACGAGGAGCAATTCCTTTTCGCCAGCGAGCTGAAAGCGCTGTGGGCCGTTGGAGTGAAAAAGGAAAGCAACAAGAAAATGCTTTTCAACTTTATCACCATCGGCTATACGCAGAACCCGGCCAACGCCTTCGAAACTTTTTTCCAGGGAGTCTCCAAACTCCCTGCCCGGTCGTACCTTTTGTATAATGCCGTCACCGGTGATACGGGGATCAACTACTACTGGGACATCGAAGTCGAAAACACGCGTATCTGCAAAGAATCGAATGCCATCGACGACTTCTATCAGTTGCTGATGGGCTCGGTCAACCGCCGTCTTCGAAGCGACGTCCGCGTCGGTACAAGCCTCAGCGGAGGCCTGGACAGTTCGTCAATAGTCGCCTGTATCCAGCGCCAGCCGGACGCGCCGTCTGACATGCCGACTTTTTCCGCCGTCTTCCCCGGATTTGAAAGGGACGAATCGGCGTGGGTCCGGTCGATCACCAGCCATCTCGGCCTCGCCAATTACACGACGACGCCGCAGGTCACGGATTTGGTGAGCGACTTCGAAAAGCTGGTCCGTCATCAGGAAGAACCTTTTGCGTCTTCCAGTACCTACGCCCAGTACAGGGTATTCGGGCTCGCGGCCGGCCACCAGGTGAAGGTCATGCTCGACGGGCAGGGCGCCGACGAGCTGCTGGCCGGCTATCATAAATACTACAGCTGGTACTGGCAGGAGCTCTACCGCAGCGACAAAAAAGCGTTCGCGCTCGAGTTGGAAGCCGCCAGGGGATCGGGTATCGAATGGACGTGGAAGAACCGCCTCGCCGCCCATCTCCCCGTCTATGCCGGTCTCTTTCTGAAAAAGAAACGAACGGCCCAGCAGCGCAACAACAGTGACCTCTCCAGGGATTTCGTCCGGCAATTCGGCGTGTCCTACTATGATATCCCCCATTTCGACCGGCTCAACGGCGTGCTTTATTACAATACGTTCATGAACGGCATGGAAGAACTCCTGCGCTACGCGGACCGCAACTCCATGGCCCACGGCGTGGAGGTGCGACTACCCTTCCTCAACCACGAGCTGGTTGAATTTGTCTTTTCGTTACCTGCGCATTTCAAGATCCGCGATGGATGGACGAAGTGGTTATTGCGGATGAGCATGGACAGCCTCTTACCCGCGGATATCACCTGGCGCAAAGACAAGACCGGATTTGAGCCTCCTCAGATGAACTGGATGCAGGACCCGACGCTCCGTGAATATATCCATGAGGCCCGCCGGTCGCTGGTAAAAGCAGACGTCCTTTCCGGGTCGGTCCTGCATAAAAATTCAGCCGCATGAGGCTCATGCGGCTGAAAGTCATGACTGGCGATATCTTGTCGCCTCGGCCACTATGGCCTAGTTCGCTTTTTTGTATTTTTCAACGACCTGCATATTACCGTCGGCGTTCGATTTGACGGTTATCCAGTTGCTGGCGTCTTCCAGCTTGATATAATATTCGACTACGTTATCCGAAGTCACCTCGGTGACGCCGAATACTTTCTTGTCGGTATATTTCTTCTGCAGACGAACGAGTACGTTGACGGGGAGATTCTTTTCGGAATAGTACCGGATCGAACTCAGGAAATTTCCTTCCTTGTCGTATTCGATCTTGGTCAGGATCTCTCCCTGCTTGAAATTGACCATGTATTTATCTTCCATCTCCGCCCATTTTACCTGTTGTGCGTCGGGGAAGGCTTGTTTAAAGGCCTGCAGCAGCTTGTCGCTGATGGTGTAGGTCATGCCGCCATCCGATGCAGGTCCGGAAAGCGTTCCATTGGCAAAAACTCCGGCGCTTAGCGCGATCAGGCAACACGTCAGGAGCAGGTTTCTACGGATAAAATTCATCGGTGTCATGGTTGCATTTTTTTAAACTTTTGAATGAATCATTTTCGATTTGATACCGTAAAGCTAGTGTGATGTTTCGCGGTAGTCAAGTGAAACTACACTTCCGGCAAGCTTTGATGCGAGCGTAAACGGCGCAGTACTGACCGCATTTTCCCAAAGGCGGTAAAAGCAGAATGCGAACCGGGTTAAACTTTGCCCGAATCGGTAATTGGCATGTTGCTTTTTGGGGTTAAGCTTTTGTTAAACTGGATGATCGTGGATGAGTGGTAGCGTGATGCGGGGGTTGGGCCTCATTTGGTTTTCCTTTGTATCTTTAATCCATGAAACTCTCCACTAAGCTAATCCATGCAGGCGTAGAACCAGATCCCTCGACCGGAGCGATCATGACTCCTATCTATCAGACGTCGACATATGTTCAAACGGCTCCGGGCGTCCATAAGGGCTATGAATACGCCCGTTCGCAAAACCCGACGCGGCAGGCGCTGGAGTCGGCGATGGCGCATATCGAGAATGGTAAACACGGACTTTGTTTCAGCAGCGGCGTAGCCGCAACGGATGCTGTGCTTCGCCTGCTGGTACCCGGCGACGAGGTTATTGCGGCCAACGACATGTACGGCGGCACCTATCGCCTCTTTACAAAGATCTTCGAAAAGGTGGGCATCCGGTTTCATTTCGTCAACATGCAGGAGGTTTCGGCGATCGAGCCGTATATCAATAGCAACACGCGGCTTATCTGGGCAGAGACGCCGACCAACCCGCTCATGAATATCGTCGACATCGCGGCCCTCGCCGCCCTCTCCAAAAAACACAAGCTCCTGCTCTGTGTCGACAATACCTTTGCTTCCCCCTATCTTCAAAACCCGCTGGACCTCGGCGCCGACCTGGTGCTCCACTCGGCGACAAAATACCTCGGCGGCCACAGCGACGTCATCCATGGCTGTCTTGTCATGAATGACACGAGTCTCCGTGACCAGTTGTATTTTATCCAGAAAAGCTGCGGAGCGGTCCCGGGACCACAGGACTGTTTTCTGGTGCTGAGGGGTCTGAAGACCCTGCATGTCCGTATGGACCGCCACTGCAGCAACGGCGAGGCCATCGCCCGCTGGCTGCGCAAGCACCCCAAAGTAGGGAAGGTGTACTGGTGCGGATTTGAGGACCATCCGGGCTATGCCGTCGCCAAAAAACAAATGCGCGGTTTCGGAGGTATGATGAGTTTCACGCTGAAAGATGATAGTCTTGAGGCCGTCACCAGGCTGCTTTCTTCCACAAAACTTTTTGCCCTCGCGGAAAGTCTTGGCGGGGTAGAGTCTCTTATCAACCACCCGGCGAGCATGACCCATGCGTCGATACCCCGCGATGAACGGATAAAGAATGGTCTCACCGACTCCCTTATCCGTCTTAGCGTAGGTATAGAAGACGTGGATGATCTTATCGGAGACCTGAAACAGGCGATTGGATGACCGAAGAACTTCGCGCCTTCCTCGACCGGAAGGTAGCCGAATACAACCGGCCGTCCTTCGTACCGGACGACCCGGTCAGCGTGCCCCATCGGTATACCCGGAAACAGGATATCGAGATCGCCGGTTTTTTCGCCGCTGTCTTCTCGTGGGGGAACCGCAAGACCATTATCCGGAAGTCGCTCCAACTGATGCAGCTGATGGACGACGCGCCCCGGCAGTTCGTCCGGCACCATGAGGAGAAGGACCTGAAGAAGCTGCTCGGCTTTAAACACAGGACCTTCAACCCGACCGACCTGCTCTATTTTATTGCCTTTTTCCGGTACCATTACTCCAGGTATGAGTCCCTGGAAGATGCATTCCTGCTACCATGGGAGAAGAGAGGAATGGCAGGCAATTCCGTGACCGGGACTGCCGCGGCGACGGGGGTCAATCCGACCTATGACACCCGGTCCGCCTTCTCCGCCTTTCACCACTATTTCTTCTCGCTGGAGGAAGACGGCGAGCGTATTGCGCCTCCCCGTACAAAAACATATCTCTACGCCCGAAAAGAATTCCAGCTGCAAACGGATAAATATGTTCCTCCGATGGATGGTCCGAAAGGACGAAAACGGGGTGGACTTCGGCATCTGGCAGCGGATCCCGATGAGCCGCCTCATCTGCCCGCTCGACCTGCATGTCGCCCGGGTCGCCCGGCGCTTTGGCCTGCTGACCCGCGAAAAGGCTGACTGGCAGGCCGCCATACAGCTGACTGGGGGTTTATCCTTATTGGATAGTGAAGATCCTGTTAAGTATGATTTTGCGTTATTCGGGCTTGGCGTAATGGAGAATTTTTAAACCAAAAGGCTGTAACTTACTGTTGAATTTTATTTCGTTGAACTATGGAAAGAACGGCTGACAGGTCGGCTCTGATACAGGACCTCAACCGGTCGTATGGATGGGAGCTGGCGGACTCGCTTACGCTGCAGCAGCTGGAACAGCTACTGGCGGAAACGCTGAATGAGTGGATCCGGTCTGACTTTGACAGGCTTGTACAATTCCTGTACAGGATCGATATCAGCGAAGCGAGGCTCAAGCGGCTGCTGGAAGAGAACAAGGGACAGGATACGGGTCAGCTGCTCGCCGGGCTGGTCCTCGAAAGGCAGTGGCAGAAAATAGAAACCCGCCGCCGATTCAGGCCGGACGATTCAATCAGCGACGAAGAAAGATGGTAATATGCGACTCCTCGAAGTAACCGATCGTTTGACTGCCCAAAAATTCCTCGATCTGCCCAGGGCTTTGTACAGGGGCGATAGCGCCTGGGTATGCCCGCTCGACGGTGACATCGATGCAGTATTCGATCCCCGCCGCAATCCCTTCTTCACGCACGGCCGCTGTACGCGCTGGATACTGGTCGACGACAGCGGAAAGACCGTCGGCCGGGTAGCCGCCTTCATCAACGACCGGAAAGCGGGCAAACATACTGTGCCCACCGGGGAGTGGGTTTCTTCGAGTGCATCGACAGCGACGCTGTCGGCCACCTGCTGCTGGATACGGCCCGCCGATGGCTCGAAGCAGGCGGCATGGAGGCGATGGAAGGCCCGGTCAATTTCGGCGAGAACGACAAATACTGGGGACTGCTCGTGGAAGGTTTTCACGCGCCTTCGCTCGGCATGAACTATAACCCGCCCTACTATCAGCGTATACTCGAATCCTATGGCTTCCAGCGGCAATACGACCAGCTGACGAATTTTCTGGACGCCACCGTCCCTTTGCCCGAGCGGTTTACGAAGATCGCCGACTGGGTGATGAAGAAGCCGGGATATGCCTTCGAGCATTTTTCGGTGGCAAAGAAGGAGAAGTATTTTTCCGATTTTCTTTCGGTCTACAACGACGCATGGAGCGAGTTCGATTCCTTTACACCGCTGGAGCTTCCGACCGTGAAGGAATCCTTCCGGCAGATGCGTCCGATCATGGATGAGAAGATCATCTGGTTCGCCTATTATCAGGAAGAACCCATCGCCTTTGTCCTCTGCCTTCCGGATGTCAACCAGCTGCTGAAACCCGTCAAAGGCCGTCTCAACCTGATCGGCAAGCTGAAGTTCTTCTGGTACAAACACACGCGTACCGTCGACCGCCTTCGGATCACGATTATGGGGTGCAAGAAAAGTTTCAGCAGCACGGTCTCGAGTCGGCCCTCATCCGCTGTCTGCAGCTGGAAGTGCTACCGCGTAATACGATAAAAGGAGTGGAACTCGCCTGGGTGGGAGACTTCAATAAGAAGATGCTGGCTCTTCACGAGGCTACCGGCGCGCGGAAAGAAAAGGTACACCGCACTTATCTATACAGCTTCCCGCCCCGAAACGCTGACAGCATGGCGCAACAAAACCGGCCCGGGCGCCCGGAACAATACGCTAATTCCGGGGATGGGATCAATACATTAGTTCCTTGACCTTCTCCTTGTCTTCTTTTCCTTCTTAAGGTCGAACATAGTCCCGAAAACACGGTCCCAGATGGTGCTGCTCACACCGAAACCTTTGTGATCGTCCTTGTAGTGGTGGAGATGGTGGTTCCTCCACAATGGCTTCATCCATTTGAAAGGAGGATTCCAGGCATGAATGGCGTAGTGCATGCTGCCGTATAGCAGATAACCCAGCATAAATCCGGGGAAGAACATAAATACGTTGGTCCCGATCGCCAGGCGCATCAGGAAGAAGATCACGGAGGAGATGATCAGACTGGGTACCGGGGGCATGAAAAGCCGCTCTTTGTCCCGGGGAAAGTGGTGGTGGTTGCCGTGGAGGGTATAGATGAACTTCTGCGCCCGCTGGCTTTCCGCAATCGCGTGAAACGCAAAGCGGTGCATCAGGTATTCAAAAAAGGTCCAGAAGAACATACCACCCAGAAAAGTGAGCGCGATCCTCGCCAGCGGATATCCCAGCGACGATCCTGCGTAGTAGAGGAAATAGGAGATCACCGGCACGTACATACCCCAGATGACCAGGGGATGCGTCTTCGTCAGCATCTCGAGGTACTGATTCTTAAATAATTGAGCCTGCCCTTTGTTATTTATCTTTTCGAATTTCATGGTATCAGCATTAGGATTATCGACCCCGGGCCCCGCCCGGTCCGGCAAAAATACGAAGAAACGGCAAAACCACCCACGTCTGGCCGTCTACGCCTGCACGAAGCCTATTCTGCATCCGGCGGTGGTTTATTAGCATGGTTATCAATGGATAAGAACTGATAGGGAAGCCCGTTTTCCGTCGGGCGGCCGCTTGTGGCCTTCCGGCCCGGTGCTATTCTCCGCTGTCGTGGCCGTACTGCAGCTGAAACTTCTTCAGATCGGGGGTGGTCTCTCTTTTCCTTCCCAGTTCGTACTGATAGATGATGTCTCCCACCTCCTTAAAAAAGGGATATCCGATCTCGTCGTAGTCGTATTTGTCGTCATTCAGGACGCCATCGCTGTTGACGTAGATCGTGCCGGAGAGCATGAACTCCACGTTGTTTTTAAAGTCGGCGATATAGGCATAGTCCGTCAGGAAACCATAGGCCCAGCCAGGCTTATTAAAGACGCGAATATAGGAAGGTATCTGACCGCGACCGGACTTGAAGAGAAAGAACTTGGTATAGCTGTCGAAGTATTCGCCGGTATCGTATTTCGGATGCTCCGACTCGTGCGGGTATTCCGACATATAGCGGTAGAGGAAAGCATAGTCATCCGCGTGCAGGTTGAACTGCTGTTTCTTTGGCACCGATCCGGGGAAAAGAACGGACTGCAGGATCCGCTGACCGTCTTCGAGGGGAAAGTTGTTGTGCGTGGTGAAGTCCATCGGCTCCCTGATCAGGGAGTCGTGCCGGTCCAGATGGCCGTTCCCCATCAGCACCTTGTGGCTGAAGTCGAACGGCACCGTGCTGTAGGCCGGAGGCTGTGTATACAGGGTCTTCCCCGCCGACACGAAATCGATCTGATTGGTATGCCGGTTCTCGTCCTCATTCATGGGGACAAAGCGGCGGGTGATGCGGATATCGGGATAGCCCATCTGCCAGAGCCTCCTGTTGATCCATTCCTGTCCGAGAAATTCATACAGTCTGCTATAGGCGTCGTTGTCGCTGACCAAAAATATCTTTCGGACGTACTGCGCCACCGAGGGCAGGCTATCCGACGCGCTGGTATCTTTTATTGCCACTGACTGGCCGCTATATGAGCTATCTGTCAGCATCGGGGTGCCTCTGGTGATGCCATAACGGTGAAGGCTATTTATTTTTTCCATCGCCAGAAAGGCCAGCGGCATCTTCACCGTCGAAGCAGGATTAAAATATTCCTGTGGGTTGACGCGAAGGTAATAGTTGTGGAAGCCTGGGCGGTTGTGTTTGTCGCGGTCGATGCGCGTGTAGATCAGCTGGTACCGGAAGGAGTCCGGCTTATTCAGCACCCGCAGCAAAAAGGGGGAGGCCTTTGAACGCAAAAGATCCACCAGGAAAGGGTCGGTCTTTTCCGGGGTAGCCCCAGGGGATGCAACTGTTCGCGGCCGCGCGACCGGCGACTGAGCGGCCGCCGCCTGCGTGACTGTCGGCTGAGCTAAGGTCGGCTGCCCGGCCGACGACTGAGCTGCAGCAATCCGGGGACAAAACCCCGCCAGCAGAAGGACGTATACAATTTGCTTCATCTACCAAAGATATTCCTTTACCTTTGAGCGCCGCTCCAAAAATGGAGTTCTTCCATTTCGGATATGGAGTGGTCCGACATTACCATGAAAATTGTTTCCTATCTCAAAGAAGAGCACGAGCAGCTGGCCTTGCTCGTGGATGGTTTGGTTTATGACGCCGACCGGATCCATCCGGACCTCCCCAACACGATCAACATGGTCCTCAATTACTGGGACGATATGATCCCGGTACTGCACGCCGGAGACCAGGCGATCCGCGAGGGCCGGATGGGTCGCAGCAAGGGTACCCCAGTGGAAGACGTGCAGCTGCTGGCCCCGGTGCCGTTTCCTCCCGCTGCCGCGACGGCTATGCCTTCCGCCAGCACGTAGCAGCGGCAAGGCGCAACCGGAAAGTGCCCATGCTCCCGGAATTCGACCAGTACCCCATCTTCTACTTCACCAACCATCACAGCATACAGGGTCCGGGCGATATCCGCTGCATGCCCGACCAGCTTCGACAGACTGGACTTCGAACTTGAAGTAGCGATCGTCATATCCCGTCACGGGCGCAACATCCGCGCGGCGGAAGCGGACGACTATATCGCAGGCCTGATGATCATGAACGACATGAGCGCCAGAACCCTCCAGATGGAAGAAATGCTGCTCAACCTGGGGCCCGCTAAGGGAAAAGACTTTGCGACTGTCATCGGCCCGGCCCTCGTCACCCTTGACGAGCTCGAGCCCTTCGAAGTACCCTGTAAAGAGGGACATACCGGAAAGAACTGGAATCTGCGGATGCAGTGCAGCGTCAACGGTATTCCTGTCAGCGACGGCAACCTCTCCGACATGGACTGGACCTTTGCCGAGATCATCGAGCGGGCATCCTATGGAGCCGACCTCTACCCTGGCGACGTCATCGGCAGCGGCACAGTAGGTACGGGCTGCTTTCTGGAGCTCAACGGCACCGGCAGACTCAACGACCCCGGCTATACCGAACAGTGGCTGAAAGAGAACGATATCATCGAAATGGAAGTGGAGGGACTGGGCCTGCTGCGGAATACGGTGGTAAAAGAAGACAGCGAGCTATCGCTGCTGGCCATTAAAAAAGGTAGTACCAGCCATGCAAATCGACCTGAAAGCGCTGACTCCCGTCGAACGACAGCACTATCTGCAGTCCGCTGTCGCGCCCCGCCCCATCTGCTTCGCCAGCACCATCGACGGGGAAGGGCGGGTCAACCTCAGCCCTTTTAGTTTCTTTAACCTCTTCGGCACCACGCCCCCCATCCTTATCTTTTCCCCCTCGCGCCGGGTGCGCGACAACAGCACCAAACATACCTGGCATAACATACAGGAGGTTCCCGAGGTGGTGATCAATATCGTCGACCTTCCAATGGTGCAGCAGACCAGCCTGTCGAGCTGCGACTATCCCAAAGAAGTCAACGAATTTACCAAGGCCGGGTTCACCGAAGAGCCGGCAACGCTGGTCAGGCCCCCGATGGTGAAGGAGAGTAAGATAAAGATCGAGTGCCGGGTGGTGGAGACGAAGAGTCTGGGCGAAGAAGGCGGTTCCGGCAACCTGGTCTTCTGCGAGGCCCTGCGCATGCATATCGACCCTTCGATACTCGACGACAATAAAAAATTCATCGACCAGCGCCGGATCCGGCTGGTAGCCCGCCTGGGCGGCGACTGGTACTGCCACACGGGCGAACAGAACCTTTTTCTGGTACAAAAGCCGAATACGCGCCTGGGCATCGGTATGGACGCGCTGCCCGACCCGATCAGGAACAGCCGGATCCTCAGCGGCAACCACCTGGGGCAGCTGGCTAATGTGCATGAAATGCCCGCGGTCGACCCCTCCTTCGAAGACGACCGCCTCCGGCAGATCTTTCAGTACTATTCGGTCAGTCCGGAGGAAATGGAAAAAGAACTGCATGCCTATGCCGCCCGGCTTCTGGACGAGGGGAAGGTGGCGGAAGCATGGCAGGTGCTGCTTGCGCTGAATTGACGGGACCCGGCGCGGCCCCATTTGCGAGCCCGACCGCCTGTTCCCGTTGACAAATCGCCGCATCCGGGCATTCGCGCGGTTCACACTTGGTCCCTCTCACCGGATGCCCTATCTTCGCGTACTTTTTGAATCGTTTTATGAGCACATCACATTTATCAGAACAGGAGCTCATCCGCCGGGACAAACTGGCGGAGCTGAACCAATTGGGTATCGACGCATATCCCGCGCCTTTATTTCCCGTCAGTATAACCGCGGCCTATATTAAGGAGAACTATAAAGAAGGCCAGAATAACGCCGACTTCGCTGATGTCACCCTCGCGGGCCGCATTGTGAGGAGCCGCGATATGGGAAAAGCCTCGTTTGCCGACCTGCAGGACAGCACCGGCAGGATACAGATGTATATCAAACGGGATGAGATCTGCCCCGGAGAGGACAAGAAACTTTATGACAAGGTCTGGAAACACCTGCTCGACCTCGGCGACATTGTCGGCGTAAAAGGTTTTGTATTCACCACCAAGATGGGGGAGATATCCATACACGTAAAGGAGTTTACCCTCCTGACAAAATCACTCAAACCGCTGCCCGTACCGAAGGAGAAGGAAGGTGAGACCTTCGACACCGTCACCGATCCGGAGTTCCGCTACCGGCAACGCTATGCCGATCTTGTGATCAACCCTCAGGTGAAGGACGTTTTTGTGCGCCGGACGAAGATGATCAATGCGATGCGCAGCTTCCTCAACGAGCAGGGTGCGATCGAGGTAGATACCCCCGTGCTCCAGAGCATACCCGGGGGCGCCGCGGCGAGGCCCTTCATCACGCATCACAATGCGCTCGACATGCCGCTATACCTCCGCATCGCCAACGAGCTCTATCTGAAAAGGCTGATCGTCGGCGGGTTTGACTGGGTCTATGAATTCAGCCGCAATTTCCGTAACGAGGGCATGGACCGTACCCATAACCCGGAGTTTACCGTGCTGGAATTTTATGTGGCGTACAAAGACTATCTGTGGATGATGGAGACGACCGAAGCCCTGCTCGAGCGCACGGCGATCGCCACCAATGGTACCAGCATAGTGACGGTAGAGGGAAAAGAGATCGACTTTAAGGCGCCCTATCGCCGGATAACGATGTACGACGCGATAAAGGAATACACCGGCTTCGACATCAGCGGCATGGACGAAGCCGCGCTGCGGGAAGTGTGCCATAAGCTGAGCATCCACGTGGAGCCATCGATGGGCAAGGGCAAGCTGATCGACGAGATCTTCAGTTCCAAATGCGAAGAGCATTTCATCCAGCCGACCTTTATCGTCGACTACCCCGTCGAGATGAGTCCCCTGACGAAGAAACACCGGACCACTCCGGGGCTTGTAGAGCGGTTCGAGCTTATGGTCAATGGTAAGGAAATTGCCAACGCGTACAGCGAACTCAACGACCCCATCGACCAGCGCGAGCGCTTCGAGGCTCAACTGCAGCTAATGCAGCGCGGCGACGACGAGGCGATGTTCATCGACTATGATTTCCTGCGCGCCCTTGAATATGGCATGCCGCCGACTGCCGGCATCGGATTTGGTATCGACCGGATCTGTATGCTGATGACGGGGCAGCCGAGTATACAGGACGTGCTTCTGTTCCCGCAGATGAGACCGGAAATCCGTCCCGACGGACTGGCCGGGTCCGTTGAAAATACGTAATGGCCGGGGCAAAAATCCGCGGAGTCTGTCCCCGGAACGGAGACTCCGGGTCAATAGTTTCCGGAGGATGGCCACAAAAAGGTTGAGCAGCCGGGTACGGGAATGCCGAAGGGATGGACCTCTGGTCTGCGGCCGAAACCCGTGACCGCGTGTGCTGCGCCCGATTCACGGACCAGTTCCACTCCCGCCCAATCTACGATCAAACCCTTTCCCAGCGATCAAAGCTTCCCCCGCGGGTATTTCATGCGGTTCACGGGCCTGGGTGTCCCACGGATGACCTAACGTCGTCGCGTAACCCTGTGCAAAGATTCTAAGGGGAGTTTCCTGAAATTTCGTTAAATTGGGAGTAGCTAAAAACGATTGCCGTATGGATAATACCACGATCACCAAGATTGGAACTATTTTCTATGCCCTCGTTATTGGATTCTTCGGTGTCAATCATTTTATGCAAGGCACCGGTATGGCGAAAATGGTTCCGTCCTTCCTCCCTGGCGGCGTTGTCTGGGTCTATATTACAGGATGCTGCATGCTTTTGGCAGCCATCGCTTTTCTTATCAACAGACAGACCCGTCTTGCAGGACTTTTACTGGCGCTTTTTCTGTTGCTGATTGTTGTCACAGTTCACCTGCCCGCGGTCCTCAATGCGCCGGACATGAGCGCGCGCAGGTTTCCAATGGTTAACATGATAAAGGATACCGGACTGGCTGCCGCTGCGCTGCTGGTGGCTGGTAGGGGCTCTGTTGTCAGCGGTTAGCCACCCGACCTTATCGATGCCGGTCATACCCCGGCCAACAGTATTGAATTAGTACACGGCCTGTCCTCCCTGAAGCCAGCCAGTCGGCCAGCCAGGATATCTATGGCTCAGCCGGCGTGAACCACGCCCCTCCGGCCGCTGTCCGTGCGTGAACCAGCCGGCAACGACGCTGACGGTCCCTTATCCAGCGTGAACCGTCCCCATGTGAACTGTAATCCCCGTCCCCGCGTGAACCGGCCCGCCACGGGGCCCACTGAGCTCAGCGGTTGCTGCCGCGAGCGGTACCACCAACAAAAAACCTCCCGCTCTAAGCGGGAGGACGATGTTGCCTTTTACCCAAAAGGATTAAAATGAAAAGCGTTTGACGTGGCTGTGTTACAAAAACAGGTCATTCATCAGCTTGTGGTCGGGATTGATGGCATACTTGCCAAAATCGGAAATCCCTTCCTGCTGTAGAACGTCCTCGTCTATATAAAAATTGCCTGTCGCTTCAAAAGAAGGTTTTTGTAATATATAGTAGGCTGCGTCGGCCACGATATCGGGTGTGCGACTGCGTTGCATCAGAAAATCCCCGCCCAGCAAATTCCTAACCGCCGCGGTGGCGATAGTCGTCCGGGGCCACAGGGCATTCGCCGCTATCCGGTACTGTTTCAACTCCTCGGCCAGACCGAGCACGATCATGCTCATTCCATATTTGCTGATGGTATACGCCAGATGAGGGGCAAACCAGCGTGGGTCCAGGTTGAGGGGTGGCGAAAGATTGAGGATATGGGGGTTGTGCGCCTGCTTCAGATAGGGGATACAGGCCTGGCTCATAAAAAAAGTGCCCCTGACATTTATATCGTGCATGAGGTCCCAGCGTTTGGGCTCTACCTGCTCGGTAGGGGATATATTGACCGCGCTGGCGTTATTTACCAGGATATCGATGCCCCCGAATGTATTAACCGTCTGGTTGACAATATTATGGATGCTTTCCTCGAAGCGGATATCCCCCTTTATCGGCAGGACCTTGCCTCCGCCGGCCGCCGCAATCTCTTCGGCTGCCGTATAGATCGTCCCCTCCAGCTTGGGATTGGGCTCATCCGTCTTGCCCGCGATGGCTATATTCGCGCCCGCTGCGGCCAGCCGAATGGCAATCGCCTTGCCGATACCCCTCGTTCCCCCCGAAATAAGCACTGTCTTGTTTTCAAATGACTTCATCGGATAGAATATTAAGATTCCGGTAATATAGCATATTTCATTCAAACTCATGGCTTCCCGGATACTACTTTCGGATTTCTTCGTATTTCTACGAAATGCACCGTAAAATCAGCAGTCCAGAAATATAGCATTTTCTCTCTTGTATTGATTGATTTCCAATTGTATGTTTGTATTGTTAAGTATGATTTGATAAGCGATTCCAAGTCCAATGTCCGAAGAAAGAACCGTCCAATGAATGAATGAAAATCCAAAGAAAAACCAATCCAAATCCGAAGAAAAAACCCGTTTTGATCTAAGATCCTTTAAAAACCAAAGCAACCAAAAATCCAAAGAAAAGCCCTGAATCCTTAATCGATCAAACTTATTCTGTAAATCCAAAATCCAAGTCCAAGCATCCAAATCCTAAGAACAAGCCGATTTAAAATTTGTACCTATTGATGGCCGTGAATTGTTGGTTAAGTATCGTACAAGTAATTGAAAAGCCCCGGATAAAACCGGGGCTTTTTGTTGCATGGACTCCTGTGGTTTGAGCTGTTGGTTTGGTTTCCTGTCTAATGGTTATTTCCTTTCCTAACTATTTTGTTGGGCCGCGGCGTGAACCAGAATGTGAACCGCGGAATGTGAACTGCGCCCCGGGCTGCTAACCGCGCCACTGGCCGCTAACCGCGCCCCGGGAGTTGCCCCGGGGTCGGCTGCCGGCCCGCGCACTAGTGCGCATCCGCCGGCATCGCCGTAGGCGTCTTCTTGAATTTCTGCAGATACACTATCGGTATACAGCACAACACGAATACCCCAATGATCAGGTATAAATTATCATAGGTGACCAGCAGGGTCTGCCGGATAACCGTCCCCTCGAGCGCCTGGTTCGCCATCCTCGTAGCGTCGAACAGGCTATATCCTTTGGCCGTAAAAGCCTGTATCATCTGAGCCTTGCGCGCTACTGCGGCCGAATTATAGTCGCTGATATATGAGACCAGATCGCTCCGGACGATCCCCGATTTGATGTGGATCAGCGTGGTCAGTATGGCGATACCAAAGGACCCGCCCAGCTGACGCATCATATTGTTCAGACCCGTACCCTGTCCTATCTCGGGGCCCTTCAGGTCCTGGATGGCCAGCGTCGTCAGCGGAACGAAGAGGATCGACATCCCGACACCACGAACGATCAGCGGCCAGAAGAAATCGCTCACTCCCGACTCCAGCGTCGAGTTGGACAGCATCCACGTAAACACAAAGAACAGGAAGAACCCTCCGGTGGCCATCAGCTGCCCGGGCACGCCTCTTTTCAGCATCGCTCCCACGAATGGCATCATACAAATGGTCGCCATCCCGCCGGGGAACAGCAGTTCCCCCGTCTGCTGGGCCGAAAAACCCAAAAGGTTCTGACAAAATACCGGGAATATGAAGACCGATCCGTATAGCGCAAAACCCAGGACGAACGAAGTGACGATCCCGACCGCAAAACTTCGGTTCTTGAGGATCCGGAAATTGACCACCGGGTGATCCGTACTCAGCTCGCGCCAGATGAACAGTATGGCTGCGACTACCGTCGTAAAGGCCAGCACCGTAATATAGGTCTTCGAAAACCAGTCCTCACTCTCGCCCTTTTCCAGCACCACCTGCAGACTACCCACGCCAATGGCGAGAAATAGAATGCCCCACCAGTCGACGGGCTTGCCTTTCGCGTATTTCGGGGATTCCCGTACAAAGACCGACACACAAAAAGCGGCGATCGCACCCACGGGTATGTTTACATAAAAGATCCAGGGCCGGGAATAGTGGTCGGTGATATATCCGCCGATGGTAGGACCTACCGTCGGACCAACGACCGCACCCATACCGAAGAGGGCCGTCGCCATCCCGATCTCTTCTCTCGGCCAGGTCTCCATCAGGATCGCCTGAGCCGTAGACAGCAAGCCGCCGCCGGCCAGCCCCTGTAGCAGGCGGAACGCCACCAGCTCGGTCAGGCTATGCGCATTACCGCAGAGGAAAGAGAACAGTGTAAATGCAAGGATGGAAGTTATAAAGTAGTTCTTCCGGCCGAACCTGTCGCCAAGCCAGCCCGACATAGGGAGTACGATCACGTTGGCCACGGCATATCCGGTCACGATCCAGCCCGCGTCATCCAGGGTCGCTCCCAGGTTGCCCATGATCTGCGGCAGGGCCACATTCACGATCGTCGTATCGATCAGCTCAAGCAGGGAGGCGACGATCACCGTGATCGTGATGATCCATTTTCTAAAGCCATGTTCTGCCATGATGAATATTTTTATTTAGTATGTACGACTACGAATACGCTCATCCCCGGACGCAGGTTCCTGCGGATAAAGGAGGAGTCGGCTTCGATCTTTATCCTCACCGGCACGCGCTGTACGACCTTTACGAAGTTGCCCGTTGCATTGTCGGGAGGCAGCAGGGAGAACTTGGCGCCGGTGGCACCCGAGAACGACTCGATCGAACCCTGGAACGCGCTGTCGGGAAAGGCGTCCGCCGTAACGTCGACCTTCTCGCCGATCCGCAGTTTTTCCAGCTGCGTCTCCTTGAAATTGGCGGTTATATAAATGCCTTTGTCGTTGACGACGGCGAACAGCGTCTGACCGGCCTGTACCAGCTGACCCAGCTGGATATTACGTTTGGAAACGACCCCGGTCGCGGGAGCGGTGATCACCGTATAGGACAGCTGCAGCTTTGCAAAATCTACGTCCGCCTGGCGGGATGCGATATTGCTGGCCGTGGCGCCTACCTGCTTCTCGTTGGTGCTGACCCTGCGTGCCTGTGTAGGCACCTGGCTCTGTGCTATTGTTAGGGCAGCCTCGGCAGATTCCTTTTCCGCCTTCGCATCGTCGAACTGCGCCTTGGTGATGGCGTGGTCATTATAGAGATTTTCATAACGGGTGTAGTCCTCGCCCGCCTTCCATACCCGGACCTTCGCAGCAGCGACGTTGGCCTGGGCCGTGGCGATGCTGGTCTTTGCCTCGTCCACCTGATACTGCGACACGTCCACGTTCTGGCGGCTGGAGGACAGCGCCGCGGTGGCCTGCTGCAGCTTTACCTGATAGTCCCTGTCATCCAGTACGACAAGGGTATCGCCCTCGTGGACCAGCTGGTTGTCCTGAAACCGGATCTCCTTTACGTATCCGCCGACACGCGCAACCACAGGGCTGATGTCCGCATCCACCTGGGCGTTATCCGTCGTCTCGTGGCTCTGGTAATACAAATATTCCTTTACGGTAAAGATCAAAGCGCCCACCAGCACCAGCGAGAGGATGATGGGGAAAACCAGCTTTTTGCGACCTTTTTTCGGAGTGTTATTCTGTTCCATATAATTTACAAATGCGATTTAGAATTTAGAGATGAATTTTTCCGGTTGACCTCAGGACGTCGTAATAGGAAATAGTAGCGTCCGACTTGGCCAGTTCAAGGTTGACCCTCGCCTGATACAGCTGGGTCTGTGCGTCGATACGATCGGTCGTGTTGACCAGGTTGTTCCTGAACTTCGATTCCGTTATCCGCTCGTTCTCCGTCGCCTGATCCACGGCTACCTGGAGGATCTTTATCTTTTCCAGCGCCGTTTGATAGAGCATGAACTGCCGGTGAACGTCCTGATGGATATCGTCCATCGCCTGGTCTTTGGCCGTATTCAGCTCCTTCCGCTGCAGGGAAGCCTCGCGCTCCTTGTTCTTATTCTTATACAGTGTACCGATATCCCATGAGGCTCCGATGCCGAGGGTGATAGGGGCGATGAGGTTGTTATTCGTCGGGATCACCTGACCGGTCGGGTTGATGTAATAGGCTCCGGCAGGGCCGCAACCGTCGGCAGCCGCTGGTCGTGGATCTTCTTTACGTTGATGTCGGCGATCTTCGACTGATAGCCGAGGTCCTGCAGTTCGCGCCGGTTGGTCTCAGCCTGCTGAACCAGGTCCGTATAGACAAAGGTCTCGTTCACCTTGTAGTCCAGCTTCGGAAGAATGATCTGCGTAGAATCGGGAAGACCCAGCAGCACGTTCATGTTGTAGTTGGCAATTTTTCTGTTGTTCTCCAGCTCGACCTCGGTCAGCAGGATCTGCGACTTCTGCAGCTGATAGCGCAGCACGTCGTTCTGCGTGGCAAGACCACGGGACTCGTATTTCGTGATCTCCTCCAGCTTGCTCTGTACGTCCTGCATATTCTGCGCAACGATCAGCTGGTTTTCGAGGATCTTGTCGTAGTTGAGATAGGAATTGATCACCAGCCAGATGATGTCTTCCTTGTCCTTGTCCGCATCCAGTCTGTTCATCTGCACCAGCAGGTCCGCCGACTGCCGCGCATACTTAAACTGGTTACCGTTAAAGATCGGTTCGCTCACCGACAAGGTTCCCACATAGGCGGGGAAGTCAAACGGTATCTTGACCGGGTCTTTGGTCACGCCGGGAATGTTTATCAGACGGGAGAGCATCAGCGCGTGCAAATACTGAAAGCTGACCTTTGCATCGGGCAGACGCAGGTCTTTGGCCTGATCAAATCTTGCCAGCGCTTCGTCGATCTTATACTGTGACCTCTTGAGTTGTTTGCTGTTCTGTATCCCCATCTGCACCGCTTCGTCCAGGTTGAGCGTCCTGGTCTGGGCATCGGCGATAAAGACAGTAAAAGTAAGAAGCATAGAACTCCTAATAGCCTTTTTTCCATTTTTTGCTTTATTTAATTCTTCGGTTCGTAAGTTGGGTGATCGCAAACCTCATTCCCTATTGAGGGTCGACCTCGTTCCTGATGTCCAGGTGGGCCCTAAGCAGTTGCTTGAGGTGCGATTTGAGACGGACGGCGAGTCTCTGACGGTATGTTTCGTCGTTGACATTTTCCTGTAAGGCAAGAATCAGGCAGCTGTAAGATCGGGATTGGGTATAGGAGGAGATGGTCCCCATGATGGTTCCCACCGTCATGGGGATATCCACCTGCCGAAACAGCTTTTTCTGCTGTCCGTCCGCTATGATCTTCGTTATCTGATCCAAATTGCGCATCTTGATCGTAATCACCTTGTTTTTTATCTCATCCGATCTATAGTTCGTCGCGGACTCCTGGTACATGATGTTGTGAAAAGGAAGGTTGTTTAATATCCGGTCTACATAAAACTCTACCAGTCTGTCTATCTTATCCCAAGGACTTAGCGATTCATTTTTATTCAGTTCTTCGAGTATGCCATAGGCATACATGGCGCGAAAATTCTATCAGGGCTTCCAGTAACTTTTCCTTCGAGCCAAAGTAATAAGAGATCATTGCGAGGTTGACGCCTGCCAGTTGAGCAATATCCCGGACCGATGTCCCATCAAAACCCTTCTCTGCAAATAACTTCTCCGCCGATGTGAGAATATGTTCTCTTTTATCTGACATGTATTGATTTCTCCTGATTACCCGGCAAAGTTAAACAAACGTTTGAATTAAACAAACGTTTAATTGAATATTTTATAATTGTATCGGGTTTGGGACCGCCCGAAAACGGCAAAGGAGCCTCTTACGAGACTCCTTTTCAGTAGTTTATATATTATCGACCATATTGGAAAATTGGTCGGTTCGTCGCTAGTTGCTATCCCAGAACGGCTTGTTCTCCAGTATCCCTTCAATTTCTTCCAATACAGCGGGCGTTAATTTCGGCAATACGTCCAGCGCTCTGAAATTTTCCAGCAGCTGTTCCTTCTTCGTCGCTCCGACAATAGCGCTCGTCACGTTCTTGTTGTTGATACACCACGCGATCGCCAGCGCCGCCAGCGAACAATCCAGCCGCTGGGCCAGACTTGTCAGGCGTCCTACCTTGCCGATCCTGTCTTCCTGCAGCCAGCGCTTCTTCAGCCACTCGAAGCCAGGCAGGGACAGTCTCGAACCTTCGGGTATCCCTCCCTGATATTTACCGGTAAGGAAGCCGGCCGCCAGGGACTGAAGATGGTTGTACCCATTCCGACGTTGCGGAAGATAGAGGTATAGTCCAGCTCCATCTTGTAGCGCTCGAACATATTGTACTGGGGCTGCTCCATCGTCGGGGCTATCAGGCTGTATCGCTGGGCCACGGCGTGCGCTTCCATGATCTCCGCGCCGCTCCACTGACTGGTTCCCCAGTAGAGCACCTTTCCCTGCTGAATCAGATTGTGCATCGTCCAGACCAGCTTCCTCCATCGGCACGTTGGCGTCGGGGCGGTGACAGTAGTAAAGGTCGATGTAGTCCGTCTGAAGGCGCTGCAGCGCCTCGTTGCAGGCTTCCACCAGATGCTTGCGGCTAAGTCCGGTCTGGTTGGGCAGCAGCTTTTTCCGGGAACCGAAATAGGCCTTGGACGAAAGCACATATGACGTACGGTCCCAGCCCTTCTTCTTCAGAACCCGGCCCATCATGAGTTCGCTCTCGCCGTCGGCATAGGTCTCGGCATTGTCAAAGAAATTGATCCCCCTGTCATAGGCAATGCCCATCAGTTCGTCGGCGTGCTTGTCCTCGATCTGGCCGTGAAATGTCACCCAGCTCCCATAAGAGAGTACGCTCAGCTGTAGTCCCGATCTTCCTAAACGACGATATTCCATATTTTTTAGCTTGAATTTACGACTCGCTTCCCGCGGGTCGCCCGCGCGGCAGGCTCATAATTTACTTAGGGTGGCCCTTATTTCGGAATATTATTCCCCGCTGTCAGTACGGTACCCGTCAGCTTGCGGATGGTGTACCAGCGGAAGTTCTGGTCCGCTTCCATCCCGGTGCCGAACAGGATCTTGTCCTTAGTATAGATACGTACCGGCTTGTCGGTCGTAAACCGCTCTGTATGCTGGTCCCACCACAACTCCTGACAGCGCACGGTGTCGCCTTTCTGGATGTTCTTTACGACTACGGAGTCCCGGAGAAAGACCTTTTCCTGGTTCTGCAGGTATTTGCCATATAGGGCGTCCAGCTGGCTCTCCACCTGCATCGCAGCATTATAGAAATCCACGTGCAGGGTCCGTGGGAATTCGGCATAGGGCGAGTCCGTACGCTGATATCGGAGCATGAACGGCGCGGTCAGCTTGCCTTTGACCTTTGCATCGAGCTTTCCGGTCGAGTCATTGTTCGGCTCGCTCAGCAAACCTTCTATATTCGTCGCCTCCTCCGGCACGATCTGCCGGGGGAGGGTAACCTCCTTTTCTTTTTTCTTATCGCAAGCGGCAAAAAAGAGACCGAAGACCCCCAGCAGGACGAATATTTTTTTAGTTGATCTCACTGATGGCATATAGGCCTTTATAGATTAAGAACGGGTCTGCAAATATCTTCTTTTTCAGGTGGCGGGAAAAATAAGCCGAGTCTCCGCCGCTTAAGAGCACGTTAAAATTGTCGTATTTCTCCCCGTAAGCCTCAATGATCCCGTCGATCTCCTTCGCCATCCCCAGAATAACGCCGCTGAGGATATTCGTCCGGGTGTCATAGCCGGCCAGGGGAAGTTCCAGTCGGCCTTTACCAGCGGGAGTTTTGCCGTAAATGCGTTCAGGGATTTGAACCGCATTTCCATGCCGGGGAGATGCCGCCGCCGATGAATTCGCCGTATTTGTTGACAAAATTATACGTAATGGCGGACCCCAGACCGATCACCAGGTTGTTTTTACCGGGGAAAAGCGTAACCGCGGCGGCGGCGAGGGCGAGCCTGTCTGCACCGATAGTTTCCGGTTTACCGACGGGTGTGGTTACCGGCAGCCGCGAAAGATGACCCAGTCTGTGAAAATGGGTGGACTTTTTCAGCAGCTCTTCCATTTCCGGATCGTGTTCAATTACTGAAGACAGGATGGACCTGTCGGGTCGCCAGGCTGCGATCAGCCGACCGATGGTCTCGTGGCCGTCGTCTTCCAGCACGAGTTCTTTTGTGAAATTCCCATCTACGAATACGGCGCATTTCTTCCGGGTGTTGCCAAAGTCAAAACAGAGGGTCGTAGGCATGTCTAGTCTTCAAATTTGAATGAGGAGAGGTTTTTGAAATGGCCGTTCAATTTCACCCTTTCCTTCAGCGTCTCCATCTCGGCGATCACGGGCAGCACTTTTCCCAGGTGCCGTTTGAGATATTCCTGCCGCTGCACTTCCTGAAGCAGTCCCAGCAGCTCGTATTCCTGTTCGAGGGTCAGCCCTGCGTGATGGGCGATATCGTAGGTCGCGAGCTCTTCGTCGGGCTTGTGAAAGTCCTTGGATATGTTCAGCAGCCGGTGCAGCTCGCGTACGGCGATGATGACCTTGTTCATCAGGTCCCGCTTGCCCGGCCCTTCGATATTGTCGGGATAGTTGACGATAGCGCCGCTGAACAGCTTGTCCGGGACGGTCTTGATCAATTCGAGCACGCGGAATACGCGCATGCCCTGTGTCCTGATATCCATTTCGCCGTTGTCGTATACCTTCACCAGCTCGGTAATTCTCACCAGTGTCCCCATCTCATTCAACCTGTTATCGATCACCGTCGGGATGCCGAAAGGTTTCCCCTCTGCATGACATTCATTGACAAGTTGTTTATAACGCGGTTCAAATATATGCAGGTTCACCATCTCTCCCGGAAATACTACTATGCTCAGGGGAAAAACAGGAATGAAATTCGTCATAACTACAAAACTAGGTTTTTTTCAGGACCTGTCCCGCCGCTGAAGGGGGTTAGCTATATCCGTCAGCCGCGATAACCAAACTTCTTTGGCCTGCGCGGGGAGGATATCGCGGATACAGGTGCAGTTCATCGTTTTTCTGCAGGCGTTGCAGGCAATATCTTTTACGAGCACGCTCGCGCGGGGTCCGATCGGCGCCCAGCGTCCGGGATGTATGGGGCGAAGAGGCGGGAAGATGCCGACGGCGTAGATGCCCAGCGCAGCAGCCAGATGAAGGGGGCCGGTGCTAGCCGCCATCAGTCCGTCTGCCCGGGCGATAAAGGCCATCAGTTCAGCCAGGCTGAGCCGGCCGGTCATATCGGTGACCGATGGGCAGGCCCGAAGCAACGGCTCCAGGAGTTGGCCTTCGGCGGCTGTACCCGTGACAAAGATCTTAAAATGCCCGGGCGGAAGCAGGTCGATCAGCCCGATAAAATGGTCCAGTCCCCATTCTCTCGCGTGCCCCCGCGATTTGGGATGAAGTATTAGATTGAACCGGACGGGGTCCAGCTGATCCGCGACCTGGTCGGGTAACGGGACCAGTCTGTTCAGACCATAGTATTGCCCGATCTCTTCCGGAGAATAGAGTTCTTTGGCGCCCAGCAGTGTGAGCAGCCGGAGGTTGAGCTGCGCCTCGTGGAGCGAAGACCGTTTTCTCGTCAGCGGGATCAGCCGGTTGCAGTAGGTCCAGTGGTAGATGCGGTTCGTCGTGCCGATGCGTTGTTTTATACCCGCCAGCTTTGCCAGCCTTGCGATCTCCGGCCGTGGAAAGACGTGAATGATCGTATCGGCCCCCGTGGCCGCCAGTCTGACTGCCGCCTCTTCTTCAGGCAGCTGGTGCAATTCATCCCAGTTGAGGAACCCGTCGACGTACACACAACTGTTGATCAGGTCTTCCGTATAGCTTCGCCCCAGGAAGAGGATCCGCGCGTCCGGATACAGCTCCTTCAGTACCCCCGCGACCGGCAGTGTAAGCACGACATCTCCGATCGCGTCCGACCGGCTGATAATAAAGGTTCTTTTCATTGCTTTCTTAAATGCTTGTCGAGGCCATTGATGCACCGGGTATTGCCGAGGGCCTGTTTGGCTTTCATAATATCATAGTTGGCGTTTGCGGCCTCTTCTTCCTCGTTGAGTTTGGGCCGGTGATACAAATGATAGACGATCGCCCGGTGCTTCATCGACCGGAGTCGCGCGCCGTTGCCGAGAAGCCGCCACTCTATATCGACGTCCTCGCCTACGCCATACGACGTGTAGTCTTCGTCGAACCCGTTGATGTCAACGATGTGTTTCTTAAGTATGCCCCAGTTGCAGCCCATGAGACCGTTGCTCTTCGACTTCCTGTAGAACGGCAGATAAATGCCGTCCTCCAGCCGCGTAGATCCATACCTGACCTGGTTGACCAGCGACAGCAGCCCGAAATCACCTGTGTCGAGCAGCTGCTGCGTCAGCCTGCCGCTCATCAGCAACCTCCTCCCCGCAAAAAGGATACCTCCTGCGGCCTGTCTGTGGTATTCTTTTACCAGCCGGCTATGGGGAATACAGTCCCCGTCCAAAAAGATCAGGAACTCGCCGCTCGCGGCAGCCACGGCCTTGTTGAGGATCACATTCTTCCGGAAACCAAGGTCCTCGTGGCTGATATGCAGTATCGGATAAGGCATCTGCGCGGATACGGCTTTCAGGTAGTCGAGGGTGGCGGGAGCATTGTCGTCTTCTGCGATGATCACTTCGAAATCCTTGTGCGTTTGTCTTTTCAAGCCTTTCAGGATAAGGTCCACAAACGGGATGTTCTTATACAAAGTTATGATCACCGACATTTTCATTCCGCCAAAAGTAAGTAATTTGGGCATTCCTATGCCTGAAAATGAATTGGCCATATGGTCTGCAGTCCGGCGGGGCGAGTTCCGTGCTCTCGCGAGGGCGATATCGTTTGTTGAGAACGGTATCGGTGATTTTCATAAGCAACTGATGGGGCTGTCGCCGGATGCATCCAGCGTCATCGGCATCACGGGTCCGCCCGGCGCCGGTAAGAGTACGCTGGTCGACGCGCTGATCCGCCAGTTGGTCTCGGAGCAGAAAAAGGTGGCCGTTCTTTGCGTTGATCCCTCGTCCGCCTTTCACTCCGGCGCGCTGCTCGGCGACCGGGTGCGGATGAGCGAGATGGTATAGCAACCCCGGCGTCTTTATACGCAGTCTCTCTTCCCGCGGAGCGATCGGCGGCCTTCATCCGCAGATAGTGGAGATCGCGAGTCTGATGCAGGCGGCAGGGTTCGACTACGTGCTTTTGGAAACGGTAGGGGTAGGGCAGACAGAAGTGGAGGTCGCGGCACTCGCCGATATGACCATGCTCGTACTGGTGCCGGAAGCCGGTGATGACGTGCAGATGATGAAGGCGGGTGTGATGGAGATCGCCGACCTGTTCGTCGTCAACAAGGCCGACCGGCCGGGGGCAGACGCTTTTATCCGCCACCTCGTAGCGATGCAGGCCTACTCCAGTCGCTGGAAAGACCGTCAGATACCCGCCGTGAAAACAGTTGCTACAAAAAATGAAGGGATCGCCCAGGTTGTTCAGCTGGTACACGAACTGCTGAAAAAAGAGGAGAACCGGGAGAAAAAATGCCATATTCTGGCCGAAAGGGCCTTCCTGCTGATACAGCAGCAGCGGATGCGCAATGTCAAAAGAACGGACCTGTACCGGAAGATCGAAGCAGAGTTGTCGGCGAAAGGAACCGTCAATCTTTATCAGCTGGTCGCGGAGTGGAAGTGATCCAACGACCTATTTCTGTTCCCTCTCGTTCCTCCACCAGCGATAGCCAATAAGACCGAAGATGGCGAGCGGCGTTACTGCGAGGTATACGATCCCCTTGTTGAAGCGCCTTGGCGGGCCGCTCGCCCAATTGCTGGGCCGTGCGGGTGCAGATGGAACACTGCGCCCTGGCCGGCTCGACGCCAGCCAGGAGCAGCATTATAAAGAAGATATATAAAAGCTTACGTTTCATAAGCTACAATTTTTCAAATTCCCGCGACCGTCGGCGGCTTGTCCGGGTGTCGCATTCAACTATCCGACCTCTTCGGACTTCATGCTACGGGCGACGCGCTTTCTTTCTTCCTCGTCGAGGATGCTCTTGCGAAGACGGATCTTCTTCGGCGTTACCTCGATGCACTCGTCCTGCTGGATATATTCCATGCACTCTTCCGGGTCATTTGCTTTTTCGGAACGATCCTCACGGAGTCGTCACTTCCGCTGGCGCGCATATTGGTCAGTTTCTTTCCTTCCGTCGCGTTCACGATCAGGTCGCCCGGCTTGATGTGCTCGGCGATGATCTGACCTGCGTAGACGTCTTCGCCCGGATCGACGAAGAAGGTACCGCGCTCCTGCAGCTTGTCGATGGAGTAAGCGGTGGTTTTTCCTGGTTCTTGGAAAGCAGAACTCCGTTGTTACGGCCGGGGATCGGGCCCTTCCGGGGTTTGTATTCCAGGAAGCGGTGGGCCATGACGGCTTCGCCGGCGGTGTTGGTGAGCATATTGCTACGCAGACCTATGAGACCACGCGAAGGGATCTCGAACTCGAGGTGCTGCATATCGCCCTTGCTCTCCATGACCAGCATTTCACCTTTGCGCTGGGTAACCATGTCGATTACCTTGCCACATGAACTCGCCGGGCACGTCGACTACCAATATTTCAAACGGCTCGTTCTTCTTGCCGGCGATCTCTTTTACCAGTACCTGAGGCTGTCCCACCGTCAGTTCGAATCCTTCGCGGCGCATCGTTTCGATAAGGATGCCCAGGTGGAGGATACCACGGCCATAGACCAGGAAGCTATCGGCGCTGTCCGTATCTTCAACCTTCAGGGCCAGGTTCTTTTCGGTTTCCTTCATCAGCCGGTCACGGAGGTGACGGGACGTAACGAATTTGCCGTCCTTTCCGAAGAAGGGGGAGTTGTTGATGCCGAACAGCATGCTCATCGTCGGCTCGTCCACGCTGATGACGGGCAATGCCTCGGGATTCTCCGCATCGGCGATCGTGTCACCGATGTTGAAGTCTTCCAGACCGACCACTGCACAGATATCTCCGGCAGTCACTTCGGAGGCCTTTTTCTTACCCATACCCATGAAGGTATAGAGTTCCTTTACTTTCGACTTTTTGATCGTACCGTTCGCCTGCACCAGAGCGATATTCTGGTTTTCTTTGATCGTGCCGCGGGCGACCTTGCCCACCGCGATACGGCCTAAGAACGAAGAGTAGTCGAGGGAAGTTATCTGCATCTGCAAAGTACCTTCCGATACTTTCGGAGCGGGTACATATTGGAGGATACCATCCAGCAGGGGGTGATATCGGCGCATTGTTCGTTCTTGCAGTTGAACCAGCCATTTTTACCGCTTCCGTAGAAGGTGGGGAAATCCAGTTGTTCTTCGGTCGCGTCGAGGTTGAAGAACAGCTCAAAAACTGCGTCGTGCACTTCGTCGGGACGGCAGTTGGGCTTGTCGACCTTATTGATGACGACTATCGGCTTGAGGTTCAGCTGCAGGGCTTTCTGTAGTACGAAACGGGTCTGCGGCATCGGCCCTTCGAAGGCGTCTACCAGCAGGATGACCCCGTCGGCCATTTTTAATACGCGTTCTACCTCACCGCCGAAGTCGGCGTGACCAGGGGTATCTATTACATTGATTTTCACGCCCTTGTATTCCACGGCGGCGTTCTTGCTGAAGATGGTGATCCCTCTTTCCTTTTCGAGGTCGTTGTTGTCCATGATCAGTTCTCCGGTCTCCTGATTGTCACGGAATACGTGAGTAGCGTGTAAGATCTTGTCTACCAGGGTAGTTTTACCGTGGTCAACGTGCGCGATTATCGCAATGTTTCTGATTTCCATAATATTAATCTCTCTGGCCTCTGGCCGGTTTTTTACTCTGGCCAATGGCCGACGGGACTACGCCCCGTTTGAAGCCGCAAATGTACGATTTAACGGACGGATTTCCTAGCCGGTCAAGGAGGCCGTGGAGAAATAACACAAAAAACATACAAAACCCTTAAATTTCGTCAAATTTTGAACCCATGCGTAAAAGATGGTGGCTTCTTCTCCCTATCCTCCTGATCATTCTTTATTTTCTTGGCCCTTCCCCTGCAACTCCCGTTTATAGTAAAGCAATGCCTGTCCTGCCGTCAGAGCCGGCCGCGCTGGAAAAATATATCAGCGAACAGGAATCCCATCACCACATCAAGCCCGACAACGAGGCCCGTATTGTGTGGGCCGACACGACGCGCCGCAAAACGCCCTACGCGATCGTCTACCTGCACGGCTTTTCCGCCTCACAGGGTGAGGGCATTCCGCTGCATCGCGAAATAGCCACTCAATTTGGCTGCAATCTCTACCTTCCCCGGCTAGCCGAACACGGTCTCGACACGGCCGATGCGATGGTAGGCCTTACCGCCGACAACTACTGGGAGTCCGCCCGTGACGCGCTGGCTGTCGGCTCCCGTCTCGGCGATAAGGTGATCCTGATGGGTACTTCGACGGGGGGCACGTTTGCGCTGCAACTGGCCGCCGCATATCCGGATTCTGTCGCGGCGCTTGTCCTGCTCTCTCCCAATATTGCCATCAACGACCCCAACGCATGGCTGCTCAACGATCACTGGGGCCTGCAGATCGCGCACCTCGTGACCGGATCGAACTATATCATCAGCAAGGAAGATTTCGGCCCGCAGTGGCGGCAGTACTGGTATCCCAAATACCGGTCGGAGGCAGTCGTCGCCCTCGAAGAACTGCTGGAAACGACGATGAATAAAAAGACCTTTGCCGCCGTCACCCAGCCGGTGGGTTTGTTCTACTACTATAAAGACAGCGTTCATCAGGACAGCACGGTAAAGGTGTCGGCGTCACTCGCCATGTTCGACCAGCTGGGTACGCCCGCGGCGATGAAATATAAGCAGGCCATACCCGAAGCGGGCACGCACGTGATCGGTTCGTCCGTCCGGTCGCACGACGTCGGGGGCGTGGAAAAAGGCGTAGTCCACTTTCTTACATCCATTGTACATTTGCCGCATGCGCCAAACCGACAATAGAAAGTTCATTTTTCTCATCAATCCAATATCGGGTACCCGCGGAAAATCGTCCCTGCAGCAGCTGATCGCCCAAAAAACGTCGGAAAAGGGCATCGAATTCAATATACTTCCCACCAACGCGGAGGGGAACTATGATTTCCTCCGTTCCGTCATCGAACAGGAAGGCATAACCGATATCGTCATCTGCGGCGGCGACGGCACCGTTAGCGCCGTCATGGCTGCCCTGCAGGGCAGCCCCACCCGCGTCGGCATCATTCCGATGGGTTCGGGCAACGGTCTCGCCTTTGCGGCGCGCATCCCGAAAGATCCGGTAAAGGCCCTCGATATCATCTTTTCCGGAAAAGCATCCCTTATAGACGGTTTTCTGATCAATGGTCATTTTTCGTGTATGCTGTGCGGCATCGGTTTTGACGGCAAAGTGGCCCACGAGTTCGCTCTGGAGCATACGCGGGGGCTACAGACCTATGTGAAGGTGAGCATGAGGAATTTTTTCACCGCCCGGCCGTATCCCTTCCGGATCACGATTCCCGGCAATAGGGATCCTGGTGTTGGTGCTTCGGCCAACGGCGGGACGGTTAGCCTTTCCGTCGATGCTTTCTTCATCAGCGTCGCCAACGGCGATCAGTTCGGCAATCATTTTACGATCGCCCCGAAGGCCAGTCTGGAAGACGGCCTGCTCGATATCGTCGTGGTAAAAAAGGCGGGGAGGTTCTCGTTCCTGTTGTCCGTGATCCGTCAGGTGCTCGGGGGCTATGCCGTACAGACCAGCCCTGGCGCGAAAGACCGGCGGCAGGTCCTCTATTTCAGGACTCCCTCCCTGGAGATCGCCAACCCCGAGTACGCGCCGCTGCATATCGACGGTGATCCGGCGGCTCCTTCACGGGAGTTGAGTATAAGGATTGTACCGAAGGCAATTTGGCTGATACAGCCGTGAACCGTGCGGCTCACACATCGGCGGCTCAGTGGCCGGCAGGAGGGCCATTAGTCCGGGTCAAAGTCATTTGCCGGCTAACTCCCTAAAAGTCTGAAAGGCCTGCCGGTTCAGTTCATTGTCCAGGGACCCGGTAATATTCAGCTTCTCCTGGCGGGTGAGGTGAAAGTTTAGCGCCGCCCCCGCGTCTTCCGTCTTGGGAACATACTGGAAGATCAGTTTCCGGAAAGGAAAGCCCATCCCGTTCTGCGAAAGGCTCAGCAGGTCGTCCTGGTTGTATTCCTGCATTTTGTACCAGTTGTCCTGGAGCAGGAGAATTGGTTTTGTAACGATCTCGGTGACGTCCTCCGACTCGTAGGGATTCTCCCATCCACCCGCCTTCCGGTCTCTGATCTGCAGCAGCACGACGCCGCTGGTGTTCTCCTGGATCCATTCGCGGAAAGCGTTCAGGTACCGGATGGCGTTCATCTCCCCAAAATTATCCCTGAAGCCCGCGTCCATGACGTCGATGACCGGTCTCGTCGGCAGCCAGACATTGGGCAGCACATAGGGGAAGGTGGCATTCATCCGCAATGCGGTCAGCAGGCGCAGGTTCATCGGCTCCTGCTTCGCAAACAGCGCTCCGAAGTCCACGGCGTCGGGGTCCATCGCGGGGATCCTCGTGCTGTCGAACCTTGGGCGCATCAGAAAGCTCACCGGCTGCGTACTGATGACGAGCGCCCGGCTGTCGCGGGTGATGACGGGATTGAACAGCATCACCGGCATTTTAGCCGCGGATTCATCGGCGGCGATATCTTTTAGCTGGCGGTTGAGGACGCCGTGTGTGTTCTGATTGAGTTTTTGTTCGAAGGCAAACCCGCGGTCCTTCACGTACTCGTGTCCGTCGACGGTGAATTTCTGGGCGGGGGACGCCAGGTCGCGCGCGACAAAGGAAGAGAAAAGGGTGTTGAGCAGGTCGCGGGAAATATCGCTGATATAGCGCTTGCTTTGGAGATGGATAGAAGTGTCTCCTCTGTCGCGCAGCCTGGCCAGCTTCACGGAAATAGGCCGCACCCAGCATCCCGCCCGAAGCGCCCGTGATCAGGACGGTCTTCCGCATCAGCTGCCCGTTGCTCAGGCTGTCCAGCCTCTGCAGGATATTCATGGTGAAAGTGGCGCTGCGGCTGCCCCCTCCGCTGGTGTTGACCAGAAAAAGTATCGGCTTTGCCTCGGACTGACGGGCCTTCCACCGGTCGAGAATGCTCACCATATTCGCCCTGTCCTTCCGGAGGTTCTCTTCCGAACACAACTGCAGCAGGGTTTCCCGGTCATAGAGGGGCCGGTCTTCCTTCGTATTGTAGAACAGTCCATAGGCCTTGTTCGTCGGATCGATGACATTGTATTTGTAGAGCAGGTTCAGGATCAGAAAAATCACTACAAAAAAGGAATGCTCCAGGACTGAAGAAAATAAGAGAATGCTCCCGACAGAGAGACCAGGATGGCAAAGAAGATGAGAACGCTTGCCGCAGCGGGCAGCTGGAAAAACCTCGAGTCCATAAAGAATCCGACGACTATCAGAAAGATAAAGGCGACGAAGATGGAAAGGACCGCGGAGATATGGTGCCGGTTGAAAATGCTTTCAATAAAATCTTTGCTGTAGTGCGCCACGTCCCTTGTCTTGCGGATCGTCCGGAAAGAGTTGAGATACCAGTGTACGCGCATAAGGCGGCTCTCGTTCAGTTTCACCTCTTCTTTTTCTGAACTGCGACTTGAACAGTCTGGGGTTGCTGATCACCGGCGTCATCCGGCGAATGATGCTCTTGTCCGCGCGGAAAAAATAGAGCATCGAGACAATGACAATAAAGAAGAAGCCGGAAAGAAACCCGGCGACAAGGTAGAAGATGGGCATCGCGGATAGCAGTTCGCGGCTGACGTTGAACTGAACCGCTTTGATAAAATAGAAGACCAGAAAGATCAGCGGAAGTATTGTGTTGTTGATGCAGTATTTCAGAAAAGGCTTGGTCGTCGTCGCGAGGAAGCGGAAATGTCTGCTGAACAGGATGAAGGTCGTGATATTCCAGCTCATGATAAAGATGCCGGTCGCCATACCGACGATGGAGGTGCTGATTGGGCTTACGTCCCCCAGATATTCCGGGGAGAGAAAAGAGCCGCAGCGCCATATGCCCGCATAAAACCGCCGTTCAGGGTGCTGAAGAGGATCAGCCAGAAAATCAGCAGAATCTGGAACTTTTTTACATGCAGCAATAGCAGTTGAACCGGAAAGAAATAATAGATCGCTTTTAAGATTCGCATCATACGGTGACAGGATGTTGTTGCACAGGTATCACAAGATACAACATCCGGACCATTGTCAAAAGGAACAGCAAACCGACTATTTGGTGCAGCTGGGCCAGCCAGTCGAAGAGCCCCCAGTGCTGCGGAACGATGCCGGGACTGGTCAGCAGACTGCTGACGCCGAGCGTTACCTGAGCCAGGATCAGCGCCAGCGGGAGCCAGCGAAGACGACGAAAGGACCCCGCCACGGCAGGGTCTGCCCCCGGCCCGGAATTTCCGCCGAACCCGGCCCCGGGCCGCGGGTTGCTGCCAGACACGGGCCCGGTCACAGGCTGCGGGTTCCTGCCGAACACAGGCCCGGCCAGTACCGACCAGACGATCACCAGTGCTCACCAGCAGATAGGCCAGCCCGCGGTGGATAAAATGGATCGTGATCCGGTTGCCGGCCAGGTCTTCCAGAAGGGGATGCTGAGTGAACAGGCTTTCGGGTATCCAGCTGCCATTGATCGTAGGCCGGTCGGAGCGACCGTCGCCGCCTTATGCCCGGCCATCAGGGCTCCGTAAAGTAGCTGGAAGAACAGCACCGCGATTATGATGATCGTCCAGCCCCGTAGTTTTCGTGTATTGACGCTGAAGCGCGGGCCCTTCGGGACAGACAGCTGCAGCGCAAACCAGTAGGTATAGACGATCAGGCCCAGGGCGAAAACAAAGTGCAGCGCCAATTTTGTCGGCTTGACGTAGATCGCGTCTCCCGTCAGCCCGCTCGCTACCATGATCCACCCGATGGCCCCCTGAAGGGCGCCGAGCAGGAACAGGATGATCAGCGGCCGGACCATCCACGACTTCATTGCTCCCTTAGCGAGCAGCCAGAAAAAGCCCACCAGGAATACGACACCCACCGTCCGGGCCCAGAACCGGTGGAACCATTCCCAGAAAAAATGAATTTGAAGTCGGAAAGCGTAAACCCGCTGTTTAGCAGCTGGTACTGCGGGGTCGCCTGATATTTGGCAAATTCGGCCTGCCATTGTGAGTCATTCAGCGGCGGCACGGCCCCCGTTACGACGTTCCATTCCGTTATAGAGAGACCGGAGCCCGTCAGACGGGTAATACCTCCGAGAACGACCTGTATCAGCAACATGATGACGCCGGTGTAGACCCAGATGGCTACCGGTCGGGTGGATCGGGATTGCGAAGACTCTAGCATACTTGCGCGCAAAGGTAAGTCCGAAACTTTTCCACTGCCCATTCTTTCGATCAAAAGAAGGTCTATTTTTGGTCCATGGAAAATCCGCTGCGAAGTCACTACCAGGACGAGCTGATAGAAGCCGGCTGCGACGAGGCAGGACGGGGCTGCTATGCAGGACCTGTTTTTGCGGCGGCGGTTATCCTTCCGGCAGGTTTTTTCCATCCGCTGCTGAATGACTCCAAGCAGGTCACCCTGGAGAACCGCAACGAGCTGCGGATCTATATCGAAGCCAACGCCCTGGCCTGGGGCGTCGCCCAGGTGGACCACGACGAGATCGACCGCATCAACATCCTCAGGGCCTCCTTCAAGGCCATGCATCTGGCGCTGGACAAACTGAGCATCCGTCCCCGACTGCTACTGATCGACGGCAACCGTTTCACGAAATACAAGAGGGTTCCGCACCGCTGTATCATCAAGGGCGATGGCATTTTCGCCTCCATCGCAGCGGCCAGCATTCTTGCCAAGACCTGGCGCGACGAGTATATGCAGGGGCTGCATCAGGAATTTCCGCACTACCGCTGGGACTGCAATAAAGGCTATGGAACGAAAGAGCACCGCGATGCGATCGGGAAGTTCGGGCTCTGCAAATACCACCGAAGAAGTTTTAATATCAATCCGGAGGGGGAAGAAGAACAGCTGACGCTGCCAGTTTAGGACGGCTCGGCTCCCGCCGTGAACCACCTGTGAACTACCTCGCCGACGCGGCTCCTTAGGCCGCCTCTACTTCCGGCCATGGGCCCAGTCCTTTTCTGACGACGATGGGTTCGTCCCCGGTACAATCCACAATAGTTGAAGGCAGGATACCCCCGATGCCTCCGTCCACCACGATATCCACCAGCTTCTCAAATTTATCGTGGATCATATCGGGATCGGTGTATTCCTCTACCATTTCCCCCGGCAGGGAGGAGCTAAGTATGGGATGTCCCAGCTCCCGGACCAGGCTTCGGGTAATGATATTGTCCGGAACGCGGAGACCGATGGTATCCTTCTTGCTTTTCAGTATTTTGGGCACTTGCTTGCTGGCGGGCAGGATAAAGGTGTAAGCCCCTGGCAGATAGGTCTTTAGCATCCTGTAGAGGGGGGTGGAGATGCTCTTGGTATAGTTACTAAGGTCGCTGAGGTCGTAGCAAACAAAGGACAGCTGGGCTTTGGCCGGGTCCACCTGCTTGATCCGGCAGATCCGTTCAACCGCCTTGTGCTGAAAGATATCACAACCAAGTCCATAGATGGTATCCGTAGGGTAGATGATGACCCCGCCGTCGAGCAGACATTCCACTATGGTCTTTATGTTCCTGGGCTGTGGGTTTTCCGGATGGAGATGTAAAAGCATAAACGTGAATTTCGGCAAAAAATGGGTAGGAAGGTAATTTTTTGCCTCAATACCGCTGAAGTCTTTGACTGCGTCCAGTCGGAGGTATTAAAAAATTGCTGCAAATCGGTTGCCACTGATGGCTAACATTTCCTTAACATAGAATTAGTCTTAAATTTGTCCAAATCTTCTTTTAACGAATGCTATTACAAGCGGTAGACAGGGTGGACAGCATCAGCGCGGAAGACTTCAGGGATAACTATTATTCTCCCATGAAGCCCCTCGTGATACGGGGGATCTCCAAAGAATGGCCGGCCTACCGGAACTGGACCTGGGACTACTTCAAGTCGATCGTAGGAGACGTCAATGTAGGCGTTTACAACAACATTAAGAGCGACGCATATACCCCCATCAATACGGCGGACGATTATATGAAGTTCGGCGAATATATCGATATGGTCCGGAAAGGCCCCGCGCAAGTGGCGGATCTTCCTTTTTAATATTTTCGACCACGCCCCCGAAGCTGACCAGGGACTTCGAATGGCCGGAGCATCTGATGAAAGGATTTGTCAAACGCTACCCCATGCTTTTTGTGGGCGGAAAAGGCTCCGTAACCCATATGCACTTTGACATCGACCTCTCCCATATCGTTCATACGCAATTTGTTGGAAGGAAAAGGGTCCTGCTTTTCCCGTTTGAAGAGCAGCACAAGCTGTACCGCAAGCCATGGGAGGTATTGAGTTTTGTCAATTTTGAGAACTATTTCGACGAGAACCAGAACAAGCTGGAACTCGAAAAATATCCCGCCCTCCGGCTGGCCCGGGGATACGAGGTTATACTGGAACACGGCGACACCCTCTTTATGCCCGCCGGCTACTGGCACCATATGGAATATCTGGACAGCGGTTTTGCAATGAGCCTCCGCGCGCTGCAGACCTCTTTCACCGGGAAATTGAAGGGTATCTGGTACCTGATGGGCATGCGCAACATCGACACCCTTATGAAGCGGACGGCGCCGGAATGGTGGTTCAACCGAAAAAAGAAAAAACCTTCAAAGCGGCCGACAGAGAGCTCGAAACCCTTATTCAGTAAGGGTTTTAACGGTCCGTATTCGCGGAGTGGAGGGGTATTGCCGCCTGGGCGTAGAAAAATTGGAAAAAAATATTGCTTTTTAACAAAACTGTCTTTACTTTTACCGCGCTTACACACTCTGAATAATCGTCTTGATTACGGACAGCCACCAAAAGCTCATCCGAATCCAATTTCCTCAATTCCGACCGTCCAATTTCCATCCGAAGACTCCAATTCCATAGATATCCGGGTTCAGTCCAAACATATGAGGTTAAAATCCTTCGTATTGTTTACTTCCCTATCCCCTGTTCTGTTATAATCCCGTTGTTACCCTTTTAAATCGACACGATCCCCAATTGTCCGTCAAAACCAAATTTTACCCGATCCTGAGGACTCATTGAGCACAATCTAACAGTGCCGGATATCCGGTATGACCATTCATAGTAACTAGCGAACAATTCGCAATGAAAAATATTTCGAACTTTTTCTTTTTGTGGTTTCAGAGGTAAGCACAGGCCGGCGATGTCTATCGCTGGCTCTTTTGTTTGAAGTCCCGTCCAGCGCACCGATACGGGAAACAGAAAAATAACTTCACTGTGAAAAAACCAAAAAAAGAGGCGGCTCAATCCTGTCGAGCTGACCTCTTTCTTTACAGAAACTCCCGACCAATGGCCGGGAGTTGTTATTTTTAATATCGTAGTTCACGAACCTACCGCTGGCCGTTGTGGTTCACGCGCGTCGCGAGACGGAACCATCGCGAGACGGAACCGTCGCCGGGCGGAGCCTTCGCTAGGCGATCGTCCAGGTCTCGTTCCCCCGCAACAGTTTGTCCAGATCGCCCTTCCCCTTGCTGAGGATCACTTCCTCGACCTGAAGATTGAGCATGTCTTCGTAGCAGGGTCTGTCCGTTTCATAAAATACGCCGAATGGTCTTGGCAGGTGTCCTTCGATCCGCGGATCGTCGAACATCCGGACCAGGGCCTGAGCCTTGTAAAAATCCTTTTCGTCGTGGATCCAAAGATCGCTTTCGCTGAAACCCTGGCCCAGTTCGACGACGACGGGACGAAATCCATCCAGTCTGATCCCTTTCTCACGCTGTGCGCCAAATACGAGCGGCTTGCCTTGTTCGACCATCAGCGTCTCCACGGGCTCGGTACCCTTCTCGGTAAAGACCTCGAAGGCGCCGTCATTGAATATATTACAGTTCTGATAGATCTCGAGGAAGGAAGCCCCGCGGTGTCCGTGACTGCGAAGCAGCATTTGCTGCAGGTGTTTGGGGTCCCTGTCCATGCTGCGGGCTACAAAGCTGGCATCCGCGCCCATGGCCAGCGCCAGCGGATTGAAGGGATGGTCCAGGCTTCCGTAGGGCGTCGACTTGGTGACCTTCCGTTCTTCCGATGTAGGTGAATACTGTCCCTTGGTCAGTCCGTAGATCTGGTTGTTGAACAACAGAATATTGATGTCGAAATTCCGCCTCAGCAAATGGATGGTGTGGTTGCCGCCGATGGAGAGGCTGTCTCCGTCGCCGGTCACTACCCAAACGGACAGCTCGGGACGCGTTGCCTTCAATCCCGACGCGATCGCCGTAGCCCGGCCATGGATCGAGTGCATTCCGTAGGTGTTCATATAGTAGGGAAAACGGCTGCTGCATCCGATCCCTGATATAATTACAATATTCTCCCTGGGGATCCCCAGCGAAGGCATTACTTTCTGTACCTGTGCGAGGATGGAATAATCCCCGCATCCCGGACACCAGCGGACCTCCTGGTCTGTAGCAAAATCTTTCGCGGTCAAGGTCTGGGACGGGACTGTCTTAGTTTCACTCATGATAAATACATCCTTTCATAGAGGATGGACTGCAAAGCTACCAATTTGTGCCGTAACACGGTTTCGTATTGGGGAAATCCCACCTCGGCAAATCGTTAAAACTCCTGATTTTGACCTCCGGAAGTCGATGGCATGCATTTCGCCTTAGTAATGCCGGTACCGGTGGAGACACCGCTGCCTTAACACATCAAATCTACAGTTATGCAAAAGTTATTGATAACCATAGCAATAATAGGCTCCCTTGCGGCTACCGGCTGTGCGGTGGATGGCTATGTGGAGTCCCAGCCGGCGGATGTTTATTATACCCGGCCCACGGCGCCCGGCGCCGAATATGTCTGGATTGACGGGGACTGGGTTTGGACCGGCGGAAGATATACCTGGCGTAATGGCTACTGGAGCCGCCCGCGCGGAGGCCGCAGATGGGAACGTGGTCACTGGGATCACACCGACCGGGGTTATCACTGGAACCGCGGACACTGGAGGTAAAACATCAGGAATACTCTATATATACAGGAGCCTGGGCGAAAGCTGCAGGCTCCAATTTTTTCCGGTTGGTCCGGGATTGACACGGAGGGCCCGGGAATGGCGGACGGCCCGGGAATGGCGGACGAACTGGGACTGGCGCAACGCAAACGAGCCCGGGTCCGGCGATACTCGTTCTAGATGACCTGCTTTCCGAAGGGCATCAGGGACAGCTCCACCAACTTGAGATGCTGACGGGCAAAGGGTATCCCGATGATGGTGATGAACAGCAGCGCCGCAAAGAACAAGTGAACAACTGCCGTATACAGTCCCCCGCAGAGCAGCCAGATGATGTTGAAGATAATAGAGAAACAGCCGGTGCTGCTCCCCGTAGAAACGACCTGACGGCCAAAAGGCCAGAGGACAAGTCCGGCTATTTTAAAGCACTGAAGACCGAACGGTATTCCGACGATGGTCAGGCAGAGCAAAAGCCCTCCGACGACATATCCGAGTGCAGCGGCAAAACCGCCGAAGAGCAGCCATATAAGGTTTCCTATTAAATTCATAACCTGCTTGATTTACGGTAAAAAATAGCAAAAAAATAATTTTTCACCATAAAACCTCCAATGTCTGAACCAGACCATGTCCGGTCCAGGAATAAATCGAAAATAATTTGATCCCCACTCATAAAGTAATGACCTACTGCGTTACATTTACACAGTAAAACGTTATAGCCCTTAAAAGCCCCCTTAATAAAATCCTGTATCAATAATGGCTACTGACCTGACCACCACTATATCCCTCCATCGCTTTGTAGACGAGTTGATGACGGGCCTTCTACCACGAGCCGTAAGTCGCAAAACTCTCATTATTAATCAAATAGATAGAAATATCGAAGTCGGTTCGGACGAAAACATGCTGGCTTTCGTACTCTGGAACCTTCTCGACAAGGTCGTCGACTGTACGCAGAATGAATGTATCACTATCGAATCGGTTGATCTCGGCGGGAGCGTCATGATCCGGGTTAGGAATGCCGGGATCTATTTCTACCGGAGCTGCGCCAACTGTTTTAGGCAGGTGCAGCATGCGGCTGAGAAGATCGGCGCGACCATCAGCATCGACTATGATAGTGCGGAGACATGCACGACTGTGGCTCTGACGCTGCAACGTGCGGCGTAAGTGAACCCAGACGGGGTTGGCCCCGACGTGAACCGCGGGACTTCTCTAAAAACAAAAAAGGACCCCATCTCATCGAAAGGGTCCTGATATCTTACAAAAAGATTGACTTAGTAACGGCTGTTGCTGTAGTTGTTGTTTCCACGGCGCTGGAAAGATCCACCACCTTTGTTGCCACCTGCACCACGATCTTCGCGGGGCTTGGCTACGGATACGCCGATTGTTCTGCCGTCAACTGATGCGCCGTCCAGTTCCTGGATAGCCTTCTTTGCTGCTTCGTCATCGGGCATTTCCACGAATGCAAACCCGCGGGACTTGCCAGTGAACTTGTCCATAATAACCTTAGCAGAAGAAACCTCACCGTATTCTGCAAAATAATCCTGTAAGTCTTCGTCCGTAACGTTAAAACTTAAATTCGAAATGTAAATGTTCATACTAACTAATAACTGGTTAAAAAAAATTAAAGAGCAATAATCTGAGTAAAAAAGCAGAGAGTAAAGACGACTAACAATTGCCGGAGAGTTAATAGCGGAAACGATCATTCAATTACTTATCAGCTCAAATTTACTCCGCAAAGATAGTCCAAATTCGTGAAAAAACCATAGCTAAAATGGTCAAATCAGGCATCGGATCAATTATTAATTTGTTAAGGCCGGTCCCAATTTGCTGCTCAGGCCGCTCCGGACCAGTTGTTAAGGCCACTCCAAATTAGTTCACCAGCGGCCCCGTCGCCCTCCTGTAAGTGAGCCCATAAACTGCAAATGCCGCCGCGGTCAGCACCATCCCCGCTACACAAACCCCCGGCCATTTGGCCATGTCCCGAGCCACGACACCAAGCGCCGAGCCCAGCGAGGTCCCCGTGAAACTCACGGTCATGTATACTGTATTAAGGCGGTTGCGCGCACCAGGGTTCAGCGCGTAGACCCTGCTCTGGTTCGAGACGTGGATACACTGCATCGCCAGATCCAGCAGGACGATACCCGCGACCATACCGGTCACGTAGTCCGCCCATATATACAACAGAATAAAGGAAAACAACAACAACCCGAGCCCGTACCCGATGGTTATCCTCGGATTCCTCTTGTCGGCCGAGCCTCCGACCAGCGGCGCCGCCAGCGCACCCGCCGCGGCCGCCAGCCCAAAAAGTCCGATCAGATCGCTGCGGAAATTAAAAGGCGACCCGGAAAGATGAAAGGTCAGCGTGGTCCAAAACATCCCAAACGTCGCAAAACCCAGCGCATTGATCACCGCCGCCTCCCGCAAAACAGGCTGCTCCTTTATCAGGGTCAGCAGGGTCCGCATCAGGGAGCCATAGGATCCGCTGAAATTCGGTCTGCTCACCGGAAACGTATACCGCATGATCAGCAGCAGACACAGACTAATGCCCGCCGCCACCCAGAACATCCCGCGCCAGCCGAGCCAGGCCCCGACAAAGCCGCTCAGCGTCCGCGACAGCAGGATCCCGACCAGCAACCCGCTCATGATGGAGCCGATCACCTTGCCCGTCCGGCTGGGAGATGCCAGATGCGCCGCCATGGGCAGGATCAGCTGCGGTATGACAGAAGTAGCTCCGATCAGCACGCATGCGATCTCCATCGTCAGTAAATTGGGGGATACCGCCGCCAGGATCAGCGCCGCAACCGCGAAACCCGCCATCCAGACGATCTGTCCCCGACGCTCGAGCTTGTCCCCCAGCGGCACAAAGAACAATAGCCCCAGCGCATAACCCGCCTGAGTCAAAAATGTTATCCGGCCACCCTTACTCTCCGGTATCCCGAATGACTTGCTGATCAATACCAGCAGCGGCTGACAATAATAAATGTTGGCTACGATCAGTCCGGTGCAAACCGCCATCAGCAGAATATGCCCCCTTTTCAAAAGGTCCTCTTCCATATTTTTCATTTCGGCCGCAAAGTTACGGGACGCGGCCCATACGGTCACCGATCACCGATGCGGGTAGCTGCAGTGCGGCCGGACTACCTTTGTTTAGTCCGATTGTCAAAATATTGTCAAATATTCTGTGGATTTCTAACTGCTTTCCCTAAATTGGGGGACCAAAATTCCGAATATGTTGCATCGCAAAAAACTCATCATTTCCCTGTCCCTTTTCGCCCTCGTGCTCACCGGTCTGTCCGCCTTCCGCTCGCAGGACGAAAAACCCAAGCACAATTTCAAGGTTCTGCCCAAGGATATCAGCCATGACGACCTGAAAAAAGTGATGGACGGCTGGTGCCAGGCGCTGGGTGTAAAATGCGGGTTCTGCCACGCCCCGTCGGCGGACAGCACCAGCCATCGTCTGGATTTTGCCAGCGACGCCAAACCGGAAAAAATATCGCCCGCAGCATGTATAAGATGACCGGGAAGATCAATAAGAAATATTTTAGCTTTAATAAAGACGAGAAAGGCGACGTTATTCCCGCGATCAGCTGCATTACGTGCCACCGCGGAAACCCGCATCCCGGCGAAGTGAAATAGAAATAAGACAACTAAAAATTTTGCAGAGCGCTCCACCCGGAGCGCTTTTTATTTTTAGGCATTTCCCGACATTATTTTATTGTATCTTTTACCGTTTGTGTCTCTCCAACAACGGCTTGTCAGCCCCCGGACGTGTTTGGGATGCATAAATTACCTAAATTTAGGCCCTCATAATTCAATCATGGCAAACAATTCTTTTAAATTCGGCATGATCGGCCTCGGCGTTATGGGGCGTAACCTACTGCTTAATATGGCGGACCATGGTTTCCCCGTTGTCGGCTTTGACCTGGATGCACAGAAGACAGCAACACTGGAAACTTCCGCAACATCCAACACTACGGTGAAAGGAGTAAATACGCTCGCGGAAATGATCCAGGTACTTGAAAAACCTCGCAGGATGATGATGCTCGTTCCCGCCGGCAAGCCGGTAGACGATGTTATCAACAGTCTTTTACCCCTTCTCGAAAAAGGAGATATCGTCATCGACGGCGGTAACTCTCACTATACGGATACACTGCGCCGCGTAAAGTTCATGGAAGAAAAAGGCTTTCACTTTATGGGAGTCGGTATCTCCGGCGGTGAACAGGGCGCCCGCACAGGCCCCAGCATCATGCCCGGCGGTGACCCCGAAGCGTATCAGCACGTCAAGCCCCTGCTGGAGGCCGTGGCGGCAAAAGTCAACGGCGTCCCCTGTGTCGCCCACCTCGGAAAGGGCGCGGCCGGTCACTATGTAAAAATGGTGCACAATGGCATCGAATACGCCATCATGCAGCTGATCAGCGAAACCTACGACCTGCTGCACCGCGGACTGGGTCTGGACAACGACGAACTGCACAAGATCTATAAGAACTGGAACGACGGCGACCTGCAGTCCTTCCTCGTCGAGATCACCCGCGATATCTTCCTCAAGAATGACGACAAGACGGGCAACCGCCTCGTAGACATGATCCTCGACAAAGCCGGCGCCAAAGGCACGGGCAAATGGACCTCCCAGGACGCTATGGACCTGGGCATTCCCATACCCGTGATCGATATGGCGGTCTGTATGCGCGAGCTCTCCGCCTACAAGGATGAAAGAACCCAGGCAGCCGCTATCTACAAAACGCCTTCCACGGATATCCCCGTCCCCAGAGAGGTCTTTATCCAGCAGGTGCAGGATGCCCTCTTCTTCGCCACCATCATCAGCTATGCCCAGGGCCTGGCGATGCTGCACGTCGCGTCGAAAGAACTGGCTATGGAGATCCCGATGCAGGAAGTGGTCAAGGTATGGCGCGGAGGATGTATCATCCGGTCTTCCCTGCTCGAAGTCTTTTTCAAAGCCTACGAGAAGAACCCGCAGCTCTCCAATCTGCTGCTGGAAGGCGAGATCGCACAGCTGCTGCAGGGCAAGAAACAAAATATGCGGAACGTCATCATCCACGCCATCCATATGGGCTGCCCCGTGGCAGGCCTGATGGCGGCGCTCAGCTATTTCGACGCCTACCGCAGCGAACGTATGCCGACCAATCTCATACAGGCCCAGCGGGACTATTTCGGCGCGCATACCTATCAGCGCATCGACGAGCCCGGCATCTTCCATACGGAATGGAATAAGTAATTGACACAATAGACAGTATATGCAAAATCACAAAAGGCCACCCGCATCCCTGATCTTTATTTTCGGGGGCAGTGGCGATTTAAACTTCAGAAAGCTTTCACCCGCCTTATACAACCTGTTCATTGACGAGTGGATGCCCGAAAAATTCGGCATCGTCGGCATCGGCCGCACACCTTACAGCGACGAAGAATACCGCAAACGTCTCTGGGACGGGATCAACCAGTTCAGCCGCCGTAAAGGAGATGAGCCCAACGGCCACTGGGCCGATTTTTCCCAGCACGTCAGCTATCTCCAGATGGACGCGGAAAAGGACGCCAGCTATGACAAGATCATGGACGTCATCAAGGCAAAGGAATCAGAAATAGGCGAGCACCCCAACGTCCTCTTCTATCTCTCCGTGGCGCCCCAGCTGATGCCCGATATCGCCAAGAAGCTTGGCGCGCTCAAGACCTGCTCCGAGACGGCTACCACGCGTATCGTGATCGAAAAACCGTTTGGGCACGACCTCAAGAGCGCACACGAGCTGAACCAGCTGCTCACCAGCATGTTCAAGGAAGAACAGATCTACCGCATCGACCACTACCTCGGTAAGGAGTCGGTACAGAATATCCTGTCCCTCAGGTTTGCCAATGCGCTCTTCGAACCCATCTGGAACCGCAACTATATCGAGTCGGTACAGATCACAGCGGCTGAAACGGTTGGCGTGGAAGGCCGCGGCGGCTACTACGAGAGCTCCGGCGCCCTTCGCGACATGGTGCAGAACCATATCCTCCAGCTGATGTGTATGGTGGCGATGGAAGCCCCCGTCTCATTCGAAGCCAACGAGATCCGTAATAAGAAGGTAGACGTCCTCAACGCCATCCGCAAGATCAGCAAGGAAGACGTCAATCAGGTGGCGGTCCGCGGACAGTACGCCGAAGGCTGGATGAAGGGCCAGAAGGTTCCCGGCTACAAACAGGAGAAAAGCGTCAATCCCACTTCTCCCGTCGAAACTTTCGCCGCCGTCAAATTCTATATCGACAACTGGCGCTGGCAGGGCGTGCCGTTCTATGTCCGCACCGGCAAGCGCATGAATCAGAAGACGACCAATATCACCATTCAGTTCAAGACGGCCCCCAGCTATGCCTTCCCCCGGAAGCAGCAGAGACCTGGCGTGCCAACCGACTGACCATCAGCATTCAGCCCGAAATGGAGGTCAGACTCAGATTTCAGGCGAAACGCCCGGGTCAGTCCATGAATCTGGACCCCGTGGACATGGTCTTCAACTCTGACTCCAGGCACGAGCCGGAAGCCTACGAGACGCTGCTGCTCGACGTCATGGAAGGCAACCCGACGCTGTTCATGCGCGCCGACCAGGTGGAAGCCGCCTGGAAGATCGTCATGCCGATACTCGAGACCTGGGAAAGCCGCCCTCCTGTAGACTTCCCCAATTACACGCCCGATGCGTGGGGTCCCGAAGACGCGGAAGCCCTGATCGCAAGGGACGGACACAACTGGATCACCGTCACCCCGGCGCAATAAAATAACAGAGAGCGGGCCAGAAATGGCTCGCTCTTTTTAATCTCATAACATGGAACTACATGTATACGCGGATGCCGGCCAGCTCAGCCAGGCGGCAGCCCGGTGGATAACAGACCTTATCAGTACTACGCTGAAAAAAGAGACCGGTTCACCATCGCCCTGTCCGGTGGCAGCACCCCCAGGGCGCTGCACAAGCTGCTGGCGGCTGCGCCATACAAGGACCAGATCGACTGGTCAAAAATGCATATCTTCTGGGGAGACGAGCGTGCCGTCCCTTTCGAAGACGACCGCAACAACGCCAAAATGGCCTACGAGACCCTGCTCAATTTCGTCACCGTTCCCGCTTCACAGATCCACGTGATGCGAACGGATATCGGCCCCGACGAGTCCGCGGCAGAATACGAAAAGATCCTTCACCAGTATTTCGATTCCATTCCCGGCGCAGCCACGCTACCCAATAGCTTCGACCTGGTATTGCTGGGAATGGGTGATGACGGTCATACCCTCTCTCTTCCCGGGATTGCCGGATCGTACACGAGGAGAAAGCCTGGGCAAAGGCGTTCTGGCTGCCCGCGCAGGACATGTCCCGTATCACCCTCACAAAGACTATCGTCAACAAGGCTGCTCATATCGCTTTCCTGACGACAGGGCCCGGAAAGGCCCACGCCCTGAAGGAAGTGCTGAAAGGGGCCTACAACCCGGACCTCTATCCGTCGCAGGAGATAAAGCCGGTCAGCGGCGACCTGCACTGGTTTGTCGACGAGGCGGCGGCAGCGCTGCTGAAGTAGGTGCGGCGACGGGGAGGCCCCGTCTGCGGCCCGGCCGAAAAATAAGTGGTTAAAAGAATTTCCTGATCAACTCATCCGTGAGCTTGCGGTCTCCCTTCGTCCAGAACTCATTGGGTGGTGGGAACTCGTTGATATTATAGCCGCCCTGCGCTTCGAAGTCGAACAGCGCGTGGGCGAATCCGTCGATGACGAGCGCGCATTTCAGCCAGTCCTTCGACCAGACGATCAGCAGGGGGCGACCCCCGCCGGCTGGCGAATCCAGGGCATCCTCTTCCCGCTGATGAATATGCAGCGCGTCAAGAATCCGCAACCCCGATCCGTCCCCGTCCTTTTCCACCGCATAAAAATAGGCCGATTCACCGTCGTCCTCGAACACGACCCCATAGCGGTTCTCCGGCGCAAAACTTTCTATAAAAAGGTCCTCGCCTGGCGTCCACTGCTTCTCCTGCATCAGATATCCGTTCATGGCTTGTTCGCTATTTTTTTGAGCCAGTCCACGATGCCGAGATAGATCTTCTGCGCCACCGCTTTCTGAAATTTGGGACTAAGTATTTTTCTTCTCGTCTTCGGGATTGCTGAGGAAGGCCACCTCTACCAGGACGTTCGGGTAGTCGGTAGGACCGCTGAGCGAAAAATTGAAATTGCCTACATTGCCGAATTCCTTCAGTCCCAGACTCAGCATCCTCGTCATAACCGCCTCGCTCAGCGGCCGGAAACCGATATACCGGTAGTAGGTGCTCGTGCCGCGCACCGTGTCCTGGCCCGCGGAATTCAGATGGATACTGACCAGCAGGTGCGGGTCGTACTGTTTCAGCATCTCTATCCGTTCGGGCATACTCAGCGAAGTATCCTTCGTGCGGGTCATGAACAAATTCGTGACCCCGGCCAGCTTCAGTGTCCTGCGCAGCTGTTCGGCGATCAGCAGGGTATAGTTCTTCTCCAGTATTTTGCTGGTCACACCGCTGGCGCCGGAATTGTCCCCGCCATGTCCGGCGTCGACGGCAATCCTGAGCTTGCGGATATCCAGTACTGCCGGCTGCCTCCTGATCCGGATGACGAGCCGCCTGCCGGAACTGTCGTATGAAAGCGCGTAGCCCCAGTGCTGCGTATGCTTCAGCTGGATGTAAACGCGCAGCACGTCGTCTTCCACCTGCTCGTACCAGGTATTTTTGATCTCCTTTGCCGAACGCAGCTGGGTGATCCAGTTGGTATTGCTGGTCACTCCGAAGATATCGACCGCCACCCTCGAGGGATCCAGCAGCTGTGTGCCGCGGTAGGGGAGTCTGTCGTCGAGGCTTACCAGGACATAGTCCGAAGCCGTGTCGCCAAAGACCCTGATGCTTCCGCTGAGATGGGGATTGTGTGCCGGCAGCCGCCCCGATATCTTTGCCTGCCTCACCACGCTGCTTTTGGCAATATAGGCGTAGTGCTGGCTGGAAAGACGGATCTTATAGTCCGTCCCATTGCTGTCCACGACCCTCACGAGTACATTTGAATCCAGAAAGCCCATTTTCGCCCCGCCGAGCCGGTCGTCGCCGATGCCATATTCCATAAAAGGCAGCTGTCCCGTCGTCCGGGCAAGCCAGATACTGTCCTGCGAATGGCCGGTGCGGAAGGCCGCCAGCAGAAGGACACACAAGCATATCTTACGCATGGCCAAATATAGCCAAAAACGGAAAAGCCACGCCCGGAAACTCCGGTGTGGCCTTTCTTTCCTCATGTGTAACCCGGGATATCCTACAGCGGATACCTGTTATCGTTGATCAATTTGTCTGCAATCCTTCGTTTTGCTTCCTTGCTGTTGAACGGCTCGACCTTTGTAAACCGTTTCAGGCCCAGCAGCATCATCCGTTGTTCGTCGCCGTCCGCAAAAGCGTTGATAGCGTCCTTGCCGGATTTGTTGATGCTGTCCGCCGCGTCATACAGCCAGGTGCGCATAATGTCCAGCTCAAAAGCCGCTCCCGACTCTCCCCGCTGGTCTGCCAGCTTCCAGGCTCTCAACAGCGCGCTCTCCGCGACAAAGGTCCGGATGGCCATATCAGCGATATGCATCAGCACCTCCTGCTCCTGCTCCAGCTTCATCATCAACTTTTGAGCGGCAGCCCCGGCGGTCAGCAAAATAGCCTTTTAAAGTTCTGTACGATCTTTTTTCTTTGGAAAACGGCGTTTCTTCGCCGGGACCAAAATCCGGAATACTCATCAGCTCTTTCGAGACCGCCATCGCGGCTCCCATAATGTCCAGCCTTCCTTTCATTGCCCTCTTGAGTACCATATCGACCGTAAGCAACCGGTTGATCTCGTTGGTACCTTCATAGATCCGGTTGATCCGGCTGTCCCGATAGGCCTTCGAGATGATATATTCGTCGCTGAACCCATTGCCGCCATGGATCTGAACCCCTTCGTCGACCACGAAGTCCAGCATTTCGCTGCCAAATACCTTCAGAATGGCGCATTCGATCGCGTATTCCTCCGCGGCGCCCAGCACCGCTTCGTTGAACGGTTTGCCTTCGGCCGCCAGACCGACCTCTTTATCGTCGATCCACTTTGTCGTGCGGTACAACGCGCTCTCCGAAGTCCATATTTGGATCGCCATTTCAGCAATCTTGTTCTTGATGGCTCCGAAATTTGCGATCGGGGTTTTGAACTGCTCGCGCGTCTTTGCATATTCGATGGACGTAGTCGCAGCCCGTTTGGCTCCGCCCAGAGCCGCGGCACAGAGCTTTAGCCTTCCGATGTTCAAGATATTAAAAGCGATGATATGCCCCTTTCCGATCTCGCCCAGCAGATTCTCCGCGGGCACCTTGCAGTCCTGGAAATACAGCTGAACCGTCGACGATCCCTTGATCCCCATCTTGTGCTCTTCCGGACCCTGCGTAAATCCCTCAAAGCCACGCTCCACTATAAAGGCTGAGAATTTGTCCCCGTCGATCTTTGCGAATACGGTATAGATATCGGCAAACCCGCCATTGGTGATCCAGCATTTCTGGCCGTTGAGCAGGTAGTACTTGCCATCCGCGGAGAGCCTGGCCGTCGTCTTCGCTCCGAGCGCGTCGCTACCGCTGTTGGGCTCGGTCAGACCATAGGAACCCTTCCACTCGCCCGTGGCCAGCTTTGGAATATATTTCTTCTTCTGTTCGGGAGTTCCGAAATAAAGTATCGGCAGGGTTCCGATGCCCGTATGCGCCGAAACGCCGACTGAAAAAGAGAAACCGCCACCCAGCCCCTCATTGACCAGGGTAGCCGTGATAAAATCCTTTCCCAGTCCGCCGTATTCCTCCGGGACAGCGGCGCCGAGCAGGCCCTGATCGCCCGCCTTCTGTATCAGCGAAGGCATCAGTCCCGGCTCCAGCTTGTCAATACGGTCGATGACCGGCAATACCTCGCTGTCCAGAAACGAGTTACACATATCCTTCACCATCTGCTGCTCTTCGTTGAAATCTTCCGGGATGAACGTTTCGAAAGGAGAGCTTTCCTTTATCAGCCATTCGGCCCCCTTGAGAGCCTGCTTTTTTTCGGTAGACGTGCTCATAGATAATAGTTTTATTGGTTAGGCTTATCTCAAATTGTCATAAACAAGTTGCAACACTTCCTTACAAATATCTATACGATCCGCAGGCACCCCTTCCAGCGCCTCGTTCAGCGTAGCCTCCGCCAGCTGCATCGTCTCTTCCTGCAGCCGCTGCGCCTGTCGCGTCAGAAAGATCAGGTTGATCCTCCGGTCGTCGTCCGAGGGCACGCGTCTGACCAGCTGCAGCTTCTCCAGATTGTCCACCAGCCGGGTAATGCTGGGCTTGTCCCTGAACGTCGCATTACACAATTCCTGCTGACTTTTGCCATCCTCCTTCCACAAATGATACAGCACGCTCCACTGCTCAATGGTTATCTTCAAACCGGCCGTATTGAACTTTTTCTGCAAATTCCGCGCAATCGCCGTCGACGCTTTACCGGTGATAAAACTATAGAGCTCCCCTTTCTTAAATTGGTTGTTTGGCATACAGTTAGTTAAACAACTAAATAAAGTTAAGGATTTGCGGCGATAATTACAAGATTTAATCCAAATTAAATCGGGGCATTTTGTTATCCTTTGGGCTTTTTCGTAACTTTCCATACTCTCTTTCACCGAAGTCCTATCTTATAAAATTCTGCCTCCGCCCCTCCAGGTATCTTAATTGCTATCGGTTCCACACCCCTAAAATGACCATTTATGCGTCACCTCCTCATCCTCTTATGCTGGGTACTCCCAGTCGCGCCTGCTTATTCGCAACACAAGATCTTCGCCGGTATGGGCTCATCAACAATGGCAGGAGTAGGTTCAACGCCTACAACCCCGCCAGGTTCGAGTCAACCTCCCGTCAACGCCTGGGCAAGCATACTGACCCGATACTATCAGGCCACAGGGTATATCGACAGTCTGTACAATCTGGGCAGACCCGGGACTACCACTTACAGCGGTCTTCCCACCAGCTATACCATTCCCGACGGACTGGAGCACAATCCCGACTATGACGTGGACGGCGCTCTGAACTCCCGCTTCGCTTTTGGCCGCCCCACGGATATCGTCATCGTCAACTACGCCAACAACGATGTCGGAAATGGCTATACACTGGCACAGAGCATGGAAAACCTCCAGATCATCTATAACACGGTGATCGCTGCCGGCAAGATCGCTTTTATAACCACCACACAGCCGAGGACGGGGTATACCACCGCGCAGAAACAGCTGCTGAAAGTTGAACGGGACTCGATCATGAACCGTTTCGGCGTTTATGCGATCAATTTCTACAATCCGATCGTCGCCGCCGATTCGCTGAACATCAACCCAATTTATAGCGCCGGAGATAATATCCACGTGAACAATGCCGGTCACCAGGTGCTGTTCGAAGCGGCGAGGGACGTCATGAACAATGTTCTGTTCGGCGCTCCCCTGCCCATTACGCTGACCGCCTTCAACGCAGTGAAGCAACAGCAGAAAGTTGTCCTGAGCTGGACCGGAATGGACCAGACGGGGGCTCCCGTCTTTATCGTTCAGCGCAGCGGTGACGGCAGTTCTTTCGATGATATCGCTTCGGTGCCGGCCGTCGGCGCCGCGACAGCGCACAACTATACCTGGTCGGATGCGCAGCCGCTTGCCGGAAAAAGTTTTTACCGGATAAAAGTCACGGAGCACGGAGAGACGGACCACTATTCGGTGATCGCCACCGTTATGAATATCGCCACCAACTGGAAGATCGGAAAGCTTTACAGGGCCACGGGATCGACATGGAATATCGAGATACTGGCAGAAAAGAATACCCGGCTCCAGCTGCGGGTGGTCGACGCCAACGGTAAATCGCTGATGCAGCGCGCCGTCTCCGTCACTTCGTCGTCCCGAGCCGATCCCCCTGAATCTGTCGGGCCTGTCCGGTGGTCAGTACTTCGTGCAGCTGGTGTCCGATGAGGGGGAGGTCTCCGCGAGGGCGATCCAAAAAGAATGACGGGCTTCGCCTTTTGGACGACCGGCCAGGAGTCCGTAGATTAGCCGGGAAACCCGGGATATGCAGCATGGCTATTATCAGCTGAAGGACTCGAAGATACACTACTCCGTCGGAGGAGGCGGCAGCCGGCTGCTCATCTGTCTGCATGGCTATGGCGAATCGGCGGAATCCTTTGCCTTCCTCGAAGCCGCCCTCGGTGACGGCTACACGCTGCTGGCGATCGACTTCCCCTTCCACGGCGAGACTGTCTGGAAGGACGGGTTCTATTTTGATCCGCGCGACCTCGTTGCAATGCTGGAAGAGGTAACGCGGGGCCTTGCTGCAGACGGCTCCCCCTGGACAGTGCTCGGATACAGCATGGGCGGCCGTATCGCCCTGCACCTTCTCCGGATGATCCCGGACAAGATCGGCCGTCTCGTCCTTCTGGCACCCGACGGCCTCACCATGAATCCCTGGTACTGGCTGGCCACCCAGAGCCGGCCGGGCAGATCGCTCTTCCGCTTCACTATGGACCATCCCCACTGGCTCTTCGGCTGGCTGCGCGCTGCAAATAAATTCAAATGGGTCAACCCGGGTATTTATAAATTCACCCGCCGCTACATCGACGACGAAAAGGTCCGCCACGAGCTCTACGCCCGATGGACAACCATGCGGGGTTTCCGGCCGGACCTGGGGCAGCTCCGCAGCACCATACGCGAACGCAAGATCCCCGTATTCCTTATCTACGGCCGCTATGACCGTATCATAATAGCAAAAAGGGGAGAACGCTTCAGAAACGGCATCGAAGATCAATGCCATCTCCAGCTTCTCCCCACAGGCCACCAGCTGCTGCAGCCGGACAACCAGGATATCATAGTTACAGCGATTACTTCATAACGATCACCTGATGGATGCTGATATGTCCATCGGCCGTGGTGATCTTCAGCATATACATACCGCTGCTGAGACGGGGGTTGAGTGTCGCCAGACCGCCCGCCACCGGCGCAGTCTCCTGCAACAGCAGCTTGCCGCCCGCGTCATACCATTCTGTCCTCACGCTGCCGAGACCGGCGCCCAGACCATTTACGAATACCTGTCCCCTTGTCGGGTTGGGATAGACGGAGAGACGGGCGGCCGCGTCAAAGTTTACGACACGCACGGGTGAATAGGTTTCCTTTCCGTCCTTATCGGTCTGTTTCAACCGGTAGAAGCTGGTCCCGCCGTAGGGCTTCGCGTCGATCGCCGTGTAGTCCAGCTCCGCGTCGCTGTTGCCGTCTATCGCCTTCGTGGCCTGCTTTGTCACGTCCTCATAGCTTACGCCGTCCTTACTCCTCTCCACCGTAAACCAGGCGTTGTTGGCCTCGGAGCTTGTAGCCCATGAAAGGTCGGTCCGCCCGTTGTTGGCAATTGCGTTGAAATAGAGGAGGCCGACAGGGAGTATGTTCATGCCACCCGCCTTGTTGCCAAGCGCAAATGTCGAGAAGGAATTGAAGGGTGAAGGACCCGACATGGAGGTGATGCTTCCGGTAAGCATCGAACCCGCGCTGTATGCCGGCCCGCCCGTACCACCGATGTCTATCCAGCTGGTCGTTGCGGTATAGGTGTTCTTCACGACGGTGAGCGAGCCGCCGTCGGTCACCCAGTCATTGTATCCAAAAAGATCTGGATGGTCTGGTTGCCGCTGAGGCCCGCGTTGGGCTGGTTGGCGCCCGCAGCGTCGGTCCTTCCGATCGTATAATAGTGTACGTCGGATACGTGGTCTACGGTCGGCGGGAGCGAATAGCTCAGCAGTTTTGCGCTGGCATTGAACAACTGCGCCTGATACGTATACAGTGTGCCGTTGCTGTGACTGACCGTGAGCACCACGGGCCGGCAGTCCGGCGCCGTGCCTATCGGAAAGTTCAGCGTTGTCGCGCCCGAGGTCGATTTCTGGTAGCGCATCGGACCGTTGACATAGCTCGTCGAAAGCGCGTCGCCGGGTGCGGTTACCGAACCGTTCAGCATGGTCAGGATACGCGCCGTAGTAGTATTCAGCAGACCCGAGGTCAGCACGAGGCTCTTCGAGACGTTGATCGAGGTCGTGTTGAGGGTAACGCCGCCGCCGGTATTGGCGACGACCAGCCGGGCAAATACAGGGATCGGCGTACCCGCTGTGGCATTCATATTCTGAACCCCCGAGCCCGTCATTACAGCCGTACCGTTGCCCGCACCGAACGTTATCGCGGACGCTGAGGGGCTCGTGACGCTGATGCTGCCCGCATAGTTGCTGGTATTGTTATAGTTCGGATAGACCAGACCGGTATTACTCTGGACGAAGTTCACGTCGTTGTTATAGAAGTCGCCCGCGTTGTTGGTCATCAGGAGATAACCGGTCCCGTTGTTGGTAAAGGTGGCCGCGCCGTTAAATATGTTGTTCCCGTAGCTCTGGTCGCTGCTGGAGCCCGTTTTTGTGCAGTTGACGGTACCGTTGAAGGTGCTGTTCTGGAAGAACAGACCTGGGCTCGACGAGGTCAGCGATGCATCGAAGGAGGCGCTGTTCCCATACTGGATATAGCTGGTACCCGTGGTAGTGATATTCTGCGCGGTGTTGCCCGACTGTGTAAAACTCCGGAAGACCAAGCCACCGGAATTGAATCCACCCGATCCCACGCTGATCGTTTTCCCGCTGGAAAGAACCGACGTTCCTGTTCCGTTGCCAAAATATATACCGCCGCCGTTGACATTGTTGACGATGACATTGCCATTGTACTGGGTGCTGATCCCATAGGCGTTGGGATAGATCCACAGATTATTCGCACCGGGGCTGTTGTTGAAACTGACGTCGCCGTTGAAGACATTACCTGTACTGTTGTAGGCGACATACATATGCTGTGCCGGACTCTGGTTGTTGAAGACCGCCGTGGACTGCCAGGTGTCCGGATTGCCGTTGCCCATCATGAAATAACCCGTACCCGTATTCGTCATGGTGAATGCACCGTTGAAGAGATTGTTTCCCGGGCACTGGTCGCTGCTGGTGCCATTCTTCAGGGAAGTCACCGTTCCGTTGAAGGTGCTGCTGTTGAAGAAAAGGGTAGGGCTCACCGTGGTCAGATTTCCGCCGAAGTTCGCCAGAGGGCCAAAATACAGGCTCGCTGTACCCGTCAGAGTCAGTGACTGTGGCGTAGGCCCCGTCTGCGTAAACTGCCTCAGCAATAAAGTTCCGGCAGAGAATCCGCCAGCGCCTATCGAGATAGTCTTTCCGGCCGCCAGCGTCGCCGATGCCGAGGTCGACGAATTACAGAACGTGACTCCGGTGCCGGCTGTCGACGTGGCGACGATATTGTCGTTAAAGACGGTTCCGGAGGAATACGGACTGACGGTGATGCCCGTGTTGGCCGTAGGGCTGTTGTTGAACGTGGTCACCCCGCCGAAAACGTTATTCGGACTGTTATACGCCACAAAAATATTACTCGTACCCAGGTTGTTAAAGGTCGCCGCGGACATGAACTGGTCCCTGTTGCCATTTCCCATCAGCAAAAAGCCCGAGCCCTGATCGGTCAGGACTGCCGGACCGTTGAATATATTGTTCCCCGCGCTGTAGTCATTGGTTGCACCATTCTTCGTCGAATTGACGGCGCCGTTGAACGTGCATCCGTTGAAATACAACGACGCGCTGGTCGATGTCAGGTCGCCGCCGATCGTCGAGGTCGGCCCAAAGGTCAGCGCACTGGTGCCTGTCAGCGGAAGGTTAACGGGAACACTGCCGAGCTGAGTAAACCGCATGATCTGCAGATAGCCCGTACTGAATCCGGCTGCGCCGATCGAAATGGTCTTTCCCGCCGCCATGGTCAGATCGGTAGCAGCGCTCCAGCCGAAGGCGATGCCGACAGAAGAGCCGGTTTGCGTCAGTATGATATTCCCGTTGAACTGGTTACCCGTCGGGGAATTTCCGAAAATGACGCGCTCGGTAGAGTTATTATTTACGTACAGATCTCCATTATAAATATCCGGTGCGCCATTGGCGAAGCCGAAATAGCCGCCGCCCTGCTGGTTGATCGTGGTCGTCGAATTGAACGTGTTCCCGCCAAAAGACCATTCCCCCGCAGCGCCCGTCTTGGTCAGCGCGGTCACGCCGGAAAAAGTAGTCGTATTGAGAAGGATACGGGGAGACACAGCGGTAAAGTCCCCGCCGAAAGAGGAAGACGGACCTGTCTGCAGTAGTGTATTGGTCCCCGTCAGACTGAGGCTGGTGGGGGTGTTACCGAGCTGGGTGAATTGCCTCATATAAAGCGTACCCGTGGAGAACCCGGCCGCCCCGGTCTGTATGGAATAGCCCGCGGCCTGCACGGCCGTGGACGCGCTGTTCTGGTCGAAATAGACTCCCACCGAAGTACCGGTGCTGGAGACGGTGATATTCCCGTTGAAGGCATTTCCCGGGGAGTTCCAGCCTACGCCGATATAAGAAGAGCCGCTGCTGTTGAAGGTGACGTCGCTGTTCCAGGTGTCGGGATTCCCGTTGCCGAGGATCAGGATGCCCGATCCGCTGTTGTTGAGGGTCGTGCTGGCCTGGAATATATTGCCGCCGCTGCTGTAGTCATTGCCGGCGCCGGTCTTTGTTGCCGTGACGGTGCCGTTGAACGTACAGCCGTTGAAGAACAGATTGCTGCTGGTGGCGGTCATATTGCCATCGATGGTAGACGTCGGGCCAAAATACAGCGCCGTTGTCCCCGTCAGCGGAAGATTTACCGGGGTGTTGCCCAGCTGGGTAAACCGCATGATCTGAAGATAGCCCGCGCTGAATCCAGCCGCGCCGATGGATATGGTCTTTCCCGCCGCCATGGTCAGGTCACTGGTCGCGCTCCAGCCGAATGCGGTACCGACGGACGTACCCACCTGCGTGAGGATGATATTCCCGTTGAACTGATTACCTGTCGAGGTGTTCGCAAAAATGACCCGCTCGGTAGAGTTGTTATTGACATACAGGTCTCCGTTATAGATATCGGGAAAGCTGCTGGCAAAGCCAAAATAGCCGGCGCCCTGCTGGTTGATCGTGGTCGTCCCATTGAAAGTATTGCCGCCTGTGGACCATTCGCCGGTCGCTCCCGTTTTGGTCAGCGTGGCTGCGCCGGAGAAGCTGGTCGTATTCAGCAGGATCCGCGGAGATACGACGGTAAAATCTCCGCCAAAGGAAGAGGCAGGCCCCGTCTGTAACAGGGTCGTAGCGCCCGTCAGGCTGAGGTCGATCGCCGTATTACCCAGCTGGGTGAACTGCCGCAGCAGCAAGCTGGCCGGAAGAGAAACCGCCTGCGCCGACCGAAATGGTCTTTCCGGCCGCAAGGGTCGCAGCCGATCCTGTATTCTGACCAAAGTATATGCCGGCCGAGGTGCCCGAACTGGAGACGATGATATTCCCGTTGAACGCATTTCCCGCGGAGTTGAATCCGGCACTGATATAACTGCCGGCGCCGTTGCTGGTGAAGGCGGCATCGCCGTTAAAGACATCGGGGTTGCCGTTGCCGAAGAACAGAGAGCCCGTACCCGTATTGGTAAATGCAGCGCTGCCCTGAAAGGTATTTCCGCCGCCGCCGTAGTCGTTACCCGCCCCTGTCTTCGTTGCATTGACCTGGCCATTGAACGTAGCGCCGTTGAAATATACGTCGGGCGTGTTCGTGGTCATGTCCCCGCCGATAACCGAAGCCCGGGCAATGGCGAGATAGGTACTGGCCCCGGTGAAATTGAGATTCATCGGCGCACTACCCAGCTGCGTGAACGTATTCAGATAGAGAAAGCCGGCGCTGAAACCGGACGAGCCCACGAGGATCGTCTTGCCCGCTGCCAGTGTAGGTGTGCCTGTGCCGCCCAGCCAACCCAGATAGATGCCCCCTTTGCCGGAAGCGGTGACGATGATATTGTCGTTGAACTGGTCATTGGAGTTATATCCCAGCATAAAATAGCCGGTATTGCTCTGCTGGTCGATGGTACAGGTAGAGTTGAAAATATTTTGATACTGGTTGTTATGATTCGACGAGCCGCCCGTCTTGCTGAAAGCGGCCGGGCTGTTATAGGTGGCGCCCTGGGCCCAGATATCCGGCGCCGTGGCGGTAAAGGACCCGCCAAAACTGCTGCCAGGTCCCAGGATCAGCGAAGAGGTGCCCGAGCCTACGAGGTTGACGGGGGCGCTCCCCAGCTGTGTGAACTGTTTCAGGTACAGGTAGCCCGCGGTCAGGCCTCCTGTACCGGCCTGGATAGTTTTGGTGGCGGCTAGCGTCGCGGTTGCGGTCGTATTCCCGCCGCAGAACTGGACCCCTGTCGCGCTGCCGGAAGTATTCACATATATATTCCCGTTGAACTGGTTGCCTGTGCTGCCCCAGCAGGGTAAAAGGCGTTCGGATCCGTTATCCGAGAACGTTACGTCTTTATTCCAGATATCGGGATTGACGTTGCCCAAAAGAAAATAGCTGCTTCCGTTGTTGGTGAAGGTAGAGACGCCATTGAAGACGTTCCCGCCGCTGCTCCAGTCGCCGGTAGAACCCGTTTTGGTAAAATTCGTGACCCCGTTGAAAACGGTCCCGTTCAAAAGTATGGTCGGGCTGACGACGGTCACATCTCCGTCAAAAGAAGAGGACGGCCCCAGCGTAACGGCTCCGCCGCCGGTCAGCGACAGACTCTGTGCCGTTGGCCCGGTCTGTGTAAACTGTCTCAGATTCAAACTGCCGGAAGAAAATCCGCCCGCGCCGATCGTGATCGTTCTTGTCGCCGCCAGCGTAGTCGTCGCCGACGCGTTACCGCCGAAGATGATGCCGGCTCCGCTGGTCGAACTGACCACGATATTCCCGTTGAATACGGTCCCTGCGGAATTCTGACCGACATAGATCGCGGTATTCGAAGCCGGCGTGTTGTTAAAGGTGGTCACTCCGCCAAAAACGTTATTCGAACTATTGTATGCGACATAAAGATTGGAGTTGCCGCTATTATTGAAGGTCGCCGCGGCGTTGAACTGGTCGGGGTTGTTGTTTCCCAGCAGCAGGTAGCCGTCGCCGGCATTGGTCATGGTCGTGACGCCGTTGAAGATATTGTTGCCTGAGCTGGCGTCGTTGCTGGGTCCGGTTTTGGTCAGGGTGAGTGCTTTCTGAAAGGTCGTATTCCTTATGGTTACGGCCGACGAGTTGATCGTGACGATACAGTTCATAACGATGGGTCCGTTGCCAAAGGTCGTGGAGCTGGCCGCCGGGATGGTAACCGTTCCATTCTGTACGGTACCGGTCGTGAACGTGGCCGTGCTACCGCCGATGGTCAGGGTAAAGCCGCCCATGTCGAGGGTGCCGCTGGTCAGTTTGAAATTGGAGATTCCCACGCTGGCGGGCATCAGACAGCTGTTGCCGGCCGTCACAATGGTCACATTGTCCACTGCGCCGGGGACCCCGTTGGGGGTCCAGTTGGCGGGAGTATTCCAGTCGGTCGATACGCTGCCATTCCACGTATAGGAAGTTTGGGCGTTTGCCGTCCGGGTACAGACAATAATAAGGAGGAGGGAAAAATACAGGATTGTTAGTAGAGGTCTTTTCATAGAAACAATGAATTTTGAATAAATTCAAGTCATATTGGATTTTACATATAGGTCTATACCTAGATACGCCAATAGTATTCCAACTTTCCAATCAACTGACTGTCATTATATTGCGGTTTTATCGATATCAAATTTTTTCCCAAAACAGGAATTTCTTCCAAAAACGCAGGCATTACTATATTTACTCGTTCATCATGGGTCCTTTATACATTCTTACATTTTTAAGTTGTCTGCTCCTGATCGTTTATGGGCTCCTGATAGTCTGGTATTTCCGGGCCTGGGCCTCGATCCCTCCGGTTGCGCAGCCTGCTGCCTGGAGGACCTGGCGCACCTGGATAACCGTGGTGGTTCCCGCGCGGAATGAGGAGGAGAATATCCTTCGATGTCTCGACTCGCTGGCGGCTCAGTCCTATCCGAAGCATTTGTATGAGGTCATCGTCGTAGACGACCATTCCACGGATGGTACGGTGGAGCTGGTTGAGGCGTTTGGCGGTCGGGCTGGCGACCTCACGATAAGATGTATTCGCCTGTCTGAGCAGGAAGGGGCCAGGACGGCGCATAAAAAATGGGCGATCGAATCGGGTATAAGGCTCGCCCGGGGGCAGCTTGATCGTCGCCACGGACGCCGATTGCACGGCGGAGCGCGACTGGCTGGCGGCTATAGCGGCTTGTTATGAGGACAGGGGCGCGAAGTTTATAGCGGCGCCGGTGCGGATTGCTTCTGAGCCGGGGCATATTCTCGGGGACCCTACTGATCATCCCGGTCTTCAGGCCCGGACCACCGAAGGTTCACGGCCTCCCCGCGGTCCACGATCCCACGGCCTTCTGCCGATCTTCCAGACCCTGGACTTCATTACCCTCCAGGGCATCACCGGCGCGGCCGTATACCGCCGGGTCCATTCGATGTGCAACGGCGCCAATCTGGCCTACGAAAAGTCGGCATTCGAAGAGGTCGGCGGATTCAGCGGCATCGACTCCATTCCATCCGGCGACGACATGCTGCTGATGCACAAGATCTATTCCATGTATCCCCAAAAGGTGTTCTTCCTGAAGGACCGCCACGCCGTCGTCACGACGCGGCCACAGTCCAACTGGTCCGGGTTCCTGCATCAGCGGGTCCGATGGGCGAAGCAAGGCAGACCGGTACGACGACAAGCGGATCTTTTGGGTGCTGCTGCTGGTATATCTGGTCAACCTGCTGTTTGCGGGACTTTTCGTCGCAGCCTTCTGGAATAGCTGGTGGCTATGGATATTATTGCTGCTGCTGATCGCAAAGACGGCCGTGGAATATCCTTTTGTCCGGTCTGTTGCGGGCTTTTTCGGACAACAACGATTGATGGTGTATTTTGCGGTCTTACAGCCCATTCATATCCTTTATACCATCGTGGTCGGCTGGCTCGGGAAGTTCGGCAGCTACCGGTGGAAGGGCAGAAAAATAAGTAAATGACAAACACCCGCACACATATCGGTAAACGCCTGCTTCGCAACAAAGGAACGCTGTTCGGGCTCATCGTCATCGGCTTGTCGGTCCTTGTGTCGATCGTCGTCTATTTCATCGCCCCCGACCCTTCGCCAAATGCCAACCGCATCGTCGTGGAGATCGGCGGCCGCCCGCCGGGATTCCGCCAGACGTTCCTGCTTTTGCCCAAAGAGCGTGTACAGGCGCCGGTATCTTTCTTTAGCCGGTTGTTCAACGGCAGAGAGGACGCTTTCGACTATATCCCCATCAATAGTTATTCGGTGCAGGGGGACAGCCTCATCGTTCAAAAGTTCGTCGACGAAGGGGTAGCCGAGAGAAGGGCGTGGTTGACGGGCGGCTCCGCCCCGATCCTGAAAAACTACCGGATAAAAACCCAAACCTTCTGGGTGGGCACCGACAAATACGGCCGGGACATTCTAAGTCGGTTGCTCATCGGCGTTAGAGTAAGTCTTGCCGTGGGGCTGGTAACGGTGCTGCTTTCTCTCAGCGTAGGCGTACTGCTGGGGGCGCTCGCCGGCTATTTCAGGGGACGGGTGGACGAGATGATCCTCTGGCTGGTCAACGTCATCTGGAGTATCCCGACGCTGCTGCTGGTCTTCGCCATCATGCTGGTACTCGGAAAGGGCTTCTGGCAGGTCTTTATTGCCATAGGCCTTACGCTGTGGGTCAACGTCGCGCGGATCGTCCGCGGTCAGGTGATGGCCGTGCGGGAGAGGGAGTACGTGGAGGCAGCGCGGGCCCTGGGCTATTCCCATAGCCGCATTCTGTTCAGGCATATCCTTCCCAACGTGATGGGACCCGTATGGGTCGTAGCCGCGTCCAATTTTGCGTCGGCCATCGTGATCGAAGCGGGTCTCAGCTTTCTCGGAGTGGGAGTTCAGCCGCCGCAGCCAAGCTGGGGGCTGATGATCAAGGAGAACTATAATTTCATTATTACGCACAATCCAATGCTGGCGCTCGCGCCCGGTCTGGCGATTATGCTGCTGGTGCTGGCGTTCAACCTGCTGGGGAATGGACTAAGGGATGTGCTGGTAGGCTCAAGGGGCTAACTACTAAATTTTCGCCCTTTCGCCTACCGGCTAATGGTGGGCCTTCGGGCAGCGGACTTGTGGTCCGCTTTGGTGAGAGTGTGGAAGGCGGCACGCGCACGGGGATTGCGCCGCCCGTGAGGTCGGGGAAAACTACTCTTTAAAAACTTGTACGTTGCGCGTAAAGCTCTCATCAAGAGAGATAAAGGTCTCGGTCCGTTCGATCCCCTTTATCTTTTGCAGCTCGTCATGCAGAACAGACCGCAGCTGATTGATGTCTTTACAAACTATCTCCGCAAACATGCTGTAATTGCCCGTCGTATAATTGAGGCGGACGATTTCGGGTATCTTTTGCAGCTCCCGGGCGACACTGTCATAGAGCGAGCTCTTTTCAAGGAAGATGCCTATGAACGCAATTACGTCGTAACCAAGCTGTTTCAGATCAACGTGCAATTTTGTACCTTTGACGACGGATAGCTCCTGCAGCTTCTTGATGCGGACATGGATCGTACCTCCCGAAACGAACAGTTTCTTACCCAATTCAGCATAAGATATCTCGGCATTCTCCATCATTTCATGGATTATCTGTAAATCCAATTTGTCGAGATTCAATTTTACGGCCATCTTGAATATAGTTTTTGAATTTTCTCTACAGTGTATTGCAAATATTTGAATAAAATTGAAAATACAAAAATTTTTATTGAAAAACTACAAACATTTCCAGCATTTCTTTAATTTTACTTCATCAAGCCGATAGCCGGTCACCGACCGGTTCCCGGTCACTCACTGTGGAGTGATGAAATTTGGCAGACATGCCCTCTTGTCTCGGGGGTGGGGAATCTGGGATAAACATAGTGTAATGCCGGATCCGACCAACATCGGGTTCGACTGGGGTTGACCACCGCACATTGCGCTACTGCTAACTACCCCGTGGAGGTTCGAATCCTTCCTCTACAGCATCAGAAAGCCCCGCGTTATGCGGGGTTTTTGTTTTGGGTCCTAATAATATTCCAGTAACATATCTTTCCTTTCTTCGTGGTGACCATCATTTAACCAAACATCCTCCGATATGCGCCACAAACAGTATTATCTGACCCTCCTCTTCACCGGCTGTTTCTTCGCCTCCTGTTTCAAGCAAATGTCGCCGCGCGTTGTGCAGGCGCCGTCGACGACGGCCCGCACCACCGGGGTGGAGCTCGCCGCGGTGCAAAGCCTTTTTGAGAACTTCGAGACCGGCAGCAAGACTGCGTATGCCGCGGGTAGTGTGAACTTCTCCACCGGTTCCTGGACCCTTACCGACGCGCTCGTCGGCACCAGCGCCTCCGACGCAAAGGACGGCAGCCAATCCATCCGCGTCCGTAACACCGGCATCATCAGCATGAATTTCGACGTCACCACTGGCGCCAGTACCGTGACAGTGAAGCATGCCGTATATGGAACCGACGGCTCATCGACCTGGGGCCTGTGGGTTTCCGCCGACGGCGGCGCGACTTATTCGCAGTCAGGCCCAGCCGTTACCAGCAGCAGCACCAGCCTCGCGACGGCGACCTTTACGGTCAACGCGGCCGGCACACTGCGGTTCGATATCCGTAAGATCAGCGGCGGAACAAATCGTATCAATATCGACGACATCACGATCAACAGCAGCGCCGGTGGCGGCGGAACGGCCAGCGACAACTCCAACCTCCTGCTCGGCAATCCCAGTGGCGCGACCAACAGTATTTCCAATCCCGACAACTATCTCTACGACCTCGGCTATTATATCGAGTCCTACAACCGCGACCGCGGCGAACCCAACTGGGTCAGCTGGTATGTAGGCGATACCTCTCTCGGTTCGATCGACAGGTCCAACGACTTCCGGCCCGACCCCAATCTCCCGACGGGCTGGTACGAAGTGCCCGCAACCGCATATTCCGGTTCGGGTTTTGACCGCGGCCACAACTGCCCTTCCGGAGACCGTACAAACACGACGGCAGCCAATCAGGCCACCTTCCTTATGGATAACATGATCCCGCAGGCGCCCAACAACAACGAGCACACCTGGGCCAACCTCGAAGCCTATGGCCGGACGCTGGTCGCCGCCGGCAATGAGATCTATGTGGTCATGGGCAGCTATGGTTCGGGCGGGACCGGCTCGGGCGGCAGTGCAAGTACCGTCGACAACGGCAGGGTAGCGGTACCCGCACAGATCTGGAAGGTTATCGTCGTCCTTGCAAAGGGTAACAGCGACCTCAGCCGTATCACGACCAGCACAAGGGTCATAGCCGTCAACACCCCCAATATCAACACTATCAGCACCGACTGGACACAGTATATCTGTACCGTAAAGGACATCGAGAACGCAACGGGCTACACGCTACTGTCCAACGTCCCCGCCAACATCCGGAGCGTCCTGGAGACCAAAAAAGATGCCGGCAACTAATCGCGGTACCGCCGGTCATGGGCGCAGGCCGCCGACCAACGCCACTCCCAGTCCCGCTCCGACGGGACTGGGTTTTTTATTTACCTTTGCCCTCTTATGGGTCAGAAAAAGCTCATCCGATTTGAAGCGATCAAGAATTTCCCCAACGTCCTCCAGTACCCCGAAGGAATGGCCGGTCAGTGGGCAAAATTTTATAAGAACGACCAGCCCCTGACACTGGAGCTGGCCTGCGGGAAAGGCGAATACACGGTGGGCCTCGCGCGGATGTACCCTCACCGGAATTTCCTTGGTGTCGACATGAAGGGCAATCGCATCTATATCGGGGCAAAAAAGAGCCTGCAGGAGAACATCGCGAACGCAGCTTTTTTGCGTACGCATATCGACAAGATCGCGACCTATTTTGACAAAGGCGAGGTGGCGGAGATATGGCTGACCTTTCCGGACCCGCAGCTTCGCAAATCCCGTTTTACGCGCCGGCTGACCCATCCCAAATTCATCCGCCTCTATCAGCAGATCCTCAAACCCGGCGGATGCATCCACCTGAAGACCGATTCCCCAATTCTCTATCAGTTCACAAAATGGGTGATCGACATGTATCACCTGACCTTGCTGGAGGATTCCGACAATGTTCATGCGGAACCCGATTCCGTAAAAGACGAGCTGAAAATAAACACCCACTACGAAAACCTGGATATTGCTCAGAGCGGCCGGATACACTATCTCAGTTTTGCTGTGCCGGAAGGGCCGCTGCCTGCGGACCTGGATGGAGTGTTGCACGAGCGGGTAAAGAACGAGGAACCGACGCCTCCCGAAAGAGTAAGACCTCCGCGGAATCAGGGTGCCGGACCTGTGGGTGAGGGCACCGGCCCCTTCGGTCAGAGCATCGGACCTGTGGATCAGGCCACCGGCCCCGTGGGTGAGGCCGCACCGAATACACCCAATAAATGAAACAGCTGCAGGAAGGTATCGATTTCTATTTCAATGAACAGGGCCTGATGGTCCTGACGGCCAAATACCATCTGGAAAGGGGATATTGCTGCGGCAATGGCTGCAAACACTGCCCTTTCAACTACGAACGCGTCGGCGAACCGCGTCGCTCGCAGCTGATCGCACAACAACAACAAAATGCCACCGAAAAAAGAAGACCGCGAATAAGGCTGCGCGTAGCGCCACGGCCCGCGAAAAGCTCGCCTCTGTCAAGCCTTCGGGCGGCAGGGACGACTCTTTTTCGACCTTGTCCATGAGGTAGCGCGACAGATACCCCGCGGGCGCGTCACCTCCTACGGCGCCATCGCTGCCTGTCTCGGCACGCGCCTCTCGGCACGAATGGTCGGATGGGCCATGCTTAGCGCGCACCAGGTGCAAAAACCCGTTCCCGCTCACCGCGTAGTCAACCGGGTTGGACTGCTAACGGGTAAACATCATTATAATCCCCAGGAAGAATGCAGGAGTTGCTGGAAAAAGAAGGCGTGGTCGTAAAGAACGACAAGGTCGTGAATTTTGCCCAGTTGTTCTGGGACCCCGCGAAAGAATTGTAAACCAGCATCGCGTGACCGCCGATAGCCGGCCCGCCTCGTGAACCACGGAACTCCGAGGGGTCGGCAGGATGCCTGAACCACGAAACCTGGGCGGATGGCCCGCCTCGTGAACCACGCAGACCGTATGAACCGTCAGCGTCGACGACGTGAACCGTGAGAACTACTGAATCCCCGCGGGCGGGCTACCTGAACCGCGGGTCGACGACGTTGAACCGCTGGCCCCCTCAATAATACGGACTGATCATCACGTACACCACAACCCCCGTAACCGCGACATACAGCCACATCGGCCAGGTGATCCTGGCCAACTTCCGGTGCTTGTCGAACTTCTCCTGGTACGCGCGCTGCAGGGTAAACAGCACGAAAGGAATAATGATCCCAGAAAGGATGATATGGGAAGAGAGAATAAAATAATAGATATACCTCGCCACACCCGCCTGCTGTTTCTCCGGCTCGCTCAACAACCCGTCATGGTTCAGATCGCCGAAACGAACGGAAGGATTCGACGCGTGGTAAATAATATAAGAGACGAGAAATATGGAACTCAGGGTGATCGCCACCCAGTTGGCCCGCCGGTGTGCCTTTACCTGTCCGTTACGAATAAAGTAAAGACTCGCGAGCAGCAGGATCGCCGTACTGGAGTTCAGGACCGCGTGAAACAACGGCAACACCCGGGTATTAAAGCCAAAATCAATTTTTGCCTGCGGAACCAGGATCAAAAAAGCCACCGCCGCCGGAATAGCAATCGACACCACGATGATCGCCTTTGTAAAGTTAAACTCGCGTGAACCTTGTGAACCACCGGACCCTACAGAACCGCGCGAACCACGTGAACCACCAGACCCGACCGGACCACGTGAACCAACAGAAACCTCATTCATATCATTTCTTTTTTACTTTTCCTACTAAAATAAACCACCCCGACCACGACCAGCAGCATGATCACAGCGATCGGGATCATCAACGGCCTTAGCTCGCTAAATGCCGTCGATTTCTTCTTTTTATCCTTCTCCAGCATAATGAACACCAGGTCGTCGGCCAGCCGTGCAACCGCCGCGGTATCCGTACCATGATAGTACCCGCGGATGACCCTGTCCTTGTCCAGCAGCGCAATATAGTCCGTATGAACAAAATTGGAATCGACGCTCACGCTGTCCTGGAGCCCCAGTTTTTAGCTCGTTGAGGGCAAAATCATAGATCGTCCTCTTTGGGCCGGTCAGCAGCCACCATACGTCCGGATTGATCCCGTATTTGTCCGCATATTTTTTGATCACCGGCACGGAATCGTGCGCCGGGTCCACCGTCAGCGACAGGAACTGCACAAAGGTAGTATCAATACCCTTCATATTGTCCCTCAGCTTGAGCCCGTCCTGAAGATGACGCATATTTGTGGTCAGGATCGGACAAATACTTGCGCAGTGGGTAAAGAAAAAGTCGATGATGACCACCTTCCCCTTCAGCTGGTCGAGCGAAACGGTCTGTCCCAGCTGGTTTTGCAGCGTGAGGTTCGCCACTTTGTGCCAAACGGTATCCGTGACCTCCTTTCCATCCTGCATCTTCGTCACCACCGAATCCGGAAAATAGCGCCCCGGCATAGCCACTCCGTACTGTCTCGCGATCATGTAAAAGAACAGGGGTATCGCCACCGCTATACATATCGCCAATAATGCCTTCTTACTCACTGTCTGTATAATTAAAAAAGAACCACCGCAAGCAGCGATGGTTCCCGTAATTTATTTTCTGTTGATCCGGACTCAGGCTCTGCCTTAGTCTTGCTGTCCGGGTTTCTTCGCTGCGGGTTCTTCTCTCGGCGGAGCCTTGATCAGGTTCTGCTCGGAGTGGTGCTTGTCATAACGGTTGCGCAGTTCGCGGTAGGAATTGCCATCCCAAAGGAACGCAATGATGAACCATACGAAAAGCAGCGCCGGCACCGCGATGGTCATGATCATGTTTTTGATCTCATGACGAAGGTGCATGAACTCCGCGATGATATAGAATGCCTTGGCGCAGGTCAGGATCAGATAAAGGCCATTCAGCACTAACTTGGGGGGAAACCCGTTTTCAGGTGAATGGTCGCCAGCACCAACTCGACCATGGTGATGCCCAGCAGGATCCAGAAGGTTCTCCAGATCGGCCTGGTGTCGAAATGCGCTTCTGCAACGTGACCGGGAGGTGTTTCGATATGAGCCATATACTTATAAGTTATTAGTCGTTAAGAAATGTGCACAGGTCTTTCAGAGACTAGAGCAGATAAAAACAGGTGAACACGAATACCCAAACCAGATCTACAAAGTGCCAGTACAGACCAGCCTTCTCAATCATGAGATAGTGACCGCGCCTGGCGAAGTCGCCACGCAGGTTCTTGATCAGCATGATGATATTGATCACCACCCCCGAGAATACGTGGAAACCGTGGAAGCCCGTGATCGTAAAGAAGAAGTTGGTAAAGTTGGTAGAGGCTACAGAACCGTCCGCATTGGGGAAGGGGTTTCTTCCCCACCATGCGTGCTCACCGTGCAGGTGCGTCCATTCCCAGGCCTGACAGCCGAGGAACATCAGACCGCCGATAATCGTCAGGATCATATATTTGGTAACGCTCTTCTGGTCGTTGTTGTGACCGGCAGCCACGGCCAGTACCATGGTGACAGAGCTGGCGATCAGTATAAAAGTCATCAGGCTCACGAATACCAGGGCAGGTTCGTTTCGCCCATCAGCGGAAACGCCTTGAAAACTTCATTCGGGTCGGGCCAGCCATTGCTGGAGAAACGGATCGTGCCGTAGGAGATCAGAAAAGCGCCAAAGGTAAAGGCATCACTCATCAGAAAATACCACATCATCAGCTTCCCATACTCCACATTGAAGGGGCTCTTCCCGCCACTCCACCATTTCTGACCTGCCGGTACTGCTTGTGCCATGTTGTTAATTTGTTGGTTTGTAAAGATATTTAACTAAACTGAATATTATTTTATGGCCATAAAGAAAATGAACAGGTAGATCCACAACAGGTCCACGAAATGCCAGTACGTGCTCATCAGCTCGACGGGTACGGCATTATAACTGCGTACCCTCGAAGCGAATGCTTTTCCAAACATCACCACCAATGCAACTATCCCGCCCAGCACGTGCAGACCGTGAAGACCCGCGATAATATACAAGAACTGTCCGCCTCCCGAACCCCTCAGCGTGATCCCCGTGTGCCAGATCTGTCTAAACCCGGTCCACTGCAGGACTACGAAAAGGATCCCCAATATTGCCGTAGTGGTCAGAAGATTGCGATAACGCAGCATCTCCCTGTCCCTAAAAGCTTTTAATGCCATTTGTATCGTCAGGCTGCTCACCAGAATGACCACCGTCGAATACCAGAATGCCTTCGGGATCTCGAATGTCGTCCAGTTCGGCTGATCCCTCTTCACTACATAAGCACTGGTCAGACCGGCAAACATCATGATAATGCTGCCCAGCGCCACCCATAAGGTAAACTTATGGGGATGTATCTTTTTTCGTTGTTCGTTCACTGTCTGCTTTCCTTCAATTGTTTGTATCATACTCATTCTCCCCGTTTTTTCCGCGTGAATCGCGGAATCTTTATCCGGGCTCCGTCTCGCGGCGCGAACCGCGTGAACCGTCAGCGGTCGGACTTCCTCCGGCCTGAACCGCGGAATCCCGAAGGCCCCGGCCCTCACAGGCGGCTAGCCCATCTTATTCGCCAATAACGCCAGCAACACCACCGGCAGATATATATAACTCCCAAACATCACCCTCCTCGCGGCCTTGACCGTCATCTCACGGTAGAGCCTCACACATATCCCAACCATAAACAAATTAGCGATCAGCACGACTACCATACTCACCAGACCGCTCATCCCCGTGAAATAGGGCAGCACACCTACCGGCAACAACAACAGCGAATAGATGATCGCCTGTATCGCGGAGTATTTTGTCGGCCCCTCATTGGACGGCAGCAACTTGAACCCCGCCGCCGTATAGTCCTTGTGCGCGATCCAGGCAATCGCCCAGAAGCTGGGGGAACTGCCAGAAGAACTGCAGCGCGAAAAGTACCCAGCCGCCGGCGCTCAGATCGTCGTTCCCCGCCGCCCAGCCGATAAGACAGGGCAGGCTCCCGGGAATCGCCCCAACAAGCACCGAGATCGAGCTGACCTTCTTCAGCGGCGTATAGATAAAAGCATATACAAAAAGACTGAAAGCCGCCAGTGCGGCCGTCAGAAAATTGAAATGCCAGAGGATCAAAACGCCACCGACACCCGCCAGCACGGCAAATGTCGTCGCCTCCTGCACGCTCATCCTACCCGAAGCCACAGGCCGGTTGGCCGTCCGCTTCATCATCGCGTCGGTATCCTTCTCCACGATCTGGTTGATCGTATTGGCGGCGCCGGTAACCAGCAGACCACCCAGGAAGAAGAGACCGATCGCCGCCCAGTCGAACTCCTTCACTTTCGGTGCCAGCAAATAACTGATCAACGCAGAGAACACGACCATGAAGCTGAGGTTGAACTTGATCAGCAGTTTGTAATCCTGCAGTTTGCCGGCAAATTTTAAAGAACTAGGTTGCTTCACGGTCTCCTCCATATCAATTTATTTTCTTCAAGCGAAGGAACGCCTGCGGCGTTCCTTTTCCCATATTTTTTTCGCGCTGCGCGCGTGAATCGGCCCTTTACATTCTTCGAACTCAGGTCTATTTAATGGGCCGATTCATTAGAGCCCAACGGCTCCGTCTGCGGGATAAAATCACGTCCATCCTTCGCATAGTCATAAGGCCAGCGATGAACTTCGGGGATCTCACCAGGCCAGTTGCCGTGTCCGGGACGAATAGGCGCCGTCCACTCCAGCGTCGTAGAACCCCATGGGTTTCTCGACATTACCCTTCTGCCCTTGAAGATGGAATAGAAGAAGTTGAAGACGAACAGCAGCTGCACCGCAAAAACGATGATCGCCACGGTCGAGATGAAACGGTTCAGGCCACCGAACTGGTTAAAGGAAAGCCAGTTGCTATAGTCGAGATAGCGACGGGGCATCCCGGCAAGACCTTCATAGTGCATCGGCCAGAAGATCAGATAGGCGCCGATCAGCGTGATCCAGAAGTGAATATAGGCCAGTACATTGTTCATATATCGGCCGTACATCTTCGGGAACCAGTGATAGATGCCTGCGAACATACCCAGTATCCCCGACACACCCATTACGATATGGAAGTGGGCGATAACAAAGTACGTATCGTGCAGCTGGATATCCAGCGTAGAGTTACCAAGGAAGATACCTGTCAGACCGCCGGAGATAAAGGTGGACACGAATCCAATGGCGAACAGCATCGCCGGTGTAAACCGGATATTGCCCCTCCACAGCGTCGTCAGCCAGTTGAACACCTTAATGGCCGAAGGCACGGCGATCAGCAGGGTCAGCAGTACGAATACGGAACCCAGGAAAGGATTCAGACCCGTAACGAACATATGGTGCGCCCATACCAGGAAGGCGAGGATCGCGATCGCAAACATCGAACCAACCATCGCGATATAACCGAAGATCGGCTTGCGGGAATTGACCGACATTACTTCGGATACCAGACCCATCGCAGGCAGAATGATGATATATACTTCGGGGTGACCCAGGAACCAGAACAGATGCTGGTAGAGGATCGCGCTGCCGCCTTCGTTCGGCAGAGCCTTGCCGGTCGTAGCTAAAAAGATATCGGAAAGATAGAAGCTCGTACCACCGTGACGGTCGAACAGCAGCAGGATGAAGCCGGACAGCAGTACAGGGAAAGAAAGTACACCCAGGATCGCCGTAAAGAACAGCGCCCAGATCGTCAGCGGCAGCCGCGTCATGCTCATCCCCTTCGTACGAAGGTTGAGAACGGTAGAGATATAGTTCAGACCACCGAGCAGGGACGAGACGACGAACATGGCCATCGAAATGATCCAGAGGTCCATACCCGTCTTCGAGCCCTCGGACGCGTCACCCAGCGCACTGAGGGGCGGGTAAGAGGTCCATCCGCCGCTGGCGGGACCGGTCTCGATGAAGAGGGAAGACAGCATCACTACGCTGGCGCCGAGGAAGAACCAGTACGACAGCATATTCAGCATGGGAGACGCCATGTCGCGGGCGCCGATCTGCAGGGGTATGAGGAAGTTGGCGAACGTTCCGCTGAGACCACCCGTCAACACGAAGAATACCAGGATGGTACCGTGCATGGTCACGAGCGCATAGTAGAACTCGGGCTGGATCTGACCGCCCTTGGCCCACTTGCTGCCCGAGGATGTCCTCGAGGAACTGGAAGTGCGCGTCGGGATAACCCAGCTGAAGACGGAACAGCACAGACATCAGGCCACCGATGATAGCCCAGATCATCCCAGTGATCAGGAACTGCTTGGAGATCATCTTGTGGTCCTGGCTGAACACATATTTTGTAATGAACGTCTCCTTATGATGGTGTACACCGTGCTCGTCATGATGCGCGTCATGGGAGGTGTGTATATCAGGATGTCCGTGTAAGGTTGCTTCGTTGCTCATTAGAAAACTTTTTATGGATACTCTATACTACTCTTATTCTTTTTTATTTGGCAATGCTCGCCGTAGCCGCAGGCGCCGGTACGGTCAGCGCTGCCTTCGTGCTGTCGGCGGTTTTGGCGGGAGCCGCACTCGGGTCCTTGTCAGGAAAAACCTGGACGTAGTTTGGCTTCTGCTTCAGCAGCCACAGCTTGTATTCGTCTTCCGTGACGACTTTGATGATCGCCCGCATGGTGTAGTGGCCGCGGCCGCACGTCTGGTCACAGGAGAGCTCGTATTCAAAGTCGGAGGTTGCCCAGCTTCTTCTTCATTTCGTCCGTCGTGTGACTTCGGCACAAACCACAGCGTGGTCGGCGTACCGGGCACGGCGTCCATCTTCTGACGGAACTGTACCAGACCTACGTCATGGATCACGTCGCGGGAGTTGATGATCAGCTTTACGGCCTGGTCCTTTACGATATACATTTCATTGCCGACAACGACGTCGTCGTGCGCATTCGGGTCGTCCCATATCAGACCGAGGGAGTTGTTGTCCTTGTCGCTGATATTCTGATAGTATTTTTTACCGAAGACCTTGTCTTTACCGGGGTAGCGGAAGATCCAGCCGAACTGTTTGCCCGTCACTTCGACCTGCAGCGCGTTCTCGGGGGCGTCGCCGGTGATACGGAACCAGTAGAACAGACCAAAACCAACCAGCACCGTCAGCGCGATAGCGGGAACTACCGTCCAGATGACTTCCAGGCGGTTGTCATGCGGGAAATAGTGGGCTTGCCTTTTTTCTGAATACTGGTACTTGTATGCGAACCAGAACAGCAGGATCTGAGTGATCACAAATACAACGCCCGTGATCGCAATGGTGATATAGAGCATGGTGTCGATCTGCTCGCCGTGTTTGGAGGCGGACTCGCCGAGGATCTTACCCCTGAAGAGCTCGTTGCACCACCAGCAACCGATGAGCCCGAGCACGAGGAACACGATCATCAGGAAGCCATTGACACGGTTGTTCGCTTCGAAATTCTTTTTTCTCCTTTCAATACACCGACATACTCACTGGCCTTCGCGATCTGGAAGGTGATCAGGAAGCCGAAAAACAGGATCAGTAACAGAAAAAACGTTGACATGGTATTAAAAAGATTTTAAGTATGATGGATAATACTTTCTTTCAGTAAAGGATGGTTTCTTTCCAGCAGCGGGAACTTCGCCAGAACCCTTCCTGTCTGCCACATGATCAGCCCTACAAATCCGAGTGCGATACCGAAGTCGAACAGGTTCATAGGTACGTGGTCCTTGCTCGTCGAGCCGAAGACCATCTGGTAGAGGTCGAGCCAGTGACCGAACACCAAAAGTACGGACATAAATGTTACTGTAGTCCAGTTCCGCTTGGCGCCGCGGCTCATGAAGATCAGCAGCGGAGCCAGGAAGTTGATTACCAGGTTCAGGTAGAAGATGCCCTGATATGCCCCGACAAAACGGGTCTTGAAATATACCGTCTCTTCCGAAATATTCGCGTACCAGATCAGCATGAACTGGTCGAACCACAGATAGGTCCAAAAGATCGAAAAAGCGAACTGGAACTTGCCAAGGTCGTGCAGGTGCTCTTCGTTGACCAGCTCGAGATAGCCCTGGTTCTTCAGGAAAATGACGAACAGCGTGATCAGTGCTATACCGGAAACGAAGGTCGAGGCGAACGTATACCAGCTGTACATGGTGGAGAACCAGTGAGCGTCGAGGCTCATCAGCCACAGCCACGGAGTAACGGAAGCCACGGTCAGTCCGAACCAAACGATATATACTGCGGCCCAGATAGTAGTTTTGAACATGAACTTCCTTCCTTGCTCTACGTTTAGCGGAGTACTGTCGATCGAACGGGAGAGCGCACGCAGTTTCCAGCCGAGCACGATCCACAGACCGATGGTGAGGATCGTATATACAGTAAAGAATCCGACGCTCAGGAAGCCGCTTTTGCCGAGCAGGACCTCGTCTTTCGCAACGACGCTTTTATCCAGCCACTGATAAATGGTAGCCTTTCCTCCGAACACGATGCACATCAGGATCACGAAGGTGATCGTGCCGATGGGAATGACGCTGGCGGCGATCGCCTCGGTCACGCGGCGGAAGGCCATCTGAAAGCCACCCCACGCCAGTGTTGTTGCAGCAAAGAAGAACATCGCAGCATTCACGATCAAAAGGAAATATACGCTATTCTGCAAAAGCGCCGACCAGAAACGGGTCCCCTCGCCATGCGTACCATAGAGTGCAAATCCAACGATCAGGGAAAGTACTCCGACCGCCATCAACCCCATAGACCACTTCTTATATCGGCCGGGTATTTCAAAATGTTCTTTAAAGGATGCCATTCGACAAAGATTTAAATGTGTTCGTTATTTTTTTGCTGCTGTTGAGTCGGATTTTGTTGCTGCGGCGGCCGATGTAGCGTGGCCATCCGCCGGACCGCCCGCGCCGCTCTGACTTGCGGCGCCTGTCCGGCTTCCTCCCGATTGCTTCGACTTGATATATGCGATCACCATCCAGCGCTGTTTGGTATTGATCTGGGAAGCATAGCTGCCCATCTTGTTCTTACCATAGGTAACGGAGTAGAACATCTGTCCTTCCGGCATCGACTCATACTTGGCGTCGCCTACCAGCGTAGCGGGCTTGGCGGGGAAAGGACCATCGCCGCCCTTGTACAGCGGGCCATTGCCGTCCAGCTTGGGACCGTGGCAGATGCCGCAGTTGACCAGGTAAAGCCGCTCGGCCTCCACCGTATCCATCGAGGTCAGAGGATTCTTTATCTGACGGGAAGCAAAATAGTTGGTCGTGTCGCCGTCCTTGTCTTTGGGCAGGCCAAACGGGAACAGCTCGCCGCGCTTGATAGTGCCCGGCACGGGGTATTGCTGAAATGAATACCCTGTTTCAGCCACTCGGCCTTTTGCTCTTCAGTGACAGAGTAGGTCTCGACGGCGCGGCTATACGCCATATCCGGCATATAGATCTTGCCTGGATCGCGCTGAACACCGCCGCAGCTGACGGCAAGTACTACAACTATTACAATGGACGATGCTATGAGTAACTTTTTCATGCTTTATATGCTTAAGCTTACGCTAATACACTTCCTTCTTTTTGAAATGGGGTTTTATCCTTGGCATAGGAGCCCAGCCACCAGCCTGTTTCCGCCATCTGCGTATTGATGCCCGTAGCACCTACGCTCTGCAGGAATGCGGTCACCTCGGCTTCGCTGGTCTTGTCCGAACACTCGATGACCATCGTGAACTGGTCGTCCGTGCTCCTCAGGTTGAAATGGTGCTTGCGTACGAACGGCGCCATCTGGCAGAGATAGCAAAAGGTCAGCACCATCCCGACGGCCGAGAACAAAACCGTCAGTTCGAATGTAATGGGTATCCACGCCGGCAGATCGAAGTGGGATTTACCACCGATATTGACGGGCCAGTCGCTGTTGAAGACCCAGCCGATCCCGCTGAGAGCCGTCGTAGTCCCCGTAATGCCGTAGATGAAACCGGCGGTATGCAGAGAGGTATCCCTCAGGCCCAACGCATGGTCGAGGCCGTGGATCGGCATCGGCGTATATACGTCATGGATCTTGTAGCCCGCGGAACGAACCTTCTTGATGGCCGGGAACAGCACTTCTTCGTCTGTAAAAATGCCAACAACAAATTTTTTAACTGCCATACTATTTAGCTTTTAGCTCTTGTTATTTAAAATCTGCCGCCTGCGCGGCAACGGACTGCCCTAGTGCGCGTGTGTGTGCTCGTGTGCAAACTCCTCTATAGACTGGGCTGTCAGATGATCCATCTTGTCCTTATAGCTTTCACCGGATTTCTTCAGGATATGCTTGATCTCGGCAACCGCGATAACCGGGAAGAACTTCGAGAACAGGAAATAACAGGTGAAGAACAGACCGAAGGTACCGACGTAGAAACCGATCTCCCAGATGGACGGAGCATAGTAGGTGGACCAGCTGGACGGCAGGTAGTCGCGGTAGATGGACGTTACGATGATCACGAAGCGCTCGAACCACATACCTACGTTCACCAGTACCGACATAAAGAAGGTGACGGTGATATTGCGGCGCATCTTGCGGAACCAGAAGATCTGGGGCGAAAGAACGTTACAGCCCATCATCAGGTAGTAGCTCCAGCCGTAAGGACTGAAGATGTTGACCCTGTTCTGAGCGAAGGCCCAGTTCTCGAATTTATTCTGACCGTACCAGGAGATGAACAGTTCGGTCAGGTAGGCGATGCCTACGATCGAACCGGTCAGTACGATAACCTTGTTCATTACTTCGATGTGCTCGATGGTGATATAGTCCTTCAGGTTGAGCACCTTCCTCGTGACCAGCAGCAGGGTCTGCACCATGGCGAAACCGGAGAAGATGGCGCCCGCAACGAAATAGGGGGGAAGATGGTCGTATGCCAGCCGGGGATGACCGAGGTCGCGAAGTCAAAGGATACTATCGTGTGTACCGAAAGTACCAGCGGGGTACTGAGACCGGCGAGTACAAGGGAGAGGGCTTCGTGGCGCTGCCAGTGCTTGGCGGAGCCGGACCAGCCGAATGCCGCGACGCCGTAGAACGCCTTTCGCCATTTCAGTTTGGCGCGGTCACGAACCGTTGCCAGGTCGGGCAGCAGACCCGTATACCAGAACAGCAGAGATACAGTAAAGTACGTCGAGATAGCGAATACGTCCCAGAGCAGCGGCGAGTTGAAGTTGGGCCACAGCGGTCCGCGCGTGTTGGGGTAAGGCATGATGAAGAAGCAGAGCCATACGCGACCCATGTGCCAGATCGGAAACTGCCCCGCACACATAACGGCGAAGATGGTCATGGCTTCCGCGGCGCGGTTTACACCCGTACGCCAGCCCTGGCGGAACAGCAGAAGGATGGCAGAGATCAGCGTTCCGGCGTGACCGATACCGACCCACCAGACGAAGTTGGTGATATCCCAGCCCCAGCCGATGGTCCTGTTCAGGTTCCACTGACCGACACCATAGATGACCTGCGTGGTTACCGATATAATGCCGAACGCAAGACACGCCACGGCGACTATAAAGCCTATCCACCAGCTACGGGTCGGAGCGGCCTCGATCGGGCGTATGATGTCTTCCGTGACCTGGTGATAATCCTTTGTTCCATCTACCAGCGGGGCTCTTACCTGTGATTCGTACCTTAATGATGCCATATTATTTCAAGCTTTTTCTATGATCACTAATTTTATTAAGAATGCTTTTCAGCGGGAGCGGCCTTCTCCTCTTCCTTCTCGGCTCCATAGGCGGCTTCCGTGTGACGGACCTTGGCCAGATAGCTGACGTTGGGAAGGGTGTGTACCTCTTCGATGACGCCGTAGATTCTCCTCGAGTTCTCGACGCGGGTTTTGCTGATCAGGCTCTTGCTGTCGTTGACGTTGCCGAAGACGATGGCGTCCGTAGGACATGCCTGCTGGCAGGCGGTCTGGACGTCGACCATGTCCTGGAGTACGCGGTCTTCTCTCTTCGCCTTCAGCTTGCCTTCCTGGCAGCGCTGGATACAGAAGGAGCATTTCTCCATCACACCACGGCTGCGGACTACGACGTCGGGGTTCAGCACCATGCGCGTCAGTTCGTCGGTCATCTGGAAGATAACGGGGTCGAGCTTGCCGACCGTCGACTGGTCCCTGGTTGTTCGGGAAGCTGTCGGCGCCGGTGTAGTCCGCCCAGTTGAAACGGCGCACTTTATAGGGACAGTTATTGGCGCAATACCGGGTACCGATACAGCGGTTGTAGGCCATCTGGTTGATGCCTTCCGAGCTGTGGTTGGTAGCGTTCACCGGACAAACGTTCTCGCAGGGAGCGTTGTCGCAGTGCTGGCAGAGCATCGGCTGGAAGACCACCTGGACGTCGTCCGGGTTGTCCAGCTTGCCGCCGGGTGTAGAGTAGTAGCGGTCGATACGCAGCCAGTGCATGTCGTGGAAACGCATCACCTCGCTCTTTCCGACCATCGGAACGTTGTTCTCTGCATGACAGGCTACCACGCAGGCGCCGCAGCCAAAGCAGGTGTTCATATCGATCGACATACCCCACTTGATGCCGGGCTTGTCGTAGATGGGATAGAGTGTACCTTCTTTTTCGAAGTTCTCGATGCCGCCATAAGGTTTCAGTTCCTTTTCCCGCTCTTCCTTCACTACCTCGGGGTTCTTTTTGAACTCGTCCAGTGTTAGTTCGCGGACCACCTCTTCACGGCCTTCGTAGCCGAAGTGGGTCTGCGTTATCGCTACCTTGAACTTTTCTTTTGTATCCTCGAAGCTCGCGTCGGTGCCGAACCAATCCGTAGTCGTGCCATTGAAGCTGAGTAGCGGGAAGGCGTTCTTGCCAACTCCTGCGGCGGCGCGGCCGATATTGGCGGCTGTATTTTCAGCCTTGGCGCTCTGACGGCCAAAGCCGACGGCGATACCGATGACTTCGTTATGTGTGCCGGGAACGATCACCGCGGGAAGAGAGATCTCTTTTCCGTTGACCTTTACCTTGATGACCTGCTTCTCGGGATATACTTCGTAGCCGTCGGACTGGCGGCGGTCGGAGAGGTCGAGTTTCCGTGTCTTCTTTGCAAATTCGGGGCTGACGATCGCGTAGTTGTCCCAGGTTGCGCGGGTCAGGGGATCGGGCAGTTCCAGCAGCCAGGGGTTGTTGCCCTGTGTGCCTACGCCGAGCGATACCTTTTGGTAGAGGACCACTTCGTATGCTCCGCCTTTCTTCGCGGAAGCAAGTGCGGCGGCTGCGGCGCCGAGGCTGCCGGCATTGAAGCTGGCGCCGGCTACGGCAGGAGCCGTTGCGGGCTCTACCACACCATCCTGCAGGGCTTTCTCGTAGGCTTCCGTGCCGCCGAGCTTGCCGATCCAGTATTGTTTGAAGAATGCTTCATAAGTAGTGCTGTTGCCACTCCATTTCATCAGGGTCTCTTCGAAAGCCCTGGTCTTGAAGAGGGGAGCGATGGTTGGCTGGAGGAAGGAATAGTAGCCGGGTTTCGCTTCCGTGTCACCCCAGCTCTCCAGGAAGTGCGGTGCGGGCAGGGCGAATTTCACCAGCTCGGTGGTCTCGTCCATACGTTCGTTGAAGGAGACGGAGACCTTTGTCTTCTGCAGGCCGGCTTTGAACTTGTCGGCTGCATAGAAGTCGTAAGCGGGGTTTACGCCATAGATCAGCAGCGCTCCGACCTTTCCGTCGTTGAGGTCGCTGACCAGCTGATTCATATCTCCGTCGAGGCCCTGGCGGGTCATAAGGGGCAGCGCCCAGTCGACCGTTGTGCCGTTGGCTCCGATGGCTTCGTTGATCGCGTTGACGATCACCTGAACATTCTTGTCGTTGCTGCCGCTGACGACCAGGGCCTTGCCCTTGTTTTCGCTCAGCTCTTTTGCAGCTTTGGCGATACCGGCCTTGATGTTCTCGGGAACGGCAGGAGCGGTAACCGAACCACCCAGTGCGGCCAGCAGGGCGAGGGCTACGGCGCCGGTCTCAGAAGGACGGTGCGTAAAGCGCTCGTCGGCGTTGGCGCCGGTGACGGAAAGCAGGCTTTCGAACTGGAAGAGCTTGCTCATCTCCGGGTTTTTCTCGTCGATCCTTCTTCCCTTGGCGAAGTCCGCGCTGAACTGCTCGGGCGCCAGCCGGTACCGAGGAAATCGGCGCCAAGGCTCACGACGACCTTTGCGTTGTCGAACCGGTAGGAAGGGATCACCCTCTTACCGAAGGAGGCTTCGGAAGCCAGCAGGATGCCGCTGTAGGTGTCGGCGTCATACTGTACGTGGCGGCTGCCGGAATATTTCGCGAGGAACTCTGTGATGACCTGTTTGGTAGTCGGAGAAGTGATGGTACCGGTAAGGAGTACCACCGGGCCGCCAGCGGCAGCCAGTGCATCCCCAACCAATTTATCGAATGCTTCAAAAGTGCTTACTTCCTGTGCTTTGCCGTCCGCGATCTGTACGGGGAAGCGGAGGCGGGCGGTATCATACAGGTCCAGGACCGAAGCCTGTACCCGGGCAGAAGCGGCACCCCTGCTGGCCCCGGCAAGCGTATTTCCTTCCAGCTTGATGGGACGGCCGTCGCGAACCTTGGCGACAACGGGAACTACGTCCCCGCCGATCGTGTAGGTCGTGGCATAATAATCGGCAACGCCGGGAATGGTATTCTCCGGCTTATTGAGATAGGGGACTACGTGGCGAACGGGCATTTCGCAGCTGGCGGCCAGGGTAGCGGCGGCCGTGGAAAAGCCCAAATATTTAAGAAAGTCCCTGCGGGGTGTCTTGGCGTCGAGCAATCCTTTTCCATCCAGGCCTTCCAACGGTAAACTCTCGTTGAATTCGTCTTCCGTCGATTTCTGAAACGCTTCGCTGTTATTGCGCTCTCCGAAACTTTGCCAGTATTTTTTGTCGCTCATAGCTGAGAAGTTAAGCTAGACCCCATCTCCGGGATAAGTACCGGATAGCTTTAGGGGGCTTGTATTTTATATGATATATAATTCTTCCAATTCTTTTCTTGTCTCCGGGTCAGCGGAGGGGAGATTAGTAGTGGCATTTCTGACACTCGGTACCACCGATGTTTTCCACAGTCACGCTGTCCATCTTCCCGCTCTTCAGGTCCTTGTGGAACTTCTCGTAGATGCTGTAGAACTTGTTCCCGTTGTTGCCTGTGCTGTCGGGGAAATTGACCTTCGTGGTACGGTGACAGTTGATACACCAGCCCATGCTCAGGGGAGCGAACTGTTTTACTTCATCCATCTCCTGGATAGGACCGTGGCAGGTCTGGCACTGTACCTTGCCGGCCTTTGTGTGCTGGGCGTGGCTGAAGAATACGTGGTCAGGCAGGCTGTGGATCTTGATCCATTCAACGGGCTTGGCGGTAGCTGTATTGCTAGCGGCTGGTTTTGGGATCGTAGCCGGTGTAGGAGTACAGTTTGTTGATCTCGGCGGTTCCGTCGACCTCGCTGCCGTCTTCGCGGTACAGTTTGGGGCCGTGGGTATAGTCGTTGATCGCTGCGTGGCAGTTCATACAGACGTTCAGCGGCGGTACCGTAGCGTGTTTGGAGTCCAGCGCGTTGCTGTGACAATATAAACAGCTCACCTGGTTGATACCGGCGTGAACCTTGTGGGAGTAGAAGATCGGCTGCTCCGGCTGATAGCCCTGCTGGCGTCCCAGGCCGATAGCGCCCTGAACTACGCAGTAGCCGAAAAGCAGGAATACGACGAGGATCCCAAAAGAGATATAGACTTTATTTCTCCAGAAAGGAACCGGCTCGGAGGAGGGAATGCCTTCCTTGTCGTCGGAGAGTTTTTTCAGGCTGCTGTTCACCTGGAGCAGGACGAACATGATGACAGCGAGAATTAATGAAAGGATACCATAGAGGAGCGTGTTGTCGCTCTCCTGGTTCTGGGATTCGGGCGATTTGCCGTCCACCGCTGTCGTTTGGCCGCCACCGCCGGGAGGCGTTGCCGTTTCCACATACTTGAGGATGGCGTCGATCTCTCCATCGCTCAGTCCGGGAAAGGTGTTCATCGGAGTCTTGTTGAACTTCACGAAGAGATCGTTGAAGTACTTGTTCCCCGTAGCCAGGACTTTCTGGTTGTTGTGAATCCACTCGTGCAGCAGCTTCGTATCCGTCACCCTCGACGTAACTCCTTTCAGAGCAGGGCCGGTGATGTCTTTAAAAGGGCTGTGACACGAAGCACAATTTGTTTGGAATAACGCCTTACCATCCTGAGCAAATGAAGTATTTCCTAGTAGAACCAGAGAGGGGAGGAGGATACTGAAAATTAACGCTCTAACAATTCGTCTATGGTTGATCATATATACAATATGTTGTATAAATGTGGAAAAATCTCCTTAACAGGTTGCAAAAATAAGTCAGGATTTTAACAATATATCAACATGCGAAAAATTTTTTCCCGCTGTGGGCGTGGATTTCAGCGAATTACGCCAAATCGCCGTGACCTTCTGTCATAGTAGTGTCAAGTACCCTCCGAACAAAAAACGAGTTTCAAATTCCACGGTCTTCGGCGCTAAAATACAAGGCAGTGCAGTAGTTTTGACCAATGAAGAAGATCGCCATTTTCGCCAGCGGGGCGGGGTCCAATGCCGCAAAAATTATAGAATACTTTCAATATAACAAGGGCATCAGGGTGAGCCTCATCGTCTGTAACAAGCCCACGGCGGGGTTCTGGACATCGCCGCCAGTGGCGGGCATACCGGTCCTGCTTATTGAAAAGGAGAACTTCTTCCGTGGCTCCGCCTATCTCGGCGAGCTCGGCGAGCTCGGGATCGACTTCATCGTACTGGCCGGCTTTCTGTGGAAGATACCGGCAGCCCTGGTAAAAGCCTATCCCGGCAGGATCATCAATATCCACCCTGCACTACTGCCCAAATACGGAGGAAAGGGGATGTACGGTCATTTCGTACACGAGGCGGTGGTCCAGGCAAAGGAGACCCATACGGGGATTACCATTCACTATGTGGACGAGTTCTATGATCATGGGCAGATCATCTTCCAGGAAAAAGTGGAAGTTTCGCCCGACGATACGCCGGAAGCCGTGGCACAGAAAGTGCACCGGCTGGAGCATGAGCATTTTCCACGGATAATAGAGGCCGTGATCGAGGGGGCTGGCGGGCAGCCAAAGAATGCGACCGGTCTGCCAAATCATCGTTAAAAATTCAACCGGCAGCGCCAGTTAGCCGTTTGATAATTAATATTATCACCTAAAAATTAGCCTTTGTCTTTTTTTACCCATAAGCTCCTGCCGGTCGCCTTATCTTTCTTTCTTGTTTTCGTCGGCAGCGAGGCCCGGGCCCAGATCACCATACACGGTACCGTATATAATATGTACCGGACCAAACCCTCGACGGGGTCAGCGTCCTGACCACTTCGGGACGGGGTACTGCCACGGACTCCCTGGGTAACTACTCCATAACGGTCGCCGGTCTCGACGACTCTGTCTATTTCTCCTATCTCGGCCAGTCCACGGCCCGCTATCCGGTGAGGTCGATGAATTTTTATAATGGCTTCGACATTGCCCTGCACGTGGATCCGGTGGAGATGAAAGCCGTAAAAGTCATGCCACGGAGCTATCACAACGACTCCTTGCAGAACCGGCAGGACTATGCTAAGATCTTCAATTTCAAAAAGCCGGGTTTCAAGATCGCGGGGGCCAACCCTGACGGAGCGGGGGCGGGTGTCGACCTGGACGAGCTGATCAATGTGTTCCGCTTTGGAAGGACTAAGCGGATCCAGGCGTTCCAGCGAAGGCTGGTGGAGGAGGAGCAGGACAAATACGTCGACCACAGATTTAACAGGTCGCTGGTGCTGAAGGTTACGCATCTGCAGGGCGATACGCTCGACGCTTTTATGGCGAAGTACCGGCCGTCGTACGACTTCTGTCAGCGGGCCACGGACTATGACCTGATGGATTATATCAAGCTCGCGTTTAAGGAATACCAGAAGGACCGCAAGGAGAGACCGTGAACCATTGACTTTCCCTGCGATCCCCTCTTGAACCACGCGGTTCACGATCCTCTTTTTATATTTGCCAAAAACCCAACAATGGACCAACTAACGCTCGGTATCGGGACACGTCTTCAGCACACCCAGTTCGGGCCGGGGGTGATCGTCGGAGTAAGGTACGCCGTCTACCTCATCAGTTTTATTCACCACGGTATAAAGGAGGTCGACAAGAACGACAGCCATCTGGACGAGATATTGCCGGAGAATGTAACGGAAGAAATAGAGACCCATTCGGAAATGGAGAAGTCGTTGCTGAAGATACTTCGTCTCTGGGGCGGGCAGCAGGAGGTCGTCGCTCTTGGCGACAAGTGGAAGGGCGGCATCATGGTTCTGCAGCCCGGCGACAAGACCGTAAAGCCGAAGGAAGTTCCGGTCGAGGCCTTCTTTCACAAGATAGTGATGGCCCGTGACCGCCTCCGTGTGCTGGAACAACAGATCAACGGACACAAGAGCCTCAGCGACGAAGACAAGATCAATTTACAACAATATATAACGCGTATCTATGGCTCGTTTACGACGTTCAACGTATTGTTTAAAAATAAAGAGCACTGGTTTGTAGGGGAGAAGGGGGCAGGGGAGTAGAAACGTGAACCGTCGATCCCGTCGCGTGAACCATCAAATTAATTGGAGAAAAATGCCGGTGGGGAGTAAGTAAGATCTTATAGGACGTCAAGAAAAACCTCCCTTTGAGGGGGAGGTTGCCCTAATCAGTTCCATAACCATTAAACCTTATCCTATTTACATAAAGATATGTAATCTTCATTCATATTTCAAACAATGTGCGCTAAAAGTGCAAAACTTGACCGCTCTCGTTTGCAGCTTCAATAATCCATTAATTTCTGTACGTACTCTTCGAGACGCGACACTGCTAAAAAATTTCTTTCGAGCTGAGCGTTGAAAGGAATCGGCGTATCCAGCGACGCGCATCGCAGCACCGGCGCGTCCAGCAGCTGAAAACAAAACTCGCTGATCCACGCCGCAATCTCTGCGCCGATGCCGCCGGTAAGCGTGTCTTCATGCAGCACCAGCACTTTGCCGGTGCGTCTCACTGCAGCCCTTATCGCATCATGGTCGATCGGCAGCAGCGAACGCAAATCCAGAATATCTATAGACAGTTCCGGGTGCCCCTTTGCATAGTCCGCCGCCCAGTGCACCCCGGCGCCGTAGGTAATAATCGATACGTCCTCCCCTTCCTGCACCACTCTTGCCTTTCCGATCTCCACTTCATAATATTCCTCCGGCACGGGCCCGCTGACGCTTCGGTACAGCGCCTTGTGCTCGAAATACAACACCGGATTGGGATCATTGATCGCTGCGATCAGCAGTCCCTTCGCATCCCGCGGCGTCGAAGGATAGACGATCTTGAGACCGGGGGTATGCACGAACCAGGCCTCGTTGCTTTGAGAATGAAACGGTCCTGCAGCCACACCGGCGCCCGTCGGCATCCGGATCACCACATTGGCAGCCTGCCCCCAGCGATAGTATATTTTGGCCAGATTGTTTACGATCTGATTGAAGCCGGCGGTCACAAAATCCGCAAACTGCATTTCCATAACGCTTTTATAGCCTTCCAGGCTCAATCCGAGTGCGCAGCCGACGATCGCGCTTTCGCAAAGCGGCGTATTCCGGACCCGCGACTTGCCGAACTGCTGCACGAATCCTTCCGTTATCTTAAAGGCTCCGCCATATTCCGCGATGTCCTGGCCCATCAAAACAAGATTGTCGTGGCGAACCATCGACTGGTTCAGGCCTTCCGTAATGGCGTCGACAAAGCGTTTTTCGGGACCCCCTTCCGGTGCCTCCGCGGCCGAAGTTGCGCCGGCTTCCGCCGGTGGCCGGGTCTCGTCTTCCCCGTCCGCGAGCGGCGGCACGCCGGTCACACGCGGTGCGTACACATCCCCCAACTCGGCCTTCGTATCCGGCACCAGATTCACAGGGTCGAGAACCCCGCTCAGTTCTTCTTCGATCTCCCTTTTTATCTCTTCGTGGATATGCTGCATTGCCTCCTCCGTCAACACCCCTCCCCGCGGAGCCAGTTCTCATAATTGGCGATCGGATCCTTTTTTCCCCAGTCCTCCAGCAACTCCGGCGGTACATATTTGGTGCCACTGGCCTCCTCATGCCCCCGCATCCGGAAAGTCATGCACTCGACCAGGTAGGGTCGCTGATATTTGATACAATACTCCCGCACACCCCGTAGCGTATCGATGACGGTAAGAATGTTATTCCCGTCGATGCGAACCCCCTCCATGCCATATCCCTCCGCCTTATATACAATACTCTCGCAACGGTACTGCTCAGAAACAGGCGTGCTCAGGCCATACCCGTTGTTCTCCACCAGAAAAATAACCGGCAGGTCCCAGACCGACGCCACATTCAGCGCCTCGTGAAAATCTCCTTCACTCGTACCCCCTTCACCGGAAAAAACAAGCGCGGCCCTACTCTTCTTCGCCAGCTTGTAGGCCAGCGCGATCCCGTCGGCTACCCCGAGCTGTGGCCCAAGATGAGAGATCATCCCGCAGATGGCGTGCTCGCGGCTGCCGAAGTGAAAGCTCCGTTCGCGTCCCTTGCTGTACCCCGCAGAGCTACCCTGCCACTGGAGAAAAAGACGGGACAATGGCATCCCGCGCCCGGTGAAAACGCCCAGATTCCGGTGAAGCGGAAGGACCCACTCCTCCCTGTCCATCGCCAGTGTGGCCCCGACAGCGATAGCCTCCTGTCCGATGCCGCTGAACCACTTGCTGATCCGTCCCTGACGCAACAGCACCAGCATTTTCTCCTCAATGATCCTAGGTAATAAAAGGTTCCTGTAGATGCGGACCAGTTCGTCGTTGTTAAGCTGTTTTCTCTCGAAATACATAGGACTCCTCCCGGCTGTTTAGTATTTATCTGCCCGTTCCTCCCTGTCTCTGTCTTTGTAAAGGAGTGATGTAAGCAGGGATAACAGAAGACTGAACAGCAGGGCCCAGCCAAAGCTGTCCACTTCGAATCCCTTCACAAATTTACCGGCAAGCAATACGATGAGGGCATTAATTATAAAGAGGAAGAAACCAAAGGTGACAATCGTGATCGGAAGGGTCAGAATGATAAGTATGGGCTTCAGCAGGAAATTCAGAAAAGCCAGCACCAGCGAAAGTACGATCGCCGTCCAGAAAGTATTGATATGAATGCCCGGAAGAACTGAAGACAACGCAAATGCAACTACCGCCGTAATAACAATGCGGAGCAGGAAATTCATTTGATAGTTTTGTTCAAGTTAAGGGATATTTAAACTACCACCAACTCGAATTACTCGCCGCGTGAACCGCGGAACTCGCCACTTGAACCGCGGAACTCGCCACTTGAACCGCGGAACTCGCCGCGTGAACCGCTATACCTTGTTGCGTGAACCGCGTGGTTCACACTACCACCAAAAGGCTTACGTCACGATCATGTGTCTCAAACAACCACCAGCTCATAAAAATCCTCGGGATTCAGGTATTTTTTCGCGAGCTCCTGCAACTCCTCCGGTGTGATAGTCTTGACAATTTCGATACCTTTCTCAAAATAGTCGGAGTCCAGTCCGTTCAGGATGATATTCTTCCAGCGCCCCGCCACATGAAACGGCCCGTCCAGGTCTCCCAGCACCGTGCCGATCGCAAAGTTCCGCGCCATCTGCAGCTCTTCGTCGTCGATCGGCTCGTCACGCAGACTCTCCATCTCATTATAAACCTCCTGAATAGCCGCCGCGCAGACTTCCTTCCCTGCCTCCGTGCTGATCATCAGCCCGCTCTCCTGGATATTGTTCATCAAATAGCTGTAGATACCATAGGTGTAGCCCTTCTCCTCGCGGATATTGGCCATCAGCCTCGACCCGAAATACCCGCCAAAAACGTTGTTCAGCACCTGCACCCGCTGAAAGTCCGGGTGGTGCCGGTTGGGGAAATTCCGCGCAATACGGATAGAGCCCTGCACGCCGTTGGGATCGTTGACAATATTGTATTTCCGCGGTCCTTCGGCCGGCTTTATCGGGAAAGAAGGCCGCTGTCCCCCGGGTACCCGTAGGGGTAACTCCCCAAACCACCTGTCCGAGGAGCGTGATCAGATTGACCGGCAGCTTACCGGCGACGATGATCCGGCAGGCGCCTTTCTGATAGTAGTCATTATAGTAGCTAACCAGGTCTTCGCGCTGCGGCTGCTGATAGTCTTCCATCCTGCTGTACTTGCCGTAAGGGTGCTCCTCGCCATAGAGGTAGGCTTCGATGAGCCGGCCCGCCACAAAATCGCTCTTCTTGAGACTGACCTGCAGCCGCTGCTGGGAATTCTTCTTATAGATGTCCAGTTCTTCCTGCGGGAAGACCGAGTCCGTGACCAGTTCGGCAACCACGGGCAGCAGCTCCGCCACATATTTGTTGAGACAGTGCAGGGTGATCTCCGCCGTCTCGTGCTGCGAGCTCCGGTTGAGATAGGCGCCATAGTATTCAAAATGCTCGTTGATCTGGAACGCACTCCTCTGCGAGGTTCCGTTCTTCAGCAGGCCGCTGACGGCCGCCGCCACGCCGTGCTTCTTCTCGTAGCTGTTGCCGGCGTCAAAGATCCAGTTGATCATCATCGCGTCGACATCGCCAAGGTCGACCATAAAGACTTCGATTCCGTTCTTCAGGGTATGTTTCTGATAAGGCGGTAATACCAGCTCAAATTCTACTGCGTCCTTTATAGGTGGTGCGATCGTTCTGTTAAGCATACTCTTTTTTGTACCATTCTAGCTCTTTTTTCACTGCGGTAATACATGGTGTTGCTGTTCTTTACATCGAACAGCTGGCGGCTCGCTTCGAGGATCTCCTCCGCCGTAACGGCCTGGTATTTCCCCAGCTCGGTATTCATCATATTCACGTCTCCCAGCAACTCGTAGATCGCCAGTGAATTCGCCCGGTTCATCACGCTCATGTCCTCGAATACGATCGCCGACTCGGTCTTGTTCTTGATCTTCGTCAGCTCTTCTTCCGTGATGGGCGCGGCCATCAGCAACTCCAGCTGCTCGACCACAGCGGCGTCCGCGTCCTCGAGGCTCACGCCTTTTATCAGCTTGCCTTCAACGACGACTAGGCCGGGATCTACCGAACCCGTATGATAGCACTCTATCTGACTGAACAGTTTTTTCTTTTACCAGGGTCTGAAACAGCCGGGATGAAGCCCCGCCGCCCAGCACTTCGGTGATCAGGTCTGCTATATAGTAGCCCTTTTCTGTCCTGGACGCCATCGGATAGCATTTATAGAGTGCATCCAGCGGAACGTCCGCGGTGACGTCCATCTTCCTGGCCTCCTTTTGTACGGGCTCAGCCGGCAGGTCGCGCACATACTTCTCTCCGGCGGGAATATCCCCAAACCATTTTTCCGCCAGCTGCCTCACCTGCCCGGCGGTAACCTTCCCGGCCACGACGAGGATGGCATTCATGGGCCTGTAGTATTTGAAAAAGAAGTTCTTCACGTCTTCGAGCCGGGCCTCTTCGATATGGGACAGCTCGCTGCCGATGGTCATCCAGCGGTAGGGATGCTTTTTATACACCATCTCCCGCATCTTGAACCATACGTCCCCGTAAGGCTTGTTGATATAGTGTTCCTTGAACTCTTCCATTACCACCTTGCGCTGCACTTCGAGGCTTTTCTCGCTGAAGGCCAGCGAAAGCATGCGGTCGCTTTCCAGCCAGAAGGCGGTCTCGATATTCTCCGCCGGCAGCTGGATATAGTAGTTGGTAAAGTCGTTGGTGGTGTAGGCGTTGTTCTCTCCTCCCGCCAGCTGTAAGGGCGTTTCGAAGTCCTCGATGTTGACCGAGCCGCCAAACATCAGGTGCTCGAAAAGGTGGGCAAATCCGGTCCTTTTCGGGTCCTCGTCCCGGGCGCCGACGTCATAAAGTACATTGACAACAACCATTGGGGTGGAAGCGTCCTCGTGGACTATAACCCGTAAACCGTTGGAAAGGCTGAATTTCTCAAATTTTATCATAGTTGCGCTCCGTTCCCGGGGACCAAGAATCCCGGGCGGGGTTGCAATTTATGCTATTTAATACTCTTTACCTTCAGGAACGTCTGCTGAAGCTCGCCATTTCTCTTGACGATGATCTTTACCTTATCCCCGGGATTTTGTAGTAAGTTCTTGTAAGTCTGTATGTTATTACTGAAATTATTGCCCACTGCCAGGACGATATCGTCCTCCTTCAGCCCCGCCTTGTCTGCCGGCGAGTCCTTCATGACGTCCCCGACCCTGATCTCCCCGTCGATCCAGTAGATGCCCAGTCCGGTGTAGGAATAGTCGAACTGTTCCCGGTAGTGGGAGTTAGGCATCAGATAGATCATCCGACGGTCATAGTTGAGGATGACGTTGAACCGCCGCAGGATATCGTTGCCGATCAGTCCGCCAAGATTGGGGTAGGAGGTCACATTGTATTGATCGTCAAAAATATAGGTTGGTACCTTTCGAAATTTGTAGGGGCCGATCCTGAGTTCCCGCAGCGTCGTCAGCTTCATGGTAGCCTTTCCCCCAGGCCCTGCGCCTGGGTGAAGAACGCCGGTTTCCTTGAGTCCAGCAGGTTGCTGTCGCTGGCAAAATCTGTGGAAAGCAGGCTGCAGAGACCCGCTCCGGTGTCGAAATAAAATCTGTTCTCGACCTTCCGGGCGTCCGAGACCTGAGCCGACATGATCGGCAGACTGGCGATCACGGGCCGCAGCATAAGGCCTCCTTTGGGATAGCGGAAGGTGCCCTTGGAATATACCGATATCCGGAGGCTGTCATAGTTGATCTGGACGATATACCGGGTGAAAAAACTATACCCGATGATCCCGTCGATCTTTTCGCCATACACGCTGGTGAGAATATCGTAGTCGTTGACGTGAAAGTTCAGGCTGTCCACGGTGAGCCCCGGCAGTCGCAGCCGCTCGTTGTACAGGAATTTCACCTGCCGCACCCCCGCGATCCCGAGTATGGTCCGGTCCGAAGGTTTCGGCGTCATTTTGAGCCGCAGACAGGTCATCGAATCCAGCGAGATGCCCCCGCTGCCCGTATCCAGGATGAAATTCAGCGTGTCGGCAAAATTGTCCAGCTGGGCCTTCAGGAGGATGACGCCGCCCGTGAACATAGTAAAGGGAAATGTTGTAATAAGTTTCGCCGGCTGGGTAAATGTCTCCTGCGCGCCGGCGGACCGGCCGGTGAAGAGCACGAGAAAGACCGGCATGAAAAGGAGTTTCCGGTATGCACGGATCTTCAGCCGGTAAGACAGTGAAGGGTGTTTTTTCTGGCTAAGCATAGTTAGTGTGGACTTGGCCTCTTAAATATAGTACATTTGCACAGCATTTTCTAAACCACTGGTCACAATGAATTTATCCGTATTGTACGATAGAGCGCTGAAGAAAGAATTCCTGTCCGTTGAGGAAGGCGTATTCCTGTTCGAACAGGCTCCCCTGACCGAACTCATGTATATAGCCGACGAGCTGCGCAAGCAGCAGGTACCCCACGGAAAAGTGACCTGGCAGATCGACCGCAACGTCAACACCACCAATGTCTGCGTCGCCAACTGCAAATTTTGCAATTTCTACCGGATACCCGGCCACGCAGATGCCTATATCACCGATATCGATACCTATAAAAGAAAGATAGAAGAGACCTTCCGCTGGGGCGGCGACCAGCTGCTGCTTCAGGGCGGACACCACCCCGAGCTGGGTCTTGGTTTCTATACCAACCTGTTCCGCCAGCTGAAGGAATTATATCCGAACCTCAGGCTCCACACTCTCGGACCTCCCGAAGTTGCCCATATCTGCAAGCTGGAGAAAATGGGCCACCACGAGGTGTTAGCCCAGCTGAAGGCCGCCGGTATGGATTCGCTCCCGGGAGCAGGCGCCGAGATCCTGGTTGACCGCGTCCGCCGCCTCATCAGCAAAGGTAAATGCGGGGCCCAGGAATGGCTCGATATCATGCACGAAGCCCACAAGCTCAATATCACCACCTCTGCGACCATGATGTTCGGGCACGTCGAGACCCTGGAGGAAAGGATGGAGCACCTGATAAAGATCCGCGAGGTACAATCCCGTAAGCCGGCCGATGCCAAGGGTTTTCTCGCCTTTATCCCGTGGACCTTCCAGGACGTCGACACCCTCCTGACCCGCATCCGCGGCGTACACAATCTGACCACACCGGAAGAATATATCCGCATGATCGCCATCAGCCGCATCATGCTTCCCAACGTAAAGAATATCCAGGCTTCCTGGCTCACCGTCGGGAAACAAACGGCCCAGATCTGCCTTCAGGCGGGCGCCAATGACTTCGGCAGTATCATGCTGGAAGAGAACGTCGTGAGCGCCGCCGGCGCCCCGCATCGTTTTACAGCGAAAGGGATACAGGAGGCTATCCGCGAGGCCGGTTTCGAACCCCAGCTGCGGAATCAGCAGTACGAATGGCGGGAGATCCCGGCTGCAATCGAAGAGCAGGTCATAAACTATTAAAAATCAATAGCGACGGCCATCCCAGCTCCTTGCCGGGGCTTTTTTGGGGTCCTGGAAACTTAAAATGCCGATTTTGCGTTCCTATAGGTGAAGATCAGCTTAATATTCAATGAAAAGCCCTTTTCGCAAACTGATTCGCATATCGGTAGTTTTACTGGTGCTAGTACTCCTTTTTAATTTCTTTGGGTACTACTTTAATCATATTAAGTCCCTGGAAAACAAGGAGCTGATTGAGTCTATCAATCGGTCGGCCCAGCAGCAGGCCCTCAGCCAGCGCATCGCCAAGGAATCCATTCTTTTGCTGAACAATCCCGGACAGACCCCGGCGTCCCCCTTCCGCGACAGCCTCTCCTCGCAGCTGGAAGCCCTGCAGCGACTGCAGACCCAGCTGCAACAGCAGGCCAACACGATCCCGCCACCCGTCCCCCAGCAGATCTTCCAGATCAAGCTGCTGCTCTCGTCCTCCCAGTCCTATTTCCAGTCGATCATGGCCATCGGACTCGAGCTGACACAGGCCGACTCCGGTCTGCTGGTGATGAACAAAAAGCTCTACCTCCGCGATATCCTCTATAACGAGCAGAAATACAGCTCCCTCATGGACGAGATCAACCAGCACTATTCCGAGCTGGTCCGGGAGAAGAACTCCGAAGTCGCAACCATCGACACCGGCAAGATGATCTCACTGCTCCTCGCCATCATCGGCCTCGTTATCCTGGTGCTGGAGCCCGCGTTTAAAAAAGGCGAAAAGAATTATAAGGAGCTGCAGAAGGCCCGCAACGAGCTGCTCAACGAAAAGAAGTTTCTGGCGTCCATCCTGCGTTCGCAGACCAACTATGTCATCCGCATCAACCGCGCGGGGCAGTTCACTTACGCCAACCCCGCCTTCCTGAAGACCTTCGGCTATACGGAACAGGAGATCCACACCATACTATTTTATACAACGATCTTCCCGAAAGACCTCAACCGCTGTCAGCAGGTCGCCAACGACTGCTGGAACAACCCCGGCAAGGTAGCGCGCCTGCTGATCCGCAAGCCCATCGGCCATACAAGGGAGTTTCTCTGGACCGAATGGGAGTTTCTGGCCCTGCTGGGAGAGAACGGTGAGGTCAACGAGATACAGGGCATCGGTCTCAACGTGTCGGAAAAACTACAGATGGAACAGGGTAAAGAGGAGGCAATCCGCACCCTCTCCTATGCCATGACCTATGCCAAGATGGGCTCCTGGAAACTGGACTTCATGAACAACGAGCTTTCTCTCAGCAAGGAGTTCAAGGCGCTGCTCGCCATGGACGAGGAAGATCCGGACAAGATATCGTTCGACAGTTTCATGCACGTATACGTGGTCCCCGAGGACTTCAACCACGTGGCGGAGGAGTTTGCAAGGGCTATCCAGCACAAAGAGAATATCGGCTATGAGACCTCCCTTTCCTGCCGCGTCATCACCAAGCAGGGATGGATGCGCTATCTTTCTATAAAGGGAAAGGTGGTGGACGAGCAAATAGAGTTTGGGATCGCCCAGGATATCACCTTCCAGAAAGAGGCGGAGAACGCGCTGCTGAACAGCGAACAAAAATTCCGTCTGCTGGCCGAGAACTCCGAGGACATCATCAGCGTTCACGCCGTCGACGGGACCATCTGGTATCTTTCCCCCTCCGTCACGACGGTACTCGGCTACGAAGTGGACGATATCATCGGCCGTTCGTTCGAACAATACGTACACCCGGAGGACCGGCATAAATTCCTGCCCGTCGATCAGGTCCCGGCCTTCGCGGAGGTCTCGATCTCGCGGGAGACCAGCATCACCGTCCGCTACCGCGTACTGCGCCGCAACGGCACCTATGTCTGGCTGGAAAGTATCATCAAACCCATTGTGGACGAAGAACAGCTGGTCAAGCTGATCTGTACATCCCGGAATATCACCGACCAGAAGATCGCGCAGGAAAAACTGAAGAAGAAGGACCACCTGCTGCACGCCGTGGCGCAGGCGACCCATTCCCTGCTGATCAATACGGACCTGAACCAGGCGATCAACGATTCCATACAGGTGCTGGGAAGTACGGCGATGGTCAGCCGCGTCTATCTCTTCCAGAACCATTTCGACAAGGAGACGCGCCAGTGGTTTACCACCGAAACGCACGAGTGGACCGAAATGGCGGGCGATTTCCGGCTCAACAACGACTATATGCGGGATATCCCGTTCGATAGCATCAAAAAGATCGTAGAGCCGTTGTTCGACCACCTGCCTTTCGTCAGCTATAAGAGCAGGGAGGACGACCCTCAGCTGAAGGGTATCCTCGACAGGACGGGCGTTATCTCCAGCGTCGCCCTGCCTATTTTCCTCAAGGACGACACATTCTGGGGCTTTGTCGGGTTTGACGAGATGAAGGAAGAGCGGGAGTGGTTCGAGGCCGAGTTCGCCATCCTGCGTTCGTACGCTTCCTCGGTAGCCGCCGCGGTCGAGCGCAAGCAGATAGAGGTCGAGCTGGTGCAGGCGAAGGAAATGGCGGAGTTGGCGAGCCATGCGAAGAGCGAGTTCATGGCCAATATGAGCCACGAGCTGCGGACGCCCATGAATGGCATTATCGGTTTTACAGACCTTGTGCTGACCACCGAGCTGCAGAAGTCGCAGAGGGACTATCTGCAAAATGTCAAAAAATCCGCTTACGGGCTGCTCGAGATCATCAACGATATTCTGGACTTTTCCAAGATCGAAGCCGGCAAGCTGCTCATCGACAATACGCTGTTCAAGCTGGAAGAGCTCATCGAGGAGACGATCGACATGCTCACCATCAAAGCCTTCGAGAAGAAGCTGGAGATGCTCTACCGCGTCGATCCCACGATCCCCTCTCAGTTCTATGGCGACCCGGTCCGCATACGGCAGATCGTCGTCAACCTGCTGGGCAACGCCATCAAGTTCACCGGGGACGGCGAGATCATGGTATCCGTGCGCAGGGACGGCGACAGCTTCGCCCGGGACGGAAAGAGCTATACTCGTCTGGCGATCGAGGTGAAGGATACGGGCATCGGTATCAGTAAGGAGAAGCTGGAAAAGATCTTCGAAAGTTTTACACAGGCGGATACGTCCACTACCCGTAAATATGGCGGGACCGGCCTCGGTCTTACCATTTCGCGCAGCCTCGCCGAGCTGATGGGCGGACAGCTCACCGTACAGAGCGAGCCCGCGAAGGGCAGTGTCTTCACGCTTCACCTGCTGCTCGAGATAGCGAACGAGCAGCCCGAGGTGCAGCTGCCGGAGAAAGCCATGCTGAAAAAAGTGCTCGTGGTGGACGACAACGAGAGCAACCTTCAGCTGATGCAGGAGATCTTCGGCTACTTCCATATTCCCGCGGTGCTGGCCTCCAGCGCAGAGATGGCGCTGGAGAAGATCAGCGAGGCCCGCGCAGGCAAGGATCCGTTCAGTCTTATCATTACCGATCACCTTATGCCCGGCATGGATGGGATAACGCTGGTAAAGGAGATCAAGAGGGCATTCCCGATCATCGGCGGTCAGCAATTCATACTCATGCTCTCGTCGCTGGAAAAGAATATCTACCAGCACGAGGCGTCCAAGACGGGGATCAATAAATTTTTGTCCAAGCCGGTGAAGATGCACGAGTTGTTTGGCGCGCTGCTCTCGCTGTCGGAGATGAACCTGCAGCAGGAGAACCCGTCTTTTGCGATGCCCGGCAATGGAGTGGAGAAGATCTCTTCCGAGCCTGCCAGCATTCTGGTGGCGGACGACGACCCGATCAATATGCTGCTGATATCGGAGGTTTTGCGTCGTATGGGATTCGAGGTGATACAGGTGAGCAATGGAGTCGAGGCGCTGGAAAGGCTGCCGCACTGCGATCCTGTCATGATCTTTATGGACGTGAATATGCCCGAGATGGATGGTTATACCACGACCCGTCATATAAGGAAGATGCCCGAGCCCTGGTGCAGCCTGCCGATCATTGCCCTGACGGCCGATGCTATGAAGGGGGACAGGGAGAAATGTCTGGAGGCGGGGATGAATAAGTATATCTCCAAGCCGTTCCGGCTGGAGGAGATCGATGAAGTGTTGAGGGATTACACGTTAATGGTGTAGTTGCGGGTTCCCGCGGGTTGGCTTGCTGCCGGTTTGTGGTTCACGGGTCCCGGCCCCGCCGGCCTCGCGGTTCACATGGTTCGCGTCCCGGGTTTACGCCCCCGACCTCCGATTCGGCGGTTCACTTCCCGTAGCCCCGCGGTTCACATGGTTTACGCCCCCGACCTCCGATCCGGCGGTTCACACCGTCCAGGCTAATTCCCCATCGCTACCTGGCTATGATCCTGCAGGTCCTTGTCCTGAACGCTCAGGACGATCTTCCATCCCTTTTCTGCTTCCAGCAGGGACAGCTCGACCTTGAGGTTCTTCATTTCGCCGACCCCGGGCAGGAGGGAAAATACGACGCGGGCAGTCTTGCGGTCTTCCGTAGGCGCTTCATACTGACCGCTGAGGATAAATGTCTTTTGATTTCCGGAAGTTATGATACTGTTGCTCAGCTGAGAATAGATCTCCGAATAACGGGTCTTCGCCGTTTCAAAGTTCTCCGTATCGAGGACGACACAGACCCATCCCGAACCCGGTGCGGGAGAAGTGCTTAGGGTAACCGTGCCCGAAACGGCACCAGGCAGTTGGAGCGTACTGCGGTAACACGCCGCCTGCGACGCCTGACCGATCAGCTCACCCTTTATATTGCGGAAATGGTTGGGATAATCCTGGATGACCTTTTCCAGCACGACCTGGGTCTTGTTGGAAAAGACACTTTGCGCGGACAGAGTGGCGGATAACAGGGCCGGCGCAAACGCGAGGAGCAAAACTTTACTTCCAGTGATTGCGGTTCTCATAGTAAGGATTTGAACCGGTAAGATACGGCAGAAGTATCCCGGATGCAATAGTAAAAACCCCTTACGGGGGTCTTCGCGGTTCACGTACCCGGGAGACCCCCGATTCACCCCTTCACCGCAACAACTCTGCGTCCAACTATCCTAAATGGTTACATGTATTTAACAACCTTTTGCGAAATAATTTATTAAATTAGACGTTAAAATCCCAACTGTAACCTGTTAACCCTTAGTCTAGTAAATCCAATGACCAGAAACCACATGCAGTACGACGTGCGCAAAGCGCGTATTTACAGGGAGGCATACCGCCCCAATCCCTTCCGCTTTTTCGTCAACCTCCTCTCCATTATCCTCCTCGGTCAGTCGCAGGTAGGAGGCTCCGCCGCGCTTAACCGCAGGGCGAAATAAGCCGGGGAGGCCGGTCATTTTCTTTTGGCGCCTTCCAGGTCTATGACTGCGCGGGAGGACCGTTATGCGCATTCCGGGAGTATGCGGACCTCAAAAAATACACCACTAGCGGGATCAGGCCCAGAATACAAAACGACAATACGTCGTTCGGCTGCAGCCGGGAAGGCAGCGTCTCCGTATCGATTGCCTGATGCGTAACAAAGAATACCGAATTGCCGGCCCAGTGCATGGCCGTCGTAAACCAAAGACTACGGGTGATCATTACAGGGATCATAAAGATCACGCCCAGCAAAATAATATAGATCCAATTCCCGGGTCCCGTCCCCAGTTTGTAAATATGGTTTAGCCAATATACCAGCGCCGACACAAGGATGACCGGCAGATTCCCGATCCTCTCTTTGAGGTGAAAATAGATATATCCCCGCGTCAGGATATCTTCCGAGCACGACGAAAGGAAAACGCCGGCGACAAAGGGCAACACCTTCAGTATTAGCTCACCGGCGGCGGGTACGGCGGTCACCTTTTCGATGCCAAAAGAATATTCAGCGCCCAGGCGGCGCCATAGAGCACTATCCCCGCCAACAGCCCTGAAACAAACAATTTCACGCGTAACTGGTCGAAGCCCAGCCCCCAGGTCTTCAGGCCGCTGCCGCCTGCCACGCCGCGATAAAATAAGCCGAGGCGAAAAAAGCCAGCTGGAACGATAGAAAACCGAAAATGCTGTTCCTGAAAACGATCATATATTCTGCACTGTGATACAATAAAAAGAGGAGAAGAAACCCGACAAATGGTTTTAATAAATGTTTCATCGACCTTGGTTTACAGGCGCCGAACAGGCCTGCAATAAATATAGATCATGCCGGTATAATGATTCTTGATCAAAGTCATTTTTTTGCCGGCTGGTGACTGACGGGCATCATCCTTTGGGTCGGGCAAGTCCGCTAGCTTTATAAGGATGCCGGTAAACCGCCGGCTGTAGTTGGATACGCTATGACAAGAGGCCGTCAAATATCTGCCCCCGGGTTTCAAACCCAACTCACCGAAAGCACCGATTTTAGCCGGTTATATAGTTATCTGACAAAAATCACCCCGCAAATAAGTGAAGAAAGCTGGCGCCTGATCCAAACTGTTTTCAAATCCGGGCGGTACCGACGGAATGAAATGATCCTGCAGCCGGGCAGTACCTGCGATCACATCTGGTTTATCAATCACGGCATTGTTGAGAAGTTCCATATTATCGACGGAAAAGAACAGGTAAACGATCTGGTGGTCGAAGGCGATTTCTTTTCAGATTTCAACAGTTTCCTTTTCAGGATCCCGTCGGATTTGGGCATCAGGGCGCTGGAAGATACCGCAACGCTGATGGTCAGCTATAACGACGTTCAATCGCTGTATGCAAATATGCCGGAGGCGGACAGGATCGGCCGGCTGACAGCGGAAAGAATGCTTGTTAGCCAGGCAAAGAGGATCGAGCAGCTCACATTGCTATCGCCCGAGCAGCGGTACAGGTCCTTTCTTGCGAACCATCCCCATATCCTTCAACGGATTCCGCTGTATCTGGTTGCGTCTTACCTGTCACTGACGCCAGAGTCTCTCAGCAGGATCAGGTCACGGATAAAGAGTAGTAGGTAAGAAAAGCTTCGCCACACGCGCCTGGTTACTAAATCGCTAACGACCGGTCACCCGCTTCCAAACCAGATCCTGTCCATTCCGCCTTTCCCGCATGATCATATCTCCCGACTCGTCCCGGACAAATAGTCGCCTGCCACGCGTATCGCTCATCCGGAAGAAGACATTGTCCGTTTCCGCCAGTAGGGCCTCGGGCGGATTCCTGCCTTTTTGGATGAAGAGCGTATCCCGCTGCAGACTGACCACCGCCTGGCGATCCGCCGTCATTCGGTAGGTACCGGTATATTGCTGGAGGACCGACGTCTTTACGCGGATGGCTGAGGAGCAATTGGGGTATCTCGAAAGTGAGCGCACTCAGCATGACCCACGACGAATCGCTCTTATACCAGGTGTTGGCCATTCCATAGGTGGTATGCAGCTGCTGTCCCAGGACGGACTCGTGTTCGTCGGCCACATAGTGGATCACCGCAAGATTGCCATGAAATACCAGCACGGGTTTTGTCACCTGAATATTGCCGGAAAAGCCGCTGGGAAACGCAGAAAAACTATGTAAGAACGCCTCCCTGAAATATCCGGTGCCGTCTTCGGTCGTACAATACCAGTTGGGCGCCAGGTATTTGTTCCAGGGTATCGTATCGCCGGGCAGGGCGTTCATCAGCGTTTGCTCGATCCCGATGATCTGCCGGGCCTTTGCCGCGCTGTCATCCTGGGCGGAGCTCCACAGGGAGAACAAGATCATAAAACCGGTAATCACGAGACATTTCAACATGGCGGACAATTTCCTCGTAATATAGCAATTCGCATAGTCCTCACTTAGGGTAGCCGGAATTTTTCAATGGTCGCAGGATTATTTTCAACCACCGCGCTGGGCCCTCTGTCAACGGGGGCTATTCCTTCTCTTTATGGCTAAACCTTCCGCTGAGCGCGATGCTGATGAATGGGCTGTATGCGCCGCCGAGCCCGGGCCGCGGTCAGAGAAAGGCTAAAAGGCAGGATAGGATCAAATTTCTGGAGGATAAGTGCATACCGCACAAATATGCATTATTGCCGGAATGTTGCGCGCTCTACGCAGGATTATAAGTGTGGAGGACTACTCCGCCGGGAAAAGTCTTCGCTGATAGAAGTTTCAGATCGAGCTGTTTTGTGAGACCGGAAAAGATCGGAAGGCCACCGCCCAACGCAACCGGATGGATCACGAGGTTGTATTCGTCGATGAGGCCTGTCCCAATAAGGCTGCGCATAAATCCGGCGCCCCCGAAAGCTATGATGGGCTTACCCGTCTCTTGTTTTAGCTGCGTGATCCTTTCGGCCAGATCGCCGTCGAGAACCCTTGTCTCAGCCCAGGACTTTGCTGCCGGCGAGGAAGAGGCTGCTGGTGGCACTTTAAACCCTTTTTGGGTAAACACGGCCTTGGGAATCTCGTTCATCGCGTCGGCTAATGGACCAGTCGCGGTCGGCCAGTAGGGTGACATCTCTTCAAACGCCTTCCTACCCATGATGATCAGGCCCGACTCGCGGGTGGACTGGAGTACCAGGCCCTTGACTGCTCGTCCGAGCTCCTGAAGACCCAGTCTTTCTCGTTATTTGGACCGCTGACAAAACCGTCGACTGAAATGGACATCTTCATTATTAACTTGCGCATACGTAAATGTTTTATTTTTCAAAAATAATCCATCTACGCACGGAAGTCCGGTGGGTATAGCGACAAAGCTGGGGGGCGATCTCGCCGGCATTCCAACAAAAAGCCGGGATCGTGGACACCGGCCTTGAAATATTATGGCACATCGAACCCGCCGCCCCTCATCCCACCACCACCGCCGCCGCCACGGAACCGGCCGGGGAAGAAGCCTGGCATACGACGCTGATTGGCGCCGGCAAAATTATTGAGGTTGTAGGTAAACGTGAGCATGGCGTAACGGCTAAGCACATTGCTGCGCTGATAGGATACCGCACCCAGTGCGCCCACCGTCTTGCTGACCGAAGTGTTCTTGTTCAATACGTCAAAAACCGTCAGCCGCAGCTCGCCATTCTTCTTCTTGAAGAGCTGCTTCGCAATCGACGGCGTGAACAGCGGCACGCTGGCGTTGAAAGTTTTTGAGTGCGTATAGGTATAGATGTAGTCGAAGGTCGCCGATATCAGCCAGCCGTTGTTGGTGTAGGCGGTAAATTCCGCACCCAGCGTCTCCGAGAAAGAGTTCAGGTTCTGGTTGACCTTTGCACCCGTGCTGTCCTTGGTGGAGGTGCCGCTGCCCGCACCCGGAATGGTGGGAATGGTATAGGTGGAAGCGGCGCTCAGGTTCATATCAAAATTCTTCTTGATATTGGTCGTCCAGGAGATCGTCTCCCCGAGCGTCGTATTCTTGGTGTACAGGTGGGTATAGTGGCCCAGCAGCGCTTCCTGCTCGTTATCCGCGCGGAGGGTCTGACTCTGTGTATAGCCAAGATTGGTGATCAGGTTCATATTCGACTTCGGCGACTTCAGCGGGAACCCATAGTTGAAATATCCATTGATATTATAGGTACCGTTCAGGTTGACATAGCTGGATACGGTCCCCAGATTGCCCGGCCGGTAGTAGACGGCTGACTGGATATCGTTCACGATGGTGCTGGCATTCAGCGTGGCAAAAATGACCTTCTGCGTCGACGGATCGAAATGGGTATACAGCATCCGCAGGCTGTGTGTGAACTGCGGCTTCAGACCCGGATTGCCGCTCGTAAAGTTGACACTGTCCGAGGTCGTCGTCAGCGGCTGCAGCTGTGATGGGCTCGGCGTCCCCGTCCTTCCGTTATAAAAGAGCCTGAAATGTTCTGTCGAAGAGAAGTTGTAGAGGAAGGCGAAGGTCGGCGTCAGATTGACGTAGTTGTGCGCAACCGTGATCCCCTTGGTCGTATTGTCGCTGTTGAAATTTGTCCACTGTACGCCGGAGCCCGCAGACAGGTTGAACTTTTTGGCCGCGATGCGCCAGGCCAGCGATACCTGGTCGGAGTTGCTGCGAAATTTATAGGAGTTGCTGAATATGCTGTCGAACTGCGTATAGTCCTTTGTGGCGTCGTTGTATGCGTAGGTGTTGTTGATCGTTGTGCTCCTGGTATAGCCGTGGTTGTAGCTCAGCTGCAGGTTCATACGTTTCCCCAGCGGCTCGGTATACGAGAGGGTAGGAGACAGGTTCACCGAATGCAGCGAGTCATTGTAGTGCTGGTTCAGCGTAAAGACCGACGGCAGACTGTCTTTCCTGAACTGCGTATTGACGGAATAGTTATAGCCTTCCCCGTTGTTGACGTTGACGGTCCCGTTCACGTCGAGGGTCAGGGTCCGGCCCGGCTTTCCAAAGCGGTGGCGGAAGGTCAGGTTCGACCCATTGATATTGAAGCCGTGATTCATGCTCGAGGTATGACCCACCTGAGAAAGAGCGGGCACGCCGTGCTCGTCCGTCGTATAGGTGTCCGAGTTCCCGAAAGGCGTACTCTTCTGAAAGGCGATATTCGGGCGGAAGACCAGGGAGTTATTGCTGTCGAGCTTCGATTCGAGATTGATGGCTATCTGGTGGTTCTCGATCTTGCTGACCGACCAGCCGTGTCCGGAAGAGATCTTGCCGCTGGTATCCGAGGTCGGCGACAACGAACTGTCGGTCTGGCTCAGGCTGACGTGCTGGTTGTTATAAAAATAGCTGGCCGTAAGATCGGTGCCTCCGAAGGAGTTGCGATAGTTGGCCCCACCCGCCCAGACGGTCGTCACGCCGGTAGAAGAAGGACTGGTGCTGGCCGCAGGGCCACCGCCCCCGCCAAAACCACCTCCGCCCCCACCCCCGCCGCGCCGTCCGCCGCTGCCACCGCCGCCTCCGAGAATATCCCGGGGCGTAAAATTCTGTTTGTTGACGTCGTTGGCCTGTCCGAGCAGGGAGATCTGCTGATTCCCGTCGAAGCGGTGAAGATTTATACTTTCGTCATAGTTCTCGTTGCTGCCGGCCCCGGCCACCAGCTTACCGAAATATCCCTTTCGGCTGCCCTTCTTGGTGACGATATTGATGGTCTTGACGCGATTGCCGTCGTCAAAGCCGGAGAACTTGCTCTGATCGCTGAGGTCGTCAAAGACACTGGATCTTGTCGATGATATCGGGGGGAGGTTGCGTGTAGCCAGTTTGGGGTCGTCGCCGAAGAAACGTTTTCCATCTACCATTACGCGGGTTACGGTCTCGCCCTGGGCGGTGATATTCCCGCTCTTGTCGACCTGGATGCCGGGGAACTTCTTCAGCAGGTCCTCCGCCACGGCGTTGGGCTTCACAGCAAACATACTGGCGTTATATTCTACCGTATCTTTTTTGACGCCCATCGGCGGCCGCTGGATGACCACTTCTTCCAGCATCTTGTCGGCGTGCGCCATATACAGCGTGGAAAGGTTGATATCCATAGTGGAGTCGCCGGAGTTGGGGACCGTAAACGTCCTGCTCACCGGTTGGTATCCTTCGTAAGTAATGAGGATATGATATTTGGCGGGCTTGAGACCCCTGACCCAGAAGCCACCTTTCTTGTCGGAAACGACGAACTGCTCGGTCGTGGAGTCCGCCCCGTCAGCCAGGACGCCGATCGTCGCGTTGCTCAGCGGCTGCTTTCCCCCCGAGGTGTCGATGAGGGCGCCCTTTACGGAACCCTTCGTTTTGGTCGGTGGGTTCGTTTGTGAGAATGAATGTGTTGCGAATAACAGCCCGCTTGTTAACAGTATGAGATGGTACTTGGTCATAGCCGATCATTGACTGTAAAAATAACCGGTCGTTTACTCGGGTCATACCCGCAAATTACAAGTGGCAAAATTGACTGCCGGTAGGGTGAAGAGAGGAGCACGTGCGGCCTCGCCAAACCGGGGGAATCGGTGAATTTTTAATCCCGTATTAATGTGAACCGCAGACGGGGGTGAACCACGTGAGCCGTTCCCTTTACGAGAACAGATACTCCACGTCGGCCCGTGTCAGGCTCTTCACAAATCCGTCGTCGTCTGCGATCAGGTCCTTGGCCAGAATCCTCTTCTTCTCCTGCAGCTGCGGGATCTTGTCCTCGATCGTATCCTTACAGATCATGCGGTAGGCAAAAATGTTCTTGGTCTGACCGATACGGTGGGTCCGGTCGATGGCCTGTTGTTCCACGGCAGGGTTCCACCGAGGGGTCGACGATGTAGACATAGTCCGCGGCGGTAAGGTTGAGACCCACGCCACCGGCCTTTAGCGAGATCAGGAATACGCGGCAGGTGTCGTCATTCTGGAAGGCCTGGATCGCTCTCTCCCTCTCAATGGCGGTCGTACTGCCATCGAAGTATTCGAAGGGGATCGCCAGCTCTTTCAGCCTTTCCTTTATCAGCGCCAGCATGCCCAGAAACTGTGAGAAGATCAGCGCCTTGTGGTCCCCGATGTTCTCGCTGATCTCGCGCGCCAGTTCGTCCAGCTTGATGGAGTTGTTGGGATAGCGGTCCGACTCGTTGAGGATCGCGGGAGAATCGCAGATCTGCCGCAGCTTCATCAGGCCCTGCAGGATGGTCAGCTGCGAGCGCTGTATGCCCTGGGTCTCGATGGTGCCCGAGGATCTTGTCGCGGTAGTCGTTGCGGTAGGCCTCGTATACCTTTCTCTGCTCGTCTTCCATTTCGCAGAAAAGGATCGTCTCCGTCTTTTCGGGCAGGTCCTTGGCGACCTGTTCCTTGGTACGGCGGAGAATAAAGGGATATAATAGCTTGCGGAGGTGTTCCTTTCGGTCCTGCTCTCCGAATTTGTCGATCGGAACTGCAAATTCCTGGCGGAAGAACTCGAGGCTGCCGAGCATTCCCGGGTTCAGGAAGTTCATCTGTGCGAAGATGTCAAAGGTATTGTTCTGCAGGGGCGTACCGCTCATACAAAGGCGGTGTTTCGCCTGCAGCAGACAGGCCGCCTTCGTGACCTTGCTGCTCGGGTTCTTGATCGCCTGCGATTCATCGAGCACGGCATAGTCGAAATTCATTTCGAGCAGCAGCTTGATATCGCTGCGCAGGGTGCCGTAGGTGGTGATGATCACATTGAACTGCGACAGCGCCTCTTTGCTTCGGGTGCGGTCGCCGCCATGATGGATATGATAGGTCAGTTCGGGCGTGAACTTCTTGATCTCATTCTCCCAGTTGAACATCAGGGTGGTGGGGCAGACGACCAGTGCGGTCAGCCGGCCATGCTCCGTGCGGAAATGGTTGAGAAAGGACAGGGCCTGTATGGTCTTACCGAGACCCATGTCATCGGCGAGGATCCCACCCCAGTTGACCTCCTGAAGATAGTTGAGCCAGTGAAAACCGTGCACCTGATAGGGCCGCAGTATCGGCTCGAGATGGGCCGGCGGCGGGACTTCGCGGATCCGGTTGAACTCGCGCAGCTGCTCGTATTTTTCTTCCAGCCGGATGACCAGCTCTTCCTCGTTGCGGCCTTCATAGAGCTCGTCGATCACGCTCATATGGTACTTGGACAGGCGCAGCTGGTTGCTCTTGCCTTCCCCGACGCGGAAAAGAAGCGAATATTTCTTGATCCATTCTTCGGGCAGCACGCCGAGGGTCCCGTCGTGGAGGGGAACGAACTGCTGCCTGTTGCCAAGCGCTTTCTTGACGTCGGCGATGGTGACCTTCTGGTCGCCGAATACGATGTCTACCCCGGCGTCGAACCAGTCGGTATTGCTGCTGATATGGATCTTGGTCTGTGGCTTGGCGGTATTGAAGCGGAAATTCTTCAGCGCGTCGAAACCATATACCGGCACCTTCATCTCCTCCATGGCGTCCACGAAGAGGAAGAACCAGTTGTTCTTGAGTACGTCAGCCCCCTTCAGGGCCAGACTATGCGAACTTTCGGGGTGGATGAACTGCGAGTGAAGGGATTCCAGCTTGCGGAAGAACTGCAGCTCGGCCTCCTTGTTGCGGTGCACGATCAGCACCTGCTCGCCATCGGGGACGATGATCTCGCCCTTCCCGCCGGGTCTGGTTTCGTAGCCCTTGTAAGAGAACAGCGGCTGGAAGATGAGGTAGTCGCCCTTTTCCTGCAACAGCAGTTTCTTTTCCGGGTCGCCGTCCTTGACCTCGCGGACCACGCCATTGTCGAAGTCTACGTGGTATTCCATGGTCAGGGGCAGCACAAGATCTTTCAGCCGCGCCGGCCAGTCAGCCTTGCTGATCGACCACTTCTCCTTGCCACTGAATTTTTCCACCAGCGAGATATCTTCCGGGCGGTTCCACAGATAGATGTTGTTATTATAAAGAGAAGACCAGCGGACTCCTGCATTCGTTCTTCGCGATATCCACCGGCTGGCCGTTGATCTTGACGAAACAGGACAGCTCATACCCATCCCCGTCCCTTGCCACGCTGAAAAAAGGCGATACTACGTCGCCGGACAGACCCACCGGCTGGAGGTTGCTGGTTTTAAAAGGCTGGTGGCCGTTGAGGTAGAAAACAAAAGGATTGGCGTTGAGGTCGGAGAACAGCTTCTTCAGCTTTGGGTGAAGATATTCCACCATCAGCTTCTTAGTCTCTTCGGGAAGGTCGTCTTCCTCGTGATGGACGATATTCTCCCAGATGCCGCTGAAGGGGGAGTTGCGGTTCAGGTATTTATTGATCTCGGGGCCCTGCATCTTGCGCAGGGAGGGGATCATCTGGCGGTCGGTCTCGCTGAAGGGGTCGCTATTGACGAATTTCGTCAGGTCCATTTTCTCCACCTTGCCCGTAAAGGCCGACTGCTCGTCGTTGCTCTCGCCGGCAATTGCGTCCAGCGCGAATCCTGGAAAACCCTCGTGGTTGAAATTGAACACTACCCCCAGCCGCTGCGCGTTGCTGACCAGCGGCTTTTCTTCTTCAGAGATGACGGCGGCGGGAGCTTCTGCTTCGACCGGCCGGGGACGGCTGCTGGCCAGTGGCGCCACCCTCTTGATCGTCGTATCGAGTACGCGAAGAAAAGGCTTGCCATCCTTATAGGTAAACTCGAACTTCCCTTTCAGGTCGTCGGACAGGGAGTAGCCATAGGCTTCGAGCAATTTGTTCTTTTCCTTGTCCCAGTTGCGGATGCTGTCGAAATAGTAAGCGCCGTGCATTTGCAGCAGCTGTAAAAAGACGATGACCTTGGGTAGCGACAGCGGATGGACGGGATCGGGATAGTCGCTGCTCGTATCAAAATTCCGCTCTTCGTTCTTCCAGAAGGACCACTGGTAGACCTGTCCGTCCATCTCCACCGAGGCCTTGACGACCTCGTCCTTGGCAAATTCGATTTTCGCGCGTTCCGTCCGAAGATATTTTTCGGCATCCTGCAGCGTCTGCGGGGAACACAGCAGCCGGATGCTTTTGAGGTCGATGAACTTCATCTTAACGACAGTATGCCGCTGGTCATACTGTACCTCTTCCGCCTTGAGCATATTTCTGTCCAGCAGCTCCTGCAGCTGGATCAGCGCTCCGGCTTCGTGGCGACAGATATCTCCCAGGTTGTAGGGACAGCTGCAACGGATGGATAGTGTCTTTGGGTCCTTGAATTTCTGGACGTATACTTTGTAATAAGTGGAGTAGCTGTCGTCCTTAACCCGGAAGGTCACGGACTCGAATAGCTCGTCGTATTCGATCAGCTCAACATAACCAATAGCGTGGATCTTCTTACCCCGGCGAATTACTTCATCGGTCCCATTGGTATATACATACTTAATAAGGTGCGGTAGCGCCATACATAGTTTTAACAAATCCACCCTCCGGCACCCTGTACGCAAGCCAGGGGCCTCTCCGGAAAGGCCAATCTGCAAAACTAAAGGAAAAAAGGTGAGTGTAGAAAATAAATCCATCTTACCTTTGAAAGCCTCTGTTAAACCGGCTTTTATGAACTTTCGTACTATCTGGCTTACGCTTATCCTTGTATCCCTTGTTTTCCTCCCCGGCCGCAGTCAGTCTCCCAGTCAAACCAGTGTTCCGGCATTCCCCTCCCGGCTGAAAAAAGCCGATAAGGTCACGATTTCCAACCTGGAAAGACATATTCACTATCTGGCCGACCCCAGTCTGGAGGGAAGGCGGGCGGGAAGTCCAGGCGAGAAGGCGGCAGGCGCCTATATCAGCGCAGAATTCGCCGAAGCAGGCCTGAAACCGAAAGGCGGCGACCCCGACAACGGCTGGCTTCAGGGGTTTTCGATCGACGAGGGACGATTTACGGACAGCGGCACTTCTTTTTCGGTCAATAACCGAAATCTGGTTCTCAACCGCGATTTCTTTCCGCTGACCGTCAGTCCCGCGGGTACGGTTACGGGATCACCCGCCATTGCCCTGCAGGAGAGCGGGGGTACCTCCTGGTTTTGGACCTGCGCGAACTCATACAGGCCCATGGCCGCAGTCCCCATTTCGATCTGGAGAACGCCATCCGCGTAATGGCGGGGACGTTTGCAAAGAAGGGGGGCTACGGCGCTGATAGTTTATAATACGTCAAAAATGCCCGATGGCCTGGCCTTCGATCCCCACGAAGCGGCCCGACCCGGCCGCGATCCCGGTCCTGTATCTGACCCCTTGCCGCCAAACGGAAATATTTTAAGGACGAGTCCGCCTCGGCAGACCTGAAGATCAATATCGGGTTTTATGAGAGACAAGCGTACGGCGCATAATGTCGTCGGCTGGCTGGATAACGGCGCGCCCACAACCGTCGTCATCGGGGCCACTACGACCATCTGGGTCACGGCGAGGACAGCAATACCCTATACAGGGGCGCCGACAGGGCCGTTTTCAACGGAGCTGACGACAATGCCAGCGGTGTGGCGGGGATGATCGAACTCGCGCGGCTGCTGGGCGCTTCGAGGGCTGAAAGCGAATAACTATCTTTTTGTAGCTTTTTCAGGCGAAGAACTCGAGGCTTTTCGGATCCAAATATTTCGTGGAGCACCCGACCATCGACCTGAAATCGGTAAATTACATGGTAAATCTGGATATGATCGGACGCCTCAGTGATTCGGCGCATGTGCTGACGGTCGGTGGCTACGGCACCTCCCCGGCATGGGCAAGGGCTTTCCGGCCGGCGCGTCGTCCGCGACCGGGAGGCTTTCAATTTCCGGTTCGACAGCACCAGTCTCGGCCCCAGCGATCACACGTCGTTCTACAGAAAAGACATTCCCGTGCTCTTTTTCTTTACCGGGACCCATTCCGACTACCACAAACCCAGCGACAATTATGACAAGATCAATTTCCCCGGCGAGCTGCAGGTAGTAAAGCTGGTCTATTCCGTAGTGGAGGGGTTCAATAAAAAAGGGCGTATCGCCTTCACCCGGACCCGTGACCTTCCCGCCCCGGGGATGGCAAGCTTCAGCGTGACGCTGGGGATACTCCCCGACTATTCCTTTAGCGGCAGCGGCGTTCGCGCCGACGCCGTCAGCGAAGAGCGGCCGGCCCAGGGCGCCGGATTGCAGGCCGGGGACGTTATCGTCCAGCTGGGCGAGTATCCGGTGACATCGCTCGGCAACTATATGGAGGCCCTGGGAAAGTTCAGGAAGGGAGACAGGACGACCGTAAAATATCGCCGCGGTGACGCGATCATTGAAAGACCGGTACAATTTTGACGGACCGCTGATGACCTAACCAACAAAGACCAATGAAGCTAAAGCTGAACATAGACGACATGACCGGCGAGTTCTTCGAGGATACCCGCCTGCTGGGCATCGTGGCCCCCATTAAGGACTACCAGTTCTGCTGGCAGCTGAACAACCGTCTCCGCTTTGACTTCCGCATCAACAACGGAATCGAGATCCAGTTGACGAAGAAACAGCGGCACTATTTCTTTGCCGTCTACGAGTACCAGGAGATGGGTACCGCGCAATCGCATTTCCTGTACAATAACCAGTTCGACGGCGAATACCTGCTCCCGGAGTTCAAGCACCTGGATTTCCTGTGGCTGCTGAAGGGGGATATCGTTCAGGATGAAAAGATAAGCCAGCTGATCGAGTGTATCCGTACGATCTCCGGCGTGCAGCTGGTGATGGAACTGGTTCACGAAAAGATCAGGAACAAAGGACATCTCATTTTTTGACTGCGGGGGCACCGGACGTTGGGTCCGTGGTCCGCGCTTTGCGGCCACAATCGGTCCACCAAACTTTTTTATGTGGGAAGAAAAAAACAACACGCTCTACCGGAAGTTCGAGTTTAAGAACTTCTCCGAAGCCTTTGCCTTTATGACCCGTGTGGCGCTCGAAGCGGAAAAAATGGACCACCATCCGATGTGGACCAACGTCTATAACAAGGTAGAGATAAGCCTCTCCACCCACGACGCGGGGGATATCGTCACCGATAAAGACAGGAAACTGGCAAAAGATCGACCGCGATGGTCTGACGGCTCACGCTATGGACACGGGGTCGGCCCAGGCTGGGACCTGATCCGACGCCCGGTAAGGTTTATCCATTCATGCTGGCCGGGAACTCTTCGTTGCTCTTGGTTCCGCGCATGCGTTTGAGCAGCTCGTTCATTGCCTCTTCGGCATTCATATCGTTGAGATAGACGCGGAGCAGGTTCATGCGCTGCAGCACCTCTCTTTCGAGCAACAGGTCGTCACGACGGGTGGAAGACGCCACGAGGTCGATGGCCGGATAGATACGGCGGTTGGCAAGGCGGCGTTCCAGCTGCAGTTCCATATTACCCGTACCCTTGAATTCTTCAAAAATCACCTCGTCCATCTTCGAACCGGTGTCGATAAGGGCGGTAGCGAGTATTGTCAGCGAACCACCGTTCTCGATCTTTCTGGCGGCGCCGAAGAATTGTTTGGGTTTCTGCATTGCGTTGGCTTCCACACCACCGGAGAGTACTTTACCGGATGCAGGGGCAACTGTATTGTGTGCGCGGGCGAGGCGGGTGATGGAGTCCAGCAGGATTACGACGTCGTGGCCGCACTCGACCAGGCGCTTAGCCTTCTGGAGGGCGATGGTCGAAACCTTGACGTGTTTCTCGGCGGGCTCGTCGAAAGTAGAAGCGATGACTTCCGCCTTTACGCTGCGTTCCATATCGGTAACTTCCTCCAGGACGCTCGTCGACGAGGACGATCATCAGGTAGCACTCGGGGTGGTTGGCGGCGATGGCGTTGGCCACGGCTTTCAGCAGCATCGTCTTACCCGTCTTGGGCTGTGCCACGATGAGACCGCGCTGACCCTGCCGATCGGCGTGAACAGGTCGATGATCCTCGTGGAGTAGTCCGAAGGAGTGGTAAAGAGAGTCAGCTTTTCGAAGGGGAACAACGGCGTCAGATAGTCGAAGGGGACGCGGTCGCGGACTTCTTCGGGGCCTTTGGTTGTTGATGGTCTCTACTTTCAGCAGGGCGAAATATTTTTCACCTTCTTTCGGGGGACGTACCGAACCGAGGACGGTATCGCCGGTCTTGAGGCCGAACAGTTTTATCTGGGAAGGGGAAACATAGATATCGTCGGGAGAGGAGAGATAATTATAGTCGCTGCTGCGCAGGAATCCGTAGCCGTCGGGCATCATTTCGAGAACGCCTTCAGCGGAGATGACGCCGTCGAACTCGATGTTGAAGACCTCGTTGCGACGCTGCGGATACAGCCTGTTGGCCTGAGAGTCGCCGCCGCGGTTGTCGCCGCCGTTGTCCTGGTCTTCCGGCATATTTATTCCATCTTCCTGTTCGTGCTGCTCTTCGGATTCTTCGCCACGGTTGTCGCGGTTGGCCTGCTCGGGCCTTTCTGCGCCCTGTCTTTCCAAACGTTCCCTGTCAGGACGTTCGGCTCGTTCGGGCCTGTCGTTGCGCTCGATCCGCTCCGCACCTTGTCTTTCAGGACGCTCGACCCGCTCGGTCCTTTCGGGACGATCGTTATGACGCTCAGCGCGCTCTACTACCGGCTGGGGACGAGCCGCAGGAGCGGCTTTCGAAGGAACAGCAACTTCCTGCACTTCTTCTTTCTTCTTCGGCGCCGCCTTCTTCAGCATCGGCTTTTCTTCTTCTTTTTTATTTTTGGGAGCTTCTTTTTCGCTTCTACCTTTTAGGTTTCTCTTCTACACTTTCGACAATCGCTTCTTCTGTGGAGTTGGCTGTGGTAGCCTTTATGATGCGTTTACGTTTGGGCTTGTCGTCGGCTGCGTCTCCTTTTCCTTCACTGGCAGCAACGGCTTGTTTATCGAGGATTTTGTAGATGAGCTCCTGTTTATCCAGCTTCTTCGCGCCTGTGATCTTTAACTGCTCAGCAATATCGAGGAGTTCCGGAACGAGCATGTCGTTCAATTGGAGAATATCGTACATAAAATGACTTGAGAGTTGAAAACTATTCTCAAACAGAGGGTCTGTCTTGTTGAGAAAAATGAAATGAAATTTTGATTAAAAATGAACAGAATGAGTTAAAACTGATGAGCTGTGAGCATTGGAAAAGGAAACTAATCAGCTTAATTCCACTTGCAATTTTAATATAAAAAAATAAAAATCAAAAATATTTTTTAAAATGGCCTGAATTTCAGTGCTTTTTTCGCTCAGAATTTTACGCCTTCAGGGTCTTTCCCGCGCTTGCTCTATATTTGTCCCACTAAAAATTTCTACAGAGACCATGTTTAACACAAGAGTGAAGGTAAAAGCGCTGCTGGCTACAAAACCGGAAAATCAGGAAGTCATCGTAATGGGGTGGGTGCGGACCTTTCGCAACAACCAGTTCATCGCCCTTAACGATGGTTCTACCAATAACAACATCCAAATCGTAATAGAGTTGGGTGCTTATGATGAAAATCTTCTTAAAAAGATCACGCCTGGCGCCAGCCTCAAGGTTACCGGACAGCTGATCGCCTCCTCGGCAAGGGTCAGTCAGTAGAAATAAAAGCAACCGCTCTGGACATTCTTGGCGAGTGCAACCCGGAGAAATACCCTTTACAGCTAAAGAACAGACCGAGCCTGGAATATCTCCGCGAGATAGCACACCTCCGTTTTCGTACGAATACATTCGGCGCGGTATTCCGCATCCGTCATTCGCTGGCCTTTGCCATTCATAAGTTCTTTAACGAAAAGGGGTTTGTCTATCTGCATACTCCCGTCATCACCGCTTCTGACGCCGAGGGCGCCGGCGAGATGTTCAGGGTGAGCACGCTGCCCTTCGACAACCCGCCCCGCAAAGAGGACGGCACCATCGATTTCGCCGAGGACTTTTTCGGTCGCGCTACTAACCTGACAGTAAGCGGACAGCTCGAGGGCGAGCTCGGCGCAACGGCTTTCAGCGAGATCTACACCTTCGGCCCGACTTTCCGCGCGGAGAACTCCAACACCGCGCGTCACCTGGCGGAGTTTTGGATGATCGAGCCGGAAATGGCCTTTTGCGACCTGGAAGACAACATGAACCTCGCGGAATCCTTTATCCGCTACCTCATCCGGTACGTCATGGAAAACAACAGGGAAGACCTCGAGTTCCTCGCCACGCGCCTCGCAGAGGAAGAAAAGCAAAAACCTCAGGCCGAACGCAGCGAGATGGGTCTCATCGAAAAGCTGGAGTTCGTGGTAAACAACGACTTCGAACGCATCACCTATACCGAAGCCATCGACATCCTCCTGCAGTCTCCCGCCTACAAAAAGAAGAAGTTCCAGTACGAGGTAAAATGGGGCATCGACATGCAGAGTGAGCACGAACGCTACCTCGTGGAAAAGCATTTTAAAAAGCCCGTCATCGTCACCGGATATCCTGCCGCCATCAAGGCCTTCTATATGCGGCAGAACGACGACGGAAAGACGGTCGCGGCCATGGACATCCTCGTCCCGGGCATCGGCGAGATCGTCGGCGGCTCGCAGAGAGAAGAACGTCTCGAAAGGCTGGAAGCCAGGATGAAAGACATGCATATTCCCACGGAAGAGATGTGGTGGTATCTCGACACCCGTCGTTTCGGTACGGTACCGCACGCCGGCTTTGGGCTCGGATTTGAGCGCATGATGCTGTTCGTGACCGGTATGACCAATATCCGCGACGTCATCGCCTTCCCGAGGGCCCCGAAGAGTGCCGAGTTTTAGTTTATGGAATAAATCCGGTCTGCCATCTAATTAGTAAATCAACTTTTTTATGGCAGAGCTCAACACCCCTGCCGGCAACTCCCATAAAAGGGGAGGCCGGCGTTGCAGGAAATTGTCTACCCGTGTCGACATGACCCCGATGGTAGACCTCGGATTTCTACTGATCACTTTCTTTGTTTTCACCACGACAATGTCCAGGCCAAAAGAGCTGGAGGTGAGGAAGCCGGCCGACGGCGATCCCACAACAACTGGCGCTAACGCTACGCTCACACTCGTAGCCCTCGGAGGCAACAAGGTCTTTTACTACAACGGCGAATTCTCCGAAGCACTGCACAATGGCAGCTTTGGAACGGCGGGCTATGGTCGCAACGGCGGCATCGGCGATATCATCCGTGACAAGCAGGCGGCCATGGACCGCTATTATAAAGGCGGGAGAAAGAAATGATGCTGCTTATCAAACCGTCGCCCGAATCCAGTTACGGCAATGTTGTCTCGCTGCTGGATGAGACGCAGATCAACGACGTCAAAAGATATGCGCTAGTGGAACTGACCCCGGAAGAGAAGTCCGGTATTTCTTCAAAAAATCTTTAACTTTACCAAAGGCCCTTTTCAGGGCCTTCAATCATTAGCAACAAAAAATACCATGGCCATACCTACCGTCGACCTCGCCCAGTTCTCGGGAACTCCAAAGGAGAAAGCAGCTTTCGTGGAAGGACTCGGTAAAGCGTACGAAGACGTAGGGTTCGTCGCCGTAAAGAACCATGGTATTCCCGATTCCACGATCGAGGCGCTGTACTCCAATACAAAAGAATTCTTCTCGATGCCGCAGGAGGCCAAACGGAAATATGAGATCCCGGGTCTTGCCGGCCAGCGGGGCTATACTTCTTTCGGGAAAGAACACGCGAAGGGCAGCACCGCTCCGGACCTCAAGGAATTCTTCCAGTTCGGACAGACGGTGGTAGACGGCGATCCCATAAAGGCCGAATACCCGGACAACGTCATCGTATCGGAGATAAAAACCTTCAGCCCCATATTTGCTGACGCGTACCGGTCGTTCGAAAATTCCGGCTCCGCCCTGCTGCGGGCCATCGCCCTCTATCTGGGCCTGGACGAAAAATATTTCGACCAGTATGTGCACAACGGGAACTCCATTTTTGAGGGCTATTCATTATCCCCCGATAAAAGAAGAGCCGAAATCGGCCATCCGTGCCGAACAGCACGAGGACATCAACCTGATCACCCTGCTGATCGGCGCCAGCGCGGACGGCCTCGAGATCCCTGTCCAAGCAGGGGACCTGGGTGCCGGTGACCTCGCTCCCGGAACAGATCGTCGTCAATGTGGGTGATATGCTCCAGCGGCTGACCAACAACCGGCTGCGTTCGACTACCCACCGCGTCGTCAATCCTCCCAGAGAGTTGTGGGGCAGCCCCCGATTTTCCATCCCGTTCTTCCTGCACCCCAAAAGCAGCATGAGTCTGGCCTGCCTTCCCAGCTGTATCGACGCACAGCATCCAAAAGCCTATCCGGATGCTACGGCCGGGGAATACCCGGACGAGCGCCTGCGCGAGATCGGACTAAAGAAATAATGGTGAATTTACTGTCCTGATTCCTAGACGTGAAGGAGGTAGAGAAGCAGCCAGGCGGCAGCTGCACCTGCCAGAAAACAAAGGATAAGTTTCATCGCTGAGATAGCCATTTACGGGGTTATTATAACTGTCGTTGTCAATTTTGCAGTTTGCTCAGGTTCAGCTGTAAGGAAAGCAAACTTACTACAAATTACCGCTCGTTTTAATGCATTTTTAATCTTTTATGCCCTTTCGGGACCAATTCGTCCCTTCTATAACCGGGTCTGCCCGGCTATTCAACCATTTATATTACATTCCCGCCATTCATCCCTACATTACCTGCCTATAAAAATTACCTTCCAAAAAACAGTACTTTGTGTTGCATAGTACTGGAAAACATCCTATCTTTGGTATGTGATCACGATGAATTTTGTTTTACTTAAAAATCTCAGCGTATGAATATCGAGAACACCCAGAGCCAAATGCGCAAAGGCATTCTGGAGTTTTGTATTCTCTCCGTTATCAGACGCGGCGAAGCCTACCCCTCCGACATTGTGGAAGAGATGAAAGCCGCCAATCTGAATATTCTGGAGGGAACCCTTTACCCCTTGCTGACAAGGCTAAAGAACGCAGATATGCTCACCTACAGGTGGGTAGAAAGCAACTCCGGACCTCCAAGGAAATATTTCTCCCTGACGCCAAAAGGGGAGGATTTTTACGGTGAGCTTCAGGCCACCTGGAATGAACTGGCCAATGCGGTTCACACCCTAACCAATAATAAGTCCACCCTCTAAGACCCAATGACCGCCGGTGGCGGTCGGTCCAAAGGACAGACATTAGCGCTTTACTGTGGATGCGCTAATTTTCTGGTAAGCGCATCCACAGTAATTTGTCCAACTCTCAAACTCCAACCTCCAAATAAAAGAACATGAAAAAGATTATTAATATCAACTTTCATAGCCGGGTGATCCCTATCGAAGAAAGTGCCTATGAAATACTCCAGCAATATATAAGTAGTCTGCGCCGGTATTTCGCCAATGAAGAAGGCCGCGACGAGATCATCAGCGATATCGAGAACCGGTTCGCCGAGCTTTTCTCGGAGACGCTGAAAAAGGGCGCCGCCTGCATCACCGACGCCGACGTCAACACCATCATTGCCAGCATGGGACGTCCCGAAGAGTTTGAGGGCGAGGAAGCCCCCAGCCCGGGGCAGCTGCCGCTGCCGGTCAGCAAGCTGGTTCCGGCCCCAACTGGCAGTCCTCCGGCACAGGTGACGAACCCCGCCGCCTCTACCGCGCCGATAACGACAAGATCCTCGGGTGGCGTCTGCGGCGGCACTGGCCAGCTATCTCCGCCTCGACCCTGCCATTGTGCGTATCATCTTCGTGCTGATTACGTTTGGTTGGGGCGCCGGCTTCCTGCTCTATCTTATTCTGTGGATCGTACTTCCTACTAGGTCGCTGCCGGTCAACGTCCGCAAAAGGCTGTACCGCAATTCGGATGACCGGGTCATCGCCGGTGTAGCCAGCGGTCTGGCCGCTTATTTTCATATCGACGTCTGGATCCCCCGTCTGGTCTTCGCCCTGCCCCTGATCCTTGGTATCATAACCTCCATACTCCGAAACCTCGCATTCTGGCATTGGTATGGACCGAGTTTTATCACCGGCGGTTTTGGCGGTACCCTGTTCGTTACCTATATCGTCCTGTGGATCGTTCTGCCGGAGGCGGTTACCGCCTCTGAGAAACTGGAGATGCGCGGCGAGAAGGTCGACCTGGAGTCTATCAAGAACACCGTGAAAAGCGATCTAGAGACCTTTAAAGGCCGCGCGAAAGAAATGGGTAGCGACATGAGTGAAAAGTTCCAGCAGGCGGGCCAGCAGCTGAAGCAGGGTGCCCAGACCTTCGCCGCTGAGGCGGGTCCTGTCATCCGGAGAAGCGGCAACGGATTTGGCCACGCCATCGGCGTACTGTTCAAGGCCTTTTTTCTCTTCATCGCGGGGATCATCACCTTCGCACTGATCACGGCCCTTGCGGCCCTGGCCTTTCGCGGCGACAGCCTGCTCCACCTGAAGGGGTATATCCTTGAAGGTTTCTGGCAGAACTTCCTGGCCCGGTCAGCTTTTGTTCTGTTCCTGGTCATTCCGGTGATCGCTCTGCTGACCTGGCTGATCCGCCGCATCACCGGGGTCCGCTCGCGGAACCACTACCTCGGTTATACTTTCGCCACCCTCTGGGTCATCGGCCTCTTTTGACGATCATTCTGGGCGGTATGGTCATGAGTAATTTCCGTGCCCGCCAGCACGTCGAGGAAGGCGTGAATATGGCCCAGCCGACGCATAACAAGCTGATTGTCCGGACAACGGAGCATACCAACCGCTATGACGACACCGATTTTTGGTCCGATATCGACTTCGGCAAGCACGGCCCGCTGTACAGCATTTCTGAAGACAGCTTCCTGCTGACGACAGTTCGCCTGCGGGTGCTGAAGAGCGAGGATACGGCCTACCACGTCCAGCTGGTCAAGATCAGCCGTGGCAGTTCCGCAACCAAAGCCCGTGAGACGGCCGGCCGCATCGAGTTTCCGGTCCGGCAGACAGACAGCGTACTGACCCTGCCGCAGGGATTCGCCATCAGCAGCCACGAGCGGTTCCGGAACCAGCAGGTGATCGTAGAAGTCGCCGTACCCGTGGGCAAGCGCATCCTGATCAACCGGAGTGTCGAGGATTACCACTGGTTCACGATTAACCCCAATAACCGCCATATCCGCTGGAGGGACCGCAACTGGAACATGGACTGGGATCAGGACGACGACGACGGGGAGAGCTATTCCTGGAGCAGCAATGTGGAATACGTGATGACGCCGACGGGGTTGTCCCGGACCGGATCGGACGGGGAAGGACGCAATTTCCGCCGCAAGGATAAAAAGGATAACGGCAATAAGGAAGAGGACCTCTATAAGGAAAGGCCTGAAACACCTGAGAAAGCCGAAAAGCCCGAGAAGCCCGGCGGCAATGACGGATACCGCTACAAGGGTCCCGGAACTGCGCCGAAGGCTCCGGACACCACAATCCCCAAGAAGACGGCCCAGGTGACGGAAAAGGAGGAGGCGATGATTCAGCCCTACCCCTGCTGGCCATATTTAACTCTTAGATTATTTGGCCTCCCGAAAAGGGCCGGCATATATAAAGAGCATCGTTGGTTGAAGTTGGAACATAAGCCCCCCGTATCCACGGGGGCTTTTTCGTTGGGTCCAGTCCTGCTTTTGTCCCAGTGCCTTTCTGGTCTTATAGATAAAACCTACATTTGCGGCTCAAAACCCATTACACTACATGAAGACCACTCCCTTTACAAAGAAGCACCTGGCGCTAGGCGCCAAAATGGTTGAGTTCGCGGGATATAGCATGCCCATCAGCTATACCGGCATCAACGACGAACACCAGGCCGTACGTACCAACGCCGGCGTCTTCGACGTAAGCCATATGGGTGAATTTATCGTAAAAGGAGAACACGCCCTCGACCTGATACAGCGCCTGACCACCAATGACGCGGCGAAGCTTACCGCCGGAAAGGCCCAGTACAGCGCCCTCACCAATGACAAGGGTGGCATAGTGGACGACCTCATCGTCTATTGCATCGAAGAGAATAAGGTCTATATGCTGGTCGTCAACGCCGCCAACATCGAAAAAGACTGGAAATGGATCGTCAGTCACAATACCCGCAGCGCCGAGCTGCACAATATCTCCGACAAGACCTGTCTGCTCGCCATCCAGGGCCCTAACGCGACCCGCATGATGCAGGCCCTGACCGATATCGACATCCTCAACCTGACCTACTATACTTTTGCAAAAGGAACCTTCGCCGGGGTGGACAACGTAGTGATCAGCGCAACGGGCTATACCGGCGCCGGCGGCATAGAGATCTATTTCGAGGACAAGGACGGCGCCGCGGACAAGATCTGGGACAGGATATTCGAGGTCGGCGGTCCGCAGGGACTCAGGGCCATTGGTCTGGGAGCCCGCGACACCCTCCGGCTGGAAATGGGCTACTGTCTTTATGGGAATGATATCGACGACACGACCTCGCCCCTCGAGGCCGGGCTGGGGTGGATCACCAAGTTCACCAAGGACTTCACCGCCCGCGGGATCCTCGAAAAACAAAAAGCCGAAGGCATCCAGCAGAAGCTGGTGGGCTTCGAAATGATCGACAGGGGCATCTGCCGCCACGACTATGAGATAAAGGACTTTTCCGGCGCAACCATTGGAAGAGTGACTTCCGGCACGCAGAGTCCGACGCTTGGAAAGGCGATCGGTATGGGTTATGTCCGGCCGGCTTTTTCGCGGATCGACGCCCAGATCTTTATCAAGGTCCGGGACAAGCTGCTGCTCGCTAAGGTAGTTAAGCTGCCGTTCAGCTAGGGGGCTCTGGTCGGTTCACGGCCCCGGCGGACAGCAGCAGGTTTTTGGAGATAACCCCGTCGACGCGGCCACTCCAAAGGTTTTGGAATGATTTTTTCTTGGAAATGGACGTCTATATCCAACACCCAGCCAAAATGCCAACCATTCACCTAACGACCTTTATCGCAGCCCCTCCTGAACGAGTCTTCGATCTTGCCAGAAGCATCGACCTCCATCGGAAATCCATGGCCCATACCGGCGAGGAAGCCATTGCCGGAACCACCTCCGGCCTTATCGGGCTGGACGAGACGGTCACCTGGAAGGCAAAACACCTCGGAAAGACAAGGGTTCTGAGGTCGAGGATCACGGAAATGAAGCCTCCGTTCTCCTTTACAGACGAAATGGTAGACGGGGACTTCAGGAGCATCCGGCACGAGCATCATTTTAAGCGAATAGACAACGGGACCCTGCTCATCGATCTCTTCCACTTTGAATCTCCTTACGGGGTAATGGGCCGCCTGCTCAACCGGATCTATCTTACCAACTACATGAAAAACTTACTGGAGCTGCGCAACGAGTCCATAAAGGAATACGCAGAATCTGACAAGTGGAAATTTATTTTAGATAAATAGGTGAATGCCTACATTTGCGCTATTGATGACAAATTCCAAACCCAGTCTCTATACAGCTCTGTCCCCGGCCTTGCTGCATTTATATGATCTGAACCATGCAGTCGTGGTGATCATCGATGTCCTTCGCGCAACATCAACCATCGCCACGGCCCTCTACAACGGAGCCAGATGCGTCATCCCGGTGGACAGCGTCGCCAAATGCATCGAGCTCGGAAGACAGATCGACGGGATCACCGCCGGTGAACGCGACGGTATGATCGCGGAAGGACTCGAGCACGGCAACTCGCCCTTCGAATACCCGAAAGAATTTATCAATAACAGGACGCTGGTGCTTACCACGACCAACGGTACAAAGCTCCTCCATATGGCCCTCGACCGGGGCGCCGGTCAGATCGTCACCGGTTCCTTCCCCAACCTGCAGGCGGTCTGCGACTATTTAGTTTCTCAGAACCAGCCGGTTGTTCTGGGCTGCGCAGCCTGGAAAGACCGCGTCAACATTGAAGACATGCTCTTCGCCGGCGCCGTCATAGACCAGGTAAAGGAGCATTTTTCGATCAACTGCGACTCTTCCCAGATAGCGGCAACGGTTTATGGGCAGGCAAAGGGTGATCTTTTTGCCTTTATGCAGTCGAAGGATGCGTCCCACTATCACCGGCTGATGGGTTTTGGGCTGGAGAAGGATATCCGCTACTGCCTGACGCCGGATGTGGCGAATGTTTTGCCACTGTATGAGAATGGCAAACTGATTGTGCTTTAACGACGGACCCTGCCTCGCCCCGACCACGTCAGCTATTCTGCGTGAACCACACGGTTCACAGCTCCTCGCTGCAGCCTTGACCTTCCCCCTTTCCCGCATGAACCACACGGTTCACAACCACCATGACCTTCTTTCCTCATTTCGTAACCCCGAACGGCTGCAACATCGTACATTTGTCCCCTTGTATCATGGATCTCACGTTTGAATAAGAACAACCTCCATATCGCGCTGGTGGGCAATCCCAATAGCGGGAAAAGCTCGCTCTTTAACGCGCTGACGGGCCTCAACCAGAAAGTGGGCAATTTCCCCGGCGTTACCGTAGACAAAAAGACCGGCATCAGCCAGCTGGCCCTCGGACTTTCCGTCAATATCGTCGACCTCCCCGGTACCTACAGCCTCTACCCCAAACGGGCAGATGAATGGGTCACCTATAAGGTCCTCCTCAACCAGGACCCCTCGGTCCGGGCCGATATGGTCGTCCTGCTGGTAGACGCCAGCAACCTCAAACGGAACCTCCTGTTCTGTTCCCAGATCATCGACCTCAAGATACCGGTGGTCGTTGCCCTTACCATGATGGACCTCGCCGCCCAAAAGGGGATCGAGATCGACGTGGACGGACTGGAAAGAGAGCTCGGTATCCCCATTGTAGCCGTCAACCCCCGGAAGAACAAGGGCATACCCCAGCTGAAAAAGATCGTCGAGCTGCGGGCCCGCCAGTTGCGGCAGGCATCTCCAAGGGCTTTCATCGACAACCAGGCCCTGGCGGCCGGCGCCGTCCAGGACGTCCGGAAATTATTTCCCGAAGCCAGCGACTACACGGCCATCCACTACCTGATCAACCATGAACACTTCGACTTCAACCCGGATCTCCAGCATAAGATAGAAAGCATCGAATCGGCCCATGCCTTTAACCATACGCGTATCCAGGCCGACGAGATCCTGCAGCGCTATGGCCGGATCAAGCAGATCATGAAGCACACCGTCGCGGAGCCCGACCCGCTGGAAAAGACCCTTTTCACCGAAAAGCTGGACAGGCTGTTTTTAAACAGGACCTGGGGTATATCATCCTGCTGGGGGTACTCTTCCTGCTGTTCCAGAGCGTGTTCTGGATCGCACAGTATCCGATGGACGCCATCGACTGGACCTTCTCGAAACTGGGTGGCTGGCTAGGCCAGCTGCTGCCGGAAGCATGGTGGAGCGACCTGCTCGTCAACGGGCTCCTGGCCGGACTTAGCGGCATCCTCGTTTTTGTTCCTCAGATCATGATCCTTTTCGGCCTGATCACCGTCCTCGAAGACACGGGGTATATGGCGCGTATCAGCTTCCTGACCGATAAGCTCATGCGAAAGGTGGGGCTCAACGGCAAAAGCGTCATGCCCATGATCAGCGGTTTCGCCTGCGCCGTCCCGGCCATTATGAGCACCCGCAACATCGAGAACAAGAAGGAAAGGCTGCTGACCATCCTCATCACTCCGCTGATGAGTTGCAGCGCGCGCCTCCCCGTTTATACCATGCTGCTCGCCCTGACCATCCCGCGCAAACACGTGCTCGGCTTCCTGAGCCTGCAGGGCCTCGTGATGATGGGACTCTATATGCTGGGATTGGTGATGGCCATGATCGTCAGCTATGTGGCGAAGTGGTTCATCAAAATGAAAGAGAAAAGCTTCTTTATTCTGGAGCTGCCCATCTACCGCGCCCCCGCTGGAACAACGTCATCGTCACCATGGTCAGCAAGGCGAAGATCTTTGTCGTGGATGCCGGAAAGGTGATCATGGTCATCAGCCTCATCCTGTGGTTCCTCAGCTCGCTGGGCCCCGGAAAAAGCATGGAAACCGCCAAAACCAGATACGACCTCGAAATAAAACAACACCCCGACCAGGCCGCCGAGCTGGAGAGGTCCAGGCAGGCCGCTATCCTAGAAAGCTCTTATGCCGGGCACCTCGGCAAGATCGTCGAACCGGTGATCCGCCCCTGGGATATGACTGGAAGATCGGGGTCGCCCTCATCACTTCCTTCGCCGCCCGCGAAGTCTTCGTAGGCACTATGGCTACGCTCTACAGCGTAGGAGGCGGAAAGGACGCCGACCAGCAGACACTGCGCCAGCGTATGCAGTCGGCACGGCGCGATGACGGCAGACCCGTTTATGACCTCGCTACCGGCGTTTCGCTGATGGTATTTTACGTCCTGGCGATGCAGTGTATGAGTACGCTGGCCGTCGTCCGCCGCGAAACCCGCAGCTGGAAATGGCCGGTCATACAGCTGATATATATGACCGGACTCGCGTATGTTGTAAGCTTTATTTTTTATCAGCTTTTGAAGTAGTGGCCGCTCGCCCGCGTCACGCCGCCCCGCTTTCAGTAAGCCCGCTGTGAACCACGCGGTTCACGCCATCTAACCCGCCGGCGCCTGCTTCCGGTATTTGTCTCTATACGCGACCGGCGTGAGGCCGGTAATCTTTTTAAACAGCTCCCGAAAGGTTTGACTATCGAAATATCCTACGTCCGTCATTATTTCCTCAACAGACTTCCTGCCCGCTTCAAGTGCCTTCTTACTCGCCTCTATTCTGACTTTTTGCAGGTATTCCAGCGGTGAGCAGGTAGTACAATTTTTAAATCGCCTCTCAAAGGTTCGCCTCGTCAAAAACAACATCTCCGCGAGCCCCTCCACCGTTATCTTCTGAAAATAATACTGCTCAATAAACTCCTGAGCCTGCAACACCTTCTTATCGTTGTGCTCCTTCAGGCCATTAAAAACTATAAAAGGTGTTTGCGCAATCTTATCCAAATTCACCACGAAATATTTGGCGACCAAAATTGCCATTTCCCGGTTGACATACTTCTCAACCAAAAAGATCAGCAAGTTCCAGTAAGCATTGCTTCCCCCGCTGGAATACAGTCCATTTTGCTCGACGATGATCTTTCCATCCACCAGTGTAATATCCGGATAAAAGAACCTGAATTCATTCGCATACTGCCAGTGGGTCGTGCATTTTTTGTTTTTCAGCAGGCCTGTAAACGCCAGCATGAAAGCGCCGGTACATAAGGCAGCAACCTCTGCGTTTATCTTATATTGTTTGATGATCCAGTCTACAAAAAACCGATTGTGGTGCCCGGCACTAAGCATATCCCCCTCAGCGCGGGTATGATGATCAGATCGGTTTTGTCGATCTCGTGAGACAACAGGTCGACCGTAACGGAGACCATTCCGTCTTCAATCACCAGTTCGGAGCTTTCTCCGATGACCTGTACCTCGAACAGCTCTTTTTTACCCTGGGCTTTTAATAGCTCGTTTGCCTTTTTAAAAACCGATCTTGCATCGACGATCGAAGCATAGTTCGCATTTTTCAATGCCAGTATCGATATATGTTTCTTTTGGCTCATCGACTGCCCTGCAATATAGCCAAAAACCATGTCGCAAATGCCGTTATCAATATGTCGCATTTGCATATGTGAAGGAAGGTGTTTAGGTCATAGCTTTGTCTCCAATCAAATCAACCACGGGCATGCACGGCACAGATATTTATTTACACTTCAGGGGGAACAGCCATGACGCATTCTCCTTTTACAGATCCGTTTTCGGGGGTGAATTCATTACGGCTCAGCGCTATAAGGACGTGCCGGGGGGCGAAAAGATGGATCCGGAAACGCAGGAAAAAATGATCCATATCTCCCTGAAGATCTCGCCGCACACCACACTGATGGCAACAGACAGTTTGGGAAATGAAGGAGGCGAACTGAATTTCGGCAACAACTTTCATATTTGTTTACAGACGGACAGCGAAAAGGAAGCCGACAAACTGTTTCACTCGCTATCGAAAGACGGCAAAATAGAAATGCCGATGAACAAAACCTTTTGGGGCGCCTATTTCGGGATGTGCCTCGACAAGTTCGGCATCCAGTGGATGATCAACTATACTTTCCCTTCCCATAAATAATACAAAATGGAAATGCAGAACACCATCCCGAAACCCGTCTGGTGGACGGGCACGATCGTAAAAAGTTTGTTGTGTCTTTTTATGGCTTTCGATGCGCTCATGAAAATAATCAAGCACCCGTCGGCCGTTGAAGGCAGCGTGCAAATGGGCCTTCCTGAAAGCAGTATCCCATTCCTCGGGGTTTATTTACTGCTGGCCACGGCCCTCTATATCTACCCCAAAACCGTGATGCTGGGTATGTTGCTTCTCGCCGCCTGGCTTGGCGCTGCTGCCGGTATTATGTACAGAGACGGAATAGCGGGACATCCATACATTTTCCCAATAGTATTTGCCGTCCTGATCGTGATAGTCGAGTTCCTGAGAAATGGCAGGATCCGGACGATGGTACCTTTTACAAAATAAAAATCAGAACCATGTCATTTCAGGCATACATTGACAATATACAGGCAAAGATAGGAAAGTCGCCCGCGGATTTTAAGAAACTTGCCGAGCAAAAAGGTTTTCTCCGCAAGGGGAAATTGGTGGAGGGAATAAAAGCCGGGCAAATAGTGGCCTGGCTAAAAGAAGACTTTGATCTGGGTCACGGCCACGCCATGGCGATCTACGCGGTTTTTAAGGGAAAAAGCAAATAGTTTTTACGTTGCCCTGCCTCGGAATCCCGCACGTGAACCATGCGGTTCACGCCTCCAGCACCCCCAACCCCACCAACTCCTCCCTGAACTGCTGAGGCGAACGGAAATGGATGCCATGGAAGCCCAGCTGCTGCGCCGGCACGACGTTCCGGAGATTATCGTCCACATAAATGGCCTTTGTAGGATCGATCCGGAATCGCTCCGCCAGGCGCTGGTAGATCTCCGGCGACGGTTTCCTTATCTTCTCCTCTCCGGACACCAGCCGCCCGTCAAACCAGTGTAGGAACTCATACAGCTCCAGCGCGACAGGAAAGGTCTCCGCGCTCCAGTTGGTCAGCGCGTACAGCCGCAGTGAGGTCTTTTCCTTCAGCTCGCGGAATATTTCCACCGTCTCGTGGATAGGGCCGCCAAGCATCTCTTTCCACCGGTCGTAGTAGGCGCGGATCGCGGCTTCATGCTCAGGGAACTTCTTCACCAGGTGATCCGTCCCTTCCTGCAGGCTTCTCCCTGCATCCTGTTCCTCATTCCAATCCAGCGTACAGATCGTAGAAAGAAACCATTTCCTCTCTTCGTCGCTGGGAAAAATGTTCTTATAAAGATATTCCGGGTTCCAGTCAACCAGCACACCGCCCAGATCAAAAACCAGTACATCGAATGTTTTCATATCATTTGTTTTAAGGAACCGCTTCCAGCGGTTCGTCCGAAGGACAATTATTAGCGGTTTTGCCGGGATGCGCTAATTTTTTAGGGTGTGCATCCCGGGCAAATTTTTCCAGACATAGTATAAGACCCCGTTGTGGTCATCGGTAAAAAAGAAAGAAAGGCTGTCCGCCTGCAGCACATCACAGGGCCGTCCCTTGCGATCGGCGGTCGTCCTCCCACTCAAAAATCCGTCCACGACCGGTGCATAGCTGCCCTGCCGCGTTATCCGTACGATCGCATTCCCCGCTGGCGCGCGACGGTAGTGGAGCCGTGCAGACAAACCAACGCGTGGTCATTCAGTAAAGAGTCGCCAAACCCCCTGAACCAGGCAAACCCCAGCGGCGCCGAGTGCGCCCTGAAACCACAAAAAGCCAACGGCGGTTTCGCGGGGACCTTCACCTGCTGCTCCCGCGCCATTCGCTGCATGGCCGTATCGGCATAAACACTGTCTTTGTACTGAAAATAATAAGGCCACCCATAGAACCCGCCCATCTCTACCTGTTGGAACAGGTCTTCCGGTTTGTCGGGTCCCAGCAGGTCACGTCCCATGCTCGTAACCCAGAGCTTGTCGTCTATCCATTTCATCCCGACTGAATTCCTCAGCCCTGTTGCATACAGCGGCTGCTTGCCGCTGCCGTCCGGGTTCATCTCGACGATGGACGCCCTTACATTCTCCTGCTCTATACAGGCATTGCAGCTGCTGCCAACGCTGACATAGAGTTTGTCGTTATGGAAGGCAAGGCTTCTGGTAAGATGCCAGCCGCCGTATTTATAGCTCAACCCATAGTCAGGAAATGTCGCGACGGTGTCCGGCTTCCCGCTGACTGTCGTATCACCGGCATGATACCGCCAGCGAGTGAGCACGCCCGTTTCAGAGATATAGATGTAGTCCTGCCCTTCGTCATTATAAAACGCGACCTGGTTGGGGTTATGCAGGCTGTCCTTATAGGTGACGACTCGTCTGAATACCCGGTCTGTGCTGTCCCAGTCACCGAAAATATAGACCCGCCCTCTTTTGTTGTCGCTGGTGTTGAACATATCCGTCGCAAACAGGCGGCCATCCGGACTTTTCGTGAGAAAACGCAGCCGCCGCAGACCTTCGAAAGCGACGTCGATGCCATACCCTTTCGGAACGTTCAGGTTCAGGTCTACTCCTTTTTGTAAATGGATGGGATGCGGCTCGAGTTCGATAGCGGCGTCGCGGTCATACGACGGAGTGGTCACTACTCTTTCTGTATCCGGCTCGGAAAATACAGGCGTATCGGCGGAGTGAAGCGGTGCGCTGTCCGCCACCGTGGTCCGGATCCCGGGTCCGCCGCAGGAAATGAATAGAACAAGAATAAACAACGGGCCGTATCTCATCGGTCTAAATTTTTATCAGCCGCTCCGCCGCCTTCTCCAGCGTTTCGTCCTTCTTCGCGAAACAAAAGCGGACGACGCGGTCGTCTTTCCCCGCCGTATAAAATACCGAGACAGGGATTGTTGCCACTCCGTACTCTTTTGTAATGCGGATCGAGAACTCCTTATCCGGTTCGTCGCTGATACGGTCGTATTTGTACAACTGAAAATAGCTTCCGTAAGAGGGTAGGGGGTGAATTTCGTGGCGGTCATCAGGCTGCCGAACAGATCGCGTTTGCGCTGCAGGAAGCTGCTCAGCGACAAATAGCTATCCTTGTCCGTGAGATATTTTGCCAGCCCGACCTGCGACGGTGTATGGCAGCTGAAGCAGTTGAACTGGTGTACTTTCCGGAACTCCTTCATCAATGCCGGTGACGACACGCTATACCCCAGTTTCCAGCCGGTACAGTGATAGACCTTGCCGAAGGAAAAGGAGACAAAACTTCTTTCGAGCAGATCGGGATAACGGAGTATCGAACAGTGCGGAATCCCGTCGAAGATCAGGTGCTCGTATACCTCGTCGCAGTGAACGAAGATTGGCGTTCCCGCCACAATGCTTTGCAGCTGCTCCATATCCTCCGGTCTTAAGACAGAGCCCGTGGGGTTATGGGGGGTATTGAGCATGATCAGCCGGGTGCGGGGGGTAATCTTTCTTCTCACCTCCTCCCAGTCGATCTTATATTCCGGAAAGCTCAGTGCGATCCGCACCGCTACCCCGCCGTTAATAATGACATTGGGGATATAGCTATCGTAGGCGGGTTCAAAGACGATGACCTCGTCGCCGGGCCGCAGTATCGTCGTCAGCGCCGTATAGATAGCATATGTTCCGCCTGGAGTTATCGTGATCTGGGTATCGGGGCTCACGGCGGTGCCGTACAGTCCCGCGATCTTTTCCGCCAGCACTTCCCTGAGTGACGCGAGGCCGTTCATATGCGCGTATTGGTTGTAGCCATCCCGCATGGCCTGGTCAACAAGAGCAACCAGCCGTTCGCTCATCGGAAAATCGGGAAAACCCTGTCCAAGATTGACTGCTCCCAGCTCTGCGGCCAGCGAGCTCATAACGGTAAAGATCGTAGTGCCGACATCGGGGAGTTTGCTTTCAATTCCTGGAGTTGACGTGCTCATGATTTGATTTCTATGTTTTCGGGACGTATTTGGGTCTCGCCCTGCAGACGGAGATAGACCTGCGCCGCGGTCACCACGTCCTTTTGGCAGTAGGTCACGATCCGAAGGAGATCGCGCTGTGCCCAATAGACCTCTCCGACCTGGCTGCCGACGATATCGTCTTTCGGCGTCGGTATTCCCAGCGCGTGGGCCAGCAGGTTCAGCGAGATAAAGTTCTTGTACTCTCCGAATTTCCAGAGTTCCATCGTATCGATATGGGGTATCTCCCACGGCTTTTTACCCGAGAGGTTCAGGACGGAAGGCAGCTTCATACTGTGGATGACCATGCGCCGGCAGAGATAGGGAAAGTCGAATTCCTTTCCGTTGTGGGCGCAGAGGTATTTTTGTCCCTCCGATCCCCAGCTTGTTGAGCAGGTCGCAGAATCGGGTCAGAAGGTCTTTCTCATCGTCGCCATAAAATGACTTGATCGAAAGCTTTCTCCCGGCGGGAGGCCCGGAGAGGACGCCGCAGCTGATGCAGACGACCTTGCCGAATTCGGCATAGATAGCCGAGCGGCCATAGATCTCTTCGGGTGTAGCCGGCAGCTTGTCCCTGAGCAGGGCCTCGGCCTTATGGCGCCAGAGCTCCTGCCATTCGGGAGGAAGCTCGCCGAATGCGGAATACTGGGACACCGTTTCGATGTCGAGGAATAATATAGTATGCAGCGGATAGGGAGAGGCCATATCTTTCGGTTCTCACCTAAAGATACTGATCTCCTTTATTCCGTCTTACTTCGGCTACATATTCTTTGATCTCCTGTTCTTTATCCCGTTTGCAGATCAGCAGGACATCATTCGTGTCCACGACGATAAAATTGTCCAGACCCTGAAGGAGCACCAGTTTGTCATTGGGCGCGTGCACCATACACCGGCTGGCGTCGATGACGATGACATTGTCTCCGGCAACGGCGTTCTCCAGGTAGTCCTTTTGCAGATTTTCGTAGGCGCTGTTCCAGGTACCCAGGTCGCTCCATCCAAAAGAAGACGGGATAACATAGACATTATCCGCTTTTTCCATGATACCAAAGTCGATGGAGATATTTGTACACAGGGGATAGACGGACTGAAGCGCTTCTTTTTCGGCGGGCGTATTGAACTTGTCCTTGTCCGCGGAAAAGACGTCGTACATCTCCGGAAGATATCTTTCGAAGGCTTGTATGATATTCTTTACCTGCCAGACGAATATGCCGGCGTTCCACAGGAAGTCGCCGCTGGCAAGAAAGGTCTTGGCCAGCTCGAGGTTCGGCTTTTCGGTGAAGGTCTTTACCTTGAAAACGTTGTCCGAAACGGCGTGCTGTTCGTACTGGATATAGCCGTATCCCGTGTTGGGGTAGGTGGGCTTTATTCCGAGGGTAATAAAGGCGTTGTGCTTGTTGACAAAGCTTAGCGCCTCAAGGCAGACCTTTACAAAACCCGTTTTGTCGAGGGATCAGGTGGTCGGCAGGCGCTACGATAAGGGAGGCCTGTGGATCCTTCTGCTGGAGTTTGAAAGAGATATAGGCGATACAGGGGGCCGTGTTCTTGCGGGAGGGTTCTCCGAGGATATTCGCGACGGGCAGATCGGGCAGCTGTTCCTTTACGATCTCCGAATATTCCTGTGAGGTCACAACATAGATATTTTCCAGCGGGATAAAGCTGGCAAAACGGTCAAATGTCCATTGGATAAGCGTTTTCCCTGTGTTCAGGATGTCGAGGAACTGTTTGGGAAAGTCCTGACGGCTCATGGGCCAGAACCGGCTGCCAATGCCTCCGGCCATGATGACCACGTAGTGATGTTTGTTCATTTTTTATAAGTCTTCTGTTGTTCAACTATTCCGGCGGCGGGATCCCGTATACGGATGGTTTATAGTATCCCTTCGCTTATAAGATTATTCAAATCTACAAATCCAAGATATTGATCGCTGCTCGTCACGACAAGACGGGTTATGTCATGAACCCGCATGAGGTCGGAGCGCTTCGATGGCAAGAGACTCTGCGTCGATCGTTTTGGGTCGCACCGTCATAATATCTTTCGCCAGCAGTCCCTCCGTCATTCCCTTCGTCTCCAGCATCCGGCGGAGGTCTCCGTCGGTGATGACACCCAGCAGCTGGCCGCCTTCGTCGGTGACCGCGGTCGCGCCCAGCCGGCTTCCGGTGATCTCGATAATGACCTCGCGAAGGGCCGTTTCCGGGCTTACCCGGGGTTTTTTATTGTGGATATAAATATCCTGAACCCTTAAGTAGAGTTTTTTCCCCAGTGTCCCACCGGGATGAAAGCGGGCAAATTCATCGCTGCCAAATCCGCGCAGCTCCATCAGGGCTATGGCAAGTGCGTCTCCCATAACGAGCTGCGTCGTCGTACTGCTGGTAGGAGCCAGATTATTCATACAGGCTTCCTGCGAGACCGAGGCATCCAACACAATATCAGACTGTCGTGCAAGCACCGATTGTACATTTCCAACGATGGATATCAGGGTGTTGCCGAATCCCCGTATCAGGGAGAGCAGCACTTTGATCTCGGGGCTTTCGCCGCTCTTACTCAGTATCATGACCACGTCCTGCTCCTGCACCATACCCAGATCTCCATGTATCGCATCTGCTGCATGCAAAAAGACTGCCGGAGTTCCGGTTGAGTTAAAAGTCGCAACAATCTTTTGTGCGATAATGGCGCTTTTTCCGATGCCGCTGACGATAACTCTGCCTTTACAGGAATGGATCAACTCAACTGCTTTTTCGAACTGGTGGTCGATCAGCTGTTCCAGGGCTGCAACGGCAGCGGCCTCCATCCGGACCGAATTCTTTCCTATCTCGATGATGTTCTTGCCCCTGCTCATAATAATATAAGTCACAAACTTATATCAAATTGACTAAACGGCCTCCCATTCTCTGATACCGCATTTCTGATTTGGGGATAACTGTTCATCCTTTAGGCCCTTTATAGAATAATTGCCGGGGTTGCGAATAAAAAAGTTGAAAGACAATGAATTAGCTTTTTAGCAAACCAGAGACGTATGATGAATTTTCATATAAACTGCGATCCTGCTTCTCAATTTTAACACATTCCAGCTTCGGGCTTACCCCCTTTTTGTGTAACTTCGCCATCCCTTAAAAAACCAAGAACAGCCCGGGCTTATCCTTCACTGGACGACCTCCAGTACTGAAATATCAATATTCCTAAGGGGTTCTTTCGATAGTACGCTCCGCCTCGTGCGGGGGTACGAACTGGATTCGCTCCAGTTTTGGTAAAAAGTGAGGAAGAAAACTTTTGAGCATGGCAACAACCGAAACAAAAAAAACCACCACCACCACCAGAAAAACCAAGGCCAAGACCGTTAGTAGCAAGACTTCAACTGTCAAAGTAAACCCTGCACCGTCTACTTCTCTGCTCGCACACCTGCAGGAACAGTTTGGTTTCGACGCATTTAAAGATAATCAGGACGCTATTATCCAGAGCTTACTCTCGGGTAAGGATACTTTTGTTATCATGCCGACTGGCGGGGGCAAGAGCCTTTGCTATCAGCTGCCCGCCATCATCAGCGAGGGGGTGGCGATCATCGTAAGCCCGCTGATCGCCCTGATGAAAAATCAGGTCGATCTCGTCCGCAGCTACAGCAGCAAGGACAGCGTGGCCCACTTTCTCAACTCTACTCTCAGCAAGAAACAGATCCGCGAAGTTCACGAAGACCTCCTCAACGGGCATACCAAAATGCTCTATGTCGCGCCGGAAACGCTGACCAAGCAGGAGAATATGGAGTTCTTCAGCGATCTGAAAATATCCTTCTTCGCCGTTGACGAAGCGCACTGTATCTCGGAATGGGGACACGATTTCCGGCCCGAATACCGGCGGCTCCGCGAGATGATGGACCAGATCAGCCCCGACATTCCTGTTATTGCGCTGACCGCGACGGCCACGCCCAAGGTAAAGAGCGATATCGTCAAAAACCTCGGCCTCCGCGAACCCAACATATTCATATCTTCCTTCAACCGGCCGAACCTCTACTACGAGATCCAGCCCAAGATCAAGAAGGACCAAACGATAAAGAGCATCGTCCGCTATATTATCCAGCAAAAAGGAAAGAGCGGGATCATTTATACGCTGAACCGGAAAACGACCGAAGAGCTGGCCGACATGCTCGTAGCCAACGGCATCAAGGCGGTAGCCTACCACGCAGGCCTCGACAGCAAGCTGCGGGCGGAAAGACAAGACCTCTTCCTCAACGAGGACGTACAGGTCATCGTCGCAACCATCGCCTTCGGGATGGGCATCGACAAGCCGGACATCAGATTTGTCATTCATTTTAATATTCCCAAGTCGATTGAGAACTACTACCAGGAGACGGGTCGCGCCGGCCGCGACGGACTGGAAGGCAACTGTATCCTGTACTACTCTCACAAGGACGTCGCCAAGCTCGAACATCTGATGAAGGACAAGCCCCTCAGCGAAAGAGAGGTCGGCGCGCAGCTGATCAATGAAATGGTCGGTTTTGCGGAGGCCGGCGTCTGCCGCCGCAAGGTGCTGATGAGCTATTTCGGCGAGGAATATACGACGGAGAACTGCGGCAGCTGCGACAACTGTCTCCACCCCAAAGAGCAGGTAGAGGCTAAGGACAACGCCGTCAAAGTACTCAGGACCATCAAGGCCCTCGACGAACGTTTCGCGACAGGATATGTGATCAGCATCCTGATGGGAAGGCTGACGCCCCAGATACAGATGTTCCGCCACGAGGGTATTGCGGAGTTCGGCATCGGCAAAGACGAGCCGGAACACGTCTGGAATTCGCTGATCCGCCAGATGCAGCTCGAGGATATGCTGAAGAAAGACATCGAAGAGTATGGCGTCCTCAAGATCACCAAAAAGGGCGAAGACTTCCTGAAGAAACCGAAGTCCTTCAAGATCATTCTCAATAACCTTTTTGAAGAGGCCAACGCCGACGACGAAGAGGAGAATACAGAAGCCGCCGGTACTACCGCCACCGACGAGAAGCTGTTCGAGCTGCTGAAGGATTTGCGTCAAAAAGAGGCTAAGAAAAAAGCGCTTCCGCCGTTTGTGATCTTTTTGGAGACCTCCCTCCAGGACATGGCCACCCTCTATCCCACTACGACCCTCGAGCTGGAAAAATGCCAGGGCGTCAGCAAGGGGAAGGCCCTTCGTTATGGCAAACCCTTCATCGAGTTGATCGCCAAGTACGTAGAGGAACACGATATTCAAAAGCCCGACGACTTCATTATGAAGAGCGTCGTCAATAAGAGCGTCAACAAAGTCTATATCATTCAGCAGGTCGACAAAAAGATCCCGCTGGAGACCATTGCGAAGAACAAGGACCTCCGCCTGGATGCCCTTCTGGAAGATATGGAGACGATTGCGGCCAGCGGCACAAAGCTGAACCTCGACTATGCCGTCGACGAGATGCTCGACGAATACGAACAGGACGAGATCATCGACTATTTCAAAAGCTGTGAGACGTCCAGCCTCCAGGTGGCGCAGCAGGAGCTCTCCGAGGGCAATTTTACCTGGGAGCAGCTCAAGCTGATGCGGATTAAGTTTCTGAGTGAATATGGGATGTAACTGACGCGGCGCGGGTTCTGTGGCGGCGGTTCACTTTCCGGGTAGTTGTTCACGCCTCGCGGCGACTGGTTCAGGGACCAGGTGATCCGGCCGGTTCTCGGACCCGCGGTTCACACCCTCCGGACAATGGTTCACGTCTCCCGCGAAACCCGCGGTTCACGGACCCGGCCTGTAGTGACGGTTCACGAAATTTTTGAGGATTTCCCCTCCAATTATTTCGAAATTATACCCAAAAAACCCTATCTTCGCAACCCCAATACAAAACTTGGGTAGCTGGTGCGGTAGCTCAGTCGGTAGAGCAAAGGACTGAAAATCCTTGTGTCGGCGGTTCGATCCCGCCCCACACCACGCTTTAAAGGTCGCAGAAATGCGGCCTTTATTTTTGCAACGCACTAGTCAGGTCCCGGAAATGGGGCCTTTTTTGTATACAAGGCTTAATTTCGTGTATGGCTTTATATCAGTTCGATGAATTTATTACTGGCTGACTGGAGAATATGAGAATACAGTTTAAATTCTCTTCTTTGAGTCGGATGGTAAAGATATTCGGTATATAATGGAGGCTTCGATCCCGTCGACAAATCCGCCCAACCAAATCTCTCCGATTTTACACGCCTTTTCAATGACAGCAAGAACGCCTAGGCCAAGGACTCAGGCAGGACAGAGAAAATACTCGATCTGCGCTTCGTCTAAAACCCTTAGTGGCTTAATTTTAATATTTAAGCCAACGCCTTAAATGTTGGGGGTAGCAGGCTGCTTTAATAAACCTGTAAGTTTTCATTTATTTCCTTTTCGTGCTGAAAGTGTTAATCAGCGCAGCCCGCCGGCGCTTGTCCAGAAATTCTTCCGGGATCACAGCCTCATTAGCTTCCACCAGCACGACATAGAATCTTTCAAAGGGGATATCCTTTCCATCCACTTCAAGTGTACTCGGCCTCATCAGGTGATCAAGCATCGAGAGAAGTTCATTCCGGAAGGCCTCGTTTTCCTGATATAAGCGAACAGACTTCGCAATAACCCGGCTTCGTTGATCATATTTCACATCCAGCAGCACCCAGCCACTTGTAATCACTGTATTTGCCAGTCTTTAATATTTTTTATTCCACGATCGATCTCAGCATAAGGGTCGACAGACAGATCGCCCGACAGAGCCCTTACTTTTTTCCGGCCAATCTGCAGAAATCATTATGCGCGTAATAATCCATTGCCTCAACCGGCTCTACGCCTGCTACAGTACTGATAGGATTCTGATCGTAGTCCTTTGTGAGCCTGATCGCCGTCGAGACTCCACGAATAAACCTCCCGGACGAAAACTGTTCCACAAATAACGGTTCCCGCAAGAATTTGCTATATAGCTTCCACTCGCCATCCGGCAAACCCTCTTTCACGGAACCCACGATCTTCAACTCGGTGGTACTCGAATAGTTGCCGGTAAGCACCGTGCCTTCGAACCGACCGTTACCTTCGTGCGCCAACGTCTGAGCATCCTTGCTAAAACAGTCTATCAGATAAACACCACTGTCTGTATACTGGACAGACTTCTCTTTTTGCCCATTTTCAAAATAGAAATCCCAGATCCCTCTCCTGGCATTTTTTGTATAAATGCCTTTTTCACGAACCAGTCCATTTCTGAAATAGAACCAACAAGGCCCATCCAATACAGCATTGTCATAAGACAACCGAGCAGCAACACTATCATTGTCCAAATAGTAATCCGTCACAAGGCCGGATTGCTGATAATACCTGTTCAGGGGTGCTACCCTATAAAATGCCGCACAGGGTATCTCACTTAGCCTTGAACCCATGCTGTTAAGAAAGAATACTGCAGTATCCTTATTGACAAACGTGAGCTGGTCGTCGTAAAACACGCTGTCCGTCCGTATTCTATGGCTAAATACTCCGTTCCTAAGCAGCGTATCCCGGACGCCCGGATAGTGATGCTCCGGCGAATTGGGATTGTCATTAGTCCGGTATGTGGAGACCTGCGCGAAGAGCGTCCCGGAGCAAAGAAGAAAACTAAATAACAGATGAAATTCCAGTCGGTTGGGTCGAATCATAACTAAAAAAGGGTCGAATTCAAAAATAATGATGGTCATTAAGAGAAAGCACATTGCTACTTTGAGGGTCGCTCCAGGATCACCTTCAGCGTTTCCCTGTCCGCGGGAGCGGATGTATGCTCATGAATAATTTTCCAGGTCCCATTCCTTTTCACGCCCACCCAGGTCAGCCGGTTGAACAGGGACCGAAGCCTCTCACCGGTGTCCGATATCCCCGTATATTTTACAACGGCGTGGGCGTAACCCATTTCACCAGCCTCTGTGACCTGAATATCGCTGAACTCGACGGCGCAAGTTTCCTTGCTTTTCCCCAACCATTCAAACCAGCCATCCGCCATTCCCGCGCCAGGCGGGTAGTCCCTCAAAGGTCCATTCCCAGAGATCGAAAACATGTACGCTATCATCGAAGATAGTAGCAAACAGCGCAGCATCTTTTTTAAAGACAGCATCCTTGTAGATATCGAAGAGGGCTCTTAGTTCGGTCATAGTAGTGGTTTGGACTAAAGGTAGTTCCTTTATTTCAACCCCGCCAACCATCCATCACTCCGATCGGAGACTCTTCACGGGATTGACCAGTGCGGCGCGAACGGACTGATAACCCACAGTACAGAGCGCGATCAACGCGGACAATATACCGGCCAGCGCAAAGATCCACCAGCCGATAGCAATCCGGTAAGCGAAGTTGTGAAGCCACTCGTTCATGAAATACCAGGCCAGAGGAACGGCAACCAGCAGCGCCTCCGCTACCATGACCAGAAAATCCCTGGAAAGCAGGTATACGATGCCGGGAACCGTCGCGCCTAGTACTTTCCGAATGCCGATCTCCTTTGTCCGGCGCGCGGCAAAAAAGGAGATCAGCCCCGACAAACCGAGACAGCTGATAAGGATAGCGATCAACGCCGTAACATCGATCAACTTGTTCAGCAGCTCGTCCTTATGGTAGAAAGAATCCATTTCGTCGTTTACATAGCGATATTCAAAAACTTTATCCGGGTACGCGGCCTGCCATGTTTTTTGAATGACCCGCCGGGAATCCTCCTGCCGGCCGGCACCCAACTTAATGGCGGCATAGTTATAGCGGCCGCTGAAGGGTGTGATCATCACCGGTAACAGCTCGCCGTACAACGGTTGCACGTTGAAGTCTTTTACAACTCCCACGATGGTTCCGGGAAGGTCGCCAAGAGCCCCATTCACTACCCGGTGGCCGATCACCTCGCCCGGTTCGTGGAATCCGAATTTATGGAGCAGGGTCTCATTGATGAGCACCTCGTGGCTGCTGTCGCCGGACCGCAGGTTTCTTCCGGCGACCAGTCTCAGCTGGAAAGTATGCAGGTAGTCGGAGTCCGCAGGGATCGACCTCGAAGCAAAATTTTCCCAGGCCCGCGTATCATAGCTGATCGATCCCGCCAGATACCTTTGTCCGGTCTGCGGAGCCGCATAGCAGAAACTCACGGAGTGTATGCCCGGATCGGCCAGCAGCCGCTGCTTCAGCCAATCCAGCTTGTTTTTGTCGGGGACCGGCACCAGCAGGACCGACTCTTTATTAAAGCCGGGGTCGGCATTCTTCACGTATCTGATTTGCAGCGTAATAATGAGGGTGCAGATGATCAACGCCTGTACGACGACGTGCTGCAGAACGACGAGCACCTTCCGGAAAAGCGCAGACAGCGATCCCGAAGTCTGCTGCTTGAGTGCGGTGATCGGTTTCCACCGGCTGACGATCAGGGCCGGATAGGCTCCGGCCACCACCGTGACGAAAAAGATCAGCAGCAGCAGGAAGCCACATAACGTTCTGTCCCGAAGGAGGTCGAACGGCAGACGGGTCTGCAGCCAGTTGCGGAATACGGGAAGCGCCAGCCAGACCCAAACAAGGGACAACGCCGCCGCCAGCAACACGATACAGGCGGTTTCGATCATAAACTGCCAGAATATGGAAGCAGCCGTCCCGCCCAGCACCTTTCGCGTCCCGATCTCCCTGTGCCCGTCTTCCGCTCTGTGCCGTTGCCAGATTGATGAAGTTGAAGCAGGCGATCAGCAGGAGAAAGGCCGCCACGATACCCAATGTAACGAGAAGGGACATCCGAATGGTGTCGCCGTAGCGGGCGTCAAAATGGATCTCCTTCAGCGGCTGCAGATCAAAACGATAAACGTTCCGCACATCGGCGCTGAAATGCTGCGTCTTCAGTCGGTCAATCGTTTTTTCGATCTTGCCCGCGTTTACGCCGGACGGCATCCATACAAAGGACTGGGCCCAGGCATTGATGAATCCCCAGGAAGCGTGCATCTCCCTTTCGACTTCGGGGCGCCAGGCGGAAAAGCTCGATCTTGACAGGAACAGCTCCGTCTGCAGGTCGGTGTTGGAGGGGAGGTCTTCCAGTATGCCGGTGATCCTGGCAGTAAAGCCCTCATCGAAACTGATCGTTTTGCCGATGGGGTCTTCGTTTCCAAAATATTTTGCCGCAAGTCTTTGGGTGATGGCGACCGTATGCGGTTCCTGGAGGGAGGCCGGACTGCCTTTCAGCCAGGTATAGTCGAAAAAACTGAACCAGTTGGGTGAAACAAACGCCAGCGTCTCCTTTTCCGTGAAAAGCCTGCGTCCCGCAGCGCCGGGGAATGCAACCGTTACCGTGGGGACCTTCAGCAATACGGTATAGTCCCTTACTTCCGGGACCTGTTCCTTCAGAGAGGCGGCCAGATCCAGCGGCGCCCCCGGCTCGTACACGACCGATCCGTCATCCAGATGAAGGCTGGACACGACCCGGTACAGCTGACCCGATTTCCGGTGATACCGGTCAAATCCGAGATTCCAGGTGATGAACTGAAAAAGCAGCAGCCCTCCGGCAATGCCCAGGGATAGGCCAAGGACATTCAGCGAAGTATACCATTTTTGTTTTTTGAGCGTCCTGACGGCTAGCCTGAAGAAGTTGTAGAGCATAGTGTAATAGAATGTCCAGGGGGCAACTAATACCGTGCCCGTCTTCTACGGCGGTAGAGCTCAGATAGTTGCGCGCTCTGTGGTTCTTCCCGTCGTCCGGTTTTGATACGATACGATGTTCTGGTTTGATACACGGGATCCGACATGTCGGCGATCCGCTGTAACTTGCACGGGCGGATTGGCCAAAATTCCTTTATCGCGACGCAGGATGAAAATTCACAACCTTCCCCAGGACATATCTTCCGCCGGGCCAACCGCGGACAATAGCATCATTATTCACGCCTTCAACTCCGCCAGAAACGTAGTCCGGGAAAAAACCGTCCTCGACTGCAATGCCATCAGCCTCGTGATCGAAGGAGAAAAGACCATGACCTTCACCGAAACGACGGTCAGCCCAAATGACAGGGAGATTCATATCCTTTCCGCCGGCCGCTGCATCGCATCGGTGGACATATCGAGGCAGAAGACGTTCAGAAGCATCCTCATCTTTTTCGACGATAAAGAACTGGCCGATTTTTTCCTTCAAAACGCCGCTTTTATCGAAAAAGCTATGAGATCGGCAAAGGTAAAACCCAGCGCGTATGTGGCTTTCGGGAAAGATGAGTTTATAAATCACTATATCGATTCGCTGACGCTGATGCTGAAAAACGCCGCCCATCTCTCGTTACCCATGAAGCGCATCAAGCTGCAGGAGCTTTTGCTCTACCTGCTGGAGAACCACACGCGGGCGTTTCTGGCCTTCAAAAACAGGGCACAGCTGGGCTCCACCGAAATGATCATCCGTAAAGTCGTCGAGTCCAATCTGGTCAACAATTTGGGGATCGACGAGATGGCCTTTCTCTGCAACCTGAGCGCGTCCACATTCAAAAGGCAGTTCAACAGGATCTACGGTGAGTCGCCCAATACATGGATACTCGCGCAAAAGATGCAGCTGGCGGCGCAGATGCTGGCCAGACAAAAGGAGAAGCCCGCGGAGATCTGGTTCAAGCTGGGTTTCGAAACGCATTCAGGCTTTACAAAATCCTTCCGCAAGCATTTTGGGGTTGCACCAAAAGATTATAAGAAACGCCTGACCTTGGAGGACTAGTTTTTGGGCTGGCAGACCTAACATCACGGTGGCTCATATCCGCATCTTTGTGGGACAAAAACGTAAATATGAGCTACACTACCGAACAGAACAAGGCGATCGTGAGCCGCTTCAACCACGAATGTATCGAGCAGGGGCTGGCCACTTCCTTCGAAGAATTATTGGCCGGGGACGTGGTCAACCATTCAGCGCCGGCGGGAAGACCTAATGGCAAGGAAAGTTTTAGTGCCTTCCTCAACGGGGTTCTGCGCAAAGGGTTCCCGGACTGCAAAGTGGAGATTCTGGAGCAGGTCGCCGAGGGCGACTTTGTTACCACGCGGAAAAAGATTACCGGCACGCATACGGGAGAGATAATGGGAATAGCCCCGACCAACCGGTTTGTGGAGATACAGGTCATTGATATGATCCGGCTGGAAGACGGGAAATATAAGGAGCACTGGGGACAGACGGATTTTTTGAAGTCCTTCGAGCTCTATAATGCCGGCAGTCAAACTTCACTCTCGTGTCCCAGGTCCTCAATTCCATGCCTGCCGGCATAGTACTCTACTACAGCCCGGATATCGTCAAAACTTTTGTCCATTCTCCGGAACTTGAAATTGAAGTACCATATATCGTCCCACGCAAGACTGCCGTTTCTTCTGGACCAGATACCTCCAGCATCTATGCGTATCTTGACTCTCTTGTCAAAATAGTAGAAAAGGCAAATGGCAGGGATTGCGGCAAAAAAAATATAAAGAGGGGCTTGGCAAAGGACCAGTTGTGCAGGAAAAAATCAATCGAGTCTTTTCGTTGCCCCGGTAGGATAAATCCAGCAGACATAATGCCGATCCACGCCAACGAACATATGAGATAATATTTCTTCCAGCCTTCCCGGATCTCTATGGAATGTGTGTCCATCAAGGGGAACTCATCAAATCCAAACCAAATGAATAAGTATGAACGATTAAAGAATGAGCTGGCCGCGGCCGGCGAGGGAAGAATGAAAGCATTCGGCAATTCGATGCTGCCGGTACTAAAAAGCGGAAGCCTCCTGACATTTGTCAGGGCGGAGGACTATGAGGTAGGCGATGTCGGGAATACCAGGGAAGGGTGATCTGCGAGGGTTAGGCCGGCGGGATAGCCGATGGTACCGTTGGAATCCCACCCGCCTCCCTTGGGTCATTCCCGCCAAATCGTGGCCGCCGACGGATTAGCTTTATGGCAAAATTTGCAAGATGAAGCCGACCTATGCTCTGACACTGACGATCTGCGCGTTACTCCTGTTTGCGTGCAAAAAAGACCACCCCATCCATATGCCCCCTCCTCCGGAGCCCCAGCCGGCCCAAAAGATCCTGCTAAAGGATGTGGTGATCCCCCATCTCCCTTCGCCATTTTATCATTTCGATTACCGGCAGGACAGTCTCCCCTCCAATGTCAATTTTGCCAGCGGATTCAGCGACTATGAGGTCATTTACAACGGGAATAAGATCGCGGAGATGAGGAATATCAACCTCGCCAACCACGATACACTGCGGTATTCTTATGGCCCGGACGGCAAACTGGAACTGATCAAATTCATCAATAGGTCGAACGTCGTTTACCGGCTGGTCGAATTCCTGTACAACGGCGACCTGGTAAGAGAGATCGACTGGAGCCAGAAAGTTGAGAACGTCGGTTATTTCGTCGATCGCACGCTAAAGATGGACTACTATCCCGACGGGAATGTCAGGACGATCGCTCAGCGCCGCCCGTCGTTCGACGGCGTCACGCCGGAAACCAACGACACGACTTTATTCGAGCAGTATGACGACAAAATAAATGTGGACGACTTCAGCCTTATCCATGTCCCGTTCAACGACCATCTGCTTCTGTTCCAGCGGTTCCGCCTGCAGAAGAACAACGCGCGAAAGGAAACTTTTACGCAGGATACCCATTTGAACGACAACGTGGTTACCTATACTTTCACGTATAACAACGACAAGACGCCCTCCGCAAAAAATGGGTCCCAGACCTTTACAGGCGGCTCTCTGGCCGGACAGACATTCCAGGTCAGTACGAATTATACTTATTATTGAGGTGGGGGCCGTTATCGTTGAATTGGCGCGGGGCCTGATTGGGGTAGACCGGCCCAAAACCGGCCGGCTCAAATAAAAAACGGCGACTGCCTCAGCCGCCGCCGCCGCGATATGAGGGGGTTAACTACTTGCCATTAGCGATCCACCAGAATTTTCGTTTGTTCCGGGGTCAGCCCATCAAACCACTTGCAGAATGTAAACACCCGCGGGAAGGTTGCGGATATAGTCTATTTGTACATTATTCTGACCCGCAGCAGCTGTCTGTTGCTGCTGCCACATAAGGCTACCCTTCAGGTCGAACAGACGCAGGCTGACCATGCCGCCGGCACTGTGGTTAAAGCTGACGGTGACTGAGGTCCGGGCAGGGTTGGGATACACCGAGAGCTTGCCCGCAAGTCCGCTCTGCTGAACCGATACCGTCCTGCTATAGGCGACAGTGCCATCCACGTCTACCTCGCGGATACGATAGTAGATCTTGCCGCTACCTGCCGGGAGATCCTTATCCGAATACAGATAAGCGTTATTCAGACTATTGCCTTCTTTGAATGGGGTGCTGCCAATATCAGAGAAATTGATGCCGTCCGTGCTGCGTTCGACGACATATTTCAGCGTATTTATTTCGTATGCTACCTGCCAGTTGAGGTCCGCTGCGTCGCCATTCTTTACAGCTGTAATTCCGAGGAAGCTGACGGGCAAAGTGACACAGCTCAGCGGTACCTGGGCAGGAGCGGAAGCGCTCATGGTGGTGATCATGGCGCCGATGCTACCGGCTGTCGCCCCATAAGTGGTGGTCTGGCCGTTGGTGGTTCCGGCAGCGCCGCCTGCTACCGTGCTGGCCGCGTTCAGTGTCGCATTAGAGTAGATGACGCCGCCGCCACCGCCGCCGCCCGGGCCGTGAGAAGGACCGCTTGTAGTCTCGTTGCTGCCGCCGTTGCCGCCCTTCGCCTGGATCGTCAGGTTGCTGGTCGTGCCGTTGCCGCTATAGACAAGAACCGATCCACCGGCGCCGCCGCCGCCAGAGCCGTCGTTCTGAACGGTACTGTTGGCCGAGACACCGTTTGACTTGATGGTGCCCGTACCTGTAATACCATTCTGTCCGATAAGAATAATAATGCCGCCGCCGGCCGTGCCGCTGCTGGCAAAACCATTACCCGGCGTACCGGTAGCGTTGTTGGTTGTTCCGGCTCCGCCGCCACCGCCCATGATCAGACGGGAAGCAGAAGCCTGGGTGAAAACGGATCCCGGCCTGCCACCAACGGCAAGATTCGAATTCCGGGAGTTACCGCCATATCCGCCGGCACCGCCATTGGCGCCACCGCCACCGCCCGTATTTTCGTCGTTGTTATTGGCGGGGTTACCATCCGTGCCGCCGCCACCTGCATTTGCGGGAGCACCCTTCGCATAGCTGCCATTAGGGTAACCTTCCGTGCCGGAAACGTCGAGGAAAGAGTTGTTATGATTTAAGTATTTCGGCGTACCTGCAATCCCTTCGCCCTTGCTGCCATTCGCGTTATAAGCGGATGACGTAATATAGTCTGAACTCGTGCCTGCACCTGAACCAGTAAAGGCCCGGCCGCCACCGCCCCTGAAACCAAGACCGGAGGCATCGATAGTCTGAGAGTTCATCAGGATCTTGTCGGTTGCATAAAGGACCACAACACCACCGGAATAGCCGTCCCAACGGGGAGCAGTAATCGTACCGGTCAGCTTGAGGTCATAGTAGATCGGAACGCGGATCACCTGGTAGGTATACTGTCCGTCGGTACCGAAAGGTGTATTCTGATAGCTGTTGACCAACCCGGAAGAAATCGTCAGCGTACCACCGCCCGTGGCGAGGTTGCTGGCTGCAATCACATATTCCATATTTCCGGCCGTCAGCACGCGCGTTGCTCAGATAACCGCTGCCGTCGCCCGAACCGTCGCCGTAGTTAATGTTGTTGCTGGAGTTGATCTGAGCTCCCTGCATCTGGATGATGAGCAGGATATCTCCCGTACTGATCGGCGTCGAACCATAGTAGGCGCTGCCGAGGACGATGGAGGTGCTGCCTGCGGGAACGCTGGCCTGACTGGCGGGATAATAAGTATTCGGATAACTGTTTATATTGGTCGTTGTCGTAGAAGGACAGCTCTGGGCCGTCGCCATCTGGCTAAACAGGAGGATCGAAATGGTCAAAACCCAGGCGGGTCTTGCGAGAGCATACCCAAATATTGTGTAATCATTCTTCATCGGTAACAGATTATAGGGTGACGAGGGTATTGGCCTCGCTATAATAATATCCAATGAGGGACCAATAATTTTCTGCTTATAAATCAAACAGATATACCATATCCTAAATATGAAAACATCTCCCAACCGGAAATTTTTTCCGGGTTTGGGACAAAAAATTGCAGAAAATACGGCCGAAAAGAGGAGAATTACTGTGGAAAAACTATGTGGGGAGTTGGTAGTTTGGCGGTTGGGGGTGCGTGAACCGGGTGGTTCACCGGAGGGAAGACGGGAAGCGTGAAGAGCGAGGCGGGGCACCCTAGTGTAACCTCACCCTAAAACTAACACCACCACTCAAATTAACCCCATATTCGCTGACCTTCAACTGATCCGACGGCTTCTTGATCTGTTTAAAATGCCCCCCGGACTTGCCATGATTATTACTATAATATCCCAGCCGCCAGTGCGAGTTAAAATACATATCATACCCCACACCCCCATAAACACCGACCTGGACGCTCCCAAAACTTATCGGGTACCAGAAAGCGCGCACGCCCGGCTCTACAAAAAGACCCATGCGACGCAGGGCCAGGGGAAAAGGGTACTGTGCCGCCAACTGCTGATATTCAGGTGGTAACTGCCCGTTGAGCCGGACGATATCGTTATGGAACCCCGCACCAGCTCCCGCAACCACAAGAAACGACGGGGTCTTGACCAACGCATAATAAAGCCCGCCGAGAACATTGAAAGAACTCAGGTTACGGTCGGACTTGATAGAAGACAATTTGATACTATATAAAAGTCTGGAAGAGCTCGGCATAGCAGCCAGCTCGAAATTGAAGTTACATGGCACATGCGGCTCCGTCGGATAGCCATACTTTTCCAGCCAGCGGTTGATATGGGGATCCGTCGCGTGGCTGTAGCTGACCCCGGTATTGAACAGCAGGTAAAAGCTGGAATCCTCCCCCGATTGAGAGAAGGCCCTCCCTCCAGTCAGTAAAAGGAGCAATAAGAAACCGCCCAGTTTCATCGCTTAAATGTAGAAAAAAAGAGCGTGCCGTATAGCCCATTAACAAATAAAAACGCTTACGCGCCTAAACCCGAGAAATCAGGAATTTTGTTCAATAGTATGCCGGACAAAGTCCTGTTGAAGCTTTTCTTGTTCGATCCGACCCTGTTTCTCCAATAAAATACAGTACCCAGCCAACTCCTCCGGATGCAGTTCAAGGATAGGGCGATTGTAGCGGTAGTGTATTGATCTTATTTGATCTATGTGGTGTCGCACTGTTTTTTCGTCCATCAGGAGGCTGATAGCATGCGGATAAAAACGCCTGAACTGTTCGAGCATAATATACCCATCTTCATCCAGGTCGCCCCAATAAAAGACCCGGGCGGAGGCAAAGAAGGGAATGTCTTTCAGTCGGTGGAGGGCATAGCCTTTAGCAAAGAGAGCAAGTGCGTTCTTACGTTCTGGCACCAAATAAAGATTTGTTTCATTTTCAACTACCCATAGTTCTTCAACAATCCAGCCGGCGTTTTGCAGCGTGGTAAAAGGAAGCGCCAGCACGTCGAGCCCTGCTGTATATTTTTGGGCAAGCATCCCATCCAACCAGCGAATAGGGAATAAATGGGGCTTTTTACGTAAGCCGGCGGCCGTCTCCAAGTCGTCAATTGTCGGAGGGAATTTTTCCGGGTCAAACAATTGGAGGATGGAAAGAATCAGGTAGGCATACTTATCGATAAACTTTGTATGGACGGGTATCGGCAGGTTCCGGATATAATATGCGCTGGCGTCTTCCGATAAGAAAAAGTCGACGACAATAGTAATATCCTTCCAATCATCTGCATACTTCAAAACATCGAGTGGGTGATCCAGGAGCCATCTGGTTATCCCGCCGTTCCAAGAAACCAGCAACTGCAAGATCGATCGGAAAAAAACCAGCTCCTTCCCCTTGCCGATGAGGAAAAGAAAATCTTCTTCAGTCGTCACCTTAACGGAGGAGGGCCAGCGTTGCTTTCCGAATTTTTTTGTTTTTGTATCCTTCCAGTCAATGGTCCAGCCTAATCGTCCATTAGCCTTTTCATATTGCTGAAACGAGGCTGTCAGCTCAAACAGGGCCACGGTGTTCTCTGGCATCTTCAGGCCACCTCGCAGTGAGATCGTCTCAAACGGCTCGCCGGCAATAACTCTTCGAAGAAAATCCGGATATTTTTTCCTCAGTTGGGCAATATAGTCGATTTCACTCACTTACAAAGAGCTCCTTTTTCTCTTTCAATTCTTTTTTGGTCATATTAAAGAGGATACTGTGTCTGTTGCTCACCCTCTGGACCAAGTGAACATGCGCAATAAAGTTCTCCACGATCTGGATCTTGTCGCTGGGAGTGACTACGAGCAGCTGCAGGTGCAATTGTTTGCAAAGCTCCATCAGGTAAGTAGCCTTCTCCTCATCTTGGTTGGAAAAGCTTTCATCGACGGCAATGAAGCGCAGACTTTTCGAATTACGGCCTTCCCTCGCAATGCCGAACTGATATGCGATGGCGCTGCAAAGAATGGTATAAGTTAATTGGGCTTTTTCCCCGCCTGAAAGCTGGCCCATCTGGCGGTAGGTCTTTTTTAGCTCGTTCGTTTCCCGGAATTTTTCGTCAGCCCAGAATTCAAACCAGTTGCGTACGTCAAGTACCCGGCTCCTATATGTCTCGTTTTCGTCCAGCGCATCGACAAAGGGTTGAACATGTTGTTTGAAATGCAGGGCCTTTTCCTCAAAACGGCTTTGTTGCCAGTCTGCCGCCTGAGGCAGCGCATTCAGCAGCATGTGCCTGAACTCCTTAATTATGGTGTCCGTCACCGGGCGGATGCCCAGTTGAATATAGGTATCCGGTAGGCGATTGAAATTGATGCCAGCCAGAGACTGGTTCAACGTGATTATGCTGTTTTTTATTTTTCTTTCCCAACTCTCCAATTCTTCGTTCAATAGGCCAATTTTGATAACAGCGGTCTCGTGCAAAAGGCGCTCAAAATCCTTTCTGAAACGGGGGAGGTTTTCCGACTCTAATTTTTCCAGCCATTCGATATATTCACCGGCAAATTCCGATTCTTCCGGAAGCTGCTGGATGTCTGCGGCCCAGTCCGTAAACCGCTGGAGCAATTCCATCGAAGGCCGCTTGATCCTGGTAATAGCCTTTTCCAGGTCACGCTGTTCCTTGGCTGTCGCCTCTTCATAATGTTTACACGCCGCCTCTGCCGCTTCGGTCAGCTGCCTGTAGACAACGTCGATATTTTCAAGGGACAGCTCGAGATCAGCGAAAATAGTTCCATGTTTATGCTGGAATTGAAGTAAAAGGTCCTTGTCTTCTACTGTGATCAGCCTGACGAAGGAAGACAGTTGTTGCTGCTCCTGTTCCCGTGTCGAGAGCTTATGGTTGGCGAGTGTGATCTGGCTTACAAGTTCGTCTTTGTCTGTCTGACGTAGTTGCAACCGCTCACGAATACCTTCCAACTGTTGAGTCAGGGCTTTTAATTGATCGCTACTTCTTTTAAGTTTAGCGATCTGATCCTCCGTGCTATGGATAGCCTGAACGATGGCCGCTACATGAATGCTCTTGAATCCAGGATGTTCGTTTATATGTTTGGCTGCGAACACCTGTTCCTGCAGGCGTTTGGTCCTTTGAGCGGACCGTTGTTTGGCTTCTTCGGCCAGTTCGATCTCCTGCACCAGCTGCGAGCGTCGCTGTTGAAGCGCTGCTTTCTTCTTCTCATTGTTCCAGCCAAGAACGTAACGGCTTGGGTCGTTTCTGTCCGGCCGGTCGTCCTTTTCATGACGATCGCGATTTTTGATTAGGCCTTGCATTGTTATAGCCCTCTCATATCTTTCCAGAATCTTTTCGTTTTCTACACAGATGAAATTATATTGCTGGATCACCTGCTGGCCAACCCAGGAGCTCAAGGGGTGTTCGGGGTGAAAATCCAACTTATGCCAGGCCGTTTCATCTTCGGCGTGCTGCTTAAGGGCGATATCTTTTATATGATTGTACACCAGCCGGGCCCTTAGATTGGTATTATTGACATAACGAGTTACTTTTTTATAATGTTTGTCCGGGACTAGTAATCGAAGAGCCAGGGGTTGAGCAATTTTTCCATTGCCGGCTGCCAGTCCAGCTGGTCGCCTCTCACCTGCACCAATTCGCCAGCAAAGGGCAGTTCATGATCTTCTAATTTTAATTCTGCACATAGATCTCGGCGAAGATTGATAAGATGGCTGGGTATATTATTTTTGCTATTCAGAAGAATGTTTAGTTCCGTCTCAATTTTTTGCTTCTCTTCTGTGGCTTTTTTCAATTGGTCCTGGGCCGAATAAGCATCTTCTTCATTGTTCCTGATTTCGGTGGCGAGCCTTTTTTCTGTACGGTCTGCTTCTCTTTTGATTCGCATATAAGAGGCTTCGTCAGCCGGCTTGTTCTCATCCAGCCGCAAAAGATCGCACCATTCTGAAAATCTCTCCGAAGCCTTTTCTGCCTCCTTTACCTGTTGGTGTAGGAGTTCCCGATCTTTTTCAAGTTGCTGAAGGCGTTGTCCGGCCTTATTTTGCTCCAGCTGATTGAGGGTCGTCCGTTCCTCCTCCCGTAAATTTTGCAATTCCATCCGCGCCTCTTCATCCTTACGACGCAGAGATCGGAGTTCTTCTTCCTGCTGGCGGACATAACTGTCCAGCAAGTGATATTTTGTATATTTCAGCCAGATTTTCGAAGTATCTATTTCCGTACGCGCCTGTTGAGCAAGCCCGGACTGTTCCCGAAATGTCAGATAATGTTTTTTCAGGGGCTGCAAAAGCCGGATCTGCTCCTCTGACTTTTCAATATTGCGTTGCGCATCGATTAATGTGGAAAGATGCTTTTTAAGCTCCTGGAACTCCTGCTCCATATTCCGCGGCTCCAGCATATTGGTGCGGATGAACTCGTTCAGCTCGCCCAGCACCTTGATACCCATGGTCTGGTTGAACAGGCTTAGCGCCTGCATGCTTTGCATGCCTAGGACTTCAACCATTCGCTGTGCATAACGACTGGCGGCATCGAACCATTCCACCTGCTTGCGACTGCCCTTGTTGTATTGCTGATCGATGCGGCGTCGCCAAGTCCCACTGGTGTCGAAGGGGCGAAAATCGTCTTCGATGTGCAGCGGCTTGTGCGCAATGGCGAAAACCCTCCGCATTTCGCTTCCGCTGAACCAGCGAACCTGGAATAAAGTGACAAATTGATCCGCTTCATTGGAGAAATGAGCCAGCAGAATACTATAAGCTACTTCCTTGTTTTCCCGTAAATAGAGGGTCCTGCTGGATTGGCCATTATCAGAGTGGGTAGTACTATAGCCGCCTAGCACATACGATTCTTCAGTGCGGTCGCCTTTTTTCTCACTGCCGGAGGACTGATTATAGAATCTGTATCTTTTTTCCGGGACGATCAGCGTAAGTAGAGCGTCGACAAAAGTAGTCTTACCGCTGCCGTTGGCGCCGGTAAGTAGCGAAGGTCTCTCCACCCGGGCTTATTTTCCAGACGTTCTCGTGCGAAGGTCCCCCAGTTGTAGAGCTCCATATATTGGAGGCGAAAGCCCGATTTGTTTTCATCTGTACTAAATACGCCCAGCTGCATGAATAGTAAGTTGTTGTTTAAAGTTTTCCAGTAATTCGTTATTTACACGAGCTTTGATGATCTTTTTGATCCGAAATTTTTGTTCGTCAGAGAGGTCATGATTTTCGACTTTTTCCAGAAAATCTAGTTCTTCTACTTTGTCGATCAGCCGATCAAGATCGCGGATGAATTTTACCCGGCTGGCGTTTTCCTTGAAAAATAGTTCGGCATATTCTTTTATCTCCCTACGTTTTTTGATCAGCTCACGGCTGGTGGCCTCGCCAATTTCGAATTCAGCCATCATATCCCGCAACAATACCAGCAAGATGCTCTCTTCGTAGCCTAGCTGTACGCGACGTACCCAGCCGGCGACATTGTCTTCTTCATCCAGTCGAACTTGTTCGAAAAAGGCGTAACCGTCTTCCTTTTCCAGCACGAGCACCAAGCCAAGCTGCTGAAGAAAACGGGTTAGCTCTGTCTGATATTGCAGCAGCTGGTCCCAGGTGGATTTCTCAAGATACTCGACGGGTCCTTTCAGGAGCTTGATGAATAGCGAAGTATAGGGTAATATGGTTGACTTATCTGTACTCATAATTTGGTGATTTGTTTTTATCGGCTGAACAGCAGATATGGTACTTCTATAAACTGCGTTTTCTCCGGGTTGAGCGGGATAAGCTCAGTGATCTCCTGCATGGCCTGTGCGCGAGCCGCTTTTTCCCGCAGGAAACTGAAATAGCTCACAACTTCCGCCACACCCATGTTCTAGGCCCGCCTGTTCTATTACCTCTAATAGCGTCGCCGTCGATTTTTGTTGGAGGATCATCTCGACGTTCCCCCAAAGTTTTTTACGATCGATATACTTAGCCCCGAGCAACCGGCCAAAGCGTTCCAGGTCCTCTATTTTTTCCATGGCATTGGCCGGCTGCCGAAGGACGGATGCAGAGTGGCGTTCGGCCAGATTGAGCCTGCGTTCCATATTCATCCGGATAGGGAGGGGCTGTCGAGCCGGAGCCCGCAGGGAGGCGTCTCTTCGTCCATGAACTGAAAGACGAGCTCCTTGATGCTGCCTATCTGCTGGCGCAGGCGCCGGTGCCGGGCTATCTCCTTTTCGGTGATGATACGGCTGAGTTTCTCGGCCATCTTGTCGTTGGACTCGTATACATTGCGGCCCTGCTGCAGCAACAGGGATTTTATGTTCTGGACAAAATCGCCGTCGCTATCGATACTTCTTTCCTGCAGCAGCAACAGCAACTGGTCGGTGAGCAGCCGCCACTCTTCCTGCCCCGCGCGGGACACCAGGGAAATCCCAGAAGGCATAAAAGCTCTTGCCCTGGTCGCTCTTGCGCAGCGCGTCATAAGCTTCGAAAGCATAGCCGACGATCGCGCCTTTATTGACTTCCGCCCGCGTATGTTGCTCCACGATATGACGATGGATGAATTTGAAATTGTCTTCCACTTCGCGGAAATCGCTGAGCAGCTCATGACTCAGACGGGTAAACCATTCCAGCCGTTCGCGCAGCTGGGCATTGGTATATATCTCGGGTTTGAAACCCATCTCGATCCGCTTGATCTCCTTGTCGATCTCGGCTTTTCTGTTCTTTAACTCCTCCAGCCTTTTCAGCGAATCGTCTTCGGTATACTCGACCATCTCCCGAAGCGTCTGAAACAAAAATCGAAACCGGCTCTCCGTCCCTACAAACTGCCTCTTCTCCAGACTTACCAGCCACTGAAACAGCTTTTCCGTGTGCGAGCTCAGCTGGTACTGCGTGACAGCGTCCCCGTCGGGAAAATCCTGCAGCAGCCGGCGCTGAACCCAGTTGAGAAGGTATTTGCGGGCTCTGCTTTCTTCGTCTTCTCCGAATTCGATACGGGCCTCCTCGAGGTCTTCTATCCCTTCGGAGTGATTGCGCAGCTCCTCCGCGAGTATGCTGATCAGCGCGGGTTCCGGTAAAGAAAGGATGCTTTCGGTCTTGAATGCCTTAAAAGGAAGGGTATCACCCACTGCGCGTTCCGCATCCGGATGATCTGTACGGCGGGAGAGGTTTCAAACAAATAGGATATATCCGATATCGGCATAGGCGTTAAAAAGTATCGATTAGGGCAGAAAAAGGAATACCCCTTCCGCCGGTGGGGATAAAAAAATTCCGTTTGGGGAAAAAACCGGGAGGATTGTTGAAAAATAGCCGGGCACGCCCCGTTTGCGTCTGCCGGAGAGGCGCGGGACATCACTGCGGCCTGCATCGAACCAGGTACTGCTCCCACGGGTCCTCATAAAGCAGGTTCGCGGACCAGCCTTCCTGGCCGGCGATGTCTTTTAGCGTTTTATGATCGATAAAAAGCCAGGGGAACCAGTCCGAACGCTCGCGCCGGTATTCATACTGATGCAGGATCTCCCCATAAGTATTGTCCCTCCAGTTTTGGCGGTTTTCCGTCGTATAGATAGGCGACGTCGGAAGAGTCGAAGATCAGCTGTCCGCCGGGCTTCAGCAGGCCGCGGGCGCTGGCAAAAAATCTTCTCAGGCCATCGGTCGTGCCGGAGATGCCGATACCGTTCATGAGCATCAGGAGTGTGTCATACTTTCCGCCCCCCAGCTGAAAAAAATCCCCCTCAATTACATTTTTTACTCCCCGGGCCTTCATGATCTCCACCGCCTGCGGCGAAATATCGAGAGCCGTTATATCCTGTCCCATTTTCTGCAGGGCAAGCGCGTGGCTTCCGGCCCCGGCGCCGATATCGAGTATCCTGCCCCTGCACTGCTGGAGGGCGACCCATTCCAGCTCGGGCATTTTCTCCATATCCCTGAAGAAGACATCCACCGGCATTTCTTCCCTGGATTCTCCGTCGCCGGCCTTTTCCCGAGGGGAACCTGTCTTCGGAACACCGGCATCTTCTTCCGGCGGGATCTCTTTTGCGGAACAACGGTCAGCCGGTGACGAACCCAGAGCTTTGCGGTGGATGTCTTATTATAATGGTCTTTCAGTGCGTTACCAAGAACGTCAGTCATAGTTATTCTACGTCTACGATACCTGCACGGCGGCGAAGCTCGGGCACGGTTAGATTGATCTGCCGGCCGATGGGTTTTCCATCCCGGTAGGTGATGATCTTCAGCCAGGACGCGTCTTTGGGCACCGTCAGCGGACCCGTATATTTCGGATAGAAATTATCCGGATTGAGTTGTCCCAGCTATAAAAAATATCAAGACCAGGAACCTCCGTGGACAGCTCGATGCTGATCGATTTGTCGGAGGCATAGTCTTTATTCACCTTGATGATGGCGTCGAACATCGAGCGGGAATATTTCACCTGTTCGTAGTCCAGTCTTTGAAAGCTACCTTCCACCCTGCTGGTAAAACCCTTCCAGTCCTTCTTTTCTTTCGGCGTCCAGAGAACCTCCGCGACGGCCATGGCGCGAGGCCATATCATGTACTGCATGTGGCGGGTATTGTAGACCTGTTCGGTCCAGAGATTCGCCTGGCCGCCGATAATATATTTGGGGTCGACGCTGTCCGGAACTGGCTCGTATGAGTAGGTCTTGTTGAGACGGAGGGTAGCATATACAGGTGGTTCGAGGGCGGCATCGCCCTGCATGTAGTCCAGGTAGAAGAAAGTCGTTGGGCTCATGACAACGCTATGACCCATTTTTGCGGCCTGGATGCCACCCTTTACTCCCCGCCAGCTCATGACTGCGGCGTTGGGGGCCAGCCCTCCCTCGAGGATCTCGTCCCAGCCGATGACTTTTTTGCCTTTGGACTCAACGATCTTCTCCACGCGTTTTTCAAAATAGCTCTGTACTTCCTCCTGGGTTTTGAGTCCCTCCTTCTTCATCAGTTGTTTGACGGCGTCGCTCTCCTCCCAGAAATTCTTGGCGCATTCGTCGCCGCCGACGTGGATATAGCCGAAGGGGAACAGCTGCGCCAGCTCGGTGAAGACCTTGTCAAGAAAAGGATAGACCTTCTCATTAGCCGGGCAGAGGGTATTGTCGATGAGCGCGTCGAAGCCGCCCGTGTGCCAGTCCATGATCCTTTCGCCGCTGCGGACCTTGTATTTGTCCGCGCCCGGTGTGCAGGAGAGCTCGGGATAGGCCACGATGGCCGACAGGCTATGACCCGGAATATCGACTTCGGGAAGAATGTCGACATAGCGGTCCTTTGCATATTTCACCAGCTCGCGGATATCGTCCTGTGTATAGAAGCCGCCGTATTCGCGCGGCTCGTCGGGCGCAGGGGCGGGGAAGGTGCCGAAGGTGCCGACCCGTTTGGCGCTCCAGGCTCCTGCCTGCGTAAGACGGGGCAGACTCTTTATCTCGACCCGCCAGCCTTCGTCGTCGGTGAGGTGCATGTGCAGTAGGTTGAATTTGTATTTCACCATCTCGTCGATAAAGTCTTTCACCTGCTGCTTCGTAAAGAAATGCCGGGAGACGTCCAGCATCAGACCCCTCCATCCGAATCGGGGGTAGTCGGTGATCGTCGTGCAACGCACCTGCCAGCTGGTCCTCTTTACGGCTCCGCGGCTTTCGATCTCACCGGGCAGCAGCTGCAGCAAGGTCTGAACGCCGTAGAAGACACCCGCCGGCTGGTTGGCTTTGATCACAATCGCCTTTGGCGTGACCGAAAGGGTATATCCTTCCGCGCCCAGGGCGTTGTCGGGAGTTTTATTTATAATAAGACGGATCGTCGCGGAGGAATTGCCGGCGGCGACCGATACGGCATAACCGGTGGCGGTCGAGAGATGGTCCTTCAGGTCCTGTACGGCCTGGCCCACGGCCGGGTCACTGGCTTCGATCACGATGCTCATCGGAAGCGTTAGACTGCCGGCGTCCATCTGCTGGCTGACCGGTGCGGGTATCAGCGCGATAGCGTCATCACTGCCGGGTGTTTGTGCGAACGATGCGAGTCCGGCGCCAAGTACTGTCAACAGTAAAAGGAGTGTCTTTCTCATGGTTAATGCAAGCTGGTTTAAATTTTTATAAATTGACTAAAATACTTCCTTAATAGTGGTATTTATCTGGCCGGATGTAATGTGGTCGCCGGCGGTTAAATTTTGCAGCAGACGGGCAAGTGGCGCATTCGGGGAAAGAAAAAAGATCGTCTCTCCGTCGATGTTATGCCTGCCCAGACCGGCGGCGATGAAGAAAGCGAGCCCCTCGCAGCGCAGAAAAGCGCCCGGCCTTCCGTCCTTAAAGAGCTGCTCCGTGTTGACGGCGTGCAGGGTCGCCAGCTCTTTCAGGGATTCCGTCAGCTGGCGGGAATGCATCTCCTGCTGCAGATGGCCCATGGCGCGGCCGGTCTCATACTTGTCGCCGGCGGAGCTCTTCTCCTCGCTGTTGGCGGCCTCCCGGGCCTGGTCGATGGCGGCCCTCGAGACATTGATGCGCTGGGTGATATGATCCAGCGCCCAGCGGCGAAGCCTGTTCTTAAACGCTATCTTTTCCGCATCCGTCACAGTGCAACTTTAAGAACGACCTTTTTGACCAGCTCGGGCTGGTGCCGGAATACTTCCGGCTGGTGGATGTCGGAGGGGAAAAGATGATGAACTGACCCGCGGGCAGCGTAATATAGTTGAGGGCTTCTTCGGGGATACTGTAGAGTGCGTAGTCTTTTTCGGGATTATAGGGAGAGGTCTCGGGTTGGTCGGTAAGGGGTGTGTAGCCAAATCTTTCCGTCCCGGATATGACGATCTGTATATCGGCATAGTCCCGGTGGCTTTCGGGGCTGCATTCGGCCACGGGTTTGGTGGTATATTCGTTGACGATGGCAAAGACATTGTCTCCGTCGATCAGGTACTTACCGGTTTCCATGTCGGCAAAATTGGCAGAAAGGGCGTAGTGGATGGCTTTCTCAAAGTTCGGGCTGATAACCTTATACCAATGCAGCTGGGACAGGGTGGATGTGATCATTTCGGTTCAAATATTTTCATGGAATGTGGGACAAAAAATCCTAATTTAAAAATAATTTTTTGTCCCAAAACTCTCAATGTCTGCACCCTTCGTGTGCGATTCGGCCTCCGGCCGGATCCGTACCAACTTTGATGGAAAAAAATAAATGGGAACTTTCCGGTAACCTTTTTCTCCCAGGGAAGTTTCCATTGACAGCACGGGGTAAAAATGTGGGAGAAAGGCCACCGGCATCATGAACCAACCAGAAATCTAATCAGTCGCTTGAACTCATTGACGGATAACGCGCTTATGCTAAAGGTAAAGTCCGGAGACCTGGACAAAATGGCCTTGCTGTTCCAGCGATACCATCGGCCCCTCTATGGCTTTCTGTATCATATGACCGGTCAGAAGGAGGCGAGCGAGGACATGGTGCAGAACGTTTTTTACCGGATGCTGCGGTCGCGCCATACGTTCACCGGCCAGGGGGAATTCAGGACCTGGATGTACCATCTCGCGAGGAACGTCCTGAAAGACCACCTGAAAAAGGACGGTCGCTACCGCCCAATGCCCGATTGGGAGGACCGCCTGGCCGGAGAAGAGCTGGTAGAGGAGCAGCTGGAAAGAAAGCAGGAGCTCGAAATGCTCCAGCTGAAAATGGAAAGCCTTAGCCCTGAAAGCCGGGAGGTGCTTGTCCTCAGCCGGTATCAGGACCTGAAATATTCGGAGATCGCCGGGGTGCTGGATATCAGCGTAGCCGCGGTAAAGGTGAGGATACACCGCGCGATCCGTCAGTTAAGAATGTTGTATCTGCAAACAGAATAGTATGAACTGCGAAAAAGGAAAACAATATTTGGCCGGATGGATGGACGACCAGCTGACCGACGCCGAAAAGGCGGAGGTGGAGCAGCATTTGGCGGATTGTCCCGAATGCCGGCAGCAGATGGAGGCCAACCACAACCTCTGGGATTCGATGGGGAACATACCCGTCCCCGCGCCGTCGGATAAGATGCAGGTCCGGTTCGACGCGATGCTCGAGACGTACCGGCGGGAACAGGAAAACAGACCGCCCGGCATAGCCTTTTTCTCCGGCAGCTGTTTGCCCTGAAGCCGGGCTTTACCCGGGCCTACAGCCTCGATCGTCCTCATACTCGGCGCGGGCCTTGGCTTCGTCATCAGCCGGGGAATGAACGACACCCCCAAAGGCCGGCCGGCGCAAGCTGTCGCAGCAACCAATCCCCCGAAACAGGACAGCCCTGTTACCACCGTCACGATCACCGGCTCATCCGCCAGCCAGCAGGTAGCCGATACCGGGGGCACCTCCGGCACGGGCGTCAACGACGGCACGGGCGGCGACGCCTCCGAAAAACAACAGCTGAAAGCCCTTGTCGTCCAGATGCACGAAATGCGGGAGATGGTGATGCTGGCCCTTCTGGAGAATCCCTCGGCATCCGAGCGCATCCGTGGCGTCGGCTATGCCAGCGATATCAAGTCGGTAAACAAGAACGTGCTGGACGCGCTGTTCAGCACACTGAATAATGATCCAAACAGCAACGTGCGCCTGATGACGCTCGACGCGCTAACCCGCTATGCCGACGTTCCTGCGGTGCGGCGGGGGCTGGTACAGTCCATCCTTCAGCAGGGGTCACCGCTGGTGCAGGCCGCCATGGCCGACGTTATGCTTCGGCTGCAGGAGAAAAAGGCGGTACAGCCATTGAAAGAGCTGTTACAGCAAAAAGACCTCAATGAAATGGTGAGAACAAAAGATCCAGCAGACCCTTACACGACTGATCTAAAACCAACCAAAATATGAAAAGAAAATTCATTCCCCGGATCATGGGAATCACGGGACTGGGCTTCTTATGCGCCGCCGGGACGGCCGCCTCCGCCCAGGAGTTCAAGGACCATATCAAAAAGGAGTTTACGGTGCAAAAGGCGGCCTCGACGGTCCTGGCCATTTACAATCTCGAAGGTTCTATCGACGTCCAGGGGATATGCCGGTGACAAGGTCGTGATCGAGATCGACGAAGTGATCCACGCCAGCACCCAGGAACAGCTGGAAACGGGGAAAAAGGAATTCAAACTCGGTTTCGACCAGAAGAATGACAGCATCATCGTCTATACGGCCGAGCCCTACGACACGCGGCCGCGGTATCAACCGGTGGAACGACCGGCACATCGAATATCGCTGTCAGCTGGAGTTCACCGTAAAGGTTCCCTATGATATGAGCCTCGACATCCGGACCGTCAACAAGGGCAGACTGGCGATCACCGACGTCGGCGGAACACTGAGAACGCATAACGTGAACGGAGCGATCACGATAAAAAACGCAAAGGGTACGACCGAAGCCCGGACGATCAACGGACCCGTGACCATCAACTATCTTCGCGTGCCGCCCGATACGTCCAGCTACTATACCCTGAACGGAACGCTGGAAGTCACCTATCCCGATGATCTCTCCGCCGACGTACAGTTCAAGAGCATGAACGGCAGTCTGTTTACCGATTATGACAATACGGAAACCCTGCCCGTCGCCGTGGTAAAGAACGTCGAGAAGGGCAGTAGTCGCGGTACGCTGTACAGGCTGGACATCGCGCGGCGGGTAAAATTCGGCAATGGCGGAAGGGTCCTGAAGTTCGAGACGATGAACGGAGATATCTATATAAAAAAACAATCCCAAAAACTATAGGATATGAAAAGGATAAGAATTGTATTTCTCACTGGTGTTATTTTGTTGGTGGCAGGTAGTAACAGGCTCATGGCGCAGTCGAAGGAGCAGCAGCTGGTGGTCCCCCTGAGTGAGCCCGGTAAACCGTTCAAGGTAAATGTGCACGTACTCTATGGATCGATAAAAGTAGCGCCTTATGAAGGGAAGGAGGTCGTGATAGACGTTTTTGGCGACTCTTCGCGCAAGCATAGGGACGACGAGGCGGCCCCGGGCGGAATGCACCGTATCGGCGGGGGGTCCGGCCTGAACGTCACCGCGGAAGAAAGGAACAACAACGTAGAGGTCAACGGCGGGCTGTCAAAGCTGTCGGGGATCATGGTAAAGGTTCCGGCCGGACTGACATCGCTGCAGCTGGGTGCGGTCAACGACGGCAGCATAACCGTCAACGGTGTGAGCGGCGCGGTGGAGATCAACAACGTCAACGGTCCGGTGACGGTCAAAGATGCGGTTGGATCGGTCGTTGCCAATACGGTCAACGGCGCGGTAATCGTCAATTTCAAGAGCGTCGATACCAGGGCGCCGATGGCTTTCTCCACGCTGAACGGCAATGTGGACGTGACTTTCCCCGCGGACATGAAGACCAACCTGAAGCTGAAGACCGACCGGGGTGGCGTGTTTACCGATTATGAGGTCGCGGTGGACAAGTCCCAGCCTGCAACGAAGAAGACGGAAGAGAACCATATGTACAAGCTTTCCATCGACGAGTGGATGTACGGCAAGATCAACGGCGGCGGACCCGAGGTAATGATGAAGACGATGAATGGGGACATATATATAAGGAAAGCCAAATAGCCGGCATATTTAGGTATATATTGTCATACTTAATTTATGGTATATCGATGGTCGAAAAGGAGCAGGGTCGTCTACGGCCTGCTCTCAGTGGGCGCCCTGTTCGGGGGCGCTTATCTTATATTAACTATCCTCAGCCGCGCCCCGGTTTTAGCCCCGCTGCCCGGCTCCCTGCTTTGTATCCTGGGACTAGGGGTTTTTTGGGCCATTACCCGGATCAGGCCGACCATTGGTGATCAGTCGCTGACGATAAATGAGTTGTTCACTTCAATGGTTCAAAGCGCGCGATCAGGACGTTGACCGGCGGGAGCAGGACCGCCGGATGCTGGTACCGGCTGCGGGAATGAGTCTGCGAAGTAATCGGTATATTAGCCTACACTTAAGAGCTCCGAATGAAGTCTTTCCTCATCCTTTTGTCCATCGTGTTGGCCTCCGCGACCGCGTCGGCCCAGACCACCGGGCGGCCAAAGACGGTCAAGCCGCCGAATACAACCCGAAACACCCAGCCTAACCAACTGTCCCAGTGCGCCCCAACCGCCGGAGAGAGTGAAGAGCATTTTTCCTCCGGGTACCGTTAGCTATCCCAATATTCCCTATGCCGGCGATACGCTGCAAAAGCATCTGCTGGATATCTATCTTCCTGCTAACGCAGGGCCGCACACACCACTGGTCGTCTGGATACACGGCGGCGCATGGATGCTGAATGATAAATATGCGGATATGGGTTATATGCGCGGTACGGTCCGCGGGTTCCTGGAGAAAGGATATGCCGTGGCGTCCATCGACTACAGATACAGTACGACGGCACTGTTTCCGGCGCAAATCCAGGACTGCTCGCAGGCGCTGGAATTTCTGTACCAGCACGCGGATCGGTACCGGCTCGACAACAGCCGTATCGCCCTTATCGGATTTTCCGCCGGCGGCCATCTCGCGTCGCTCATCGGCCTGTCGAACAACAATGCCATCGAGGCCTTTTTATCCTCCCGGAGGAGCGACGAATTACAAGATACGATGCGTGCTCGACTTTTATGGTCCGTCCGACTTCATCATGCTGGCGGGCGGTACCGATACCTCCATCAACAATGAGCGCAATCCGGTGTCCATCCTGCTGGGGGCAACGCCGCTGGCCCGGCCCGACCTGGCCAAAAGGGCGAGCCCGGCGACCTATGTCGATAAAAACGATCCGCCCTTCCTCATCGTTCAGGGAGAGAAGGACGAGTCGGTTCCAAACACGCAATCAAAAATGCTCCATTCCCTGGCTGACCCTTGCCGGCGTACCCAACGAACTGATCGTCGTCCCGAATGCTCCCCACTACGGCGAGATGTTCGACGCGGAGCATATCCGTGACCGGGTGTTTGCCACGCTGGAGAAGTATATGAAATAAGAGAACCAATAATTATTGTATCTTCGTCTTGCTTCGGATAGGGGAAATATTGTTCCTCAAATCCATTTACGATGCAAATTCAATATTGCTCGGATCTCCATCTTGAATTTCCCGAAAATCAAAAGTTTCTTGCGAGACATCCCCTGAAACCTGCGGGGGATATTCTTGTCCTGGCGGGCGATGTTGTTCCTTTCTGCGACCAGGAAAATGCCCGCGGATTTTTCGACTTTGTTTGTGATCATTTTTTCGGTATACTGGGTTCCCGGCAACCATGAATATTATGGTTCCGATATCACCGACAAGCAGGACCCCCTTTTCGAAAAGATCCGGGATAATTTATTTCTGGTAAACAATTGTTCTGTCGTCCACGAAGGCGTGCGACTGATCTTTACGACATTGTGGAGTCGGATCAGCCCGCAACTGCACTGGGACATGCAGAGAAGCGTCTCCGACTTTTCGGCCATCCGGTTCCGGGAAGAGAATTTAACCCCCCGCAATTTTTCTTTACTTCACGAGGAGTCTCTGCGGTTCATGAAAACGGCTCTCAGCGAAGGAGGGGAGAACTCGACAGTCGTCGTTACCCATCATGTTCCTACACTGATGAATTACCCAGGGTCTATAAGAACAGCTCCCTGACAGAGGCCTTCGCCTCAGAGCAGTTCGATCTTATCGCGGATTCCGGCGCCGACTGCTGGATCTATGGACACCATCACATCAATACGCCCGAATTCAAAATCGGGAAAACGCGGTTAGTTACGAACCAGCTCGGATACGTACACCGATATGAGTACAGGTCATTTGACCGGGGCAGGTTCGTGGAAATTTGAGGCCATCCGCCGGTGATAGGTCTCCTGCAACTTCCTGATCTCCGCGTCGTAAGTCGGCCGGTCAAAAAACGCTTCGGGATGGTATCCCTCACCCGGCTTGTGTTTCTTCTGCAGGTCGAACTGGCTGGCGTGGGAGGAGAGCCAGATATCAAACTGCATCTTCGGCATCTGACTTAGCGTATAAGCATAGTCCCGGCCTACTTCGGGGTAGGTTGGCATCGAGGGAAGTTTTGTCTCGCTGAGAATGGACGGCATATTGACGATCAGCACCTGGTAGCTGCGCGACTCGTCTTTCACGGTGACGGCAAAACTACACGCGCCTTTAGTATGCCCGGGATGATGCAACACCGTGACCACGGTCCCGCCGAGCGAGACGAGATCCTTGTCGTGCAGCAGCCGGTCGGCTTTCACCGGCCCGAACATCGGTCCATGACCCCCCATGTCAAAATCCGAATTCCCGCCATCTGCCATTACCGGGGCGTCTTTTTCCCCGATCATCAGCCTTGCACCCGTCTGACGTTTGATCGCCGCCATCGCACCAACATGGTCGAAATGGGCGTGCGTCGCGAGGAGTATCTTTATATCGGAGAATTTGAATCCAAGGGCCTCGACGTGTCTGCGGATCATCGTATCCGACCCGGGCAGACCGGTATTGATAAGGATATGACCCTTCGGCGTGGCCAGAAAATAGGAACAAAGGTCATAGGTCCCCACATAGTACAAATTTCCGGCGATCCGGAAGGGTTCCTGGTCTTTGACCCAGGCAGTGTCGAAATTGGGGACGTATAATTTCTGGGCAACTGAGCTCAGCCCGAGGCTCGTAATTACTAAAAGGATGGCAACCGATCTTTGTATGTACTGCATGACGATGGAAGTTAGCAAAAAGCGCGGACCCGCGGCGCGGGGCTTAATAAATAAAAAAACCTCCATAGAAATGGAGGTACGACCTATTATAACTATTAACACCTTGCTTACTTGGTAATCATCAGCTGACGGCTTTCTCTTGCACCATTCCCGTCGACAACCGACAGGATATAAACGCCGGGAGCGTAATTTCCTACAGCGAACGTAACCACCACACCGGCACCGGCCTGCGCTGTTTTTTCCTGCATCACCTGTCCGGCCATATTGATCAGACGAACGTCGGCCTTTGCGGTAGTGGCGCCGGTAGCAACACCCAGCGATACGTTAACATACTCTTTTGCGGGGTTGGGGAAGAAGCTCACCGAGCTGACCAGGCTGGTACGAACAACCTTTACTTCCGTATAACCAAAACTATTGTCGAGATCGCTCATCCTCAGGCGGTAGTAGTTGGTGCCGGCCAGGGGTTTTCGTCGGTAAAAACATAGTTGGAAGCCATATCGCTGTTGCCCTTTGCTGCAACCACACCGATCGTCGACCAGATCTGTCCGTCAGCGCTGCGTTCTACACGAAACTCTTTGCTGTTAACCTCCATCTTCGTGTCCCAGTTCAGCGTGATCGTCTTGTCGTTATTCAGGATCGCGCTAAAACCGACCAGGACAACGGGCAGCGTCGTATTTGCAACCGCGCCGGCAGAACCCAGAGAAGCGGGACCGTAAACAGCAGGATTCGCACAGGCGTGGGGAGCCGCGCCGCCGCAGTTGAGGTTGTTATTCTGCGTCGATTTGGTCTTTGTTGCGGCCGGGGCAGAATGCGTGCTGGGATGATAGTCGTAGTTCGACCAGTTATTATACGAGTTGTTTACATTCCCGATATTGACCGAAGAGTTGTCATACAGGGTCAGGGTAGGGCCGCTAACCGTGAAGGCTGCATTGCTGGTCTGCGATCCGTTGCCGATAACGATCTGGCTGTTGGTCATCAGGTTTATCGGGGTGCTGCTGCCACCTGTAGACATCATCGTAGCATTGTCGTTCAGGTAGACCACACTCGAAGTCAGGTCAACCTGGTAGCTGGTATTGAAATAAGAGCTATTATTAAAAGTGAAGACGCTGGTCGTCAGCGACAGGGGAGCGTTTACTACCACCTGTCCGTTGCCGTTGACCGTCATAGTAACCGAAGAAAAAGTAGTGGTAGTCACCGAACCGCTGTACTGCAGATTCAGGGTCTTGCTGTTCAACGTGATATTACCACCGGCAAAAGAACAGTTCTGACAGGTTACGTTGGCGTCGATGTTCAGGGTAACATTGTTCGCTATATTGATCGTACAGGAAGCACAGGTCGCGGGCATAACCGAAGACCAGTTCTTGTTGGAGTTGATATTATAAGTAGTGCCGGCAAAAGAACCAAGGCTCAGGGTTATCAGGGCGGCGATCAGTGTGGTGGTGTAAATGTTACGTTTCATACTCTGCGTTTTAATAGGTCGGATTATTTTCCTGACTGGAATATTACCAAGTCAGTGCCATTAATTCAAACCATTAAAAATCAAAGAGATACGCGCTTGTGCCATCCATCCAAACATCCAACAATGGGACCGTTTTCCCAATTTGGGTTATTTTCCAACAGACGTCGCCGTCTTCCCGGCTTCTGTTGCCGGGGCCCTTCCGTCTAATTCCGAGATCAATTCCGCGACCAGCGCAGTCCAGCCCGTCTGGTGACTGGCGCCCAGGCCCTGCGAGGAATCGCCGTGAAAATATTCGTAGAACAGCAGCAGGTGTTCATTCCCCGGTTTCTGGTAGAACCAGTTATACTTCCCGTGGGAAGGCCGGGCCCCCGTAGCATCCTTTTTGAAAAGGCTGATCACCCGGGCGGTCAGATGGTCTGCTATCTGTTCGAGATTCATCGACTTACCCGAGCCCGCAGGGAACTCGACCTGCAGACTGTCACCATAGAATTTCCCGTACTGCCGGATAGACTGTATAATAATATAGTTGATCGGTATCCAGACGGGACCGCGCCAGTTGGAATTACCGCCAAAAAAGTCGGAGGTCGAGTCTCCCGGGTCGTATTTGATATTGTAGTCGATACCGCTGATGTTGATGGTGTAGGGGTGCTGTTCGTGGTATTTTGACAGGGCCCTGATCCCGCCAGGCGACAGGAACTCCTCTTCGTTGAGCAGCCGGTCCAAAAGATAGATCAGTCTCTTCTGCGGCACGAGCGACAGCAAGATCTGTTCTCCGTCGCTGTGCTCCTCGTTGGGCCAGTACCGCCGGTTCTTCAGCCGGTAGTTCTCGAACCACGTGATCCTCTTCTTAAAATCGGTCAGCTTGTGCAGGGTCTTCTTCTCGATGATGCTCACGGCAAACAGCGTCGTCAGTCCCACAATGGACTGGATCCTCAGCTGTACCGGCGAGCCGCCGATGGACAGCGTATCGTAGAAGAAACGGTCTTCTTCGTTCCACATGCCGTGTTCGTTGAGCGCCTCGGCGATGAGAACAAAATGCTCGAAGAATTTGGTGGCCGTATCTTCGAACGACTCGTCCTTCATGGCGATCTCCAGCGCCATATCCATCATGTTCAGCGCGTACATCCCCATCCAGCTGGTACCGTCGGCCTGTTCCAGCTGCATATCGCCGCCCAGAGAGTGACTCCGGTTGAAAACTCCGATATTATCCAGCCCGAGGAAGCCTCCCTCGAACATGTTATTGCCGTTGGCGTCCTTCCGGTTGATCCACCAGGTGAAATTGATCAGCAGTTTCTGGAATATTCTTTTGAGAAAGGAGATATCTCCTTTGCCGGTCCGCTCTTTTTCTATCCTGTAGACGGTCAGCGCGGCCCAGGCCTGTACGGGCGGGTTGACATCGCTGAAATTCCATTCATACGCCGGTATCTGCCCGTCGGGTTTCATATACCATTCGCGCATGATCAGCATCAGCTGGTGCTTGGCGAATACCGGGTCCACCATCGCCATGGATATGCTCTGAAAAGCCAGATCCCATGCGGCATACCAGGGGTATTCCCATTTATCGGGCATGGCGATGATATCCTGATTTTTCAGGTGTTTCCAGTCATGGTTGCGGCCATTCAGTTTGCCGGCATTTACGGGAGAAATGCCGTCGCTGGTAGTCAGCCAGCGCTCGACGTCGAAATGATAATACTGTTTGCTCCAGAGAAGCCCCGCCAGCGCCTGGCGCTGAACGGCGGCCATCTCCTTGCTGATATGCGGAGGCAGTATGGCATGATAGAAGGCGTCGGCCTCCTGCTTGCGGCTCTGGAAAAGACCCGCGGGATCTCCGCTGAAAGGCTTCTCCATGATCTTATTGCTCAGGCGCAGATAGATCGAACGGGTTTCGCCCGGCGCCAGCGTATATTTATAAACGGCGGCGAATTTAGTTCCGCTCTTTTTGTTCTTCAATAACTCGAGGTTCTTCCCTTCTATGATGGCGTCGTGAAAAGCGTCCTTTACAAATGGCGTCTTGTTGGGGACTCCGGAAACCTTTTCAGTGTTGGTCTCATTTTCCGTGAACAGGCCATAGTCGGCCGGTTGAAAATAGAGATAATAGGGTCCCAGCCTGCTGTGCGTCGCCTTCACGGAGCTCTTGTCCCGGCTGGTTATGATAGGCTTTTTTCCAGTCCGTCATTGTTGCCGCGGTTGTAGAACCAGAGGGTAGGCAGGACCGTGATAGGGGCTTCCTCTGTATACCGGTTCTGAATGTCGATACGAATAAAAACGTCGCGCGCGTTCTGCTTGGCGTAGGTGATCGTCACGTCGAAGTATTCGTCGTTGTCAAATACACCCGTGTCGAGGATCTCGTATTCGGGCTCGTCTCTGGAGCGTTTCCGGTTCTCCTCCAGCAGCTGCTTGTAGGGAAACTCCTGCTGTGGATACTTATACAGGTACTCCATATAATAGTGCGTGGGCAGATTGTCCAGATAATAGTAGAGTTCTTTCACGTCCTCGCCGTGATTCCCTTCGTTATTACCCAGGCCAAAAAGCCGCTCCTTCAGAATGTGGTCCTTCCCATTCCAAAGCGCTACCGCAAAACAAAGATTTTGAAAAAGTCGGAGATACCCCCCAATCCATCCTCGCCCCAGAAGTAGGTTCTGCAATGCGCATGGTCATACGGAAAATAATTCCATGCGTCCCCGTATGCGCTATAGTCTTCCCTAACCGTCCCCCATTGTCTTTCACTCAGATATGGACCCCATTGTTCTAAAGGTATCTTTTTGGCAGCGTTAACCGCCAATCGTTGATGTTCAGCCGTCATGATTTTTGTCATTCACCTATAGTTACAAGATCGGCAAGCAAGCGTTTCCAGCCGGAAGTTACTAAAGTTCCGGCGGCAAGTGCCACTATTCCTGGCTTATTATTATTTTATCAAATTTGAACAGATGTGAATAAATTGATCGAAAAAGACCGAACTTTAACCCTTTAACTATATTCAATTTTGACTTTTAAAGAATTCGGCCTTAACGAAAGCCTCCTCGAAGGCATAGAGGCCTCAGGATACGAAAACGCCACCCCTGTACAGGAACAGGTCATTCCAATTATATTAAACGGCAGGGATCTTATTGCTTCCGCACAGACCGGCACCGGAAAAACGGCAGCTTTTCTCCTTCCCATCGTCAACAAGCTTATCAATGCACGCCACGACGATCAGATAAGTGCGCTGATCATCGTCCCCACGCGGGAGTTGGCTGTCCAGATCGCTCAGAACCTGGAAGGGCTTTCCTATTTCACTCCGATCAGCTCCATCGCCGTCTATGGCGGGGGAGATGGAAGCAGTTTCTCTACGGAAAAGCAGGCGCTCTCGAGTGGTGCGGACATCGTCATCTGTACCCCAGGAAGAATGATCGCCCACCTTAATATGGGCTATGTGAAGCTGAAGGCGCTCCAATTCCTCGTCCTCGACGAGGCCGACCGTATGCTGGACATGGGCTTCTATGACGATATCATGAAGATCATCTCCTTTATTCCGCCGGTGAGGCAGAACCTTTTGTTCTCGGCGACCATGCCCGTCAAGATCCGCGATCTGGCGAGAAAGATCCTCCATGATCCGGAAGAGATCAATATTGCGATCTCCAAGCCGCCGGCAAAGATCGTCCAGAAGGCATTCGTCGTCTATGAACCACAAAAGATACCACTCGTAAAATGGTTGCTTAAGTCAACTAATCTAAAGAGTACGCTTATCTTTTGCTCGAAAAGCACAACGTGAAACAGCTGACGGCGGAGCTGCGCAGGTCCCGTTTCAACGTCAAGGAGATCCATTCGGACCTCGAACAGGGCGAGAGAGAGCAAGTGCTGCTGGAGTTCAGAAGCCGGCGTTTACCCATACTCGTTGCGACGGATATTCTTTCGAGGGGCATCGACATCGACAGTATCGAAATGGTGATCAACTATGACGTTCCCAATGACGGAGAGGACTATGTCCACCGTATCGGCCGCACGGCACGCGCGGAGACAGACGGTATCGCCTTTACCTTCATCAGCGAAAAAGAACAGAATAAATTCCGGTCGATCGAAGAATTGCTCGGCCAGCCCGTGGACAAGGAACCCGTTCCCGCGGAGTTCGGTCCGGCGCCTGAATATTCTCCCCGCAGCAAGTCGGGGCGGGGCGGACGCGGCGGCGGTGGTGGCAACAGGAGACGGCCTGGCGGCAAACCCGGTGGCGGCCATGGAGGCGGCCCGGGTGGTCACGGCGGTCACTCGCGGAACAATTCTTCCGGTCATCAGGGCTCCCGGAATCATGGCCAGCAGGGTTCACGCAACCATTCCGGCGGCGGGGGACAGCGGGGGCCCGGGTCGGCTCCCCAGGGCGGTCATGGCGGCGGCCACGACAGGAGCGGAGCCCAATAAGATCAGTGAATATAACTAAGCGCGATCCCGCCGACCAGCCAGATCAGTACGATCACAGGCGAAGGCAGCCGGGAATATTTCAGCAGCAGCCAGGTCACGATGATCACCGTCAGCTTCATCACAATGTCTGACCATAGGGCCGTCTGGAGGTCTCTCATCATATACAGCGCAGCGCCGATCATGATCCCTGCTACCACCGCATTGATTCCTTCCAGCGCGCGGTAGACGACGGCGTATTTCTTCAGGTTGTGCCAGATGGGAAAGAAGAATAGCACGAGCAGTGCGCTCGGCAGGAAAATACCCGTGGTGGCGATAAAGCAGCCCAGTATCTGGTACCCTGTGCCTTTGTCCTTCATGATGATCCCACCCATATAAGAGGCAACGGAGAACACCGGGCCCGGTATCGCCCGCACCATCCCCCAGCCGGAGTAAAAATCATCCCTGTTCATCTTGATGATATTCGGATTCCGCTGCAGCAGTGTCTGCGACTGCGGGCGGGCTACATATTGTTCGTAGGTCATCGGCATCAGCACGTTGCCGCCGCCAAAGACCAGGCTTCCGAAACGGTAGGTATTCTCAAAAAGGTTCAGCGGCCGGCGACTCGGCCAGTTGTTGTTCTTCGCCAGTTCGGAAGCTGGTACCCGCCAGAAGGAAGATGACGGCAAACAACCAGATATTCCCCCACTTGACCTTCTTCGGCAGAACGTCCTTCTGCGGGATACGCCGGCTGCTGATGCTGGTCACGAACCCAGCGCCTACCAGCAGACAGGGAACGATCCACGGCGCCTTGAAAAGTAAAAAGGTCACGATCGTACTGATGACGAGGATCACCCGAGTGATGGTATTGTGTACAGAGATAGAAAAGGCTTTCTGTGCGGCAAAACAAAGGAACCCGATGGTCATCGGTCCGATGAAACGAAAAAGACCCGCACTCTTCATCGGAAAGAAGGAGAACAGACCCATCAGGATGCAAGCCGGTAAGGTCCAGATAATAAGCGTGAGCATCGCGAGCACAACGCCACCCCGTTTGTATCCGATAAGGGTAAGCGTTTGCGTAGAGGAAGCGCCAGGCAACAACTGACAAAATGCGTTGTAGTCGATCAACTCTTCTTCGGTCACATCCTTCCTCCGATATACAAAGGTCTTCAACATCATGCTGAAGTGCCCCTGCGGCCCGCCAAAAGCCGTGATACTATATAGAAAAACCGTCTTTAGAAAAGCAATATGTCGAAACAGAACTGTCAATACGGCCACAATATACAATATTCCTCCCTGCGCATTGATGGGGAATCGGTATATTTAGAAATACCAACACCCCTGCAGCATGAAAAGCCTCCTCCCTTGCTTTCTCATTCTTCTGACCTTTACAACACAGGCACAAAAAAGGTTTCAGCCGCAACCACGTCCGGGGCTACCCGCGAAACGATCCGCGCCGCGATTAACGCAGCTGCCGACAGGATCGAACCCAAAACCATCGCCTGGAGAAGGGATTTCCACCAGCATCCCGAACTCGGCAATCACGAGACGAGGACGGCAAAGATCATCGCCGATCATCTCCGTGCTCTCGGCCTGGAAGTACAGGAAGGGGTGGGGAAGACCGGAGTAGTAGGCATATTGAAAGGTGATAAGCCAGGACCCGTCATCGGACTCAGGGCCGATATGGATGCCCTGCCCATCGTCGAAAGGACGCCGGTACCCTTTGCCTCGACGGTCAAATCCAGCTTTGGTGGTCAGGAGGTCGGCGTGATGCACGCCTGCGGACATGACTCCCATATGGCTATCATGATGAGCGTGGCGGAGGTTCTGTCGGGAATGAAAAGCAGTCTGAAGGGAACGGTAAAATTCATCTTCCAGCCCTCCGAAGAAGGTCCGCCTCCGGGTGAGGAAGGTGGCGCGCCGCTGATGATCAAAGAGGGAGTCCTCGAAAACCCAAAGGTGGACGTGGTTTTTGGGCTTCATATCAACTCCGCTACAGAGGTCGGTAAGATCAAATACCGCAGCGAGGGTGCGATGGCGGCCTCGGACTGGTTCACTATAAAAGTACACGGGAAAGGTTCCCACGGCTCGCAGCCCTGGGCCGGTATCGATCCGGTGGTCGTTTCAGCCCAGATCATCGAGGGTCTCCAAACTATTATCAGCCGCCAGACCGAATTGACAAAGGATGCTGCGGTCATCTCCGTCTGTGTGATCAACGGAGGCGTGAGGTCCAATATCATCCCCGAGGAAGTCGGGATGACCGGGACCATCCGAACCCTGGACACGGGTATGCAGCGGAGCATCCATGAGCGTATGTACAGGACCGTGACCCGGATCGCCGAGAGCGCCGGCGCTACCGCCGAGCTGTCCATCGACAACAAGACCCTGATCACGTACAACGACCCGGCCCTCGTGAAAAAGATGCTTCCCTCGCTGCAGGCGACCGCGGGTGAGGATAATGTTCTCTGGATGGACGCGGTCACCGGGTCCGAGGATTTCTCCTTCTTTGGGGCAAAGGTTCCTTCCTTTTTCTTCTTTCTGGGGGGTATGAAAAAAGGACAGGATCCCCATACGGCCTTTCCGCACCATACGGCTGACTTTTATATCGACGAATCAGGTTTCAAGCTGGGTGTAAAGACATTTTGTAACTTAGTCTTTGACTATGCGGACCAAGTGCATAGTTAATTTATCTCATGCGTAAAGCCTTATTCAATTATGGATATTGAAAGTATAAGGGAATATTGTCTGGCAAAGAACGCAAGTGGAAGAGGGGTTTCCGTTTGGAGAGACCGTCCTGGTCTTTAAAGTGAAGGGAAAGCTGTTTCTTTTGGCGCGGCTGGATACTGCCCAGTTGGAATTCAATGTAAAGTGTGACCCCGAGAAGGCTATCGAATGGAGGGAACAGTTCGCGGCGGTTGCACCCGGATATCATATGAACAAGCGGCTCTGGAATACTATTACGATGGATGGAAGCATCCCGTCCCGGACTATAAAAGAGATGATCGACGACTCCTACCGGCTAGTTGTGAAGTCTCTGCCGAAGAAGGATCAGACTGGTTTGACATCCGACCGGCCGTAATGCGAAGGCAAGTTCATAACAATAAACCCCCTTTCCGGGGTTCTTTATAAGTAGTATCTGTTCCTCTCCATTTCAATCCTCACGTTTTCCGGTACCAGATATCGGATGGACCTTCCTTCTTTTATAGCCTTTCTGATCTCAGTGGAAGATATGGGTAGTAGGGGTGCATTTAATATATGGACATCCTTTGCCCCGGGGTAGGGTGAGATGTGCTCGTGTTCCGGCCTCCGGTATACATAGACAGAGTAATTCTTAAGCAGCCACTCATAGTTCTTCCATTTGGGGAGGTTCTGATAACTGTCGCTACCCATGATGACGGAGAACTCGTTGGTCGGGTATTTTTCCTGAAGATAGGTGAGGGTGTCGACGGTGAAAGAGGGCCTGGGAAGTTTGAACTCGATATCAGAGGCCTTGAATCGGCTTTCGCCCTCTACAGCCAGTTGCACCAGATAGAAACGGTGATATTCATTCAGGAGGGAGGCCGAGGGTTTGAGGGGATTCTGAGGTGACACTACAAACCATACCTGCTTGAGATCAGTATGCTGCACCAGATAACTCGCAATCAACAAATGTCCATGGTGGATTGGGTTAAAGGAGCCGAAGTACAGACCAATCTTCATTAGTACCCCTCCTCCATAAAGATCGTGGATGCTTCATCGAGACGAAGGCTCAGGTTATAGCCTGCCACGGTGATGGAAATAGGGTCTCCAAGGGGGCGATCTGCTCTACTTTTATCAGCTCACCGGGCACACAACCCATCTCCATAAGTTTGAGAAATAGTTCGTTCTTTTCAAAAGAATGGATCCTTGCAATGGTTCCGGGCTCTAATTCAGATAATCTCTTCATATTTTTCCCCTGGTGGGGTTATTTATCATTGTACGCTGGGGGCTGTCCTTAACTTTGGCTCACCGGAGTGATCCCATATACTTGCTGGAGGGTGTCCAATGAGCCACCAAAATTAATCTTTGTTATGTCAAATATCCTTACGATTTTCGGAAATGCCTTCACCTTCAACACCTACGATCCAGTTTCACTTCCTTTCCGAGGTTCCCCTAAGAGACAGACTGCGCCTTAAAACTTTCCTTCCTTCTCTGTTCAAAAAAGAAAAAAAACAGCTGGCGGAGCTCCGGTATATCTTTTGTTCCGATGACTATCTTCTCGAGATCAACAAACAGTACCTAAAACACAATTTCTATACTGATATTATAACCTTTGATCTATCCGAAGGGAATCAACCTATAAACGCCGAAATATACATTAGTGTTGATCGTGTTAGGGACAATGCCCGGTCTTTTGGGAATACTTTAAAGAATGAATTACACAGGGTGATCTTTCATGGTGCCCTCCACCTTTGCGGATACAAGGATAAAAGTCAGCAGGATGAAAAACTAATGCGGAAGATGGAGGATCAATACCTTAAATTATACTTTCCGGGATAATCAATGTTTCACGTGAAACAACCCTCCGCGGGGAACCGCAAAATATATCCCGTCAAGCGGCGTTCCACGTGGAACGCCGTTTTACCGGAATTATTCCACAAACCACCCAAGCCGGAAGGCTCCTTTTATGGTAACTTTGCGCCATGTTTCCTCAATATGATGTAATAGTAGTCGGCGCCGGACATGCAGGTTGTGAAGCTGCAGCCTCAGCCGCAAACCTCGGATCCAGGGTCCTTCTTATAACCATGAACATGCAGACCATTGCCCAAATGAGCTGTAACCCAGCTATGGGTGGCATCGCCAAAGGGCAAATTGTTCGTGAAATAGATGCCCTCGGAGGATACTCCGGAATCGTCACCGACAAAAGCATGATCCAGTTTCGCATGCTCAACCGCTCAAAAGGACCTGCCATGTGGAGTCCAAGAGCACAAAGCGATCGTATGCTTTTCGCCGCCACGTGGCGCGGAATGCTCGAACAAACCCCCAACGTAGATTTCTATCAGGATATGGTCAACTCTCTCATCGTAAAAGACGGGAAAGCCTGTGGCGTAATTACCGGACTTGGACACGAGATCCATAGCCGTGCAGTTGTAGTCACAAGCGGAACCTTTCTCAACGGCGTCATCCATATCGGCGAAAAGAGATTTGGGGGCGGGAGGGTAGCTGAAAAAGCAGCCACCGGTATCACCGAACAGCTCGTTAGTTTGGGTTTCGAAAGCGACCGTCTAAAGACCGGTACCCCTCCCCGTATTGACGGACGAAGCCTCGACTACAGCAAAATGGAGGAACAAAAAGGGGACGAGGAAATAGTCGGCTTCTCCTACCTGGACATTCCCAAACCACAACAGCAACGCAGCTGCTGGATCACCTATACCAATCAGACCGTTCACGACATTCTCAAGACCGGCTTCGACAGGAGTCCCATGTATACCGGTCGCATCGAAGGGGTAGGGCCGAGGTACTGTCCTAGTATCGAAGACAAAATCAACCGGTTTGCCGAACGTGACCGGCACCAGCTCTTTATAGAACCCGAAGGCTGGAATACGGTCGAAATTTATGTCAACGGCTTCTCCACCTCTCTCCCTGAAGAAGTCCAAAACCAGGCGCTTCGCCAGGTACCCGGCTTCGAGAACGTCCGCATATTTCGTCCCGGCTATGCCATCGAGTATGACTATTTCCCGCCAACCCAGCTGAAACACTCACTCGAAACCAAGCCCCTTGAAAACCTGTTCTTCGCCGGACAGATCAACGGGACCACCGGTTATGAAGAAGCAGCCTGCCAGGGCCTGATGGCAGGTATCAACGCCCACCAAAAGATCAATCAGCTCGAACCACTCATTCTTAAGAGAAGTGAAGCCTATATCGGAGTACTGGTCGATGACCTGATCAGCAAGGGAACCGACGAGCCCTACCGGATGTTTACCTCCCGCGCGGAGTTCCGGACACTCCTGAGACAGGACAACGCCGACCTCCGCCTCACCGAAACGAGCTATCGCCTCGGTCTGGCGTCGCAGGAAAGAATGGAGAAAACGATCCAAAAACAGCAGGGAGTAGAAAAGATCAAAGAAGTCCTCAAAGACTTCTCACTCGAACCTTCGGAGTCCCTCGAATACCTGAAGGAAAAAATTCAGCCGCGCTGCTTCAAAAACAAAAAGCGCTTCAGGTCCTGCTTCGTCCCAACATCGACCTCAACTCGATGTCAACTGCTATCCCCCGACTCAAAGAAGCGCTCAACGGTTACAATACCGAGACCCTCGAACAAGCAGAGATACAGGTGAAGTACGACGTATATATTGAAAAGGAAAAAGAACTCGTCGCAAAGATGGCCCAGCTTGAAGACCTTCTCATACCCGAAAATTTCAACTACGACCGGATCTCATCCCTCTCCAACGAAGCACTCCAGAAATTCAAAAAGATCAAACCAAGAACACTCGGACAGGCCAGCCGTATCAGCGGCGTCAATCCAAGCGATGTTCAGATACTGATGGTTTTCATGGGACGATAGTAAAACAAAGCCCCACATCTACGATGTGGGGCTTATATAATTGATAATCAACTAGTTATATCTATAGCCCGTATTTTGCGCTGATTTCCAGCATCCTTTCTATCGGTTTTCTCGCCGCAACCATCAGCCCGGGATCCATCAACAATTCAGGCTCTTCATACTTCATACACAGGTATAGCTTCTCAAGCGTATTAAGCTTCATATGCGGGCAGTCATTGCACGCACAGTTGTTGGTAGGGGGAGCGGGTATAAAGCTCTTCTGTGGGGACGCCAGCTCCATCTGGTGAAGGATGCCGGCTTCGGTGGCAACAATGTATTCCTTCGAGTCGTCTTTCTTCGTATAATTGAGAAGCGCCGTCGTGGAACCTATAAAATCCGCCAGCCGCAATATCGGTTCTTCACACTCGGGATGCGCGATCAGTTTTGCTTCCGGATGACGGATCTTTAGTTTCGTGATCTTCTCCAGGCTAAAGATCTCGTGTACCATACATGCTCCATCCCATAAAAGCATATCCCGCCCGGTCTTCTTTATCAGGTATGCCCCGAGGTTGCGGTCGGGTGCAAAAATGATCTTCTGCTCTTTCGGTATACTTTCCACGATCTTTTGTGCGTTGGAAGAAGTGCAGATAATATCGCTCAGCGCTTTTACCTCTGCGGAACAGTTGATATAGGAGATTACAATATGATCCGGATGCTTTTCCTTAAATGCCCTGAACAAATATCCCGGCGCCGAGTCCGCCAGCGAACAGCCCGCCCTGAGATCGGGAAGGACGACCTTTTTGTTGGGATTGAGGATCTTGGCGGTCTCCGCCATAAAATGGACGCCGGCGAAAACGATCAGATCGGCAGTGGTCTTTTCCGCCTGCTGCGCCAGGCCAAGGCTATCGCCGAGATAATCCGCGACGTCCTGGATATCCGAATTCTGATAATAATGCGCAAGGATGATCGCATTCTTCTCCTTCTTCAATTTTTCGATCTCGAGAAAGAGATCCAGCTCAGGCGAAACGGATACATCCAAAAAGCCGTTGCTGGTCAAATTCCTTTTCGCTGTTTCAATGTTAATATCTGCCATAGTATTTAATAATAAATATTTTATAAAAATAATCTACTACTATTATCTCGGTGGATTCGTGGATAACAATTTCGTAACACAGCTTGAAATTAGAAAACTACGTAGTTATTCACCGTATTCCACATTTACTTAACAATCGTATCTCCTTTTTGGATGCCTGTTTTGGCCGCTTTTCCACTTCTGTGGATGAAAAAGGGCTCCGGAAAACTATTTTGATGCTCCTATGTCAGCTGCCGTGGAATAAACCTTGAATTGTACACCGCCTCTCTCCCGCCATCCGACCCAACAAAAGTTGTTTTCCATCTATCCCCCGAATCCGAGCCGGCAAAAACCGGCTTTTCCACCGGTTTGCAAAGTTATTCATAACTGCCTGTTGATTACAGTTTCACGCAAATGTTTCACAAACTCTTCAAAAAGCCGCCAGTGCACTCCCGTCTGCTAAATTTCATACCGTCCTGCCTTTAAAACGCTGAACAGAAGCCCTTTTAACACCCTTTTCCACATTTTGTTCATAATACCAATTCCCCTATCTTCGCCATCCATTTTGCCCCAAAATACCATAATATTATAATGCAGGGGTGAGATGTAAAATAATCGAAGCAACTAGTCTATGTCAATTATTCAGCAAATACGGGAGAGAGCAGCGTGGTTAGTTTTTGGTGTAATCGCCTTGAGTCTGATCGGCTTTATCTTCATGGATGCCCGTACTACCCGTCTCTTTAGCGGTAACAAATCGTCGGATGTTGGTTCTGTCAATGGAAAAAACATCGGGATCGCAGATTTCCAGCGCCAGATCACGTCGGCCGAAGAGCAGGCCAAGATGCGTGGCTATCCCATGAACGAAGCCATGCAGCAGAATGTAAAAGAGTCCGTCTGGAGACAGATGGTGGAAGACGCGCTACTCACTGACGACTATGCGGCCCTGGGCCTCGACGTCAGCGACAAGGAAGTAAATGATATGCTCGTCGGCGCCAACGCTATCCCCGATGTCAAGAGGGCCTTCACGGATCCCAAGACCGGAATATTCGACAATCAGGCAGCTGCGGCTCAGATCAACCAGCTGAGGACCCTTTATAAATCCGGACCCAAACGTAGCGCGGACAACCAGCGTTATGAAGCGGCCCGCAGCTTCTTCGAAGAATCTGTTCCCCAGATCATCAAGATGCGTCTCCGCGAAAAATATATGGCCCTGATGGCGAACAGCTCTTACGTTCCGAAATGGATGATCGAAAAGGCGAACGCCGACAATAGCCAGATCGCGAAAATATCTTACGTCAATACTCCTTACTTTACGGTTTCTGACAGTGCTATCAAAATATCGGACGGAGAGATCCAGGACTATATCAGCAAACACCAGAGTCTGTACAAACAGGAAGAGAGCCGTAGTATCGCCTACGTGACCTTCGATGCTTCCGCCAGCTCAAAAGATTCGTCCCGCCTGAAAGACCAGCTCTCCGAGCTCGCCGCTCAGTTTGCAAAAGCGGACGATCCCCAGGCCTTCCTGAACCGCGTCGGAAGCCAGCAGCCCTATTTCGACGGCTACATCGGAAAAGCCCGGATACAGGTTCCAAATAAAGACTCCATCTTCGCCCTGCAGAAGGGACAGACGTACGGCCCCTATCTGGACGCCGGCAGCTATACGGTCGCAAAACTCATAGATATAAAGACGCTTCCCGATTCCGTTCGCGCGCGCCATATCCTGGTTGCAACGACCAACCCCCAGACAGGCCAGCCCATTATGGATGATAGCACCGCGAAAAAGAAGATCGACAGCATCAAGACCCTGCTCGCAAAAGGCGAAAGCTTCGACAGCGTCGCCGCCAAACTTTCCGACGACCCCGGTTCCAAGGAAAAAGGCGGAGACCTCGGTTATTTCACCGCAGACCGCATGGTAAAGGAATTTGCCGACTTCTGCTTCAACGGCAAGAAGGGTGAAAAAGGCGTCGTAAAAAGTCAGTTCGGATACCATTATATAGAGATCATGGATCAGAAGGATTTCGAACCTTCTTACAAGATAGCTTACCTGAGCAGGAAGATCGAACCAAGCCCGGAAACCGACCAGGCAGCGTCCGGTCTCGCCAGCCAGTTCAGGGCTGAAAGCACCGACGCCAAGGCATTCGACCAGAATGTGGAGAAAAGCCATCTGCAGAAATTACTGGCTCCCGATATCACTCCCGCCGAATACACAATTCCGGGACTAGGTACCAAACGCGAGCTGGTCAAATGGATCTATGGCGCCAATCTCGGAGAGATCTCCGATCCTTATCCGGTGGAAGACAAATATGTTGTCGCCATCGTAACCGAGATCAATAAGGAAGGGACCATGTCGCCTGCCAAGGCAAGAGCCCAGATAGAGCCGATCCTGCGCAACCAGAAGAAGGCCGAACAGATCGCCAAAAAACTCGGCAGCCCCGCTTCCCTCGATGCGGTAGCCAGCGCGTCCGGCCAGCAGATCCAGACGGCCGACAGCCTCCGGTTCAATTCTCCCTACCTGCCCAACGGCGCCGGCCAGGAACCCAAAGTGATCGGCACCGCCTTCGACAAACAGCTGGCCGGCAAGCCCGTTTCCCCAGCGATCAGCGGAACCAGCGGAGTATACTTTGTCCGGGTAGACAATGTCAGCGCACTCTCCAATGCGGAAGCCGACATCCAGCAGCAACGCTTCATGCAGGAACAGCAACAGCGCTACGGAGTGCAGAACAGACTGATCGACGCACTCCGCAAGATTGCTACGATCAAGGACAACAGGGGTAATTTTTACTAAAATTTCTTCCGCATAAGTCTAAAGACCCCGCAACCCGCGGGGTCTTTTTTTGTTATATCTTTGTACTGTGAGCGAAGAGATCATCAATAAAGTGGCACAAAGCGGGTTACTCAACCTGGACCTCGAAGATTACTATCCCCGGGAAGAGATCGTCGTCTTCGACCTGAAGCCTCTTTTGTTCATGGAGATGATCCTGAAAGAAAAAGATTTTCGCGCCGCGCTGCAGTCCGTCGACTGGGCGTCCTATCAGGACAAGATACTCGCCGTCACCTGTACGGCGGACGCCATCATTCCCGCCTGGGCCTATATGCTCGTTGCCGTGGCCGCTGAACCGTATGCAAAAAATATCGTGTTCGGCGACAGACAGGCCGCCCTGCAGCAGGCTCTTCTCACCAACCTTCGTTCGATAAATATCAACGAATTCATTGATAAAAGGGTTATTGTAAAGGGATGCGGAGACCTCTCCATAGAAGGCTTTGCCTATATGGAAATAGCAAGGCTCCTGCGTCCCGTGGTGAGAAGCATTCTATATGGCGAGGCATGCAGCAATGTCCCCGTATACAAAAAGAAATAACGCCTGCTTCGCCGAATCTAATGTCCGCTGCGCGCATGGCGCCTGCGGGGTAAAGTCCGCCAGGCGCGTGGCGCCGACGGGTAAAGTCCGCTGGTGCGTAATTGCCTCCGGCGGCGATAAACCGGAAAAGCTATGGATGTCGAAATTTTAGCCAGAGTACAGTTCGCCTTCACTATTGGTTTTCACTACATCTATCCCCCTCTCAGCATTGGTCTGGGACTAATGCTCGTCATCCTCGAAGGCCTCTACCTCCGCACAGGCAACCGCATCTACGAAATGGCCGTCCGCTTCTGGATCCGCATCTTCGCACTCATCTTCGGAATCGGCGTCGCCACCGGGATCATCATGGAATTCGAGTTCGGTACTAACTGGGCTACTTATTCGAAATATGTCGGCGATATCTTCGGCAGCGCCCTGGCGGCGGAAGGTATCTTCGCCTTCGCCCTGGAATCGGGATTTCTCGGGATCCTTATCTTCGGCTGGAACCGCGTCGGACCGCGCGTACATTTCTTCTCGACCATCATGGTCTTCTTTGGTTCGCTCTTTTTCCGCGGTATGGATCGTAGTTGCCAACTCCTGGCAACAGACGCCGGCGGGTTTTCATATCGTCGGCGAAGGCCTCAACGCCCGGGCAGAGATAACCGATTTCTGGGCAATGGTCTTTAACCCTTCCAGCGTAGACCGCATGCTCCATGTATGGGTCGGCGCCATACTCGCCGGGGCCTTCATGGTCCTCAGCGTGAACGCCTGGTATCTCCTCCACAAAAAACACGAAGAGATCGCCCGCCCGACATTCAAAATATCCCTGGTCGTAGTGACGATCTTCTCGCTGATGCAGCTGTTCATCGGCCACCGCAGCGCCGACGGCGTATCCCGCTACCAGCCGGCCAAGCTCGCCGCGATGGAAGGGCATTTCGACAGCTCGGCCCGGGCCGATATGTACCTTTTCGGCTATGTCGACAAGAAAAACGAGACTACCAGCGGAGTAAAGATCCCTGGCGGACTCTCCTTCCTCGTTCACGGCGATTTCCAGGCGCCGATACCGGGGCTCCGGGCTTTTAGACCCGAAGACCGCCCCTCACAGGTCAATTCGGTATTTCAGTTCTATCATCTTATGGTTGCCGCGGGCGTCGCAATGATCGGCCTATCCCTTCTCGGTTGCTGGCTCTGGTGGAGGAAGAAACTGTTCGAGTACCGCTGGCTGCTCTGGGTATATGCATTCAGCGTGCTCCTGCCCCAGCTAGCCAATCAGGCGGGCTGGTTTACCGCTGAGATGGGAAGGCAGCCCTGGGTGGTATACGGATTGCTCCGAACCTCGGACGCCTTGTCCCGCGCCGTCACGGCCAACCAGATCATCTTTTCGCTGATCCTTTTTACCATTGTCTATATCGTACTGTTTGCCCTCTTCCTGTTCCTGCTCAACCGGAAGATCCAGCACGGACCCGTAGATTATGGAACGAAAGAGGAGATAGAATCGGGAGCCCGGCGGGACAATCCGCTGCTGGAACACGAACCGGCCGGAGAACATTGACCGGGTGTCCAGCCGGACGGACCAAAAATATTGAATATGGAAACATTCCTCGGACTTGACTACACGACCTGGTGGTTCCTCGTTTTTGGCGCGGTGATCAGCGGATATGCCATCCTCGACGGTTTCGACCTCGGGGCCGGGTCGCTCCACCTCTTTCTGAAAAAGGAACAAAGCCGCCGGATCGCCATGAACGCCATCGGGCCCATCTGGGACGGCAACGAGGTCTGGCTGGTCATCGGCGGCGGGGCGCTCTTTGCCGGATTCCCAGTAGCCTACGCCGCAATATTTTCCGCTTTCTATGTTCCTTTTATGGTTTTTCTGGTCGGCCTGATCTTCCGCGCCGTGAGTATCGAATTCCGAAGCAAGGAGCCCTGGCCCTGGTGGAGGAAGTCGTGGGATATCGTCTATTGCGTCGCGTCCATCGTCATCTCCCTCTCGCTGGGACTCATGCTCGGCAATGTCGTGGAAGGACTGCCACTCGACGAGCACCAGGAGTTTGCAGGCAGCTGGCTCTCCTTTTTCAATCCTTTCGCCATACTCGTCGCGATCACCACGCTCGCGCTGTTCATGATGCACGGCGCCATCTTCCTTACGATGAAGACCGAGAACCGCCTCTTCGTAAAACTGCACGTCCTGGCCAATAACTTTATCGTCTTCTTTGTCGTGAGTTTTGTGATCACCACCCTGTACACCCTGCTCTATATTCCACACCTGAGCGACTTTTTCAAGGGACATCCGGTGTATTTCATTATCCCGCTGCTCATGACGCTGTCCATCGCCAATATTCCGAGACAGGTGAAAGTCGGAAAATACCGGTATGCTTTTGTCAGCTCGGCGGTCACTATCGCGCTGCTGCTGATCATGGTGGCACTGGAGGTTTTTCCGTATCTGCTTTACTCGCCGCTGCGGCCGGAGAACAGCATTACCATCTACAGCGCTGCGTCTTCCGCGCGGACCATGCATATCCTGCTGATCATGGCGCTGGTAGGAACGCCCCTCGTGGGGCTATATACTTCCTTTGTTTTCTGGACTTTTAAGGGGAAAGTCAAGCTGGATGAAATGAGTTACTAGTCGATCGGGGCCTCGGGCCCGCATGGTGCCGGCGGCAGTTCACGTGACCCGGCGGCAGGACGCTAGAGCAGCGTCCCCCGCATAACAATATAAGCGACCGTGAAGTAAATGATCAGTCCGGTCACGTCCACCAGCGTAGCCACAAAGGGCGCCGAAGATGCCGCCGGATCTGCGCCTAATTTTTTCAGTAACAGCGGCAGCATACTGCCCGAAAGGGTCCCCCACATAACGACGCCGATCAGCGCTAAAAACACGGTGGATGCAATGGCCAGATAGTGCGGGCCATAGTCGTAGAAATGAAACTCCTGCCAGAAGAAAACACGCAGGAATCCGACGACGCCAAGGATAGTGCCCAGCACCAGCCCCGAAAGGATCTCCCTGCGGACTACCCGCCACCAGTCGCGGAAATTGATCTCCCCGAGCGCCATCGCCCGGATGATAATGGAGGAAGCCTGGCTGCCGGAATTGCCCCCGCTGGAAATGATCAGCGGGATAAAAAGGGCCGAGGACCACGGCCTTGCTGATCTCTCCTTCGAAATGACCCATTGCGGTCGCCGTCAGCATCTCGCCAAGGAAGAGGATGATCAGCCAACCCGCGCGCTTTTTATCAGGCTGCCGAAAGAAATGGTGGTATAGGGTTCGTCGAGCGCTTCGGAACCCCCGATCTTCTGTATTTCACGGGTGCCTTCGGATTCCGCCAGTCTCAGGACGTCGTCCAGCGTAACGATGCCCAGCAGGACCCCGTTGTCGTCGGTCACGGGCAGCGCGTACCGGCTGTTATTTCGGAAGACCTTGATGGCCTCCTTCTGCGCCGCGTTTACGTTGAGCGCTATGAACTGGTAGTCCATGATCTCGGCCACGAGCGTGCCAGGGTCGACGATCAGAAAATCCTTGATATTGATATCATCGATCAAAACCCCTTTTCATCGACTACGAACAGCCAGTTGAGCGTCTCGGTCGCCTGGCCGCGTTTCCGGATTACGCCAAGTACGTCCTGGCAGGTCTCGTTGGTTTTTATGGACACATAGTCCGGCGTCATCAGCCGGCCCACGCTGCCCTCTTCATAGCCCAGCAGTTCCAGCGTCTCCGCCCGCCGCTCGGGGGTCAGGACCTTTAACAGCTCTTTTACATAATTACCCGGCAGCTCTTCCAGAAATGCGGTCCGGTCATCGGGCTGCATGGCGTTGAGCAGCTCGGCCGCCTTTTCTTCCGGCAGCGCCTTGATGATGATCTCCTGCTTGCTCTTGCGGAGGAACTTGAATGCCTTCGCCGCGTGTTTTGGGTCCAGATGCTGGAACAGCTTCACGGCCCACTGCGTATGTCGGTTGGTGAACTCGGCAATGTCGCGCGGGGTTAGCTTGTTCAGCTTGACAAAATCGGTGATCTTATTGTGCTGGAGCAGGTTTTTGATATCATTCAGGTTGAGCATAGGTCAAAAATAACGATCCCGGGCGTTCTGGCAAACTCTCTTCCATGGCTCAACTACACCAGGTTCGGGGGTCAGTCGCCCGGCACGTCTCCGCGATTCACGCCCGCGAAGAAAGCCTACTGTCCCGCGGTTTCACGCGTGGTTCACCATCCCTGGCGGGAAGCGCGGGGTAACGGTTCACGCGTGGTTCGTGGGTCCCGCGCCCGAACCTCCCCGGCCGGACGGTGGGACACACAGGGGACGGTTCACGTGGTTCACGTCTTCAACCTATGGAGAAAGTAACCCGTCGGAATAATGTAAGATCAGATCCGGACCCGCCACAAGATCCACAGACAACAGATTCACAGGATTGGGATTCCCGGCAGTAGTAAAATGCGGCATCCCGCCGCTATACGAAACGATCAGGTCGCTCCCTTGTACACGCTGTACACTGGCGGGGAACCGCGAAGAAAAGTAAGTCCCTTTTATGAACTGATTGGCCAGTAGCTGGACCACCGCGCTGTAACTGGCCGAGTCGATCGCGCCAACACTATCATATCCTGCATTGCGGAAGGCGTTATTGTTCGGGGCCAGCAGTGTATAGCTCGCTCCGCCCGGCAGGATGGCCGAATCGTAGAAATTGGTCCGGTAGATAGCCGCGGCAAAAAGCTCAGGCTGGTATCCTGGAACAACAGCTCCGGAAGGGAGTCTACCGGCGGCGTCAGCGTGGAATTGAGGAAATATACCTTCGCCTTACCCACCTGCCGCGGAGTGCCAGAGGCGGTATAGGAAGTGGTGTTGAATACGATAACCCCGCCCAGACGTTCCGCATAAATGGGCGAGCCCAGCAGGGTAGGATTGGCCGTCAGCGTGCCGCTGTCCGCAGCCAGCCCCGAAGGAAGATACTGGTACCGGAGTAGCCGGTCGGCTACCGCGGAGCTCGCGGAGTCGATTATACTTTCGGGGTAGCCTGCCTGCCGGAGCGCATTATTGGTCGGGATCAGGATCGTCGCGGAATCGTCGGCCAGCAGGGCCACGTCATTGCCCCGCAGCAGCAGGTGGTGGAACAGGGTCAGGCTGGTATCCGTATTGACCAGCGTCTGCAGCGGCGTATTGGGATTGTTGACCGTAGACGACTTCGTCTTCGTACAGGCGATCACGCCCATAAAAAACAGGACGATGAGCATCCAGGCCATCCAGCCGCCGGCCCGGGGGCCGCCAGCACCTATGACGGAAAAATTCTTCATTTACAGTTTTTCGTACAGCGCTCTCAGCCGGTCGCGGGTCATGATCTTCTCCCAGTCCTTTCCGAGGGCGTTCTCCCACAAAGGCTTCATCACCAGAGAAACGTCAATCATCGTATTGAATTGTTCGTCGGTAAGACCTTTTGTGATGTGCTGGGGGATATCGATCTTGTTTTTTTCCACCATCTTTTTGAACTCGTAGACACCAGCCGGATAGAATTCCTCCAGCTTGTCAAAAACGATACAGTTGCCGATGCCGTGCTTGGTTCCCAGCAGATAAGCCAGGCCATAGCTGACCGCGTGCGCCACCCCTACCTGAGAATAGGCAATGCTCATGCCCCCGGCATAGGAGGCCATCATCAGCTTGTCATCGGAATCGGCGTCCCATACGTCCTTGTTCACATAGACTTCCCTGGCAGAGCTGCAGGGCCTTTTCACCGTATGACTTGGAAAACTCATTCAGATAGGTGCCGGTCAGGCTTTCGATACAATGGATATAGCAGTCCATACCCGTATAAAAACGCTGATTGACAGGGGCTCCCGCCGTCAGTTCGGGGTCGAGGACGATCTGGTCGAAAGGCGTATAGTCGGAGTTCATCCCAAGCTTCTTGGTCGGGCCGGTCAGGACGGTCGTACGGGATACTTCTGCCCCCGTTCCGCTAAGTGTCGGGATACCAACCTTATAAACACCGGGAAGCTTTACCAGGTCCCAACCCTGATAGTCTGCCGATGAACCGGGATTGGTCATCATCAGCGAAACCGCCTTGGCCAGGTCCATAGCTGAGCCACCTCCAATCCCCACGATGCCGCTGACGGTCCCAAATTCCTGTTTCAGCTGGGAAGCCAGCTTGTCCACATAAGAGGTCTTGGGTTCATAGGTGACGTCGGCAAAGATCAGCTGGTCCTTACCCCGCAGCGGGATGCGGCGGACCAGAGGACTATTTTCAAAAAATGATCGAGTAAAAAAACCATCGGAGCATCCCCCTTGCGCTGGGGTGTCAGAATTTCATCGAGCTGGTTGAAACATCCCCTGCCATAGACCACATATCCTACCATCTTAAAATTACGGTGCTTCATAAAATATTAAAATTGAGCCGTAAAATTAAGGGAATGTTACCATACTGGGGCAACGGGCCACCGCCCCGCCGGAATCGTCGGCTCCTACGGCAAACAGTGCCGCAGCCCCAAAGACCCCGGCACTGTCTCCGAGACTGGGCTTCAGCAAGGGCACTTGCACGCCATTGTTAAAAATGAACTTCCCCAGCTGGGCCAGGGCCTTCGGTATACAGGGCGTCGATATTCCCTACACCCCCGCCGATGACCAGCACGTCAGGGTCGAGCAGATTCGTAATAACAGAGATCCCTTTGCCAAAGAAATGACAGAGACGCTCGATCGTTTTTGTGGCCGCGGGATCGGAGCCTTCCTTGTGGCGGCTGACGATCTCTTTCAGCTTTAACCGCTGGCCGGTGAGTTTTTCGTAGTAGCGTTCGGTACCCGGTCCGGAGATTACCGTTTCCACACAGCCGGACTTGCCGCAGTAACAGGGTCCACCCGACTCATCGAGGAAATTATGACCCCATTCCCCGCCGATACCGTGCCGTCCGCTCCAGATCTTTCCATCTATCACGATCCCGCCGCCGACACCCGTGCCCATGATAACGCCAAAAACCATCTTCGCGTTAGGCGCGGACGTTTTGACAACGCCCCAGTGCGTTTCAGCCAGTGCAAAACAGTTGGCGTCATTGGCCAGCTCGATCCTGAGTTGCAAATTTTTCTCAAGATCTTTTTGCAGCGGCTTACCATTAAGGGCAACGGTATTACAGTTCTTCATCGTCTGTAAGGTGGGATCGAGGACACCCGGAGTGCCGATTCCGACAGCGGTCGGCTTCATTCCGGACTGCTCCTCCATATTGGCCACCAGCCTTGCAATCTGGCCGATGATGTGGTCGTATCCCTTCGGTGCTTCTGTGTCCACGCGCGTGCGGACAAGTGGTGTGGGATTGTCAATCGATTCGAGTATGACACCTTCGATCTTGGTGCCACCGAGGTCAATGCCCCATAATGGTTGATTCATTTTTTTTGCAGTTCGTTTATCGGAGTGCGCGCGGGACATCGTCTCAAACGCCCTCCGGGCGCTAATTTAACGAATCAGCGTTTTAGCATTTTCACAAAAATCAGGAAAGGAGTTTAGCAGCCCTCTCGAGGTCTTCCGGGGTGTCGATCTCAACGCCCATATAGGTCGTGACCACCATCCGCATGGGGATCCCGTTCTCGAGATAGCGAAGACACTCGATCTTCTCCACCGCTTCCAGCGGACTCATCGGCCAGGCGGTGAACTGGAGGAGCGCCTGTTTGCGGAAGGCATATACACCGATATGTTCGTAATAGGTCACGCCCGCCGCCGCGTCACGGCGGTAGGGGATGACGCTGCGGCTAAAGAACAGGGCATTGTTATTTTTATCCAGGGCGACCTTGACGTAGTTTGGATCATCTATAAACCGCTGCTCCTTCAGCACCTGCACCAAAGAACCTACCTGCACCTGCCTGCCTTCCCCGCCGCGGAAGACAGACAACAATTTTTCCAGGGGTTCTTTGCGGACAAAGGGCTCGTCCCCCTGCACATTGACGACGATGTCCACGTCCATATCCGCGACGGCTTCCGCGATCCGGTCGCTACCGCTTTCGTGTGAACGAATACTCATTTTCGCCTTACCCCCGTGACCGGTGATCTCCTTATAGATAACGTCGCTGTCTGTGACCACCATCACTTCGTCGAACAGGCCCGTAGCGACGGTATTGTCGTAGGTATGCCGGATCACGGTCTTGTCGCCCAGCGGCTGCATCAGTTTGGCCGGAAAACGGGTTGCCGCATAGCGTGCGGGAATCATGGCAATTATCTTCATATTTAATTCAATATTGTCCGAAAATAAGTATATTTAGAACATTAACATTTGCCTGCCGGAACCGGACAAGATCCGGTTCTTTCGACACTAACGACGTCCGACCCGGACCGCTGTCAGAACCAAAACCATATTTTCATGCAAACAACCGAACTGCTTAACAGCTACCTCGCTGAAACGGCCGGGTGGGACGAAATGTACACCGACAACAACGTACGTCAGCAATACCGATGCGTACTGGACCTGCTGGAGCGGATGACCATCGAAGAGCTCAACAGGAAGGAAGAGCTGGCAAAAAAGATGTTCATGAGCCAGGGCATTACTTTCACGGTTTATAGCAGCGGCGAAGGTATAGAGAAGATCTTTCCGTTTGATATTATTCCCCGCATTATTACGGCTTCCGAATGGAACTATATCGAGACTGGCATCCGCCAGCGGCTGAAGGCTCTCAACCTGTTCCTGAAGGACGTTTACAACAGCCAGTTCATCCTCAAGGATGGGGTCGTCCCGACGGAGATCGTCTACAGCTGTCCCCATTTTCTCCGGGAAATGATCGGTTTTCCCGTTCCCCACGATATTTACGTGCACGTTGCGGGCATCGACCTGATCCGCGACCAGGACGGTACTTTTTATATACTCGAGGACAACCTGCGCACGCCCAGCGGTGTAAGCTATATGCTTGAGAACAGGGAGATCACAAAACGGCTCTTCCCCGACCTGATCCCCGGAACAACGTCCGGACCGTGACGGAATATCCGGATATCCTCCATCGCAATCTCGTGGCCCTGTCCCCCCGCCAAACGGCCAGTCCCACTATCGTTCTGCTGACACCGGGCATCTATAATTCCGCCTATTTCGAGCATACGACACTGGCCCGGCTGATGGGCGTCGAGCTCGTGGAAGGCCGCGATCTGGTGGTGGAAAACCATCGGGTATATATGAAGACGACCGCGGGTCTCCAGCAGGTGGACGTCATCTACCGTCGCGTCGACGACGAATTCCTCGACCCCCTCGTCTTCAGGCCAGACAGCATTCTCGGCGTAGCCGGCATCATGAGTGCCTACCGGAAAGGCAACGTGGCCATTGTCAACGCTGCCGGCAACGGGGTCGCGGACGACAAGGCGATATATGCCTATGTTCCCGCCATGATCCGTTATTACCTTAACGAGGAGCCCATCCTGAAAAATGTGCCCACTTATCAACTCGACAACAGGGACCAGCGGGAATATGTCTTCTCCAACATGAACAACATGGTTGTGAAAAAACGAATGGTAGTGGGGGTTACGGCATGCTGATGGGCCATTCCGCGAGCGACGAGGAAATTGACCGCTACAGGGCTGAAATAATCAAGGACCCCCGGCAGTATATCGCGCAGCCGATCATCAATCTCTCCTCGGCGCCCTGCTATATGCACGGCCGGCTCAAACCACGCCGCATCGACCTGCGCCCCTACGCTCTCTGCGGGCCCGGCGGTATTCAGATCGTGCCCGGGGGCCTCACCCGCGTAGCGCTGCGGGAAGGCTCGCTGGTGGTCAACTCATCCCAGGGCGGCGGCAGCAAAGACACCTGGGTACTTGCCTCTTAAACAATAAAACCTAAACCTCTTCGGATATGCTAAGCAGAGTAGCAGATAGCCTATATTGGATGAGCCGCTATATGGAACGCACCGACGGCATTCTACGCATGCTGCGGATCAACTACGCTTCCTCCCAGGACGATATACAGGATTTTTCCTGGCGTCCGGTCCTTCGCATTTTCTCCTATATAGACGACGAACACGCCGCGGCCATCTCGCACAAGTCGCGCGCCGTCCTGCAGTACATGGTCACCGACAGAGAGAACGCCAACTCCGTGCTCAACATCGTCACCCGCGCCCGGGAGAACGCCCGCAGCGTACAGGACCATATCACAAAGGAGCTGTGGCAGTGTCTGAATGAGTTTTACCATACGGTTCGCGACGGCAATCTGATCCGCGGCCTCCACGAAGACGATCCGGTCTCGATCCTGGACGTGCTCATCCGGCAGGGACTTTTATACTATGGGGTCACCGACGTCACCATGGCCAGGGGCGAAGGATACGCCTTTATCAATATCGGAAAATTCCTCGAGCGCGGCGTGCAGTCAGCAGACATTCTGGACATCAAATTCAGCGACCTGGATATTACCCGGATGGACACCACCTACTGGAAATACCTTCTGCTCTCCATCTCGGGTTATGAACTCTATCTAAAAACCTACCGCAGCGGGTTCGACGCCCGGAATGTCCTCGAACTTGTCGTCCTGAACGAGGACTTCCCCGGTCGGTCCTTTATTCGGTAAAACAGCTGCAAAAGTATTTCGAACGGCTGAAGACCGACCGCAACAAGGAAGGCTATCAAAAGCTGGACTTTCTTATCGGAAGATTTCAGAGTCGCATAAAATACAGCACGGTCGACTCCATCCTCCAGCAGGGGATCCATGGCTTCCTCAACGGGGTCAGGCAGGACCTTTATGAAATGGGAAATGCATTCAACCAGCACTATTTTGCCTATACCTAAAAGAGCATTTCCCTATCTTTATCCTTCATCTACTATGCCCCGGTTCAACATCCACCATATAACGAAGTATACGTATGAAGGTCTGGTAAGGGATAGCGCCAACCAGATCGTCCTGTATCCGATAAAAGACGAATACCAGGAAGTACTTTGCCATGACCTTTATATTACCGGCGAGCCGCCCGTGGAAATATTCAGGGATTATTATGGCAATGAGGTCGGCTCGTTCACCCACGCCGACCCCCATACCTCTCTCACCATCGACAGCCGGATCGAAGTGATCACGAAACAGCGTCCGCCGCTGAACGACACAACGGACAAGGCGGAGCAGTGGCGGCAGCTCGAAGACCTGCGGTGGCAGGCGCCATACATCGACTATTTAAAGCAGGAGCAATTCGATTCGCTTGGAAAGGTGCTGGAGACGGTCTGCCCTGACAAGGCGCGGTCGCAGACGCCGCTGGAGGCGGCGCAGCAGCTAAAGACCTATGTATTCGACCGGTTCAAGTATATCAAAGGCATCACCAGCGTCGAGACGACCCTCGACGAGGTGTGGCGCTTGCAGGCGGGCGTCTGCCAGGACTTTGCCCATATGCTGCTCGTCTTCCTGCGGCAGATACAGATACCCGCCAGGTATGTCAGCGGCTATATCTGTCCCAACCGCAATGGCATGCGGGGCGAAAGCGCTACGCACGCCTGGATAGAGGCCTATATTCCGTCGAATGGGTGGGTGGGGCTCGACCCAACCAATAACTGTATCGCCGGCGATCTCCACGTGAGGCTGGCCGTAGGCCGCAGTTTCTCGGATTGTTCTCCAGTAAAGGGGACGTATAAGGGCGTGGCCGGTCAGACGCTGGAAGTTGGTGTTTCCGTTGCTTATGAGGCCGAGCAGCTCGTTGAGGACGTAACTACGACCCTTGTGATACAGCCCGCGTCCAATGGGAACGCCGACGGCTCGAATTCCTACCGGAGATATATGGAGATGATGCAGCAGCAGCAGTGAACCGTCTGGTTCACGTTCCAACCCGAAGAACGCCAGCCCGCTTTCCGTGAACCGTGTGGCTCACACACTTGGCCGTTGGTCGTTTCCGCGGTTCACGCTCCGGCCCGTGCCAGGAGGTATGCTGCTGGTGGTTGGGGGACCGCGTCGGTAGTCGGCGGCCGGTAAGTCTGAAAGGGCATCCCGAGGAGATTCCCCATCCGGTTGTTCTCCTTTTCTTCCGGATGTGTATCGATGCCATAGTGAAGGCTCTTCGTGTCCTTAACGAAAGCGAAGGTTCCGAAAATCCGGTCCCAGAAAGAAAAGATATTCCCGTAGTTGGTATCGGTCAGCGGTCGCCGGTAGTGATGGTGCACCTTGTGCATATCGGGGGAGACAATGACCCAGCCCAGAATGGTGTCCAGCCATTTCGGGAGAGAGATATTTGCGTGGTTCAACTGCGAGAGCAATACCGACAGGGACTGGTAGAGAAAGACCAGCCATACCGGGGATCCCGCTACGACCACCGCCAGCAGCGTAAATATGGCGCGGAAGACGCTTTCGCCCGGATGGTGCCGGTTGGCTGTAGTCGTATCCACCCAGGTGTCACTGTGATGCACCAGGTGAAACTTCCACATCCATTTTATACGGTGGTGCAGCAAGTGGATCAGCCAGGCGCCGATCAGATCGAGGATCATCAGCCCCACCAGTGTAAACAGCCACAAGGGCATCGGGAAAAGATAGAGCAGACCGGAGTGATGGCGGGTGCTATAGGCCGCGGCCATAATGATCAGGGAGGCAAAAAAGAGATTGACGACGATGGTCGTCAGCGTGAAGAAGAGATTTAGTCCCGCATGACGGACCCTGTGATACCGAAACCGCACCAGCGGGACGAGACCTTCCAGGATCCAGAAGAGCACCAGTCCGCCGCCCAATATCAGCGAACGATGCCATGAAGGGATATGCTCGAAATAAAGAACAAGCTTTTCCATATGGCCTCCTCGATTTTAACCGGCTCAACCCCTGGCCCACCCGCGGATCACACCCCGGCCCTAGCTATTCAGCATCAGCGGCATCACCAGCATCAGCACCTCTTCATTCTCGTCCTCTTCCGTCGGCTTGATAATACCGGCCTTGGTGGGCGTAGACAGCTCCATCCGAACCTCGTCGCTGTCCGTTGACGCCAGCATCTCGATCAGGAAGCGGGCGTTGAAAGCGATTGCCAGATCCTCACCATCATACTGACACTTCATTCGCTCGTTACCTTCGAACGAAAAGTCCACATCCTGCGCGGTCAGCTGAAGCTCGCTGCCCTGGATGTTCAGGACCACCTGATTCGTGCTCTTATTGCTAAAGATGCTCACACGACGCAGGGCGCTCTGGAAATCATTGCGTCCCACCACTAATTTATAGGGATTGTCTGCAGGTATAACGACCTTATAGTCAGGGAAACGGGCGTCGATCAGACGGCAGCTCATCTGCGTCGTGCCATGGCTGACGAACAGGTGGTTGCTGTTATAGCTGATGGTGATCTCGTCCTGGTTGGCCGGCAGGGCGGACTTGAGAAGGTTCAGCGGTTTTTGGGAACGATCAGAGAATCGTTCTTCGGGCAGCTAACGTCCTTCCTTTTATAACGTACCAGGCGGTGCGCGTCCGTCGCAACGAACTGAAGCCCTTTCTTATCCATTTCAAAGTAGACACCTGTCATGGCAGGACGAAGATCGTCATTGCTCACAGCGAACAGGGTCTTGTTGATAGCGGTTACCAGCGCCGATGAAGTTGTTGTAAAAGACGTGGTTTCATCCGAAGCAGGCTCCTTGGGGAAGTTGTCGGGATTTTCACCCATGACCTTGTACTTACCGTTGTCGCTGGTCAGCTCGACGGCGAAATGTTTGTCGATATTGAAGGTCAGGGGCTGATCGGGGATATTCTTCAGTGAGTCGATCAGGATCTTGGCGGGGATACAGACTTTGCCAGTATCCTTGGCCTCGACCTCCAGATGCACTTTCATGACCGTTTCCGGGTCGGTTGCGACAACTGTCAGCTTGTTTTTCTCGACTTCGAATAGAAAATCTTCCAGGATTGGCAATACGGTATTCGCATTGATCACACCACTAATCTGTTGCAGTTGTTTCAATAATGCCGAGGAGGAAACGATAAACTTCATGAAATTTGTCTTTGGGCGAAACTACTAATTTATGTCTAATATCCAAGATATAAGAAAATCGGGCGACAATCTACGACTCAATTTGTTAATTTCCTGTGACTAACGGGACTTTTTTCTAACTACTTTTGCGGGATGCCCTTTTCGCGCACATTATCCCCTGGAACAGGCCCTGCAAAAAGCAAGACACTACTGTGGCTACCAGGAACGCAGCCACGGCGACGTCCAGGAAAACTGTATTCCTTCGGCCTCCGCAAAAAAGACGTCGAGACGGCGCTGGCCACGCTCATCGAGGAGAACTACCTCAACGAACAGCGTTTCGCCGAGCAATTCGCCGGCGGCCATTTCCGGCTGAAAGAGTGGGGGAGGGTGAAGATCCGCTACGAGCTGAAGCAGCGCCAGGTCAGCGAATACTGTATCAGGAAGGCGCTGACCCTCATCGACGAGGAAGAGTATCAGCGGGCCCTCGCCCGGCTGGCCGAAAAAAATGGGAGACCCTCCGCGGGGAAAGCAATCTCTTTGTCCGGAAAAGGAAGCTGCAGGACTACCTCCTGCAGAAAGGCTATGAGTCGGACCGGGTCTCCGCGGCCGTCAGGACCGTGGCGGGAAAAGGAGACGAGGAGTAAACGAATTCGACCAAGGTCTTTAGCGGGAACACGGATCCCTCGCCAGCGGAAGTCGACCACCACCAGGGCCGATCACACCGGCAGCAACCGCCGAAAAACCTTACTTTCACACCATGCCTGCGCCAACGATCTCCATTACGATCATCCAGACCGACCTGAAATGGGAAGACAAAAAGGCCAACCTCCGCGATCTGGAAGAAAAGATCCTGTCTGTCCGGGAAAAGACCGAGCTCGTCGTTCTCCCCGAGATGTTCAGCACGGGATTCAGCATGAACCCGGAAAAGCTCGCCGAAGACATGAATGGCCCCACAGTAGCCCTGGATGCGTGACGTGGCAGCCCGGAAAAGGATCATTCTCACCGGCAGTATAATAATAAAGGAGGAAGAAGACTATTTCAACCGACTCATCTGGATGTTGCCGAATGGCAACTATGGGTTCTACGACAAACGCCACCGTTTCGCCTTCGCCGGAGAGGACGAACACTATACGGCCGGCCGCAAACGCCTGCTGACCTCCGTCAAAGGATGGAAGATACTGCCGCTGGTCTGCTATGACCTGCGCTTTCCCGTCTGGAGCCGTCAGACCCCGGTAAGACCTCACGACCCCGCGGATCAGGACCCGACAGATCTGGATCACCCAGTGCCAGGAACTCGGGCTCCAGGACATTGCCGAACGCGACCCGGCAGACCAGACCCCGTCGAGCGAGGACACCCCAGGCGACCCAGCCCTCGAATACGATATTTTATTATACGTCGCCAACTGGCCCGCCCGACGCAGCCTGGCCTGGAAAACCCTTCTCCGCGCCCGCGCCATAGAAAACCAGTCCTATGTCATCGGCGTCAACCGGGTCGGCGACGACGGCAACAATATCCACCACAGCGGCGACTCCATGATCATCGACCCGCTGGGAGAGATCCTCTATGAAAGTTCGGAGACCCAGGACGTCCATACGATCACCCTCCAAAAGACAACCTTACAGAGGTCCGCCGTCGTTTCCCATTCTGGCGCGACGCCGACCATTTTTCCATTCAATCATAAAGCACCTATGGCAACCGCATTCATAGCCCGCGAGATTTTCACAGGAACCGAGATACACACCGGCAGCGCAGTCCTCGTCAGGGAAGGTACCGTCACCGGCATTGTCCCAATATCGGATATCCCCGCCGGTTACCGCCAGCGCGAGCTTTCGGGTTATCTGCTGGCCCCGGCATTCCTCGACCTCCAGATCTATGGCGGCAACGGCAAGCTTTTTTCCGCCGAAATGACCACGGAAGCCCTCGAGGCAACCTATGAATACTGTCTCCAGGGCGGCTGCACACAGTTTCAGATCACCCTGGCCACCAACTCCATCGAGAAATTCCTCCGCGGGCTGGAGGTTGCAAAACAATACCGCAACCAGGGCGGGAAAGGCCTGCTCGGCGTCCACCTGGAAGGACCCTATATCAACCCCGTCAAAAAGGGCGCCCACATCGAAAAGTTCATAAAAAAGCCGACCGAAGAAGAATTGGCCAGCTGCTGCATGAGGGAAAAGAGATCTTCACCATGATGACACTCGCCCCGGAACAATGCGATCCGGGCTGCATACAGCTGCTGCAGCAACAGGGAGTCGTCGTTTCCGCCGGGCATAGCAACGCGACGTACGAACAGGCGATCGACGGATTTTATCTCGGCATTCCCGCCGCCACCCATCTGTTCAACGCGATGTCCCCCTGCAGGGCCGCGCGCCTGGAATGGTCGGCGCCATCTATGACCACAACGACGTCCGGGCAAGCGTCGTTTGTGATGGCGTACACGTTGACTTCGCCTCCATCCGCATCAGCAAAAAGATCATGGGCGACCGTCTCTTCTTTATTACGGATGCTGTAGCCGAAGTTTCCTATGGCGAATACGTCCATGTATTCAAGGAGGACCGGTTTACCCTCCCGGACGGGACCCTCTCCGGCTCTGCCCTCACCATGCTGCAGGCCGTCCGCAACGGCGTCGAAAAAGCGGGTATCCCCCTGCCGGAAGCACTCCGCATGGCCTCGCTATATCCCGCAGGATTAATGGGAATCGAAAACAGATTTGGGTGCATCCAGCCCGGATCACAGGCAGACTTCGTCCTGCTCGACGACCAGCTGAACCTTTTACAAGTATTTGTAGAGGGGGAGTAAATGTGAACCGCGCGGTTCACGCCGGGAGGTCACCGCGCAAAGGGAAACCACGAACCAAACAGACGGAGGCCGTGAACGAGGAAACAGGGCCGACCGGCGGGACCGTGAACCAGAGAACCCCGAGGGGCAACCGCTGCGGTCGTGAACCAGGAAACAGGGCCGACCGGCGGGACCGTGAACCAGAGAACCCCGAGGGGCAATCGGCGCGGCCATGAACCTATATCTTAAACCTCACCGTCGCCATCGCCCCCTTCCCGGGGCCGTCACTGCTCAACCCCACCACGCCATCATGGCTATCCATGATCGTCCTGCAGTGGTGTAGCCCCATCCCCGCGCCGCCGGCCTTCGTCGTAAAACCCTGCTCGAACAGCCTGCCTACCATACCCGTGTCAAATCCATTCCCATTGTCGCAGACCTCCACCGTCAGATAGTCCGAATCCCGCCAGGCCTTCAACTCTATATTCTTCTCTCCACTATTGGCCGCGACAGACTCGATACTGTTCTTCAGAATATTCAGCATCACCTGCATCAGCCGGGTCTTGTCGCCCCTCACCGCCGGCAGCCCGTCCGGCAGCTCGAAGGAAACAGCAACCCCGTGCTTGTCAGCAGAAGCCAACAACATCGACATACTGTCATTGATAATATCCCGAAGGTTCACCGCCTTCCTCTCCTTGTCCTGCCCGCTGATATACTGCCGCTGGATATTCAGGATGTCCTGTATCCGCGTGATGATGGTCAGCTGCTCCGTGATCGTCCGGCCGATCTCCTCCTGGTTGCTCTTCTGCGTCTGCGCGATACCCCCAGCATTGTCGCCATGGCGTCCACCCGGGTCTCGCCGATAGCGCCGGCCAGCGCCACCCGCTGAGACTGGACAAAAGCGGACAGCTTTACCAGATGTTCCGGATTGTCGTTCTCCTGCATCCGCCGGATCCGCGTAAGATAGGACCCGAAACCCACCACCGCATTTCCAATATCGTGCAGGATATCGGAAGCGATCTCGTGCTTGCCCTGGGCTACGGCCTTGTCCAGCAGCGCGGCAACCTGCCGTTCGAGCTCTTCCTTTTTTATATTGGCCGCGTCCAGCGCTTCCTTCTGAAGCCTCTCCACCTTCGCCGCCTGCAGGACGCGGATAGTACGGGATTTGTTCAGCTGATAAGACCAGAGTCCGCAGATAAAAAAGATCACGGCCGCCAGTACGATGTGAATGATAAACGTGTTCAGCTCGAAAGACTCCAGCTGCGTAAAATAGACGCCGTCGAGCCCGCCATTCTGCAGGTAGCCGAACATCGCATGATGACCGACCACCACGACCGCCATCGGGATCTGCAGCTTCCAGTTCTGATACGTGATCAAAACCGCACTGCCAATAAAAGCTGTAAAATGCATCTCGAACATCCCGTGCATCTGATAGATATACTGCGCCATGAACACGGCCAGTACGACGCTGAGAACATACTGATACAGGTCAGACTCCGGCGCGAAAAAACGCGCGGAATAATATGCCGCAAGCGACAGACCCCCGACCCCCACGGCTATCAGCCAGGTATCATAGTAGAAGGCCAGCAGCAGTCCCCCAACAAAATAGGAGGCAAGGAAGTAGTCCATCAGCTGGTCGGACCGTCTTTTCACTTCAAACCCGGCAGCCAAGGCATGCTGCTGCAGCTCGGGATCGGCGTGGAGAAGCTTTTTTCATTTTGTACAGGTTGGAAGCTGACAGCCATACGCCTTTACAGCGTATGGACTAAATGAGAGATCAGGGTGATTGCTCAACAGGTCTTCAAGGGCGAGACGGGCAAAATCGCTCTTCTTATTGGTACAATAGCGGCTCTTGTTGTAATTTCCCCGATAATATAGTTTGTGTCCGGCGTCGATGATCGCGGCCTGCGGAGTAGAATATACCCCGCACTCACGGGCGATGGCACTGTCGAACAACACAGGAATATCCAGCCCGAATCTGTCCTCGGATCTCCCGCACCGTATGCGGCTTGTCGCTCATCACCACGATCGCAAAATCGGCCTTCGCCCCGTACTGTTTTACCAGCGACTGAAAATGAGGCATGTTGAATCGCGAACACGGACAGGATGGATTAAAGAAATGCAGGAACAACGGCCTGTTGCCCGACTGCAGCTGGCGAAGCACATTTATCGGAGTGCCGCAGCTCACCGTCTTATATCCTTCCGGAACCGGCGTCGGCAGACTGTACTTCCAGTCATAGAACCAGAAGAACGAGGTTATGCCGATAAAGATCAGGGCCAGCAAGGCGGCCATGGTATACTTTTTTCATAGACTATAGTGGTAGTGCGATCGTAAAGACGGCTCCATTGTCATTCTCCACCCAGATCTCGCCGCCGTGCGCAATGACGTATTGCTTGACGATGGCCAGGCCCAGCCCGGTCCCGTTGTTCTTCTGCCGGGTGACGAACGGTTCGAAGAGGGTTTTATGAATATCCGCGGGAATGCCTTTTCCGTTGTCACGGATAGAGATGAGCATAGTGCCGTCCCCAACGGCGGCGGAAATATCGATATGGGCATTGGCGACCTTCTGATCCTGCAGGGCTTCGACGGCATTGCAGACAAGGTTCATGATACAGCGTTTGAGCTTGCTTTCGTCACCCGGCACGGTCAGGTCACCGAGGTCTCCGACCTGGATCGTTACCGGCAGCCTCGTGTTTTTTGACTCGGCCAGCCGGATGCCTTCTTCTATGACCTTCTCCAGCTTCACGGGAACTTTTCTTACGGGATTCTCCCGGATAAAATCCAGAAAATCCTCGAATATAGCCGAAGCCTGCTCGCCGCACTGGTCGACCATATCCAGCCAGTCGCTCTGTATGCCTTCATCACGCATCATACCCGTAAGGACCTTGATGTTCTTGATGGGCGAACGAAGGTCGTGCATCATCATGCTGACGGCCTTGCCTACTGCCGACAGTTTCTCGCGCTGCATCAGCTTCTCCCGAAGCTTCCGCGTTGCGGATAGCCTTGGCGGCATTCAGCACGAAAAGTTTGAGCAGGTACATTTTCTCGGTCTTCAGCCTTTCCTGTTTTTTCAGGATAGCGAATACGGTATAGTTGTCCAGCCGCGCAAGCACGACGTCTTCGAACTGCGCTACCTCGCCGTCATTGACCCGGACGGATTTTACCTGCCCAATGAGCTCGATCATATTGATCTTTTGCTCGATGGGCCCGATGCTGAATATCTTCTCGTAGTTGTCGTTCTCGTGGAGTTTGCCCAGCAGGGCAGTGTCGGTGTCCACATAGGTGGCCGAGCTGGTCCAGAATATTGCGCAGCAGCGGCATCAGCTGTTGTTCGTCGAGGCTGATGGAGGAAATTGCCCCGATCAGGTTTTCCAGATTGCGCAGCTTATTGTAGTCGGAGACGGCTTTTGTAGCGAGTTGCGTGATCTCCTCGGAAGCGTAGGGCTTGCAAGTGGTAGCCTACGTTCTCGCCGGCGCGCGCCACGATGTCCTCGATGCTCCGGTCGCTGAAGGCGGTTACAAATATGATCTCCGCTTTGTTGTCGTATCTCCTTATCTGTTCGGCGGTCTCCATCCCGTCGAGCCCGGGCATGCGCATGTCCAGGAAGATGACGGCGTAGGGGCGACCCTCGTTGACCGACCGCTTCACCATTTCTACGCCTTCATGCCCGTTGGCGGCCTTGTCCACCCGGAATTTCGGCATATTGCCGTTCTTGGGCGCGGCGGCGGCCGGCGCGTCAAACAAAATGCTCGCCGCCATGTCGATGTTCTCGCTGTCAACGCTTTTCTTTCTGGGCACCAGGATCTCTTCGATATTATCCCGGACCATTTCCTCATCGTCGATGACAAGTACGGATGCATTTATGATCTCTCTCATTTTCTGCTGGATTTATATTTTATCAATGTTTGAACGTAATGGTGGTCAGTGAGCCTCTGCCCCTGCCCTCGCTGGAGATCGATATGTCCCCGGCGTGACTTTCGACGATCGACCGGCAGTTGTGCAGCCCCAGCCCTGTACCGGAAGACTTTGTCGTAAACCCCCGGTCGAAAAGCCGTTGACCCGTTGCCTCGTCAAAACCGCAGCCACTGTCCTTTATCTGCAGCGTCAGCAGGCCATCGGCAACCATCAGCCGGACAGAGATATCTTTCTCGGCGCCGGTCATATCGATGGCCTCCATGCTGTTCTTCAGAATATTGAGGATGACCTGCATCAGCCTTGTGCGGTCACCGACAATGGGCGGCACCTGCTCGGGAACTTCTTTTGTCACCGAGATGCCCCGCTTCTCCATCGAAGCGTGCTGCATGGAGAGACAGTCCTCGATAATACCGCGCAGGTTGATATTTCTCCGGTCCAGCGTAGCCTGCCCGTTGACATACTGGCGCTGGATATGCAGGATCTCCTGCACATGGGAGATGATATTGGTCTGCTCGGCTATCGACTGAAGGATATCGTCGCGCTGTCCCTTCTGCGTTTCCACCATGCTGTTGAGCATATTGACCACGGCGGCTGCTTTAACGTCTCCCAGCGCGCCCGCAATGTGCGCCTGCTGAACGGAGAAAAAGGCCGCCAGTTTGGACAGGTTGTCGCTGCTGTGCTGGTCCAGGGAACGGCGCATTCTGGTCAGGTTCGATCCGATGCCCACGATGGCGTTGCCGATATCGTGCAGCACGTCGGATGCGATCTCGAATCTTCCCTGCATGACAGACTTCTCCAGCATCGCCTGATGCTTCTCCGATATGTCGTCGATCGAAACGACCATCGTATTGTCAGGAAGTTTGCTTATAGTGATGGTGAACTGTTTCTGAGAAAAGCCGATCACTTCATTCAATACGATCACGCCGACATTATTACCAAACGCCTTTGTCTTCTTCAGAACGTCAGGCGCAACAAGTCCAAGCAGGGGAAACAGATTGTCCTCGTCCAGCCCGTTCGCCGCCATGGCGGGTGGAGTGTCGCCTGCGCCGCTACATTCAATTCAAGGATCCGCCCGTCGTCACTAATCTCGATGAGACACACGGGAGCGTGCTTCATCATCCATCTGATCCGTTGCTCGGAAGCGCTGATTTGATTTTCCATGCTGCAATCAACGGAAGAAAACGAATACTGTATCTGGAGATCACCGCACATATATATAAAATAAATAGAACCTACTAGCGCAGTCTTCGCTTTTGCCTATTCGGCGAATAAAGCCGCGATTCAACTGAATAAAAGATATCTGTCCACAGTTTATGAGCAAGTTATGAGCAAGTCGATCTCCTCCAGAATCACTATTTATTTATCTGTTGATCAGCAGACGCTGAATAGTTATTTCAATGGTCATGACCCGGCTCCTATCTACAAACGGCAAGCTGAGCCACGCTTTCGAACAATATATTATGACGTCCATCCAGGCGGTAAAAAGATATTCCGTCCTTTCCTATAAGATCTGCTACAGGAACGACCAGGATAAGGAGTATATCGATCCCCTGATCTATGCCATCAAAGGACATTTTTCGGAAAGGAGGCTGCTGAAGCAGGCGGAGTTCGAGAAGTTCAAACGCCGCACCTATTTCCTGCTGTTCATGAGCCTTGGCGTTCTCATGCTCTGTCAGGGACTGACGAGTATATTGGAGAAAGCGGTCCACCAGCTGTCATCGAGCATCATCAACGGTCTGGACGTATTCAGCTGGGTGATCCTCTGGCATCCTATAGACAGACTTATCTTTTCGTGGAACCCTTATCTGAAAGAAATATCCATAGAAGACAGACTGGCCAACGCCGAAGTGATCCTGATAAAACATGAGGAATAGCATACTTATGATAGCGCTATTGGTTGTAAATACGATACAGGGACAGACCCGCACCGGGTTCGAAGGATATTATTATACGGGCTGCAGCGCAAATTCCGCGCTGGTGCCCAGAGTGTATTTTCGGAGCGGCAGCAACTGGTACGGCGAAGCCCGCTATAACTATGAAAGCGGCCAGACCCTTTCGCTTTATGCCGGACACAGCTTCTCCCATGAAAAAGACCTGACCTGGTCTGTCACGCCAATGGTCGGCGTCGTTGCCGGAAAATTCCGCGGAGTCTCCCCAGGGGCCAATGCAACGCTGGAAATACAACGTGTCAGCCTCAGCTCGACGCTGCAATACACAGCATCGGCCCGAAACAGCGACGAGAGCTTTTTCTTTGGCTGGACAGAGCTCGGCTACCACCTGACGGATCATTTGTATGCAGGGGCAGTACTTCAGCAGACGGGATTTTGCAAAAACCACAGCAGCCTTGACCCAGGGCTGCAGCTGACTTTCTCGGCGGGAGCCTGGCAAATCCCGGTGTATGTCTTCAGTCCTCAGGGAGCACAGCGCTACTGGGTATTGGGGGTCAGCCGGGAGTGGGTATACGGAAAACCGATCAATCACGCAAAACCTACCACCACACCATGAAAAGGTTGTATATCATATTCTATATCGCGGGCGTAATCGCCGTTGTCCTGCTGACCCGATCCACCGTGTGGCTGTTGGCCGGGATTCTGGGGTGCATGCTCTTTCTGCTCTACCGCATCTATGCCAGCCGGCTGCTGACCGTGAGCATGAGGGCGTCCGCGCTTGAGCAGCAAGTAGAGTCCCTCTACGACCAACTGGACTCCAGCATCCGGAAAGAACAGCGGCTGAGCAAGGCCGCCGAGCAGGCCACCGCCGTAAAGAAAAGAGTGATGGCCGCGATGAGCCACGAGATCCGAACGCCGATGAACGGCGTGGTGGGCATGGCCACCCTGTTATCAGAGACCCCGCTGGATGCGCAGCAACGCGAATACATCAGCGGCATCCAGCACTGCAGCCACCGAGCTCGATCGCCGTGGTCAATCATATTCTTGTAGACGACATGTTAAATATCTCCAAGGCCGGAGAAGACAAAACCCCGCTGATGAACGAAGACTTTGACCTGAGAAGCTGTATCGAGGAAGTGCTGGATATGTTCGGCGCTACCATCGGAACGACCGGTCCCGAACTCCTTTATCATATCGACGGCGAAATTCCCGCGCAGCTGTCCGGCGACGCGGGCCGTCTTCGCCAGATACTGATCAATCTGCTCGAAAACGCCGTAAGGGCCACCAGCCACGGCGAAATATTTGTGGGTGTCAGGCTGCTCAAAAAAGAAAACAACAGGCTGGAGCTCGGCTTCGAAGTCCGCGATACGGGTGTCGGGATACCTGCGGAGAAGATTGGAAGGATATTCGAAGGACTGTCCGGTTCACTGGATGCCGCGAACGCGACCGCTGCGGACGCGGACGAACCCTCGGGCCTGGGCCTCGTCATTTGCCGCAGACTCGTGGAGATGATGGATGGATGGATCGAGGTCCAGAGCGAGCCCGGAAAAGGATGCACCTTTACCTTCTGTGTACAGGTGAGCCTCGGCCGCAAACCACTGAGAAATTCCCTCCACCCCGGCATGGCGGCGCTTCAGGGAAAAAAGATACTTCTAATAGACGACAACAAGCTCGCCCTTTCCCTCCTGTCAGGTCAGCTGCAGCAATGGAAAGCTATACCGGTAATTGCCGGCTCCGGAAAACAGGCCCTGAAAGAACTCTCGGCCGAAGGCGGCTTCGACCTGATCATCGCCGATGCGGGCCTGCCAAATAGCAGCCAGCTGACGGGTTCCATACGGGAACAGAGTCCCCATACGCCGGTGATCCTGATGACCCGGCCTGGAGCTGTCGGGAAAGATGCGGCTGGCGTCACCGCCCAGCTGAACAAGCCGGTAAAGCAACACCTGCTGAGAGATCAGCTGGTCCACCTCTTTTTCTCGGCAGATTCCGGCGATACCCCCGGCGGCAACAACAATACCGCCGCCCCCGCTGAAAAGCTCAATGCCGACTTCGCCGGCCGCTGCCCCCTGCGGATCCTGGTCGCGGAAGACAACCCCATGAACCAGAAAATAGTCATGAAAATGCTCACCAGACTTGGATACGCGCCGACCATGACGGCCAACGGTAAAGAAGTGCTGGAAGAAGTCAGCAACCAGCGCTATGACGTGGTATTCATGGACGTACAGATGCCGGAAATGGACGGCCTCGAGGCGACCCGGATGATCCGGCTTTGCCTTGAAGTACAGCCTATTATCATCGCCATGACCGCCAACGCCATGCAGGGGGACCGCGACAGCTGTCTGCAGGCCGGAATGGACGACTATATCAGCAAACCGATCGACCTCAACGATCTGCTGAACCAGCTGGAGAAATGGAGCTCCGTCGTCAACGGCAACCGCAAGGTCTCGTGAACCGCGGGGGTATCCGATGCCGGGACATCCCCCTGCCTGGCTCTCCGCGACCCTGCGGACCCGCACCTGTTTTTAATGGTTTCCACTTATAAAACACACCTATTATCTACTTAAAATTAAAACCACCTGCAGCATGTTAAAACCCGCGCCTACTAAAAATCGGTATATTGATCTTCCAATTTTTCCTTCTCATTTCCTCCCTTAAATATTCCCATCGCTAGCCCCCGACCAACCGGAGTAACAGCGTATTTCCACACATCACATCATCTTACCCCAAACAAACACAAAATGAAAAAAAGTCTAATTTTTTCAATCGCCTGCTCGTTCTCTATTCCCCTCTTCGCCCAGGTCGGGATCGGCACAGCCTCTCCCAATTCGACACTGGACGTTCGCGGATCGATGTCAACGGCCTACCGGTCGTTCACCGGCGCTACATCTGCCGCGTCTTCAGATAATACCCTGGCCTTTACCGGTACATCTGCGACTACGCTGACCCTTCCGGACGCCACTACCTGCTCCGGACGTCAATACTGGATAAAGAACGCCAGCGCGACCTCCCCCGCTCCGGTCCTCACCGTTGCAACGACTTCTTCACAGACCATCGACGGCAACACCTCGTGGATCCTGGACGAAACGAACGAGATCATCCGCGTCGTCAGCAACGGCGCCAACTGGTATGTATTGAACCAGGACGTTGCCACCGCCAAGACCGGGACCACCGGCGGCGCGTGGAATGAAGGCGGCAACCGCGTCCCTTCCGCCAAAGCCATCGGCACGATCAGCAATTTCGACCTCCCCTTCATCACCAATAATACCGAGAACATGCGCCTTACGACCGGCGGATTCCTCGGCCTGGGTACCACGTCTCCGTCCGGCAGGATCCACGCCGTCTCACAGAACTCCGAGTTCGGCGACGACTATATTTTCGACGACTATGGCGCTGGTGTCTCTCAGGGAATATTTATGACCAAGTCGAGAGGAACGGTCGCATCCCCCGCCAACCTCGTCAGCGGTGACCAGATGGGCTGGCTGCGTTTTGTACCCCGCTACAACGGATCGCTCGGATATACTCCCGGATCATCGGTCGAGTGCAACTACAAGGGGTCGGGGACCAACAACCTCACAGACATGGGGTTCTTTACGAGCGGAACACAACAGATACAGATCAGCGAGAATGGCAATGTCGGGATCGGAACGACTACTTTCGACGCCAGCAATCCGGAGAAGCTGCTGGTGCAGGCGGGATCGACCAGCTCCTATAACGTGATCAGCGGAAAAGGCACTATCGATAACTACCTGCAGCTGAATATCCAGAACCAGTCCAATACCGCCAACGCCAGCTCGGACGTCGTGGCCACGGCCGCGAACGGCAATGAAACTACCAACTATATCGACATGGGCATCAACTCCGGTATCTATTCCAATGCGTCGCAGCCCATCACGGGCGGCGCCAACAACGCCTATCTGTATAGTACAGGCAAAGACTTCGTCATCGGCAACGGCTCTTCCGGAAGAAGCCTCATCTTCTTCACCAATAGTTTTGCCACCGCGGACGAGAAGATGAGGATCACCTCGGCGGGTAACGTGGGCATCGGCACTACCAGCCCCGCCGACAAGCTTTCCGTCGCGGGTGTCGTAGCTCCTTCCGCCGATAATACCTATACCCTCGGTAAGAGCACGGCAAGATGGAGCGCCGTCTACTCGGCGAACGGAACGATACAGACCTCAGACGCGCGTCTCAAAACCAATATCCGGCCCCTTCACTACGGGCTCAAAGAGGTCATGCTCCTGCAGCCGGTGCGTTATAACTGGATCGACCAGCCGACCGGCGCTGAGAAGATCGGCCTTATCGCTCAGGACGTCCGCAAGGTCGTACCGGAGGTCGTCGTCGGGGACGAGACAAAGGAAAATCTGGGCATGAACTACGCCGAGCTGGTTCCGGTGCTGATCAACGCCATCAAGGAACAACAGCACGAGATCCGCGACATCCAACACCAGATCAATCACCTGAAACGGTCAAAATAATCGCCATGAAACAACTACTATCAGCTATACTCCTGCTTCTGCCCGGCGCGTTTGTTTTTGGCCAGGCAGGCATCGGCACGACTAGTCCGACGTCGTGGCTGGACGTGCGGGGATCGTCCTCTGCGACCATCCGCACGATAACCGGTTCCGCTACGGCGGCCTTCAACGACCAGACCCTGATCTTCACTGGAACTTCCGCGGCTACGCTCCTGCTGCCGGACGCCTCGGCCTGTACGGGAAGGATGTACTGGATAAAAAATGCGAGCACGACGCTGCCCACGCCGGCCCTGACCATCGACCCCGCCGGGTCACAGACCATCGAGGGGGGCGCCAGCTATCTGCTCGACGAACCCTACGAGCTGGTGAAGATCACCAGCGACGGATCCAACTGGTCGGTGATGGCGGCAGATATTCCGGTACCCAAATCCACCACCGCCGGCGGGTCATGGGAAGAAGGCGGAAATACCATCAAGACGATAAAGTCCATCGGCACTATCAGCAATTATGACTTCGCCTTTCTCAACAACAATACCGAGTCGATGCGGCTTTCAGCAGCAGGTCTTCTTGGAGTGGGCACCAACGCTCCCGACGGCAGACTGCATTTTGTCTCGCAGAACAGCGAGTCGGGCGACGACTATATCTTCACCGACTATTCCAGCACGACCACCGCGGGACTCTATCTCAGAAAGGCACGGGGTACGGTCGCGGCGCCGGCCAACCTGGCGCAGGGCGATATAATCGGTCAGTTCAGGGTCGCCCCCGTGTACAACGGACAAGCTGACGCGCAACGACGGCTCGGGCTTCGACGCCTACTACCAGGGCAACGGAACCACCAATCTGTCGGACCTGCGCTTCTATACTTCGAACACCGAGCAGATGCGTGTAAATGAGCTTGGCAACGTCGGCATAGGCGCTACGGCGTTTAATTCCAGCAATCCCGAACAGCTGCTGGTCAACGCCGGCGGCACCTCGTCCTACAACGTGATCAGCGGCAAGGGCACCATCGACAACTATCTCCAGCTGAATATCCAGAACCAGTCCAATACGTTTAGCGCCAGCTCAGACGTGGTAGCGACCGCCCCGAATGGCAGCGAGACCGCTGACTATATCGACATGGGCATCAATTCCGGACTTTTTATCAATGGTTCCCAGCCGATAGTCGGCGGCGTCAACACCGCATATCTCTATAGTACCGGCAACGACTTCGTCATCGGCAACGGTGTATCCGGGCAGAACCTCATCTTCTTCAACGGCGGTTTCGCCACCACCAATGAGGCTTTCAGGATCACCCCCACCGGAGTCGGGGTCGGCACCAGTTCCCCCGCCGACAAACTCAACGTCGGGGGCGTTCTCGCTCCCACGCTGGACAACAGCTATACCATGGGAAAAAGCACCAGCCGCTGGAGCGCCGTCTACGCCGCCAACGGGTCGATACAAACTTCGGACGCGAGGCTCAAGACGAATATACGTCCGCTGGACTATGGTTGGCATCAGCTGTCGGCGATGCATCCGGTGCAGTACAACTGGAAGGACAAACCTGGCGGCGCAGCCAAGATCGGCCTGATCGCGCAGAAAGTGCGGACCCTCGTGCCGGAGGTCGTCTCCGGCGATGAAAGCAGGGGCCATCTCGGCATGAACTATTCCGAGCTGATCCCGGTGCTGATCAAAACGCTAAAACAACAGCAGCGCCAGCTGGACCTCCTGAAAGAGCAGCTGGCCCACCTGGAAGACGCCAAATAATCTATTCGTTTCGCAAAACTGAAATAATGAAACCAATCATATTTTTCTTCAGCGTCGTAGCGGGTACGCTGGTCTCCCTGACAGGACGATCGCAGCAGACGATCCTTTCGGCGGGCAGCAGTTCGACGCTGTTCATAAAGGCGGGCACCATCCTCGGCGCGGACAGCCTGGTGCTCACCCCCTCGTCCAATTTCACGCTCTCGTCCAATACGCTAACGGTAACGCCTACCGCAGTCAATGTGGTCCCGGCACCCGGTATCAACAGGGTATACAATCTGACCAGCCAGATCAATTTTACGGGCACCATTCAGCTGTACTATCAGACCTCGGAGCTCAACGGAAATCCGGAATCGGCGCTGCAGTACACGGACTCGTCCATTGGTAATTTCTGGCTGGCCTCCCCGTCGAGCACGGTAAACACGACGCTGCACTATGTCCAGCAGACCGCCAGCGCACGAAATTTCATAGCTGCAACGGCCTCCCACCAGGGCACCGTACTGGCACTATCGCTGATCTCTTTCACCGGCGCATGGGAGGGCAGCAACGCCGGGCTCTACTGGACCATCGACCAGACGGCCGAATCGGCGGACTATACCGTTGAAAGAAGCACGGACGGAAGCAGTTGGACCGGCGTAGGCGTTGTCGCGGGAAAGGACGGCGACGGCATGCAGCAGTATGCGTTCACGGATGCCAATCCTCCCTCGGGTGCGTTGTTGTACCGGCTCGTAATCAGCAGGACTTCGGGACACAAAGACTATTCGAATATCGTCAGACTTCAGCGCGGGTCCGACGGGCAGATGCGGCTGGTTGCGGTCAGCCGGACGGTTACCGTCTGGTTCGACGGAGCGCTGCCTTCCAGCGTCCGCGTCGTCAATTCTGTTGGGGCTGTACTGAGGGCCGACCTGACGAGCCGGCCGAAATATGAGTTCTCCGGACTACCCGCGGGAGTATACTTCCTTCAGTATGAGATCAACGGGAACCCGGGAGTAAGAAGTTTTCTTATCAATTGACGGGTGCGGCGGCCCGGGTACGGATCAGCTCTTTTGCCCGGGCCGTTTTAAAATCGAGACCTTTGCCGATGGCCTCTGCCGACGGCAGCGCCGGCACGTCAGGCTGTATGCCCAGCCCGTTCTTTTCGCGCTGTCTGTCCACTACCAGCCTGAATCGGGGGAGCCTGAAGCGGATCCTGGTTTCCGGAAGCGTCACGTCCGGGATCATCCAGGCCGTGTTACCATAGTACGCACCCCCGGTCTCTTCGCCGACTAGCGTCACGTTGGACTGTCCTTTCAGCGCCCCGGCAAACAGACAGGTGGCCGAAAAGGAATTCCCGCCTGTAAGGATATAGACCTGGCCGTCGAAATGATCCGTTTTGTAAGGACGATAATAGTGCCGCTCGAAATAGCCGAAATGGTACTTGCCGTCGGACCTCCTGCTGCTGGCGATAAAGGTCAGGAAACTGTATAGAAAGCCATTGTTGATATAGCGGTCGTACCGGCTATGCCGCCGGATGGCGTATAGCGAGTCCGCGAGCTTGAACTTCTTGTCGATCAGATAACGCGTAAGCACAGTGGAAAGAGAGGCGTCTCCGCCGCCGTTCGACCGGACGTCGACGACCAGATTGTTCACGTGCTGGTCGGCCAGGACTTCGAAGGAGTGCCGGAAGAAGCTACGCAGGTGGTATCCGTGCTCGAAGGTATTCAGTGTCAGGAAGGCCGTATGGCTCGCGCTGTCTACCTGAAGATTGCGGGTGAACAGCAGTTCGCGCCTTTTGCGGGCGCGGCGTCCCGGCGGGCGCATCTTCTGGGCGGGCCCGGGTCCACGCTGTGCGGTTCCCGGCTGTAGCGAACGCCCCAGGCTTCGTCTGACCGTATCGCCCCGGGGGTCGTAGATCGGGATCCGCGTCTGACGCAACTTCCCGGCCGTATCGAGATAGCCGATCTCGAACGTATCCGTATAGCCGAGCAATTCTTTGTACCACGAGCTGAAATGAAGCCCCGTGCTGAGATACTGATATTTTCCCGTGAGGTTGTAGCCGTCGGTGACGATATAGGGGAAAAGCGTATCCGTCAGCTGTCGCGGCGACCAGCCGTTGATGCTTGCGATCGGTGTTCCCCTTCTCAGTACCGAATCCCGGCGGTTGAGGTTTGCCGCCACTACCATCGTATCGGGCCAGAACTTCAGGATGAGGGGAAACTGCCTCAGCTTAGCGGTGTCGAGATAGCGGCTGTATGCTTTCGAATAGCGGATGGAGGTATGCCCGCAGTCTACCTGGGCGATGACGTAACTGAGGACGGTCCTGAACTGCGGTTCGGTCATACTATCGGTGATCTCGGCATAACCCCTGTCGAAATAGTAGTTCATGCTGTCGCGGGGGTATACCAGTAAAGACTGGGATGCCAGGCCTCCAGCACGCCGCGGAATACGCGGTAGTCTTCTTTCAGCTGTTCGGGCGCGTACTTCCTGTCGGGTCTGAAATCCTTTTGGGAGGTACTGCAGGCCGTAAGAAAAAGACACAGTGTGACACTAATTGACAGTACGAATAGTTTCATGCAGGCTCATTTGGAGGCAAAGGCATTCCATCCCTGCGCCGTGATATCGAACGTATTGCCTCCTTTGGTAATGATCTTTTTTCCTTCTTCCGGCCCGGTCATATAACCGATGACGCTGATCTGTTCGTTGAGGACCAGCTTGTCGTATTCCTCCTGCGGAATGGTGAACAGCAGTTCGTAGTCCTCTCCGCCGCTGAGCGCGCAGGCCGTCGGGTCCAGCTCGAATTTATAAGCGGCCATCCGCGTGTCTTCCGCGATCGGTATCTTGTCTTCATACAGCACGCAGCCGAGCTCGCTCTGGCGACAGATATGCAGGATCTCCGAGCTAAGGCCGTCGCTGATATCCATCATCGAAGTAGGCTGGATATTCGATTTCTGGAAGAACTCGATGATATCCTTCCGCGCTTCCGGCTTGAGCAGCCTGCCGATGACATATTTTTCTCCTTCGAGGTCTGCCTTGACGCCGGGGTTCTCCAGAAAGATCTTTTTCTCCCTTTCCAGCAGGATAAGCCCCAGATAGGACGCTCCCAGATCGCCGGAACAACAGAGCAGGTCCCCTTCCTGGCGGTGCTCCTTTTTACGAATTTATCAGGCGTCACCTCGCCGATCGCCGTGACGGAGATCACAAACCCCTTTGTGAAGAGGCCGTATCCCCGCCGACCAGGTCCACGCCATAGGCTTCGCAGGCAGCATAGACGCCCTCATAGAACTCGTCCAGCGCCTCGAGGCTTATCCGGTTGCTGATGCCGATGCTCATGGTGATCTGGGTGGGGGTGGCATTCATCGCATATACGTCACTGAGATTGACGACGACGGATTTGTACCCCAGATGCTGCAGGGGGTATACATGAGATCAAAATGAACGCCCTCGATCAGCAGGTCGGTGGTAACAACGGTCTGCTTTCCAAAATGGTCGATGACGGCCGCGTCGTCTCCTACGCCCACGAGGGTCGAGGCATTCTTTATCTCGATGTTCGCCGTCAGGTGTTCGATCAGCCCGAACTCCCCAAGGCTCGATATTTCGGTCCTGTTTTCACTCATAGTCGATTCGTTTTTCCGGACCATGTCCGGTGTCCCATATTAAAGTCCCGGGTGTTTGTCGTTGACCACAGCCACCAGCTCGTCATGGATCTTCCCATTCGTCGCGATGATATGCGGCTGATAGGGCGAATACCGCCCGCCGGTAAAATCAGATACCCTTCCTCCGGCTTCTTCTACGATCAGGACCCCGGCCGCGCTATCCCAGGCCTGCAGTTTGTGTTCGTAAAAGCCGTCAAACCGACCCGCGGCCACCCAGCAGAGGTCCATCGCCGCCGAGCCCAGCCGCCGCACCGGCACTCCGCTGCGGATCAGCCTCGAAAAGACGTCCAGCGGACTATTCGGCTGGTCCAGATAGGAATAGGGGAAGCCCGTCACCAGGCAGGACTTCAGGACCGAGCTCTCGTTGCTGACGGCTATCTTCTTGTCATTCAACGTGGAGCCATAGCCTTTCTGGGCGAAGAAGAATTCCCCGATAAAGGGATTGTACACCGCCCCCAGTATCATTTCGCCGTCCTGTTCAACCCCGATAGATACACAACATAAAGGCAAACCATGTGCAAAATTTACCGTTCCGTCGATAGGGTCGACAATCCACTTGAAATTCGAGTCCGTGACGATCTCGCCGGCCTCTTCGCTCAGGATAAAATGGTCGGGGTAGTCGCGCCTGATGACTTCGAATATGGCCTTTTCGGAAGCATGGTCGGCCTCCGTGACCAGGTTATTGATGCCTTCTTTATTGGAGATGGTAAATGAACCCTGAAAATAGTGTTGCATCACGGCAGCGCCCGCCTCGGCCGCCCTTATAAGTGTGGATTTTAACATGGCACAAATATATGACCACGGCCGGGTTCCTCCTAACTGAGTACTATGGATGCCATGCTGCGGGGCGACTCCAACTGCTGCAGGGACTCGATATACTTGTTCAGTACGGCGCCGTTCAGGGTATACCTGAAATTGCGGCCTTCTTTTTCGCCTTCGATAAGACCGGCTTCCTGCAGGATCTTCACGTGGTGGGAGATGGAGGGCTGTGCAAGTTCGATCACGTCCTGAAGGCCGCTGCACTCGCCGCACCCGCCCTTTCCGGAGATATAGTGTAGTATTTTGAGGCGGTTGCTGTCACCAAGGGCCTTGGATATCTTCTCGATTTGCTTAAAGGTCAGTGTCATTATATTAGATTGACAAATGCAAATATATCAATTTTTTCCCATCTTCCAAATCCCCGCCCGTCGCCCGGTCCCACATTTTGCCCGCAATCCCAAAAAGGCGTACTTCGCAGAATATCATGATCCTCTCCGTCATTATCGTCAATTACCGGGTCCAATATTTTCTGGAGCTCTGCTTGCGGAGCGTCCAAAAATCAACACAAGATGTTGAATCAGAGATAATTGTAATCGATAATAACTCCGAAGACGACAGCCTTGCCTATCTTCGGCCCCTCTTTCCCTCCGTCAAATTTATCGCCAATACGGAGAATACCGGCTTCGCCCGGGCCAACAACCTGGCCCTGAAGCAGGCCCGGGGGAAATATATCCTCTTCCTCAACCCGGATACCATAGTCCCGGAAAATTTTGTGAAGGAGGTTTTGGAGTTTTACGCGTCGGCCGCCATGGAGACCTACAAATCCGCCGTCAAGGGGACTGGCAATCCCGCCGATCCGGGCCTGGCGGTCCACATCCCATCGGGGCCGTCGGGGTCCGCATGATCGACGGCAGCGGGCTGTTCCTGAAAGAATCGTTTCGCGGTTTCCCCTCGGCGTGGGTGGCGTTCTGCAAGCTCTCGGGTCTGACTGCGGTCTTCCCGAAAAGCCGTCTCTTCTCCACCTACTATCTCGGCTACCTGCCCTCCGGAACAACGCACCCTGCCCCCATACTCTCCGGTGCCTGCTTCTGGGTGGCCCGGGACATTCTGGAAAAGACGGGGGCTTCGACGAGTTGTTCTTCATGTACGCCGAAGACATCGACCTCAGCTACCGGATCGAAAAGGCCGGGTATACCAACTATTATCTGGCCACGACGACGATCATCCATTTCAAAGGGGAGAGTACCCGGAAAGACGCCCGGTACGTGAAACTATTTTACAAGGCGATGAGCCAGTTCAGACGGAAACATTTCAGAAGCGGGCTGTCCAAAGTTTTTAATGCGGGAATGGATCTGGCCATCTGGCTGAGGGCGGGAGTAAGCGCGGCCGGGCTCGCGGGTCGGGGAGTACGCGGGGGCGAACAGGGCACGGCGGAGGGGCCGATCCCCACCTTTCTGGCAGGCGATCCATTTGCGATCGCATTCCTGAAAAGCTCTCCCGTCTTCCTACGGGACAGGGTCCTGGTCGAAACGGCGGGACAGGCGAAGGACATCATTCTTTGCGAGGGACAAACGTTCTCCTTTGCCGAATGTATAAAAGCGCTGGAAGAGACAGAGCCGTGGAAGGCCGGCCTTCGGGTCAAATTTTATGCAGAGGGTAATGGATCGGTACTCGGGAGTGTTCACAGGGAGGGGAGGGGAGAGGTCGCGCCGCTATAGGTCAGGCTGCCGGCGATCGACGCGACCGCAAGACCTAGATCGGCAACTCTTCATCACTGATCAGTGTTCTTAGCCGGCGCCGGGTCAGTAACCAGATGACCATCATAAGAAACGTCCAGCCGATAACCCATTCATAGGCAGCCGCCTGCCCCGTACCTGGGGAATCAGCCACCGGTTGAGCATCTTCCCGATCAGCCACTGGTCCAGTACACCGGGCAGGACCAAAAAAACGGGGAAGAAGAACAGCTTTCCCGCCCACCAGGGCAGGACCACAAAAGCCTTTATCAGCGGAGGAATGCAGATCATCGCGACGATCACCAGACCCACCAGGCTGAGGAAGCGATGGTTGCCGTGGGGAAACAGAAACCGCAGCGCCGTCGTCGGATCGCCCCCGCCCTGAAGGGCCGCCAGCAGACTGTTGAAGGGCAGCGCGGCAAAAACCATCGAAACGCCTACCGAATGTTCGACCTGATCATCCTCGTCGGCAGTCATCCGCTGCCAGCCAGCCCACATTATGATAAAGTTGACCAGGGGACCGGCCAGGACCGCCAGCACCCGCTTGCCGAACGCCGAATTCGCGTCGCAAAAAGTCCAGCTATCGAAACCGCGGGAACCCCAGCACCCGGTAGTAAGCCACGCTATCAGCGTATGAGCCCAGTCGTGTACTTCGTGTATGAAGAATGTCAAAGCGACAAAACATAGGACGTAAAGGGGGTCAGTTTTAGCTTCATAAATAAATGTAACAAAAATATCATCCAAAACAGTAAGTTTGCAGCACTAACAAACGACCTGTACCACTCAATGGCGTTGATTGAAATTCAATTACCTAAATCTTTGGCTAGAGCGCTGCGGCTGCCCCAGAAATCACCTCGTCGGCAGCAATTGAAGGTATTGCGAAAATTACTGAAAAAAGCGAGATTCACAGAATTTGGTCAACAATACCGCTTCGACGAGATATTGCTCAGCAAACATCCCGGAAAAAATTCCAGGAGATCGTGCCTACTTTTGACTATAACAAGATCCACGCGGCCTGGTGGAATCAGACACTCGAAGGAAAGGCAGACGTGTGCTGGCCCGGAAAGATAAAATATTATGCGCTCTCTTCCGGCACCTCAGAGGCCGGCAGCAAATACCTGCCCATAACGAATGACCTGCTGCGCGGCAACCGCATCGTCATGATCAAACAGCTGCTGACCCTCCGCACTTACCGGGACATCCCAGTCAAGAGTATCGGAAAGGGCTGGCTGATGATCGGCGGTACCACCAGTCTCCAGAAAAGCGCCGGCTACTACGCCGGAGACCTCAGCGGCATTACCGCCCGCAAGGTTCCGTTCTGGTTCCAGCCCTTTTACAAGCCCGGCAGAAAGGTCGCCCGCACCAAGGACTGGACGAAGAAGCTGGAGGAGGTCGTCAGGCTCGCCCCCCAGTGGGATATCGGCTTCCTGGTCGGCGTGCCCGGCTGGATCCAGCTGTGCATGGAAAAGGTAATCGAGCGCTACAAGCTGAATAATATTCACGAGATCTGGCCCAACCTGGGCTTCTTCGTACACGGCGGGGTGTCCTTCGACCCCTACCGGAAAGGCTTTGAGAAACTGCTGGGGAAACCCATCACCTATATCGAGACCTATCTGGCCTCGGAAGGCTTTATCGCCTACCAGGACGCCCAGTATGCGAAGGGCATGAAACTGGTGACGAACCAGCATATCTTTCTGGAGTTCGTTCCCTTCGACAACAAGAACTTCAATTCCGACGGTGACCTGATCGAAAATCCGGAAGCCTATATGATCCACGAGGTGGAAGAGGGCAAGGACTACGCGCTCCTGCTGAGCACCAGCGCCGGAGCCTGGCGCTATATGATCGGGGACACCGTCCGCTTCGTAGACAAAGAGCGCTGCGAGATCATCATCACGGGCCGGACCAAGCACTTCCTCAGCCTCGTAGGCGAGCACCTCAGTGTCGACAATATGAATAAGGCCGTACAGCTCGCCACCGAAGAGATGAACCTGTCGATCCCCGAGTTCACCGTGGCCGGGGTACCCCATGGTTTGTTTTTGCACATCAATGGTGGTTGGCCTGCAATGATCCGGTCGACGAAGACGTTCTGAGACAAAAGATCGACGCGAGGCTGAAAGAGCTGAATGACGACTATGCGGTCGAAAGGGACAGTGCCCTGAAGGACGTATATGTAAAAGTTCTGCCGGAGGAGAAGTTTATGGAATTTATGCGTCTGAAGGGGAAGATCGGTGGTCAGCATAAGTTTCCCAGGGTCCTGAAAGGTAATATGCTGTTGGATTGGCAAAAATTTCTGGAGACCGGTAGTCTCTGAGACCGGAGTTAGAAGAACATCCGAAACTTGACATTCTATGATGGAGGCCGTATTGAAAGGATTGGCATTGGGATTCGCACTAGCCCTATCGGTTGGGCCGATTATTTTTACCATTATCAAGCAAAGCCTCAACAACGGGCACAAAGGCGGATTCAGTTTTGTCGCGGGGGTATGGGTCAGCGATATAGTCCTCGTCGTCCTCAGTAATACCCTCACGGTCTTTGTTTCGGCGCTTACGGAACATTCGACGATCATCGCCTACTGCGGCAGCGCCTTCCTTATCGCACTCGGCTTTTATTTCGTGTTTTTCAAAAAAGTATCACTGGCCCGGGACCCGGAAGGCAACGAATCCCGTTTTCGCAAAAGGGATATGGCAAAGGTCTTCGCTTCCGGCTTTCTCATCAATACGCTGAATCCGAGTGTCATCCTGTTCTGGCTGGGCAATGCGACCTTCCTCGCAGCCAACCATACGCTGCAGGAAAGGATCGTTATCTTCTCCATCTGTCTGCTGATCAATATGGCCGCCGACGTTCTCAAGGTGATGATGGCCGGGAGGCTCCGCAGCAAGCTCAACCTCCACACCCTGTCGGTCATCAACAAGATCTCGGGGACTATTCTTATCGTTTTTGGAGTTGCGCTGATCTTTTTCCACAAGCAGGTGGTTCACTAGCAGAACGGACCCCGCAGAGGATTTAACAAGTAACTTGCAAAATGAATCGTTAAGTTTGATGCGTATATGCGCCTCGCTGTCATCATATTAGTTTTATATCTCATCCCCGTAGCAACCCACGCGCAGCACGACGTCCTCGTATTACAGAAGAGAGGTATGCACGTCCGTTCGTATACGATCGGTGATCCCATGACTTTCAGAACGATCTATGACCAGTGGTTTACCGGTGTGATCGACGATCTCCGCCGGGACACGGTCTATATCAACGGACAGGCATTCGATTATAAAGAGATCGCCGCAGTCAAAAGGGACAAACCCGGCGGGGGATGGGCGCCGGCACTTATCGGCGTCGGCGTCGGTTATCTTGCCATCGGCGCATTCAACGGGGCCTATCGTCATGACGCCGCGAAGGACTGGTATACGAAGACAGATTTTTATTGTCAGCGGAGCCCTAGTCGCCACCGGTGCGATACTGATGGCCTCGAAAACGAAATCCTACGATATGGGGAGGAAATACCGGTTATTATACTTGCAGATCGGGAAGAGGTAGAGTATATTTGGAACCGAAAAACCAGTGGATGGCCAATAACAACCCAGGACTGATAGCCCGCATCTGGAGAATATTCAAACGCGTCGTCATCACCCTCTTCTTCCTCCAGCTATTTTATCTTCTCCTGCTCAAATGGGTCGATCCACCAATCACACTTACGCAGCTGGGCAGTGTATTCCGGGGCGAAGGCCTCCACCGCAGCTATGTCAGCATGAAGAATATCTCCCCTTACGCCAGGCTGGCGGTCATCTGTTCGGAAGACCAGCTCTTCCCCGACCACGACGGATTCGATTTCAAGTCTATTGAAAAGGCGATGAAGCACAACCAGAAAAGCAAGTCTCTGCATGGCGCAAGTACCATCAGCCAGCAGGTGGCAAAAAACGTTTTTCTCTGGCAGGGCAGGGACTGGTTTCGGAAAGGGCTGGAAGTCTACTTTACGTTTATGATCAGAATGGCTCTGGGGCAAGAAAAGAATTTTGGAAATGTATCTCAATATTAGCGAGATGGGCAAGGGGATTTATGGTATCGAGGCCGCCTCGCATTTTTATTTCAACAAACCGGCCAGGACGCTCACCCGCCAGGACGCCGCCCGCATCGCGGCCTGTCTGCCGAATCCGAAGGTATTTACGATCAGGCCGCTCTCGCCGCATGTGGCGACCCGCGCCGCGTGGATACAGGCCCAGATGGGAAATTTGCAGGAGGATCCCGATATCCAGAAATTATTGCAGTAGATGATGGATCACCGGGTCGGTGGTTCACGGTACCCTGCCGGTTCAACGGTTCACGGTACCCCCGCCGGTTTAATGTTTCACGTGTGGTTCACCAGTCGGTTCACGGCATCAATCCCGGCCTCCAGCCGCTGCTGGCCCTCTCCCCCGACCTCGGCCCACGGCACCGGCTGATTGATCAGTATATCGCGGTAGATATGGAACAGCTTTTCCCTCGACAGCAGGTCCGGGTATTCCCTCAGTTCGTCTTTCGTCCAGGGCAGGTCCGTCCGTGGCAGCAGATAGGCGTCATAGTGACGCTCGTTGATCTGGTCCAGGATCCACCTGTCGCAGCGCCCGAAAACGAATTCGCCCCAGACCTTCATCACATACAGATCCGTGTCGATAAAGATCATGGACTCTCCGCGTGATTCCGCCGCAGCCACCAACCTGTCCTCCAGCTCCAGCTGCCCCCGGGCAATCGTCACAAGGTCTTCGTAGCGGTAGCCCATCCCGTGCTTCAGCAGGTATTCCCTCGCGTATTCCGGGACCCAGCTTGCCTGAAAATGCGCGGCCAGTCCCTCGCAGAGGGACGATTTCCCGGTCGACTCCGGTCCTACGACGACGATCTTTTTAAGACTCTGCGGCATGTTCGACGGCTCCCGCCCTTTTGCCCCATTCCAGTAATCCGGATATGGCGATGATCAACAAAACGACATAGTATACGCTGGTGAAAACGTAGTGCTTGACAAAATACAGCGGGATCGACGCACAGTTAGTTGCGATCCACCAGTGCCAGCTTTCCACTTTCTTCCTTGTCATCAGCCACATGCCGGTATAGGCCGTTGCCGAGGCAAAGGCGTCGGCCCAGGGAATGGCCTGCGGCGCGAAACCCCGCTTGAGCCAGGTCAGTGACGCAAATACGAGGATATAGAAACAGGAAAAGAACGCCAGCTGACCCGCCAGCTCCCGCCGGGAAGACCGCGTGACCTGCAGCACATACTGGTCCTGTCGGTCCTTCCGGGTCCACATCACCCAGCCGTAAATGTTCAGAACGGTATAATAGAAATTGACGCTGGCCTCGCCCAGCAGGGAGGTCTTAAGACTGAGATAAATATAAATGATCGTATTGACGAGGCCGGTAGGGTAGACCAGAATGTTCTCGCTACGGCTGAACCAGACGCTCAGAATACCGGCGATCACCGCAATAAATTCCCACCAGCCTGTATGCTGCAGATCCTGGACGAACTGATGGAGGATATCCATTACTCAGCTTCGGCCACTACTTCTTTTACCTCGGGGATCATGCGTTTCATCATGCTCTCGATACCGGCCTTCAGCGTGATCATGGAAGAAGGGCAGCCGGAGCAGGAGCCCTGGAGCATCAGGTTGACCGTGCCTTCGTTGTAGCTCTTGAACGATATCGCACCTCCGTCCATCTCGACGGCGGGCTTCACGTAGTTCTCGAGCAGCTCTTTGATACGCTTGACCACGTCGTCGTCGTCGGCAGAGATCTCATTGCTGCCCTCGGGCTTGATGTTGACGACCTCTTCTTCATTCACGACGGGTTTGCTTTCTTCAAGGTATTCCTTGAGGAACTGGCGGATGGCGGGGATGACGTCGTCCCAGTCGGTGTCTGGCGTCTTGGTCAGCGTCACGAAATTGCTCGCGATAAAAACGCTTTTTATAAAGGGGAAGCCAAAAAGCTCGATTGCCAGGGGCGATGGTTTGGCCGACTCGACATCCGGGAAATCAATGATCTTACCGGGATACAATAACTTATTTGCCACAAACTTCATCGTCTCCGGGTTCGGAGTCATTTCGGTATAGATGCTGATAACCGGATTGCCTGTTTTGATCATAGCGAAACCATTTGAGGGACAAAGGTACTAAATAAATATTTTTCTCTGGCTCCCCATCCCTGGACAAGGGATAATAGAGGCGTGAACCGCGCCTAAGCCGCCTCCCTTTCCAGACCGGGATCGGCCGGATCCGTCACACGGGATGGATTGACCGGGCAGGATCGGGTCCACCGCAGGTTGACCCCATGGGCAGCCACGATGAACACGACGGCGAAGGGCAGGATGGCCAGTTCGTAGGAATGCCATACCTGCTTGGCTATCAGTAGGATTATGCCCCCGACGAAGAGCAGCCGGGGAGGATCCGGCCGTGGTGATAGCGGAACCCGTGCCAGAGGGCCCAGGTGCCGATCAGGAACGCCAGACCGATCATCCCAAACTCAAATAGCTGATTATGGATGATATTGATCCCCAGTATCGGGAGTGATGCCACCAGCAAGGGCAGCAGCGCGCAAGTGGATGGCGCAGAGCAGCGATGTCGTGATGCCCAGGGCATCCCAGTTGATTTTCCGGAACATAGCTTCCTTTTAGGTCAGCCGACCAATTGTGTCGGGCGACAAAAATACAACAATGTTGCAATTAATTTGTTTAAATTTTTATGTCCCCGGCACCGCCGGACAGTGCTAACTTTGTAGACTTCCGGCCAACGGCGGGACGCCAAGGCCCCAATGATTCGAACATGAAAAAGAATAAAATAGCGCTCCTCCTCGGCTTCTTCGTACTCCTGTTTGCAGGGTTTTACTTTTTCCTGACGCGTATGATACCGGGCTTCGGAGGACCCCAGCTGCCCGTGATCAGCCAGGTACCCCATTTCGCCTTCAGCAACCAGGACGGCAAGCTGATCACGGAGAAGGACCTCGACGGAAAGGTCTATGTAGCGGAATATTTCTTTACCACCTGCAGAGGCATCTGTCCCAAGCTGAACACGAATATGCGGAAGCTCGCCGAAGACTATAGCAAGGAGCCCGACTTCCGACTCCTTTCCTATACCGTCGATCCCGAAACGGACAGTGTTGCCCGCATGAAACACTATTCGGATTCTCTTGGCGCCGACCCCAGCCGCTGGTGGTTCCTGACCGGTCGCAAAGATAGCCTCTATCACCTCGCGCGCAACGGCTATCTGCTCGACGACCCGAAGAACAATGCGCTGAATATAGACGAGCAGTTCCTTCACACACAGTTCATCGCGCTGGTCGACAAAGGCGGACGGGTCCGCAAGATCTATGATGGACTGAAAAAGGACGAACTGGACGAGCTCGAGAAGGACATTTCGACGCTGCTGAAGGAGAAAGCTTCGGCGCCGAGATTTGCGAATTCTCTGTTTAACAATAACCCAGGATGATGATGGAAAAGAAAATAGACGAGCTCCTCAAAAAAATCACCTGAGCATCACCGGTGGGCGCCGGCGGATCCTCGAACTCTTCCTGCAGCAGGAAGGCGCTCTCTCGCACAGCGACATCGAGAAAAGGGCCGGGGAGAAGTTCGACCGCGTGACGGTGTATCGTACCCTTCAGGTATTTCTTGAAAAGGGGCTGATCCACAGTATACCGACTGCGGATAATTCAATACGTTATGCGTTGTGCAAAGACGACTGTTCCGGTGGACAACACCGTGATGACCACGTTCACTTCATCTGCAATACCTGCGGCAATACGACCTGCCTCGAACACGTCACGGTACCGGAGATAATGCTCCCACGGGGTTATGTGGCCGAGCAGGTCGAGATGCTGGTCAGCGGAGTTTGTAAAAATTGTAATCAGTAATGGCTGCGGCGGCGGGTGCGGGTACCGCCGCCATGAAAAGATTCTGTAAAAGAAAGCCCCGATGTAGAAACACCGGGACTTTTGGTTAAGGCTCTGATTAGTAGCTTCTTTATGATTAACGCGGTTATATATTCACCGCATACATTTTTTCAAAACGCTTATTGCAAATATAGCCGTAAAAAGGCATACGAACAAGAGGTATAAGTACTACTTTCCGGGTATTTTTTGAACTTTTTTTCTTCAAATTTTTTGCAACTCTGTACTGACAAAATCCATCAGCTGTTTGATATGCTCTTTCGAGAAGTCGAATTTCAATCCGGCAGCTGCATACAATTCCGGCAGCGTCTTCGTGCCACCGAGACTGAGTGCGTTCATGTAGTTGCTTAACGCCTTCTCTTTGTTATTCTTATACTGCATCCAAAGACCGATGGCTCCTAATTGAGCGATGCCGTACTCGATGTAGTAGAATGGAACCTCGAACAGGTGCAGCTGTCTCTGCCACCCAAACTCCCTGTACTGTTCAAGGCCGCTCCAGTCGATGGACTCGGTAGAAAATTCATTCAGGATCTGCAGCCACATCTGCTTTCTTTCCTCTACCGTGTGACCAGGGTTTTCGTATACCCAATGTTGAAATTTGTCAATAGTTGCGATCCAGGGAAAATGGTGATAACGCGTTCGAGCTGGTGCTCATAGGCGCGTGCTAAATCGTTTTTATCCTTAAAGAATAATTCCCAATGATCCATGCTAAACAATTCCATCGACATGCTCGCCACTTCCGCGATCTCCATGGGGTAATCCTTGAACGAGCTTAGCTTCAGCGGGTGTGACAGGAAAGAATGAATGGCGTGGCCGCCTTCGTGGACCATCGTCGTCAGGTCGCCCATCAGCCCCGACGAGTTCATAAAGATGAAGGGCGCGCCGGTCTCCGCTAACGGACAATTGTAACCGCCCGGAGCCTTTCCTTTCCGGCTCTCCAGATCGAAGCGTCCCATTTTTTGCATGGTGCGCAGACAGTCTCCGAAAAAACGATTCAGGTCGTCGAAGCACGCGATCGTTTTTGTCAGCAGGTCTTCGCCGTTGGTAAACGGCCTCAGCGGTTCCGTCCCTTCCGGTTCGGCTTCCGAGTCCCGGGGACGCAGACTTTCCAGCCCCAGCTTTTCCTTCTTCCGCATATTGATCTGCTTCACCAGCGGCAGCACGTATTCCCGGACCGCCTCGTGAAAACGGAAACAGTCTTCCTTCGTGTAGTCGAACCGTCCCAGCTCTTCGAACTTATAGTCCCTGTAATTCTTAAATCCGGCGTTCAATCCGATCTGGTTGCGAATCCCGATCAATTTGGTATACAGCTCGTTCAGTGCATCCCTGTCCTGCAGTCTTCTCTCCTGGACCTTCCGGTATACGTCTTCCCGCAGCCGTCTGTCGGGGCTCTCGAGAAACCTGGCCGCCTGCTGCAGGGTATATTCCTGTTCTCCGACTTTTATGGTCATTTTACCTGAAATCACACCAAACTGCTGTCCCATTACACTGGCCTCGGCCATCAGCGGAATATTCGATTCACGGAACAATTCGATGCGCTTGCGAATGCTGCGCAGATAGGTGAAATACTCCTTCTGGTCCAGCTCCTGCGTATGGGGGTTCTCCACCAGTCTTCTGTTGAGACGGTCCGCATAGGGCTGGATCTTTGGCTGGATCTCCATGAAGAAATAGTTGAAGGATTCTTCCAGCTCCTTGCTCTCCGTGTCACAGGTCATTCGGATCTGGCGCCAGCTGGCGTCCTCGCTAACTACCGCTTCCAGCTCGCTCATGTCCAGCAGCCATTTCTCCAGGTCGGCTCTGGTCTCCAGCGGGCGCTGGTCCGAGTCCTGGAAAAAGGCTCCAGCGTTTTCCAATCGGTCAGAACAAATCCATCCGGCAGGAAATGCCGTTCAGGTTTCGTCAATTCTGCTGTAGGTGTCATAACAGGTGTTTATTTCTTTTTGCCGGGGCCTTCTTTGGCTTTTCGGCAGCGGGCTCTTCGGCGGCTTTCTCCGCTTTTTCTTCGGAGCCGGCTTTTCTTCGCTCTTTGCTGCAGCGCTCTTCTTCGCCTTCGGCTTTTCTTCCTCTTCCGCCTTTACTTCAGCCTTCGCTGCTTTCTTCGCGGGCTTCTCTTCGCTCTTCGCAGTCTCGTTCTTCTCTTCCTTCGCGGCGGCCTTCTTCTTCGGAGCGGGCGCTTCTTCTACTTCTGCTTCGGCTGTTTCTGCCTCTTCTTCCGCAGGCACTTCAGAAAGCTTGATCTCTATATCGTTTGCCTTTAATACGCTAAACCATTTTACCATCTTCTTCAGGTCGCTGCTGTATACGCGGTCGAAGTCGAGGTCCGGATAGACCTTGCCGAAATAGCTTTTCAGCGCGGCGTTGTCCTTGTCGTCGGGCAGCTTTTCAGAGCTGGCTTCCATCGCCTTGAGAATATCCACCAGATTTACATTATCGCGAACCGTATAAACCTCGATACTTTCCAGGTGTGAAAAATTGTGGATACGGCTGGATACAAAACGGGTGGTCTTGTCATCCAGTGCGCGTACGATGGCTCCGTCAGATTTGCTGCTCAGCAATTCGTATAGTCCCGGCAATCCGGTGACGGCTATTACTTTGTTGTATTCCATATTGGTTTAAATTCAGTATTCATGGCCCGTGGGCCGTTTTTAAGGGACATGCAAGTTAACGTTAATTGCCTATTTGCGGACAATTATTTTCCCTGCAACTCCAGGTCTGTCAGCACCCGGGTGATCCCGTTCTTAAGGGTTTGGTAGTCGGTATAGCCCTGCGTGAGCAGGTAAAATTTCGATTCTGCTACCTGTAAAAATACGGTAGGAAAGCCGGTGACCTTTAGTTGCCGCACCAGTGCAAACTCATCATATGCTTTTTCCTTATATGCGGGGTGATGCAGCTTTCCATAGAATTCTTTTTCCGGTATCCCATATTTTATCATCAGATGCCGGTAGGCTTCATCATCGCAAAGATCGCGCCCTTCATAGTGCAGTGCATACTGAAGCTCGCCGGCGAAGGGTACGGCAAGTTCCGCATGGTAGTCCTTGAAAACGCACATCGCGATGGCAGGCTTTTCCGAGTTGGGGAACCAGTCGCTTTCGTCGGGATTGCGCATATGCCAGAGCCAGTCTTCGCCGAAACGAATGCCCGTACGTTCTTCTACGGTTTTATAAGCGCCGAGAATATAGTCGGATATGACCTTGACGGGCTGCGGTTTTTCCGGAAGGATCATTCCGCCGGACAGCACTTCGAACGCTATCTGCTGCCGGTACTCTTCGAAGATGCGGCTTATGACCGGGCTGAAACCATAGCACCATCCGCAGTAGGCGTCGTAACAATAATATAAGGTCGGGTTCATAAATTTAATTTCCTTCGGGCCGCCGGGAGCCCCTAAAATGTTTTGCCGGAAACACACCATCAGGCATGCTCCCGGCAAAGTTGAAATAAAATTATTTAAGATTGGGTTAAGATCGTGGATCTTTCAGATCAATGGCCTCTGCGGCTACTTCCTCCTCCCCCGCCGCCCCCGGACGATCTCGAACCACCGCCGCCGCCGCCACCACTGGGACGGCTGAAACCGCCGCCGCCACCGCTCGGACGACTAAACCCGCCACCGCTGGGTCTGCTAAATCCACCGCCGCCGGGATTGCTGCGCGCCTGGTTGAAATTCTGCTCCCGGGTTTGGCCGCGGTCGCGCATCTGCTGTTCGCGGTTGAGGTTCTGCTGAACCGAAGGATTGTTGTTCAGCGGCCTCCACTGGTTGGACTGACGCTGCTGCCACTGGTTGGTCGACTGATTCCGCTGGTATACATTTCCGCTGCGATCGGAGAAAACGTTGTTGCTGCCTCTCGAATAACCGCCTGGTCTTCCACCCTGCGAGTTGATAGGTCTCGAGCTGCCGTTGTAAGACGGGCGGCCGCCCTGAACGTTGACTGGCCTTCCCACGGAGCCGCGCATTCCAAAGCTGTGGTTGTCCCGGGTTACCACTCCACGGGTATTTCTGTAGACGTTGTTGTGGTAGTTGTTCACGTATACATTTCTGTTCCGGTAGTAGTTATTGCCATAGAATCCCGCAACGCGGTACCTGTTCCATGCATAGGCGGGGCGATAGACGCGGGGACCCCACCAGCCGCCGCCCCAGCCGTGCCAGTAGCCGCCGCCAAAGCCTACGCCAAAATGGAACCAGCCTAACCCGAATCCATAGCCCAGCGTCCAGCCAGCCCAGGGTTATAGCCCACGCCGAAACCCCAGGTCCAGGGGCGGGCGTAATAGTAACCATTGAACCAGGGATCATAGTAGAAACCTGTTCCATAGACGACGGTCGGACCGTAGATATAGGTGTTGAGATAACCAGGCGTATAGCCCATATATACATACTGGGGCGTCACGTCATAGATGTAGACATATTTTGTGTTATACAGTGGAGAGCTCGGCGGGATCCTGTCGACTTCGTCGGGACGCTCGGTAGACACCGTCCAGGGGCCGTTCGGGCTAGCAGACTGGAACCAGACCCCGTTATCGACAGTATAGTAGATGCCGTGGTCGAGCATTACCGAGTTGGGCGTGTTCGTCGCATACTGCATATCCGTACCCTGCAGCGGGGCAAACTGCGGATCGCCGTTGTAGTTGACGTCCGTCGACGCCGTACTGCGGTCTACCTTTGCCGTTTGAGGGATCTGTGCGTCCATGATGGCTTCCCTTGCGGCGTCTGTTCCGGCTACGCTGGCCAGTACGTTGTCCTTCGGCGAGCCTTCGGGGATCTTTGCAAAATCAGCCGGCAATGAATTGGAAGCGACATAGTGCCAGCCACCCGTCAGCGAGGACGAGCTATACCAGCGACCGGAGATGAGCACATAATATTTTCCGTCCTGATCCTGGAAGAGATCGTTGGGTGAGTTCGTCGCATAGGAGAGGCTGGTGCCCGTGATTGGCGACATGCTCGGTTTTCCGTCCGTCTGGATCAGCTCGGCGGGAGAGGTGGTCACGATGATATTGGAAACGACCTTGTCCTGCTGCGCGGCGGTCGAGTCGATATAGCCGGCGTCGCTGCTGTTGGCGTTGTCGATCGCGTTCTTCACCCGGCCTAGACTGGGGGGAACGTTACCACCGGCTTCCGAGTAGGGACCGGTAGCGCTCTGCGCCGTATACCAGCGTTTCCCGCCATAGAGATAGAATCGTCCGTCCTCCGGCTTAACGATCGTGAACGGAGAGTTGACGACTACGTCCATGCCCCAGTCCTTGTTGTTCTGTAGTTTGGGCTGGCCGTCGATCATCACCAGCAGCGACTGCCGGTCGGTGTAAATGATCCGGGGCGCGGTGGTATTGAGGTCTTTGGACAGCTTTTTCTGCTCGAGGTTCTGGTCGAGGGAAGAAAGGATCTCGTCGAGGGAGAGGTCTCCTGCTGTTGCCGGGAGGTTGGCCTCCAGCGCCGACTTCAGGCTGCTGATGAAATTGTCGTCGTTCTGGCCCGGGAACTTCACGTTGGGCACCCTGACCGACTGGATGATGACCCTGCGGGCGTCCTTATCCGTTTCCACGTTGGCTACCGACCAGAATGTGCCGAAAACGGGGTCTGTCTTGCCGTTCTGCAGGACAGAGATCGCCCATCGGGACTTGAGAATATTATCGGAGAAGGACTCCGGCTGCGGCTGGTATATTTTGACCACAGTCCCGTCGTCCGTTGTAAAACTGCGGGGCCAATCCTGCTGTTGCTGCTGCTGTTGAGGGGCGGGGCTAGCGTCCTGCGCCCTTCCGACAGCCGACAGGCTGAGGACTGCGAGGATCATTGAGAACATAATGCGAATGCTTCTCATACGTTATGTTTGTTTATCGTTAACAAGGTTTTATACAAATGCACCGGCTTTTTGGATCATTCGGCCGCGGCTATGTCGCGTGAACCGTCCGTGAACCGTCCGTGAACCGCGCGATCCGTGAACCGGGACCCGCCAAATGGCGTGAACCGGCCGTTGCGATGATTCGGTGTTTAGGGACTGAACCCCTATAACATAGGTTTGACTATTTTCGGACGCTAAAGTTTGATGGGGTTTATAAACAACTTGTTAAAATTCATGGAATTTTAATGGGAGGACAGAAAAATTCTAATCAAATGTAATTTTTTGTCTCTCATCCATCATGTCTGGACTCCGTCCGGTTAATGCGCTTCGAGCCAGTTGACCCCCGTCCCCATCTCGGCGATTGCCGGGACGTCCTGCGGCAGGGGCAGCGCCGTCTGCATACAACGCATAATTATGGGTTTAATTATCTCTATTTCAGTTTTATGTGCGTCGAAAACCAATTCGTCATGCACCTGCAGGAGCATTTTTGACTTTAGCCCGGCCTTCCCGAACTCCTCGTGCACTTTTATCATCGCCAGCTTGATCATATCCGCCGCGCTACCCTGAATCGGAGAGTTGATCGCATTTCGCTCGGCAAACCCCCGGACGGTAAAATTGGCCGAGTTGATGTCCCGCAGCCACCGTTTACGGCTCATCAGTGTCTCCACATACCCGTTCTCCCTGGCGAAGTTAATGGTATCGTCCATATACTTCTGGATGCCCTCAAACTGTTTCTTGTAGTTATCAATGATTTCCCTGGCTTCTGTACGGCTGATCCCCAGATTGTCCGCGAGCCCGAAGGCGCCCTGACCATAAATGATCCCGAAATTCACGCTCTTGGCCTTGTACCGCATCTCCTTGGTAACGTCTTTCTCTTCCACGCCAAAAACCTTCGCTGCCGTAGCCGTATGGATATCCTTCCCTTCCCGGAAGGCGGCACTCATATTGGGGTCTCCGCTGATAGCGGCGACAATACGCAATTCGATCTGGGAATAGTCCGCCGACAGCAGCAGGAATTCCTCGTTCCGCGGCACAAATGCCTTGCGGATCTCCCGGCCCCGCTCGGTCCGGATGGGAATATTCTGCAGGTTGGGGTTGTTCGAGCTCAGCCGCCCAGTCACGGCCACCGCCTGCGCATAGCTGGTATGTACCCTGCCCGTTTTACGGTTGATCATCTCCGGCAACGCATCCACATAGGTCGACCGCAGCTTGGTCAGCTCGCGGAAAGCCAATATATCGTCCACGATCTGGTGTTTGACGGCCAGCTTGAGCAGCACGTCCTCGCCCGTAGCATATTGTCCCGTTTTTGTCTTCTTTGCCTTGGGGTCGAGCTGCATCTTCTCGAACAGCACTTCACCCAACTGCTTGGGCGAAGCGAGATTGAACTGCAGCCCGGCCTGCTGGTAGACCCGTTCTTCGGCCTGACGCGCCTCCCTTTCCAGCTCCTTCGAATATTCGCGAAGAAAATCCACGTCCAGCTTTAACCCCTTCGAATTCCATATCGGTCAGGACCTTCACCAGCGGATTCTCCACCTGATAGAAAACCTTTTCCACGTCCTGTTTTTTCAGCAGCGGGAAGAACGAATGCTTCAGCTGCAGCGTGATATCGGCGTCCTCGGCGGCATAGTCGGTTATCTTCCCCAGCTCGACGTCCCGCATATTCAGCTGCCCCTTTCCTTTTTCCCGATGAGCTCTTCGATATGTACCGGCTCATACCCAAGGTATTTGGCGCTCAGCAGGTCCATGCCCCTTTTGCCCTCAGGATCGATGACATAGTGCGCCAGCATGGTATCGAACAACTCTCCCTTCAGCGTCACTCCGTACCAGCTGAGGACCAGCAGATCGTATTTCAGATTTTGCCCGATCCAGACAATGTCCGGAGCCTCGAACAGCGGTGCGAAAATCTTCAGGATGCTTTTTGTGGCATCCTGGTCCGCCGGACAGGGGATATACCAGGCCTCGCCGGGAGTTATGGAAAAACTCATTCCGACGAGCTCGGCATTGTTCGCGTCCAGACCCGTCGTTTCCGTATCGAAACAGATCTCTTTATGCTTCAGCAGCTGCTGTACGAGCCCGTTGAGCGCCTTTTCTTCGCTTACTGAGGTATAGGTATGCGTCGTATTATGAATGTTTTTCCTCCCGGCGGAAACGAGCCGCCTTCGCCTTCTTCCCTTGGTCCTTCAGACTCTTCCCCTCTTTCCACGGCGGCTTCCAGCTGGGCGCTTCCTTCCTCCAGTCTGTCGGCCGGAGCCTTTTTCTTTTTGCAGCCGCTGTCTTGACGGCATTCCCGAAAAGATCGGTCTGAACGCCTTCCGGCGGGGTGTACCCGCCTTCAAATCCGTCACCCAGAATGCGCTTGCCCAGGGTCTTGAATTCCAGCTGATTGAAGATGTCGTTCAGTGCGGTTTTGTTCCAATCCCTGAGCCTGAAATTCTCTTCGTGGAATTCGACCGGCACCTCGGTGATGATGGTCGCCAGCTTCTTGCTCAGGATCGCCAGGTCTTTCCCCCCGCGGATCTTTTCCCCAAGGGCGCCCTTGATGCTGTCCGCGCTGGCTACCACATTCTCGAGCGTACCATATTCCGCCAGCAGCTTGGCCGCAGTCTTTTCCCCTACTCCCTTGATACCCGGTATATTGTCCACCGCATCTCCCATCAGTCCAAGGATGTCGATGACCTGGCTTACGTCCTTAATATTCCATTTCTCGCAGACCTCTTTGGGACCCAGTATCTCGGCGAGACCACCCTGATAAGGAGGCTTGTATATTTTGATCTTATCCGACACCAGCTGACCGTAGTCTTTATCCGGCGTCACCATATAGACCTCGTAGCCGGCTGCGGCAGCCTGTTTGCTCAGCGTGCCGATGACGTCGTCGGCCTCATAGCCGTCCAGCTCCATGATCGGGATATTAAAACCCTCCACGATAGTCTTTATGTCCGGCATCGCGCTCAGCAGGTCCTCCGGCGCCTCCTGCCGGTTCGCTTTGTAGTCGGCAAACTCCGTGTGCCGCTCTGTCGGCGCATGCGTATCAAAACACACCGCCATATGCGAGGGCTTCTGATTATTGATAAGGTCGACGAGAGCATTGGTAAATCCAAACTGCGCGTTCGTATTCCGGCCCTTTGACGTGATCCGTGGACTATTGATCAATGCATAGTAGGCGCGAAAGATCAATGCGAATGCGTCCAGTAAGAATACCCTTTTGTCCGTATTTTCCATAGGAAGTAAAATTAGGTAATTTTAACCCTTCATCTCCTTCAACCTCTTCTGCAACCCAAACATCTCGTCCCTCAGTCTGGCGGCCTCCATAAAATCGAGGTCGCGCGCGGCTTTCTCCATATCCTTTTTGGTCCGGGTGATCGCTTTCTCCACCTGGGGAATGGTCTGGTAGACCTCTTGGTCTTCGGCTGCCGCGGTCACCAGCTCGCCGTCGGGCGCTACGGCGTAGTCGTCGCCGGGATTATAGCCTTTGATATCCAGCACCGAGGTCTGCGCGAACACCTGCTCCTTGGACTTCTTCACCGTCTGCGGGATGATGCCGTGTTCGAGGTTGTAGGCCATCTGTTTTTCGCGGCGGCGCTGGGTCTCGTCGATTGTGCGCTGCATGCTCTCTGTCATGACGTCGGCGTAGAAGATGACGAGGCCGTCGACATTTCGCGCGGCGCGTCCTGCAGTCTGCGTCAGCGATTTCTCGTTGCGCAGGAACCCTTCCTTGTCGGCGTCGAGAATAGCTACCAGCGACACTTCGGGGAGGTCGAGGCCTTCTCTCAGCAAGTTCACGCCGACCAGCACGTCGATATCGCCCAGCCTCAGCTGCCGAAGGATCTCCACCCTTTCGAGGGTGTCCACCTCGCTGTGAATATATTTTGATTTGATGTCGATCCGGTGAAGGTACTTGTCCATTTCTTCCGCCATCCGCTTGGTCAGCGTCGTCACCAGCACGCGGTCTCCCTTCTTCACCCGCTTGTCGATCTCGTCCAGCAGGTCGTCGATCTGGCCTGCACTTGGCCGTACTTCGATGGGAGGGTCCAGCAACCCGGTAGGACGCACTACCTGCTCGACAACCACACCCTCGCTCTTCTCCAGTTCATAGTCGCCGGGGGTGGCACTGACAAAGACGGTCTGACCCGTCATCGCTTCGAACTCATGAAAGTTCAGCGGCCGGTTGTCCAGGGCGCTCGGCAGACGGAAACCATAGTCCACCAGCACCAGCTTGCGGCTGCGGTCGCCGCCGTACATCCCGCTGATCTGCGGCACCGTCTGATGACTTTCGTCCAGCATGAGCATGAAGTCCTTCGGGAAATAGTCGAGGAGACAGAAAGGCCTGGTCCCGGGATTACGCCGGTCGAAGAATCGGGAGTAGTTCTCTACTCCATTGCAATAACCCAGCTCGCGGATCATCTCCACGTCGTAGTTGACGCGTTCGGCGAGTCGCTGCGCCTCGATATATTTTCCGACACTCTTGAAATATTCTACCTGTGCCGCCAGTTCGTCCTGGATCTCGTAGATCACCTGGTGAAGGATATCCTTCGGCGCCAGGTACAGGTTGGCCGGGAAGATGGCTGCGTTGTCCATGGGCCCGATCCTCTTGCCCGAAGCGATATCAAAACTTTCGATGGAGTCGATCTCGTCGCCGAAGAAACTGATCCGATAACCATAGTCCACATAAGGAAGATTGATGTCTACCGTATCTCCCTTCACGCGGAAATTGCCGCGGGCAAACTCCACCTCGCTTCTTCTGTACAGTGAGTTGACCAGCGAATGCAGGAAACCCTGGCGCGAGATCACCTGCCCCTGCTCAAGACGGATGATACCATTCTCGAACTCGGCGGGGTTACCGATACCGTAGATACAACTGACCGATGCGACTACGATGATGTCCCGTCTTCCGCTAAGCAGCTGGGTTGTGGCCTGCAGCCTTAATTTCTCGAGCTCTTCGTTGATGGAGAGGTCCTTTTCGATATAGGTGTTGGAGACCGGCATGTAGGCCTCGGGCTGATAATAGTCATAGTAGGAGACGAAATATCCTACGGCGTTGTCGGGAAAGAACTGCTTGAATTCCCCGTAGAGCTGCGCTACCAGCGTCTTGTTATGTGTCAATACGAGCGTTGGCCTTTGTACGTTCTGGATCACGTTGGCCATGGTAAAGGTTTTACCCGAACCCGTAACGCCCAGTAAGGTATGATATTGGTCTCCCCGAAGAATGCCTTCCGTCAGTTGTGCGATGGCCGATGGCTGATCGCCGGCGGGAAGATAAGGAGCGTTGAGCTTAAATTGCATGGGTGCAAAATTACCGATTTTTCTTCTTCAACGCCTTCTTAAAGGGGTCCCAGCTGATCTTCAGTTTCCCGTCGTCCCCGTTGCGGGCGCGGAGCCGCAGACTTATCCCGGCCCTGCTGTCATTCCCTTTGCTGTCCGGCGGAATATCGGGATTCCGGTCCTTTTTCAGATTGCTCAGGGGCACCTGCAGACTCATATCGGGTCCCGTCTTCAGGTCATAGGTCCCCTCCGCAAACAAAGTAAAAGCTGTGGACTGGATCTCCATCCGGTGAATAGTGATCGTCGTGGAATCCACGTCGAGCTGGTTCTTCAGTTCGGCAAAACGGATCTGCGACAGGTCCCGCTTCTTCAGCACCTTTTCGTGTATCGTTTCCATCGGCCCAAAGTCGATCAGCTCGCCGTCTTTGAGACTAAAATCGATCGTCCCCTTCAGGCTGTTAGGCGCGACCTTCGCCTTACCCGTGAGCGCGCCCGACAGCCGCAAATCGGCCGTCAGCCGGCCTTTCAGGTTGCGGGAAATCAGCGCCTCCTGACCGAAATTGTTGAAGTCGCTGAACAGCCTGGGCAGATCGACTCCCGTCAAATGCGATTCGAGGGTCAGCGGATTGGTGGTCCCGCCGGGATTGCGCTTCAGCATCGCCTTCAGCTGCAGGACGCCGGTGCCCTGCTCGATCATCAGCCGGTTCAGCGTGATCGCTTGATTGTCGAACAACAGGTCGCCCTTCGCGTGGGCTCCGGAGAATTTCCGGTAACTGATATCGGAGGCTTCCATCGCGACATGTACCACTCCTTCTTTTAACAGATTGTCGACACGCGTAAAAGTTGCTCCGAAGAGACTTCCGTGCGAGTCAGCCGATCGGCCTGAGCCTGCCGCCGAAACCCGCCGCCAGGCCGCGGTAGAACCAGCCAGCACGCTGAAATCCTCGAGATCCATATGCGCCATCTGCAGGTTCCAGTCCATACTGACATTCTCCGCATTCCGGTCGAGCAGTGCGACAAGATTTTTCGCTATTCCCTTTACGCGGATATTCGTTTTTCCCGCGTTGATCGCGAGCTGGTTGACCAGCATATCCTGGTCTTTGAATAATAGCCGGCCCTTTCCGCCGGTCAGTTCCCATTGATAAGGGACATAGGTCACTGCCGCCGAGTCGATATCCAGCCAGCCATTTACCACTGTGCCCGCCGTATCGTTCTCCGACATCGGCCCTCTGTAATAAACATTGAGATCGCCGCGACCGGCGACGAACCGCATCGCCTGGCTTCCGGTCAGGTCGTTCAGCTGGTCCAGCGTAAAATGGGAGTGGATATCGCTGGCAAGACGGGGATATTTGAGATTGGTAATAGTCATGGTATCCGATCGCAGCGGAAGGTCGCCAAGATGACCGGAGAAGCCCAGTAGCCGTATCGCGGAGTTGTCGTCCCCCCGACGGCGCCCGCGGATCCATTCGTTGGTGAAACTCGCGCGGAACGAAGTCTCCGTAAACCGGCCTATCGGTGTCAGTACGCCACCCTTGTCGAGGTTCAGCTTCACCGTGATCTGCGGCTGCGGGTCGTCGGCGTTCCCCGCGTCCAGCTGCACAGATACGGAGACGGGCCTGTCGATATCATACTCATCCAGTTTTTGCTGAATGCCAGGCGTCAGAAGAGAAGACGCAACATGCCATGGGATCTCCGGCACTTCGATCGTCAGAAAGAAGGGGTCCGGCGAGACTGCTGGAAAGAACCTGCCGGTAAAACTGACGGGATGCCCGTCGATCTTTATAGTGGCCCCGGCAAACTGAACGATCTTACTCGCCGTGTTGTAACTTACCCGGAACCGGCCCGCCAGCTTCCTGCCTTTGATAAAACTGCCCTTTGATGTGTTGAAGGAAAAACTATTTGCGGTGATGTCAGCGCCGATGCCCATCTGCAGCACGCGTCCCTCCTTGTTCATATCGCAGACAAGCCGGTGAATATCCAGATCGAAGAGCTTGTTTTTGTCCCCGAGGTCCTGCACCCATCTAATATCGGTAAGGGAGATATCGGGAGGGTTCTCCGGCTTGCCGCCGCGCAGGGAAGGTTTGCGGTCCTTGAACACATAGGTGTTGGAATAGCCCGTACTGTCTCTGTAAAAATAGACGACGCCGTGCTCGAGGGAGACCTTACTTATCCGGACTTTGCCCGAGAAAAGGCTACCGAGCAGCGGACAATCGGCATACACGGTGCTGACCTTCAGAAGATCGTGGTGGTGCCGGGACCAGAGGCTGTCCCTGAGCGAGACGTCGGACAGCTGAAAAGCAACGGACGGAAAATGCCGGAAAAGGGATATGTCCAGCTGCCCGATGCTAATATCGGCCCCGAAATGTTCCTTCACCTCTTCGGTGGCCTTCTGCAGAAGGCGGGCCTTGTTATAGTGTACATAGACGGACAGGCCTGCCCATACAAGCAATAGCAGGCACATAAGGGCGCCTGCTATTCGTAGTGTATATCGTAATATCTTCTTCAAGGTCTTTAAAAGGCTATCGAGCCCAGGTAGCCGGCGAACTTACGCAACACCGCCGCGTCTACCTCGATCTGCTCCTGCGCCTCTTTCCAGTTGCGCTGTTCGATGGCCTCCCGGATGCCCGGCAGTGTCTTGACGCCATAGCCGGTATAAAAGCCGGGGGCGTAAATGGAATGCCGGTACCAGGGGCGGCGGGGCAGACCATTATCCGACAGCAATTGTTGTTCCGCCCTGTAGAGCGCCTGATTTACAAGGTCTGCCCTGCTTCCTGTCAGGTGGGAGTGGGACAGGCTGTCGGACAACCGGGTAGTCGCCGCCTCCAGCAGGGTCAGCGCATTCTGGAGGCTCGACCAGCTGAGAAAGGGCACTTCCGCCTTTGCCGCAGGGGGCGCCAGTTGCACGGTCGGGTCGGCGGCATAGCCATAGTGGTTCTCTTTGAGCACCTGGTTCGTCAGCGCCGTGGTCTCTCTCATCTGGTCGACAAGACCGATCAACTCGTTCGCATAGCCGCTGACGGTATGAAAGAAGGCGCGGAAGTCGAAGGGAAGGACCGTGGCGTCCGCCATTCGGAGGGTGATGCGGCCCGCCGTCCTGGCGAGGGTGACCCCATACTGGAAGCTCGGGTCTTTGAATCGGCGGAAATCGTCATAGCTGTCATAGATGGAATGGTATTCGCCGCCGGAGGACTCGCCCCCAAAACCGATGTTGAAACAGGGGATACCAAGGTGCTGAAGGAAGGGAGAATAGTCGGATCCCGAGCCGAGCGCGCCCAGGCTAAAACCTTTTTTCTGTAGCAGGGCTTTTCCCAGTCTGCCGTTGTCGGCGGCGTTGACCAGCTCACGGGAGTGACGGCGGTCGAGGATGCTGATATGGGTCTCGGGGTCGGTGACGTCGCGGGCGACCTCATTCATCATCGGCTCGAGCGCATGTGACCCACCTGCTTCCAGGTAACCGCGGCCGTTCTCATCGGAGTTGATATAGACGACGGCTTTTTTCTGCAGCTCTTCGGCGTGCTGCTCCACCCATTCGGTAGAGCCGATCAGGCCGGGCTCTTCTCCGTCCCATGCGCAGTATACTATAGTCCGTTTGGGCTTCCATCCTGTCTTCCGCAGCTTCGCTGACGGCGCGGGCTTCCTCGAGCAGGGCGGACTGACCGCTGATCGGGTCGGCGGCTCCGTTGACCCAGGCGTCGTGGTGGTTTCCCCGGATGACCCATTCGTCGGGAAATTCGCTTCCGGGCATCTTTGCGATGACGTCGGTGACGGGTTTGGTATCCCAGTTGAAGGCCAGTTTCAGGTGGACCTGCGCCCTGCCGGGGCCGATATGATAGGTTATTGGCAGCGCGCCTCTCCATTCTTCCGGAGCAACAGGGCCATCCAGCGCGCGCAGCAGCGGCTCGGCGTCGTGATAGCTGATGGGCAGCACCGGTATCTTCAGGAGGGTGGGGGCGTCGGAGCGTTCGAGTCTTTTTGCCTCTTTGGTGGCGCCAACGCCCGGGGTCAGCGGGTCGCCGGGGTAAATGGGCATGTCCATGATAGAGCCCCGCTGCACGCCGTATTCGCTTTTGAATGCGCCTTTCGGATAGACATCGCCCTGGCCATAGCCGTCGTCGCGTGGATCGGAGTAGATCAGACAGCCGATGGCGCCGTGCTCCTGGGCTAGTTTTGGCTTGATGCCCCGCCAGGAATGACCGTATTTAGCTATAACGATTTTGCCTTTTACGGAGATGCCCATTCGCTCCAGCCGGTCAAAGTCTTCGGGTATACCATAGTTCACGTATACCAGCTGCGCCGTCACGTCCCCGTCGGGTGACCAGCAGTTATAGGTGGGCAACTGCTCGCGGGTCTGGCCGGACGTGGCGTCCTCTTTCAGGGCGGGTTCGGCGAGTCCGGCTTTCCAAACGGCAGGAGACGTCATTTCGAGCAGCCTTTCTTTCGGAGTGGGGAAGAGGGTATAGAAGGTTTCCGTCTGAACGTCGTAGCCCCAGCTCTTCAGCTTATTATAGATATAATCGACGACGGCCTTATCGCCCGGAGAGCCGACATGATGGGGCCGGGCGGACATGATGCGGATGCCGCTGTCGATATTGGAGGCCCGCAGATAGCCGTCGTAGGTGGACTCGAGTTGTTGCTGGGCCTGGGAGGAGGCGTCGTCGAAGCCCGCCAGCGGTTTGGGCTGGGCCCAGGTCAGGGAACAGGCCAGCAGCAGGCCCGTAGTAAGCAGTTGTTTTCTCATGATTAAACGATTTAGCGCTGTAGTCTTGTGGTGTATTGCGTGTAGTCAGGAACGAGGATCTCATATTCTTCCAGCATCAGCGGGGATGTGAGGATGAAGTCGGCGGTTGCCCGGTCGCAGGCAAAGGGGATATTCCAGGTAACGGCTACCCTCAGCAGCGCCTTGATATCGGGGTCGTGGGGCTGGGCTTCCATGGGGTCCCAGAAGAAGATGAGGATGTCGAGTTTGGCTTCGGCGATGCTGGCGCCTATCTGCTGATCCCCGCCCAGCGGGCCGCTGAGGAACTTGCTCACAGACTGGCCCAGCGCCTGTTCTATGAGACTGCCGGTCGTTCCGGTGCCATACAGCCGGTGCTGCGCCAGCGCCCGTTTGTTATAGACGGCCCATTCGATGAGCTCGGCTTTTTTGTTGTCGTGCGCAACGAGCGCTATCCGTTTGAAAGTACTCAGTTTCCTTATCGGTGTTTGCATGCCGTAAGATACCGGGCTTTAAGAATATTATAACACCTTCAAAGAAATTTTCCCGGCGATGCAGCGTTTTTCGTTCAGGCATGAAATTTGTTAGACTCTTCGTCCCATTATTCTGACGGTATCGCCGATATACTTACTAACCTAGGTCAATGAAACGACTAACCTATTGCTTTCTGTTGGCTGTGGCCATGGCATGCTCTGCCCGCGCCCAGCAGGCGCCGGATTCCGCGACGGATCCGCGTATGCAGTCGGCGGGTCAGCCGGCGATCGTCAACTTTACTGCAGCGGTAAGAGAGTCCAATAAGGTCTGGTTGGGATGGGATGTCGACAGTGCCATAGAAGGCGATTACTTTGTTGTTGAACGTAGTCCGGATGGCTTGCACTATGAGACGATAGTCGCGCTGCGATCGGCAAAGCAGCAGCGGCGTTACGAGATAATCGATATAGCACCCCCCAACGGCCCCAATTTCTACCGGATAAAATATACCAGTCAGTCTAACGGCCTTTTCTATTCAAAGCCGCTCCAGCTGAGTCTTTCCGGCGATGTCGACTTCAGGTTTTACCCCAATCCCGTAGATAAATTGTTTATTGTCCGCACCGAACACAGCATCGATATCCAGATCGTCGATGCCGCGGGTTCTATACGCCTGAGCAAACGGTTGCAGCCCGGTATCCAGATAATAAATGCATCGTCGCTCGAGCGCGGGATGTATGTACTCCGAGTTACTGATAAAGAAAGCAATAGAGCAATTTCCCAGCAGTTGTTGAAGAATTAAAAAAGCCTTAAAAAAGAAATTACCGAAAAATGGTATTGCAGAATTGATTTTATTCCTCTACCTTTATCTTGGTTTTTCATAGGATATTGGATTTTAAAACGGGGTTGAATTTCTATTCAGACCCCTTTTTTATTTTTAGGGAGTTATGGACGGGAGCCCGCACCAGCAGCGGGATGCGTAGTTATACGTATTGAATGAGTAGAACTTCCTGAACACATCGAAATTGTCAAACTTCGTCTTCACAACTCGTTTACCAGCCAATAACAATTCCATCACTCACTCGCAAGTTCCGCGGACGCGGTGCTATATAAACTCGTTCCCCCAACACTGCAAAATAGCCGGCGCAAGGCCAATAAAAAAAGCCCCGATAGACATCGGGGCCGTATACTTACTAACCCAATTAAAATAAAAACAAACTAACTTCTTAGCTATTCTGCATCTCTTTGACTTTCTCTCTGATCTTGCCTTCGATCTCGCCGGCCAGTTCAGGATTATCGTGCAGCAACTGTTTTACCGTATCACGACCCTGTCCCAGCTTGTCAGTGCCATAGCTGAACCAGCTGCCGCTCTTGTTGACGATCCCAAGTTCGACGCCCATGTCGACGATCTCACCCATCTTGGATATGCCTTCACCAAAAACGATATCGAATTCGGCAGCGCGGAAAGGCGGAGCCACTTTGTTCTTTACCACTTTAACTTTTACTCTGTTACCTACCGCTTCTTCGCCGTCCTTGATCTGCGCCATACGGCGGATGTCCAGACGAACCGAAGCATAGAATTTAAGCGCGTTACCGCCGGTTGTCGTTTCGGGATTGCCGAACATGACGCCGATCTTTTCGCGCAGCTGGTTGATGAAGATACAGATGGTATTGGTCTTGCTGATAGTAGCCGTCAGCTTTCTCAGCGCCTGAGACATCAGACGCGCCTGCAGTCCCATCTTGCTGTCGCCCATCTCGCCTTCGAGTTCACCCTTTGGCACGAGTGCGGCAACGGAGTCGATGACTACGACATCCAGCGCGCCGGAAAGGATCAGCCGGTCGGCGATCTCGAGGGCCTGCTCGCCATAGTCGGGCTGAGAGATCAGCAGGTTGTCGACGTCGACGCCTAATTTCTGCGCATATATGCTGTCGAAAGCATGCTCCGCGTCGATGATGGCGCACATCCCGCCCTTCTTCTGGGCTTCCGCTATGATATGGGTTGCGATAGTCGTCTTACCGGAGGATTCGGGGCCGTAGATCTCGACGATCCTGCCTTTGGGTAAACCGCCAACTCCCAGGGCCATGTCGAGTCCGATCGAACCCGTGGAAATGACCTCCATCGGATCCTGGCTCTTCTCATTCATCATCATCACGCTCCCTTTCCCAAAGTCCTTGTCTATTTTATCCATCGTCAGCTTTAAAGCCTTGAGCTTCTCGGCATTGGCACCTGTTTGATTTGACATAAAGTAGTTTTTAATTCTCCCAAATTTATTGATTCAGTAAAGGTATGGGAATTATTTTATACACACTAATCTTTTTAGCATTCAACACTAACTTTTTTGGTTCAGCGCTTTTTTTGGGAGGAGATCGGATCGGTTTTGCGCGGTCCGCGGAGGAAGGCGGATCGGCTTTTCAACGTCCGAACCTGGGTTGTGGCCGCAGTCTGTGAACCATTGCGTGAACCGCGGATTTTTCAACGCCAAAACATTTTAACTTTCCGGGCAACCCGGTCTTCATAAACTGCATTTAACCAGCGACGCCCGGAACCCGCCGGGTAACACAACCAGCACCGATGAATATATCCGAACAGATCGAGGACGCCCGGCATGGGGACGCAGCAGCGCAGCGGGGTCTTTTGACCTCCTCGCCGACCCCATGATGGCCCTCTGCTGCCGGTACGTGAAGAATCGCGAGGACGCCGAAGAGATCCTGCTGGACGGGTTCTGCAAGTTCTTCCGGAACCTGAAGGAGTTCCGCTACCAGGGAGATGCCGCCCTTTACGCCTGGATCAAACGGATAATGGTCAACGAGTGCCTGATGTTCCTTCGCCGGCGCCCCATTTTTTCCTTCGGGACGGAGACCGTCGCCGAAGACCTTGTCGAAGAGCCGCTGTCCAGTCTGTCGGCGTCAGAGATATTCGACCTTATCGTCCGGCTGCCCACGGGCTACCGCACGGTATTCAACCTCCACGTTATAGAAGGAATGGAACACAAAGAGATCGCCGCGGCCCTCGGTATCTCGGAGGGGACCTCCAAGTCCCAGCTGAGTAAGGCCCGGCTGCTATTGCAAAAAATGTTATCGAAAAAAGGGATTAGTTATGTCAAACGAAAAGCACGATGAATTTTCTTCATGGCGAAGCCTGCTCGGCTCACGTGACGCCCTGCCCGAACACGGCCTCGACAGCCGGGACCACAGCTGGGAAAAGCTGAACCGCCGCATCGGAAACGGACCCGTCGTCCGACGTCCGCGCCGCCATTTGATATACTGGATCGCCGCGGCCTGCCTGCTTCTGATGCTGGCCCCTGCCGCCCTGTACCTGCCGGCCAGACGCAAGTTCCCGCCCCCGCCCGACCGGGTACCGTGACCCAGCCAGCCAGTCACACCACCGAGGGCGAAGTCGTTTTCAGAACCAGCCCAACGGCTGACGAAGCGGTCGTTCCCCATCCCGTGAACCGCCGTCCCCAATCCGCCTCTGGGTTGTCAAAGCGTCCAATCCCCCCGTCGCCCGCGCCGGCGATCCCCGCCTCAAACCCCGCGTCGGCGCCCCCCGCCTCAAACCCCGCGTCCGCGTCCCCCTCAACCACTCCACCAGCCCCTATAGTCGCGGCATTATTCCCGGACTCAAACAATAAGTTATTAATAACCAAACAATTAAGAGTAGTCCATATCAACGAGATCGACAACCCCATCCATTCCGGGCCCGCCATGACCTCGACATTCAAACACAGCGGTGAACCAGATCTAAGAATCGAAATACTTCTCAAAACCCGACAATAAACTATATGCGAACCTTACTCAATGGCCTGCTTAGCCTCCTGCTGCTAAGCATCCAGGCCTCTTCCTATGCCCAGGACAGAACCTACGAACATCTTTCCCCGGAAGACAAGCTCTTTACCCCGCCTCCCTTCAGCATCAAAAGCACGTACTATGTCACTCTTGGCAAAGGCAACCGGCTTCAGGCAGAATTCGGTGATGCCAGCGGCCCCGACCGACTCCGGAATATCGACTCTGTTCTGATGGTCTTCCTCAGCGACCTCCGACCATTTCATGACTCGCTGGCCAATCCGCTGACCGCAAAACGCATCGACTATCTGTCCGACGCTTCCGGTCATAAGAAGATGCGCCTTCGCCAGGTCTTTCCCCAGGGCGCTACCTTCCTGCTCGGCGACGGCGAACCCGCCCGGCTCCGGCTGAGACAGGACACCATCTTCATCCTGCTGGTGTCTCTCCGTAATGGACAAACGCTTTATGACCGGATAGGGTTTTTTATCAACAGCTATGACGAATTGGAAAGCCTGGTCACCGCCGGCCTTGGCGAAAAGATAAGGCTGATGAAGGACGGAGGCTCCCGGAGCACGAAGGACGGGGTTTTCAGAAGGGACTCCGATCCTTCTGTCACACAGAAACCGTGGGATAAAGTCCAGCTCAGGCTTGACGGCTACCTCAACATACAGAACTACAAGAATTATTTTGTCCCGTCCGCAAGCCTGGGCGCCACCATACGCCTCGAAAGAAAATACAATATCCATACATTCGGCGCCTGGTGGGAGCCGGGTTTCTTTTTCGGAAACGACCCGCAGGGCCGGCCCGGCACCTTTCGCAACGATTTCGTGGTTCTCCGCTACGGCTATGACAGATCCGACAAGAAAGGGGCGCCCACGGAGAGTACCGGACTATATACAAACATTTCTATAGGTTATCTGGTCCGACGGGAGGGAACTTACTTTCCGGAACACAGTTTCAGGCTCTCAGCAGGTGACTGGCGGCTCAGGGGAGGCAAGCTCGTGATCGAACCACTCGTCTATTTTAACGATTTCTTCCGCGGCGTCACTCCCGGCTTACGGGTTAGGTTCCGCGCTCTGTAATACAAGCCTGGCCTGAGTTTGCGGCGACCGGGACCCTCAATGGCAGGCCTGGGGCCGCTTTTTCGTCCCATTGCGCGGGTGATTTTAAAATATACGGCAAAACAAGGATACACGGGCGTTCCACGGCTTGTTTAATACCTTTCAGCATTTGCATATATCATGGCTGCCATGAATTTGGCATTAAATTCGCCTATTTTTCCAACCAACAAAGTATGGTATCTTGGTTTGTTGCTATATCTTTGGCACATTATTCTAATCCGGCCGCATGACCATAGGCGAGGGAGAATAATAATTTTTTAAATAAATGATATTACTATGATGAAGCTTAAACAAACATTGCTCTTCACTGCTCTCTCTGTGTTCCTATTCTCTTGCGTAAGCTCAAAGAAATTCAAAGCTGCTCAGGCAAAGATCGACTCCCTTACAGCCGCTAACGCGAAGCTGGCAGGCGACCTTAAAAACTGTAACGACCTTACCGCTCAGGATGCAAGCCAAAAAACAGCTCTGCAAAACCAGATCGACGCCCTCAACAAGCAGATCGACTTCCTGAAGCAAAACCACGACGCTACCCTCAAACAACTGCAAGATCTTTCTGTTATCTCCAACTCTCAGGCAGAGAGCATAAAGAAATCTCTGGATAATATCGGTAACAAGGACGCCTATATTCAGAACCTTCAGGCTGAACTGGCGCACAAGGACTCCGTAAACATGGCGCTCGTCATGAACCTGAAAGGCGCTATCGGCAATATGGACGACAAGGATATCAACATCAAGGTCGACAAGGGTGTCATCTATATCGACATCTCCGACAAGCTGCTCTTCAACAGCGGTAAGTTCGAAGTCACTCCTTCTGCCAAGACCGTTCTCGGCAAAGTCGCTTCTGTCCTGAAGGCTCAGCCTGATATCGAGTTCATGGTTGAAGGCCACACCGACAACAAGCCTTACAATCATCCCGGCATGCTGAAAGACAACTGGGACCTCTCTGTTAAGCGTGCTACCTCTGTGGTTCGCATCCTGCAGAAGGAATACGGCCTCGACCCGGCTCATATCACAGCTGCCGGCCGTGGCGAATACGTTCCCGTTGCCGACAATGGTACTGAAGAAGGTCGCGCCGCTAACCGCCGCACCCGCATCGTTATCCTGCCTCAGCTGGATCAGTTCTTCAAACTTCTCGAGAAGAAATAACTTATTCCCAAATTACTTAGGAGAGACCTGCCATGACGGCGGGTCTCTTTTTTATCGGATTGATCAATTTTATCGGACAATCTGCGTTAAAGGACGAGAACTGGACCCCGGTCCGGCTGACACCTATTATTCCTGATTGTAGCACGGCTTTATGAAGAGAAGACTGCCGATTATAACCGTATTCACCCTGCTGATGGCCCCGGGTCTCTCCTGCCTTGCCGGAGGTGACACTACACCCGTGGCCAAAATGGGGGTATTGGACCTTCGGAAGACCAGTCTTTTCTCGAAACCGGTTCCGATCAGCGGCGAATGGGGCTTTTACTGGGATCGTCTACTCACCCCCGACAGCCTGCCCTCCGCGACACCCACCTATATTCCCTTTCCCCTGCTATGGAGCGACGTTACGCTCAACGGAGCAAAGATCCCGTCCCAGGGCTATGCAACGTATACCCTTACCATCCTTCTCCCTTCCAAAAGACCAAGGCTGGGTCTCGAGGTCCCGGACGCCTATTGTTCGTTCGCACTATATGTGAATGGTATCGTACAGGCGCAGAACGGCCAGCCGGCAACAACGGAAGAAAAAGCCAAACCTTTCTGGGTCACCCGTACCGTAGTCCTTCCCGCAAACGGCTCCGATACCCTGGTCATGGTCATGCAGGTAGCCAACTTCTGGCACAACCGCGGCGGGCCCTATAAGGAGATCCTGCTCGGCGACAAGGACCAGCTCATCCTGAAAAATACCGCGACTCAGCCTATGACTTCCTGCTGGCCGGCTGTCTGTTCATGGGAGGCTTGTTTTTTCTGGGCCTATTCGTATTCGGACGCAACGACCGCACGATCCTCTATTTCGCGTTATTCTGTATCGTTTTTAGCTACCGGATGGTAGGTACCAATCACTACGCCCTCCACTCGCTGTTCTCCGACATGGACTGGTTTATCACCACCCGTCTGGAATACCTTACGCTGTCCATAGGGATAATTCTATTCACACTCTACACCGGTAAGCTTTACCCCGACGATTCCCACCCGGTGATCCTGAAAGGGATGATCTGGTTCTGCATTCTTTATACCGCCGTCATCATCTTTACCCCGACCCTGGTGTTCACCAAATTTCTCGTCTACTTCCTGCTGGTGATGTTCCTCTGCATCGCCTATGCGATGTATATCTATATCCAGGCCGCGCGGCACAAACGAAGCGGCTCTCTCTTCGCGCTGCTGAGTACCGCCGTCATGCTGTTCATCTTTTTGATGATGAACCTGCACTATTTCCTCGTCATCCCCGACCTGCGGATACCGCTGTTCTTTCGGCTATATCGGGTTCTTTTTTCTACAGTCCCTCGCGCTGTCCCACCGCTTTGCGCATACCTTCCGCCGTGCTACATTCCTCGCGCAGCAGGGCCTCCGCGTAAAATCCGAATTTCTGTCCACCATGTCGCACGAAATAAGGACGCCCCTCAACGCTGTCATCGGGATGACGCACCTGCTGCTGCGCAACAAGCCCAGGGCCGACCAGGAAGAAGACCTCGGCGTCCTGCTTTTCTCCGCCAATAACCTGCTTTCTATCGTGAACAATATTCTTGACTATAATAAGATCGAGGAAGGCAAGATCGGCTTCGAACAGATCTCCTTTGACCTGCCCGCCATCGCCCGCAATATCGTGGCCGGCCTGAAGAACACGGCGGACGAGAAGGGAATAGCGCTCCTGATCGACATCGACCCCAGCCTCGACAAACGCCTCATAGGAGACCCGACCAGAACCAGCCAGGTGATCAATAATCTTGTACACAACGCGATCAAGTTTACCCGCGAAGGATCGGTGACGCTGGCGCTCGTCGTGGACCATCGGTGGCCGGATTCTTTGTCGGTTACCGTAAAGGTCACGGACACGGGCATCGGGATCGCGCCGGAGAAGCAGCAGATGATCTTTGACAGATTTACCCAGGCGGATTCCTCCACCTCCCGCAGCTATGGCGGCACAGGCCTGGGTCTGGCCATCACGAAGAAGATCCTCGAGCTGCAAGGCGTCCTGCTCCAGCTGCGGAGCAAACCCGGCGAAGGCTCCTGCTTTTATTTTACCCAGACCTTCCCGATCAGCGCCGAAGCCGCGGGTGAAGAGAAAAGCGCCTCGCCGGCTGACGGCCAGGCTCCCCTCCACGGCATCCAGATCCTCCTGGTCGAAGACAATCCGCTCAACGTACTCGTCGCCCGGACGATGCTGGAGAACAACGGCGCCATTGTAGACGTGGCCACCAATGGAGAAGAAGCGCTGACCGCACTCAATCCCGCACGCCATCAGCTGGTCCTGATGGACCTGCACATGCCGGTGATGGACGGCTATGAAGCCACCATCCTACTCCGTAAAAGAGGTGAAACGATCCCCATTATTGCCCTGACCGCCAGTATGCCGAAAGAGTGGAAAGCGAAGCATTCGCCGCTGGTCTCAACGACATCGTGGTAAAACCCTTTAGCCCGGAAGAGCTCTATCGCGTCGTCCTCCAGCACGCGCGAACTACTTAAGCATATTCAGCGCGTTCAGCCATGCGGGCCGCCTGGTAGCCCAGCTGCTGAGCATCGCCTCCGGCTTGAGCCCGCCCTCCAGACTCTTCAGCACATTGCCGGCGTCAGCGTACGTCTTGACGGCGCCCGCGGCCTGCGTAAGACTTCCGACACTAAAACCCTGCTTGAACATATCCGGCTTGATAAACCCGGCCAGCCCGCTGACCGACTTCGCCATACTAACGGCGCTGGACACCTTACCCGCGGCCGCGAGCCAGTCGGTCTTCCCGCCGCTGCCCCATGACGGAAGGAAGGAGGTCGGTTTTATCGCGCCCGCAAATTGTTTCAGCAGACTACCGGCATTGGCCGCTCCGGAGCTGGTCGCCCTGGAAAGTGCGTCTTTTATCTGGGCCTGGGAAGTGACGGTGAGGAGACCCGCGAAGAGGAGAAAGAGGCTTAATTTTTCATAGCATTTATTTCTAATATAAATGATTTTTCCCATATGGCCCAAAACTATCGGATACCGATGGCGGAGTGAGCGCTCAGGCGCCTGGTGTCCGGCCTACCTCCTGAACCTGGCCTCCTCAAGGTCCAGCTCGAACTCCCTTACTCCGCAGGAGCTCTTCCCCGAATTCGTTGACGCGGCGCATATGGGAGAGTTCTTTGCGCTGGATGTCCACCAGCTCGAGCAACAGCTGCCGGTAACGGGGTAAAAAGGCGGGGGCCACTTCGTCTCCTTCTTCGCTCTCGAGGCGCTTGCCGGTGATCTCTACCATCCGCTCGTACCGGGCCTTTAGCCGGTTGAATGCGTCGATCGACTCGGACTCCGCGCTGTAGGCGGTGGTGATGTGTTCCAGCGCCGCGGTAGCAAGTCTCAGCCTGATGGATAGCCGCTGTTCCTCCTCGTTCTCCTTGACGGTAATATCCAGCCTGCGGATGATATAGGGAAGGGTTAGCCCCTGGAGCACCAGGGTGAAAAGAATGACGATAAAGGTGATGAAGAGAATGAGGTTGCGGTGGGGAAACGGCGACCCGTCGCCGAGCAGCAGGGGGATGGCCAGCGCAGAAGCAAGGGAGACGACGCCGCGCATACCGCTCCACCCGACCACCAGAATGGTTTTCCAGCCCGGATTGACCTCCTTCAGCCGGATCCGTTTGCTGCATATCCGCGGCAGGTAGGCGCCGGGGAAGACCCAGGCGATGCGGATCAGTATCGTCACCAGACTGATGACGACTCCGTAGAGTATCGCGGCCCCCAGCGAGTATTCGCCCAGGTCTTTAACGATGCCGGGCAGCTGAAGTCCGATCAGGATGAACACGACGCCATTGAGCAGGAATACAAGTACATTCCAGACGCTCTGGCCCTGCAGCCGGCTGCTGTAGCTGAAGATCTCGTGCGAGCGATAGCTTACAAAAAGCCCGCCGCTGACCACCGCAAGCACGCCGGATGCGTGAAAATGTTCGGCTGTTATATACATCAGATAGGGAGACAGCAGGGTGATGACGGTATCGATACTTGGTGTCGTCGGCAGCCACCGGTGCATGGCATAGACGATATTGCCGATGATCAGCCCGATCAGTATGCCAAAAAAGACCACGCTCATGAAGTCGACGCCCGCCTTCCACAGGAGAAACTTCCCCGTAAAAATAGTCGCCAGGGCAAACCGGAAGACGATCAGCGAAGACGCGTCGTTGACAAGGCTTTCTCCTTCGAGGACGGTCACGATGGGCTTTGGCATCTTCAGATTTTGAAGGACCGTGGTGGCGGCTACCGCGTCAGGGGAGAAATGATCCCTCCCAGCAGGAAACCGCAGGCCAGAGAAAAGTCCGGGATCAGCAGATTGGAGACCAGCGCCACCGTACAGGAGGTAAAGATGACCAGCCCGAACGCCAGCATGCCGATGGGCCGCCGCATTTTCCAGAAGTCATGCCAGGACGTGTACCAGGCGGCAGAATACAGCAACGGCGGAAGAAAGATGACAAAGACGATATCCGGCTCGAGCCTGATCATCGGGATCCCCGGCACCAGACTTATGGCCAGTCCCGCAAGTACAAGGAAGATAGGATAGGAGATACGCAGCTTATTGCTTAGCATTGCCAGCATGGAAACCACGAACAAAAGGGATATGATCAGCAGAAGGTTGTCCTGTAGCATGGGTGTAAATTAAAACTTTCGGTGGCACCATTTTTGAAAATCATATCAAAAACACCGCCATGAAACTTCTTCCAGTTATCTTCATTCTGGCTTTGGCCGCCTGCCAGAGCCCTCTGCCGAAGCCGGAAAAGCACCAGGCCGACACATCCGTCACCGCGACGGCAAAGCCGCTTCCCCGGACACCAGCACCCTCGGTGGTTCCTGGTGGCTCCAGCCCGTCCTGCCCTCGGACACCGCGGCAGGCAAGACGCCGGTAATGGAGTTTGACATGGCCAAATCCCGTTTTTCCGGCAACACCGGATGCAATTCGATGCGCGGGTCGTTCTATTTTAGCAAAACGGACAGCAGCCTCACCTTCTCCGATAAAATAATTACAACAAAAATGGCCTGTCCCGGTTATAATGAACCGGCATTTATGAAAAGCCTGAGGAGCACCGCCCATTATCGCCTCCGCAACGGGGTACTGACCCTGCTCGCGGAAGACAATACGGAGCTTTCACACTGGATGAGGAAACCGGCCGTCGCGTCAAAGACGCTGAAGGCCTGATCCACAGGAAATACACAGTTCTCCCTGGCAACAGTAGCTTAACATAGGCTTCACGGTCCGTTAATATAATAGCCGGAACTTTTAGAAATAATTCAACCACCAAAAGAGCGTTTATGGCAAACACACTCGTGGATTTGACAAGGGAACTGCTAAACAGCGGGGTATTCAATCACCTTCCGGACAACGAGATCTCGCGTCTGCACTGGATGATCCTCCAGGGTCAGGAAGAAGACCGGATCCCTCTGCAGCCTTTGTTCAGCTATTGGTACCGGGGAGACTACTATTCTTCCAACGCTTCACCCGGACTACTGCAGCGGTGCAACGAATACCTGCAGCGCATGGGCCAGCCGCTCATCGACGTATACGGGGAAGAGTTTTACGAGGCTTAGACGCGGCCAACGGCAACCGCGCTGCCCGACCCTCAGATCTTCGGCCGGTAATAAGTATCCGGATCCGTCAGTACCTTCTTCCACTGACGCTGATGACTCTCCTGCCACTTCCTGTCCGGATGCACCGACCAATCCACCGCCGCCAGTTGCTGCCGCACAAAATCCCGCTGCTCCGGGTGTACGAACATCGGATGCAGATAATACCATTTACGATCCGAGGTCAGCATGTTCCAAAATTCCGCGAAGTCCGCGTACCGCGTCTCGAAGATCTTCACCTCATCTTTCGCGTCATCGTAGGTACTGTGATTGTAATAGTAGTGCACCCCCCCTCACCCGTAACCCGGTAGAGACTCCCGCCGCTGTTCTCACTGGAAATGTCGAAATAGAGCTCTTTTGCCAAGAAAATAGTATTTTCGGTTACCGAAGTCCCCCGAGGGGGTATTTTTCTGTTATCTTATTAAAAATAATTCATATGGCACTCATACCCAATAATAAAAAGAAAAAGGACGGCAAACTGCCCGCGGCCCCCAAGAGCAATATCCCCGGATTCCCCTCGGGAAAAGGTAAGGCCACCAAGGGCGCAGTAAAGAATACCCGTCTTACCGGCGGCTCGCAGCGCGGCTCCTAAGCCTCGCGGAATCCCTTTGTTTTCTGCTCCTTCTCCTGCCGGTCCTGCTCCCTTCGCGCAGCCTCCTCATCAGGAAAAGTTTTCAGCTGTATTTGTCCCCGCTTGCCTGTCTTCCCCCAGCGGACAACCAGTCTGTTGCCATCGATAGCCGACTCCCAGAACCGTTCCTCATCGGCGACAAGCCGACGAAATACCAAAAGATCGTATGTCGATGTGACCCCTGATCACCGGCCGCTAAACCACTGCCAGCCGCACCCGGTCCGCCGGGCACCACTGCTGTAGCCGGCGATGCCGGATCGTTCAACACCTTCACGACCAGCTCGAGCACTTTTTGCGGCTGGTGCAGCCAGTCCTTGGCATATACCGGCAACACCCTCCATCCAAACGCCTTCAGTATCGCCGGCCGCTGATAATACTGCTCCACCAGATTGCCGTTCCGGTAGTGCGAGTCGTCGTCGATCAGTATCGCCAGCGAATAGGCTTCGTCATCCCCGTTCCTCCTTACGGCCAGCGAACACTTGAAATCGGACTGCCCCACCTGTTCCGCCACCTCATAGCCCAGCGCCACCAGCTGCTGCTTCAGCTGCTCCCGTACGACGGTCGGCCCTAAGGCGCCCCTGGCCTCCGCCTTGCGCGGCACCAGCCCATCCAGTATCGCCCGCGCCGTCGCCATCTGCCCGAGACTGACCAGCTCGGCATACTGCAGGAAGCGGCGCAGATAGTTAGCGCCTTCATTGTATTCATTCGTGATCTGGTCATAGCGGATGCTGCTTACGACCGCCATATGTTTTCTCGCGCGGCTGAAAAGTACGTTCAGCCGTTTTTCCCCACCTTTTTTATTGACGGGACCGAAATTCATCAGCATCCGCCGCCGGCTGTCGGGGCCGTAGCAGACGCTCATGATAATAATGTCCCGCTCGTCCCCCTGTATGTTCTCCAGATTTTTGATGATAAGTCCCGTGAACTGGTCGTTCTCGGTCCTGTTATAAGCCTCTTCCAGCTGCTGCGCGAACACGGCGTCCTTCTCCGCCAGCAGGTCCAGTGCCGTCCCGATGGTATGCTGCTGCTCCTGGCTGAAAGCGACGATGCCGATACTTTCACGGACCCCCCGCTTCAAAAGCTCACGAACGATATGCGCAATATAGTCCGACTCCCCGGCATTGCTCCTCTTTTCATACACGCTGTCCGGCAGCAGATGATAGCTGATGCTTCGGTCGAACAAACACTCCACCGTGGACAAGGCCTCTTCGGGTGCGGTGATCCTGAGCGGCTGTTTTTCGTGGTGGTGAATGGTCTTATCCGGGATGGTCAGCAGGTCGCCCTCGTAGAAGGCGTGATTGCTGTAGCTGATCAGCGTCTCATAGTGACTCCTGTAGTGCCAGCTCAGCAGGGTGGAGTCCAGCTTGCGCGCGCCCTGTGCCAGCAGGCTGTCCGCGTCGTCGCTGAGCCATTCGTTCTCCTCCCGGTCTTCGGCCTTGTCCATATCGTCCGGGTCATTTCCGTTGGCGGCCGCACTGAAAAAATCCGTTGGAGGCATCTGTTTCTCGTCTCCCACAATGATCGTCTGCCCACTGCGGTACAGGGCCGGCACACCCTCTTCCAGGGTGATCTGGCTGGCCTCGTCGAAGATGACGACGTCGAAATGCCCGGTATCCAGCGGGAGGCTGTCGCTGACGCTGTAAGGGCTCATCAGCCACACGGGTTTGATATCCTTCAGCACGAGGCCACTGTCTTTCTCCGAAAGCTCGCGGATGCTTTTATAGCGCATACTCTTCCCGAACTCGTTCTCCAGTATCTTACGTCCTTCAGTATACGCTTTCTTGAATTTTTTCTGGTCTTCCGTCAGCTGGCCCGCCGGTCTGCCCGAGACCTCCAGCTGGTGCAGGAATTTCTGGCGTACATAGGCCCGGATCACCTCCGCGTTCAGCCCGAGCAGGGAACCATACGCTTCGCCCAGCTGCTGTACGGCCTTGTCCAGCGACTGCTTGTCGATGCCCCTGTAAACGCGGTTCGACTGATATACCTCGTCCAGACTTTTTCTCGCGATGGCCACGTCTATCTGTATGGTGCGCATCGGCAATAAGCGAACCGCCCTCTTCACCGGCGGCGGAAGCGCGCAGAAAGCTCTGAGCACCGGCAACCAGTCCCGCAGCCCTTCGGCATTCGCCTGGATATTCTGCAGCTCGTCCCGTATCTCCGACAGGCTTCCAGTTGGCGGCTCCTGCAGACAGCGCCGCAGTTGCGTCCCGAGCCTGCTCAGCGGCTGGTGCAGGGCCTGCAGCGCGGCGACCAGCGCCGGCCCGTCCGGATGCCGCAGCAGGTATTCCAGTTCCGGCTGTGCCCGCCGTCCATGCAGCAGGTCGATGCTGAGCCTGGCCGTATCGGGGTTGTCCATGCGATAGTCTTCTTCCAGCTTGCGCTTCTCCTCTTCGACCTCCGCCTGCGCGTCATATTCGGCCTTCAGCTGTAGGAGCAGGCTGAGACAGGTAGGTTTCACGGCGTGCTGCGAGAGATCGTAGCTGGTCCCGATCTGTTGCTTCAGCCGTTGCCAGGCGCCGCTGAACATGCTGAAGAACTTTCCTTCTTTTTCGGTTGCCAGCCTGATCGCGGCGTCGAGATCGCGCGCCGGCAGCTTGTTTGTCCATCCATTGTTCTTAGTCGCCGCCTGCTGGTGCGCGTCCTGCAGCTGTTTGTACTTCCTGAACCTGCGACCCAGCCGTTTCGCTTCCTCGCGGTCGGGGTCGGCGACGGCCATATGCCCCGTCTGCGCAAATGGATATAGAAGCACGGCCAACTGTACCAGACTCTTCAGCCGCTCGGGATCCTGCACGTGCTGCGGGTCGACCCGACAGCCATTCAGCAGGGCCTCTACCTCGTCCACCAGCGTCAACGCCAATGCCAGCGCCGCATCCAGCTGCCGGTGAGGGCTATCCGACAAAATGATCTGTTCCTGTATTCGGCTGAACGGGTGCGCAGAATAGACAGGGTCTGCACCCGACTCTTCCAGCATTTCGTCCAGTTCTTTCAGGACTACCGCGGAATCCCGCCAGTCCCGGTAAGTCGGGAGCAGCTCTTCGTCTTTGGGCGCCATAGTCAGCAAATGCTCCCGGAGAAGGATGACCCGCTCTATGAGCTGCCGCACGTCCATGCCCGCACCCGCCCCTTCCGAAAGGCTGACCGCGTGAAACTCACGGATTAGGGCGATCGAAATATTCATTTTATCCAGCAGCTGCTGGCGCCGCGATTTCAGCTGTGCCAGATCGAGCCTGTCCTGGGTGAACGCTTCGTACGTGGCCTTCAGGTTGCGGATGAACTCCCGCTTGTCTCCCTGACTGTCGTGGATATAACAGCAGAGTTCCTCGAGGCCTACCTGTTTGAGCCTGTGAAAAACCACGTCCAGTGCAGCCCTTTTCTCACAGACAAAAAGTATGCTCTTGCCCCGCGCGACAAAATCCGCAATAAGATTGGTGATGGTCTGACTCTTGCCCGTACCCGGAGGCCCCTGTATGATATAGCTGTAGCCCGCCCTGCTCTGCAGGATGGCCCTCGCCTGAGTGGGGTCGGCGGTGATCACGTGGTACCACTCGTCGGGCTTGTTCAGGTCGAAGGAATGTTCCGCGAAATTGCGCGGCTGTTCGCTGAACAGTGCGTCGAAGACGTGGTGCTGCAGCTCCTGATCGATGACCGTATTGTAGTCCCTGACCAGACTCATCTTCTTGTAGTTGAAGTTGCCGAGAACCATATGGCAGACGTCGAAGTCCCAGCTATAGGGATTGCTCTCGCTTTCTGCCAGCGCATATAACTGACGCTCGCGGGAGGGCCCGTCATCCACCAGAAAACGAATATTCGTCCGGACTTCGGAATTCACCATCGATTCCAGAAAACTGCCCCGCGGCTCGATCCGCTGACGGAAGATCTCCAGCCCCAGCGGCTTGTAGTGCTCCGGGTCATAGCTATAGGGAATGGACTGGTAGCCCGTTTCCCTGAATCCCCGGCGCCGCAGCCTTTTGCGGTAGTTGTTGACGGTCTGCCGCGCCTCGCTATGGATCAGCCGGATCCGCGGCCTGTCGATATAGTGCAGGGCGATGCCCTGGCCGGCCTCTTCGATCTGCGCCCGGACGTGGTTGTAGAACTGTTCGGGACTCATCTCGTCGAGGTCGATAAAATCCGGCAGGCGAATGCCGTAGAGTTCTTTCAGCTGTCCTGCCAGGACCGGATTGACCTCGGCGGCGTTGTCGAGGACCTTTAATACATAGTGGTCCTCTTTTAGTTTCTTATTCTTTTTCAGATCGACCGGCAACAGGAGCAGCGGGCTCTGTATCCTCTCCCGCGGCTCTTCTTTCAGGTTGTGCCAGTTGAGGAAGGCGATCACCAGCCGCAGCTGGCTGAAACCGTATTCCTGCACGTCCCGCTGCGATTCTACCCGCACCCGGTCGAGAGAGGCGGGCAGATAGCCATGATCTTCAAAACGGAGGTATTTGTTCAGAACGATCTCCTTCATCCCCGTGATCTTTTCCGCCAGTTCGCCATGCCAGGTAAACAGCAGCTCGGGACGGATACTCTGGTAGTGAAGAACGATCGGCACGCTGCTGACCGTCAGATTGACAAACCGCATATTCGGCTTGTAGTACAAAAGCCTGTTGCGACGGCTGGTATCGAACAGGCGGTTGCGCAGCCGGTTGAGGATAAAAGCTTCGCGCTGTTTCAGTTCCTTATGCACCCAGCCAGCGATCTGGCTGAGGTCGGTCTGTTTTTCCGGGTCAAAATCGCGGTAGTGTTCGAGACGCCGGATGATATCATACAGGTCCTGCGACCGGCGGCCCCTGTCCAGCTCGGTCATCTCGGTGATCAGCCGCCCCAGAGTCGGGTGTATCCGTCGGTTAAACAGCGAAGGGTTTGTGCGCTGCTGTACAAAGACAGTAAGGTCATGTCCGTCGTAGAGGTCCAGTCCCATTGCCACGCTGCCAAGGACAAGCCCCAGACAAAAAGATATCGGTCTGCGGATCGTGATGACCGAGCATGATCTCGTGGCTGCGATAGCCCGGCAGATAGGCGGGATATTTCAGCGGCTCACGTAAGTCCGTGTGGATCTTCAGCGTCTCCGAATGCATCGTGTCGTTGCCCGTGTCAGCCTGCAGCCGGATCTTGTCGGTCACGTCAAAACTTTTGGTGCGCAGTTCGGGATAGAGGGCCTCCACCCGGTAAAGTGCCTGCGCCGGCGCGTGGGCCAGGGTCTCGTCGATATCCAGCGCCCCTTCGGTGGTAAACAGGGCGTCCTCTCTTTCGAATGGTCCTACCAGCCCCGCTTCGTGGAAGCTGAGGACTTCCCTGAAAGAGGGGTATGACGAAGGCGATGCTGTCGTCGGTGGAATAGTCGCCCTTGTCAAAGGCCGTCGTGAGAAAGTCGGATAATGGTATTCGCATAGGTTTCCTGAACTTTTTGTTTGTACTGCAGCCATTTCTTATCGCTGAGCTGCAGCTCTTTTTATACGCGGAGTCAAAGGCCGCCGTTAGCTGCGTCTCCCCGGCGAACTCAAAGGCGCGGCCCGCCGGCATCTCCCCGAGGGAGGGGTCGGTCAGCACGAAGTCCAGCAGTACATAGGCGAAATAGTCCTGGATGCTGGGGTGCGCTCCGGCAAGGCGTTCTGCGAGCGCCGCGGGCGCGGAGGGGTCCTGATCCTGCGCGGTAAACGAGATCTTAGGAAAATACTGTTCCGCCAGCCCTTCGACCAGGGCGCTCCGAAACCATTCGGGACGCAGATACTCAACCAGGAACGCCCTGGTCAGATCATTCAGGTCCTTCTGCGCAAAAAGGTCCAGCCGGTCCAGTTCGGGGCTGCCCCCGATCATCTGAGCAACGAGGCCGCCCGCCTCATCAGGCCGGTCCGCCCATAGCCGAAGCGCCCTCGTCCGTATAAAATTCGTAGGATGGCTGGGGGTAACGGACCGCGTCCCCGGCTCCGCGGCAAAGACGGCCTCCGCCTGCTCGGCATAACTCTCGGCACTCACCTCCCCGAGACCCGTCGCGATCTTCAGCAGGGAGGTTATCACCGGGCCGGTGTCCCCCACCACAGTATAGGCGCCGCGGTCGCAATAAATTTCTGTATATAGTTTGAAAAGTCTCGCCGTCTCGAACCAGGGCGGCTCGCTCTGGTAGTTATTGGCAATGGCGGTGATGATCCGGTCCGCAACCTCCAGCTCTCCGTCAAAAGCGCGGAACAACCGCACATGACTCAGCTCGTGCGCGATCACGGCCAGCAGCTCGGCGTCGTTGAGCCGCCCGATGATCGGACCGCTAAATACGATATGCGCCTCCTGGTCCAGATAGACGATGCTCGCATTCATCTCGGGGCTGTCATATAGCTGCGCCTGACTGATGGTCACGACCAGGTCACCCAGCCCCAGTTTTTCGCGCGCAAAGCCGACCTTTTCGTAGAGGGCCTTGTCCGTCTCCGGGCGAAACTGATAGGTGTTCTTCAGCAGCTCGGTCCTGAAAGCGGCCAGCTGCTCTTCGCGAGTACGCGCAGCGGCAAAAACTCCCAGGTGGAGCCCTGCTGTTTAAAATGATCGCGGACTTTCAGATGATAAGGAAGAGCCTCGGGTAACATAAGACGGTAAATTAATTAACTTCTTTCATTCGGGAATGACTTCTTTAACTACATGACAATCAGGCTGGCCGCGCCAAAAACGCGGGCACCTGAGTTCGCGCGGATTTAATTAACTTCGCGGCATGCAAGACTATCTCAGCGGATTGAACGACCGGCAGAAAGAAGCGGTATTACACATAGACGGCCCTATCATGATCGTGGCAGGCGCGGGCAGCGGCAAAACCAAAGTGCTTACTACCCGTATTGCCCACCTCCTGGCCCAGGGGTGAACGCATTCAATATTCTCGCCCTCACGTTTACCAATAAGGCGGCTAAGGAGATGAAAGAACGGGTGGAAAAGATCCTCGGCGACTCCCAGGCCAGAAACCTGTTCATCGGTACCTTTCACAGCGTCTTTGCACGGGTCCTGCGCGGCGAAGCCCACCATCTGGGTTACGACAGGAACTTCACCATCTATGACACCGACGACGCCAAGAGCGTTCTGAAGACCGTCATCAACGAGCTGAACCTCGACGACAAACACTATAAGCCCAATGCGGTATACAACAGGATCTCCCAGGCCAAGAACAGCCTCGTGGGGCCTGTCGAATATGCCAACGACTATGCCGTCCAGCAGGAAGATATGCGCGCGAACAGGCCGGCTATCGCACAGATCTTCGCCGCCTACGTTGCCCGCTGCAGAAAGAATGGGGCGATGGACTTCGACGACCTGCTGGTCAATATGTACGAGCTGCTCAAGAACCATCCCGAGAGCCTGCACAAGTTTCAGCATAAGTTCAAATATATCATGATCGATGAGTACCAGGATACGAACCCTGCGCAGTACGAGATCATCAAGCTGCTTGGGGCTGCGCACGAAAATGTATGCGTGGTAGGGGACGACGCCCAGAGCATCTATAGTTTCCGGGGCGCGACCATCGAGAACATCCTCCAGTTTCAAAAAGACTATGACGACGTCAGGGTGGTCATGCTCGAACAGAACTACCGGAGCACTCAGAGTATCCTGAATGTCGCGAATGAGATCATCCGTAATAATAAAGGGCAGATCCCCAAAAATCTCTGGACGGACAATTCACCGGGGGAGAAGATCCGCCTCGTCCGGCTCATGACCGACAACGAAGAGGGAAAATTCATCGCCGACACGATCCAGGAGCAGCGCCTGCGCAATCATTATAACAACCGCGACTTTGCCGTCCTCTACCGGACCAACGCACAGAGCCGCGCCTTTGAAGAAAGCCTGAGGCGGATGGCGATCCCGTATACGATGTTTGGCGGGGTCAGTTTTTATTCAAGAAAAGAGATAAAGGACTTTGTGGCCTATCTGCGCATCATCGTCAACCCGAAGGACGAAGAAGCGCTCAAACGCATCATCAACTATCCCGCCCGCGGCATTGGTAAAACGACGATCGACAGGGCTGTACTCGCCGCTAACGAAAATAATATTTCCCTCTGGGAAGCTGGTGGAAAGAGCGAGGGAATTCGGCTTTAAGGCCGGGACGCTGGAGGCGCTGGAGAATTTTGCGGTGATGATCCGCAGCTTTGCCAGCATGCTCGAAAAGCACAACGCCTATGACGTCGCGGCCCATGTCGGCAAACAGACCAATATCGTCAAAGAGCTGTTCAACGACAAGACGACCGAAGGGCTCGCCCGGTATGAGAACACACAGGAGTTGCTCAACTCTATCAAGGAGTTCACCGAAAGACCCGACGATGACGGCGTGCTCGAACCCGAGACAAAAGGTCTGGGCAATTACCTCCAGCAGATCACGCTGCTGACGGACGCCGACGAGAAGGATCCCAATGCCGACACGGTCAAGCTGATGAGTATCCACGCCGCCAAAGGTCTGGAGTTCTCCTGCGTCTTTGCGGTCGGACTGGAAGAAATGCTGTTTCCCAACGGGATGGCTATCAATACCCGCGAAGAGCTGGAAGAAGAAAGAAGACTTTTCTACGTGGTGATCACGAGGGCAAAGCAACGACTCTGGATATCCTATGCCAATACACGCTACCGGTTTGGCAACCTGGTACAGAACGAGCCCAGCCGTTTTATAGACGAGATCCCCTCAGAATATTTAGACCGCAGTTTTGCAGGCGGCGGCATACGCAACCAGGGTTTTTCAGGACCCTCGGGATCCGCCTTACGACCGTATGCACGGCAATAGTTTTGGCGGCAATTCCGCCTCACAGGCAGAGAAAAGATACGGCCCTCCGCCGGCAAAGAAAGAGACCAAGCCATCCTACGTTCCTCCAAAGCCATACATGAGAACTATCGAGCACAATCCGTCGCCCGATTTTGTTGCCAGTGATACTTCGAGTCTGCGGGTCGGACAAAAAGTAGAGCACCAGAAATTCGGATTCGGCGAAGTTATGAGCATCGAAGGCTCTGCGCATAGTCCGATCGCAACCGTCAGATTCCAGAACAACGGAGAGAAAAAGATCATGCTCAACTTTGCCAAGCTGCGCATTGTTGAAGGATAGAGTGAGTTGCTTTTCAGCAAGGCATGATGCGGCCTGCCGGGTTTCAACGACGAAATGTTGCAAATTTTTTGCACAACTGAGACGAATTTGCAGTCGTTGGCCCGGGAATGAATCTCCTTTATAGAACTTTTCTAACACTGGGAAAAAATGACTTGATTTGCAGCAGCGATGAAAAAAATGACGGAGTCCGTCGCGCTGAAAATGGCCACAGCTATTGACTTTAACAAAATTTTGCTACCTTTTACGCATGACCGAAATGTACAAGATACAGCCGGATGGATTGTATTTTGTAACCCTAACCGTAGTTGGCGGGATCGACGTGTTCACCCGCTACGAATATTGTGATCTGCTTGTAGATAATCTAAACTACTGCATAGAGAACAAACGGTTACGGGTATACGAATACGCCATCCTGCCCAGTCAACTGTATATGATCGCGGACGTCGAACAAGGAAAAGGTAACCTGCCCAAAGTTTTACGGGATCTGAAAAGCATCTCGGCTAAACAACTCCTCCGCGCCATATCCGAACACCCCGAAGAAAGCCGTAAAGAGTGGCTCATGCGCCTGTTCCATTTTTTTGCCAACCGGTACCAGCACGATTCCGAACACCATTTCTGGCAGTTCGGCAATCAGCCCGTCGACCTCGAAAAGCTGGCCAGGAAAGAGAAGCCTCTTCCGTCACCGATCGACAAACTCCAAAGGGCCAAATGGGTCGACGACCCCCGGCACTATATCTATTGCAGCGCCTATCCCCGGCAAAGAGTAAAACTTACTTCGGTGAATGGACATCCAACGGATGTTACAGATGTAGAAAAAATAACATGAGCTATGTAAACAAAAGATACATTTTTTTGTACCTTTAAAGACATCCCTTTCCCATAACCTGTCACGTAAGCCGGACATCCTCCGGTGGAAACGCTATTTTATCACCAAACCGAAGGTTATGTTCTCAAAGGATAAGCCGAAAGTTCCCCTCGACGCGTGTCACCTTTTGACGCTGAATACGGTAGATAAGATTGATGTATTCGTCAGGCCGGCTTATAAACAGGTGATAGCAGAGGCCCTTAACTACTTCGTCGACACCCAGTGGTCTGACCATCTATAGCTGGTGTCTGATGTCCAGCCATCTCCATCTCATTATCCGGACAAAAGACGGCGTAACTCCATCCTATTTCGAGCGGGACTTCAAGAAATTTACAACGCCGGCGGTCCTGAAGACGATCGATCTGGAAATGGACTTTCGCCGCGACTGGATGCTGCGGCATTTCGAGGAATATCCCAAGTCCCTCCGAAGGCTGGAGAAGTTCCACCTGTGGCAGAACTGCAGCAGCCCCCTGCGCATCGAGGGCGACTGCGATACGCTTTTGTCCCGGATCGCCCATATACACGAGAACCCAGTCCGCGAAAGGATTGTCGAACTGCCTGAGGCTTATATCTTTAGCTCCGCACGTGACTATGCAGGGATCCGGGGTCTGGTGAGGGTAAAAGCTGGTCCGGCAGCAGGGTTTTTCGGGACCAAAATGCTGTCGCAGAACTGAGGGGCAATGACGGCTACTTTTTCTTATTCAGCGCGTCCCCGAGGGCCGCAACAGTCTTTTTATCATTCCCTACAAATAGTTTGTCCCCGACAACGGCGACCGGACGCTTGAGGAAAGTATATTCTTCCAGGATCAGCCGGCGGTAGTCCGTCTCATCCAGCTGCTGGTCTTTCAGCCCCATTTCCTTATACTTTATAGCCCGGCGGCTAAACAACGCCTCGTACGAACCCGCCTTTTCTTTCAGCTGGTCCAGCTGCTCCGGACTGATCTGTTCGGTCTTTATATCCTGCAGGGCAATCCCCTTTTTACCCGCACCCGTCTCTTCCAGGATCCGCTGACAGGTAGTGCAGGTAGCGAGATGATAGATCTTATTCATAGGCGCGAATGTAATATTTTCCTTCAATTGCCGACAAATAGTGATATTACTGCATAAACCTTTTTACAAACGATTCGTGGTAATCAACGGGCAACAGGACGAATTTATCCGCCTCGTCGACCAGCACAGGGGGATCCTGCATAAGGTATGCAGACTCTACTGCTTTACCGATATCGACCGGCAGGACCTCTTCCAGGAGATCGTCATTCAGTTGTGGCGGTCATATCCCGGATTTCGCGGAGACGCCAAATTCAGTACCTGGCTGTACCGGATCGCGCTGAATACCGCCATCTCCGACCTGCGCAAGCAGCGCCCCCCGACGACACTTACCGATCCGGACGAGCTCCCCACCCAGCTGCAGGACATCCAGTACTCCGGGGAGAAGGAACAACAGCTTCAGCTGCTCTACACCGCTATCAACAGGCTGACAGAAGTGGAAAAGGCGCTGACCATGCTCTATCTGGAAGACAAATCCTATCAGGAAATGGAAGAGATTCTGGGTATTCCCCAAAACAATCTCAGAGTAAAGATGAACAGGATCAAGGACAAACTTCGTAAAATGACAAAGGAGGCCGCTTATGGAATTGGATAGTCTTAGAGATCTGGCGCGGCAGCGCCCCTGAGGCCCCGGCACCGGCGATCGCACCGGCGGCCGTAGCCACGGCGTCGACGACGACCGCTATCCCGGTCGCGAAAGCCTGCTGCCCCTGCTGCAGCAACGGTCCCGCGGGCCCGTGGCCCGGATGCGGCGCAACCTCCGTATCGAGCTGCTCTGCATCATCGTAGCCTATGTACCCCTGATCCTCTTCTACCTGGTGGAGTTTCAGGGCAGGCTGCGGGCTATCTCGCTCGCCCTGCTGATCGTAGGGGGCTGTTCTGCGCCTACTACTACCGCAAGTCCCGGCTCCTGAACACGATGCAGTGCCTTTCCTGCCAGGTCCGCTCAAACCTCGCCCGTCAGGTCGCGACCCTGAAGAAATACACCCGTTTCTATCTGCTGGCTTCGACCATCGTCATCCCCGCCATGGCCATTCTGACCTATCTCATCTTCCATTTTCAGCTGTTCTATCCGGACAATACAAGGGTCTACCATAGCCTGTCCCCGGCGCCCTGGTGGAAGAATTCGACGATCTGGCTGCTGATGCTGATACCGTTAACGGTCGCCATGTACTACTTCAATGTCTGGTACATCAACAAACTCTATGGCCGTCATATTAAAAAACTACAGGAATTGCTGCGGGAAATGGATGAGGAATAGGAAATTTATGAAAAACACCGCATGCGAACCTTCCTTTTGATTTTTCTTCTTGCGGCCACGGGGATCATCGGCTCTTTCCGGCCCGTCCGCGTCTCCGCGCAAACCCCCGAGTCCGCGCAACCCGCCCCCGAGTCCGCGCAACCCGCCCCCGTCTCCGCGCAAACCCCCGAGTCCGCAATCCGCCGGCTGATGACCGACCAGACGGCAGCCTGGAACCGAGGCGATATCGACGACTTCATGAAAGGCTACTGGAACAACGACTCCCTCGTTTTTATCGGCAAATCCGGTCCCAGCTACGGCTATGCCGCCGCGCTTGCCCGCTACAAATCCAACTATGACAGCCCGGACAAAATGGGACAGCTGACCTTCTCCGAAATAAAGATCACCCGGCTCGCGCCGGACTACTGTTTCGTCATCGGAAAATGGGCGCTGAAAAGAAAGGCCGGCGATGTGGGAGGACGTACACGCTGCTGTTCCGAAAGATCAGTGGACGGTGGTTGATAATAGTGGATCACACCAGTTGACCCCGCCCCGGCCAGCGGTCCGCCTCGTAAACCGTCGCCCGGCCAGCAACCCCACACGTGAACCACTCTCTGGTCCCGGCGTGAACCATTAATTCACCAGCAACTTGTGAAACTCCGCGGAATCCCCGTTGAACACATCAAAATCCACCCGCGTCAGGATACCGTTGACCCGCCCCGCCTCGCTGTGCTGCCAGAACGCCCACTCGCGGTAGATGCCGGGCCGCTCCTTCTGCAGGTAGTGCGCTATCCACAACGGATAGCCGTCAAAATCGTCTTTAAGGTATGACTTATAGAAATCGACGCTCGTATAAATGATCGGCGTCACGTGATAGTGGTCTTCGATCGTCTGCAGCCACTCCTTCGCGCGGTCCCGCAGCTTCTGCGCCGGCACGCCATAGGTCTGCTCGATATCCAGCACCGGAGGCATATCTCCCGGCATCAGGTCGACGGAATTGATGAAGTTCTCGGCCTGCGCCTTACCGCTCTTGGTGGAGAGAAAAAATGATAGGCGCCCCGGGCCAGACCCGCATTCCTCGCTTTCTTCCAGTTGCGCTGGAAATACGCGTCCTCGTTCGACAGGCCCTCCGTCGCCTTGATGAAGGCGAAACTCATCTGCACGTCCCCGACCTTCATGTCCTTTACCGAACCCCAGTCAATAATATCCTGATATTTTGAAACATCGATGCCATGAATGGTGTAATTGGTGGGTATATCTATTCCGAATTCCTGATATCGTACAAAATGAGCCGTCCTTTCCTGCCACCAGTCATAGGCGACAAAACCGAACATCACCAGTACCGCAGCTGTTATTGTTATAAGTACGATCTTCCAGGCCGTATATTTCCTCGAACGATTAGCCATCACTTGCAAACATAATTTACTATTTTTATATTTTATAGCTTCGATGCCCGATTTTAACTGGAACGATACGATTAATTTATTGTCCAAGCTCACACGAAAACGTCTGCTCAACGGGATGAAAGTTTTGTCCAGCTATTATTGGAGCAAGTGGACCAAAAAAGCCGTGCAGTGGGGTTATCCGATCTCGATCTCTTTCGAACCAACTACTTCCTGCAATCTGCGATGTCCCGAATGTCCCAGCGGGCTCAGGGCATTTACCCGGCCGACGGGCATGCTGCAGAATAGTTTTTCCAACAGACGATCGACCAGCTTTCCGAACACCTGCTCTACCTGATCTTTTATTTTCAGGGCGAGCCCTATCTGAACCCTTCGTTCCTCGACATGGTCGCCTATGCATCTTCCAAAGGGATCTACACAGCCACCTCGACGAATGCCCACTATCTCAACGATCGCAATGCGCGGCGGACGGTGGAGAGCGGCCTCGACCGGCTCATCATCTCGATCGACGGCACCACCCAGGACGTCTACGAACAATATAGGGTAGGGGGCAGGCTGGAAAAAGTGCTCGAGGGCGCGCGTAATATCGTCAGGTGGAAGAAAGAGCTGAAGAGCAAGACCCCGTTTGTTTTCTTTCAGTTTCTGGTCGTAAAGCCCAACGAGCACCAGCTGGAAGACATCCGGCGGCTGGCAAAGGAAATTGGCGTCGACGAGGTCCGCTTCAAAACAGCACAGGTCTATGACTATGAAAAAGATCCCAACGGCCTGATCCCTGCGAATACAAGATATAGCCGGTATAAAAAAGGCGGCAACGGCGAATACGTATCCAAAAATACCCTCGAAAATCATTGCTGGCGACTCTGGCACGCCACCGTCATCACCTGGGACGGGCTGGTCGTACCCTGCTGCTTCGACAAGGACGCACAGCATCCCCTGGGAGACCTGAAAGGAAAGTCCTTCAAAGAAATATGGCGCAACGAAGAATACGTGACATTCCGCCGGCAGGTGCTTCATAGCCGGAAGAATATCGACATCTGCGCCAATTGCAGCGAAGGCGCCGCCGTTTGGAAAGACTGATCACTGATCAACACAACACATATGCCACTATCTCCGTCCGCACTCAGCAGGCTGGAATTTCAACACCAGACCATTCACGATCTCATCGGCGACCTGCCGGAGGAAGCCCTTCGCCGCACCCCCATTCCCAATAAATGGAGCGCCTTCGAAAATATCGCGCACCTGGTCGCCTATCAGCCCGTATTCATCTATCGCCTCGGAATGATGCAGGAACAGCCTTCTCCCAGGTTCGACCGCTACGTCGCGGATCAGGACCCGATGTTCGCGCCCACGGTGAAAAAACCGCTCGGTCAGCTGCTGTCCCAAATGGATATGCAACGGTCACAGATCATCGCCATTCTGCGATCGATGGACGACGCGACCCTCGCCAGAACCGGCGTACACCCGAAGTACGGCGAGTTCAGCATACGGGAATGGGCGGAATTTTTCCTGCTTCACGAGTCGCACCACCTATATACCATTTTTATGCTCGTTCAGGAAACACGTAAGACACTGTAGCATAATTCCATAACTTTACGAAAAGGTCCGTGAACCATGGCACTTGAAAACGAAATAAATCAGCGGAAGTTCTATAGCGAATATCAAAAGGCGAGGATCAACATCATCTATACGTCCAACTGGCTTTTGAAAAGGTGAATGCCCTTTTCAACGAGTCCGACATAACGCCGCAGCAGTTCAATATCCTGCGTATACTGCGCGGCGAAAGCAAGGCCCTGTCCACGATGCAGATCAGACAGCGCATGCTCGACAAGATGAGCGACACCAGCCGTATCGTCGACCGTCTGGTAAAAAAAGGCCTGGTAAAGAAAACGCCGAATGCCGAAGACCGCCGGCTCGTCGACGTGGTGATCACCACCAAAGGCCGCAAGCTGCTCGAGAAGATAGACCCCTTCGAACAGGATATCGACAAGTATATGAACAATCTCTCCGAGGAAGAGACAAGAACGCTCAACTTACTCCTGGACAAGCTGCGCAATATCGTTCCCGTCCTTCTCGTGTTTCTGGCCGGTCTCCTCCCGGCGCCGGGCATCGCCCAGACCGTGACCCAGGACAGCGCCGCGCAGGATACCATTAAAGCCCCGATCCCACTGATCCCGAAGGCCGCCATCCCGCTGATCCCATCTGTGTCAAAACCCAAATATGAATTGCGTGCGGCCTGGATCGCGTCGGTCGAGAACATCGACTGGCCTTCCAAAAAAGGCCTGCCCGCCGACAGCCAGAAAGCCGAGTTTATCCGCCAGCTGGATATGCACAAACGGAATGGCCTGAACGCCGTCGTCGTACAGATACGACCAGCCGCCGACGCTTTCTATCCGTCGACCTACGAGCCGTGGAGCGAATGGCTGACCGGAGTCCAGGGAAAGGCTCCCTCACCATGGTATGACCCCCTGCAGTTCATGATCGAGGAGACCCACCGCCGCGGCATGGAATTCCATGCCTGGTGCAATCCCTACCGCGCCGTGAAAACCATCGGCCGGTCGTCCATCGCCCCTGACCACGTCACCCGCCGTCATCCGGACTGGTTCGTGCGCTTCGAAAATACCCTCTATTTCGACCCGGGCAACAAGGAAGTACAGCAGTATGTCGTCACGGTAATACGGGATATCGTTCGCCGTTATGACATCGACGCCCTCCACTTCGACGACTATTTCTATCCCTACGATATACGGGAAGGCAACCCCAAATGGGATTTCCCCGACAAGGCCAGCTACGCCAAATACGGCAACGGCATGACGATCGGCGACTGGCGCCGCAGCAGCGTGGACTCCGTCATCGTTCATCTCAGCCGGGCCATCAAGGAGGAAAAGCCCTACTGCAAATTCGGCGTCAGCCCCTTCGGCGTCTGGCGCAATAAAAACAAGGATCCCGAAGGCAGCGATACGTACGCCGGACAAACGAACTACGACAACCTCTACGCCGACATCCTCCTCTGGCTTCGCAACGGCTGGATCGACTATGTCGCCCCGCAGTTGTACTGGGAGTTCAGCTTTGCACACGCGCCCTACGGCGTCCTCGTGGAATGGTGGAGCCGCCATACCTATGGCCGCCATTGCTATATCGGCCTGGGCATCTTCAAAGCCGGTACCAACAACGCCTGGAGGAATCCCAATGAGCTGCCGCACCAGATACAGGCCCAGCGCAGCTACGGAGCCAATATACAGGGAGCGATCTATTTCAGCAGCACCTCCTTTGTCAGCAACCCCAATGGCTGGTGCGACAGCCTGAAGAATACTTATTATAATTATCCCGCGCTCATCGAGCCCATGCCCTGGATCGACTCGACCCGGCCCCATGAGCCCTCGTTCCGGACGGAATACAACCAGAAAGACCTATCGGGCACCGCCTGGCTGACAAGGGGCGATCCCCAGGACAGACTGAGAGGCTACGCCATCTACCGCACCGACTCTGCCAATGCCAGTACGGATTCCCTGCCCGCCTTCGAATTCATCCCATACGATTCGGTGGCGGGGTTTACTATCCGAAGCGCGTCTTCGGAAGGGAAAGGGAAGGTCTGGTACTACTATGTCACGGCGGTAAGCCGCAATAACGTGGAAAGCAGGGCCGTTCCGTTGCTTTTTCTAATTTTACGGCTTCAAACACAAACTAAAATCTTTTAAATATGCCAGGATTTGAATTATTCGGCCCGGAAGAACGCAAAGAGGTCAATGACGTGCTCGAGACCGGCATCATGATGCGCTATGGTTTTGACGGTCCGCGTAAGGGCGTGTGGAAGGCTAAAGAACTCGAAGCGGCCATCTCGGAAAAGATCGGCTGCAAATATACCCAGCTCGTATCCAGCGGTACCGCTGCACTGACGACCGCGCTGGCCTCCCTTGGCATCGGCGCGGGTGACGAAGTCATCATGCCGACCTTTACGTTCGTTGCCAGTTTTGAGGTCATCCTCAGCGTGGGCGCGGTACCGGTGCTGGTCGACGTTGACGAAACGCTTACGCTGGACCCTCAGGCCGTCCGCCGTGCCATCACTCCGCGTACGAAATGTATCATGCCCGTCCATATGTGCGGCGCCATGTCCGATATCGACGCGCTGATGGCGATCTGTAAAGAGCATAACCTCATTTTGCTGGAAGACGCCTGCCAAAGTTTTGGCGGCAAATACAAGGGCAGATACCTGGGGACGATCGGCCATGCCGGAGCCTTCTCCTTTGATTTTGTAAAGACCATCACACTGGCAGAAGGCGGCGCTGTAGTCACCAACAGCGAAGATATCTATACCAGATGCGACGGCTATTCCGACCACGGCCACGACCATAAAGGCGTAGACCGCGGCGCCGACCTCCATCCCTTTATAGGCTATAATTTCCGCATCTCCGAACTGCACGCGGCAGTGGGGCTGGCGCAGATCCGCAAGCTCGACAAGTTCCTCGCGATACAGCAGAAGAATCACAGCCAGCTGAAGGCGATCCTGTCAGCCGCACCCGAAGTCAGTTTCCGTACGATCCCCGATCCCTCGGGAGATACCCATACCTTCCTCAGCTGGTTCCTGCCGACAGAAGAGATGGCCCGCGGCGTCGTTGCCGAGCTGAAGCAGCAGGGCGTTCTCGCCGGCAATTTCTACTGGTTCGACAACAACTGGCACTATTTCCGCAAATGGGACCATCTTCGGCAGGTGGCGACGCTCAATAACCTCAACGACGCGCAGAGAAAGGCCACTGGCCTCGCTCGACCCCGGCGGCTATCCCGCCAGCGACAAGGTGATGAGCAGGTGTATCTCGACGGCGATAAGTCTGTTGTGGACAGAAGAGCAGACAAAGGAAAAAGCGGAGAAGATCGTGGCAGCCATAAAGAAGGTGGCCTCGGCGCAGAAGTCGATGGCGTAGGTGACGGAACCCATCCGGCGCGGGCCACCCGCGGGGTCGTGGCCGGCCCCTACTTCCCCTCCAGCCGGTTCACATAGTCCAGCGATCCCAGCCGGAACCGAACGGGGACATGGGTGGTCTTTTCAAGGAACAGCTCCTGCTTGCAAAAGAACCCCAGATGGTTGACATAATAGGTTCCTCCGCCGTTGATCCTCAGCGGTGGAGGCGCAACAGGTTCTGCCGGAAGCCCCGCGAGCGGCGTCAAAAGCAGCAAATTCCCCTTTGCCCTGCTGTCTGTCATCCATATCCATCCCGCCCAGGGCGCGCCCGGCGACAGGCCCGGCGCCCGGTGTAGCTCCAGTTTCGGCGGTACCTTTTTATCCACAGCGACACTCTTCCGGGTCTGGGCAAAGACCCCCAGCGTAGCCATTGAAAGACATACAACAAGAAAAGTTTTTTTCGTTGCACGTATCGTCCCTCCTTTTTATGTAAATTTACGGCCTGATTTTTGTGGTTCGCGCGCTTTTTCTTTAATTTAACAGAGAAATCGCAGAGCAAAACCCCTGATAAACATGTCGTTAAGTCAATCATTACAGCAAAAATTACTCCAAAAGCTCTCTCCTCAGCAGATTCAGCTGATGAAACTGCTTCAGGTGCCTACGGCTAACCTTGAGGAAAGGATCAAGGAGGAGTTGGAGGAAAACCCCGCGCTCGAAGAAACAGCGGACCACGATGATGGACTTGAAGAAATGAAGGACGAGTTCGAGTCGGGCGAAGAATATGAAGAAGCCGACGGCAGTGAGGACGAATACGAGAACATCGATATCAGTGAGTACGTCAATGAACACGACGACGACGTCGCCGACTACAAACTTCGCGATGACAACTACCCCGATGCCGACGAAGACAGGGTCATGCCTCATAAAGTGGAGACGTCCTTCCACGAGCTCCTCCTCGATCAACTGGGCATGCTCGTTGTAGACGACAGAACCCGCCGCATAGCCGAACAGATCGTGGGAAGCATCGACGACGATGGCTATCTGCGCCGCGAGACGGCATCCATCGCCGACGACCTTGCCTTCCGGCAAAATATCGAGACCACCGAAGAAGAGATAGAAGGATTGATAAAAAGATCCAGCAGTTCGATCCGCCCGGTGTCGCAGCCCGCGACCTGCAGGAATGTCTGCTGATCCAGCTGTACCGCAAGAAGAACAGCAGCAATAGTGTAGATACGGCCATCGAGGTCCTCACCCACTATTTTGACGAGTTCACGAAGAAACACTACGACAAGATACAGCGGGGACTCAACCTGAGCGACGAGCAGCTGAAAGAGGTCATCAACCAGATAATCAAACTGAACCCCAAGCCCGGCGGCGACGTCACCGAAAGCAACAGGGCAGAAAGCTATGTCATCCCCGACTTCTTTATCGCCAACAACGCCGGCAAGCTGGAACTCTCGCTCAACTCGAAGAACGCTCCCGACCTGCGCATCAGCGAAGGCTATAGGGAAATGCTGAGGGAGTATGACCGCGGCAGCAAAAAGACAAACGCCAGAAAGAAGCCGTGCTCTTCATCAAGCAGAAGATCGACGCGGCCAAATGGTTTATCGACGCCATCAAGCAGCGGCAGCAGACCCTCTACAACACCATGCATACCATCATGGACTATCAGCACGACTTCTTCCTCACCGGGGACGAGACGACGCTGCGACCCATGATCCTGAAAGACATTGCGGAGCGCACCGGCCTCGACATCTCTACAGTCAGCCGCGTCGCCAACAGCAAGTTCGTACAAACCGAATTTGGCACCTACAGATTGAAATTCTTCTTCAGTGAATCGCTCAGTACGGACAGCGGCGAAGAAGTATCGACCCGGGAAGTAAAGAAGATCCTCAGCGACCTTATCGAAGGCGAGAGCAAGAAAAAACCCCTCAGCGATGAAAAGCTGACGGAACTGCTCCAGGAAAAAGGCTACAACATCGCCCGGAGGACCGTGGCTAAATATCGCGAACAGCTAAATATACCGGTAGCAAGACTCAGAAAGGAACTATGACACACTCAAATACAGCAGTGGCAAGCCGAAACTTAGGGAGCAGTTCCCCCGTGCTGCGCTTCTTCGCGCACCTGTTCTCCTATATTTTTCATCCCCTGTTCGTCAGCACCTATGTAATGGGTTTTCTCATTTTCTTCCACCCCTTCGCTTTCGCCGGATTTGAGCACAAGACAAAAGTGCTGCGTTTCCTTCATATCTTCCTCTTCAACGCGCTCTTCCCGCTCTTCTCCGTTTTCCTGCTCTGGCGGCTGAACTTCGTGCCGTCCATGCAGCTGCGCGGCGTAAAGGACCGGATCATTCCCTACCTCATCACCATGATCTTTTACTGGTGGAGCTGGAACGTTTTCAAAAACCTGCGCGACACCCCACCCGCCGCCGTCCAGCTTCCTCCTCGGCGCTTTCCTCGCCATCTGTGGCGGCTGGCTCGCCAACATCTATTTCAAGATCAGCATGCACGCGATCGCCATGGGCGGCGCGCTGATGTTCTTCTTCCTTTTCTCTTTCAGCGACGCCTATGCTTCGGGCCTCTATCCTTCCGTCGCCCTCCTCGCAACGGGCCTTGTCTGCACCTCCCGCCTGGCGCTCGGCTCCCACTCCAATTTTGAGATCTGGAGCGGCCTGTTCGTAGGGTTGCTGGCGCAGTATATTGCGTGGCAGTTCTAACGGCTCCGCGCGGTCCCCGGCACCGCCATACAGGCCTGCGGGCATATGAACAGGTTAGCCAAATGTATTATAAAAAAGAAAAGCCCAACCATAGGGTACGAACCTATATTGAGCTTTTTCACCTTCAAACCATCTAGAAGTGTGCGTCCATGCTAGTTATTAAGTATCTTCGATCGGGCTATGTATTTTTTCGTTGGATGATAGATGAAAAGACACGAACCTTCTTTTATCAAATCGATAATATTTTCAGACTCGTCCGCCGGGACGGCAGGACAGCCATAGCTTCTTCCGCAAAACTTGTTCATCTGAAGAAAATCGGGACCCACATATTCCGAACCATGCACCACGATATTGCGGCCACCCGCCTTATCGTTGAAGCCCCGCTCCATACCCCTCATTTTTAAAGAGAGGCCGTTGTTTCCGAAATAAGTCCCCTGGGTCACATAGAAACCAAGACTGGTCTTGTGAGAGGAAGGATTATTCGAAAAAGAGCTGGCATATTCCATTCCCGAATTGTGGCCATGCGCCACATAGGTATTCACCAATACTTTCCTCTGCTCAAGGTCCACGACATACAACCGCTTGTTACGGGATGACTGACTCAGGTCACAGATCGAAAGGATATTCGTCTTGCTCAGCCAGTGATGTTCGAGCAGATAGTTATAACCTTTCAGAGCATATTCAAAAGCCTTTTTGGTCAGGCCCACCTCTTTCAGATCGAGCTGATCATAGAGGGTTGTGACTTCTTCCGCAAAGGCCGCAGCTCTGCTTGCCCTGCTTGTTTTTGTGGTCACGGGATTACCGGCTTTCAGCACATTCACCGGTAAAACAAATGCGACCAGGACACACAATAATCCACGAGTTAAGATACGACGCATGTTTCAAAGGTTTTTATCAGATACCTCCACGACCAGCGGCCGAAGAACCCTTCCGTTCATAATAGCCCCTTTGGGGCCTCATGAGGTCGGTAGCTGCGTGCCGCCGGCCGCCTGTTATAAACGGAAGGGAAACCAAAATATTATCTATTTTCTGATTGTGCAAGAATCTTTTAGGAAAAACCTTAGACCTTAACTTCTTTCCACTTACCCCTCCTAAATAGGACAAAACTTACCAGGGTAATGCAGGTTTCTGTGATCAGGATCGCCATAAACACCCCCGACGGCCCCAGATCCAGCCCAAGGGCCAGAAACCAGAGCCGGGGGATCTGAAAAGCCCAAAAACCGAATATGTTTATAATAGTAGGCGTAAGGGTGTCCCCGGCGCCGTTGAAGGCATTGGTCAGGACCATTCCCACCCCATAGAAGACATAGCCCAGGCTGATGATCCGCAGCGCCTGTACGGCGACGGCCTCCACGGCCGGGTCACGGTTGATAAATCCCACAATGGGACTGGCTCCGAAAAGGAACAGCAGGGACACGAACAGCATAAAGACCGCATTATATTTCGCGGCCGTCCGCACGGACTGCTCGGCGCGCTCAGGCTGCCGGGCGCCCAGGTTCTGCCCGACAAGCGTAGCCGCCGCATTGCTCATCCCCAGGCCGGCAGCAGGAAGAACAGCAGGATCCGGATCGAGACCTGATAACCCGCGATCGCCGTATCCTTGAACCTCGCGACCAGCCATGCCATCACGATCCAGCTCGCGGAGTTGATAAAGAACTGGAAGAAACCCGACCAGGCGATCTTTACCAGTCCGAGTATGACCGTACCATCGGGACGGAAATGCTTCCAGAGGATCCGGAGCGTTCCGCTGCCCCTCGCCAGATGATACAGCTGAAAACAGACGCCGACTCCCCTGCCGATAGTCGTGGCGATCGCCGCCCCTTTCAGCCCGTAGAAATGGATCATCAGCGGACACAACAGGATATTACACCCGTTGGCGATCCAGAGGGACCACATGGCCATCGAGGCGTTGCCCGCGCCCCGGAAGATACCGTTGATCAGGAACAGCAGCATGATGACGATGCTCCCGCCAAAAACTATCCTCGTATAGGAGACGCCCGACTCTACCGTTGCCGGCGAAGCGCCCATCAGCCGCAGGATATCCGCGGCAAAGTATGCCCCCACTGTACTTACCACTATAGTCATGACCAGCGCCAGATTGATTGACTGGGCCGCAGCGCGCGAAGCCCCTTCGGGATTCTTCTCGCCGATGCGCCGCGCGACCATCGCTGTCGCCGCCATAGCCAGACCCATCGCCGCGGAGTACACGAGGGTCAGTACCGACTCGGTAAGGCCGACCGTGGCCACGGCTCTCTCGCCGATGCGGCCCACAAAGAATATGTCTACGATGGCAAATACGGATTCCATGCACATCTCGAGTATCATAGGTACGGACAACAGGATGACCGCGCGACGGATGCTGCCCGTGGTATAGTCCTGATGTTCTCCGGACAGCGCCTGCCGGATGAGTGAAATAGCTGCGGAAAAACTGCTTCGCTTTTGGTTGGATTGTGGCAAAGACATAAAACCAGTTTAATTGACTGAACAAAGAATTGCGATAACGGAAATGACCCGGTCGTAGCGACCGTTTAATTGGGAGAGTAGATTTGCTCGTCGGCGACCTGCCAACAGCAGGTCTGATCTAGAATTTCATATGCGGAGACTTGTACAGATGCTAAAAATAGGAAGATTTTTTTATTTTCCCCTAAATTGCCTGAGCTAAAATTTATGAGCACCGCCGAAACCGAACAATATCATCAGTTTCAAGCCGTCTTCCGTACCTGGTACAGCCCTCTTTGTAACTACGCCGTCACGTTCACCAAAGACCCGGACATCAGCGAGGACATCGTGCAGGACCTGTTCGTCAAGATCTGGGAACAGCGTCGAGGTCTGCTCACGGAAACCTCTATCCGATATTACCTTTTTACCGCCGTTCGGAATAATTGCATCACCTGGCTGCGCCGGGAGAAACAGCAGGCTACTATACCGTTCGCAGACGATCAGGCAAATGACCTGACGGAAGATGCGGGATATGCTGGGGACGCGGTGGAACCAAACTCAGGAAATACAGACGGCCTGCGCGGCACAGGCGGCGCAAGGGACGAAATGGTCATTTTGCAGGAAGGCATCGGTCTGCTGCCGCCGAAATGCCGGGAAGTCTTCCTTCTCAGCCGCTTTAGCCAGCTGAGTTACAAGGAGATAGCCGAGTCGCTGGGCATCTCTCCCAAGACTGTCGAGAACCAGCTGGGCAAGGCTTTGCGGATGTTGAGAGCATATTTGAAGGCGAACGGAGTGGGCCCGGCCTTCTTCCTTTCCCTGATTTTCCCCTGAAGCATAGGGGTAAACCAATTTTTGGCGTATTAAAGATATAACCGTTAAACATGTCAGAAGCGGACTACATACAACTCGTGCTGAAACACCTTGACTCGCAGGCCAGCCCCGCCGAACGGGACGCCCTGCAAATCTGGCTGGAAGCCGACCCGCAGAACCGTCTGGAATACCAGGCGCTGGAAAAGATATGGAGCGACAGCGGACGGACGCTGACCGGCCGCACTTTCGACGTCGAAGCGGCACTGGACAAAGTGCGCCTCCGTCTGACATTCCGGCTCCGCCGGGACCACTGGCTCCCGCCGAAACAGGAAATCCGGCGACAATGGCTCCCGCGGCGGCCCGTATCTTTCCGTGGAAAAGGGCACTGGCCGCAGCCTCCGTCCTCCTGATCGCCGGCTCCGCAGGCTGGTGGTACCTGAACCATACCGGGGCCTCCGGGATCTCCGTCCATGCCGAAACGGCCAATCAGTCCATAACCTTGCCCGACGGCTCCCTTATACACCTCAGAAAAGGCTCGACGCTTTCTTACAACACGGACGACAGAACAGCGGAACTCTCCGGCGAAGCTTATTTTGAACCCAAACCCGACGCAGCCAAACCGTTTCGCCTCCGCACTGAGCGGGCGCTATACCAGGATATCGGAACCTCATTCCTCGTCAACGACCAGCAGAAATCCGACGAGCTGACCGTCATCACCGGCAAGGTAAGATTCTCGGAGAAGACCAATCCGTCCAATAGCCTGATCCTCATAGCCGGCCAGAAGGCCCTGCTGTCAGGCAGCAGCTTTACGACCGTAATGCCGGCCAGCGACCCCAATGTCACTGGCCTGGAAGACCGACGTCCTGGATTTTAAGAACCAGCCTCTCAGCGACGTCGCCGCGGATATCGCCGACTACTACCAGACTGCCATAGTCATCGACCCGGCACTCGCCGAAAAAGCGATGACAACCCGCGTCACCGCCCGTTTTGAACACCAGCCCCTGAAAGAAGTATTGGAGGAGGTACGGTTGATGACAGGGCTTTCTACACGGAAAGAAAAGGATACATTTGTCTTTTACATTCCATGACGCATCTGGTTCGATACTTCCTTTTACTGGGTTTGAATTGTCTGATCATCGCCGAAGGGTATGCGCAAAAAAAGAGCATCCTCTACAGGCCTTTTCATTCCAGTCTGCAAAAAGGGACCATCAGCCAGTTTCTCGACGAGATCAACCGGAAGAGCGGTATAACAGTAGAGTTCGCCTCCATTTCCTTTGAAGAAGACAGGATCATTACCCTCCGCGACGAACCCGTCACGCTGGGCGCCCTGCTCCAGCAAATACTCGAAGGCGAAAAGGTAAAGGCGATCGAGAAGAACGACAAAGTGCTCCTGGTCCCGTCCGCCGCGCCCCTCTCCGGCGAGGCCCTGCTGCCGCAGTATTTTTCTTCGGCATCGTCCGCGAAGAAGGCAGCCTCGAACCGCTGGCGGACGCAACCATCCGCGAACCGTCTTCCCGCAAAGTGACGCTCTCTAACGTACACGGCTATTTCAGCCTTTCACTCCCCGAGGGACACCATGTCCTTGAGATCTCCTATGCCGGCTACCGCACGGAAGTACTCACGCTGGACATCCACTGGGACCAGCGGAAGGACTTTTCGCTTATCGGACGGGAAGACATACCCGAAGTCGTCGTATCCGGCAACCCGCTGCGGGGCGAGCAGCGGATCCTGCCGACCCAGTACGAGGCATATAATAATTTCCTCGGGGAGAACGACGCCCTCCGTTCGCTATACCTGCTGCCCGGCGTCGTCAACGTCACGGATGCCTACAGCGGCCTCCTCGTCCGCGGCGGCGAGCAGGACGGAAATCTCTTTCTCCTCGACGGCAACCCCGTTTTCAATCCCACCCATATGCTGGGCGCGCTCTCGATCGTCAACAAGACGTCCATGCGCAGCATGCAGCTGTTCAAGAGCGATTTCCCTTCCAAATACGGCGGCCGCCTGTCTTCGGTCATCGACGTAACGACAAAGGACGGCAATATGAAGAAATGGGGTGGGGAAGCCAACGTCAATTTTCTCGCGGGCTCATTTACCGTAGAAGGCCCCCTGAAAAAAGACCGTACGGCGATGATGCTTTCCTTCCGGCACAGCATGTTCAACGCGCTCCTGAACATATTCCGCAAAGACTTCTACAACGATTTTTACGACGTCCACCTCCGGGTGACCCATCTGCTGGACAGGAACAACAAGATCATGGCCAACGTCTATGCGGGCGAAGACCGGCTGGACCTGCAGGTCAACGACAACAACCTCAACAACCGCCAGCGCTGGGGCAACAAGATCGCTTCCGTCGGCTGGACCCACCTGCTGGGCAGCAATTCATTTGTCAATACTTCGCTGAACGTCAGCAACTATTATAACCTCGCAGGATATATCTATACGATCTATGACGACTCGACGGGAGTGCCGATCATGAGGCGGAACTTCAGCACCTATTCGTCGATCGCGCAATACAACGCCAAGACCCAGTTCGAAGTAAGGGCTTCCAACGCGATACGGCTGAACTTTGGCGGCGAGGCGGCCTTTACGCGGATCAAGCCCTTCGAAAGCAAGCTGGACTCTTCCATCTCGATCGACCCCGGGGCCTTTCAGTCCTATAATCCGCTGCCATTCCGGGAGTTCACCCTCTATGGCGAAGGCGAATTCAGCATCGGCAGGCGCCTGCTCCTCCGGCCAGGGCTGCACTTCTCCGGCTACGGATTCCGCAACTTCCACTTTAACTCCTATCAGCCACGGCTATTCACTGCATTTAAATTGAAGGAAGGACAGCAGCTCTATTTCTCCTATAACCGGATGATCCAGTACCTGCACCTGCTGACCAACCCTTCGCTGGGTATCAATAGCGACACACTGGGTTCCTTCCACCGGTCACCTGAGCCCCGAAGACAGCTATACCCTCGACCTGGGCTATGCGCTGAAATCCATGAGGAAGTTCTCCTTCACCGCGGGCGCCTACTGGAAGAAGATGAACAATGTTACCAACTACGCCGAAGGGAAGAGCTTTTTCATCAATACGGACTCTTCGTGGGAGCAGAACGTGGAAACGGGCAAGGGCTGGAGCTATGGGCTCGAACTGATGGCGGAAAAATCCACTAAGCGCGTGAACCTGCACGTCGCCTATACACTGTCATGGAACTGGCGGCAGTTCGACCTGATCAACCAGGGCAAGAAATTTCCCTTTAAATACGACCGCCGTCACAACCTCAATATTGCCGTTACCTATAAGGCCGACAAGACAAAAGATATCTCTCTTCTGTGGATGATCGCCTCGGGGGACGTGTTCACGCTGCCGGAAAGGATCTACCCCGACTACGACAACGCGCAGCAGACCTACAGCCCGGACGACGCCCTCCGCGAGTACCGGTTCATCTACCATTTCTCCGGGGTCAACGACTACCGAACCAATCCGTATCATCGTCTCGACCTGGCCGGCACCTGGCATCCCGTCCGAAAGGGCAGACTCGGGCTTGTGCTGTCCGCCGGAGTCTACAACGTTTATGGGGCGCCGGGCCAGTACAGCTATGGGCTGGAAGGAACGCTTCACGAAAAATCTCTGGTCATCGTTATGAAGAATAAATTATTTAATATTACCCCGTATGTCTCGACTACGGTTGACTTTTAGGTGTGGCCGCGCGGCGGGGTTCGACCGGGCCGGCGGCCTCGCGGGTGCGGGGCTGTTGCTTGCCGTGATCCTCTTCTTCACGGCTTGCCGGAAGAGTCCCTATCCCGGCGACCCGGTCAACAACCAGCTGGTGATCCTGACTGAGATATCGGCCGGCGACTCGCTGAAGGTTCCTGTCAGCAAGAGTATTCAGGTGGGCAGCGGCGGCATCATCAGTTTTGAAAAGGTCAGCTCCGCCCATGTCCAGATCTTCCGGGCAGACGGCCGGTCGTGGCTGCTCAAACTGAACACGTCACCGGACTTCGCCAACGACCCTGCATCCATCTATACCGCCCCCCAGCGTCCCCATTCCGGCACCACCTACAGCCTGCAGGTACAGGACCCGCTGTCCGGTACCGTCACCGCACAGACCACCATCCCACCACTGGTCCACCTGACGGGTTTCGACACCAGCAGCGATATGCACGCCGGGACTCCGGTCCTGAACTGCAAATTTACCCTGCTAGACACCCCCGGGGTCGACCATTACTATATTTTCGAAGCCGTAAAACAGCTGGTGAGGATGGGGCATTCATTCGTCTGGAAGGGGATGCGCTACGACTACGCTAAAACCGACGCCCAAAAACTATATCAAACAGTAAAGGACTCGCCCGGGGTTGTGCTCCGGCTGGACACCATTCCCCGGAACACCTTTTTGAGGCTCAATCTCTTCACCGACGACCCCAACGTTGCCAACAGTCAGGTCACCAGCCTCGACAGCCCGTTCCGGCGGATCTTCCTGCCGTCGCGGGTGTTCGGTGCAAGCTATACCACCAGTTTCTCCGTCGATAAAAAGTTCTTTCAGGACCCCACGAATTCCTCCCCCGGGATCGTCCTGGTCATGGTCAAATCCGTCAGCCCCGAGCTGTATAACTACCTGTTCTACTACGAAAAATACAAGCTGGATATAGGATCCGTCCCGACCGGTCAGCTCTACTCCCCGCCCGGCAATATTGTCAATGGCCTTGGCATCTTCGGCAGCAGCAGCAAAAGGCAGTGGTTTTATTATTTTGACCAGCTGAAATAAAACCGCTGACCCAGACGATCCTCCGCCGGCGGGGGCCGAAGTTTCGGCCGCTGACCCCACACGGACCCGCGTCCCCCCAAAAATATTTTTGTCATCCGCCGTAGGGGTAGATACCTGATCGGTGTTTTATCTTTTTAGGCCAGCTAACCTTAAAAACACCCCAACTCAGCGAATGAGTGCAATAGTAAAGGAGATGCCCTCAAGGCATCTCCCTTTTTCAACCCCTACGCCTAAACCGGCGTTTCCGGCCACCGCGCCCAGCATGGCGTCCGATATTGCCGCGCTGAAGCCACCGGCCCTCCGACGCGGCTCCACCCCGCGCCTCAAGCCCGGTGCGACGACAACGCCGGTAAGCGCGGTCATTATCACCCGCAACGAAAGCAGGAACATCCGGCGCACGCTTTCCCGCCTGTACTGGTGTGACGAGATCGTCATACTCGACAGCCACAGCACGGACGAGACGGTCGAGATCTGCCGGGAATTTGGCTGCCGCATCTTTTTCAGGGCTTTTGACGGCTATGGCGCCCAGAAAAGACACGCCGTAGCCCTCGCCAAGAACGACTGGATCCTCTGCGTCGATGCCGACGAGGTCCTGTCCGAGGAGCTGGTGGGGGAGATCATCCAGGAAATGAGGTACGGCCCCCGCTGCGACGCCTACAAACTGCCCATGAACCTAGTATTCCCTGGGCCGGGAATTTCGCTTCGGAAAGGAGAGCCAGCGCCATTTCCTAAGGCTTTTCAACCGGAATATCGGCAATTTCAACGCCGACGCGCTCCATGAAAAGATCGAAGTCGCCGGGAGTATCGGTAAAATGAACCACCGGATCCTGCACTACAGCTATCATAGCCTCCAGCAGTATCTGGAAAAGAGCAACCGGTATACGACGATGGGCGCCGAAGGCGCGGCGAAAAAGGGAAGAAAAAGTCGCTGCTTACCATAATGGTCTGCCTGCCCTTCCATTTTACCCGTTATTTCTTCCTGGAAAGGAATATTCTCAACGGCGCCCAGGGCTTTTATTGGTCGGTGCTGTGTACCATTTCGCATTTTGTAAAATATGTAAAGACCAGGGAAATCCATCTGCAACAATGAGCAAACTACGCATCCTGATGTATCATGGAGTGTCGGCGGACGGCAAACGGGATGGACTCACCGTCGATACGGACCAGCTGGAACAGCATTTCCACTACCTCTGGTCCAACGGCTATACGCCCCTGCTGTTCAGCGAACTCATCGCCTGCCACGCACAAAAAAAGGCCTCCCCGACAAGGCGGTGCTGATCACCTTTGACGACGGATTCCTCAATAATTACGAGCATGCCTACCCACTGGCACTAAAATATCGGCTAAAGCTGAATTTCTTCCTGGTCCCCTCCTTCATCAGACGGGGCTCCTATCGAGAAGAACCCTGTCTCTCAGCGGCAGACCTCCGCAAGATGGACCCTGCCGTTGCAGAGTACGGCCTGCATTCTATGGACCACGAAGGATATGACGTATTACAACCCGCGGAAATAGCAGCGGATATCGATAACTGTATGACCGCCCTCGAAGAGATGGGCGTTCCTTTCCAGCCCGTTCTCGCATACCCCTACGGCGCCTGGCCACGGAAAGTTCTCCAGGAGTCCCGGTTCTTCGAGATCCTTGAGGAACAGGGCATCAGACTCGCTTTCCGCATCGGCAACCGCATCAACCGGTTCCCGCTGTCCAACCGGTTCCTGCTGCAGCGGATAGACGTGAGAGGGGACGAGCCCTTCAATAGTTTTCGTCTGGCGCTGGCCTACGGCAAGAAATCGACCTCCTGGCTTTCGCCGCTGCTGCGCGCCCTTCCGTAGCGAAGGCGCGGCGCCGAAACGCCCCGCTCCCCCGGACGCCCCGCTCCCCCGGACGCCCGCGGCCCCGGCCGGTTTGCATCCCCAAAATATAGTAGTACTTTTGAGGTAAATATTTCCTCTTAAAGGCAATTATGAAGCGGAGCAACTCGCGGAGCGCGTCACGGATTATATGGAAGATTCTGAAGATCACTGGTATAACCGCCGGAAGTCTCGTCCTTTTGCTCTTTTTGCTGCCCTATATCTTCCCCCGCTTCGTCTCCAACAAGATCCGCCAGTGGGCGCGTCACAGCGTCAAAACGGAACTTCACTTCTCTGCCGCCCGCCTATCTTTCTTCCGCCACTTCCCGGCCCTGACCCTCACGCTCTATAACGTTCGCCTCGGCGGCTCGGCTCCCTTCGAAAAGGAACAGCTGATCAAAGCCAACGAGATCTCGCTCGGGGTCGACCTCCGCAGCGTCTTCTCAGAAGTGACGATCGACAAGATCTACCTGACCGACGCCGCCATCAATATCCGCGTAGACTCCACCGGGCGGCCCAACTATAATATATATGCGTCGAAGCCGAAAAATAAACCCGTCAGCGAGGCCGACTCCGGCAGCGCATCGCTCAAAATTCAGGAGATCATCTTCGAAAGGAGCAGTCTTGTATACGACGACCAGTCCCTCGCCCTCCTGATCAGGGCCCGCGGCCTCGACTATACCGGCAACGGCGACCTTTCCAAAGACGTGTTCGACCTGCACACGCATATGCAGATCGACTCGATGGACCTCGCCTATGAGAAAGTCGCCTACTTCGCCAACAAAAAGATCAACGCAGACCTCATCACCAAGATCAACACCAGCTCGCTGGCCTTCCTTTTCGAAAGAAACGAACTGCTGATCAATCAGCTGCCTGTCACCGTCACCGGCCAGTTCTCCTTCCTCAGGGAGGGCTACGACATGAACTTCGCGCTGAAGAGTACGAACTCCAACCTTCACGACATCTTTACGGCCCTGCCTCCCGACATGGTGACCTGGCTGAGCAAGACCGAACTCGAAGGCACCGGGGATATCGACGCCTCCCTCAACGGTAAATATATCGCGTCGACCAATACCATGCCCGACCTCAACCTGAATATGAAGGTCCGCAACGGGTATGTCTCTTACGACAGGGCTCCCATAGCGATAAGCAATCTCTACGTCAATTTCGGGACCCGTATCCCGGGCCTCAACCCGGATAGCCTGAGGCTGACCGTCGACTCCATCTTCTTCAACGTCGGGAAGGACTTCTTCACCGCCACCCTGCGTGTCAACGGCCTGAAGTCGCCGGTCGTGGATATTCGCGCCCGCTCGGAAATGGACCTCGAAAAATGGCACCGCGCAATGGGGCTCCAGTCACTGGATCTCAAGGGGCGCTACCGGCTGGACCTGTCGGCTAAAGGTCAGTACGCTACGCGGGTGGTCAGAACGGAGACCCTTCGGAAAGTCAAACTCGATACGGTGATCTCGAGCGTTCCCGTGTTCTCGTTGACGTCCTCCCTGCGCAACGGTTACCTGAAATACGCTTCCCGGCCGGAGGCCATCACCAATATCAGTTTTGACCTCGACGCCTTCTGCCCGAGCTCCGACTATCACGATGCCTTCGTAAACCTGCAGAACCTCAACGCCAATGTGCTGAGCAGCTCGATAAAAGGCTTCTTCCGTCTGGGCAACGCCCGCGATTTCCCCGTCGAAGCCAGCCTGGAAACGGTGTTTCACCTCCCGGATATCAAAAAGTAGTGCCGCTCGACAGCCTGGACCTGGCCGGCGATCTGTCAGTACATATAAAGACGAAGGGCAATTTCCTGCCCTCCAAACAAAAATTCCCCGTTACGGAGGCCGACCTCAGACTGGACAACGGCAGCATACAAACGAAATATTACCCCCATCCCCTGGAGAAGATCCAGGTCGCGGCCCGCATCACCAGCCGCAACGGTTCGATGAAGGACCTGGGCATAGCCCTGACACCCGTTTCTTTCATGTTTGAAGGACAGCCTTTTACCATGAAGGCGGACCTGCAGAACTTCTCCAACCTGCGCTATAGCATCGTCTCCCGCGGGACCCTCGATCTGGGCAGGATCGTAAAGGTATTCGCCCTGACCGACTATACGATCAGCGGCCTGGTGGATACCCGTCTCTCGCTGCGCGGTCTGCAAAGCGACGCAACCCAGGGTCACTACGACCGGCTTTTTAACGAGGGGAGTCTGAAAGTAAAGGACCTGCAGGTCAGCTCTGAACTTTTCCCGCTGCCTTTCATGATACATACGGGCTTATTCCGGTTCAATCAGGATAAGATGTGGTTTGATGCTTTCGACGCCAGCTATGGCAGGAGCCGGTTTGCGCTGAACGGCTGGCTCTCGGACGTCATCGGCTATATGTCGGATAAAAAGCAGCCGCTGAAAGGAAGTTTCGACCTCACCAGTGACTATATTCTCGCAGACCAGCTGATGGCTTTTGCCGGGACGTCGACTCCCGCGAAACCCGCGGCCACCGGGGGAGCCGTGACCAGCGGGCCCACCGCCGGACCTACCACGACCTCCACCAAAACTCCGGCCCAAAAGGCGTCATCATCGTCCCTTCCGATCTCGACATCGCCTTCCACGCAAGAGTCAAAAGGATCGAATACAACGGCCTCAACATCGATAGCTTCGCGGGCGGCGTCAGCATCGATACGGGCGTCGTTCGCCTCGACACCACCAGCTTTAGGCTCGCCGGCGCGCCGGTCCAGATGAACGCGTCCTATGCGAGTATCACTCCCCGGAGCGCGCGCTTCGACTATCATATCCAGGCGAAGGACTTCGACGTCCAGCGCGCTTATAAAGAGGTGAAGATCTTCCACGACCTCGCGAGCTCCGCGTCAAAGGCTCAGGGCATCATCTCCCTCGACTATAATCTCGGAGGCAGGCTCGACGGGAATATGTTCCCCTTGTACCCCTCTCTGAAAGGAGGTGGCACCATCTCGGTCAGTAAGGTAAAAGTAAAAGGCCTTCGGCTATTCAGCGAGGTGAGCAAGGAGACCAATAAGGACGTCTCCGACCCCGACCTGTCCAAAGTCGATATCAAGTCCACGATCAACAACAATATCATTACGATCGAGCGCACCCGCATGAAGGTGTCGGGCTTCCGTCTGCGTATCGAGGGGCAGTCCAGCTTTAGCGGCCAGCTCAACCTCCATTTCAGGGTCGGCCTGCCTCCCTTCGGTATCATCGGCATTCCGGTTACCGTCATCGGGACACAGGATAAGCCCGTCATAAAAGTTCGGCGGGCCCGCGGCTCGGACGCGCTGGAAGAGGACAAGGACGACGACGAGGGGAAGGACGCTCAGCCGACGGCACCCGGCCAAACGGCGGACTCCAGCAGGAACGCGAAACCCGCGGGCGGCAACCCGTGAACCGAAGGGGGGCCGCGATCAACCCGTGAACCCCGTGAACCGGAGGGGGGGCCCCGATCAACCCGTGAACCCCGTGAACCGGAGGGGGGCCCCGATCAACCCGTGAACCCCGTGAACCGGAGGGGGGCCGCGATCAACCCGTGAACCCCGTGAACCACGGAATCCCCTAATAATACCTCCCGATCACCGGGTCATCCACGATCAGCTTCTTCAGCGCGGCGGCATCCACCGGCCCTTCCTTCGCATACACCACTTTCCCGCCGGGCTCGACCAGCAGCGTATAAGGCAGCGCCCCCTGCCATTTCGGGTCGATCGCCTCGATCAGCTTGTACTTGTCGTCGATATTGAAGATATAATTGATATTCGAGGCTTGTGATTTTTGAAGGAACTGCAGGGCCTTTGCCCGCTTGGCAGGCTCGTCGGCACTGATGCTGATAAATTCAAAATCCCTTCTGCGGTACATCCGGTTGATGTCGACCAGGTCGGGGAACTCGGCGACACAGGGGCCGCACCAGGTAGCCCAAACGTTGATCAGCCGCAACTTGTCCGAGCCGTTTTTGACCAGGTCCCTGATCCCATCGGCCGTAATGGTGTCCATCTTCACCGGCTCCTTCGCCCATTCCTGTTTCGCCTTTTCGATCCAGTCGCTTTTCTCCGCCCATTTGATCGAACACCCGAAGACCTTGGTGGTCTTTACAGGAGGCTCCTTGCCGGCCAGCAGCGCCTCGATGGCATTGCGCGTATCCAGCGTCGAAGGCGTCTTGCCCGGTTTTTCCACGTCGTCGACCCTGCCGGAATAACGCAGCTTCCGATCTTTGTCGAAAATGAAAACGTGCGGCGTGGCAATAGGGCCATACTTCTTCGCCACCTCCTCGGTCTTGCCGTCATAGAGATACGGGAAGTTGTAGTGCTTCTCCGCGGCCCGGCGCTTCATCTCTTCGAAACTGTCGCCCATGTCGGTATACCCCAGCTCGTCCAGCCGGATCGACGTGGGATCATTGGGCATGATGGCCACGACGGCCACGCCCTTGCTCCGATAGTCCGAGGTCAGCCGGATCAGCCGGTCCTCATAGGCCTGCGCCGTAGGGCAAGTGGTTACAGGTAAAAACGATCACCAGGACGCGGGCGTTCTTTGAAGGAAGAAAGAGTGTATTCTTTCCCGTCTGTGGCGGGAAGAGTAAAACCCGGCGCGGCAGACCCGATCGGCAGGGTCGGATGGTCTTCTCCCGCGCGGGCAATGAGCGAAGCGATCACCAGTAAGAGAAAGGCGCAATACTTCATATGGCGGCGTATTTATCGAAAGTTACAAATTTTAACGGCGTCATTTCCCGCCGAATCGCTAAATTGAAGGTCCTGATGTAGCGGTGTTGAGGTGGACGAACACACAAGGGCAACATGAAGTAGTAATGATGTAGTCCGCAAACCGAAGCTAACTGTCAGGAAGACGTAAATTACGCGCGTAACGAATTGTTCCATATGGGTCGCCCCGGCGGGCCCGCTAAAAAAACACACTCACATGCACACAAGAAGGTCTTTTCTAAAAACCACAGCAGTCTACTCCGCCGGCATCCTTGCCGCACCCTCGGTGCTCGCCGCCGGCAGGCCGGCAAAGCCAACTATCGGCCTCCAGCTCTATACCGTCCGGGACGCGATGGCCAAAGACCCAAAGGGCACTCTGGCGAAGGTCGCCGAAATAGGCTTTAACTCCCCGGAAGGCGCCACCTACACCGGCACGGAAACTTTCTACGGAATGGACCCAAAGACCTTCGGCGCAGTCCTCAAAAGCAATAGCCTCGTCATGCGCAGCTGCCACTACCGCCTCGGCGAAGACGGCTCGGGCCTGACCGACCCCAACAAGGGAACCGTACTCCACGACTGGGACAAGGCCGTTGCCGACGCACACGCCCTTTGGCATCCAGTACATGGTCTGCGCCTGGCTCTCCCCAAAAGAACGCCTCGGCCTCGACCACTATAAGAAAATGGCCGCAGACTTCAACACCGCCGGCGAGAAATGCAAAAAGGCAGGTATCCAGTTCTGCTACCACAACCACGATTTCGAATTTGACAAACAGGATGATAAATATCCCTACGACGTCCTGCTGGATAACACCGACCACAACCTGGTAAAAATGGAGATGGACCTCTACTGGGTGACCAAGGCCGGCCAGGACCCGATCAAACTGTTCAACCAGCACCCCGGCCGCTTCCCGCTGTGGCACCTGAAGGATATGGACAACACCCCGGCCCACGCCTTTACCGAGGTAGGCAACGGAACCATCGACTTCAAAAAGATCTTCGCCAACAGGGAAAAATCCGGCATGAAGTATTTCTTCGTCGAACAGGACAAATGCCCGGGCTCCCCCTTCGACAGCATCACGAAGAGTATCACGTATATTAAGAAAAATCTGGTGTAGACATCGGCGGAACAGCCGCGGTCCCATTCGTGGCTGAGCCTTTCGCGTGCAGCTCCAGCAGGAAATCAAAGAGGTTGGTCTCGGTCGCTATCTTCAGCTTTTTACGCAGACGGTAGCGACTGATCTCCACCCCCGCGTGGAGATATTCTCCAGCTGTGCGATCTCCTTGCTCGAAAGGTTCATCCGCAAGTACGCGCAGAGCTTCATTTCGTGCGCGCTCAGTGACGGGTAAGCACTCTTCAGGATCCGTAGGAAATCGCTGTGCACCTTGTCGAAATGCACGGCGAACTGCTCCCAGTCCTTGTCCATCTTGTTCTCCTCCTCGAGGATGCGCAGCATTTTTTTGAACTCATCCGTCGTCGAGCCTTCGCCATTGCCATTCCCCGCCTTCTTCAGCCGCACCAGCTCATCCCGGATATTGCTCAGTAACTCGCCCTTCTGCACCAGATGCATTGCCGCGGACGCCAGCTCGGTATTCTTGTGCTCGATCTCCGACTCGAGATTCTCGTTCTTTAACTTGACGATCTCCTTCTCGGATTTCTCCAGCTCCAGCTGGTGAAGATACTGCAGCCGTTTCTGCTCTTCCTCGTGCCGCCGCTGCTGCCGGCGGAAGATCCGGCGCTGCCAGCGATAGAGCAGATAGACCAGCGCCGCGAACAATAATACGTACAGCCCATAGGCCCATCCCGTCTGATACCAGGGCGGCAGTATGCTGAAACTATAGCTGCACACCGCCGACTCATTCCCCAGATTGCTCTTCGACCTGACCTGGAAGACATAGTTGCCCGCGGGGAGGTTGGTGTATTCTTTCTCCGTCTTCTTCTGTCCAGGCCGACCAGTCTTTGTCAAATCCCTTCAGGCAATAGCTGTAGGTGATGCTGTTCTGCGCGGAGTATAAAGGCGAGGTATATTCGAACTGAATTCCGCTGAACCTGCTGGGAACGCTGCGCACCGCCCAGGACGGCTGCTCCAGCGTGTCACTCACGTCGCCGTAATAACCGGCAAACAGCAGGCTGTCATTCTTGCCGAGGGCATGGACGCTCCTCATCTGAACCTGCAGCTGGTAGCGGTTCTTCTTGTATTCTTCGTAGTTGATATGGTAAAACCCTTTCTCCGCCCCGACAAAGACATTCGATTTATTATAGGGATAGATATGCTCATAGTCCGCCACCATCTTCCCGCTGAGTTCGGGGAAATAGATGGTCTCCGGCCTGGCGCCCGAAAAATCCAGAACCCCCAGTCCGTCGTCTTCGATAAACCAGATATTGCCAGCCCCGTCTTCCTTCATGTGCCGGATATTCCTTTCCCCGAAAAGACTCTTAAAATAGGGAGAAAGCTCAAATCCGTCCGTCTTCGGATTGTACTCATAGACCCCCTTCTCGGTTGTAACGACGATATGGTTCTTGATCCGGAAAAGATGGTTCCTCAGATTGGAGGGAAGGCCGTTGCGGTCGTTATAGTATCGGATCTTCGGATGCGCGGTGTCGTTCATGTCGATCCGGTAGACGCCCCGGTAGGGGTGCGCTACCCAGACGGTATTGTTATTGTCGATGGCCATGAACTGCGACCAGTGCCGAATAGCCCGGCAGCGTCTTCTCGAGCGTGAAACGGCCGTCCGCATACCGGATCAGGTCGAGCCCCACCGCACTTCCTCCGATGACCAGCGACGAAGGCAGGACATTTGAAAAAGGCAGAAAGGTCCAGTGCGAGGAATGCTCGTTTATCGGTATCAGCTGGTCATTCCTGATCTGATAGGCCCCGTCGTGGTGACCCAGCAGCAGGTCCCCGTTGATCTCCGACAGCTCGAAGGTCGAGCCCTTGGTATTCGGGACGGACCTGAACTCCCCCCGCAGCATGCTGAGGTCGCCGACATCCTCCACCGGCAGGCTATAAAGCCCGTTGGAGGTCCCCACGAACAACTCCTTATTATATATTATAGAGGTATAGCCGTAGCCCTCGTTCATCTTCTCCGGGTAGATATGCTTTATGGAATTGTTATAGGCGATAAGATCGATCCCGTTGTCCAGCCCCATCCAGAGATTCTTGCTCTTGTCCACGAACAGCATCAGGATATTGTTATTCTGCAGCCCCTCCTTCCGGGAAAGGTTCTGGATGACCTCTCCTTTTTGTTGACGATATAGGTACCCTCGAGATTGGTCCCGATCGCCAGCCAGTCCTTGTTGACGGGTATCGCGGTGAGGACCCGCTGGTTCAAAAAGGGTTGGGTCCGGCAAAATGGAAAGGACTGACCGTATTCCCGGTCAAAACATAAAAGCCCGTATTCACCGTCCCCAGGAAACTGCTGTCCTTGCCGATGGAGAACAGACAGGTCGCCAGGTAATTAGCCGGCAGCGTTCCCGAGCTGATAAAGGGCGCTCCAGAGACCATTTCGGAATTCCAGCAGGCCGTTCTTTCCGTCCTGCGCCACCAGCTGGCTATTGCTTTCTCCCAGGAACAGCCATTCCGAGGCCGCGGGATAGACGGTGATCGTCTTATTACTGAGCTGGAAGATCTTCTCCCGGCAGAGAAAGAAGACGTCTCCGCCATAGGGCACGACGAACCAGATGTCTGAAAAGGCATAGTCTTTCTCGGCGAGCAGGCTCTTGAGGGAGGTAAAGACCAGTTTGCCCGTCCTGTCCGGGGAAAAATAGCCAAAATCGTCCTGGGCCCCGACATAAATGCGGTTGTCCTTCCCGATCGCCACAGACCTGACCACCGTCCGGGAAGGAACGGGATAACACCTCCAGTAATTCCCGTCAAAACTCAGGAGCCCCTCATAGTTGGCGAAATACATGACTCCGTTACAGTCCTGGGCAACTCCTCGGTTCTGGGTGCCCGCATTGTATACGTCACGCGGATAGTTGATGATATCGGGGATCCCAATGGTATTCTGAGCGGCGCATTTCGCGGTCAGGATCACCCCCAAAAAGGTCCATATAAGCGGTCTGTTTAAAAACATGTGGCGGTCACAATCGGATTCACTTAAAGATAGATTATTTTTGAACTTCAGTTTGGAGAAAGAAGTAGCTCAATTATGCCTTAGTGGTATTTGATGTAGCGTTGTTGAGGCGAAAATCCCCATCTTAAAGCGACTCTGGCCGGCGTGATGTAGTGTTGATGTAGTCAAAAACTGGCGATTTGAGCAACCGGCCTATAAATTTGTCGTGGTAAATGCAAACCAAATGATACTCAAAAAAACTAACGTTTTGCTACTGCTTTTCACGCTCCTTAGTTTCTCTTTTTCCCTGTCCGCCCAAAACCTCGGCATCTTCGAGGGACACGGGGACGTAGGCACCAATGTAAAGCCCGGATCGGCCACTTTTATTCCCGGGACCGGCCAGTACGTCATCACCGGAGCCGGCTATAATGTCTGGGCCGATCACGACGAGTTTCAGTACGTCTGGAAAAAGATGAAGGGAGATTTTATCCTCTACACCCGGGCGGAGTTCCCGGGCACCTGGGTCAACTACCACAGAAAAGTGGGTTGGATGATCCGCAAGAGCCTCGACGGCAATTCGGCCCATGTCAATGCCGTTGAACACGGAGACGGCCTGACCTCCCTGCAGTTCCGCCGCACAGCAGGAGCTCAGACCGAGGAGCACAAGCTCAAAATGACCAAAGCCAATATCCTCCAGCTCGAGCGGAAAGGGAATCAATATATTATGCGTGCGGCCATTTATGGTGACACCTTTATCACCGACACCATCGCCGGCGTCGACCTGGGCGACAGAAGTTTATGTAGGCCTGTTCGTCGGGTCGCACAACTCCGACGTCCTCGAGACAGGGGTATTCAGCAATGTCTCCATCACCGTCCCCTTCAAAGGTGAGGCCGACCAGCGGACCCCAATGACCCTCGGCAGCAACCTCGAACTGCTGGAGGTCGCCTCCGGACAGCGCGAGACCATTTACAAGGTCCCCTATTCCATACAGGCCCCCAACTGGACGCCCGACGGCAAAAGCCTGATCTATAACGATTCCAAAGGCACCATCTTCCGGATGGACCTCGCCAGCCGCACGCCTTCGCCGGTCAATACGGGCAGCGTCACCAGCAATAACAACGACCACGTCATTTCCTTCGACGGCAAGATGCTTGGCCTGAGCAATTTTGTCCGCGACCTGGGGGGCTCGATCATCTATACCGTCCCCATCGGCGGCGGAACACCCAAACAGATCACGCCAAAAGGACCTTCCTATCTGCACGGCTGGTCGCCCGACGGGAAGGACCTCGTCTTCTGTGGCGAACGCAACGGCGAATTCGACGTCTACAAAGTTCCGGCCACGGGCGGAAAAGAGATCCGGCTCACCACGACACAGGGGCTGGATGACGGTCCCGAGTATTCGCCCGACGGACAGTATATCTATTTCAATTCCGTTCGTTCCGGTCTGATGCAGATCTGGCGGATGAAACCCGACGGCAGCGGACAGGAGCAGGTGACCAGCGACGACTACAACAACTGGTTCGCCCATATCTCCCCCGACGGGAAATGGTTTGTCTACCTGTCCTTCCTGAAAGAAGAGACCCCGGCCGGCATCCACCCGCCCTATAAGCACGTCTATATCCGGCTGCTGCCGATCGACGGCAAGGGCACGCCAAAAGTGCTGGCCTATGTATATGGCGGACAGGGATCGATAAATACTCCGTCCTGGTCACCCGATGGGAAGAGGATCGCGTTCATCAGCAACAGCGACATGAGCGCTAACCAGTAACTAACGAACTGCATATGAAAAGAAAAGAATTTCTCAGGGCGACAGCCCTTGCTACCGCGGGCATGGCACTCACGCCGGGTCTGGTCCGTGCATATAAGAACTACCGGAAAGTAAAGAACATCGGTATACAACTATATACCGTCAGGGCCGAAATGCTCGCGGACCCAAAAGCAACGCTCGTGCAACTGGCACAGATCGGGTTTAAGAACCTCGAGTCGGCCCGCAGCGAGAAAGGCAATTATTATGGCCTCAGCCCAAAAGAGATCCGGACGATCTGCAGCGACAACGGCATGCGCCTCCTCAGCGGCCATATCCACGTCGACAAGGACTGGCAGCGGTCGATAGAACAGGCCGTCGAATCGGGTCAGGAATACATCATCTCCGCCGTCCTGCCTTCGCCGGGACAGACGGTCGAACACTATCAGGCGTCAGCCGAGGCCTTCAACAAGCTCGGCGAAGAGTGCAAAAAGGCCGGCCTTCATTTCGGCTATCACAACCACGACTCGGAGTTTGAGACCGTCAGCGGGCAGATCCTTTATGACGTATTGCTCAGGCACACCGATCCCAAACTCGTCACGATGGAGATGGACCTGGGCTGGGTAGTGGCAGCCGGCCATGATCCGCTGGACTATTTCAGGCAGCACCCGGGACGTTTCCCGCTGTGGCACCTCAAGGATATGGACAAGACCCGCAGGAAAAGCACGGAATTCGGAAAAGGAGAGGTCAATATCAGGGGATTGCTGGAGCACGCCGGGCAGGCCGGCATGAAGCATTTTTCCTCGAACAGGAAGAGTATGCCCATTCGGCTTTTGAAAGCATCCGCACTGACTATGAATACTTAACAAAGCTCGATTATTAAGATCTTTGCTGCTTATAATCGTAAGCCATGAAGAAATCCGCAGCATATTGCTTAGTAGCCTGCCTGATCATTTTTACCGGCGTTCAGGCACAGGTCCGTCAGGTAAAATTATCCCGTTTTACCCTGCAGTCTTCCGCCGTCATAACGACCAGCGGCGACAGTCTTTCGTCCGTGCACTATCACCCGGCCAACTACTGGTTTCCGGTGACGGTACCGTCCACTGTCCTCACCGGGCTCGTGGCCAACAAGGTCTATCCCGATCCCTATATCGGGATGAACAATATGCTCATCCCGGATGCCTCTGATACCTTCAACCAGAAATATCATCTGGAACAGTACAGCTATCTGCCCGGAGAACCCAACCCCTGGAAAAAGCCGTACTGGTACCGGACTACATTCAACGTTCCCGGCGCCGATAAAGGACGGCATTTTGAACTGATCTTTAAGGGGATCAACTATCGCGCGGAAGTCTGGCTCAACGGCCGCCTCATCGCGGACTCCGCAAAGATGGTGGGGATGTTCGAGGAATTCGACCTCGACGTCAGCGGCGCCGTCCATCCGGGGGAAGAAAACGCACTGGCGGTAAAGATCTATCCGCTCGACACGCCTGGCGAGCCGGCGACGCCCCAGCTGGAGGCGCTCGACGAGTTCTATGACAATGGAGGTCCTACCGGCGATATCGGAAAGAACGTGACTATGCTCAGCTCGGTCGGCTGGGACTGGATACCCGAGGTCCGCGACAGAAATATAGGTATCTGGCAGCCGGTGTATCTCCGAACCACAGGTCTGGTGACCATCAGCCATCCGAGGATCATCACCGAACTGCCGGCCCTGCCAGACACCAGCCTGGCCAGACTCACTCTCGACCTTGGGCTCGCTAATCATGGCGGTACGCCCAGCCGGGGCAGCCTGGATATAACGATCAGCCCGGAAAATTTCACAGGGCCGGCTCCTGTACATATTACAAAGGCCGTCGCCGCGGGCACGAACCTGCACCTGACGGCTATAGAGATGCCGGCGCTGACCATCCGCCGGCCCCATCTCTGGTGGCCAAACGGATATGGGCAACCGAATCTCTACCGTATCCGCCTCCAGTACCGCGACGCAGCAGGCATCTCCGAAGACACCTCCTTTGTATTCGGTATCCGCACGGTCGCCTCGGCCGCGGTCGACGTCAACGGCTGGGTCCGCCGCGACTTCTATGTCAACGGTCACCGGGTACATCTGATAGGAGGCGCCTGGGTGCCCGATATGATGCTCAACCGCGACCACCAGCGCTATGACTACGAGCTGCGCCTCTGCCGCAACGCCAACGTCAATATGGTCCGCATCTGGGGCGGAGGCCTCGGGGAGACCGACGACTTCTACGAGCTGGCCGACCGCTACGGCATGCTGGTCTGGCAGGACTTCTGGATCACGGGTGATACCAACGGCGGCTTCAAAGGTTCGGCGGACTGGCCCCTGCAGTCATCGGTATTTGTCAGCAACGTCGTCAGCACGATCTACCGCATCCGCAATCACCCGAGCCTGCTGGTGTGGACCGGCGGCAACGAAGGACACGCGCGTGAAGAGCTGTACAATGCCATGCGCGACAATGTCGCCACCCTCGACGGTACTCGCCCTTTTATTCCCTGTTCGTCCGGGTTTTCCAAAGCGCCAAAGGAATGGAAGGCCAGCTGGCCCGACAATCGTCCCGCGGGCGTATACAGCGGCGGTCCTTATTCCTGGCAGGACGATGCACAATACTACCGGCTGGTCGACGCCGGCAGAGACTGGCTTTTCAAGGACGAGACGGGGATACCCTCGCAGCCACCCTATAATACGCTGTCGAAGATCATCCCCAATCTGGTGCCGGACAAGAGTCTGCCCTATCCGCTGAACAATACATGGGGCTATCACGACGCCTGCACGGGCAACGGAAAATACGACACCTATTATAAGGCGATGCTCGACCGCTATGGGGCGCCCACCAGCATCCGCGATTTTTCCGACAAGATGCAGCTGCTCAACGCCGGTGGCTACCGCGGCATCTTCGAAGCGGCCGGGCACAAACTGAATGCCACGGGCGGCGTCATGCTCTGGAAACTGAACGCCGCATTCCCCAGCGTCGTCTGGCAGGTCTTCGACTGGTATCTCGAGCCCAACGCGGGATACTATTTTATGCAGCGCGCCTGCGAGCCGGTGCATATCCAGCTGAACCTCGACGACTCTGCTGTCGCAGTCGTCAACCGCACCTATATAAAACGGACCGGCCTGCACTATGACGTGGAGGTCGTGGGGATGACGGGCAAGACGCTGTTCGCGAAGCACGGAGATGTCAGTACAGATACCACAGACGTAAGGGAAGCTGGTGTCGGTAAAAGAGATCCTGCAAAAGACAGAGGGCGTCTCCTTTGTCCTGCTCCAACTGAAAGACGCGCAGGGCAAAACTATCTCGCGGAACGTCTACTGGATGTCGCCCGGCCATGATTTCCTTGCCCTGCGACAAATGCCGTCCAGCCGGGCACAGGCCAAAGTGGTCGCTTCGGCAAAAAAAGACGGCTATACCAGCTGGACGCTGCAGCTGTCCAACAATACCTCACAGCTGGCATTCTTTCTGAACCCCCAGTGTCGTAAAAGACGGGGAGGAAGTCCTGCCGAGCTATTGGTCCGATAATTATTTTTCGATTCCGGCCGGGCAGTCAGTAACGGTCAAGGTTAGCTGCCCGACTTCGCTTACCGGCGACAAGCCGCAACTGAGACTGGAAGGCTGGAATATTCCGGCTTCGACGCAGCCTCTGTAGAGCTCTGCCCCGATCCGTACAACCTATCCATTAGCCATACCCCGGTGCCTCCGGACAATTTCAACGGCCGAAAAAACCCATTTCGCCCGTAACGGGAAATCTATTGCCAAAAACGATCAACATATGAATACGAGAGCCTTATTAACCCTTTTATTCCTCACCCTCGGCTGCGGTCTTGCACGGAGCCAGAACTCCGTGGGGATCTTCGAAAACAGCGTCGACATCGGCAGCCCGAAAACGGCCGGCTCCGCCAGCTATGACGCGGGGACCCAGACCTATACGATAAAGGGCGGAGGCTCCAATATCTGGTTCAACAGGGACGAATTCCATTTCCTGTACAGCAGGCAGAAAGGGGATTTTATCCTGACCGCGGACTTCGCCTTCACCGGCGATACCTCCGGCGCAGTGGGTCACCGAAAGATAGGCTGGATGATCCGCGAGTCCGTCGACGAAGGGGCGGCCAGCGCCAACGCCTGCAAACATATCGACGGGCTGGTAGTTCTGCAGTGGCGGCCCTATCACGGCATGTACATGCGCGACCCCGAAGAAGAACGGTTCTACCCCAAGAGGGGAGGACAGACGATCCAGCTGTCCCGTATCGGAAAGACCATTACGATGAAGATCGCGCACCCCGGCGAGCCGCTGCGGCTGGTGGGTTCGTATGAGACGGAAACGCTCGGCGGAGACGTACTTGCCGGTCTCTATATCTGCGCACACGACTCCAATACGCTCGCCACCGCAAGGGTTTGGAACGTCCGTATCGACAAACCCGTCCTGCATCCCTCGAGTTCCAATCCCCACGCGACACAGCCGCAGGTCCGCTCGACACTCGGCAGCCGCCTCGAGATCATCGACCTCGCCGACGATAGCCGCAGGGTGATCCACGAGTCGAAAGGCAGGTTTGAAGCGCCCAACTGGATGCCCGACGGGAAGAAGCTGCTCTTCAACGAAGGCGGTTCGCTCTACACCATTTCCACCGAAGGCGGCACTCCGGAGAAGCTGAATACAGGCGAGGCCGACAGGATCAACAACGACCATATGATCTCCTTCGACGGAAAGATGCTCGGCATCAGTAATTCCCGCCAGGGACTACCCGGCAGGGGCTCTACGGTCTATACGCTTCCGCTTGCCGGCGGAGAGCCGCATCAGGTCACAGAGGGTACCCCGTCCTATCTGCATGGCTGGGCTCCAGGCGGAAAGGAACTGGCCATCGTCGCCAAACGCAACGGTTCGGCGGTTTACAATCTGTATAAAGTATCCCTGAAAGACAATAAGGAGACAGCGCTCACGACAAACACGGCCAACCACGTCGACGGCCCGGAATATTCTCCCGACGGAAAATACATCTACTACAACGCCAATGTCAGCGGCACCATGCAGATCTGGCGGATGCATCCCGACGGCTCGGGCAAAGAGCAGCTGACTTTCGACGAGTTTCACAACTGGTTTCCGCATATTTCCCCCGACGGGAAATGGATCTGCTATATCTCCTTTCCTATGGACATCAATCCTGACGAACACCCTTCCTATGAAGACGTAACACTGCGGGTAATGCCGCTCACTGCGCCGGGTGCGCCACGCGTCATCGCCTACCTCTACGGCGGGCAGGGCACGCTGAACGCGCCTTCATGGTCACCAGACAGCAAACGCCTTGCTTTCGTCAGCAACTCGGAGCAGGCGCAATGAAATTTATCTATTTATTAAAAATTAAATCACGACTGCTTATGCCAAAGAAAACAAAAGGGCTTTTAAAGGTAGCATGCATGGTTGTTGCACTCGTCCTGCTCACCAGCATCACGTATGCCCAGAAGGCGGTTACAGGCAAGGTTCTCAACAAGACAGACAACCAGCCCGTTCCCGGAGCGACCATACAGGTCAGGGGCACTAAGGTTCTCGCTCAGTCCGGTGCCGACGGAACTTTCTCGATCAACCTCCCCGGCGCCAGCGCCACGCTCGTGATCACGGCGGTAGGATTTCAGGCCTTCGAGGTGCCTGTGACTGCCGGGTCTCCGGTGGGGGACATCTCGCTGACCACGGCGCCCAACACGCTGAATGACGTGGTCGTAACGGGTTATACGTCCCAGCGGAAAAAGGATATCACGGGTTCCGTTTCTGTGGTCAATGTGGCCGATATGAAATCGGTCCCATCGGAAGCACGGAATCCCTGTTGCAGGGCCAGGCTTCGGGCGTGAATATCGCTGCCAGCGGCCAGCCGGGTGGTTACAGCAATGTTCATATCCGCGGGATCACTTCTTTCGGAAATACAGACCCGCTCGTGATCATCGACGGGACGCCGGGGTATCTGCACGACATCAACCCGAATGACATCGCGTCGGTCCAGGTGCTGAAGGATGCCGGCTCTGCGTCAATTTATGGCGTACGCGGCTCGAATGGCGTCATCATCGTGACCACCAAAAGAGGCCGTTCCGGAAAAGTTACGGTCAACTACGACGGATTTATCGGCACGCAGCGCCCCCTCTCCAAAGGATGGGGCATCGCCAACCCGACCCAGCATGCGCAGGCGCTCTGGCAGGGCTTCTTCAACGACAGCGCAAAGCCTTCCAACAAACAGTTCGGCAGCGGAGCGAGCCCCGTAATCCCCGACTACCTGATCCCCACCGGCGCTATGACCGGTGCGCCAGGCACCGATCCGTCGACGTATCAGCTATATACGAATCAGATCACGAAAGCGGCTAAGAACGGCAACGACTGGTATCACGACATTTTCAAGCCAGTCACCGTCCAGTCGCACAATATCTCCGCAAGCGGCGGCTCGGACAGGTCGCAGTATTTTTATTCTTTCAATTATACCGACCAACCGGGTACGCTGATCTATACGACTCTGAAAAGGTACTCTGCCCGTATCAATTCGACGTTCAGCTTTGCAGACAACAAGGTCCGCATCGGAGAGAATGCATTTATCGTTTATAAGTCCAACCCCGGATATCAAAACCTGCCGGGTGTCAACAGCGCAAATGCCATCAGCGCTTCCTATGCGATACCGAGTATCGTCCCCGTTCATGACATTATGGGTAACTATGCCGGTGGCCTGGGCGGCGGTCTGGGTAATTCGTCCAACCCGGTAGCGATACAGGAGCGGCAGCGGAATAATACAAACAACGACTACAACCTGTCCGGCAACGTGTTTGCAGAAGTCGATTTCCTCAAACATTTTACGACTCATACCCAGGTTGGCGGAATGATCGACAACTACAACTACAGTTTCTTCCTCTTTACCCCCTACGAAAATGCGGAGAACAATACCAACGCCAACAGCTATCAGCAGACCAGCGGCTGGAATACGAGCCTGACCTGGACGAATACGCTGAAATATAGCAACACCTTCGCCGACAAGCACAATCTTACGGTACTGGTGGGGACGGAATTCATCAAGAACCAGGGCAGCGCGATCCAGGCTTCGAGAGGCAGCTATTATATTACCGATTCCGCCAGCCTGACCGTCAATCCCAATACCGTGACGCTGAATTCGGGTAACGCCAGCTCGCAGTCGAACCTGAACCCGACCGTAATGCTGAACGGCGTAAGCCAGCTGACCCCTTACCAGTCTGATATCTATTCCCTGTTCGGCCGCCTCGACTATAATTTCGACGACCGCTACCTGATCAGCGGAACGGTCAGGCGGGACGGCTCATCGGTGTTCTACACCGGCCAGCGATACGGCGTATTCCCCTCCGTAACGGGGGCATGGCGTATCTCAAAGGAGAAATTCATGCAGAACGTCACCTGGCTCAACGAGCTGAAGATCCGCGGCGGCTGGGGTAAGATGGGTTCGATCAGCAATATCACTCCAACCAACCCTTACACCCTGTACGGTCTCGTACCCAACCAGTCCACCTACGATATCGGCGGCAGCAGCACGTCCTCAACCGCCGGCATCGCCCTGACACAATACGGGAATACCGCCACTACCTGGGAAAAAGACGAACTTACCAACGTCGGCGTCGACGCTACTTTTCTGAACAATAAGTTCGACCTGTCCGTGGAATGGTATAACAAGCTGATCAGCGGTCTGCTCAATGCACCGCCCGCGATCGGTATCTATGGTACTCAAACGGCGCTTTCGGCCGGACCCGCGCTGCCCTTCGTCAACGTCGGTAATATTACCAATCACGGCATTGACATCAGCCTTACCTACCATGGATCGGCTATCAGCAACCAGTTGAAATTCGACCTCACGGGTACCTTCACCTCTTATGTCAACGAAGTGAAATCTCTTCCCCGGGCATCAAGTATGTTTCTGTGTTCAACGGAAGCACTGAGCAGGTGAGGCTGCAGCCAGGACATCCGGTAGGGGCGTTCTTCGGCTATCAGGTAGTCGGCCTGTTCCAGGACTGGAAGGACGCAAAGGCCTCCAACCAGACGGACGCGGCCCCCGGGCGGCTCAAGTTCGCGGACGTCAACCACGACGGAAAGATCACGCCGGACGACCGTACTTTCTTTGGCAACCCCAACCCGAAATTCGTCGCCGGTCTGAACATCTCGGTCAGCTATAAGAATTTCGACTTCTTTACGCTGCTGTATACGTCGGTTGGCAACAAGATCTATAATGGAGTGAAGGCAACGACCGATTTCCCGCAGGTATTCAATAACGCCATCAGTACCCGTATCGCCACGCAGTCGGCGCGGCTGGTCAATGGCAGCGGATCGCCTACCTACTGGCAGGACCCCACGGCCCATGTCGCCAACCCGGGAACGGGTGTACCGATACTCGAGTCCAATTCCAATACGACCAATACGTTGTTCAACAGCTATCCCATGGAGAGCGGCAGCTTCCTGCGGGCCCGTACGATGACGCTGGGGTATACCTTCGACAACCCGACGCTGAGAGCGCTGCACTTCGACCGGATCCACCTGTATGTACAGGCGCTGAATGTGTTTACCATCACCGGTTATAGCGGACAGGACCCCGAAGTGCTCGGCAGCAACACCCGATTCGGTTTTGACGGCGGCGCATACCCGAATAACCAGAAACAATACAACGTAGGCGTAAACATCACAATCCATTAAGGTACTGCAAAAGCGAATCATATGAAATCAACATATCTGAAATTGTACTTTGGCCTTTTGCTGGCCGCCTGCACGTTACTGGTGGTCTCTTCCTGTAACAGCAAGCTGAATGTCCAGCCCCAGGGTTCACTGCTTCCGACCAATCTCACCAATCTGTCGGGGGTGAACGGCCTGCTTATCGGGGCGTATGCCATTCTCGACGGCGAGAACTTCCCCGGCGCCGGCAACGCTTACGGCAGCGCCGGTTCCAACTGGCAGTACGGCAGCGTCTGCGCCGACGATTCCTATAAAGGCTCTACTCCCGGCGACCAGCCCGACCTGGTGCTGCTGGAGACCTGGAATGTAGGCCAGGCGGCGACGAGCTATCTCAATGAGAAATGGACGATCCTCTATCTGGGTATCCAGCGGGCGAACGAGGTCCTGCGCGTCATGCGCAAGGCCACGGGCATCTCTCCGGCGGATACCGCGGCGATCAGCGCCGAGGCAAGATTCCTGCGGGGATATTACCATATGGACGGACGCCGCATCTTTCATTTCTTTCCGTATGCGGACGAGAACGTTTCCTTCGCCAACGGCAACGGCAACCTGCCCAATAACGCGGATATCTGGCCGCAGATCACCGGCGATCTGCTGTATGCCGTCAACAATCTGCCGCCTACCCAGCCCGAGGCGGGGAGGGTCAATAAATGGGCCGCGATGTCCTTCCTCGCCAAGGACTATATGATCCAGCACAAATATGACAGCGCGAAATTCTATTTCGACCAGATCATCGCCAACGGAGTAACAGCCTCCGGCGCGAAATACGACCTGGTCAATTTCGAAAGCAACTTCAACGCGCCGCAGAAGAATGGCCCTGAGAGCGTATTCGCCTGCCAGAACTCCGTCAATGACGGGTCGGCCTCGTCCAACGACGGCGGCAACGGCAATATGGGCGACGTTCTGAACTTCCCCTATGGCAGCGGTCCCGTGGGGTGCTGCGGCTTTAACAATCCCTCGTGGAATCTCGCCAACGCCTTTAAGACCGACGCCAACGGCCTGCCCCTGCTGGACGGCAGCTCGAACAACGGCAAGGTGGTCAGCGATTCGACCAATATCTATACCGGCACCCTCGACCCGCGCATCGACCTCACCATGTCGCGTCCCGGTATTCCCTATCTGGACTGGGGTATCGGTTCCGCCAGCTGGATCAGGGACCCCAACACCAACGGCGTCTTCGACGCAAGGAAGAATGTATACGCCAAATCGCAGCAGGGTAAATATTCTTCTACCGAGACCGTCTTCTGGGGCGCCACGCAGGTAACGGCGCTCAACACGAACCTCATGCGCTTTGCAGACGTGTTGCTGATGGCCGCGGAATGCGAGGTGGAGATCGGGAGCCTCGACAAGGCGGAAGACTATGTCAACAGGGTTCGCACCAGGGCCGCCAATCCTGCCGGTTGGGTATACCGGAACTCGGCCTATGACGCGGGCTCGGGAACCTATGCGACCACCGGTGCGGCCGTTCCTGCCGACAACTATCTGATAAAAGCCTATGCGGCCGGCGCTTTTACTTCAAAAGGACAGGCCTATGCGCGTTCTGCCGTGCAGTTCGAAAGAAGACTCGAACTGGCGATGGAAGGACACCGGTTCTTCGACCTTCAGCGCTGGGATAATGGCACAGGTTCGATGGCGGCCATCCTCAATGCCTATGAGTCGGTTGAAACGACGCGCCATTCGTTCTATTTCAACAACCCGGCCCATTTCACCGCCGGTACCAACGAATACTTCGCTATCCCCCAGGCCCAGCTCGACCTGCAGAATGCCTACGGATCGAAGGTGCTGGTTCAGAATAAAGGATACAACTAATGAAACGCCTGGTCATTTGCTGGATGACCGGCCTGCTGTTGCTGGCTGCATGCAGGGGACGCCCGACGCTGTTTCGGCGCGTCCCCTCTTCCCGGTCAGGGATCGTATTCAACAACAGGATCGTCGAGAACGACTCGGTCAATCCGCTCAGCCTGATCAACCTCTACAACGGGGGGAGTCGGGATCGGGGACTTCAACCGCGACGGTCGCCCGGATCTCTATTTCACGGGCAGCCTCGTATCGAACCAGCTATACCTGAATGAAGGTGATTTTCATTTTCGCGACGTGACTCAGGCCGCCGGCGTGACGGGTGGAGGGCGCTGGAGCCGCGGCGTCGCTGTCGTAGACATCAACAACGACGGCTGGCCCGATATATATGTCTGTACCACGATCGCGTCTGATCCGGCCCGACGCCAAAACCTGCTGTACATCAACCAGGGTACCGATAAGGCGGGTATCCCGCATTTTCGCGAGATGGCTTCAGCGTATGGATTGGCCGATACCTCGTATTCCACCATGGCGGCGTTCTTCGACTATGACAACGACGGAGACCTCGACGTCTTCATCGCCGTCAATACCATTCCGCCTGGCGTCAATCCCGGACAGTTCAGACCGATCGTAAAGGACGGGACCTTCCCGAGCACCTGCAGGCTTTATCGGAATGACTACGATCGGGTGTTGCATCACCCCGTCTATAAGGACGTATCGCGTGAGGCGGGAATTCTCCAGGAGGGGTATAGCCATGGCGTCACCATCGCCGACCTCAACCGGGACGGTTGGGAGGATATCTATGTGTCCAACGATTTTATTTCGGAGAACGTTCTGTATATCAACAACCATGACGGCACGTTCACCAACCGGAGTTCGGAATACTTCAAACATACCGCGGCCAATGCGATGGGTCAGGATATCGTCGATATCAACAACGACGGACTTGCGGATGTTGTCGAACTGGATATGAACCCGCAGGACAACTACCGGAAGAAGATGATGCTGGGTTCGGCCAACTACCGTATCTATCAGAACAGCGATCTTTACGGATATCAGTATCAGTATGTGAGGAATGTGCTGCAGCTGAACCGCGGGCCGCGGCCGGTGACCGTCCACGGGATGGGGGGCGGCACGCGTGTTGGCGGCGGTTCACGCGGGGGGCACGGTTCACGGGAGGTCGATGGTTCACCGGAGGTCGGTTCACGGGAGGTCGGTTCACGGGAGGTCGGTGGTTCACGGGAGGTCGGTTCGCGTGATTCGGGCGGTTCACGTGATTCGGTCGGTTCACCGGTATTCTCCGACATCGGCTTTTATTCCGGTATCGCGGAAACCGATTGGAGCTGGACACCAGCCGTCGCCGACTTCGACAACGACGGGTACCGCGATATCGTCATTACCAACGGCTATCCGAAGGACGTGACCGACCACGATTTCACTACCTTCCTGAACCAGTCCTCGGGACTTCTTTCCAAAAACGATATCCTACGCCGGATACCCGAGGTCAAGCTCCACAAATACGCCTACCGCAACATGGATGGCCTGCGCTTCGCCGACGTCTCTGAAGACTGGGGCCTGATGACCACGGCCTTCTCCAACGGCACTGTCTATGCCGACCTCGACGGTGACGGCGACCTCGACCTGGTCATGAACAATATCAACGACGAGGCGATGATCTTCCGGAACTTCTCGCGCGAGAAAGACAGCGCCGACCACTTCCTGCAGATTCGGCTGACCGGCGACAGCCTCAACCGGGATGCGCTCGGCGCCTGGATACAGCTGCGCTACGACCATGGCAAGCAGCAGGTGCTGGAGACGACGCCGTATCGCGGCTATCTCTCGACGATGCAGAATATAGGGCACTTTGGGCTGGGGCATGTCCGCGTGGTCGACACCGTACTGGTGAGATGGCCCGGAGGGAAGACGCAGTTGTTGCTGAACGTATCCGCCGACCAGCTGCTAAAGCTCGATATCCGTGACGCCACGACCACGGCACTCCCGGCCGCCAGGCGGTCGCCCTCCCTCTTCCGCGACGTCACCGACTCCCTCGGCGTCCACTACAAACAGGAAGAATACGACTTCATCGACTTTAACGTCCAAAAACTCCTTCCGCACAAGCTCTCCGAATACGGCCCCGGCCTCGCGGCGGGCGATATCGATGGCAACGGGCTCGACGACTTCATCACCGGAGGGTCGGCTTATCACAGCGCGCAGATCTTCTTACAACAGGCTGACGGCGGGTTTGTACAGAAGGCGCTGATTTCCGGTGACGCCGAAAAGCAAAAAAGATCCGACGACCTCGGTCTCCTCCTCTTCGACGCCGACGGGGACGGCGACCCCGATCTCTATATCGCCGCCGGCGGGTACGAATCCGCAAAGGGCAGCGCAACTTATACAGATCGGTTATACATCAACGATGGTAAAGGCGGTTTCCGCTGCGACAGCACGGCCCTGCCCGCCAATTTCAAGAGCAAGCTCTGCGTGCGCGCCGCGGACTTCGACCACGACGGTGACCTGGACCTTTTTGTTTCCGGCCGTGTCGCTCCGGGGTCCTGGCCCCAGCCGGTATCCAGTTTCATCTATCGCAATGACTCGCGCAATGGCCGGATAAAGTTTACCGACGTCACCGCCCAGGTGGCGCCGGCGCTGCTCAATATCGGAATGGTCTGCGACGCACTGTGGACCGACTTCGACGGCGACGGTTGGCCCGATCTGATGCTGGCAGGGGAGTGGATGCCCATCACGCTTCTAAAGAATCAGCACGGCCGGTTCTCGTCACTACCCGTCGCGCCGGATCATAGGGGCTGGTGGAACAGCATCGCGGCCGGAGACTTCGACAACGACGGCGACATCGACTATATCGTCGGCAACCTGGGCCTCAATTCCTTTTTCAGGGCGTCTGCAAAAGAGCCCGTCCGGGCCTACGCCAAAGACTTCGACAACAACGGGATCTACGACCTCGTTACCTCGCTGTATCTGCCGGACAGCACGGGGACAAGAAGGGAATTTCCCGCGGATGGCCGCGACGACCTGCTCAGGCAGATGAACTCCCTGCGAAAAAATTCCCCGACTACCGGTCGTTCGCGCTCGCCACCATGGACAAGGTGCTGACACCCGACCAGCGCCAGGGAGCCCTGATACTGGAAAGCAACGACTTTCGCAGCTGCATGCTCCGCAACGACGGACAAGGCCGGTTTATGCTGATCCCGCTGCCGCCCGAGGCGCAGTGGTCCGCACTCAACGGAATGGCCGTCGGCGACTATAACGGCGACGGCAACCTCGATATCCTGATCAACGGGAACGACTACGGCGGCGAACCCTCCAACGGCCGCTACGACGCGATGGACGGCCTCTTGCTCGCCGGCGACGGCAAAGGCGGTTTCGTGCCGCGCTCCCTGCTGGAGAGCGGCGTCTATATACCCGGCAACGGCAAAGGACTCGTGAGACTTCGTGGCCATGGCGGCAGTTCACTGCTCGCAGCCGGTCAGAATCGCGGTCCGCTAAAAATTTTTGCACTTCGTCACTCCTTCAATTCCATACCATTCCAGCCTTCCGACGTCAGCGCGCAGATCCACTATCGCGACGGACGCTCGCGAAAAGAGGAACTTTATTACGGCGCTTCCTTCCTCTCACAGTCTGCACGTTTTGTAGACTGGACTCCCGATATTCAGTACATGGATATCACAAATGTCGCGGGCGGTACAAGGCGGATATTAAAATAAAGTTGTATTATTGATCGATGGAGCTGGATCAGGCACTACTACTCGGGTCGTTCAGAGCCGGTGACAAAGCGGCTTTCGAACAGGTGTTCAGGACGCACTACAGGTCCCTTCACCTGCAGGCCTATCTGTTGCTGAAAAGCGAGGAAGAAGCCGAAGACCAGGTGCAGCAACTGTTTTTGGACATGTGGAACAAGCAGGCGTACAGCAAGGTGCAGACTTCCATCAAGGCCTATCTGCACGCGGCGCTGCGCAACCAGTGCCTGAACTATTTGAACAGAATGAGCGTCCACAGGAGACTCCGGGAAGAATACACGGGCCTGAGCAGCGGCGAGCCGCAGCAGGAGGCTGCATCCATGGAAGACGAAGACGCACAGTCCGGCCTGATCTCCATTCTCAAAGAGATGCCCATGCAACGCCTGAGGGCATTTAACCTCGTCCACCTTCAGGATAAGAAATATCAGGACGCAGCCAAAGAAATGGGGATCAGCGTCAATTCACTAAAAACCCACGTCAAGCTCGCAATCCGGTTCCTAAGGATGCGATTAGGCTAGCTCCCATTCACCCACTTCAACAAAAAAGTTATCTTATATAGATAGCGATGCAACTTACAAACGAACAAATACAGATACTTCTGGTCGAAAAGCTGGCTGGCACCATCGAAGAAGGTGATGATCTTCTCCTCGAACGCCTGATCGCCGAAGACCCGGCCGTCCGGCAGCAATGGCTGGACATGCAGCAGCAGCTTGCGCAACTCGGCGGGACTCCGCAGGGAGTCGACGAAGAAGAAGCCTGGCACAAGGTAGAGGCTGAGATGCGACGTCCCGCCCGTACCTTACCGATATTTGCGAAGATCACAGCCGCGGCCGCGATAGTCCTGCTGGTGGTTGGAGCAGTGTTTCTGGTTAGAAAAAAGCCCGCCAACCCTCTCGCCGGCGAATTCGAATGGAAGGGCAAGCCGGTGATCACACTGTTTACAGCCAACGGACAAAATGTAAATATCGAGGCTGCACAGACCATCCGGCTTGGCGATATCTCCGCCCGGGCCGATCGGAAAGAGATGGTGTTTCCTGTAGCAACCACCGGAACGACGCAATGGAGTACGCTTGCCGTTCCCTCAACGATGGACTACAAACTCTCTCTCCCCGACGGCACCGAGGTATGGCTCAACGCACAGACAAGGATCCATTTCCCCTCCAGTTTTCAAGGGCCCCGGCGGGAAGTGTACGTACAGGGCGAAGCCTTCTTCAGGGTGAACAAAGACCAGCAGCATCCTTTCATCGTTCACGCGAATCAGACCGAAGTGCAGGTGCTTGGCACCTCATTTAATATCAATACATATGCTACCGGTTGCAGCGTCACCTCTCTTGTGGAAGGCGCTGTTGTCAGCAGGGACGGCCACGGCAGCGAAGTCGCGCTGCGGCCGGGAACCCAGGCGGTCTATTCGTCGGACCACCGTTTTTCCACCCAGTCCTTCGACGAGACCGAAGTGTTGTCATGGATGAAAGGCATCTATTATTTTCACAACACTCCTCTGAAGGACATCTCGAAAGTCATCTCGCGCTGGTATAATGCGGACGTATCTTTTAATAACGCTAACCTGCAGAGCAAAACTTTTAGCGGTCAGCTCGACAAGGCAAAAACACTACAGGTATTTCTCGATAACCTTAATCTTTCTGAGGAAATGCACGCTGCGCTCAGCGACGGAAAAGTAATTTTCCAATAATAAAGATTTTTCTTTCACCCTTAATCGCCATACGGCTGTCTAAAGATTAGCTGACGATTTTTATTGCTAAACACACCCAACTATGCGATTGCTAACCAAAACCATGACCGCTGGTCTGGCTGCGCTCATGCTTGCTCTCTCTCCTATGGTGACCACCGCCCAGCCACCATCCAAAGGCGCGGACATGTGGGTCACTACACCAGACACCAATTTTTCAGTTGCGGAACTTTTTAAGGCGATTCAAAAGCAGACCGGCTATACGATGTTCTATAGCAACACGATGCTGAATGATACCCAAAAAATGACGTTCGGTTCCTCGCGGGTCCGGCTGAACGACCTGCTGAAAGAAGTACTGACTCCACAGAACATAGACTGGGTCTACAAGGACCAGCTGATCATTCTGCGAAAAAAATTCCGCTCCCGCGCCGCGCACGGCGGCCGTCGCAGCTGAACCATCCAACGGACAGGAAGAAGACCCGCCTGCTACCATCACGGGGAAGGTGACCAACGCTGAAGGAGCCCCTGTCGTCGGCGCTTCGGTCCAGCTGAAGGGCACAAAACTCGGAACGTCTACTAACGCGGAAGGCGTATTTACCCTGCAGACCGAAACAACAAAAGGAGTCCTCATCATTTCCTCGGTCGGCTACAGACCAAGGGAAATTCCCCTCAACGGAAATACGAACCTTACTATCGTTCTCCGCCAGGAGCCGCCACAGCTGAATGACGTAGTGGTCGTCGGTTATGGCACCCGGAAGAAATCCGACCTGACCGGCGCCGTAGTTTCCGTCTCTGCCCAAAACCTGAAAGACCGCGGCGTTGCCAATTTCGGAGAAGCTATCGCCGGACAGCTTGCCGGTGTGCAGGTCCAGGAGACCAATGGTTCGCCGGGCGGAGAAGGCCTTACAGTACGGGTACGCGGCACGGGTTCCATCACCCAGTCCAATGATCCCCTGTATGTAGTCGACGGCTACCCGATGGAAGGCGGCGCATTCCGCCTGATCAACCCAGCCGATATCGAAGCCGTTCAGGTGCTGAAGGACGCGTCCTCAACTGCCATATACGGTTCGCGCGGCGCCAACGGCGTCGTGATCATCACTACCAAAAGAGGAAAGAACGGCGCACCTGTCCTCAGCGTGAACGCCTACACCGGCTATCAGGAGAGAACGAAGACGATCCCGGTAATGAACCGCGACCAGTACGTGCAGTACTTCATCGACGGCCGTAACCAGGCCTGGCTCGACCAGCCCGTCATCGCGGCAGACCCCAACAGGGACCCACACTCGATCAACGACCCCAACAGCCGTCGCGCACTATATCCCAGCGCCAGCTCTACCTATATGATCCCGGACGGGACCGGCGGTTATAAATACAATTTCTTCGATCCCAGGTCCGTTGCCACGATGCCCGACAACAACTGGCAGAACATGCTGTTCCGCCGGGCGCCGATAACGCAGTACGAGATCGCGGTCACCGGCGGCAACGACAAGACGACATATAATTTCTCGGGCAGCTATATCAAGCAGCAGGGTATCGTCATCTTCACCGACTACCAGCGCTTCAATTTCCATAGCAACATCGAATCGCAGGTGAGCAAGCACATAAAGCTCGGACTCAACATGAACGCCTACAGCACCAACGGCCGCGAACAGGCCAATGGCAAGGACGCTCCGATCCTGTACTCGCTGACCAGCCCCCCGATCTTCGACCTCCGCAATCCGGACGGCACCTGGGGATCGATGGTGCGCAACCCGGAAACCCTCGCCGGCGACGTCGCCAATCCCATTGGTATCGCGACGCAGGTTGAACGGTATCGCCAGCGCTACGGCTGGCTGGGAACGATCTTCGGCGAAGCAGACATCATCGCCGGGCTCAAATACCGGATCAATATCAACGGCAGCATCCAGAACAACCACTATACCAACTTCGAGCCCTCCACCGTGGATCTGGACGCCTCGGCCGCACCAAGACCCGCCAAGTCGGTGGACGAGACCAATACCGACTACGACTGGGTCATCGAACAGACGCTTACCTATAATAAAAAGATCACCGACAAACACGATATCACCCTGTTGGGTGGTTTCAGCAGCCAGAAACACAACCACGACTATATGTATGGCGAGGCCCGCGGCTTCTCCAACGACAATATTCATACGCTGAATGCGGGGACAATGTATCAGCTGACGAGCACGAAGGACGCGTATTCGATGATCTCCTATTTCGGGCGGTTTAATTATACCTATAATAACCGCTACCTGCTGACAGGCACGGTGCGTACGGATGGCTCCTCGCGGTTCGGCGCCAACAGGAAATGGGGTTTATTCCCGTCTGTATCGGCAGCGTGGAAGATCTCCGATGAATCCTTCATGTCCGGCATATCCAATACGATCAGCGACCTGAAGATCAGGGGCAGCTATGGTATTGCCGGTAACAACCGCATCGGTAACTACTCGGCGATAGGCCTACTCTCTACCGGATTTTATCCTACAGGTGACAACCTGCAGAATATCGTCAACCCCAATACCATCTCCAATGCCAACCTGGGCTGGGAAAAGGTCCTGCAGGCAGACGCAGGTATCGACCTCGGTCTTTTCGGCAACCGCATCCGTCTGGAGGCCGACTTCTACAACAGCCGCTCCATCGACCTGCTGCTGAATGTACCCGTACCCACGCTCACGGGCTATTCCAGCCAGATACAGAATATTGGGAAGGTGCAGAATCAGGGCTTCGAGTTTGCGCTCTCCACCCGCAACCTCGTCGGGAGGTTTAAATGGAACTCTGATTTCAATATCGCCTTTAACAGGAACAAGGTGCTGGCGGTCGGCCCTGGCGGACAGCCGATCTATGGCAGCGCCCCCAATGCCGGCAATTCCTTTATTACCAAACCGGGTTACCCCATCGCGAGCTTCTTCGGCTATGTATTTCAGGGGGTATTCAAGAGTCAGTCCGAACTGGACAAATATCCTCATCTTGCACAGGACAAGGTCGGGGACGGCCACTACCTGGATGTCAACGGCGACGGCAAGCTGGACCAGAATGATAAAACGATCATCGGCAACAACCAGCCCAAATTCGAAGGCGGTTTCGGTAACAATTTCAACTACAACCGGTGGACGCTGTCAGCCCAGCTGACCTTCTCTTACGGCGCAAAACTGTTTAGCTTTTTCAAACGCATGGCTGACATCTACCACGGCGACCGCAACAGTATGACCGACCAGCTCGGCCGCTGGCGCTCCGTAGACCAGCCCGGCGACGGCATTCACTTCCGGGCTACGCGCAACCCGACAGGCTTTCAGCGCGACCCCTCTTCTGCGTGGGTTACGAACGGGTCCTACCTGCGCCTGAGAAACGTGACGCTGGCATATGACCTGGCCCCGCTGAAGTTCAACAATGTCAAGATCTCCGGCGCCCGCGTCTACCTGACCGGCACCAATCTGCTGACCTGGACAAAATATCCCGGCTTCGACCCCGAGACCACCAGCGAAGACATCCAGCTGGCCAAAGGAGGTGACTACCTGGGATATCCCGCTGCCCGCAGTCTGATCCTTGGCTTAAATCTTTCTTTCTAATCTAACGAAAACGATATAAACATGAAATTCCTACCGATCGCTATATGCTGCATCCTGGTGATGGGTTCCTGTAAGAAGAGCTTTATCGATCTGAACGACCCCTCCAATCTCAACTCCGACGGTTTTTACAAGACGGAGACCGATATGAACCAGGCCGTGCTTTCTGCCTACGGCAACCTCCGCTCCAGCTATAACAGTACGTTTATCAAGGTGGGAGAGACCCGCAGCGACAACACCACTTTTTCATGGCTCAGCGGGAGTCCCGCCAATGAGAACGGCGTCGATATTTTTGCATGGCCCCTGCTGCCGGAGAACAGTTATTCTACCGACTGCTGGAACAACTGCTACAACGTGATCCTGCGCTGCAATATCGTCATCGGACGTATTGACAAGGTGACATTCAAAAGTGACGCGACCAAAAAACAGTATATCGGCGAAGCGAAATTCCTGCGCGGCCTGATGTATTTCTGGATGGCCCGCGTATTTGGCGGGTTTTCTTCCGACGGCAAGCTGCTGGGCGTGCCCCACGTTGACAAGGAGATCACTCCGGCCGAGGCTTACAAGATTCTGCGGCCCACGCTGCAGGATAACTATGACATGATCGTCGCCGACCTCACGGATGCCGAAGCCAGTCTTCCTGCTTCTTATGGCGCGGGCGATAAGGGCCGGGCTACAAAATGGGGCGCCAAGGGTCTGCTCTGTAAGGTCTATATGACGATGGCCGGCTATCCGCTGAACAAGGGCAACGCCTACTACACACTCGCGATCCAGAAGGCGACAGACGTGATCAACAACTCCGGTGCGGCGTTGGTACCCAGCTATAAGGACCTGTTTGACGTCGCCAAGAAGAACAGTACGGAATCTCTCTTCGAGGTACAGTATAAAAAAGGAAGTCCTAATGGCGCTACGGGTAGCCCGTGGAATAATGACTTCGCACCCCGTTTTTCCAACAAGGAAGTAGTGCTGGTAGGCGACAAGGGCGGCACCAACGCGCCTACCGGAGACATGTCCGCGGCCTATGAAAATGCGGACCCCCGGAAATACGTATCGATGCGGGATTTCTGGATCAACGCCAAGACCGGGCAGGTGCAGAATGACCGGTATGTCTGCAAATACTATGACGTGTCTACCAGCGGCAGCGACAACGGCAACAACTGGATCGAGCTGCGTCTGGCCGATATCTACCTGTTGTATGCGGAAGCTCTGGTCCGCACCGGCGGCGACAAGACCGTCGCGTTAACATATGTTAACAAGATCAGGCAGCGGGCGCGTAATACACCCGGTGATCCCGCGATCACAAAGCCGGCCGATCTGCTAAAAGATTATAGCATCGCTGATTTTGCCGACGACAATGCTCTGCTGCTCGCTATCGAGAGAGAGCGCCGCGTCGAACTTGCCTTTGAAAACCACCGCTGGTTCGACCTCGTAAGGACCGGCCGGGCACAGGCGGTAATGGTGGCGGAACAGGCCAATGACGGCTTCCCGCCGTTTGCGTGGAGCGACAATGTGCTGGCTTATCCCATTCCGCTGACCGTTATGCAGTCCAACCCCGGACAAATCACCCAAAATAAAGGATATACACAATTGTAATTTGCTAAAAAGTTATCTTTATCTTCCTAAATATCGCGTATGAAATCTCTGATGTATCTCGGTCTCTCGGCGGTGCTTTTGAGTCATGGTACCGTCCATGCACAGTCTAAGTCTTCGAAAGAATGGCAGTCATTATTTGATGGAAAGGACCTGAAGGGTTGGCGACAGGCTACGAAAGATTCGGTGCCGGTTGCTGCGTGGAGCGCCTCCAACGGGGAACTCACCTTCGATCCCTCCAAAGGTCATGGTAGTGATATCATAACCGAAAAAACCTTCAAGGACTTCGAGCTTTCGGTGGACTTCAAAATTTCCGAAGCGGGCAACAGCGGGATCAAATATTTCCTGCTCCCCAATACGAATCTGGGTTGCGAATTCCAGGTCATCGACGACTCGAAGCATCCCGACGCCAAACTGGGAAGGAATGGCGATCGTACTACCGGTTCGCTGTACGATATCATGCCCGCCACGGCCGACAAACCGAGCAAACCCGCCGGCGAATGGAACAACGCCCGCATCGTCGTACGCGGCGACAAGGTCGAACACTGGCTCAACGGCAAGAAGATCCTCGAATTCGACAGGAGCAGCGAAGCTTTCAAACAGGCGATCGCCCTCAGCAAATTCAAGACCACAAAGGGATTTGCGATGACCAGCCCGACACCCATCCTGCTGCAGGCGCACGGCGACCTCGTCCACTACAGGGATATAAAAATTAAAGAACTATAAACCATGAAGAGAAGAAATTTCTTAAAGAATATGGCGGGCGGCGCGGCGGCCGTCGGTCTGGGCGGAGCTGCCAGCAGCTTTGTCACAGGAGCAAATGATTTCACCGCGTCCAGCTATCGCAGGATCATCGGGGCCAATGATACCATCCGCATGGCCATTATCGGTTCCAACGGAAGGGGGCCGGGATGGCCGCCGTCTTTGCGCGGCAGCCCCTCACCGAGATCGTCTACGTTTGCGACGTAGAAGAAAAGGCGCGTCAGAAAGGGATCAATTCGGTAGTCCGGGCCGGCAAACCGGCGCCGAAGGGCGAGAACGATTTCCGCAAGATGCTTACCGACAAGGACGTCGACGCCGTTTATATCGCTACCCCCGACCACTGGCACGCTCCCGCAACCATCCTCGCCTGTGCCGCCGGCAAACACGCCTATTGCGAAAAACCGCTTTCGCACAATCCCCGCGAGGGCGAGCTGGCGATAGCCGCGGCAGAGAAGTACAAACGCGTCGTTCAGCTGGGTACCCAGCGCCGCTCGTGGAAGTTATTGACCGAAGGCATCGAACAGCTGCACGCAGGCGCTATCGGAAAGATCTATATGGTCAAGACCTGGTATACCAATAACCGCAAGTCCATCGGCGTGGGCAAACAGGCTCCCGTGATGGCGGGACTGGACTATGATCTCTGGCAGGGACCCGCTCCCCGCAAACCCTATCAGGACAATCTCATCCACTACAACTGGCACTGGTTCTGGCACTGGGGTACGGGTGAAGCACTGAACAACGGCACGCACGAGATAGACGTTGCGCGCTGGGGCCTGGGGATCGACTACCCGCTCTCCGTCAACTCCACCGGCGGCCGCTATTTCTTCAAGGACGACTGGCAGACTCCCGATACACAGCTGATCACCTACCAGTGCCCCGAAGCTACGGTCAGCTGGGAAGGCAGAAGCTGCAGTTCGTTCAAGGTCCAGGGGATTGACCGCGGGGTGCTGTTCTATGGCACCAACGGCATCATGCTCACGGGTCACGACGGATACACCATCTTCGACGAGAAGGGCAATACGCTGAAGGAGATCAAATCGAATGCGGTTATTGATGGCCGTAATTCTTCCAGCCCCAACGAAGGACTGGACGCGATACATGTCGACAACTTCCTGAACGCGGTCCGCAAGGGCACGCCGCTGAATGCGCCCGTGACTACCGGCTTCAAAAGCACCCTGTGGGTACAGCTCGGCAATATCGCCCAGCGCGTAGGACATACCCTGAATATCGATCAGCAGAACGGACATGTCCTTCACGACGAAGCAGCGATGCGACTGTGGGGACGTGAGTACGAAAAAGGATGGGAGCCCAAAGTATAATTCAACTATGAAGATAAATCTCTCTGTAGTCATATCATTAGCGTTGATCCTGCCCTTTTGGAGTTCGGGGCAGGAACGTAGCAAAGCCCGGGTAAGGTTAATCACCCTGGACCCGGGCCATTTTCATGCTGCACTGGTCCAGAAGTCCATGTATCCGGTCATCGACCCGGAAGTGCAGGTCTATGCCCCCGGCGGCCCCGAACTGCAGGCGCATCTGGCGCTGGTCCGCCAGTACAATGAGCGGGCCGACCGGCCGACGCACTGGAAGGAAACCGTTTACGCAGGGGCCGACTATCTGCAGAAGATGATCGCAGAGAGAAAAGGCAATGTCGTTGTCATGGCAGGCAACAACCACCTGAAGACGGAGTATATCGACCGCTCTGTGCGGGCGGGCTTCAACGCCCTTAGTGACAAACCGATGGCGATCGACACCGCCGGTTTCCGGCTGCTGGCGAAGGCCTTTGACGAGGCAGCGGCCCACCACGTGCTGCTCTATGATATCATGACCGAACGGTCCGAGATCACCAATATTTTGCAGAAAGAGCTGATGCACGCGCCGGCAGTTTTTGGGGCGCTGCGTCCCGGCAGCGCTGCCGATCCTTCCGTCGTGATGGAGAGTGTCCACTTCTACTACAAAAATGTTTCTGGCAAGACGCTCACCCGTCCCGACTGGTTCTTCGATCCGGCTCAACAGGGCGAGGCGCTGGCCGACGTAGGCACCCACCTGCTGGACCTGGTGCAGTGGATCTGTTATCCTTCAGCGGCGATCGACTATAAAAAGGACGTGTCCGTCCTTTCAGCCAGCACCTGGCCGACACCGGTAGGCCTTTCACAATTTTCAACTCTCACCGGCAAACCGGCATTCCCTGCCTTCCTCAAACCATTCCTGAAAGGCGACACCCTACTTCAGGCCCACGGCAACGGAGAAGTTACCTACCGGCTAAAAGGAGTCTTTGCCCACGTGACGGCCCGCTGGGAATACCAGGCCCCTCCCGGCAGCGGTGATACCCATCATGCGATATTCAAGGGCACGAAGGCGACCCTCGAGATCCGCCAGGGCGCGGAGGAGCACTACCAGCCGACGCTTTACATTTTGCCCGTTTCGGTCTCCGATGACTATTCTTCTGCGGTCAGGCAGTTTGTCGCACAGCTGGCTGCGCGCTATCCCGGCGTCACCCTAAGTGAAGTTTCAGGAGGATGGCGCGTCGAGATCCCTGCTTCTTACAAGGTTGGTCATGAGGCTCACTTCGCCCAGGTCATGCAACGCTATCTCGGTTTTCTCGCGGCTGGCCGCATACCAGAGTGGGAGATAAAGGGGATGCTGGCGAAGTACTATACTTCAACGAAAGCGCTGGAAATCGCGAAGCCGCGGTAGGGCAGCGACAAGGACTGAAAAAGGCATTTTACAAACTCCTGATCCGCGGAGGTTTCATCTTTCTGGCAGGTCTCGTCATGACAGTTTGGGGTTACCTGTTTACATAGGTCGCCCATTACTGATCCAGGGGAAACGACAGCGCGGTAGGCAGACCGTCGAGGCTCACCCTATTCTTCTCCTTCCGGTAAGCTTCAAGCCCATCAGCCCCTTTCTTTTCGGCCCATTTGTCGGCATGATCCCGTTCACCGGTATATTCATACAGCGGAACCGAGAAGCCGCAGGAGGTCTGCACCTTGTGAATCTCGGCAACTATGATCTGTCGGGTAGCCAGCGGCAGCGCGAACAAGGCGGACAACTCTCCCCACTCAGCATCATGCGGAAGAACCGTCCGGCCAATACCATAAAGACGAAGGATATTCGGCGGGCCGTCAAACGCGCAGAACATAAATGTGACCCTCCCATTTTCCAGGAGGTGCGCCGAAGTCTCATTCCCGCTGCCGGTGATGTCCAAATACGCAACCCGCGATGGCGACATCACCCTGAAGGTATCCATCCCTTTCGGCGAAAGATTGACATGGCCCTCGCCGCTCAGCGGCGCCGAAGCCACAAAGAACATTTTCTGATGTTCAATGAACGCCTGGTGAGCAGGCTGTATGGAGTCGGAGAATTTGCCCATACGGTAAATTTACGAAAGGATACGGTCAACAACCCCGAGGCTAAAAATTGTTAAAAAAGTATAGGTTTTGCAGCGATAATTGGAAAATAGCAACGCCTCCGCCAATTAAATTTGAATGTAAGCTAAAACCTGCTACGATGAACGCCAAAACTAACCGCAGACAATTTCTCCGCCTGACGGCCCTGTCCACCGCAAGCCTCGGGGTTCCGGCTATTTTTACAAATGCCGCAGCCGCCGCAGGGTCCGGAGCAAACCCACTAGCCGGTGCGGCCGCAACACCCGCTGTGGCCCCCGCCACCCCCTTCATCCCCAACCGCGCCGCCAGCTGGTGGGCCTCCCTCGAAAACCTCCAATGGCCCCAGAAGTACGTCATCGACAACATCCGCCGCCGCGCCGACGGCTTCGCCAAAGCCAACATCGATACCGCAATCAATTTCGGATTCCATACCCGCTTCGACTTCTCCAACTATTTCTCCGTGCTCCACGGTTACTATGCCACCGTCTGCGAAGAGCTCCACCAGCGCGGCATCCGATGGATCGACCACTATTCCTGCAACCACGTCATCCGGCCGAGGACCGAAGCCGACTTTGCAATGGTCAACAAATATGAACGCCACTCTGTATTACTAATCCCCGATGCGGCAGCAACAAAATTCGCTCAATACGAAGGCCATCTCTTTCAGGACCTCTGCGAAGTAGACCTCCGCGACGCCACCCGCGGCTACGCCAAACAATACCAGTTCGAAGCTTTCTGTCACAATAACCCCGCCTTCCTCGACATGCACCGGAAATACCTGCTGCAGCTGATGAAGGACGTTCCCTTCGACGGGATTGAGGTCGACGATATGTGCAGCTACCCCGGCAATACCACCTGCGGCTGCAAATACTGTCGCGACCGGTTTAGAAAAGACTACGGCCACGAGATCCCCAAATTTACGGATGCAAATTTCTTTGGCAACACCGCCATCAACGATATGCTGGAATGGGGTAACTACGAAAACCCCGTCTACCGGGACTGGCTGCGCATGAAGTCGGATTCGGTCAGGGATCACGTTAAACTGATCAAGGAGACCATCGGCAGCAAACCCCTGATGACGTGCTGCTCCGACACGGGCCCCATCGTCCTGAACGCCGTCGCGCTCGACCTCGAGAAAATGGCGCCCCACCTCGACCTCTTTATGCTCGAGAACGTAGGTACGAATATCAAAAATATCGACTGGGTCAGCATGGACGCCGAAGCCCTGAACCAGAAAGATATCGCGGCAAAAAGAGGAAGCGCCCCCGCTCTCGCGCTCAGCTATGCGCTGTCGGAAAAAGGCGCCTATCTCGGCTGGGGCCTCGCCCGATACTGGGGCGCCTCCAACTGGAGCAGCACCCTCAATGGCAGACTCGAAGAAGACCCCGCCCATGCCATCGAACAGGAGGACGCCATCCGCCGGCCCAACAACTGGGAAAAACAATACAGCGACCTGCCGTACTGGCAAGGCCGCGACCTGGTCGAGATAAGAGTCGCCAACAACCGCCTCTGCCGCGAGAACGGCTGGCGCGACGCCGACGGCCATGAACACTGGGACCGCTCAAAAGCGTGGAGCATTCAGCTGGTGCATCATAATGTCGGATACCGGTTTGTCCGCGCCGAAGAGCTGACAGACGCCGCCGCCCTGCTAAAGGAAAATACCCCTCTCGTACTCGATGGAATGGGCTGCGTGTCCGACCGGCAATTTTCTGCTATCACGACGTATCTCGCCAAAGGAGGAACGGCCTGGATGGCCCTGCCATTCGGAACGCACGACGAAAAGGGGTTCACCCGCAAAACCCCGCTATCAAATGATTTGAAAGGACACTTCAAAGGTCTCACGATAATCGATTCCGCGGTCGAGCTCCACACCGCTCGCAACGATGATCGCCAAAGGCAAATTCCACCCGGTGCTAAAACAGACAAAAGGAGACACCCGGTGGGCAGCACGCGTACGGATATACGAAGGAAAGGGGACCGTCATCCATTTTATGAACGCGGGCCTCGAAGCCCAGCCCGATTCGATCAACGACCTCTCCGGAATACCGCTGATGAAGGATATCGTCTCACTGGTAAAGGACAATCAGCTGGAATACGAAGTCGACACTGCGCGTCTGAAACTCTCTTCTTTACAACTGATGAGCCCCGAACTCGGCGGCGAGAAAAGGCCGGCCGCCCTGGTCAACCGGACCCTCAAAGTCGATCTCACGGGCGTCGCGATATACGGAATTGCCGGGCCTCTTCCATAGCCCGTTCGCACACCAGCTGCAGCCGCCCAAATGCGGCCATAATATCGGTATCGCCATCCGGGAACTCCAGCTGATCCAGCAACCCGGACAGTCGCCCGCTCAGACCCATGATCGACACCGTCGTCTTCATATTATGCGCCACCCTGCTCGCCGCTGCAAGATCATTTGCTGCCAGCGCGGCCCGCATCTGCCCAAGCTCGTCAGGCATATTCTGCAGGAACTGATCCGCCATTTCGGTCTCATATTCATGGTCTCCGCCGCTGAGGTCCCGCAGGTAGGCCAGATCGATAGTGTCGAAGCTAAATACAGGTTGGGCGTCTCCCTTCGGGCCGGACTCTCTGGAGTACACGGTACTCCTGTCGATCCCTGACGCGTCCAGGAGCTTTCCGATCATCGCGAATAGCTCATCCGCGTCGATAGGCTTCGACAGGTATTCATTCATTCCGCTTTCCAGACATTTCTCCCGCTCACCCCTCATCGCATGGGCCGTCATCGCTATGATGGGCACCGACGACCGCAAATCCTCCCTGATCATCCGGCTCGCCGCATACCCGTCCATTACCGGCATCTGGATATCCATCAGTACGAGCTGGTATTTTTTCTCGCGCAGACGGTCGACGGCTTTCTGCCCGTCGTCTACTATATCATAACTGAATCCCGCGCCGCGGAGCAGGTGCTCCATCAGCCGCTGGTTCATCCGGTTGTCGTCGGCCACGAGGACGGAGACCCCTTCCATGCGGGGCTGCGCCGCAATGACGTTTTCCGGCACATCCGCCAGAACCGGCACCGCGCTCACTATCTGGTATGGGACATAAAACCGGAAGGTCGCACCCTTCCCCGGCTCACTCTCCACTTCGATCTTCCCGTGCTGTATTTCGATGAGTTCTTTTACAATAGTCAGTCCAAGCCCGGTACCACCGTACTTCCTCGTCGTCGAGCTCTCCGCCTGGGAGAAGCGCTCGAAGATCGAAGCCAGCTGATCCTGCCTGATCCCAATACCAGTGTCCGTCACCGCCACCCACAACCGAACATTCCCCTGATCGGGACCGTCAGAACTCACGCTGACCGTTATACCGCCAGTGTCTGTAAACTTGGCGGCGTTGCTGATAAGATTCACCACTATCTGTGTTAGCCGGGTCGCATCCCCGAGCAATACCTCCGGGACACCCGCATCCACGTCTACACTGATGCCGAGACCCTTCTCCTTCACCCGGTGATGGAACAGCGTCGTCACCGAGTGGAACAGTTCCCGGACGGCAAAGGGCCGGCTATCCACCCTGATCATACCCGCCTCGATCTTTGAAAGATCCAAGATGTCATTGATGATCGTGAGCAAATTTTCTCCGGAATCCCTGATGGCCGATATGAACTCCGCCGACTCTTCGTCCTGCGGCTTCTTCGACAGCAGCCGGGCAAAGCCGATAATGGAATTCAGCGGCGTCCGGATCTCGTGACTCATATTGGCCAGGAAATTCTCCTTTATCTTTACCGCCTCCTGCAGTTGGCGTTCGGAAATATCGAGTCTCCGGATCAGCTCGTTCTGTTTGCGGATGCGGTTGAGGATAAACCAGAAAAGCGCGCTGCCGGTCAGCAGGACCAGACCGATCAGAATATTGCCGCTGGTGTGGGCGATACGGCCGTTTTTTGGACCATCGCATTGAGCCCGGCGAGACGTTGCTGACGCCGGGAAAAGAGCCGGCGGATGATGGTGTTGATCTCGTTGGCGGTGCCCCTGATTCGGGGGTTCGCGATGACCGTCATGTCCGGCTTTTTGCCTGTGTGGAAGAAGCTGTCCACCATGAGATTCTTCTTCTCCAGTTTTTCCCTCGTCAGGACCGCAAGCCTGTCGATGTCCGCTACCGATTGCCGGTCGGTATGGATCAGGCGAAGGGTGTCGAGATTGGCTTCCGCGTCGGCGATCTGGGCATCGATGCCTTCCGCGAACGTGCTGTCTCCCGTAGCCACGGCCGCGCGTATCTTGCTTTCCACCGAAAGGATATCGCGTTCCATTTCCCTCAGGTCATTACCCTGTCTTCAGCTCCCGAAGCAAAAGACTATTCCCTTCGATCAGCTGATGAATACTCCGGGAAGAGTTGTACTGGATAAATACCAGCAGCAGCATCCCGGCAATAAAAACGGCCAGCGTGAAGTAAATAAACCGGTTATTGGTCATAGCGGACTTGTAAGTTCACCTATTTATCGTTCGATCCGGTCCCGCCCCGCAGGTAGTGCCGGATGAAAAGGACCAGCAGCATGATCGCCGCCACCAGGCCAGCCCAGCGTCAGCGTGCACCCATACAGGAGCTCCCGTATCGATGCTCTGGAACAGCTGGAAAGCAAGAACGCTGATCAACAGCGTGTCCCCGAAGAAGACACACATATATACGATTTTCATGAGGCAAAGCTCCCATTTGCACAGCGCCCGGAGCCGGCCGTTCGCCGAACAGGCAAAAATCGTCGCTGGAAAAGGAAACAGAACCGGCTGCCAGGCTACAGGATATTCATCCTGCTGTTCAGGGCTTTCCGGTAGGCATCCGCCACCGGCACCGGCTTGTCGCTGACGATCAGCACCCCGTCCTGGATCGTATCGATCTTGCTTATGGCCACCAGAAAGCTCCGGTGTACCCGCTGAAACCGGCTTGCCGGCAATCGTTCTTCGACGGCCTTGAGCGTCGTATGTATCGCATAGAACTTCTGCGGCGTATATAGTTTTACATAGTCTCCCATAGCTTCCGCAAATAAGATATCATCCACCTTCAGCCGCCGGATGATCGTGCTGTCCCGGATAAATATGAACTCCTCTTCCGTCCAGCTCACCTCTTCCTGTTTGCTGTCGATGATCTCCCTTGCCTTGGCCGTCGCCTGTATGAACCGCGCAGGCGTCACAGGCTTGACAATATAGTCGGCCACATTCAGGTCAAAAGCTTCACTCGCATATTCCTTTTTGGAGGTCGTAAAAATGATCACCGGCCTCAACTGACCCAATTGCTGCACCAGCTGCAGCCCCGACATTCCCGGCATCTCGATGTCCAGCAGCAGAAGGTCGACGGCCTGTTCCTGCAGGAGGCCATAGGCTTCTTCGGCAGCGGCGCATTCGCCGACGACAGTAATATCCTTTTGCTGCGAGCAGAGTTTGCGGAGCACCGACCGCGCGATAGTATTGTCGTCGACGATGAGAACGTTCATGCCCTAAATGTAGAATAAAAATGCCATTCCGGCTATTCAAAATGCCGGCCCTCAACGACTGCTTTTGCCCGTTCACCGAGTGCCGGAAAGTCCCGGGATGACGGCGCGCTAATTTCGGTGAACAAAATCAAAATGTATGGAACAAGTATTCATTCTCAGCCTTCGAGTTCGCCACATCGCCGATGACAACGACAACGCCTTCCGGGATCAAAACTAATTATCATGCGACACCTGTTACTCCTCACCACCTGCCTCCTGCTGGGAGTCGTCATCCACGCGCAGACCGCGACGCAGCCAATCGAAGGGGCGCTCTCCTCCCCGAAGCGCTTCGCGTCGCAACGGCCAACTACCAGCAAATAAAGGCGGCGCAACACGCGGTTCAGGCATCGGCCCTCGATCTGAAAGCCGCCCGTCGGGACGGACTTCCGAATCTTACACTGGGCGTCGAGTCAGCATATGGAACCCTTGATGGGATGAATGGGCTCTCCCGGGCGAGCCCGGGATCACCGCCCTTACCAACGGACCGGCATTCCCCTCACAGAACCTCAACGCCGCCTTTGGCGCGCTCTATCTCACCAATATTAATTTCAACCTCTATTCCTTCGGCCTTCAGCGGGCCCACGTCGCCGCCGCACAGGGTCAGTACGACCAGGACCGGCAGGCGCTCGAACAACAGGTCTTTCAGCAACAGGTTCGGACCGCAGGCGCCTGGTTCTCACTGCTGGCTGCCACAAGGGTCCGCATCGCCATGGAAGCCAACCTGACAAGAACCCGCGAACTCGGGGAAGTGATACAGGCCCGAACGCTGAATGGCCTCAATGCCGGCGTCGACAGCAGTATCGCCAATGCAGAAATATCCCGGGCCGTGCTTTCGCTGGTCGACGCACAGAACTACGAACAACAGCAGGCCAGTCAACTCTCGATACAAATGGGGATCAACCCGCGGTCCTTCGTCCTGGATACTGCCACGGCGCAGCAACCACCGCGGGACTTGTTGGGCACCATGTCGACAGACCTCTCGGCAAATCCTGATCTCCGGTTTCTGGCCAGCCGCATCACGACGAGCGATCGCCTTTCCGCCTATATAACAAAGACGGGTCTTCCACGCCTGACGCTATTCGGCGTAGGGCAGGAGAGGGGCTCTGGCTTTGGTCCCGGATATGCTTCCAACCCCGGCGACTATTCTACTTCCTTTTTTAAGGGGTTGACACCCGTACGCGCCAACTACCTCGTGGGCGTGGGTATCACATGGGATCTCACCGATCTGGGCCGCAGCCGCTCACGCGCCGCCGCCCAGCGTCAACGCTCCGAATCCTACAGAAGCGACTACCTGCTCGAACAGAATGCCCTGCTGAACCAACTCGCGCTTTCCGGACAGCAGATCGCCAACGCTGTTACAAAATACCGGGAAACGCCCGTGCAGTTGAAGGCGGCGACGGACGCTTATTTACAGAAGAAGGCCCTCTATGAGAACGGCCTTGCCAATATCGTCGATGTCACACAAACACTCTACCTGCTGAACAGGGCCGAGATCGACCGGGACATCGCCTGCATCGGCGTCTGGCAGGCCCTGCTCTTCAAGGCAGGCACGCAGGGAGACATCAACACATTCATACACCAACTCTAATACAACAGCCATGAACCTCATATCTGCAGCACTGCGCAAACCGATCTCCGTGATCGTCCTGGTTGCCGCCCTCGTCCTCTTCGGGATCATGGCCGTCCTCGGGATCAATATCGACATCTTTCCCTCGATCGACGTCCCAACCATCTATGTTTCCCAGCCCTATGGCGGACTATCGCCGCAGCAGATGGAAGGCTTTGTCGCCACCAACTACCAGAATCTCTATCTGTATGTCAGCGGCATAAAATCTATCGAGACGAGGAATACACAGGGGCTCAGCCTGCTAAAACTTAGTTTTTATCCGGGGACGAGCATGCCTCAGGCGGAGGCCGAGGTCACATCGCTTACCAACCGGGCTTTTGCATCGATGCCTCCAGGCACACAACCGCCTTTCGTCATCCGTTTCGACGCTTCGACACTTCCGGTGGGCGAGCTCACGCTGAGCAGTCCTAAACGATCCAACAACGAATTGCAGGACCTCGCCAATGTCTGGGTGCGTCCAAATTTCTCCCGCATACCCGGTCTCTCCTCGCCGCCACCCATCGGGGGCAATATCCGAACCATCGTCGTCAATGCCAACCCCGATCTGATGCGGAGCCACAATATCAGCCCCGAACAGATAGTTGCCGCTATGGAGGACAACAATCATATCTCGCCCGCCGGCGCGGTGAACATCGGCAGCAAGACCTATATCACGCCCGCCAATACCGTCCTGCCCGCGATCTCCGATTTCGGCAATATACCCGTCACCTACCAGAACGGCGCTACTATCTATGTGCGCGACGTGGCCACCGTCGTGGACGGAGCCGATATTACCACGGGCTTCGCTTATATCGACGGGAAACGGTCCATCTATATCCCCATCATCAAAAATGCCAACGCCTCCACCTGGTCGGTAGTAAAATCTCTGAAGGCCGCGATCCCGCAGATGCAAAGCCTTCTGCCTCCGGACGTCGAGCTGAAATACGTTTTCGACCAGTCCGTCTATGTCATCGACGCTGTCAAAAGCCTGATCCTCGAAGGGGTGATCGGCGCGGTTCTCACCTCGCTGATGGTATTGGTCTTCCTCCGCGATCCACGCAGCGCCCTCATCGTGGTCCTGAATATTCCGATCTCGATCATTACGAGCACCTTCCTGCTGAAGCTCTGCGGCCAGACGATCAATATCATGACGCTCGGAGGTCTTGCCCTCGCCATCGGAGTACTGGTCGACGAAGCGACCGTAACGATCGAGAATATCCACCGGCACCAGGAAATGGGCAAGTCCAGGGCGCGCGCTATCGCAGACGCCTGTCACGAGATCGCACTGCCAAAGCTGCTGATCCTTCTCAGTACGCTCGCCGTCTTCGCCCCGGCCTTTTTTATGACCGGCGTTCCAAAAGATATGTTCCTGCCCCTGTCCATGGCCGTTGGATTCGCCATGATCCCCGCCTTCCTCCTTTCGCAAACTTTCGTTCCCGTTCTTGCCAACTGGATGCTCCGGGATAGAACGCATACACCCGAACCTGTCGTTCCCGCCAAAGAAAAGGGATTTGATAGATTCAAAGCGGGTTTTCTACGCCTGCTCGAAAAGCAAATGCATCATGGCAAGCGGCTGATCGTGGCATATTTTCTTTTACGATCGGTCTCGTCATTGCCATCGCCACCCATATCGGGAAAGATATTCTCCCCGCGACGGGCGACGCACAGTTTCAGCTGCGCCTCCGTGCGCCGGAAGGCAGCCGGCTCGAGGTTACCGAGGCGACGCTCCTGAAAGCGCAGCAGGTGCTATACGATATCGCAGGAGGCAAACAAAACGTGTCGATCGTCTCGGCCTTTGCCGGCCAGCAGCCACCGTCTTATCCAACGCTGCCGATCATATTGTTCACCAGCGGTCCCAACGAGATCCTGATGGACGTGAACATGGCCGCGGGTTATAAGGAGAAGATCGACGACCTGCAGGAGCGGTATCGCCAGGCCCTTCACAAGGCCATGCCGGAAGTTACGATCTCCTATGAGCCCATCGACCTCACCGATAAGATCATGAGCCAGGGCGCTTCGACTCCCATCGAGGTGGCAGTTATGGGACCAGACCTCGCCGCCAGTCAGCAATACGCGGAGAAACTCGAAACCCGGCTGCGGAAAATTCCCTTCCTGCGCGATATCTACATCAAACAACAGCTGAACAACCCCGCCATACGGATCGATATCGACCGGGAAAAAGTAAGGCAGTTCGGCCTGACCATGACGAATGTATCGAACTCGCTGACCGAAGCCACTTCGTCCAGTCGCTACGTCAACAAAATGCTCTGGCTCAACGAGGCCAACGCCAACTCCTACGAAGTGCAGGTGGAAATCCCGCAAACCGCTATCGGCAGCGTCCAGGACCTCGCGGCTATCCCGGTCCGCCCCGGCGGCAGCCAGCCCGTACTGGGTGAGGTCGCTGGTCTCACCGAAGATCATATGGTTGGGGAATACGACCGTCAGGGCGCGACCCGCTTCCTTTCTATCGGCGCGAATATCTATGGCAAAGACCTGGGTTCCGCTGCCGCCGCCGTTCAAAAAGCGATAAAAGAAGCCGGCACCCCGCCCCGCGGGATCAGCGTAGAGTCGAGAGGCCTGAGCAATCTGCTTACGCAGACGCTCGGCAGCCTGCAGACCGGTCTTATCATCACCGTCGTAGTATTGCTGCTCATCCTTGCGGCCAACTATGAGTCTTTTCCGCTGTCCGCCACCGTTCTTACAGCCGTTCCCGCGGTGCTTGCCGGATCGTTGCTCATGCTTCTCGCCACCGGTTCAACCCTGAATCTGGAATCCTATATGGGGATCATCATGTCGGTGGGCGTATCCGTTGCCAATGCGATCCTGCTGGTGACCAACGCCGAAGAGATCAGAAAGGCCGGCGCCGATTCCGTAAAGGCGGCCGTCGAAGCGGCGGGTCTCCGCCTGCGTCCGATCCTTATGACGAGTATCTCCATGACGGTCGGCATGATACCCATGGCTACCGGTCTTGGCGACGGCGCCCAGAGCGCGCCGCTGGGCAGGGCGGTCATCGGCGGCCTGCTCTTCTCCACTGTCGCGTCACTGTTAGTTCTACCTGTCATCTTCTCCCGTGTCCGCCGCAAAAGCTCTGTCGATCCGGTTTCGCTCGATCCCGACGACGCCAGCAGCATCCATTACGAACCAATAAAACCAATTATATGAGCTATAAGAAATTTCTGCTGTTCATCGCTCCGATGATCGCACTACTCGCGGCCTGTAACAGTAAGCTTCCGGCCCCGGCCCCGGCGGCCGCCGCGGCCACAGGCTCTGCAACCACGGCTTCTTCTGTAACCAGTGCTGCCTCTGAATCCAGCTTCTTCTGCGACCAGCGCTTCTTCCGTGACCGGCGCTGCTACCTCTGCGACCGGCGGCGCCGCTGCGGCCGACACGACCTACCTTGTCGCGACCCTCAGCCTGACAAAGGGCCGGCTCACGTCGACGATGACCCTGCCGGGCCAGCTCCTCCCGTTTCAAACGGTAGATCTGTATGCCAAGGTCAACGGCTTTGTAAAAGCGATGTATGCCGATGTGGGCAGCCAGGTAAAAAAGGCCAGCTGCTGGCCGTCCTCGAGGCGCCGGAGCTGCAGGCCCAGACCGAGGAATCGGCTTCCCTGTTGCACACGCAGGAAGCCGCGCTGAGCGCCTCGCAGGCTACCTACGATCGTCTTTATAAGACCAGCAGAATTCCCGGTACCGTTTCTCCCAACGAACTCGAGCTGGCGAGGGCAAAGGCCAGCAGCGACAGCGCGAGTCTGGCAGCCGCCCGCTCACACTATCTCGCCGCCGACTGGCAGTCCTATCTGCAGGTGCGGGCGCCTTTCGATGGCGTCATCAGCAGCCGGAACATCTACCCGGGCGCTTATGCTGGTCCCGCGGGCAAAGGGTCGTCCATCCCGCTGATGACGCTTCAGCAACAGCGGCGTCTTCGCCTGGTCGTGGACGTTCCCGAAGCGGCCACCGCCTATTTCCGCGACAAAGACACCATCCATTTTTCTGTCCAGACACTGCCGGGCCGCGTCTTCACCGCCACGGTGACCAGGATGGCCGGCGCGCTCGACCTGCAATCCCGTACCGAACAGCTGCAGATGGACGTGGTCAATGACAGCGGCCTCCTCCTGCCGGGTATGTTTGCGCAGGTAAGCCTCGACCTGACCAACAACGACCAGCAATTCATCGTCCCGGTGGCCGCGGTGACAGGCAATAGCGACCACATATTCGTCATCCGGGTGCGGGACGGAGCCACACAGTGGGTCACCGTCCAGAAGGGCAGGGAGGCCAACGGCAAGGTCGAGATATACGGCGACCTGCAGGCCGGCGACCGGCTGGTCGCGGCCGCCACGGATGAATTGAAAGAAGGTACAATTGTAAGAACCAACTAAAACAATATTTATGAAACGCTTTTCCAATTTCGGACCGGTCATTATCATCGTCTCTATCTTCTCCATCGTCGCGATCCTGTTCGCCGCCTGCACCAGCCAGCAACGCAACGATCGGATGCTGCAGGCCCGCCTCGACAGCCTGGACCAACGCCTTCGCCACTCCTATACCCCCGGCTTTGGCGAACTGATGCTAAATATTCAGATCCATCATTCCAAACTCTGGTTTGCCGGCACAAACGACAACTGGGAGCTGGCCGCCTACGACGAAAGCCTTATTCGAAGCGCCTTCCGCAAGATCCATGCCTATCATCCCGATGATCCCAACACGGCGGCGCTGCCGATGATCGACGGCCCCATGGACAGCGTCACTGCCGCCATCAGCCTTAAGAGTCCCCCGGCGTTCCGGCGGAGTTTCGTTCTGCTGACTTCTACCTGCAATAATTGTCACGCGGTGACCAAACATCCGTTCAACATCATTACAATCCCACGGGTTGAACCCATCGGGAATCAGGTGTTTTCACTTAAACAAACGAATTAATCGTGGAGTCCCCATCCCCGCACAAACCGGCTTACACAATCATTTTATACCCTTTACCATGCACATTTACAATCTTAACAGAAGGATCAGCGCTTAGTCTCTTCCGGAGTTTGGATATCAAAACGTCCACATTGCGGGTGATCACAACAACACCGTCGTCCTCCCAGAGTTCTTTCATCAGCAGGTCCCTTCCGACTACCTCGTTCTGGTTTGACACAAGTATGCTTAATGCTTTCCCTTCTTTATCGGAAAGTTCGATGGTTTCGTTATTAAGGCTAAGAACTCCTTTTGATTCGAAGAATACAAAATTCCCCAGCTTTTTATGATCGGTGATAGCCGGAAGGGATTCGGTTTCACCTAATTGCGATTCGTCGACCTTTTCCTCTATAGGTTCCCGCGACTCTGGAACTCTGCTCCGTTTGCGAGCGAAATAGAGCGCTGCAAAAACTACCGGGATAAATGCAGGCAGAAGCCAGCCGTAGTTGAATGATTTTTTTGCGGGAAAGGAGATCTCAATTACGTAGCAACCTTTTTTCAGTTCGCGCCCCCGGCAGGGTTTCAAATCCCCCTGGCTGTATTTACTTCATAGGCATAAATGGTCTGGTTTTGATTGCAGTCATTTACGCTAACCGTATAATCCTCCGGCCTGTCCGTTTTTGCCAGTTGCTGATGCACTATGCTCATTAACGTATCGGGAGTGAATTCAAAACTGTTCTCAAAGGCAATCCGGTAGGTGTTTTCATTGACAGTTATAACCGGCAATACCCGGGACGTCGAATCGTTGGAATGAAGCAATACCTCATGCCCGATAGTACGAAGCACAATTTCCAGGTGCTTATCAGGGCGCTCATTGCCATTTTTTATAAAGGCCATGGCAACGATGATCACGGATACTGAAAGCGCCGCGAAAAGGGAATATTGCTTCATATGGATAAAGTTAAGCGTGGACCACTAATGTAAATCATGATTTACATTGTTTTACAAACGATTTACGCATCCTTTACATCTTTTTACCGCTAATAATCTTCCTGGTAGTTGACGCCGGGTATCTTTACTTTATTGCTTCACCAATATATTTTTTACCATGAAAATTTATATTCTTGCTTTTTTACTCCTTTTCGGGGTTTTCTCATTTTCTCTTCTCCGGGATGACCAGATCGTTTTTAGGTCTACAGATGGCGGACAGACCTGGCAGGACATCGGCAAAGGACTGCCCGAAAACTTGCGGGGAGATAGTATCCAGGGAAGAGACCTCTTTTCAAATGACAAAGGGCTGTTTTTGAAGGTTAGAAACGAACTCTATCACAGTACACCAAATGCCACGGTTCCTTTTTGGACCAAAGAGATTCTCCCCAACGAATATATCAGTATCGCACCCCGTGGGCCCAGGATATCTGCCTACGATTGGAGTGTAAAATTAGAAAAAACAAACGGGACGAGTGTCTGGTCACCGATATTCGAAAATTTTCAGGATCCACGAATACGCGGCGTTTTTGAGACTGCCGGAGGTGCAATTTTCATCGGCAACGACAGAGGCCTTTTCAAAACTGCTAACGATGGAAAAACCTGGGAGCATGTCCAGGCCGGAGGCTTGGTAGGACATTTGGCGGAGTCGAACGGCGTACTGGTGGCGGCCACTATGAAAGGGATAATAAGGTCGACCGACAACGGTGAAAACTGGGCGTTGGTGGACAGTGAGGGCATTGTGGCATACGATGTAAAACAGATCAAAGGCGGATTCGCTGCTATTACCTCCAGTTCGGCGTCGAATACCAGGAGGCTAAGGACATCCTACGACGGCGGTAAGACCTGGCAGCCCATCGATGCCGGCCTTGAGGACGACGTATGGCGGACCTGGAATGATCGCCCTGCCGTGCAGGCCTACATGACCATAATTATGCATGTTGGTGAGAATTTCTATTGTTCTCATCCTGACGGCATTTTCCGATCATCAGACAAGGGAAGAACGTGGAAATTATTACTTCCTTCTGTGCAAAAAAAGGCCTTCAGATTATTTGTTTCGGGCAATGTGATCTATGCCATACGCAGCAAGGGTGGATGCTGAAAACTCCAGGTCCCGGATTTCGACGCCTTTTTTTAATATATCATTATGACTAAACACAGAAGTGCGTTTACCCTGATTTTTTTGTCTCTATTCTTTTGTCTCCAAACAAATATCCTGCTTGGACAAAAGAATACCACCTATTCTAAAGAAGTACATATGGTTGGGCAGATAGTGCGGAAAAACGGCCGGTTACAATAAATACACTATTCCAGGCGCGCTCAATAAGTAAATTATTGAACGGATAACTCCGCGGCACCAGGAGTATTTATTATCAAAAAGGGGAATGAAAAATATTTCAACCATGATGGTTCGGATGAAGGCTTTGTTGCTTCATACTACGACAGCATGGAAAATGGGAATGGCGTAGTAGTAATGGCAAATACCGACGATGGAAGCCTGTTGCGCGAAATAGCCAATTCCCTGGCTTCTGTTTATAACTGGAAAGATTTTTATACTCCGAAAATTAAAGAGGTTGTTACCGTGACATCGATGATAATGGGTATAAAATGCAAGCCGTGAAAATGGAATAGCTAGCCACCGCCCGTGTCTTGCGAGTCCATCGTTATATAAAACAAAAACCTGGCAGTAATGCCAGGTTTTAAAGTTTGCTCCCCCTGCTGGACTTGAACCAGCGACCCTCTGATTAACAGTCAGATGCTCTAACCAACTGAGCTAAGGAGGATTATATCCCAAAATGGGTTGCAAAGATATGGGAAAATCCGTTTTAAAAGACCGGGAAATCAAAAAAATCCAGGGAAATTTTCGGACATCTGGGAGGTAACGTGAACCGCTCCCGGAGTCAGCGGCGGACGTGGGAGAACCCCGCGGACAGCGCTTTGGCGGTGAAAGGCGAGCCGCCGGGCCCTAAAACCACTTACTAAAAAACCCACCCCCTTCTTCCACTCCAAAATAGACGCCATCGGGCCGGACCTCGACCGGATAGGTCTTCAGCCGATAACCCTCCCCATTTACATCCCTTCCATCTTTCATATTGAACTTCAGGTGGTGTACCGGGCAAACGACCTGACACCCCCCGAAACATACGCGTCCAGCATCGGCGCGCCGGCATGGGGGCAGACATGCGCAAGGCCGAACCACTCGTCATTAGCACGCGCAATGCAAAGTTTTTTCCCCTCGACCTCGACCTCGGCGATGTCGCCGGGTGTCCACTGCAGATCCGTAGCCGCATCTGCGACCTTATGCCATTTGTACTTTTTGGAGCCCATTAAAAAAGGTATTCTGTTTTGTAAGGATAACGTACTTTATAGAGTTCTCTTACTTTTTCGAGGATGGTCCTGCGTAGTTCGTCGATATTACGGCGCTCAGTGGCGGAGACGAAGACGCAGTTGCCGTTGGTCTCGCGCTCCCAGCGCTCGCGGAGCTCGCTCATGATCTCCTGCCTCACCGGCTCTTCCAGCCAGGGGTCGAAGACCTGGGCCTCGTAGCGGTCGATCTTATTGAAAATAACCAGAATCGGCTTCTCGAACGCGTTTAGCTCCTGCAGGGTCTTGTTGACTACCCCCAGCTGCTCCTCATAGCGGGAATGCGAAACGTCGACCACATGCATCAGGATATCGGCCTCCCGCACCTCATCGAGGGTGCTCTTAAAACTTTCCACCAGGTGGTGGGGCAGCTTGCGGATGAATCCGACCGTGTCACTCAGCAGGAATGGCGTATTCTCGAACACGACCTTACGCGTCGTGGTGTCGAGGGTCGCGAAAAGTTTGTTCTCGGCAAAAACATCGCTTTTGCTCAGGAGGTTCATGATGGTCGACTTGCCAACGTTGGTATAGCCTACCAGCGCCACGCGGATGAACTCACCCCGGTCCTTGCGCTGGGTAAAGGCCTGCTTGTCAATTTCCAGCAGACGACGACGCAAAAGTGAGATCTTGTCCTTGACGATACGACGGTCCGTTTCGATTTCCGTTTCCCCCGGACCTCTGGTACCGATACCGCCCCCCAGACGCTCAAGGTGCTTCCACATACCGCGAAGACGGGGTAAAAGGTATTGATACTGAGCCAATTCTACCTGCAACTTGGCCTGCGCGGTCTTAGCCCGGCTGGCGAAGATATCCAGGATCAGGTCGGACCGGTCGATGGTCTTCGTATCGAGAATTTTTTCAATATTGGAGATCTGGGACCCCGAGAGCTCGTCGTCGAAGATGACGACCTGGACGTCCTTTAGCGTGATATATGTCTTGATCTCTTCCAGCTTGCCCTTTCCCACAAAGGTTTTGCTGTCCGGGTGCGCCAGCTTTTGGGTAAACCGTTTTAAGGTAATGGCTCCCGCAGTCTCGGCCAGAAAGGCCAGCTCGTCGAGGTATTCCTGTAGCTGTTCCTCCGTTTGGGTCTTATCTACCAGTCCAACCAATACCGCCCGCTCCGCCTTTTGTATACTATTTTTCTTATCTATCAATTTACAGCTATTAGGACAGCAAAGATAAGTCTTTGGCGGGGCCGCAATCCCAAAAAATCCGCCAGGCATTTACCCGGCGGACCACATATATAAAAATAATTTATTACAACCCGCTTAGCGTAATACCCATGGAGAAGGGGAAGACCGACGGACCTGCGCTGGTCTTGATCAGGCTCGTGGCCGAGAATTGACCAAAAAGGCCGATCACACCCTTGCTGATACGGGCCGTACCCGCCAGCCGCGGCGTATTAAAGAATTGCTTGGAGCTCTCCTTTTCGATATAGCTGGCGATCGTCTGGCCTACGCTGTTCTGTCTGTCCTTCGCCTTGGTATAGGCGCTGAGCATCAGGCCAATTTTGACACCGACCGCAAATTTCCAGGAGTTGTCCATATGCTCGGGATCCAGCGCAAACCGCAACTCGACCGGAGCCTCCAGATAGGTGGTAACCAGCTTGTATTTCTTCCAGTGGTCACTTCCGTCCTCAGATGGAAAGCCCAGCGTTCCGGCGCCAACGGCAGCCACCAATACTTCCTGATTGTGGAAAAAGATATTGCTGGACCCGATGCCAAGACCCGCGCCAATGCTAAGCCTGGGGTCGGTCTTGAACGGGAAGTCGAACATAAAATAGAAATTGGCGCTCCTGTTAAAACCCTGAATATGGACACTATCCGGAGCACCCGCCCAGTTGTCATAACCCAGCTGAAACATAAAATGATCCGCCGACCTTTTGCTCAGATTCCAAACCTTCTGCGGTTTGGGGGCAGGATTCTGGGCGGCGGCAGTCAGAAGTGTTTTATTAATGGCAGTGGAATCTTTTGAAGGAGCAGGTTCGTTCTTAGGGTGTTTGGAATGCTTTTTTTGAGCGAAAGCAGCAGTAGTGGCCAAAAAAACCAAAGCGGTAATGAAATACTTCTTCATAATTCACAAATGTATTCTCCTTCCGGTTAATAAAAGGTTAAAGAAACCCCTATTTTAAACAGCCCGCAAGATATTACTTTTTGTAATTCAACGAGAAAAATGCCACACCGATAAAGCCAAACCAAGCTAATAATTGGACAATCGGGCGGAATCACCCACCCCGAAATCTCGCGTACTTGCCAGCCTTAACAGCTGCATATGAAAATGAACCTTCCTAAGGGAATCCTTTTCCTCCTTCTCCTTACCATATACCAGGTGCTGCCCGCACAGACGACCCCCGTCAAAGGATCCGTCAAAAACGAAAAAGGCGAGGCACTCCCCGGCGCCACCATCACCGTAAAAGGCAAACCGACCAGCACGGCAACCGACCAGAACGGCGACTTCACGATCCAGGCTTTGCCGGGAGCCACGATCTCCATCTCTGCGGTGGGATATGCACCCTACGAACAAAAACTCAACGGACGTGCCCAGTTGAACATCGTCCTGCAACTAAAAGCAGCCGAGTTAAATGACGTCGTCGTCGTGGGATACGGCACGCAAAAGAAAGCCGACCTGACAGGAGCAGTTGTCGCGGTGACGGGCTCCGAATTGAACAAAAGGATCGCTACCGATCCCACCCAGCTGCTCCAGGGCAAACTCCCCGGCCTCTCCGTGACCCGGGGCACCGGCGAAGCGGGCAACGAAGCACTCACTCTCAGAGTAAGAGGCCTCGGTACCAACAGCAGCGCCGGCAGCAGCCCCTCGTCATCGTCGACGGCCTGCCCGGCAGCCTCTCGGCGCTGGACCCGCAGAACATCGAATCGGTAACACTCCTGAAGGACGCCGCCTCTGCCGCGATCTACGGAACACGCGCCGCCAACGGCGTGATCCTGGTCACAACGAAATCCGGCAGTTCGGGAAGGCTCCAGCTCAGCTACGACTACAATGTCGGCATCACCCGTCCGACGGCACTGCCCGACAACCTCATCTACAATTCCGCTCAGTATATGACCCTCTGGGACACGGCGGCTACTCACTCGGGTTATCCCAATAAGTTCAGCCAGGTGCAGATAGACCTTTACAGCAACCCCGGCCGGGATAAACACCTGTACCCGGACTACAACTGGCTGAAGGCACTGATGCGGACCGTCGTCGTCCAGAACCATCACCTCGGCTTTACGGGAGGAAAAAATGGCACAACCTATAATATTGGACTCGGATATGTCGACCAGCCCGATATCATGCTCGGCTTTTCGTATAAGAAATACAATGTCCAGCTGAACCTGAATTCGAAGGTCAACGACGTCGTCACCGTTGGGGCGAATATGACTCTTAACTACAGCAAACGTCTCTATGCATCGCGGGGAAGTCAGGATATGTTCCTTTCAGACCTGTCGCAGTCTCCCATGTACGGTCCAATTCTTCCGGATGGCAGCGGACGCTACGTCAATTCGGTGTTCCCCAGCGTGCAGACGCCCAACAAGAACCCTATCGCCATCGCGCAGAACGCGCTGGTCAACGACAACGACTATTATATGCAGAGCAGCTTCTACGTCAGCGTCCGTCCGCTGAAAGGACTGGAATGGCGGACGAGCGGCGGCTTCAACTTCGAGTTCGAGAAGATCTATGATTTCAAACCGGTGATCAACCAGTACAACTGGTTCGCAGGACCCAACGACCCGCCCGAACGCACGCTGGACGTCAACGGACAGGGCCTTGTGGTCACGGATAATAATACGATCTATCCTGTCGGTTACAGCCAGCTAACGTATACCCGCAGCCTGGGCGAACACAATTTCAAACTGCTTGGCGGTACGCAGGCCGAGTACAACAAGGTCCAGCAGATGGTCGGTACCCGCAATACTCCCTTCTCCAATAATATCACCCGCGAACTGAACGCCGGACCCGCAGGATCGCAGATAGCGACCGGGACAACGGCCGAATGGGCGCTCCGGTCATACTATGGCCGCTTCAACTATGACTATAAAGAGAGATATCTGCTCGAGGCCAATGCACGCTACGATGCGTCATCCAGATTCCCGCCTTCCAACCGATGGGGCCTCTTCCCTTCGGTATCCGCCGGCTGGGTACTGACAAAGGAAAGTTTTCTGGACAATGTTTCATGGCTGACCAATCTCAAACTTCGGGGTTCATGGGGCAAGCTGGGTAATCAAAATATCTCCAACTATCCCTATCAGGACCTGTATACGAGCGCCAACGCCTACAACACAGGCACCTTCTATGCCTATTCTTTCTCGGGCAACAGCCTGACTTCCGGGGTCGCTCGGAACAACCTCTCCGATCCGGATATAAAATGGGAAACGACGCGTATCATCGACTTTGGGACGGACATAACCCTCTTCAATAAACTAAATCTTACCGTCGACTGGTATAACAAACTGACCTATGACATCCTCTACAAGCCACAGATACCCGCCTATATCGGCCTTGGCTCTCCTACCATCAACAATGGCAAAATGAAAAACACCGGGGTGGAAGTGGCTGCACAATATGCGGACCACGCCGGCGAATTCAGCTATTCCGTGGGAGGCAACATACAGATCAACCGGAATACGCTTGTGAAATTCGGCGCTCCTCAGATAACCGCCAATAACACGATCAATATCGAGGGCTATCCGTTTGGCAGCTACTATATGTATCAGTTCACCGGGATCTTCCAGTCCACCGACGAGGTCAATAAATCTCCCTACCAGGTGTATAGTCCCCAGCCGGGATACATAAAGTTTAAGGACGTCGATGGCAACGATACCATCAATGCCAATGACCGGGTCATCGTGCCGGGGGTGTTCCCGAAGTTCGAGTATTCGTTTAATACCAGCGCTTCATGGAAGAATTTCGACATCGTCGTCTTTTTATATGGTTCTTACGGCCAGAAACAATATGCCAGCGGATGGGGTGTACAGCCTTTCAATCAGGGCTCGCCGCCAACCAAAGACTGGCTGAACGCCTGGACGCCGCAGAATCACAGTACGACAATGCCTTTGATCTATATCACCGGACAGGGTAACGCCAGCAGCAATATCGGAACGGCCTCCACCTATTATCTGAAAGACGCTTCCTTTCTGAGGATAAAGAATGTTCAGCTCGGGTATACGTTGCCAAAATCCGTTGTAAAACATCTGGCCATGAACAGTCTGCGAATCTATTTTGCCGGGGATAATCTCGTCACGTTCACAAAATTCAAGGGACTCGATCCCGAGCGGGCGCTCGGGAATGGCAATGTGCGCTTTGTTGTACATCCCCAGAACCGGGTCTTTTCATTTGGCGTAAAAGCCGTATTCTAAAACCTTACGATCATGAGATATCAAAACATCATAAAGGTCCTCCCTTTCCTGATTCTCGCAGGATGCAGCAAAGGCTTCCTCAATAAGAATCCCACCGACCAGCTGTCTTCGGCTAATTTCTGGAAGACACAGGCCGACGCCGATCAGGGCCTGGCGGCAGTATACAGCTATCTGATACAGGGCTACAACTACACCAGCTCAACCAACACCGGTCAGGGCTGGGGATCGGGTACCCCGTACTGGGAGACGCTGACCGACAACGCCTATAGCGGGGCCTTTGGTACGGTCGCCACCGGCGCCATCGAGCCTTCGACGGGCCTCATTCAGTCGGACGCTTATAACACGCCGTATAAGGCGATACAGGTCTGCAATGTCTTTTTGGCCAGTGTCGTGAACATTCCGATGGACGCGGCGACGATGAATAGGTATATTGGAGAGGTCCGCTTTATCCGGGGCTACTATTACTTCCTGCTCACCCAGCTGTACGGCGACGTCGTTCTGTCATTGCGGCCGCTGGGCAAGGACTCAGCCAGCTACCGGCTGCCAAGAACACCAAAAGCAGTTGTGATCGATTCCGTATTGAGCGACCTTAAATTCGCAGCGGCCAACCTGCCCAATACGGCCTATTCGGGGCATGTCGTGAGGGGTACCGCCCTGGGATATATCGCCAAAGTATATCTGACGCTGCAGGACTGGCAGGACGCCGCGGCAACGGCGAATACGATCATGACGGAGAACAAATTCAGCCTCTATACCGGCGGCTACCGCGGTCTATTCCTGAAACCCGGTCAGAACAGCAATCCCGAGATCATGTTCTCCGGCCGCTATCAGGTGCCGAATGCGTATAGCCCCGCCGACTATCTGTATACCTATAGCTCGAGCTTTCAGCCGCTGGGCTATCTCGTGAATGACTACGAATGTACGGACGGACTGCCGATCAGTTCCTCTCCCCTATATAGTTCAGGTTCTCCGTATAATAACAGGGACCCCCGTCTGCTGGCAACGATACTGACGCCGAATGTCCTGTATAAGGGAGGCATTCCCTTTGTACCGGCTGCCATCGGTGCGTCGGCGGGCTTCCTCAACAAGAAAGGAGTCGATTCCACCCGCGCTACCGTTATCGGCACACAGAGCGACCAGGACTGGGTATACCTGCGATATGCCGAGGTATTGCTCATGTACGCCGAGGCACAGAACGAGCAGGCCGGCCCCGACGCCAGCGTCTATAGCGCGGTCAACGCCGTACGCGGCCGCCCCGGAGTCGGTATGCCGCCCCTCCCTGCTGGTTTGAGTCAGGATTCGATGCGTACCCGCATCCGGCACGAACGGCGGATCGAACTCGCCCTCGAAGGCCAGCGCTATTTCGACCTGAAAAGGTGGAAGCTCGACAGGGTCGTCATGCCCACAGTAAAAGACCCCAGCGGCGCCCTCCGCACCTTCCCGCTGCGCGACACGCTGTGGCCCGTACCCCAGTCCGAGATCGACCTGAGCAAGACCTATAACAACGCAGCATTCCGGCAGACTCCAGGATACAATTGAGAATATGAGCAATGAGTAGTACTTTCACACTCGAATTAAGCTCAAATCAATTCGTATCATGGCATCGGCGCACAAAGAGAAACTGGCAGGCTGGGGGAATTATCCTGTAATAGAATCGCTTACGTTGAATCCACGCAGTGAGGAAGAGGCGAAGAACGAAGTGGGAGTGGGAGTGGGAGTGGACTCTATCGTGCCCAGGGGACTGGGTAGAAGCTATGGTGACCAGGCCGTCAACGACGGCAGATATGTGGCCATCTGCACAAAGCTTAACCATTTTTTAAAATTTGACCAGGAAGAAGGTATACTGGAATGTGAGGCAGGGGTCAACCTGGAAGAGATCATACAGGTGGTTGGTCCCAGGGGTTGGTTCCCGATGATCTGCCCGGGGACTAAATTCGTCACCATCGGAGGCGCGATCGCCAACGACATCCACGGGAAGGCGCACCATATCGACGGCTCCTTCGTCAATTGCGTGATCTCTTTTACCATTCTTCTTGCCGACGGCTCCATCGTCGAGGCGTCCCGCACGGAGAATAGCGACCTGTTCTGGGCCAATTTCGGCGGCCTGGGCCTGCTTGGCATCATACTCACGGCGAAGCTCAGGTTAAGAAAGATCCAGACGACCTATTTCCGGCAGAAAGCGGTGGCGATCAAAAACCTCGACCACATGCTGGAGGCGCTGGAGAAATACGACCACGAATTCAATTATTCCGTCGCGTGGATCAACGTCATGAAGAGGGGCAAACAACTGGGCAGCGGCGTCCTTTCGCTGGGCAACCCCGCAAATCTGGAAGACCTGCCGGCCAGGCTGAGGGCCAACCCGCTCCAGCTGCACTCGAACAGAAAACTGACGGTCCCCTTCTTCTTCCCCTCGTTTGCACTCAACAGCCTGTCTGTTCGGGTGTTGAACCGCGTTATAGCTTTTGTGCAGAATTCTCCGAAGAATTTTGTCCACTACGAAAAGTTCTTCTTCCCACTGGACGCCATCAACGACTGGAACAAAGGCTATGGCAAGAGAGGATTTATTCAGTACCAGTTCGTGATCCCCGAGACGGACGGAAAGCGCATACTTACCGAGATACTCGAGATGATCGCCGACAGCGGCTGCACGCCCTTCCTGAATGTCTTTAAGAGAATGGGCGACGGGCAGGGTATCCTGTCTTTCCCGTTCAAGGGCTACACGCTGGCGATCGACTTCCCCGTATCGAAGAAGCTGCTCGAGTTTACACCAAAGCTCGACGCAAAGGTCCTGGCCGCCGGTGGCAGACTTTATCTTGGCAAGGACGCGCTGCTGGAAGAAGGTATGTTCAAGGCGATGTATCCCCAATATAAAGAGTGGATTGCTATCAAGCAGAAATATGACCCGGCAAATAAATTCAGCTCGAACCTGTCCCGCCGGCTGGGGCTTCATTCCTGAGTCATCGGCGGGGACCCTGCCCGCGCCCTTCGGCCAGCGGGGGTTCCACCTACCGGGCCTCCAGCTTTAGTTTGAACTTCTTCCTCACCCGGCTGAGGGTCTCCAGTGTCATCCCCAGATAAGAAGCAATGTATTTCAATGGTATACGGTTGGCCAGCGAGGGATGCATCAGTAAAAAATGGCGGTATTTGTTCTCTGCCTTTGTCAGGCGGGCGATAAAGGCCCTTTTCTCCGCGTCTGCATAGTAGTGCTGGAGCATCTTTCGCGCTATCAGATTGAATTCCGGAAATTCCAGGTACAGCAGATCGAGGTCTTCATAGCTGAGGGCAAGCAGTTCGCTGTTCTCGAGCGCCTGGATATTCTCGATCGAAGGGGAGGGCTTGTCCAGGCTGAAAATCGAGGTCACCAGCTCGTTCTCGATCACGATCCAGGTGGTGATATCTTTCTGGCCTTCCCGTCTGAAACCGCGGACCGCCCCTTTTACTAAAAAATAGATATGATTACAATGGACTCCTTCCTTGAGGATCAGCTTTCTCTTTCTCGCCGAGACCGAAATCACTCGTTCGCGCAAAAACGTTTCTGCTTCCTGACTCAAAGGGTGTACATACCCGAGGACGTGCAATAGGGGGTAATGTCAACAACGGTCGATGACGGTTTACCTGATCCCGATGGTTCAGGTTTATTCATGGTTTAGGGGGCTTAGGTTACAGTGTAAAGTAAACATAAAAAACGACCCCAACAATTAATTACCTGGGATAGCTATAGTTATGCCTGCTTACCGTGGTTTTCCTGGCGGTCTTCTTTGCCGGAGCCTTCTTCACGGCTTTCTTTGGCTTTGGCGCCGGGCTCTTCTTTTTGGGTGCTTTCTTAGGCGGTGCTTTTTTTACCGGTGCGTTCCTGGCCGCCGCCTTCCCGCCTGGTTCCTTCCCGCCTGCCGCCTTCCCGTCCGGCGCCTTCGCCGCCGGACTCTTCTTCGCCGGTGTCTTCTTCGCGGGCCTTGCTCCGCCGGCGCCCCCCTCTTTCCCTCTCATTGCGATCACCCCCGCCAGCCCTACTCTGGCAAAAAATGCACAGACGCCGTTCATCAAACAGTCCTCGCACAGCGGCTTTGGTCTGCAGATCTCCCGCCCGAGGAAGGACATCGCCATCCCCGCGTCCCACTCGTCCCGCGGCAATGCCTTCATCATCTGCTCCTCTATCTTCTTAGGGTCCTCCTCATTCGTGATCCCCAGCCTTGGGGCCACCCGGATCACGTGGATATCCACGATTATCCCTTCCGGCGGCTTTCCCGCACCCCGCAGGATGACGCTGGCCGACTTCCGGCCGATACCGGGCAGCTTGACCAGCTCCTCCATACTTAGCGGTATCTTATCGTTGGATCCCAGCTGCCGGGCGATATCGGTCAGCCATTTTGCCTTATGGGCAAAGTTCCGGATGCCTTTAAAATATGGCCAAAGTCCTTCAGGGGAGGCCTGTGCGAGGCTCTCCAGATCGGGGAAGGTCGCAAACAGTTGGGGAGCTAGCTTATTGACCGCTTCGTCGGTGCTTTGCGCGGAGAGGACTACCATCACAAGTAGTTGATATACATTTTCGTAGTCAAGGGGGTGTTTCTTGTTTTTATACTTTTCCAGCAGCGGGCGGATGGCCTCTGCCCAGTTGATTCGGGTGGGCATAATTCAGTCTTTTAGGTATACTAAAGGTAGATAAAAACGCACTACCCGCTTTTTTCACCCCCTATTGCATAATCAAAATTCAGATATTATTTTTACCGTCCACGCAGGATCCAATCTCCGTAAAAAGCCCCACGTACCCAATCTTCCTTTCGAATTTCCTCCGCTAAATCTGATTAGCAGGGCCTACGGCCACAGCTAGTTCTATCTTCTTGAAAAGCCGGGTTTTAGATTAATTCCTAAAATGTACCCCGCATGAAAACTCTTGAAGGTTCACCCATCAGGCATGCCCTGATACTACTGTTCATCGCCGCATCTTCGCGCGCGTCTGCCCACACCAATTACACCGGCCACACGGCCAACTACACCGGCCACAGCCGCTCAGCCGCTCACGCCCACATGGTTCGGGCAGCCATCGAGCGCAACAAAGCCCTCCATACGGCCATCGGTATCTACGAGGAAATGCACCTCGAATCCGCCGGCCTCAATGAAGAAGCCTTCGAATACGCCTATATCGGCTACGACCGGCTTCGCAGAAGACACCGCCTGCAGAAGACGACCATCCTGTCGATCTGCGACTTCAGCCAGGCGTCCAGCGAGGAAAGATTGTACGTCATCGACGTATTCAATAAGAAACTGCTCTACCGCACCTATGTAGCCCACGGCATGAACTCCGGCAGGGCCTACGCCTGTTCCTTCTCCAACCGACGTAATTCCTATAAGAGCAGCCTCGGATTTTATGTCACCCGTCAGGCCTACTTCGGGGATAACGGCCTCTCCCTGCGGATCCAGGGCATGGACCGGGGTTTCAACGACATGGCGAGCCGGAGGAATATCGTCATCCATGGCGCGCCCTATGTCAGCACCCGTATCCTGAAAAAATATGGAGTGATGGGTACCACCTTCGGCTGCCCGGCGATACCCGACGAAATGAGTTCGAAGATCATTCCCGTCATCAAGCAGGGGACCTGTTTCTTTATCTATTATCCGTCGCAGCGGTATCTCGAGCGGTCGAGTGTGCTTAACTAGGCCAGGTGGCGGTCAGCCTCGGCGGAGGATTTGTAACATTTGTTACAGGCGCTTGTAACAACGGTTACCGTAACATTCGGATGCGATGTGCAATTTTGTGGTGTTATCAATATTATCCCAAACAAAACATAACATCATGAAAGCTTCTGCATCCCTCCGCTTGTTTTTTGCCTTTTTGAGCTGCATGCTTTGGGCCGGCATCTATCTCACGGGTTTTGCCACCGTCAGCTGGCTGCTCTATCTGCCCGCGGCTGTATCGCTGTTCGCGGCCGTTACGGGAATTTGCCCCAGCCTGATGCTGATCGACAAAATGGTTTCGGGCAAACAAAAGCAAGCCTCCGGAAAATAGACGAGCCCAAAAATACGCGATATCAAGCCCCGACACCACTGTCGGGGCTTTTTTGACAGTATAGAATAATATGGATAACTTGTATTTGTATGATAGCCCAACCCCTGGATTTCAGCAGTAAATTTTCGGAATTTTTTGAGCCGGCGCTGCTCGCGGAGCTCGTAGAAAAGTCGATGGTCATGGAAGTAAAGAGCGGAGACGTCATGCTCAATATCGGACAGACGATCAGGGCCGTTCCACTACTTGCCAGCGGCGCGATCAAGGTAAGCCGCATCAATGACGAAGGCCAGGAGTTATTGCTGTACTACGTCAAAGAAGGTGAAAGCTGCGCGATGACCTTCAACTGCTGTATGCTTGCACAGACAAGCGTCATCAAGGGAACCGCCGAAGAAGACAGCGTGCTGGTCTGTATCCCCGTGAATCTGATGGAACATTGGATGGTGAAATATCCGTCATGGAAGAAGTATGTGATGACGACCATGCTGTGCCGATTTACCGAGATGGTCAAATCCATCGACGAGGTGGCATTCAAGAAAATGGACGAAAGGCTGATCAACTACCTGAAGGAAAAATCGAAGATCAGCGGCTCATCGGTGCTTAACCTTACCCACCAGCAGATCGGCGACGAGCTCGGCACCAACCGGGTGGTGATTTCGAGGCTGCTGAAAAAATTAGAGAACGATAAGAAACTCATCATCTACAACAAGCAGATCAAGCTGCTCAAAGATTTGTAACATTTGTTACACTGGCTTGTAACCTGTGTTACCAGTTTGCCGGATCGCCGACCTGATATTTGTGCTGTTACATTCACTTATACCAAATCATTTAAATTAAAATGTTATGAGCCTAAGATTGAACAGCACAGCACCCGATTTCACCGCAGAAACGACCAAAGGCACCGTCCATTTCCATGACTGGATCGGTGACGGCTGGGTGGTGCTTTTTTCGCATCCAAAGGATTTCACGCCTGTTTGCACCACTGAATTGGGTTATATGGCCAGTATCCAGTCTGAGTTCGACAAGCGCAACTGTAAGATCATCGGGCTGAGCGTCGACCCTGTAGAGAGCCATGTACGCTGGGAGAAAGACATCGAGGAAACACAGGGCGCCGCCGTCAACTATCCCATGATCGGCGACCCTACTCTGGCCGTCGCAAAACTGTACGATATGCTTCCCGCCGACGAGCTTCCGACCTGTGAGGGTCGTACTCCGGCTTCCAATCAAACCGTCCGCTCCGTTTTTGTGATCGGACCCGACAAGAAGATCAAACTGCAGCTCGCCTATCCCATGACCACCGGACGCAACTTCAACGAGATCCTGCGCGTGCTGGACTCCCTTCAGCTGACGGCGGCCCAGAAAGTGGCGACGCCCGCCAACTGGAACAAAGGCGACGACGTGATCATTGTATCGGCCGTATCGGATGAGGAGGCGAAAGAAAAATACCCCCAGGGCTGGAAGACCCTCAAGCCGTACCTGCGCGTCGTTTCGCTGCAATAAACTTTTTTTGGAAAATGTCCGGAAAGGCTGGCCCCAATCGTCTTAGCATTCAAAAAGCAATTTTATGAATGAACTGAAAGACAAAGTAGCAGTTATCTATGGGGCAGGCGGCGCGATCGGCGGCGCCGTCGCACGTGCTTTCGCGCGTGAAGGGGCCAGACTTTTTCTTACCGGGCGCCGCCTGGCGCCTGTGGCAGCGGTTGCCAGTGATATCGTGTCTGCCGGAGGCGACGCAGAGGCGGCAGAAGTCGATGCCCTGGACGAGCAGGCGATAGACAAGCACCTGCAGTCTGTAGTGGCTAAGGCAGGCCGCATCGATATTTCGTTCAATGCGATGGGGAACTCGCCAACCCGTTATCTCGGTGCATCCCTGGTCGATATGGATCTTAAACAATTCTCCATGCCGATCGCGAGCTATACCACGTCCTACTTTCTGACGGCGCGTCTGGCGGCAAGACGCATGCTCCTGAACAAATCCGGTGTGATCATGACCGTTACCGCGCCTCCCGCGAGAATAGGCGTGCCCAACGGAGGGTATGGCGCGTCGCAGGCCGCCAAGGAAGCGCTTACCCGATACATGTCGAAAGAACTCGCGCCCTCGGGTATCCGAGTGGTCGGCCTGCAGGCGCACGGCATGCCGGAGACAGAGACAATAAAGGAGATCTTTGAAAGCAGAGCCGCGACGGGCATGACCTGGGAACAGTTCACGGGCTATCTCGCCGGCATGAACCATCCCAAACGCTTCCTGACACTCGAAGAGGTGGCTAATGCGGCGGCGTTTGTCGCTTCCGGCAAAGCAAGCAGTGTGATGGGATCGACCGTTAATTTGACGATGGGAGCACTCGACGACTAAAGTTGACGGCGTCGTCTCAAAACATGTCTCAAATAAAAAAGCACCCACAAAGTATGTCTTGTAAGTGCTTGAAATTCAGTGGACCCACCTGGGCTCGAACCAGGGGACCCTCTGATTATGAGTCAGATGCTCTAACCGGCTGAGCTATAGGTCCTGCCAAGATAAAATCCGGCTTCCGGCGATTGGAGTGCAAATGTAAAAAATTCGTGCCAAGGCAGAAAATATAAATGGACGCGGGAAAAAAATAACGGCGGCGGACGGTGCTGCACAGTTGTCCGCCGCAAAGCCCGCGAGAAAACCTGAAATGTCTTATAACTTCAATGCAGCTTTCCTTCGCGGTCAACTGTCCAAATCTATAAGTCGGTATTTTCTCTTACATTTACCGATAAATTGGTGAGATCATACGCTTTGCCATGACCGTCGATCGAATTCAATACCTCCAGTCACAGATCGCCCGACACGACGATCAGCACGCTTATAAAGAGTTGTACAAATCACTGTATCATTTCTTATATCCCTTCGCCAGAACTATCGTCAAGGAAAAGGAAACCGCCGAAGAAGTCGTCTCCGATGTATTTATTAAGGTGTGGGAGAAAAGGAAGCAACTCGAAAAGATCGAAAACCTCAAGGTCTATCTCTACGTCAGCACACGCAATATCGCCATCAACTACCTCGACCGTCAGCGGCGAAACGCCACTTTCTGTATCGACGACTATCAGGCCGAATTTACCAGCGTGTATTTCGACCCCGAACAGATGCTCATCACCGCCGACATGCTGGGCCTTATACAGAAAGCCATCGACCAGCTGCCCTCCAAATGCCGCCTCATCTTCAAGCTGGCCAAGGAAGACGGTCTCAAGTACAGGGAGATCGCCGAGATCCTCAATATCTCCGTCAAAACTGTTGAAAACCAACTTGCTATAGCCCTCCACAAGATCGGTAACACCGTCAGTTTCGACATCAAAAAAGCCAGCCTTCACCTACCAGCGGCCCCGCCGCACCACATTCGTAGGACACCGCGACCCGCAGGCGAAACCTCGCCACGCGCATTCGTAAGACCCGCGCGTGAAACCCACGTCCGCAAATATTCTTAAAAAAAGTTAACACCGCCTGGGGATTCTCCTCATTTTCCTGTCCTCTTCCTATTCTCACCAGAAGGAGCCAGAAAGGGCCCCATCGAGGAGCGAGCAAAACCAATGGGACAAGAACAACAAGAGCATACCTGGGACCTTATCGCCAAAAAGATCAGCGGCGAAGCAACGACCGATGAGCTGAAAGAACTCGAGGAGCTCCTCAGAGCCCACCCCGAGCTATTCTATCCGCTCACGACGATCGCCGATTTCTGGAAATCCACCAATCCCGGGAACCGCCGCCAGGCCGAAGAAGCCTCGCAGGCCTTCGACCGGCACCTCGAACGTATGAAAACACAGGGCGTCGGCCTGGAGCCCAGGGCGACCGGAACAACCACGGAAACCAGACTGACGGGTGCAACCGCGGCAATAGGGTCAACCGCCGAGACAACCACGACCGACCAGCCAGTCTGGGAGCCCGACGAAAGGCCCAAAAGCCGGTCGCGCCGCCTCCTGTTGATCACACCTCTGCTACTCCTGACGCTGATAACTGTCCTGCTCGTTTATCGTTCATCACACTCCCAGCCCCCGGCGCCGACACACGCCGGAGAAGGAGAAAAAGAATTCAGCGAGGTCGTTACGCACAACGGCTCCCGCACCAACTTACTGCTGCCCGACGGTACAAGGGTCTGGCTCAACGCCGGCAGCCGCCTCACCTATGAAAAAACGTATGGTGCACAGTCCCGCGAAGTCAGCCTCACCGGCGAAGCCCTCTTCGACGTGGCTCATAACGCCACCAGGCCATTTATCATACACGCCGCACACGTTGATATCAGGGTACTAGGCACTCGCTTCAACCTGAAATCCTACCCCTCCGACCGGACGACCGAGACGACCCTGCTGAAAGGAAGCATCGAAGTCTCGATCAAGGACCGCCCCAATGAAAAGATCATCCTTAAGCCCAATGAAAAGCTGGTCGTCGCCAACGACGACAGCACCCTCCACCGGCGAGATCCGGCAGTATACCAACCCCAGAGGACCGAGTCACTCGTCAATATCCGCAAGCCAGGCTATGATTCGATCACCGGTATCAACGTCGAGACCTCGTGGATCGAGGACCGGCTGATCTTCCAGGATGAGGCATTTGGCAACCTGTCAAAAGATATGGAACGTTGGTATGGCGTGAATATACACTTTACAAGACCAGAACTGGAAGACCTGCATTTTACCGGGAATTTTCAGAAGGAGACGATTCGGGAGGCGCTGGCAGCCCTTCAACTAACTGCACCCTTCACCTATACCATTCACGAAAACCAAATAACCATTTATGAGAAATAAATAAAATGTAAGAAAAATTCAAGGTATATAGGAAAAAAATGCGGGAAATGTTGGCGCATTCCCCGCAAGGCTATTTCGAAACATGGCGATGCATTGGCAGTATCTATCCAGGTTTCACATTTTTAATAACCCAAAGTTGAAAGTATGAAAAAAATTCTAACGATTGAGGGCTGCAGTCCTCATGCCGTAAAAAAGCTCTTTTGCTTATGAAACTAACCTCCTTGTTGATACTTGTGGCCACATTGCAGGTGTCAGCCCGTGTAAACGGTCAGGATAAGGTCTCACTCAAACTAAACCAGGTAGAAATTTCAAAAGCGCTCCATTCGATTGAAAAACAGGGCACTTACCGGTTTCTGTACAACAGCCGGCTAAATGCAGTGAACCAGAAAATAACCATCGATGTTGCCAACTCCGATATCAAGGACGTGCTCGGCAAGATCTTCGTCGGCACGGACCTTACCTTTAAGATGCTGGCCAATAACCTGATTGTTGTTGTCTCTTCCACCCTCAGCTTCCAGGACATCAAGGTCACCGGACATGTTACCGGCGACAATGGACAGCCCCTTTCCGGCGTCTCTGTGACGCTCAAGGGCAGCAGCCGCGGGACGACGACCGACAACAACGGCAGCTACGAGCTGACTGTACCAGAAAATGGAACACTTGTCATCTCCTATATAGGATTTACGAGCAAGGAAGTTCCCGTGAACAGCCAGTCCATCCTCGACGTCAAGCTCGCGGCTTCGAATACCGTTCTCGACCAGGTCGTGGTAGTAGGTTATGGCGTACAGCGCAAACTGGACGTTACGGGATCGGTGGCGCAGATAAAAGGCTCCGAAATCTCTAAACAGGCGTCGGTCAACCCCTGAGCGGGATTCAGGGTAAGGTCGCAGGCGTGCAGATCGTAAATACGGGCCAACTCGGGGTTTCTCCGTCAATCCATATCAGGGGCGTCGGCACCTATTCTTCCAAATCGGACCCCTTTATATAGTAGACGGCGTCTGGGTCAACGATATCAACTTTTTGAACTCGGCCGATATCGACAATATCAGTATCCTCAAGGATGCCAGCAGCGAAGCTATTTATGGTGTACGGGGCGCGAACGGCGTCGTGCTGATCACGACCAAAAAAGGCAAAGGCAGGACCTCCGTCAGCTATAATGGAAGCGTAGGATGGCAGGTCGCCAACCATATTCCCAAAATGGCCGACGCACACGAATACTCCATTCTTTTTAACGAGCTGACCCGCGCGACTGGAGGGTCGAATTTTCTGGACTCCACCCAGTTCGGTACAGGCACCAACTGGTTCAACAACTCACTCCGTAACGCCATTATCACCAATCATCAGATCTCGGTCAACGGAGGCAGCGAAAAGTCCACCTACAACCTTTCGCTGGGTTATCTCGACCAGCAGGGTATTCTCAAGACAAATAAATACCAGCGCTATACCGCCAATTTCTCGAACGACATCCAGATCTCCAGTCACGTAAAGACAGGCTACAATATCATCGGCACGTACAGCAAGTCGAACGACGTTCCCGTCGGTATCTGGCGCGACCTCTATACGGCTCCCCCGTCGTTCCCGTCCATTTCGCCGACGGCAGCTATGGTGACCCCGGCTATTACGGCCTCGGCCAGTCCGTCAACAATCCGCAGGTAGCGCTGGACTACAATAATTCCAGGACGCAGAACTACCATTTGAACGCCAACGGCTACATCGAGATCCGCTTCCTCGACCACTTCACCTTGCGCGGCAGCATAGGCGGACTCTACGAGCAGAACCAAAACAGGAATTTTACACCCGTATACAAGGCCACGTCGACGCAATCGAGCACACATAACACGCTTTCGACGATCGATTATTCGACCCGCAATTGGATCACCGAGAACACGCTGACCTACAGCAATACATTCGGCGATCACAGAATAACTGCGCTCGCCGGGATGACGGCCTATCGCAACTACTATGACGAGGTCCACTCGATCGCCCAGGACAGTTCGATCTCGTCTGATCCGAATACCCGGTATCTTGGCCTCGGCAACGGCAGCGTAGGCAGCGTATATGACAATACGCGCAGCAGCGACGGAATTCAGCTCTATCCCATTCTCGAACGCGTCTTCTCTTATTTTGGTCGCGTGACCTATTCGTACAAGGATCGCTACACCATCACCGGTACCCTTCGTTCGGACGCCAGCACCAAGTTCACCACCGCTTACGGCCGGGCAACCCTTCCCTCCGTTGGCGCAGCCTGGATCATTACCAACGAGAAATTTATGGATGGCCAGCACATATTCAACTCGCTCAAGCTGAAAGGCAGCTGGGGTCAGGTCGGCAACAGTGGGGTGCCTGCCTACGTTGCAACCCAGACTACTTTTACCGGTAACGGAGTGATCTGGAATAACTCCGGGACGATTAGCCCCGGCCAGAGTATCTCGACCGCAGTTCCACCCGCTCTCAACTGGGAAAAAGGAGAGGGAACAGATATCGGACTTGAGGCCACGATCCTTCATAGTCACCTCGACATCGAAGCCGATGTTTATAATAAGAACACGCTCAACTTCGTGTTTCCCCTGATCTTTGTCGGATCCAACGGCTACACCAACAGTCAGCTGCCCGTAAATATCGGCAGGCTCCGGAATCAGGGTTTCGAGCTGTCTCTGACCTGGCACGACAAGCCCAATAAAGACTTTAGCTACAGTGTCAGCGGCAATATCTCCTACAACCAGAACAAATTCACGAAGAATACCACTGGGTGGAAACCAAAAACTATACAACGGCGGCGGCGTTTCGACAGGGGGTCAGCTCGGCACCATAACGACTGTCGGCCAGCCGGTCGGGGAGTTCTATGGCTATAAGGTCATCGGCATTTTCCAGACCGCCGACGAAGTCACCAACTATAAAGACAAGAATGGAGATCAATACCAGCCCAGCGCGCAGCCCGGCGATTTCAAATATGCCAAAACATCCAACAATGGCGTAGGCGCCATCGGAGGCAATGACAGGGTCTACCTGGGAATCCCAATCCAAAGTTCTTTTATGGAATCAATACGAACTGGGCGTACAGGGAGTTCGACCTTTCCCTCGACTTCACCGGTGTGGCAGGCGTAGACCTTTACAATGCCAACAAAGGCCTTCGCTACGGCAATGAAAATTTTACTCAGGACTTTTATGATCATCGCTGGCATGGACAGGGCACTTCCAATTCTTATCCCTCGGTAAACATCGGCGGTGGACAGAACTACTATGCCAATTCCTGGTATGTCGAGAGCGGCAGCTATTTCCGCATCCGGAATATCCAGCTGGGCTATACAATGCCCGGCGACTATGCAAGCAAGCTCGGTATCCAGAAAGTGAGGATATACGTCAATGCACAAAATCCGGCAATATTTACGAAGTACAAAGGCTTCAGCCCCGAAGTCGGCGGAAGCATTCTGAATGGCGGCGGGCTGCCCGGCACCATCGGCATCGACAACGACGTATACCCAATATCTGCGATCTACAATCTCGGGGTAAACGTTACATTCTAAATTTTAAACGCTTTACACTATGTCACGCAAAATATATCAAGGCATATTAACGACCATGACCGGCGCAATGATCCTGGCCTCCTGTTCAAAGAACTTTACCAGCCAGAACGACGCCCTTCTGGGACAACCTCCGGGTACCGCGTTCTTTAAGACGGCGGCCGACGCCACCAAAGCGGTAAACGCCATCTATGGAAACCTCCGCACATGGAATAATACGGCATTCGCCGCCATATGCATCGAAAATATGGGCTCCGATGACGCAGTAAAAGGAAGCACCTCCAACGATGCTACCTTTATCAACCAATACGACAATTTCACCGTCGATCCCTCGGAGGGACAACTCGACGGCTTCTGGACCGGCCAGTACCAAAACATCAATTTTGCCAACCAGGTGCTCGACAATGTCCCCAATATCAGCATGGACGGAAACCTGAAGGCCCGCTATCTTGCGGAAGCAAAATTCCTCAGGGCCTATTCATATTTCCGACTGGTCAGGGCCTTCGGAAAAATACCCCTGGTATTGCATGTTGCCTCCGGTAAGGACCTAAATCCCCCACAAAGCACGGCGGCACAGGTCTGGGCCGCCATCGAATCGGACCTCAACGACGCGGCATCAGGCCTCCCGAACTCCTACGGGCCCTCCGACATCGGCCGGGCCACGAAAGGCGCCGCGCTTGCTCTGCATGCGAAAGTCGCGATGTACCAGAAAAAATGGCAGGACGTGCTCAACTATACCAATCAGGTCATCAACTCCGGCGTCTACACCCTGTTCCCCAACTTCTATCAGGAGTTCCGCTATGCCAACGAGAACAGTACCGAATCAGTCTTCGAGATACAGTGTGACTACGTACCCGGCAACGACGATATCAACAGCAGTCAGTATTCACAGGTCCAGGGCAACCGGGATGCCAGCCCGTCTGCCGGCTGGGGTTTCAATGTCCCTACGCAGAATCTGGCAGACGAATTTGAAGCCGGAGACCCGCGAAGAGGCGCAACCATCATGTTTGCCGGCACAACGACTCCCAGTGGCGACGCCGTTCCCCTACCCGCAGCTGGCGCACCGTCGATGTATAACATGAAATCCTACGTGCCCTTCGCCACCGCCGTACTGAGTCCCAACCAGGGATGCGGCCAGAATGTTCGGGTTCTTCGTTATTCCGACGTTCTGCTGATGAACGCAGAAGCCAACAACGAGCTGGGCAACAACGCCCCTGCCCTGGCCTCGCTGGAAAAGGTCAGAGCCCGCGCCCGCGCTACCAGCGCCAATCCTGCTACAACCCTGCCCGCCGTCACTACGACCGACCAGGGCTCGCTCCGAACCCGCCATCTATCATGAGAGAAGGGTAGAGCTCGCCATGGAGAACGACCGCTATTTCGACGTCATCCGCCAGGGCAGAGCCGCAACGGTGTTTGGCTCACTCGGCTGGAAAGCGAATAAGAATGAAGTATGGCCCATCCCGCAGGCCGAGATCGACAACAGCGGCGGCGTATTGGTTCAAAACCCCGGATATTGATTTACAACTCAAAAAAATATTGTATGTACCGTATACAACGAACGATATTCCCCGCCCTCGCCATCGCCTCGCTGGCCCTGGTACTGGGCTCCTGCCAGAAAAAATTCGATCCTAAAAGTTATGCCCCGGCGGAGACCTTCGGCGGTTACTCGGCTTCCAATGAAGTCGGCGCGTCCAGCCTTGTAGCCCATTTCTCCTTCGAAGGCGCGCTTGTCGACAGCGTCAGCAAGACTTCGGCTACCGGCACCGGTACCAGTTATGGCACCGGCGTCAAGGGTCAGGGACTTTCCATCGGACTGAACAACTACGCTACGTTTATCCCCACGGACGCGATCAAACAGTTGCAAAGCATGACCATCGCTTACTGGGTCAATACTCCCATAAATTCCGCGGGTATTCAGGAGCCTGTTTGTTTCGTCAACAGCACCCAGTTCTGGAGCAACCTCGACATGTTCTTCGACGGCCAGACAGACGCATCATCGGTATTCAAGATGCACCTCTACAATACCGCGCAGAAGGACGCCTGGCTGACAGCCTGGAGCATCGCCAATCCCTGGGGCACATGGATGCATATTGCCCTCACCTATGACGCGACGGCGAACAAATTCACCTTCTACGTCAACGGAACGCAGATCGGGACGATATCACAGGCCGGATTTGGAAACCTCGGCTTTGTCAATTTCCCGCTATCCTCTTCGGAACGATCCAGTTTCAGACCACTCCGAGCATGACCAGCGGGGCCAGCTCCCAGTCCTGGGCCAGCTTCCTGCTCGGTACGATGGACGAGGTTAGGATCTATAACAAGGCGCTCAGCGGCGGCGACGTCAAAGCACTGTTCCAATTAGAGAATCTGGGTAAATAATACAACTTTCAACAGGGGTCGCACGTCAGAATGCGGCCCTCTCTTTTATGAAAAACGGTTTTACAATCCTGCTCCTTACAACGCTTGCCCTGGCCGCATGCAAAAAGAGCGGCACCGCACCGGCTCCTCCTCCGCCTGCTCCTGCCTCATTTAGTTTCATGAGCCTTACCGTCAACGGCCGCTACAACGGACTCAACTATTTCAATATAGGGGCGACAACTACGGTCCGGCTGTCTTTCTCTGCGCCCGTCGATCACGCCTCGGTGGGCAACGCCGTCACGCTCAAAACAAACGCCGGCGTTTCAGCCTCTTTTACCACCTCCTATGCCAACCAGGACAGCGTCCTGATCTTACAGCCCTCAACCCCACTGCAACCCATCACAAAATATATTCTGTCAGTAACGACCTCGCTGCAGTCGCAGGCGAAAGGAATGCTGCAATCCGACATCACGGTCAATCTGACGACGGCCATCGACTCATCCGACAAATTTCCACGCATCTCCGACAGCGCACTTCTCGACCTCGTGCAGTCCGGTACACTGAAATATTTCTGGGATTTTGGCCACCCCACCAGCGGCATGGCCCGCGAACGCAACACCTCGGGCGACGTCGTGACTACCGGCGGCACGGGTTTTGGCATCATGGCCATGATCGCAGGCATCAGGCGAAATTTCATTTCACGGTCACAAGGCCTTAGCCGTGTCGCCCAGGTTGTGACCTTCCTCACGACTAAGACGACCCGCTATCACGGCGCCTTCGCCCATTGGATCAATGGAGCAACAGGCGCTACCGTCCCATTCAGCACCCAGGACGACGGCGGCGATATCGTGGAGACCTCCTACCTGATGCAGGGCCTGCTCACCGCCAGGCAATACTTTAACAGTGGCTCCGACAATGCCGAAACTCAACTGCGCAGCGATATCAACACTCTCTGGAACGCGGTAGACTACGGCTGGTATCGCCAGAATGGAAAGAACATTCTCTATTGGAACTGGAGCCCTGACTTTAACTGGGCGGTAAACGTGCCGGTCAAAGGCTGGAACGAAGCCCTGATCACTTATGTATTGGCCGCATCGGCTGCCACAAATCCCATCCCGAAAAGCACCTACGACAGCGGCTGGGCTGGCAACGGCAGTATGCGCAACGGCGGCACGTATTATAATACAGTGCTTCCGCTTGGCCCCGCGGCAGGCGGACCGATGTTCTTCTCACATTATTCCTTCCTTGGTCTGGACCCCAACGGACTTTCGGACGCCTACGCCAACTACTGGACCCAAAATAATGCACATACGCTCATCAACTATAACTACTGCGTTCAAAACCCCCAGGGATACAATGGATACAGCGATCAGTGCTGGGGACTGACAGCCAGCGATGACAATATAAGCGGCTATGGCGCCCATTCACCGACCAGCGATCCAGGCGTCATCTCTCCGACCGCCGCCATCAGCAGTCTGCCTTACACGCCCACGCAGTCGATGAATGCGCTGAGATTCTTCTATTACAAGCTGGGCGACAAGATTTGGGGCCAGTATGGTTTCATGGATGCCTTTAACCTTACCAATATCTGGTTCTCGGGCTCATGGCTCGCTATCGACCAGGGGCCGCAGATCGTGATGATCGAGAACTACCGCAGCGGCCTGCTATGGAATCTGTTCATGAGCTGCCCTGAGATACAGACAGGCCTGCAAAAACTCGGCTTTTCAAGCCCTCATTTCTAAATAAGATATTCATGCGATACCGCACACTGTTTACGTTGAGTCTTTTATTTTTCGCTTTTTCGTTGCAGGCCCAGCGCCCGGCCCGCGCTGCAGAAGGCCCGGGGGCCGCCCAAAGAACCTCAGCGATTCTGCCCTCGTCGACCTTACAGAACACCAGACCTTTAGGTATTTCTGGGACTTTGCCCACCCCGTCAGCCATATGGCCCGTGAACGCAGCAACAAGTCCTTTGACTACGGCGACGAAGTCGTGACCACCGGCGGCACCGGCTTTGGCGTGATGTCCGTCATCGCCGCCACCGATCGCAAATGGATCGGCCGCGATACCGCGGCGAAGTTCCTGCTGCATATGGTCAACTTCCTGCTGAAGGCGAACTCCTACCACGGCGCTTTCCCGCACTGGATGGACGGAGCGACCGGAAAGACGATCCCCTTCGGCCGCAAGGACGACGGCGCCGACCTCGTAGAGACATCCTATCTCTTCCAGGGCCTGCTCTGCGCCCGGCAGTATTTCGACGGGAAAAATGAAGTGGAATCCGAAGCTGCGCAACCGGATCGAATGGATGTGGAACGATATCGAATGGAACTGGTTTACGCGCGAGGGACGCGAAGTCCTATACTGGCACTGGAGCCCCAACAACGGCTGGGCCATGAACTTTCCCGTTCGCGGATTCAACGAATGCCTGATCCTGTATGTCCTCGCCGCTTCCGGGGAACGCTACCCGGTGACAGCCTCCGTCTATCACCGCGGCTGGGCGCAGAGCGACTTCTTCAAGAACGGCAAAAGCTTTTACGGCATCACGCTGCCCCTCGGCTTCGACTATGGCGGCCCGCTGTTCTTCTCCCAGTATTCTTTCCTCGGCCTCGACCCCCGCGGACTAAAAGACGAGTACGCCGATTACTGGCAGCAAAACCAGAACCACACCCTGATCAACCACGCCTACTGCCTCGACAACCCGAAAAAATTCAAAGGGTATGGCCCCAACTGCTGGGGACTAACTGCCAGCGACACCTACAATGGCTATAACGCCCATTCTCCCACCAACGACTGGGGGACGATCTCGCCGACGGCCGCACTGGCCGCGTTCCCCTATACGCCCGAGTATTCCATGAAGGCGCTCCGTCATTTTTATGACGACCTTGGCGACAAGATCTGGGGACGATACGGTTTCACCGACGCCTTCAACGAAACACAGAACTGGTGGGCCGGCTCATATCTGGCGATCGACCAGGGTCCCATCGTGGCGATGATCGAGAACTACAGGAGCGGTCTCCTCTGGCGCCTGTTCATGAGCTGCCCCGAGGTCCATAAAGGGTTACAAAAACTGGGTTTTCAAAGCCCGTGGATCAAATAGATAACGACCATGATCAGACAATTCGTAATATCTATAGTTTTATTTTTTCCCTTTACGCTCGCATTCGGACAATCGGCTATCCAGCCCGTCGGCGTCGTTAAGGGCCTCTCCGACTCCATCCTGCTCGACGTAGTCCAGCGTCAGACCTTCCGGTTCTTCTGGAACGGCGCCCACCCCGTCAGCGGTCTGGCCCGGGAGCGGGACAATACCGTCAAAGCAGAATACTACTGGGACTATATCAACGAAGCTGACGGCGAACCCAATTTCTCGAAACATGAATTTGGTCCCGAAGCCTGCGCCATTGGCGGGACGGGCTTTGGCATCCTTTCGACTATCGTGGCGGTCAACAGAAAATGGATCGGCAGGGATACCGCTCTCCGGCGCCTCGTCAAAATAGCCGACTTCCTGACAAAGGCCGACTGCTACCACGGCATCTATCCCCACTTCATGAACGGTACGACGGGAAAGACCATTCCCTTCGGCAGACTGGACGACGGGGCGGATATCGTCGAGACCTCTTACCTTCTCATGGGGCTGCTCTGCGCCCGGGAATACTTCAACCACGATACCCCGCTCGAAAAATATTTCCGCAACCGCGTCACCGCGATGTGGGATGTAGCCAACTGGAACTGGCATGGGAAAGGGGGCAACCAATTGTTATACTGGCACTGGAGCCCCGACAACGATTTCGACATGAACTTCCCGGTCTATGGCTGGGACGAAGCCCTCATCACCTATATCATGTCCGCGGCTTCTCCGACCCACCCGATCTCAAAGGAGCTCTACGAGAACTCCTGGGTGAAGAGCGCCTCCTGGAAGAACGGAAAAAGCTACTACGGGATCACCCTCCCGCTCGGGAACTTCGAATGGGGCGGTCCCCTCTTCTTCGAGCAGTATACCTTTATGGGCATCGATCCCAACGGCCTGAAAGACGACCACGGTATAGACTATGCCGAGCAAACAAGGAACCACACCCTGATCAACCGGGCCTACTGCATCGACAACCCGAAAAAGTTCAGGGGGTACGGAGCCAACTGCTGGGGACTGACCGCGGGAGACAGTTATAAGGGCTATGTCGCGCACTGCCCGCAGGACGACAGGGGTGTTATCCAGCCAACCGCAGCGATATCTTCCTTTCCCTATACACCCGAATACAGCATGCAGGCGCTGAAACATTTTTATTACGACCTTGGTGAAAAAATATGGGGGCCCTATGGCTTTGCCGACGGTTTCAGCGAGACGAAAGACTGGTATGCAAAGACCCATCTGGCCATCGACCAGGGGCCCATCGTGGTGATGATCGAGAACTACCGAAGCGGCCTTATCTGGAACTTATTTATGAAGATACCCGACGTTCAGACCGGGCTCAAACGCCTGGGCTTCGAATCGCCGCATATGAAATAGGACTACCTTAAAATAAAACTATATGGCAAATTTTCAGTTAACCCAGCAACAGGTAGCCGACTACCATCGGGACGGCTATATCATCGTCAGAAATTTCCTGACAGAGGGGAGATTGACAAGCTATACAAGATCGCCGTCGGCGACGACTCGATCAGCAAACACGCCTTCGATCTCAACGACCAGACGGGAAAAAGACAAAACTCACGCTATGGTACAATCCCGGCAACGACGCCTATGGCCTGCTCACCCGCGGCAAGAGAATGGTGGACTCTGCCGACCGGCTGATGGACGGAGGCTCGCCGGTATGTCATTTTCACAGCAAGCTCATGCAGAAGGAGCCGAAGGTCGGCGGCGCATGGGAATGGCACCAGGACTATGGATACTGGTATAAGAACGAATTCCTCTTCCCCGACGCAATGATCTCGGTAATGGTGGCGATCACGGAGGCTACGAAGGCCAACGGCTGTCTGCAGGTGATAAAGGGCTCGCACAAAATGGGAAGGGTAGAGCATGGTTTTTCCGGCGAGCAGGTGGGCGCTTCCCAGCACTATGTCGACCTCGCGCTGAAAACGATGCCGCTGGTATATGTGGAGCTGGCGCCCGGCGACGCACTTTTCTTCCACAGCAATCTGTTGCACCGCAGCGAGGCCAATCTCTCGGACAGGCCCCGCTGGTCGCTGATCTCCTGCTATAACCGGCAGGACAATACCGGCTACAACGAACCCAACGGATCGCACAAAGTTCCGGTGAAGATCGTACCCGACGAAGCCCTGATGGAATGGGAGACCAGCGGAGTAATGGATTCGGCAGGCTTCCTGGAGAAAGATAAAGACGAGGCACTAAAATAATTGCTATGAACAAATTACTGGTCACGGCGCTGGCTCTGTTTACGCTGCTGAGAGCACAAGGACAACCGACTACGTATTGCAACCCCATCAACATCGACTACGGCTATACTCCTATCCCCGATTTCAGCGAAGCAGGCCGGCACCGCGCAACGGCCGACCCGGTCATCGTCCTCTACAAGGGCGACTATTATCTGTTCTCCACCAACCAGTGGGGCTACTGGTGGTCGCACGATCTGTCGGACTGGAAATTCATCTCGCGCAAATTCCTCCGGCCCTGGAATAAGGGCTACGACGAGCTCTGCGCTCCGGCGGTGGGAATAGTCGGCGACACGATGCTGGTTTTCGGATCGACCTACACCCGGCAGTTCACCCTGTGGATGAGCACGGACCCGAAGTCCAATCAATGGAAGCCGCTCGTCGACTCATTTGAGATCGGTGGCTGGGATCCGGCTTTCTTTACCGACGACGACGGCCGGTTCTATATGTACAACGGCAGCAGCAACTCCTTCCCTCTGTACAGCATCGAGCTGGACAGGAAGACCTTTAAGCCTATCGGCACACGGCAGGAGACCTATAAGCTACAGGACTGTAGATACGGCTGGCAGCGCTTTGGCGAATACTACGACAATACCTTTCTGGACCCGTTCATAGAAGGTTCCTGGATGACGAAACACAACGGGAAATACTATCTGCAGTATGGCGCGCCAGGCACCGAGTTCAGCGGTTATGCGGACGGCGTGGTGGTGGGCGGCAAACCCCTCGGCAATGAATGGACGCCGCAGTCCGATCCCCTCTCCTTCAAGCCCGGCGGCTTTGCCAGGGGCGCGGGACACGGCGCTACTTTCCAGGATCGCAATAACAACTACTGGCACGTGAGCACGATGACAATTGCGGTGAAGAATAACTTTGAACGGCGCATCGGTATCTGGCCGGCGGGGTTCGACAAGGACGATATGATGTATTGCAATACTTCGTATGGCGACTATCCCCACTACCTGCCTTCGGACTCCAGCTCTGTAATTAATTCCCCTACCGGCAACGGCGGATTCTGCGGCTGGATGCTCCTCAACTACAACAAGCCAGTGACGGTATCCTCCACACTTGGCGACTACAACGCGAACCTGGCGGTAGACGAGGACATCAAGACTTACTGGAGCGCCGCTACGGGCAACGCCGGTGAGTGGATCCAGACCGATCTGGGCAAGTCATGCACGGTCCACGCCATCCAGATCAACTATGCCGATCAGGACGCGACCTTCCTCGGGAAACAAACGGATATCTATCACCAGTATATGCTCTATGCGTCCGATGACGGTAAGAAATGGAAGCTACTCGCAGACAAAAGCAAGAACCGTACAGACGTGCCTCACGATTATATTGAATTGCCTCACCCGGTGACCACGCGGTATATCAAAATGGAGAATATCCATATGCCGTCGGGGAAATTCGCGATCAGCGGTCTGCGCGTCTTCGGCAACGGCGGCGGCGAAAAGCCCGGCGAAGTAAAAGACTTTATGGTGCTTCGCACGGAAAAGGACAAACGCAGCGCCTGGATAAAATGGAGGACCGTTGATAACGCCTATGGGTACAATATCTATTTTGGTACTGCCCCCGATAAATTGTATAATAGCGTCCTTGTCTACTCCGCCAACGACTATTGGTTCAAGGTAATGGACAGGGAGAAACCCTATTATTTCTCGATAGAAGCCATCAATGAGAACGGAATTTCTTCACCCGCAAAAGTTATCAAGGTTGACTAACCGCCAAAATACAATTAACATGAGAGCACTTCAGACTTTGGCTATACTTCTTCTGTCGACAGGGATCGCGACAGCACAGACGTCGGCCGAAAAGATGAACGGGTTCATCACCACGCTGATGAGCAAAATGACCCTTGACGAGAAGATCGGGCAGCTGAATCTCCCGGAGCCGGAGACATCACTACGGGCCAGGCCGGCAACTCCAACATCGCAAAGAAGATAGAAGAAGGAAAGGTTGGAGGGCTTTTCAATATAAAATCCGTCGCAAAGATCAAAGAAGTACAGCGTATTGCCGTAGAGAAAAGCCGGCTCAAAATACCCCTGATCTTCGGCATGGACGTCATACACGGCTATGAAACGGTATTTCCCATCCCCCTTGGCCTCAGCTGCAGCTGGGACATGGAAGCAGTTGAAAAAAGCGCCCGTGTGGCGGCCATCGAGGCCAGCGCCGACGGCATCTGCTGGACCTTTTCGCCGATGGTAGACATCGCCCGTGACCCCCGCTGGGGACGTATTGCGGAAGGCAGCGGCGAAGACGCCTATCTCGGCTCACAGATCGCAAAAGCCATGGTGAAAGGTTATCAGGAAGACTACTCCAAAAATACCGATATCATGGCCTGCGTCAAGCACTTCGCGCTATACGGCGCCGCCGAGGCGGGTCGCGACTACAATACCACGGACATGAGCTATGTTCGCATGTTCAACGAATACCTCCCTCCCTATAAGGCGGCGGTCGATGCCGGCGTAGGCAGTATCATGGCCTCGTTCAACGACGTCAACGGCATCCCCGCCACGGCCAACAGATTCCTCCAGAACGACGTACTAAGAAAAAATGGGGCTTCAAAGGTTTTGACGTCACCGACTATACCGGCATCAACGAGCTCGTGCCCCACGGCATGGGCGACGTAAAGACCGTCGCGGCACTCGCCCTAAAGGCCGGCATCGATATGGATATGGTCAGCGAAGCATTCCTGAATACGCTAAAGGGCTCGCTGCAGCAGGGAAAAGTAACCCAGGCGGAGATCGACCAGGCCTGCCGCCGCGTTCTCGAGGCTAAATACAAGCTTGGCCTTTTCAGCAACCCTTATAAATACCTGGATGAAAAGCGCGCCGCTACAGAAATATTCACGCCGGAGCACCGCGCTACGGCCCGCAAGATAGCCGCCGACTGTTTTGTCCTGCTCAAAAACCAGAACGGCGTCCTCCCCTGAAAAAAGGCGGCACTATTGCGCTGATCGGCCCCCTGGCGGATAACAGGGAGAACATGCCCGGCACATGGAGCGTCGCCGCCGATTTCTCAAAGTCCGTAAGCCTGTTGCAGGGACTTAAGGACGTCGCCGGAGAAGGCACGAAGATCATCTACAGCAGGGGCTCCAACCTCGACGCCGACAGTGCGTTCGAAGAGCGGGCCGGGATGTTTGGCAAATCACTCAACAGGGACCACCGCCCTGCGGAGGCTATCCGCGATGAAGCCGTCGCCGCAGCCCAACAGGCCGACGTTATCATTGCCGCACTGGGCGAGTCAGCCGAGATGACCGGTGAGTCCAGCAGCCGCAGCAATATTGAGATCCCCCAAACGCAGCAGGACCTGTTAAAAGCCCTGCTCAGGACCGGGAAGCCGGTCGTACTCGTCCTCTTTACCGGCAGGCCGCTTGCGATCAAATGGGAGAACGACCAGGTACCCGCGATCCTGAACGTCTGGTTCGGCGGCACCGAGGCGGGACACGCCATCGGCGACGTATTGTTCGGTGCGGTCAATCCCTCGGGCAAGCTCAGCACGACATGGCCCCAGAACGTCGGACAGGTTCCCATCTATTATAATCATATGAATACCGGCCGACCCCTCGAAAGCGCCTGGTTCCAGAAATTCAGGTCCAACTACCTCGACGTATCGAACGACCCCGTTTATCCCTTTGGCTACGGTCTCAGCTATACGCATTTCAGCTACGGCGACCTCAGCCTCAGCAGCACCTCGCTGAAGGGCAGCCAGACGCTGACTGCCACCATCGCAGTAACCAACGACGGCGCCATTGCCGGAAAGGAGACGGTACAGCTGTATATCCGCGATCTTGTAGGCAGCATCACCAGACCCGTAGAGGAACTGAAGGGTTTTAAAAAGATCAGCCTGAACGCAGGGGAGTCGCAGAAGGTCAGTTTCACGATCACACCCGAAGACCTTAAGTTCTATAACAACGATCTTAAATATGACTGGGAATCCGGCGACTTTGAGATCATGGCCGGCCCCAACTCGCGGGACGTAAAATCGGTAAAGATCAACTGGACAAAATGAGATATATCAGCTATCTGGCCGTATTGCTCGTCCTGAGCCTGCATGGCTCAGGACAAAAGAAGACTATCGCACAAAAGGTCGACTCGGTCCTGCGCCTTATGACGCTGGAAGAAAAAGTCGGCCAGATGAACCAGTACAATGGCGACTGGGAAGCGACCGGCCCCATCACAAAGGACGGGGACAAGCAGAACCAGATAAGAAGAGGCATGCTGGGCTCGATGCTCAACGTCACCGGTGTGGAGCATACCCGGGAGCTGCAGCAGATGGCCATGCAGTCGAGGCTGAAGATCCCCCTTCTTTTCGGACAGGATATCATCCACGGCTACCGGACGACCTTTCCTATTCCGCTGGCGGAAGCCGCCAGCTGGGATCTCGCGGCCATCGGACAGAGTGCGAGGGTCGCCGCCAAAGAGTGCGCGGCTGCGGGCGTGCACTGGACCTTCGCCCCCATGGTAGACATCGCGCGGGATCCGCGCTGGGGCAGGGTGATGGAGGGCGCGGGCGAAGACCCGTATCTGGGCTCGCTGATTGCTGCGGCAAGAGTAAAGGGCTTTCAGGGCGGGCACCTGGGTGACACCGACGCCGTCATGGCATGCGCCAAACATTTTGCAGCCTATGGCGCCGCCATCGGAGGACGCGACTACAACAGCGTCGATATGAGCCTCCGCAGTCTCTGGGAATACTATCTTCCTCCCTTCAAAGCCGCACTCGACGCCGGCGCTGCCACCTTTATGAACTCCTTCAACGACCTCAATGGGATTCCGGCTACAGCGAACGGCTATCTGTTGCGGGACATATTAAAAGGTAAATGGAAATTCCAGGGTTTCGTCGTCAGTGACTGGGGATCGGTGGGTGAAATGATCAACCATGGATACGTAAATGATAATTACGGGGCGGCGAAGGCCGCGTCTATTGCCGGCTGCGACATGGATATGGAAAGCCGCAGCTATATCAAAAATCTTGCGACGCTGGTGAAAGAAGGAAAGGTCCCGCTGGCCGTCGTCGACGAAGCCGTTCGCCGCATCCTCACCAAAAAATTCGAGATGGGTCTGTTCGACGACCCTTTCCGCTTCTGTAACGACGCGAGGGCCGCGAAAGAATGGAACAACGCGGAGAACCTCGCCAAAGCAAGGACCATGGCGGAGAAAAGCATCGTCCTGCTGAAGAACGAGCGGAACGTACTCCCAATATCCAAAACGACAAAAACTATCGCGCTGATCGGCCCGTTCATAAAGGGCATCCGGGACAATCTCGGTTTCTGGTCCTATGAATGGCCCGACGACTCCGGCCGGATCGTGTCTGCCTGGGCTGGGGTTCAGAAGAAGCTGGGCTCCGGGACACAGCTGTTGTATGCTCAGGGTTGTGGCGTCACGGACAGCAGCCGTGCTGGTTTTGACGAGGCAGTCGCCGCGGCGAAAAACGCCGACGTCGTCGTTATGCAGGTCGGCGAAGCGAGGGACATGTCCGGTGAGGCGAAGAGCCGCAGCTCCATCCGGCTGCCCGGCGTGCAGGAAGACCTGATAAAGGCCATACAGGCGACGGGTAAACCGCTGGTCGTGATGATCAACGCGGGCCGGCCGCTGATCTTCAACTGGACCGCGGACAATGTTCCCGCTATCCTCTACACCTGGTGGCTGGGGACGACCGCGGGTGACGCCATTGCGGACGTGTTGTTCGGCGACTATAACCCTTCCGCTCACCTGCCGATGAGCTTCCCCCGGTCGGAGGGGCAAATACCCGTATATTACAACCATTTTTCCACCGGCCGTCCCGCAAAGAACGACCACGACCTCTACTATGTCTCGGCCTATACGGACCTCCCCAACGATCCGAAATTCCCGTTTGGCTTTGGCCTCAGCTATGCGAGCTTTACATATGGGGATATTAAAATGAGTTCGGCCGTCCTCAAGCCCGGTCAGTCGGTAACGGCCACTATAACTATCACCAATAGTGGAAGAGTGGACGGTGAAGAGACCGTTCAGCTCTATATCCGCGACATGGTGGGCAGCGTGGTGAGGCCGGTTAAGGAGCTGAAGGGATTCAAAAAGGTCTCTCTGAAGGCAGGCGAATCAAGAGAGGTCAGCTTTACGATCGCCCCCAACGACCTGCGATTTTATAACGATAAATTGGAGTATGTTTTCGAGCCCGGGGACTTCAAACTCTTTATCGGCGGCAATTCCAGGGATGTTAAGGAGGCGGCCTTCATACTTAAAGCGGATTAATTACCTTTGGCTGCATGCAGGGTATCAAAAACATCATCTTCGATCTGGGAGGTGTCATCCTCAACCTGGACAACAAACGCACCGAAGACGCGTTCACTTCGCTTGGAGTAAAAGACTTTCGCAGCTATTTCGGCCACGGCCACGCCAGCGATTTCTTCCGGGAGTATGAGGTCGGCGGAATCAGCGACCGGCAGTTCATCGACTCGATCAGACAGCTGACCGGGATCTCCGTCTCCGACGAGGCCATCGTCGCGGGCTGGAATGCCCTCCTGCTGGACTTTCCCCCCGAACGCATACAAGCTGCTGAAACAGTTGAAGAAAAGCTACAGGCTCTTCCTTTTCAGCAATACCAACGCCCTGCATCTGGCTGCCCTGCAAAAGACGTATATCAACGCGTTTGGCGGCGGAAGTCTGGAAGACCATTTTGAAAAGACTTACTATTCCCATCTGCTGGGTATGCGAAAACCCGATAAGGAATCTTTTGAATATATCCTTCGGGAAAACCAGCTTGCCGCAGAGGAGACGATGTTCGTGGATGACGCTATCGTCAATGTGGAAGGCGCGGAGCAGGTGGGACTGAGGGGACTTTTTCTCCGGCCTGGCGTAAGTCTGCTCGATTTTCAGTGGTAACGGCGCGTGGCCGGGCTGACGGCGTTCGTTGCCTGTTATTTAACCTCCTCGAAGTCGATGTATTCGCCTGCCGGCGGCTGTTTCGGCTTCTGCTCCTGACGGGGCTGCTGCGGACCGGCGTTATAGCCGCCGCCAGCATTCTGGCCGTTTCCCTCCTGCATATTTCTGAACTGTTCCCTCACCTGCCGGGTAGTTTTTACCACGGGCAGCAGGAAGTTGAATATGAAACGGTACAGCAGGTACAGTACGATCGCCAAAAATAATATCTCTGATAAAGGCATCATAGTAAATATGTGCCGGGGATACGCTGTCAGGAAATTAGCGCATCCCCGGCAAAAGCGCTAATGTCTGTAGACCTTCGGCGAACCTGCTTCGACGCGGTTCACCTCTGTCGCGGGCTTCGCTATTGCTGGCCCGCGGACGAGCCGCCGCGGGCGGCTCGGGTTAAATACCTAACAAAGGTATGGCATCTTAGTTTAAATCCCTGTTAAACCCCGCACGACGGGGGTGGCGCTATTTTTTAAAGACCCTGTCAATCACCCAGTTAAGTCCATCGCCAAGCTTCACGGCGATTCTGTCGGCGAGCCGCAGAAGCACGCCCTGCAGCCGTTCGTTCTGAAGAAAAGTATCCAGCAGCTGGATACCGGTCATCGCCTCTCCTTCGATCTTGCGGGGCAGCAGCGACCGAACGAACATCGAGCCCGAGTGCTGCTGCAGATAGGTGAAATTGACGTCTATCTGCTCTTCCAGCAGCCGCGCCTTGTTGCGGAGCCGGCGGATATCCTGGTCCAGCGCGTGCACGCTGCGCGCGCCTTTAGTCGATCGTTTCGTCATCGCTGTCCTCTTCTTTTGAGTTTTGTATAATGGTTTGAATAACAGGCTCTACAAACAGGGCTTTCCGGAATACGGCGAGCAGCACGAAAACCACCAGGATCAGCAGTGTCACCAGCCCAAAGCCTTTTACGTAGCTGTGGAAAAGCCCGGAGAACCAATAGGCGACCATCAGCCCGCCGAAAAGAAAGAACAAAAATCCCAAAAACAGCGACAGCAGGATCCATGCAAAATAACCCGCCGATTTTGCAAAAAGGCGAAGGCCCTGCAGCCTGTAGATCTCAAGACGGGTCTCCAGATATTCTTTCAGCAGCGTTTTGTTCTCAGCGATAAATGCACCTAAATTATCGGGCTGGCTCTGGTTCATGCTCGTTCTTTTCGATAAAAATAAATTATTTCAGAAGAATTATCCCTACATTTGCACAGGTAAATGAAGCAAAAGAAAAGGGAACGGAAGCGTTCCCTTCTTTAATTTTATAAACTGAGGGTTTCTCGGGTCATTCATGGTTAACGAAACAATTAAGGCTGTAGAAAGTTTGGTTCAGACGCTGCTGGCGAACGAGACCGGCTATTTTCTGGTAGACATTCGCATCAAGCCGACCAACAATTTAAAGGTTTTTATCGATGGCGATCAGGGCATTTCCATCGAAAAATGTGTACAATATAACCGGGCCCTGTACAAGAAACTGGAAGAATCCGGACTTTTCCCCACGGGTGATTTCTCGCTGGAAGTCTCCTCCCCCGGGCTGGACGAGCCGCTCAAACTGCTGCGCCAGTACAAGAAGAATATCGGACGTCAGGTAGAACTGGTCCTCCAGGACGGCACAAAAAAGGCCGGGCGGCTGCTCGAAGTCAGTGAGGATGGGATCATTGTGGAGGAAGTAAAAGGAAAGAACAAGAAAAAAGAGGTGATCAACCATACTTTTTTATTTGATAACATAAAAACAACAAAAATTCAAGTAGTTTTCTAAACCGGGCGGTCTCTGGTCGGAAGACCGGTATCCAACCAAGAAAAATAAGTGCTATGGCAAGTATCAATTTGATCGAAGCCTTCCAGGACTTCAAGGAAGCAGAGAATATCGACCGTCCTACAATGATGAAAGTGGTAGAGGATGTGTTCAAAACCTTGTTGCGCAAAAAATATGGAAGCGACGAAAATTTTGACGTAATTGTGAATGCGGAAAAGGGCGACCTTGAGATCATGCGCCGCCGGACCATCGTCGAGGATGGCGCCGTGATGGATCCCCTGGCTGAGATTGCCTACACCGACGCAGTCAAGATCGAACCCGACTACGAAGTCGGAGAAGAATTATACGAGGAAGTCGAGATCCTGGACTTTGGCCGCCGCGCGATCCTTGCCGCCAAGCAGACGCTTGCCAGCCGTATCGGCGACCTGAAAAAGAATGTTCTCGTCAAGAAATACAATGAGCGCATCGGCGAGATCGTCAGCGCTGAAGTATACCAGGTCTGGAAAAAGGAGATACTTTTGCTGGACGAAGAAGGCAGTGAGCTGATCCTCCCCAAATCTGAACAGATACCCCAGGACTATTTCAAGAAAGGCGAAAATATTCGCGCCGTAGTAAAAAGCTGGAGCTGAAGAACAACTCCCCGGTGATCATCCTGTCCCGGACGAGCCCGCTCTTCCTTGCGAAACTGCTGGAGATCGAAGTTCCCGAGATCTTTGACGGCCTGATCGTGATCAAGAAGATCGTTCGCGAACCGGGCGAGCGCGCCAAGGTTGCCGTGGAGTCCTATGACGACAGGATCGATCCTGTCGGAGCATGCGTAGGGATGAAAGGCAGCCGTATCCACGGTATCGTCCGCGAGCTGAAGAACGAGAATATCGACGTCATCAACTGGACCAATAATAGCCAGCTGCTCATCCAGCGCGCCCTGACACCCTCCAAAATAACCAATATGGAGCTGGACAGCGAAAAGATGCACGCAAATGTCTATTTAAAGCCGGACCAGGTTTCCTGGCCATTGGCCGCAAGGGGTGAACATCAAATTGGCGCAGGAATTGACTGGATATACCATCGACGTATTCCGCGACAACGAAGGCGAACCCGAAGAATTTGACATCGACCTTGAAGAATTCAGCGACGAGATCGAGACCTGGGTCATCGACGAGCTCAAACGCATCGGCTGCGATACAGCCCGTAGCGTGCTCGACCTCACGGCGGATGAACTGGAAAGAAGGACCGATCTGGAGAAACAGACCATCGACGACGTAAGAAGAGTGCTCAGGGAAGAGTTTGAAAAAGGATAACAGTAAATAGTTATATTTTTACAGAAATTTGTAAACTCAAAAAAGGAGATGAACTTAACTCTTTCCTTTTTAAAGAGTTAAGTACGCAATATGGCAGAAACAACAACAATACGCCTCATGGCTGCAGCCAAGGAATTCAACATCGGGAAAGATACCCTGGTGGATTTTTTGGTGAGCAAAGGATTCAGCCAGGACGATCTTAAACCGACGTCCAAGCTGACGGAGGACATGTACAGATCTCTCCAACAGGAATTCCAGTCGGACAAAGTCGCCAGGATGAAGAGCGATCAGATCGACCTGCCCAAAGGAAGCCTTGAGGCAAAGAAGAAGAAAGAAGAAGAGCCTCCGGTTGTCACCTCGCCATTCAAGCAGGCGCCTCCGGTAGTGAAGAAGGCAGTAAAGGAAGAGGCGCCGCCTCCTCCTCCCGTGGTAGAAACGCCGCCCGTAGTGGCAGCTCCCCCGTCGTGGAAGAACGGCAGGAAGAGCCCGAGGTCGTCAAGATCGAGGCGCCCGAACTGGAAGGCCCAAAAGTGATCAATAAGATCGACCTCTCTGCAATAGATTCCTCCACCCGTCCCAGAAAGGTGACGAAGAAGGCGGAGGAACCCGAGCCCGCCGAAGAGCCTGTAGCAGAACCCGAGCCTGTACAGCAGCAACAGCCGCAGCAGCCCGAGATCAAGGCTCCCGAAGCACCCGTGGCAAAGGCTCCTGCAAAGGAAGAGCCCGTGAAGGAAGAGCCTGTTGTCGCTCAGACGGCGCCGGTAGAAGAGAGGGAAGAGCCGGTCGCTCAGGAAGAACATACAGAAGAGACGCCATCGGAGGATCCGTCGGTTCCACCGGTCATAGAAAATATCCGCGCGGAAAAGCTGGAAGGCCCGAAGATCCTCGGTAAGATCGAACTTCCGGTCAACAACGATACGCGGCCCAAACAGCCGGCTGAAGAAAAGAGGAAGCGCAAGCGCATTCCCATCGAGAAAAGGGACAACAACCAGGGCCCGGGCGGCGGTGGAAGACCCGGTCAGGGCCAGCACGGCGGCGGTCAGCACGGTCACGGCGGACAGGGCGGTCACGGCGGCGGTCAGCAACACGGTGGCCAGCAACACGGCAACCAGCGTCCCCCAGGACAGGGTCGCATCCCGATTCAGCGGAACCCCGGAGGCGCCAATCGCGGAGCCGGCGGCGGTCATCAGGGTGGGGGACATGGCAACAGACGCCCCGATCCCCGTCACGCACCACGCGAAGCAAAAGAGATCGATAAAAAGGAAATTCAGGAAAAGATCCGGCAGACGCAGGCCAAGCTGGCCGGCGCCGGTGGCCGCGGAAAAAGCCTGAAAGCAAAATACCGTCGCGCAAAACGCGACGAAGCGGCCGAAATGGCCGCCGGTGACGATATGATGGACAGCCGCCTGCAGGTCACTGAGTTCATCAGTGTGAGCGAGCTCGCCAACCTCATGGACGTCAGCTATGCCGAAGTCATCGGCAAATGTATGAGCCTGGGCATGATGGTATCCATCAACCAGCGTCTGGAAGCAGACGTTATCGAGCTCGTAGCCGGAGAATTTGGTTATCAGGTCGACTTTATCGGTATCGACGACGCCGCGGAAATGGAGGAAGAAGAAGATATCGACGAACCCGAAGACCTGCTTGACCGTGCACCCGTTGTGACCATCATGGGTCACGTCGACCACGGTAAGACCTCGCTGCTCGACTATATCCGCAGCGCAAACGTGGTCGCAGGGGAAGCCGGCGGTATCACACAGCATATCGGCGCCTACCAGGTGACGACGGAGGCTGGAAAGAAGATAACCTTCCTCGATACCCCCGGTCACGAAGCGTTCACTGCCATGCGTGCCCGCGGTGCCAAGGCGGCCGACGTAGCGGTTATCGTGGTAGCTGCGGACGACGCCGTGATGCCCCAGACGAAGGAAGCGATCTCCCACGCACAGGCCGCAGGCCTGCCGATGGTCTTCGCCATCAACAAGATCGATAAGGACGGAGCCAACCCCGAAAAGATCAAGGAACAGCTGGCCGGCATGAACCTGCTGGTGGAAGACTGGGGTGGTAAATACCAGTCCCAGGAAATATCCGCAAAAAGGACTCAACGTCGAACTGCTCCTCGAAAAGATCCTGCTCGAAGCCGAACTCCTCAGCCTCAAGGCCAATCCGAACCGCGAAGCCTCGGGCAGCGTGATCGAAGCCTCTCTGGATAAAGGCCGCGGCTATGTCGCCACCGTCCTCGGTCCAGAACGGTACCTTCCGCGTCGGCGACCTGGTCGTATCGGGTCAGTATTTCGGCCGTGTAAAAGCGATGTTCAACGAAAGGAACAAACGCGTGGACGAAGCGCCGCCCTCGACGCCGGTCCTCCTGCTCGGTCTCAACGGAGCGCCGCAGGCGGGTGAGAAGTTCAGGGTCTACGAAGACGAGAGCGAAGCAAAGGAGGTGGCCAACAAGAGAGCCCAGATCCTTCGCGAACAGGGTATTCGCACGAAGAAACATATCACTCTGGATGAGATCGGTCGTCGTCTGGCCCTGGGTAACTTTAAAGAACTCAACCTGATCATAAAAGGTGACGTGGACGGTTCGGTGGAAGCCCTCAGCGACTCGCTGCAAAAACTGTCTACCGAAGAGATCGCGGTCCGCGTTGTCCACAAGGCGGTCGGCGCCATCACCGAAAGCGACGTCCTGCTGGCAACGGCATCCGACGCCGTCATCGTGGGCTTCAACGTCCGTCCGTCCTCCTGTGCTTCCCGCCCGGCCGAGAACGAAGGCGTGGAGATCAAGACCTACTCCATCATCTACAACGCGATCGAAGAGGTCAAGAGCGCCATGGAAGGCCTGCTGGAACCGAAGGTCGTGGAGAAGATCGTGGCCAACGTCGAAGTCCGCAACGTCTTCAAGTTCGACAAGGCAACCGTCGCCGGTTGTTATGTCCTCGACGGAAAGATCTTCCGCAATTCCAAGATACGCGTGGTACGCGACGGCATCGTGATCTACCCCGTAGGGGAAGGCGCCTCTGCCGAGCTCCAGTCGCTCAAACGGTTCAAGGACGACGTCAAGGAAGTCCCCTCCGGTATGGAATGCGGTCTCACCGTCAAGAACTTTAATGACGTCCGCGTCGGTGATATCGTAGAAGCCTACGAAGAAGAAGAAGTTAAACGTACACTGTAACTAATGTTTTGTTAAATACCCTCCCTTTGGAGGGTATTTGGCCTAACTTTATACCCGTATGCTAAAAAGAATTGCCTTTTTTGCTATTGCTGTTTTCGCACTATCCTCCGGCAGCATGGCCCAGCAGCAGAAAGTCGTAGCCGATAAGATCGCCGGTATTGTCGGTGATAAGATCATCCTTAAATCCGAACTGGCCATCGCCATCGCCGATATGCAGCGCAACAACAACGGCACAGAGGTGAAAGGCGTGGACGAATGTACTATCCTGGACAACATGCTCCTCCAGAAGGCGCTGGTGCTGCAGGCAGAAAAGGACTCCCTCCCCGTTAGCGACGAAGAAGTAGAGGCAGAAGTAGACCAGCGCATCCGCTATTTCATCCAGCTGTATGGCGGCAAGGACGCTTTTGAGCAGATAGCCCAGCGGACCGTTTACCAGGCGAAGCAGGATTTCATGGTCCCCATTCGCGAACAGCGTCTGGCCGACGCCATGCGCAGAAAGGTCGTGGAAGGCGTTACCATCACTCCCACAGAAGTAAAGGAATATTTCGACAAGATACCGGAGAAGAACCGCATCTTCTATGAATCCGAGCTTCGCCTCAACGAGCTCGGCATCTATCCGAAAGCCAGCCGCGACATCGAGAAACTCGCCATGGACGAGCTCAACGAATACAAGCAACAGGTGGAATCCGGCGCCAAGAAGTTCGACCTTCTCGCGAAACTCTACTCGGATGACCCCGGCAGCAAGGACAAGGGGGGCATGATCGAGCTCAACCGCAACGACGCAAAAATGTGGGACCCCGTATTCTTCTCAACAGCTTTCCGGCTCAAGGAAGGACAGGTCTCTCCCGTGATAAAAAGTAAGTTCGGATACCATATCATCCAGTTGGTCAGCCGCAATGGCGACGACGTCGTGGTCCGGCATATCCTGAAGATCCCCCAGATCACACAGACCGAGACCGACGAGACCACTGCACAACTGGATTCTATCCGCACGCAGCTGATCGCCGGTACGCTGAGTTTTGGCGAAGCGATCAACAGATATACACCCAGTGATGACCCGCGCCGGTCTTCTGCCGGACAGGTCATGGGTAAGAACGGCACGACCTTCCTGACGATCTCCGATCTCGACAAGGATATGGTCCTCCTCCTTAAAAATTCCGACCTCAAGCCCGGGCAGTATTCCAAACCGGCAGTCTTCACAGACCAGGGCGGAAAAAAGGCGTTCATATCGTTCAGCTGGTGTCCAAGACCGAACCGCACCGGGAAAATCTGCGCGACGACTACAACCGCATCGCCCAGCGCGCCCTCGACGAGAAGAAACAGGCGGCGCTCGAGAAATGGTTCGCTACCAAAATTCCTACTTTCTACATCATGATCGACGGCGAGTACCGCAGCTGTGCCAACCTTGGCAAATGGCAAACAGGTACCCCAACCGCCGGCAACTAAATCCCCTGGTTCACGACCATCCCGGCCCAACGGTTCACTTCCGCGTTGGTCCCACCGTTCACGAACGGGATAACACGCTGTCTCCCAGATAGTTCACGTCTCCTTTTGCGCATTCCCGCAACCGCCCCTGCGGCTGTCTGCAACTATTTTAGGTATAAACCCTTAAAGCCTTCGAAATAACATATTATTTCGAAGCGCATACATGCTTCTTTAGTAATTTGATAGCGCAATTTGATGCGGTGACGCACCATTCATGAATTTTGACCATCTTGCGGGCCCCGGGTCCGCCGGCCCAAATAAAAATGTATGCTAAGTAGCGCCCAAAAGTCCGTGCCTACGATAAAGCAGTTCAGACAACCTTATTTTATGCATGTTGCCCCGAACGGGGCCGTCACGTCCACATGCACCCGGTTTGCCGCCTTACTGAAAAGAAGGAATATCCATGACTTTTTAGGGGTTAGCATATTGGAGGTCTTCGCCCGCCTGGGAAAGACCGATCCCCAGCCCGGCCCCGACAGCCATGGCCAGGGAATGCCCCGCACCATCGACCTTTCCGTCCAGACTCCCGGCGCCAAATCATTTATTATCCGCTGGACACCCATTCCCCGCTACGGCATGGAGCCGGCCGACGGCGGCTGGCAGTTCACCGGTCTGAAGATCTATGCAGACCCATTCCCGGCGCCGGCAGCAGGAAAGACCCTCGTCCAGGAAGAGATGCCAATACCAGCGGGTCTTATCAGACAGGTATCCGATATCATCATTACCACAGATACACAGGGACATATCGTCTATTGGAACAACGCAGCGGAGAGATTTTACGGTATCCCTGTCCGGGAGGTCATTGGTCAGCGCCTGAACCATCTGGTCCGTTATGACTATGCGAATACCACGGAAGAAGAGGTGCAAGCCCTTCTTCGCGACAACGGCTTTTGGGAAGGCGAGGCGACATATCTTTCCAATGACGGAAAAAAATCGTATCTTATTTGCTCTTTCCGTTATGTCAGGGATAGTGATCGGCGGATTTCCGGGGTTATGATCCTCAACAAGGATATCACAGAGGTCAAGCCGGTACAACCGAACCAAATAAAGGCCGGGCTCCAGCTGCGTCGGTCTGCCGGACAGATCGCCGACATCCTCGAAAGCATAACGGATGGGTTTTTTGTGCTGGACCAACACTTTAGGGTAAAACTCTGGAACCGTGAGGCCGAGAGGATCACAGCAATTTCCGCCGCTGAGATCGTAGACAGAACTATTTGGGAGAAATTACCTGGGTTGGTCGATACAGATACCTGGCAGTCCTTTCACAAGGCCTTCAAAAAGAAAATGACGGTCACGTTTGATCAATACAATGAGCGTTCGGATCGGTGGCTCGAAATGAGCCTCTATCCCTCCGACAAGGGCTTGTTTGCGTATTTCAAAGACGTGACGATCCGCAAAAAACAGGAGGCCCTGCTGGCGCTCGAGAAAAAGTCCTCGAGCTGAACACCGGCAAACGAATGAGTCTCCGAGCTATCCTCAACAATTTCCTCAAAGGCATTCAGAGAATATTCCCCGGCATGTATTGCTGTGTGCTCACCCTCGACGAGGACGGCAGCAGCGTGAGACTTCTCTCCGCGCCGGGACTTCCCGCCATCTACGCCCACGCGATTGACGGACTTCCCATCGGACCCCGCGCCGGCAGCTGTGGCACGGCCATGTACAGGAAAGAGACCGTCATCGTCAGCGACATCGCCACCGACCCGCTCTGGGAAGACTACCGCGACCTGACCCTTCGGTTCGGTCTCCGCGCCTGCTGGTCTATACCGGTAATGGATGACCGCGGCGACGTGCTTGCTGCTTTCGCGGTCTACTACGACACGGCCAAATCACCCACGGACGTCGAAATGGACACGTTCGAAAGGATCGCCAACCTGGTCGCCGTCATCATCGAAAGCAAAAGGATGGAGGATATCCTTCTCCGGCAGGAGCTCGACAAACAAAAGATGGTCGCGCAGGCAATGGTCGACGCACAGGAAAAGGAAAGGGCGGAGATCGGAAAAGAACTGCACGACAACATCAACCAGATCCTTTCCACTACCAAGCTATACCTCGAGCTGGCAAGGAACGACAACGACGAACGACTGAACCTCATCACCCGCAGCGCGGGCAATATCCATCACGCTATCCACGAGATCCGCAATATTTCCGGGTCCCTCGTCCCATCCAGTATCGGAGACCTTGGGCTCCAGTGACTCGATCGTCGACCTCGTTGAAAGCATAAAGATGACCCGCGCTATCCATATCGAATTCTATCCCATCGGTAATTTCGACGAGAAGATCAGCGACAAGGCGAAGCTCATGCTCTTCCGGATCATCCAGGAACAGACCAACAACGTGATAAAACATTCCGGCGCCCGTCACCTCATCATCGAACTGACCTATGAAGAGACCGAGAACAATATCGAACTGAGCATCACCGACGACGGGAAAGGCTTTAATCCGGAGAAGGTCAGGAAGAAGGGCCTGGGCCTGTCCAATATAATGAGCCGGGCTGACCTTTTTGGAGGAAAAGTGACCATTCAGACCGCGGAGGGCCGCGGTTGCAAGCTAAGAGTGCAGGTACCGGTAGAGCGGAGCACGGGTCCGCTGGCGCAGTGATTTAATAAAAATGTATCTTAAAACAATCCTATATGAGTAAGATCAATATTCTGATTGCCGACGACCACAAGCTGATCCGGGAGACCTGGAGTTATATCCTGAATAGTGACGCGCGGTTCCAGGTCATAGCTGAGTGCGGAGATGCGCAGGAGGCAGTGGAGCTGGCAAAAACCAAACGTCCCCATGTCGTCCTGATGGATATCAATATGACCCCTTTTCCGGTCTGGAGGCTACCCAGCGCATCCGGAAGATCTCTCCCGGCTCGAAGGTCATCGGTGTCTCCATGCACTCCCAGCCCGCCTATGCGAAAAAAATGCTGCAGATGGGGGCCCGTGGCTACGTCACCAAGAACTCTTCCAAGGAAGAGATGATCAAGGCCATCCTCGAGGTCAACCACGGCAACAAATACATCTGCGACGAGATCAAGAACATCATCTCCGAACAGCTGCTGGACGAAAAGGAGGACTCGCCGAATATCAATGCACTGACGGAAAGAGAGATGCAGATCATCAACTTCATCAAGGAAGGCCTCTCATCAAAAGAGATAGCCACCAGCCTGAACATTTCCCTCAAAACGGTGGAAGTGCACCGGCACAATATCCTCAAGAAGCTGAAACTTAAGAACTCGGCCTCACTCGTCAACTTTATCAATACAAACGCCACTTATATCTAGAGCAACATATTCATTATTAAATTGTTATATCCGTACGAGGGTGCAGAACGTCAGGGTTAACACTTAAAATTGACCGGGTTTTCCCCTAAACCGGCCAATTCCCTTCCGTTTTTCTTCATAAACTAACCGCTTTAGTGCATTTTTACAGCATGAAGTCGCTCATAAAGATTTTATTATCCAATCCTTAGAAAGACCGATGGGATTTTCGGTTCCCAAAAAAGAGTGTTCAAATTCCTGTTGTGCACCGCCCCCAAGCCTATGAAGACTGGGGGTTTTTTGACGGGGGTCCCCCCTCACCGCTAACGGTGTTAACTTTTCTTTTTCTTTAACTCTTTAGTCACTAACTTTGCGGCTTCTTTCGGGAATTCACCCATCTCCCGGGGGAGGGCCAAAGCATGAGCGATGCAATAAAACATGAATGTGGGCTGGCATTCATTAGGTTACGCAAGCCGTTCTCTCATTATCTGCAGCAATACGGCACTGTCCTCTACGGTCTGAACAAGCTGTACCTGCTAATGGAAAAGCAACACAACCGCGGTCAGGACGGCGCAGGGGTCGCAGCGGTAAAGTTGAATGTAGAGCCCGGTCACCCCTTCCTCCACCGCATCCGAAGCGCCAACAACCAGCCCATCGCGGACGTTTTCTCGAAGATCATGGGTGAGGTCAAGGACCTCGAACTATACCAGCCCGACGTCACCAAACACCCCGGCCTGATGAAAGGCCATATCTCCTTTGTAGGCGAGCTGCTGCTCGGCCATCTCCGGTATGGCACTCAGGGGAGGAACAACGCCGAATTCTGTCATCCATTTATAAAGAGGAATACCATCCCGGCCCGCAATCTGGCCCTGGCCGGCAACTTTAATCTGGTCAATACCGACGAGCTGTTCGACCTCATCGACATCGACCCCGGCGAATTTCAGAAACAGAGCGACCTGGCTGCCATGATGGAGGTCATCCACCAGCTTTCAGGTCAAGGCCGACGAAGCCGCACCAGGCAATCTCGATCTGGTAGGACTCCTGAGAAAGGCCGTCTCCCTGTTCGACGGCGGATTTACGGTAGGGGGTCTCGTAGGCAACGGAGACAGTTTTGTCTTCCGCGACGCCCACGGCATCCGCCCGGCTTATTATTATATCAACGACGACGTCGTTGTAGCCGCCTCGGAACGCTCTGCCATCCGCACGGTGTTCAATGTCGGCGAGAACGAAGTAATGGAACTGATGCCCGGAAAAGGCCTGATCGTAAAAGCAGGCGGCGAGGTCTCCGTCGAGACGATCCTCGAACCCAAAGTGCGGCGCGCCTGTAGTTTTGAGCGGATCTACTTCTCTCGCGGCAGCGACGAAAAGATCTACCGCGAACGCATTGCACTGGGCTATAACCTCAGCGAACAGGTGCTTAACGCAGTCAACCACGACCTCAAGAATACCATCTTCTCTTTCATCCCCAATACCGCGGAAGTCGCATTCTACGGACTCTGGAAAGGCGTCGACGACTACCTCGAAAGCGTCAAGATCCAGCGAATTCTGTCGTGGGGCAACGACATCAATAAGGACAAGCTGGTGGAAATGCTGAGCCGCAAGATCCGCGTCGAAAAGGTCGCGATCAAGGACGTCAAGATGCGCACCTTCATCACGGAAGACACCAGCCGCAACGAAATGGTGCAGCACGTCTATGACGTCACCTATGGCACCGTCCAGAAAGGCGTCGACACCCTGGTCGTCATCGACGACTCCATAGTCAGGGGAACGACGCTGAAGGAAAGCATCGTCCGGATGCTCACCCGTCTCGAACCTAAGAAAATAATCGTCGTCTCTTCCGCGCCCCAGATCCGCTATCCCGACTGCTACGGCATTGATATGAGCAAAATGGGCGACTTCATTGCCTTCCGCGCAGCAGTGGAACTCTGGAAGGAAAGGGGCAGGGAGAGCTGTCTGCAGGAGTTTTACGAACGGTGTAAGGAACTCCAGCGTACCGGTCAGCTGCACACGGAAAACGTGGCCCAAAAGGTCTACCAGCCCTTTACCGACGAAGAGATCTCCAATAAGGTCGCACAGCTCATCACACCACCGGATATTACTACTCCCGTACAGGTGATCTTTCAGACGATCGATTCCCTGCACAAAGCATGTCCTACCAATACAGGGGACTGGTATTTTACCGGTAATTATCCTACTCCGGGAGGTAACAGGGTCGTTAACAAGGCCTTTATGAACTATATGGAAGGAAAGAACGTCCGCGGATACTAACCCCGAAGGATAGTCCCCGGAACTTTAGCGCGGCATGGCTTCAGCCGCAGCCTCCTGGGGTAATTACCCATATACCCCCGCGTAATAATCATAACCGGCTCAAAATGATCCCAGTCCGATAAAAAAATTAAAGTACTAATTGGGGTTATCAGAGAAAATCCTTAATATTATATAAGTTTACCTGCTAGTACCCAAATCCCCTTAAAAGAATCTGCACTGGTTTAAGCGCTCCGTTAGTAATGCCTGATCATTTTGTTTTCAAAAGTTAAGCGTTATGAAGAAAGTTTCTATTATGATCGTTGATGATCATACGTTAATCCGGGAAACATGGAGTTTTTTATTGGGAAAAAATGAAAACTTCGATGTTGTAGCTGAATGTGGTGACGGTGAAAGAGCCGTTGAACTGGCAAGGGACAAAAGACCCGACGTTGTCCTGCTGGATATCAACATGGCCCCCATGAGTGGGTTCGACGTGCTCAAGATGATCCGTAAATATTCCCCCGGTTCAAAGATCATCGGTGTATCCATGCACTCCCAGCCCGCCTACGCAAAAAAAATGCTCCGTCTCGGGGCAAAAGGCTACGTGACAAAGAACTCCCCCGACAGGAAATGCTGACAGCCATTGCGGAAGTGAGCAATAATCATGTATACATCTGCCAGGAAGTAAAGAATATCCTCTCGGACCAGCTCCTCCACGGAGACCAGGCCAATCCGGATATCAACAACCTCTCCGACCGTGAGATGCAGATCGTCAGGGCGCTGAAGGAAGGCCTCTCTTCCAAGGAGATCGCCTCCGAACTCAGTATATCCCTGAAAACCGTGGAGGTTCACCGGCACAATATTCTCAAAAAGCTCAAGCTGAAGAATACGGTGTCGCTTATTAATTTTATCAATTCCCAGGCCTTTGACATATAATTTACGCTAATCACTGCCGCCGCGGGCCCGCTGTCAAATATTATCGTAGATTGAGATGGAATAAGCCCTCTGATGAAGACCCTTTTGATAGTAAGACACGCGAAGAGCAGCTGGGACGACGCTGATATGAAGGACTTCGACCGCCCTCTCAATGACAGGGGCCGGCGGGATGCGCCCGCCATGGCCAATAGGCTCATCGGAGACGGCGTTTCGATCGACCGGTTCGTATCCAGCCCCGCCAAAAGGGCCCGCCAGACCGCCGAATTTTTTGCGGAGGCCTACGGTATAAAACACCGGGAGATCCAGTTCATCCCCGAACTCTATCATGCTACACCAGAGATTTTCCGGACGGTAGTGACCGACCTCGACGACAAAGACGAGGCCGTCGCGCTGTTTTCGCATAATCCCGGCATCACCGCTTTTGCCAACATCCTCAGTACCGTCCGGCTGGACAATATGCCCACCTGCGCGATCTTCGCCGTTAGGGCCGGGGTCGATCACTGGAAGGACTTCCTTTCCGCCACTGCGCAGTTCTGGTTCTTTGACTATCCCAAGGCCGGGGTCACGACTAATCTGCCGGTTCACGCCGGTCACGGTCCGCTTCCCAGCCCGTCACGGTTCAGGTCCCAGCCCGTCACGGTTCACGCCCCAGCCCGTCACGGTTCACGCGAAACTCCTGGTTCACGATCAGCCTCTGGTTCACGCGCGGCGTCCAGTTCACGCCTGACCATGGCCAAGACTTCGGCTACCGCCTGCCGTAACAACCCTTCCCCCGCCGCCGGGTCAGGCAACTGCCGCACACCCGGTATATCCATCTCCCTCCCCTCCCCTGCGCCCTGTTCCCCCCATTCCCCCTTCGCCGCCGCCAGCGCATCCATCAACGAAAATCCTTTCTGGTCGATACAGACCGCCCAGCCCCGCGCCGCCAGATAGTTCCCCAGATATTCCTGCTCGGTCTGGCCGGGGGTCGGGACCATTATCGCCCGCCTCCCCAGCCGCACCAGGTCCATCACCGTACTATATCCCGACCGGCAGATGATCTGCCCCGCACCGCGGATCAATTCCTCCAGTTCATCCGCCGGCAAATGATCGTATACCCTTACCCGCTGGGGCAAGTTTACCCTCGGCGACGCGCCCGTCGGCCCTTCCGGGAGCGTCGCGGAAACACCTGTAGCCGGAGCCCCGGCCGGCAGACCCCTCACCAGCACCACCCGGCCGGAATAGTCCGCCATTTGGTCCAGCAGGCGCCTCTCCAGCAGAGTCCGCTGCGGTTCCGGACCCGATAGCAGTATGAGCAGATCGACGTTATCCCCCCGGCCGCCCTCCAGCCCCCATGGACCCGTACCGGGCCCTGCCGACGCCGCGCGACCGCCCCCCTGGCCAGCCCCCGCCGCACGACCCGCAAACCTCGACAACCACCCCACATAACGAACAGGCATATCCGGCATCTTCCCTGGATGGGACAACTCCCCAGCCAACCCGTCCTTCCCCTCCACGTCCGGTACCCAGCACATCCGGAACCGCCGGATCAGCGAATAATTCATCCGCTGCAACCAACGGTCAGCAATACCCCCCAGGGCGTCCGGATCTGCAGCTGGTGGGTCATAAAGACCGAAAATACTCCCGGCGCATAGAGCCCATAGCGGTTGTCGGAGATGATCAGGTCCGGGCGCTCCAGCCGCGCCCAGCGCCTCATCCACGCATTTTCCCGCTTGACGCGGATCAATATTTTTGGAATGGAAAAAATAAGACGAAGGATCGTGAGGGCACGGTTTTTGTCATATTTTATGTTGTAACCCGGTATTTCTACGATGACGAGATCCGGGATTTCCCTGACCAATACCTCTTTCTGAACACCCGAAACCGCGGCGATCACCGTACATTTCTGATTTATTAATTCTTTAATTATTGGGATACACCTGGTTGCGTGCCCGAGGCCCCAATCCAGCGGCGCTAAAACTACCTTTAGGTCTTTAGCAGGGGGATTGTTAATTTTTACTGGATTCGGCAACCGGGGATACTATTTTTAAGACAAATTAGTTAATTTAGGAGGAATAAGACAATGAAAACCACAAAGACAATATCGACTCTATTGTTATTATTTAGTACCATTGTATTGTTTAGCTGCAGCACCGGACGTGGTAGCATGGGTGGAAGCAGCAAAAAATGTGGTTGCGGAATAACAAAAGGAATGTCTGGTTATTAAAATCTAATAGAAAATGAAAGCTTGTAACAGGGATTTGCTTGTTCTGGTGAAAGATGAACACATGAACGAAAAATCGATGGAACGAGAGTTGGAACAATTGAACGACCTGCTGTTCCATTTCGAGACATTCGAATCATTCTGCACTGCCCACGAAGTGTTCGATGTCAACCGCCACAAAACGCTCTGCAAAAGAGAAAGCATCCAAAAGATAGTTCGTCAGAAAGAACTGAAACCTTTTTTCTTTATCTGTAATAAGAACTAAGCGACAAAACTTTTACACCAACCTGCTCATCGCATCCCGTAATTTTCCGATCATTTCAGGAATGTCTTCCAGTTTGCACGTACCGACCGAGAGTCTGTACCACGGCGAAGTCTTTGACGCACCAAAAGCTGAGAACGGCACGATCGCCAGACCCGCCTCATTCAGCAGATAAGACGTAACGTCGGACTGTTCCTTCAACATCACACCCTGCTGGGTCTTCTTCCCTTTCAGGTCGATCTTTATCGTAAGATAGATAGCCGCCTCGGGCGCCAGCACGTCTACGCAATAGCCATCCTTCTTCAGCGCCACAAAGCTTTCGTATATCTGTTGCAGCCTCGACGACACGGCTCCCTTGAAACCGGCGAGGTAAGAATTGATATTGTCCTTCTGCAGCAAATAGACGGCAGTCGCCTTTTGCTCCGCCATCGGCGCCCACGACCCGATATGCGTCATGATCGCCTTCATCTTGCCGATGATCTCCGCGGGACCAAAAGACCAGCCCACACGTACACCAGTAGCCGCAAATGCCTTGCTGATGGCGTCGATAAAGATCGTATACTCCCGCATCGCAGGGTAGAGGGAGACGGGATTGAAATGTTCTATCGCGCCGTAGGTCAGCTGCCAGTACATCTGGTCATAGAGTACATACAGCTTCTTCTCGTCCGGCCCGCGACGAGCGTTCTCTTCCAGCACCAGCTCGCAGATCGCCGAAAGGTCCTTTCGGGATATCGTCGTCCCCGTGGGGTTCTGCGGCGAGCAGAGACAGACGAGCGTAGCTTCCTTCACGTGGGGACGCAGTGCATCCGCCGTCGGCATGAAATTATTCTCCGCCGTTGCCTCGACGACTATATGCTCCCCGCCGTTGAGATGAGTATAGTGATTGTTGTTCCAGGACGGCACCGCATAGATGACTTTGTCACCCTTGTCGATCAGGGTCCTGAACAGCGAATAGATCAGCGGTCGTCCTCCGCTGGATACGAGGATCTCGTCCGTGTTATAGACGAGCTCTTCCCTGTCTTTCAGGAAGACGGCTATCGATTCGCGCAGGTCCAGGTTGCCCTCCGCCGCCGGATAGTTGGTGAAATGCTTTCTGTAAGCGTCGATAATAGCGTCTTCCAGCTCTTTTGGGATGGGAAATATAGCGGGATCAAAATCGCCTACCGTGAAATTGTAGATCTTTTCTCCTTTCCTGATCTTGTCCCTGATCTCTCCACCTAGTTTGACGATCTCCGAGCCGATCAGTGTCTCTGCCAGATGCGATAGCTTCATGGATAGTGACGTCTTTGTTGAAGTTTGAGCCAACTATCGGAATCGAACCGACGACCCTTTCATTACGAATGAAATGCTCTACCAGCTGAGCTAAGTTGGCTGATTGACCACCCTGGACAACCGGAGGCCGGCCAGGGTGGAATCGGGGTGCAAAAATACAGGCTAACGACCTGCCTGCAAAATATAAATTACTTACCGGCAACATACCGCAGTATCGCCGAAAGGTCCTCATCTCCAAGTCCTTCCGCTGCAGCCCTGCGATAACTGTCCTCGAGCACAAGCCCGCCCGGTGTATGCAGCCCCTGCTCTTTGGCCAGCCGCAGATCCTTGGCCATCAGCCGCAGCGCAAAAGCGGCGGGATGCTGGTCGTTTACCAGATTGGGTGTCTTGAGCTTTGTGAAAGCATTGCTCAGCGCGCTCTCGTTGATGGCTGCCATCATATCCGCTGGCTGTATGCCGTTCTCCTTCGCAAAATTTACCGATTCGGCCATTCCCTGCATATTGAAGGCCAGATACAGATTGATGGCCAGCTTCGCGGCATTCCCCGCGCCCTGCGGCCCCATATAGAATGAGACCTTGCCCAATTTTTCAAATATCGGCAGCGCCGACTCGTACACGGATCGCTTGCCCCCCGCCATAACGACCAGCTGCCCGAGCTCCGCGGGCTTGACGCTTCCCGAAACCGGCGCGTCCAGATATTCTATCCCTTTCGCAGCGAGCCGGGCGGCCAGCTCCCGCGTAGTGGCGGGAGACACTGTGCTCATATCGATCACCAGCTTGCCCGCGGGGGCTGTCGCTTCCAGTCCGCCGTCGTGCACCTGTTTTAACGCATTGTCGTCCGAGACCATCGTGATGACGACGTCTGCATTTCCCCAGAGTTCCGCAACATTGCCCACGACCGAGGCGCCCGCTTCCCGGAGCGGCTCGGCCTTCGCCGCCGTCCGGTTGTAGACTGTTACCGCAAAACCCGCCTTTACCAGATTCTTTGCCATGGGCACGCCCATATTTCCAAGGCCGATCCATCCAATTCTTGTTGTTGTCATAGCTTTTAGTTCTTGTGTTCGTCGTTATATTTTTTCTCCGCGTCCTGCGCCTTTTCAAAGTCCAAAACTACTCCGTTGATGCAATACCTCAGTCCCGTCGGTGGAGGCCCGTCGTTAAAGACATGCCCCAGGTGGGACTTACAACGGCCACACGTCACTTCCGTCCTGTCCATCCCATAGGAATGGTCGGCTGTATAAATGATGCTGGCCTTACTGATCGGCTCGTAAAAACTGGGCCAGCCACACCCGCTCTCGAACTTGGCGTCGCTCCGGAACAGCGGATTCCCGCACACGGCACAGTAGAACGTGCCGATCTCCGTGGAATGCTCGTAAGGGCTGCTGCCGGGCCGCTCCGTGCCCTTCATCCGGGCTACGGCGTAGACGTCTTTAGACAGGATCTTCCTCCATTGTTCATCCGTGATTGTGACCGGGGTCGAATCCTTGTGGGAATAGACCGGGTTGTTTTCCTTTTTAGCTGTATCCATATCGCTGTTTTTTTGCGTAATCGGTTTTATTTCAACAATTCCATCCCTTCCGGGTTTACGAAACCGCTGTAATTCTACCCTAATTCAATCAATTTTCACCGAAGAGTCAAAAATTGTTAAAGAATTTTTAAGGTGTGTGAGTTATATTTGTCACTCACAAGGGTAAGTAGTACGTATTATGTTCAATTTAATTTTATTTGGCCCTCCCGGCAGCGGAAAGGGCACGCAATCGGAAAGGCTGATCTCGAAATATGGTCTCAAACACCTGAGTACCGGGGATTTGCTTCGCAGCGAGATTGCTGGTCAGACCCCTCTGGGACTGGCTGCCAAAAGTTTTATGGACAAGGGACAGCTGGTTCCCGATGAGGTCGTCATCGAAATGATCAGCTCGGCTCTCGACAATAACCCGCAGGCCCACGGCTTCCTTTTCGACGGCTTCCCCCGTACCACCGCCCAGGCCGAAGCCCTCGACAAGCTGCTTAACCAGAAAGGCACATCCATCGCCATCGTTCTGGCGCTCCAGGTCAGCCAGGAAGAGCTGATCAAGAGGCTTCTCAACAGAGGTTTGACCTCCGGCCGTTCTGACGATGTCAACGAGGAGATCATCGCCGCCCGTATCGGTGAATATGAGAAGAAGACCGCGGCCGTCGCCGACTACTACAAGAAGTATGACAAGGTTGTCTTTGTCCACGGCGAAGGGGATGTCGACGAGATCTTCGGCTCACTCAGTAAAGAGATCGATATCCGGGACCGCGCGTAGCTGGCCTCTTCGTGAACCGCGAATCAGGCCCCGGTCTGGCGGCGTGATCCAAGCGTGAACCAGCCGTGTCCCTGGCCGCCGAATCTACCTCATTTCCGCCGGGATGGCGTGTAGCAGCAATTTCTGACCATTCCGGAGCACGCCGAGCTCGACCGAGCGTCCGATCGCATCGGCCCCCAGCTGCTTGTGCAGCTCATCTACCGTACCCACTGGCTTCCCATTGAAGGAGACGATAATATCCCCCGTCCTGATCTCATTATTGTAGGCCGGCTGGTCGGCAACGACCTCATATACGTAGACTCCGGTATTCTTTTCCAGTCTGTTGGCGGCGACCATCCGACCCGTGAGGTTGACGACCTGCCCGGCGATCCCCAGATAGGCCCGCTTTACGCGGCCTTCCATGATCAGTTTCCCTGCCACAAATGCAGCTACATTGGCCGAAACGGCGAAGCACAGGCCCTGTGCCGACAGGATCGTGGCGGTATTGACGCCGATCACCTGCCCTAGCGAATTGACCAGCGGCCCGCCCGAATTACCCGGGTTCAGCGAAGCGTCGGTCTGGATGATATCGTCGATTAACCGTCCATTGCTGGCCCGCAGCGTCCTGCCCAGCGCGCTGACGACTCCCGCCGTCACCGTATGCTGCAGCCCGAGAGGGTTGCCGATGGCGATAGCTATCTGACCCGGCTGCAGCCTCTCGGAATCCGCAAAGCTCAGCGACTTCAGGCCGCTGACGTCGATCTTCAGCACGGCAATATCCGTCGAAGGGTCCGCGCCTTTCAGCTCCGCCTGGACCGTGCGCCCGTCCGCCAGCGAAACGCTTATTTCTTTTGCATTCTCGATCACGTGGTTATTGGTGACTACGAATCCATCCGTGCTGATGATAAACCCCGAACCCGATCCCGGCGCCAGCCTGGGCTCCCCGCCCCGGACCTGGGGCAGCCGTGAACCACCAGGCCCCCCGGCCTGCCCCCTGCACGTTCCTCCACCGGCTTCATCACCTGTATATGCACGACCGATTCGGCCACCTGCCCCACCACTCCCGTGATCGTCCGGGAATAGCTGTCAAGCAGCTCAGCATCCCGCTGAGGTGCATAGTCGATCCATGAATATGTACTTTCCATAGCACCAACAGGGACAAATTGCTGACCAATCTTTTCTTCCTGTCAGAGTGGCACCGGCCTGCTAAACTTTACTACCTTCGACAAAACAACGATTGACGTCTATGCTGAAGCTTGAGAACTATATCACCGGATCCTGGATTTCCGGCGATGGCGAAGGCCAGCCTCTATATAATGCGTTCAACGGAGAAGTCATCACCAACGCCACCACAAAAGGGCTCGACTTTGCCGGCATCCTGAACTACGCCCGCAGGACCGGTAACCCGGCCCTGCGCCGCATGACCTTCCCGGAAAGGGGAAGGATGCTGCGGGCCCCGGCCATGCACCTGCGCGAACACCTCGATCAATTCTACCGCATCAGCTATCTCACCGGCGCCACCCGGGCCGACAGCTGGATCGACCTCGAAGGGGGTATCGGCAATCTTTTCTCCTATGCCTCCCTCCGCCGCAAATTTCCCGATGAAACCTTCTGCCTCGACGGAGAAGGACATAACCTCGGTAAGGCCGGCACCTTTATGGGCCAGCACCTGCTGGTGCCGAAAGAAGGGGTCGCCATCCATATCAATGCGTTCAATTTCCCCGTTTGGGGCATGCTGGAGAAAATAGCGGTCAACCTGCTGGCAGGCGTGCCCGCCGTGGTAAAACCCGCCACCGTCACCTCCTTTCTGACCGAGGCGGTGGTACGCGAGATCGCCGCATCCGGGATCCTGCCGTCCGGCGCCCTGCAGCTGATCTGCGGCAGCGCCGGCGACCTCCTCGACCACGTGGAGTCCCAGGACGTGGTCACCTTTACCGGATCGGCGTCCACCGGCCAGCTGCTGAAGGCCCACCCCCGGATCCTGAAAGAGAATACCCCTTTTAATATGGAGGCCGACTCCCTCAACTGCCTGGTACTCGGAGAGGACATTATGCCCGGCAAGTGGGGAATGGGACCTGTTCGTCAAAGAGCTCCGGAAAGAAATGACGGTCAAGGCTGGCCAGAAATGTACCGCGGTGAGACGGATCTTCGTCCCTGAGAACCGCCTCGAAGACAGCTGGAAGGCCCTGACAAAGGCGCTCTCCCAGACCACCATCGGCAATCCGGAGAACGAAAAAGTGAGGATGGGCTCGCTCGCCGGCCAGTCCCAGCGGGAGGAAGTGCGGACCCAGGTTCGCCGACTGCTGGCCAGCTCGCAACTGGTCTATGGTTCGCTGGACAGTGTGGAAGTGATCGACGCCGACTCTCAGAAGGGCGCATTTATCAGCCCCCTGCTGTTGCTGAATACGACCCCTTTTACCAGCGAAGAGCCACACGAGATCGAAGCCTTCGGCCCCGTCAGTACGCTGATGCCCTACAAGGGAATGGACGAGGCCATCGAATTGTCCAGAAAAGGGAAAGGGTCGCTCTGCAGCTCGATCGTCACGGCCGACACAAATATAGCCCGCCGCTATGTCCTGGGCGCCGCCACCCACCACGGCCGCATACTCATCCTCAACGAAGAATGCGCGAAGGAAAGCACCGGACACGGCAGCCCCTGCCGCTGCTCGTTCACGGCGGACCGGGACGCGCAGGAGGAGGAGAGGAGATGGGAGGCATCCGCGGCGTAAAACACTATATGCAGCGGGTTGCGGTACAGGGCTCGCCAACCATGATCACGGGGCTCACACATACCTATCAGCCCCGTGCCCGCCAGGCGGTTGACGAAAAGCATCCTTTCCGGAAGTACTTCGAGGAGCTGCAGATAGGGGATACGGTGATCACACATAAAAGAACCATCACGGAAGCGGACATCTCCAATTTCGCCAACCTGAGCTGGGACCACTTCTACGCGCATACGGACCATACCTCCCTCGAAGGCACCCTCTTTGAAAAACCCGTGGCCCACGGTTACCTTATCCTCAGCGCCGCCGCCGGACTGTTCGTAGACGCCGGCAAGGGACCCGTCATGCTCAACTACGGGCTGGAAGAATGCCGGTTCCTGAAACCAGTTTATGCCGGGACGACCATCGGCGTAAAGCTGACCTGCAAAGAAAAATACCCCAGGAAAAAACTGGATACTGATATCCCCCGGGGCATCGTTAAGTGGTATGTAGATGTCTATGATAATACGGGGGAGTCCGTAGCCATAGCGACTATACTGACGATGGTTCAGGCGAAGGCCGAGCCAGGGTCCGCCGGGCCCGGGTACGCAGTCGTCAGACATTAGCCAACGATCCTAAAACCACCTCTCATATGCACCACGCGATCAAAGAAGGACATGTACAGACCGAGACCCACAATGGCGTAACGACGATCGAGTTTTTCCACCCGCAAAGCAATTCCATGCCCGGCGCGCTGCTGGAAGCGCTGACCCGCGAGATCCACAGCGCAGGCAACGACCAGCATACAAAGGTTATCGTCATCCGTAGCGGCAGCGAAAAAGCGTTCTGCGCGGGGGCGTTCTTCGACGAACTGCTCGCCATCGAGACCGCCGACCAGGGTATACAGTTCTTCAGCGGCTTCGCGCACCTTATCAATGCCATGCGCAAGTGCCCGAAATTCATCATCGTTCGCGTACAGGGCAGATGCGTGGGCGGAGGGGTCGGTCTCGTAGCCGCGGCGGACTATGCCATCGCCGTCAGCGGCGCGGACGTCAAGCTGAGTGAGCTGGCCATCGGCATCGGCCCGTTCGTGGTCGGACCCGCCGTCGAAAGAAAGATGGGTGTGGCGGCCTTCAGCAGCCTCGCGATCGACGCCACCATGTGGCGGGACGCCGAATGGGCGAGGAGAAGGAACCTTTATTGCGAACTGCATAGCAATGTGGCCGAAATGGACGAGTCCATCCGCCGCCTGTCCGAGAACCTGGCGCACTCCAACCCTGAAGCTATGGCCTTATTAAAACAGAGCCTCTGGAAGGGCACAGAACACTGGGACCATCTGCTGCTTGAGAAGGCAGCTATCAGCGGCCGCCTGATCCTAAGCCCCTTCAGCCGCAACGCGATCCAGAAATTCAAAAAGAAATAGCTGCCATACCTGTCCGCCCGACCTATCCACACAAGCCGACCCGCTGCTCCTGCGACGCTAAATACGAGTTCAGGGGCCTTTTCCGACATTTTAGAAGATTAAAATCATACTTCGATAAAAAAATACAGCGACTTCTTTACTTTTTTATGAAAGTTATTTAACTTAATGTTAAATTAGCGGACCAAAACGGCGGAAATGTCCAAAACTGTATTTTATAAAAGACAGATTATAAGGGAACTGTACTTCGCCAAGACCTTATCCTGCTCCGACCTTAGCCTACAAACAAAAAAAGTCTCCCGCTCACTACGAAAATGGTCAATGAGCTCATCGAAGAGCAATACATTATTGAGATCGGCTATGCCCCGTCGACAGGGGGACGCCGGCCACTGATGTACTCCCTCCGGCCCGATGTGCTCTACGTAGTGTCGGTAGCAATGGACCAGCACTTCAGTCGCATAGTGATCATGGATATGAATCACAAACAGGTGACGGAATGCGAACGGTTTCAGCTGCCGTTGGGAAAAAATCCGCAGGCGCTGGAGACGCTGCTGGAAAAGGTCGAATCGCATATCAGCCGCTCGGGTATCCGGCGCGAAAAGATCGCGGGTGTCGGCATCGGCATGCCGGGATTCGTGGACGCGGCAAAAGGGATCAACTACTCGTTCCTCGAATCCAATGGGAGGTCCATACCCCAGTATCTGAGCGAACGACTGAAATTGCCCGTACATATCGAGAACGACTCAAGCCTTATCGCCCTGGCAGAATACCGGTTCGGAGCCGCAAGGGACAGAAAGAGCGCGATGGTGATCAACCTCGGATGGGGTATCGGTCTGGGACTGGTGATGAATGGCGAGCTGTTCCGGGGTCACGAAGGTTTCGCGGGTGAGTTCAGCCATATCCCGCTGTTCTCCAATAATAAGCTCTGCTCCTGCGGCAAGAGCGGATGCCTCGAGACCGAGGCCTCTTTGCTGGTCGTAGTCGAAAAAGCGAGGGAAGGAATAAAAGAAGGGAGGGTGACGACACTGAAGAGCGAGCAGCTGATGGCCGATCTGGACATGGCCTCGATGGCTGTGATCAAGGCGGCGGAGAAGGGGGACAAATTCGCGGTCGAGCTGCTGTCCGAAGCCGCTTACCATATCGGCAGAGGCGTAGCGATCCTGATCCACCTGCTGAATCCGGAGGCGATCGTGCTCAGCGGAAGAGGCTCATTCGCCGGGAAGATCTGGAGGGTACCGCTGCAGCAGGCGTTACACGAGCACTGTATACCCAGGCTTTCGGCCAATACGGTCATCGAAGTGTCCGAGCTCGGGCTGGACGCGGAACTGATCGGAGCGGCGGCACTGGTCATGGATAATTACGAAAAAGGACACACTAAGAAAACAAATAACACAGTGATGGCGCTGTGATAAGGTTACCAGCCATACGGAAATAGTTTCATTTTCTTAAACCAAAACAATAAGTCGATGAGAAAGTTAAAGGCTCATTTGCTCCTGCTACTGCTATGCACATGGAGCGCGGCACTACTTGCCCAGGACCGGATACCAGTGACCGGTAGTGTAAGGGACAGTGTCGGAAATCCCCTCTCAGGAATCAGTGTTTCAGTCAAAGGCGCCAAAGGCGGTACGTCGACCGACGCCCTTGGAAATTTCAAGATCAACGCAGAAAGAGGCGGACATCTGTTGTTTTCTGGCATCGGTTTCCTGTCTCAGGAAGTCAACATCACAGGCAGCACGATGACTGTCGCGATGCACAATGACCCCAAGAACCTCAACGAAGCTGGTGGTGACCGGTTTCGGTACGAAGACCAACCTCCGCAAGGTTCCTTACTCGGTTACCCAGATCAAGGGCGACGAGATCACCCGCGCGAATAACGCGAACTTCGTCGACGCCCTTCAGGGTAAGGTCGCCGGTGTGTTCATCGGCCAGGGCGCCGGTGGTCCTTCCTCCAGCGCCAAAATCCGCATCCGTGGTAATGCGAGTCTCAAACCGAATACGCAGCCGCTGGTCGTCATCGACGGTATCCTGATCCAGCCCGGAAATACCGGAGCCGACTCATGGGGCCAGAACCGCGACATGGGAAATATCATTAAGGACCTGAATCCCGATGACTACGAAAGCATCGACGTACTGAAAGGTTCTGCCGCTACCGCATTATATGGCAGCAAGGGCCTGGACGGCGTGCTGCTGATCACTACCAAAAAGGTCGCGCCCGTAAAGACCTCGGCATCAGCATCACGCATACCGAGTCTTTCGACCATGCCTACAAGCTGCCCGACTATCAGAATACCTACGGCGGTGGTATCAAACCCACTTTCGATAAGGACGCTCAGGGCAACGACATCGTCGATCCGCTGAACGCGAGCATCTACAACACCCCCGACGCCAACCAGTCGTTCGGACCGAAATTCGACGGTCATACGGTCAAGGACATCAACGGCCAGATGGTGCCCTGGGTCGCCAACAATCCACTGAAGTTCTTCCAGACAGGTAAATATATCAATACGAACCTGGCAGTAGAAGGCGGCAACGAAGGCAGCACTTATCGTTTCTCAGTATCCGATCTGCAGAACAATAGCATCATGCCGAACAACAAGTTGCAGAGAGATGCCTTCTCGCTGCGGGCAACCCATAAGATAGGCAGTCTCATCAACCTCGACGCCAGCGTCAGCTATACGATGTCCACGATCAAGAACCCGATCTGGCAGGGTGGCAACTACAGCCCGCTGTTCGCCTTTACCTATTTCATGCCGCGTAATGCGCCGATCGAATGGTGGAGGAACAACTATATCGACACGATCAACGGTGGCCAGAAGACCGGCCCCAGTGGCGACCCCTACTATCTCGCGCACACGATGTGGAACTATTTCCAGGACAATAGCACCCAGAAAGAGAATAATCTGCTCGCCAATATTGACCTGACCATTAAATTGGCACCCGGTCTGTCTGGCCTGGTAAGGAGCAACGTGAATACCTACAATGACAATTCGGAAGAGAAGGTCAACGGCACAGGAAGGGGATTCTCCGGTGGCAGCTACGTCCTTACAAAGAGCAGCTACCAGAATGTCCGTGTGCAGGGTCTGTTGAATTACACCAAAGACTTCGGCGAAGATTTCAACCTGAATGCATCCGCGGGTGGCGAAACATATCGCAGACTTGGCGGGCAGTCTATCAAGCTGGAGACGCAGGGTGGCCTCCTCGCTCCGGGCCTTTATAATATAGCCAATTCCGTCAGTCCGGCGAAAATAACGGTCAATAACTATGATCCCAACGTAGACGCACCATATCTCAAATTCCGGAATGATGCCGTCTATGTGATGGGCGATCTTACCTGGAAGAATATGCTGACGGCCAATTTTACCGTTCGTAATGACTGGGTCTCTTCTTTGACCTACAAGGATGGTCACGGTAAGTATTCCATTGTCTACCCGTCCTTTGGTCTGGCCTGGACGTTTACGGAGCTGCCCTCCATCAAGAACTCGAACACCATCCTGTCCTTTGGTAAGCTGAGGGCAAGTCTTGGTTGGTCAGGTTCATATCCGACGGCCTACTATACAAATACTGCAGGGTTCTACTCGGCAAACGGGACTTTCAATACAAGGAGCAATTCTACTCAACAGTTGTTCACCTTCCAGTCCTCAAGCATAGGGAACCCGAATCTGATCGCCGAACGCGCCCGCGAACTGGAATTTGGAGCCGATATCCGCTTCTTCCACAACCGGCTGGGCTTCGACGTGGCATGGTATAAAAAGAATTCTTTCAACCAGATCCTACCCCTCAACACTCCTGTTGAGAGCGGCGCAAGCTCGCAGGCGATCAATGCAGGCAATATCCAGAACCAGGGTCTCGAAATATTGATGACGGCCACTCCGGTCCAGACAAGGGACTTCACGTGGAACTCCTCCATCAATTTCACCCGGAACAGGAACAAGGTCATCAGCCTCTATCCCGGCGTGACCTCCTATGACCTTGAACTAGCCTTCGGTGCGGACGAACATGCACAGGCTATTGCGGGTAAGAGCTATGGTACTGTCGTCACGGGCTATGGCTATGCCATCTACAACGGCAAGAATGCCGCCGCTACGGGTCAGAAAGTCCTGGGTCTTGCTCCCTACGGTACTACCGGCGGCTACTACTCCTATCTGCGCTCGCAGGACTACGACGGCAGCACCAAACAACTGGGTTCCATCATGGAGAACTGGCTGGGAAGCACGACACAGTCCTTCCGCTACAAGAACTTCAACCTGAGCGTTCAGGTCGACGCCAAATACGGTGGTCTGATGGCATCTGCCAGCCACCAGTACGGCTCCGCGGGCGGGTCCTTCAAGAATTCGCTGAAAGGCCGCGACGCAGCATCGGGCGGTATCGCCTACACGGATGGGTCCGGTTCGCACAACGACGGTATCATCCCCGACGGCGTATTTGCCGACGGCATCACGATCAGCGGCACGGACGTCAGCGGTATGAGCTATGCGGACGCCTACAAGGCCAAGTTGGTTGGACCGGTTCCCGCCTATGCCTACTATGGCAACCTGTCCCAGTGGTCCAGCGGTATCCGCGAATATTCGACCTTCGAAAACTCATGGATCGCAGTTCGCGAAGTATCGGTTGGCTATGACCTGCCTTCGAGCATCTACAAGAAAGCAAAGTTCAGCTCGCTGCGTGTGACTGTCACCGGTCGCAACCTCGGCTATCTGTACAAGACGGCGAAGGACGGTATCAACCCCGAAGGCTTGTATAATAATAATTCAGGAGGTTTCGCGGAATACGGCGGTCTGCCCTATACCCGCAGCCTTGGATTCAGTGTTAAAGCCGGTTTCTAAAGTCTAACAACACGAAAATTGAACTTATGAACAAGAGAAAATATATTTTATCGATCTCAATAGCCTGTCTGGCGTTTGGGGCCTGTAAAAAGTCCGCATTCATCGAGACTAACCTCAACCCCGACGTGCTGTATTCAGTTGACCCAGCCGACCAGTTCCCGGCCGCGGCTGCGGGTTGCCAGGACGACTTTGAATATTTTTATGACGTGTACCGACTGGAGAATAACTGGATGCAGTACACAACAAGTCCAGCCGGCAATACCCCCGGTTTCGCAAGGGTGGGTGGCAATTTTAATGAAAGGTATTCCAAGATCTTTTATGGCCGAGTTGGAACCTATCTGACAGACATGACCAACCTTGTCTCCCAGATGAAACCGGGCGACCAGGCGAAAAGGGTGTATCAGCTGAATATCGCCGCTATCTTTAAAGCGTACTATGCATTTTATGTGTCGGATATCAACGGCGATATCCCGTACAGCCAGGCGTTTCAGGCCCGTTATGGCGGAACATTTACTCCTGTATATGACCGCCAGCAGTCGCTGTTCGATACGCTGGACGCCCAGATAAAGGCGGCCGTAAAAGTTCTCGAAACACCCCAGACTGCGACGCAGACCCCGATAAATGCCAAGGACCCTTTCTTTCCTCACGGCATATCTGATGCTTCGAAAGAAGCCGCGCAATGGGCGAAGATCGGTAACGCCGCTCGTCTGAAAATGGCCATGCGTCTGATGAAGCGTAATCCGACGAAGATGAAGGCGATCGTTACAGAAGTCCTGGCCGACGCGTCGAACCAAATGGCTTCGGTAGACGACAGCTGGGTATTTTATGCGGGCCCCGCTTACGCCAACGGCACGGGCAACTATAACCCGGTAGGATTCTGCGCGGGAAAACCCGTCATCGATTTTATGAACGCGACTGGCGATCCGCGGGAAGCGATCTTTTATCAACCTGCGGTCAATACCGGCACTTTTGTCGGCGCCCCGACAAGCCCCGACGATGTTGCTGCTAACCAGAATAACTTCCTGCACTCCGACGTCGTTTATTCGCAACTACAGCACAGGCTGTTTGCCCCGAACTATGACGAAGGCAGCGGCGCCGGCACAGGCGTAGCTTTCTTCCCGCTGATTACTTATGCCGAGTATTGCTTTATCCGTGCTGAGCTGGGCAACAGAGGAATAACAGCCGATGCGCCTGCTACCTGGTACAACAACGGCGTGACGGCTTCCATCACCTTCTACGACCAGCGTGCACAAGAGGCCGGCATTGAAGGGTATACCAAGATCGGCCCAACCGCCATCTCCGACTACCTGGCCAAGCCCAAAGTCACTTACTCACCCGCTACTGGTCTCGACCAGATCATCTGCCAGGCCTATCTGGACTTCTTCCGTCAGCCTAGCGAAGCCTGGGCATGGTGGAAGCGGACGGGTTATCCCAATACGACCTCCACGATCGCATGGGAAGCGCTCACGACCAGCGGCACGCCAATCGCCCTGCCTCGTCGTGCGGCTATTACGATCCTGACTACCGCGGACCGCAACTACGACAACCAGCAGGCCGCCTTCAAGGCCATGGCCTCCGACGGCAACTGGGGTACTGGTCCCAACGACTTCTCGGGTCGTGTTTGGTGGGATGCGCCCTAGTCTTTAGAAAAAAATATAGGACTCCGGGCTGTTTTCAGCCCGGAGTTTTTTAATTTGAAGGACAACGAAAACCGGACACATGAAGAAATTCCTCTTGTCGATGCTGGCATCGTCCGCAATGCTGTTCTCCGGAGCTTCCGCTCAACCGGCTACAACCCAGCCGGCCCAGGCCAACCTGCGGGTCGTCGTCTTTCTTTCCCCGGAATGCCCCCTCTGCCAGAACTACAGCTTACCACTGAACCAACTTCAGAAACAATACGCCGGCAAGGTCGAATTCTCGGGCGTCGTCCCCGGAAGAGCCTACTCTACCGCGGAAGTCTTGGCATTCACCACCAAATATCATATCGCCTTTCCTGTCACGATCGATTCCTCCAAAAACCTGTCCGCGTCCCTCAAAGCCACGATCACACCCGAAGTATACCTGCTGGGACCAAAAAAGAAATTCTATACCACGGCTCGATCGACAACTGGATAAAAGACCTTGGGATGCAGAGCGCCCACCCAACCGCATTCTATCTGCGGGACGCCATCGACCAGACCCTCGCGCACCAACCCGTCCGTATACCCTATAACAAGCCCGTAGGCTGCCTGATCAACGATTACTGATATGAGAATAACCCTGCTGAACATCGCCCTCTTCCTGGTTCTCGCCGCACCCCTTCCGTGCCTCGCCCAGACCTTTACGGATGTAGCCCCAATCATCCGCACCAAATGCTCGACCTGTCACAAGCCCGGTCAGACCGGACCCTTCTCACTCCTCACCTATGAGGACGTGACCAAAAGACTCTCTTTTATCCGGGACGTCGTACAGAGAGGATATATGCCGCCCTGGAAGGCCGACAACAGCTACGTCCATTTCGCCAACGACCGCACCCTGACCGACAGAGAAAGATCACTGCTCCTGCAATGGATCGACAACAAGGCCCCCCGCGGCAAAGGCCCGGACACGGCCCGGCTGGAAGTAGCCTCCATCCCGGGCACCAGTTATTACCGCAAGCCTGACCTCGTGCTGAAAGCGAAAGACAGCTTTCACGTCACGGGTGACAATATCGAACGCTATATCATATTCAAGATACCGTTTGAGCTGAAAGACTCGTTCAACGTAGAAGCCATCGAGTTCTACTGCAACAACAAGAAACTCATCCACCACGCGAACTACGCCATCCACTCCGTACCGGACCCGTCGATCGATATTGACCATACCGATTCGCTGATCAACCTCACCGAGGACGACCGCCGGAAATTCGACCAGTACCAGCCCTACCGGAAGACCATTACCTACTACGGCGGCTGGATCCCCGGCACGAGCTACGAGTCCTATCCCAAAGATATCGGCTGGGTGATGCCCAAACGCGGAGTGATCCTGCTGACCGTGCACTTCGCCCCCACTGCCGTCGACGAGACCGTCCAGCTCGGCGCCAACCTTTTCTTCAAAAAACTCCTATACAGCGCAGGGTAAAAGTGGTCAGCTTCGGCTCGGGCGGCATCGGAGAAAAACAAATAGATCCACCCTTCTATATAAAAGCGGGACAGGTACAGAAATTCACGCTCGAAGTATCCAACCCCAGCGACGACCAGTCCCTCCTCTACGTCTGGCCGCATATGCACCTGATCGGGAAGGAATACCTGGCCTATGCCATCCCTCCCGGCGGCGGCGATACGATCCGGCTCGTGCATATTCCCCGCTGGGACTTCCGCTGGCAGGAGATCTACCGGTTCCGAAAATTAGTGAGGATACCAAAGGGTTCCGTGATACACCTCGAATGTACCTATGACAATACAGCCGACAATCCCTTTAATCCGAACAACCCTCCGCGCAACATCTTTTCCTATGGAGATATGAGGACCACCGACGAAATGATGACCCTCATGATGATTTTCATGCCCTATCAAAAAGGGGACGAGAATATCGAACTGCAATAAACTCCATGTCTTGAAGCTAACTACACCATCCGTCCGCACGGCCATGCCCGTGCTTTTCGCCGCAGCCCTGCTGGCGGCCGCGGGCGCCTGCGCGCAGACGCCGGCGCACCCAGGTACGCAAACACCGATCTTCACCCGTCTCGACCCGAAGCAAACCGGCATCTCCTTCCAGAATACCATCCGGGAGGACGACTCGGTCAACGTCATGCGCTATGAATACCTCTACAACGGCGCGGGCGTCGGCATCGCCGACCTCAACAACGACGGCCTCAGCGATATCTTCTTCTCGGGGAATACCGGCCCCTCCAAACTATACCGCAACAGGGGCAACCTCAGTTTTGAGGACATAACCCACAAAGCTGGCGTCGCGGGCAATGGCACCTGGGCCACGGGCGTCAGCATCGCCGACGTCAACGGGGACGGTCTGCTGGATATCTATGTATGCCACTCGGGCAAGTACACCGACCCCGCGAACCTGAGCAACCAGCTCTTTATCTGCCAGGAGATAAAAGACGGCATACCCGTATACAAAGACATGGCCGCCGCCTACGGCCTCGACGCGCCGGGCACGCAGTCCACCCAGGCCGTGTTCTTTGACTACGACAGGGACGGCGACCTCGATATGTTCCTGCTCAACCACTCCAACCATACCTACAATCCCTTCCTCAATACCCGCAAGATCCGCTCGACACCCGACATGCGGTATGGCAACAGGCTGTTCCGCAACGACGGCGGTCATTTCACCGACGTGACCCTCGAAGCAGGCGTCGTCAACAACGCCCTCAACTTCGGCCTCAGCGTGACCGTCAGCGACCTCGACGGGGACGGATGGCCGGACATCTACACCACCAGCGACTACACGGAAAAAGACTGCTATTACCACAACGACCACAACGGCCATTTCACGGAATCCCTCGCCAAATCCTTCACACACATCTCTAAATATTCGATGGGCAGCGATATCGCCGACTACAACAATGACGGCCGGCCCGACGTCCTCACCCTCGACATGCTTCCCGAAGACAACCACCGCCAAAAACTGCTGAAAGGACCCGACGAATACGACGAATACCACCTCCTTATCGACAGCGGCTACTACCACCAGCAGATGCGCAATATGCTCCACCTGAACGAGGGAGTCGACGCCGGCGGCAACCTCCGGTTCAGCGAGATCGGTCAGCTCGCGGGCATTTCCAATACGGACTGGAGCTGGGCAGGACTCTTTGCCGACTTCGACAACGACGGCTGGAAGGACCTTTTCATCAGCAATGGCTATCTGCGGGACTTCACGAATATGGACTTCCTGAAGTACATCGTCCCCGACGCCAAGGTACAGGCCGCGAAGGCCGGACGCCAGAACTTCCAGACCTACGATCTCGTGAAGCAGATGCCCTCGAACAAACTCAACAACTATCTTTTCCATAACAACGGAGACCTGACCTTTACGGATGTTACGACGGGGTGGGGGCTTTCGACGCCGTCGGTAAGTAACGCCGCCGCCTATGCGGATCTCGACAATGACGGCGACCTCGACCTGGTGGTCTGCAACAACAACCAGCCGGCCGAGGTCTATCGCAACGACGAGGACAGGACAAAAAAGAACCACTGGCTGCGGCTTCGCCTGACCGGCGACGGGCTGAACACCCGGGCCTTTGGCGCAAAAGCCACACTGGAAACCGGCGACGGCATCAGACAATACCAGGAGCTATACCCCGTGAGAGGCTACCAGTCGACGATGGCGCCCGAACTGTTCTTCGGCTTCTCCAGGACCGCCTCCCCGAAGACCCTCACCGTCATCTGGCCCTCCGGCAAAACAACCCGCCTCACCGACCTGCAGCCCGACCAGATACTCCAGCTGGCGGAAAAGGACGCCGGACAAGGCGACCCGTCTCCTGCAAAACCTGCCGCTCTCTTTACCGATATCACGGAGGCCTCGGGCCTCTCCTTCCACCACCACGAAAACGATTTTGTCGATTTCAAAGCGGAAGTTCTCATACCCTACGAGCTGTCAAGAGAAGGACCAGCCCTCGCTAAAGCCGACGTCAACGGCGACGGCCTCGAAGATCTCTATCTCGGCGGGGCGATCGGACAGCCGGGCGCCCTCTATCTGCAGACGGCAGAAGGCCGGTTCAAACAATCGCCATCGCAGCCACGGGACACGGACTCGGTACACGAGCAGGTGAATGCCCTGTTCTTCGACGCAGACAACGACGGGGATCCGGACCTGTATATCGTCTGTGGCGGCAACGAATATGCCGATCAGTCGGAGGAGTACCAGGACCTGCTGTATATTAACGACGGCAAGGGTCATTTTACAAAAGCACCGGCCGGCGCACTTCCTCCCATGCTGAGCAGCAAGCTGACGATCGCAGCCGGAGACTTTGACCACGACGGCGATATCGACCTCTTCATCGGCGGGCGCGGCCTGCCCGGCTCTTTCCCGCTGCCCTCAGGGAGTTACCTCCTGCGCAACGACGGCGGACATTTTACCGACGTGACCGATCAGCTCGCGCCGGCCCTGCGCCTGCCCGGAATGGTGACGGCCGCGGCATGGGTCGACCTAAACCACGACCAGTTTCCCGAACTGCTGCTGGCGGGGGATTGGATGCCGGTCATGCTGTTCGACAATAAGAATGGCCGGCTTACGGATGTTTCGGCATCCGCGGGTCTCAGCGGCACAGGAGGAATGTGGGCGTCCGTAACGCCGCTGGCCGGCGGCGACCTGCTCCTCGGTAATGCAGGCTACAACGGCCAGTTCAGGGCTTCAGGCCGCGAACCAATGCGGCTGTACGTCACCGATATCGACGGCAACGGGACGATCGACCCGCTGTTCTGTTACTATATAAAGGGGAAAAGCTATCCGATGGCCTCCCGCGACGAGCTGCTCGATGAGGTGACGGCCCTTCGGAAGAAATTCATCAAATACGGCGACTATGCCGACGCCACGGTAGAAGATATTGTTCCAAAAGACGCCCTCCAAAACGCAAAACTACTCACCTGCGAACAGCTGGCCTCCGGCATCCTCCACAGCGCGGGAGGCGGAAAGCTGGACTTCAAACCCCTTCCCGTCCCTGCCCAGTTCTCGAAAGTCTTTGCTGCGGTATCGGACGATTTTGACGGAGATGGCCTAGCCGATCTGCTGATCGCCGGTAATTTTTCCCGTACCGCGCACAACTGGGACGGTGTGACGCAAGCCTCGGCCTGCTGCTGAAAGGCGGCGCTTCGGGCTATCAGCCTGTTGATCCCGCAACCAGCGGCCTGTATATCGGCGGTGACGTCCGTAGAATGGTGGAAATAAAAGACCCGTCCGGCCAGCGCCTGCTGGTGATCGCAAAGAACGACGATTCGGTTCAGGTACTAAAAGTCAACACTAAATGAGAAACGCCTTAGTCATATTCTTCCTCATCACCGGGTACGCAACCCTCGCACAACCCGACGCATCCCCCTGCACCGTGCCGAAAAGGCCGTCACCGATATCATGGTGCACGACATCTTTTCCCCACCCGTCGCCAGCCGGATCTATCTGTATACCAATATCGCCGCCTATGAGGTGCTGGTCAGGGCCTGGCCCGGCAAACACCGCAGCCTTCACGGCCAGATATACGGCTTTCCCGATCTGCCCGCGCCGCGCGGGACTGTCGATGGCGGCCTCTCCGCCGTCTGTGCCTTCCTGTTGGTCGGGAAAAAACTCCTCTTCAGCGAAGCGGTCGTCGAGGACTCGCTAAGGGCAATCCTCGCAGGATTCAAACACAACGCGACATACGAAGCCTCTTTAAGATACGGCCGCCAGGCCGCCGACTCGGTCATCGCCTGGGCAGACAAGGACCAGTACAAAGAGACCCGCAAACTCCCGCGCTATCGGTTCATGAAAAAGGAAGGCAAATGGATACCCACACCGCCGGCATATATGTCGGCGGTCGAGCCATACTGGAATAGAATTCGCACCGTCGTACTGGACAGCGCCAGCCAGTTCAGACCCGCGCCGCCTGTCGAATTCAGTAAGGACAGCGCCAGTGCCTTCTACCGCCAGGCATACGAAGTTTATGAGGTCGGCAACCACCTGACGACAAGCCAGAAAGACGTCGCCAATTTCTGGGACTGCAACCCCTTTGCGGTTACCATGGAAGGACACCTCAACTATGCCGTCAAAAAGATCTCTCCCGGCGGTCACTGGATCTCGATAGTGGCTATCGCCGCGCGGAAGAAAAAGCCGATATGCTGGAGTCTGCACTGCTCTATACCATGAGCTCGATCGCGCTGTTCGACGCCTTCATCGCCTGCTGGGACGAAAAATACAGGAGCAATGTCATCCGGCCGGAAACCTATATCGACTCCTACATCAACGAAGGCTGGCGCCCTCTCCTGCAAACGCCGCCCTTTCCCGAATACAACAGCGGACATAGCGTGATCTCTCAGGCTACCGCCACAGTCCTGGAAGGGCTGCTCGGCGATCATTTTGCATTTGACGATACTTCGGAAGAAGAATTCGGACTGCCGGTGCGCTCATTCACGTCCTTTCACGCCGCCGCGGAAGAAGCGGCCGTGTCAAGATTCTACGGTGGCATCCACTATAAGGCCGCCATTTCTGGCGGCCTGGTTTGCGGCAAAAATATCGGGCAATGGATACTCGGAAGGATCCACCTATAGGTCATCATATCTATACAGCGGATCGAGTCCTGCTCCCGGCTCCATCTCGAAGACGTTCTTGATCAGACCGTCCTTCAGTCCATAGATCCATCCGTGCAAATGCGGCCTCCGGTCGTATTTCCATGCGCGCTGAATAATGGAGGTCTTGGCCAGGTGCAGCAGCTGCTCCTTGACGTTCAGTTCGGCCAGCCGGTCGGCGCGTTTGTCCATATCCGGGATAGCCTCCAGCTCGTCGTTGTAAAGGCGGTATACGTCCTTGATATTCCGAAGCCACATGTTGAGCACATACTTGAAGTCGTGGTTGGTCATTGCCGCTTTCACGCCCCCGCATCCATAGTGTCCGCAGACGATCACGTGATTTACTTTCAGGTGATTGACCGCAAAGTCCAGCACGCTCAGCAGATTCACGTCCGTGTGGATCACCAGATTCGCGATATTGCGGTGTACGAATATCTCGCCGGGCTGCGTGCCGGTGATCCTGTCCGCGGGTACCCGGCTGTCGCTGCAGCCGATCCAAAGGAATTGCGGCGTCTGCAAATGCGCAAGGCGCTCGAAATAGGCGGGATCATCCGACTTTACCTCCTCGGCCCAGGCCTTGTTTTCCAATAATAATTTCTCTATAGGTGTCATTATTAAGCTGTTTTCTTCTAAATATTATGCAATATAGTCAATTAGGACGCTTTCGTGGTTCACGCGGGTCTCGCGGGTCTCGCGGTTCACGTGGTTCACGCGGTTCTCGCGGTTCACGCAGGTCTCGCGCCGGCTCCGCAGAGCCGGTTCACGCGGTTCACCCCCGGGGCGGTTCACGCCGCCTTTACATCGGACTCCCCCTGTACCCCCACCGCCTGATGCGCGGTCTTGTACAGACTCTTCCTGATCTCGACGCGGATATTCTTCAGATGAGCGTGGTGCATGAACTCATTGATCACGTCTACCACGTCCTTGTCGATAAAATCCGCCCGCGTAAGATCGATCAGCACATATGACTCCCCGGGAACGCCCTCCAGCTTGTCCTTTACGATAGGCTTGTTCAGGAAGGATACGTCTTTCCGGAAACGCAACAGGTACTTGTTCTGGTCGTGTACGATCATCACCGCCGAGCGAAAATTGCTCCTCACAAGGAAGAAAAGGGCTACTCCGATGCCGATCAGGATCCCGATCAGCAGGTCGGACAAAAGAATGGCAATTATAGTCACTACAAAGGGCACGAACTGATCCCAGCCCCTCGAATGGAATTCCCTGAAGAGGGTGGGCTTGGCCAGCTTGTAGCCGGTCATGATCAGAATGGCCGCCAGCGCACTCAGCGGAATCGCATTCAAAAGACCCGGTATCAGCAGGACAGACAACAGCAACAACATGCCGTGCGTAATGGTCGAAAGACGGGACCTGGCGCCGGCATTCAGATTGGCGGAGCTACGAACGATAACCGAAGTTATAGGCAGCCCGCCCAGCATACCCGAGACGAGGTTCCCGATGCCCTGCGCTTTCAGCTCCCTGTCGGTCGGAGTACTGCGATTGTAAGGGTCGAGCTTGTCGATCGCCTCGATGCTCAGCAGGGTCTCCAGGCTGGCGACGAGCGCGATAGTCAGACCGGTTACCCACACATGATAGTTGCCGAGATACTGCCAGTCGGGCAGCCGGAAAAAGCCAACAAAACTTGAAAAGTCCTTCGCTACCGGCAGGCTGACGAAATGGTTGGCAGCCAGATCCCAGTGCCCGCCGACACGCTGAAGCCCGATGCTGATGAGCGTCCCCACGACGACGACGACCAGCGGCCCCGGGATGAACTTGAACAGCGGCCTGCTCTTGAAAAATGGCAGATCCCACAGCAGCAATATCCCGATGGATATAAGGCCGATGACGACGGCGCCCAGCGACAGGAAGTTCAGCGAATACAACAGCTCGGAAAATGTGTTCTCCCGGTCGATCTGGAAGAAGGCCTCGTCTCCGGAAAAGTTCTTGTCATACCCGACAAGATGCGGCAGCTGTTTGAGGATCAGGATGATCCCGATGGCGGCCAGCATTCCGCGGATCACGGAGTTGGGAACATAGTCGCCGACGATACCGGCCTTTATAAAGCCAAAAACTACCTGCAGCACGCCTGCAATGACCACGGACAACAGAAAAGCCTCATATACCGGCAGCTTGCCGATAGCCACGACCACTATGGCGGTAAGACCCGCGGCCGGACCGGCAACGCTAAGATTGGAACCGCTCAGACTGCCGATGACCACGCCACCGACGATGCCGGCGATGATACCCGAGAACAACGGGGCGCCGGACCCCAGCGCAATACCCAGACACAGCGGCAGCGCAACAAGAAATACTACAACGGCCGACGGTATATCCGCCGCTGCATTACGAAACAAATTTTTCATAATAGAATTAGTTAGGATAAAATAAAATAGAAGCCTGTATGTATCCTAACAATTCGGTGGGGAGTGGGAATATCGTCCGCATGCCGGCTGGGGAGCTCGACGACGATGACATGCGTCACCTTGGATTCGCTCTGCGAGCTCAATTGGACCAGGGTAGGAGAATAAACGGGCAGAAAGTTTTTTGAAGATCATCTCCGGGACGGGCAGAAGAATCATCGGCATGCACCAACTCTTCCGTGACCTGACCGCCAAGCAGCCAGGCAATAGTTTGCCTCAGCGGTAACAGCTGTGCGCTTAATACCACCAGAAGAAAAACAGATATGATCTTTCGAGCTCTCAAGAGCCGTAAAAATAGGCAAATTTGGTCAAAAGGGCCAGAGGACCGGCCCTTTTACAATTTCTTTATATATTCAGCCCCCCGCAGGTGCTGATGACCTGTCCTGTTATATAGGAACTCATATCACTCGCTAAGAACAATGTCGTATCGGCTATCTCATCGGCCCTGCCAAAACGGCCCAGCGGAATGCTTTCGAGGAACTTCTTCGCCCCGTCGCCTTCCTTCAGGTAGTGCGTCATATCGGTCTCGACAAACCCGGGAGCGATAGCATTGCAACGGATATTCCGGCTGCCCAGTTCTTTCGCGACAGATTTTGTAAAGCCGATGATCCCGGCCTTTGACGCGGCATAGCTGCTCTGACCCGCATTCCCGCTGACACCGACGATCGAGCTCATATTCACGATAGAACCCTTCTTCGCCTTCATCATCGGACGGATCACCTGCTTGGTCATATTATAGACACTCTTCAGGTTGACATCGATCACCTCGTCCCACTGTTCGGGCGTTAGACGCAGCAGGAGATTATCTTTGGAGATACCCGCGTTGTTGACACAGACATCAACCGTACCGAATTCTTTTGTCACATCGTTGACCAGCGCCTCGCACTCCGCATAGACGGCGGCGTTGCTCTTATACGCTTTTGCTTTTACCCCGAATCCTTTTAGCTTACTCTCCAAAGCAAGGGCTTTTTCTTCGCTGCTCAGAAAAGTAAAGGCGACATGTGCTCCATGTTCCGCTAATTTGATGGCGATGGCTTCTCCGATGCCTCGGCTTGCGCCGGTAACGATTGCTATTTTATTTTCGAGTAATTTCATGCGCCAAATATATGAACTCCTTATGAATCGCCCCCCATCCCGGCTGACCGCCCTGTCTCATCGCCTTCGCCGCGGAGACCCTTAGCGTCACCTGGTGCCTGAAGCCCCCGGCTGGGCGCCCCGGCTGTCCATTCCCTATTTTCTGTCCGGGATCGCCATCGCCATTTTCCTGCTGAGGCTACCCGTCCTGAATATACCCCGGCTAAACCTGCGCGGACGGAAAGACCCCGTCACCGTCTACCGCCTGGCCGCTATCGGCCTGATGGGCATGATCCTCTACACCTGGTGCCGCATCTGGTTCGAAGACTGGACCATCGATATCGCCAATGCCGATATGCTGCCCGTCATAAAGGTGATGGGCGAACGCTTTCTCGCCGGCGAGCACAGCCATATCTACGACCGTATTCCGTGGATCTGGAACGGCGTACAGCCCATCTATCTCCCCGCCATGTGGCAGCCCTATGTGCCCTTTATCGCCATGGGCCTCGATATGCGCTGGGTTACCGCCGCCTGCCTCCTCTTCTCCTTCGGGGTCTTCGTAGCGATCTACCGCCCGCAGACACACCGCTACCTGTCCTTTTTCCTGGCGGTGATCGCCTTTCTCCTGTTCTGGTGGATAGTAGCCGACAATACGGCGGGTATCATCAGCGTGTCGGAAGAGGGAACCGTCATTGCCTACTATGTATTGCTGGTCCTTGCCCTGGTCTCGGGCAGGCTCCTGGCTGACCGGCATCGCCGCCTCGCTGTGTATGCTTAGCCGTTATGCCTTTATCGGATGGATCCCCGCATATCTCCTGTACCTGGTGCTGGAGCGCCGGTGGAAATATCTTTTATGGTTCGCGCTGTCGGGTGCCGCCTGCTTTGTCCTCTTTTTCCTGATCCCCGTCGGTTGGAGCACCTTCGTCCGGCTGGCCACCCTGCCCGGCGACTATATCGCCTTTGCCGCCCGCGTATGGAAAGACAGCCCCGACGTCTTTACCACCGCGCCGGGACTGGCGTGGTTCTTTGGCCCGCGCCGGATAGCCGAGCTGCACCGCGTGCTTGTCATCGGTAGTTTTACCGCGCCATTGCTGTTCATGGCTTTTTCTTACTGGAAATTCCGGGAGAAGCGACCGGCCAACCTGCCCCTGGCGATGCTCAAGCTGACGCTGGTGGTCTTTTACTGTTGTATCGACGTGCCGTATCTCTATCTGTTCTATACCTCGTCGATGGTGAGTCTTGTGGCGGTGACGCTTGCCCTTAGAGAGAAGGTAGCAACGCCTTGATCTCGTCGATATATTTTCTATCATTCGACAGCCGCGGCACCTTGTGCTGTCCGCCCAGCTTGCCCTTGCTTTTCAGCCACGCGGTGAACACACCCTTCCCCAGCGCATGCACGATCGGCAGGCCCAGCGCGATATTCTTGTGCCGCTTCGCCTCATAGTCGCTGTTGATGCCCTGAAGGGCCTTGTCCAGTTCTTCGACAAAGGCCGGCATATTGCCCGGCTCCTGCTCGAACTCGATCATCCACTCGTGCGCCCCGCTGCCGCCCTCCGAGCTCAGATAGACCGGCGCCGCCGTATAGTCATTCACCACCGCCCCCGTCTTCTGACAGGCAATGGCAATGGCCTTATCCGTATTGTCCACGATCACCTCTTCCCCGAAGGCGTTGATAAAATGTTTCAGCCGCCCGCTGACCTTGATCCGGAAAGGGTAGCGGCTTACAAATTGGATCGTATCCCCCAGCAGATAGCGCCAGAGTCCCCCGTTGGTATTGACCACCAGCGCGTAGTTCCGGCCGAGCTCGACATCGGCCAGTCCGATCGTCTCGGGGTGTGGTTTGCCATATTCTTCCACCGGCATGAACTCCATGAAAATGCCGTGGTCGAGGAACAGGACCATGCCGTCGTCGTTCGGATTCCCCTGTGCGGCAAAAACCCTTCGCTGGCATTGTACATGTCCAGGTAGTGGATGTCCTTTCCGATCAGCTTTTTGAATTGCTCCTGATAGGGGGTAAAAGCGACGCCGCCATGGATATACAGCTCCAGCGAAGGCCAGACCTCCGAGAGCGAGCCCTTGCCCGTTATCTCCAGGATCCGCCGGATCAGCACCAGCGTCCAGGTCGGCACCCCCGAAATGGACGTCACGTTCTCTGCGATGGTGTTCCCCGCCAGTCGCTCGATCTTGTCCTCCCATTCGTCCAGCAGGGCTATACTCAGCTCGGGCGTCCGGATCCAGTGGCCCCAGAAAGGCGAGTTCTGCAGGAGCACGGCGCTCAGGTCGCCATAGTGCACGTCCTCATTGACCTGGCTGATGGTATGGCTGCCTCCGATGACGAGACCCTTGCCCGTCAGGAGGTCGGACTCGGGGTTGAAATTATAGTACATGGTCAGCACGTCCTTGGCGCCCTTGTAGTGGCAGTCCTGGAGGCTCTCTTCGCTGACGGGGATGAATTTGCTTTTGTCGCTGGTCGTTCCGCTGCTCTTGGCGAACCAGTTGATAGGCGTGTTCCAGAGGATATTCTGCTCACCGTTCATGATCCGCTGGATATACGGTTTCAGATCGTCGTACTCGTGGATGGGTACGGCGTTCTTGTATTCGCGGATCGAGAAGATTTTGGAAAAATTATACTTCCGGCCAAACTCGGTGTATTGGGCCGAGGTTACCAGATGTTGCAGGACTTCCCTCTGCACATCGATAGGGTTATTCATCCAATGATCGATGCGCTCCTGGCGAAATCTGGCAAGTCTTGATATGGCCGGGCTCAATAACTTCATATCTGTTCACGTTCACCGGCAAAATAACTAATCGGCGGGACATGGCGAAGAAAATCGGGCACTGGCGCGGCCGGCCTTCCTATTCACTGTGGCTTGACCGCACCACATCTTCCAGACCTTTGCGGGCTTCTTCGTGGAGATAATCCTTACGTTTGAGTTCGAAATTCCGGCCCAGATAAAGCCGCCGGACCTGTTCGTCCTCAGCCAGCTCTTCTGCCGTGCCGTGCTTGAAGATCTTTCCGTCTATCAGCAGATACGCGCGGTCGCAGATGGAGAGGGTCTCGTTTACGTTATGGTCGGTGATCAGAATGCCGATATTCCTGAATTTGAGCCGCGCTACCACGGTCTGGATATCTTCCACCGCAATGGGGTCAACCCCGGCAAAAGGCTCGTCGAGGAGGATGAATTTGGGGTCTACGGCCAGCGCCCTGGCGATCTCGGTCCGCCTCCGCTCGCCCCCGCTGAGGGAGTCCCCGTTGTTCTTCCGGACATGGTGCAGGTGGAATTCATCGAGCAGCGCTTCCAGCTTCTCTCTCTGCTGGGTCTTGCTGAGTTTGGTCATCTCGAGCACCGACCGGATATTGTCCTCTACAGAAAGCTTCCGGAATACCGAAGCCTCCCTGGGGAGATAGCCGATACCCATCTGGGCCCGCTTGTACATAGGCAATCGGGTGATATTGACGTCGTTGAGAAAGACGTCCCCGTCATCGGGCTTGATCAGCCCCACGACCATGTAAAAAGTGGTCGTTTTCCCCGCTCCGTTGGGGCCAAGCAAACCCACGATCTCCCCCTGTTCGAGCTTCACTGAAACATGGTTTACCACAGTACGGTTGTGATAAGTTTTTACAAGATCCTCGGGAATGAATGATAAGACTCAAATCAACTCGTTTTGCCCGCAATTTACGCCCCGGACGGCAAGCTACAAGCTAATCCGGTAAATTTATAGGTGTTTTAAGACATATCGATTATTTTGCGCCCAAAAGCAAGGAATAGCCGCCATGAAGGTCATCGATCATATCCAGCAAGCAAAATCCACCCTCGTCTCTTTTGAAATTCTTCCTCCTCTTAAAGGCAAGACCATCAGCTCTATTTACGAGCACCTGGACCCTCTGATGGAGTTCAAACCCGCCTTTATCAACGTTACCTATCACAGGAGCGAGACGATGTTCAAAAAGAAGACGGACGGGACATTCGAAAAGGTCGAGGTCCGCAAACGGCCTGGTACCGTAGGTATTTGCGCGGCCATAATGAACCACTACAAGGTCGACGCCGTTCCCCACCTCATCTGCGGCGGTTTCGGCAAGCGCGAGACGGAAGACGCCCTGATCGACCTCCATTTCCTCGGAGTGGACAACGTGCTGGTACTCAGAGGCGACGCCGCGAAGAACGAGAGCTCCTTCGAACCCGAGCCCAACGGCCACCGCTTCGCCATCGACCTTCTGAAACAGGTGGTTTGCCTCAACCAGGGCGTCTACCTCGAAGAAGACATCAAGAATGGCGGGAAGACCAATTTCTGCATCGGCGTCGCCGGCTACCCCGAAAAGCATTTCGAAGCCCCCAACCTCGATACCGACCTGATGTATCTCAAACAAAAAGTCGAGGCGGGTGCCGAATACATCACCACTCAGATGTTCTTCGACAATCAGAAATATTTTGATTTCGTAAAGACCTGCCGCGAAAATGGTATCAACGTACCCGTCGTCCCAGGTCTCAAACCCATCACCAATAAGAAACAGCTTAGCATGCTCCCGAAGGTATTCCACGTGGACCTTCCCACCGAGCTATCCAGCGCGATCCTCAAATGCAGGACCGACGCGGAAGTTGAGGTTGTCGGAACCGAATGGCTGATCCACCAGAGCCGCGAGCTGAAAGCGGCAGGCGTCCCCGTGCTGCACTACTACACGCTGGGTAAGCCAAAGGTTATCGAGACGGCTGTAAGGGCAGTGTTTTAACTACCTGTTCATCTATTTTTACGGGGTATTTTTTCTTCAGCGCTTCCACCCACTGGTCTTCGAGCCAGCTCTGGTAGTCGTTGATCACGAATCCGCGTGCGTCCCTGTAGTTACGGGGCGACCGCTGCGGATACGCATTCAGGACATAGGCAAATCCCACGGTATTATCCGCATTATTCGTGACAAAGGAGGTAAAGCCACCGGGACTGACAGGACCACCGCCCGCAACACCGGGTATCTGGGTCAGTTCGTAACGGCCGCTGTCTGCCTGCACGGAAACGCCGGCGCTGTCGGCCCATTGCCTCCAGTTATGGACACCGTGCGTCTGCAGTTTGGTCTTCAGGTCTTCCGCCATTGTCTTGTTGGCACACGTGAACAGCAGGGCGTCGGCGCTGCTCTCCCACCAGTATTTGTTCTTGTGGGATTCGTAGTAGTTGTGCAGCCCCGCGCTGTCCGTGGAAGCCTTGTCCCATATCTTGCGCTGCATGATCTCGAAAAGGAGATTCCCTTCTTTGAACTCCGTCAGCTGAAAGGCAAAGTCCTTATTGTAGTCCTCGAGATGACTGCGGTAATAGTCCATGGCGACCCGCTCGACCCAGCGCTCGTAGAGGTCTTTGTTTCCCTGCAGGCCCGCTGTCCGGGGTCCTCTCACCGTACGCACATAGTCCAGCCAGTCTTTTATGGAGTACGACCGGCGCGCAAAGGATATGAGGACGGTGTTGAAGTTGAGGCTTCCGTAAGAGCTGAAGCCCATATTTCGCATAGCGCTGTCCGTGAATGCCGAGAGATCCGTCTCCGGCAACGAAGCGCGCTGCATTTCCGTCTGCTGATAAATGCGCGCGTACAGCGCCCTTCTGGAAACCTCTATCCGGGGATCGTTGAGGACCTGCTGCTTCAGGCTGGCGTCGGCCTCTTCGTCGTACTGTTTTGGGAAAGGTTTTTTAGAGACCAGCTTCAGTATATGATAGCCAAAATCGCTGACAAAAGGCCTGCTTATCGCGCCTTCCCTGTCCAGGGCAAACGCCGTTGCCTCGAACGTGGAATCATAACGGCCGACACCGAATTCGGGGAGCTCCCCACCCAACTGATAGGAGAGATTGTCTCCGCTGTTGGTTTTGGCAAGGGTCGCAAAATCGACCCCTTTCTGCAGGAGGGCATAAATGGAATCCGCCCGGTGGCGCGTAGCGGCTTTCACGGCATCGGTAGCGCCCGGAGGGAAGGCCACCAGTATCTGCGCGATCTTGATCCGGCCAAGAGCCTTTCGCTCGCCTTCGTTCTTAAAAATATGGTAACCGCCCTTACTGCGGAATGGTTTGGAATACTGTCCCGCCGGCGTCGAATACGCCAGGTTCTCCAGCACATAGGGCAGCGTAAAGACGGTGATATAGCCAAGGTCCCCCCCGTTGCCCTTCGCCGAAGGGTCTTCCGAATACGTCTTAGCCACTTCGCCGAACTTCTTTCCCCGTCGCAGTTCGCCATAGGCGAGCATCGCCTTTTCATAGGCCCTGGCGGTGTCGAGTACCGACGCATTCTTAGGAAGGGCGAAATAAATATGGGCGATATGGACGTCCTTTTGTCCCCGGATAAACGCTTCTTTTACCAATCGGTCGAGGCTGGTCTCGTCCTTGAGATAGTTCTCCGCCACCTGCATCCGGAAATTCTGCAGCTCCGTACGCTGGCCGGCCAGGGTATCCAGCTGCGCCTCATAGGCCGCACGGACTTTTAATTTGTAGCGGATATATAGTTCGAGATAGTCGCGATAGGCCTTATCGGAAGGCTTACTGCCGTTGTTGTTCTTGTTATAGGCTTTCAGGAACTCGTCCCTGCTGATGCCGGAACCATCGACAGTAAAAAGAGGCTGCGCCCGGGCCCGGGCAATCAGAAGGAAAAGGACAGGAGTAAGAAGTATCTTTCTCACCGGTAAGCTCATAATCAATTGGATTTTGCGTGCTGCATTTTCAGGTTAATAACTTCGTCCAGCTGCTGATACGAAAGTTTTTTGGCAATGATCCGTTTGTCTTTGTCCAGTAAATAGAGGATGGGGGTTTGATAAACATCGTACAGCTGGCGGAAATTGGGTTGCCCCGCTTTTTCCGTCGCCTCCTGATGTTCCTTCGTTTCATAAACGTGTATCCAGTCGTTTAAATTGTGATCTTTAATGAATTGCGTCCAGGCCTCCCTGCCACCGTCGACCATCACTCCATAGAGTTTTACCCCTTCGCGCTTCCATTTTGCCTGGAAAATGGAGTCCACCTTCGGGACCGTCTCCTTACAATGACTACAGGTAGCGTCCCAGAAACAAATAACGACAAAGGGCGCCTGCACGTCGTACAGCGGCATGGGCTTCCCGGCACTGTCGACCATCTCCAGATTGGGAGCGGGCTGTCCGATCAGATTGGCCATCAGGCTATAAGCCCTGTTGTTCAGGAAGGTTCGGTATTTCTCGGTAAAGAATTCCGTCTGCCCGGTATTGATATATTTCTCGAACAGATGTACGAATACGGCGTCCTGGCCCATATACTCGGGGTTGACATACTTCTGTACGAAGTAGACCATCAGATACTGGAACATCGGCTTGCTTACCCTTGCCTGCAACAGCATCATGTCCGCCTCCCGCTGGATAGAATCCGCTTCCGGCGCGACCAGGTTCCGGAAATATTTGTCCAGCCTCGGTTCGAACACCGGTGTCCGCGCCAGCCTTTCGTCAGTAAAAGAGATCCCGTCCCAGTAGTGGGTTTTGAAATACCGGTAGGCGTAATTGCTGTCGTATTTGCCCCCCGGCTGCTTTGCCGCGGGAGGGACATCTGGCTCTTTTAACAAATGGAACAGCGTTGTCAGGAGCCCATTGGGGTATTTGGTGGCCAGCTGCTCGCGATAGTTCTGGATATCGGTGTTCAGTGTCTTTATTTTATCCCTCAGTTTCGTGGAATCGGCTTTGCTATGCGCGGAGGCGAGCTGGGTTGTCGCGGCCATGATTGCCGCTCCCTTTTCGGCCGTATAACGGGTATACCCTGGAAGACGATATTCTCCTGTGATCCGGTAAAAACCACACTGTTCGGCAGGCTGGCCGTATCGGCGGCAATGGAGAAATGCTGTGCGCTGTCGATCAGGAGCTCGAACAGGATCGACCTGGCCGGGCTAACGACAAAATAAACCCCTCCCGGGAGTCTGTCCTTTCCGCTGAACACCCCTTCACCGCTGGCGTTGAGCTGGGCAGAGTCGGCAAGCGCCTTGATCTTTCCGTAATAATAACCCAGATATACTTTTCCTGCCGTATATGGCTTGAGATGAAGACGGATGGAGTGACCGGCCTGAGCCTGGGCCTTCACCAGACACAGACAGGCTGCCAGGGGACAATAGGATTTTATTCATACTCGCGTAAATTTAGCCATAGATTTGCAGCTGTGAGAAAAAAAACAAAAACATAGTCCTGTCGAAAGTTCTGGATCGAGGACTACGCGGCAGAAGGTAAATCTCTCGCCAGGGTGGACGGTAAGGTGATATTCATAGAAAATGCCATACCCGGAGACGTCGTGGATGTTAAACTTTCCAAAAATAAAAAGGACTGGGCCGAGGGTTTTATCACCGCATTTCACGAATATTCACCCGACCGGGTAGAGCCTTTCTGCTCCCATTTCGGGGTCTGCGGCGGCTGCCGCTGGCAGATGCTGCCCTATCCCCGCCAGCTCGCAGTACAAACAGCAACAGGTGGCAGACGTCCTGGAAAGGATAGGGAAGGTTGAACTGCCGCCGATCAGTCCGATAGTCGGCGCCGAGAACCCGAAATACTATCGCAACAAGATGGAGTACACCTTTTCCAGCAGGCGCTTCCTGCTGCCCTCCGAGCTCCACGATCCCAATGTCAGCTCCGAAAAGAACGTGGCCGGATTCCACGCCAAAGGCCTTTTTGATAAGGTCGTGGACATCGACACCTGCTGGCTGCAGGGCGAGCCGACCAATTCCCTCCGCAAGGCCGTCCGCGACTATGGACTAAAGAACGGCCTGTCATTCTATGATATCAAGGCGCACCAGGGCTTCCTCCGCAACCTGATGCTCCGGATCTGCACCACGGGTGAGGTGATGGCCAATCTGGTCATCGGGTATGAGGACGAGGATACGACCCGCAAATTGGCCGATCATTTGCTGCAACAATTCCCCGAGTTGACCACACTCTTATATACCGTGAACGGCAAATGGAACGACAGTATTAACGATCTGTCGCCCAAAGTCCTCCACGGGAAGGGCCACGTGATCGAGAAACTGGAGGATTTTAGCTTCAAGATAGGTCCCAAGTCCTTCTTTCAGACCAATACCCGGCAGGGAGAAAGACTCTATCAGGTGACCCGTGAATTTGCGGAGCTGACGGGACGGGAGACGGTTTATGACCTGTATTGCGGCACCGGCAGCATCGGCATCTTCGTCAGCCGGCAGGCGGCGCGGATCGTGGGCGTGGAGGTGATCGCCGAAGCGATCGGGGACGCCAGGGAGAACGCCACGCTCAACGGCATCGGCCATGCGTCGTTCTATGACGGAGACGTGGTGGACGTGTGCGGCGACGGATTTTTTGAGACCCACGGAAAGCCCGACGTCATCATCACCGACCCGCCCAGGGCGGGCATGCACGAAAGGCTGGTGAACAAGATCCTCGGAGATTGCGGCGCCGACCGTCGTCTACGTCAGCTGTAATCCGGCGACCCAGGCACGCGACCTGCGTCTGCTCAACGCAAAATATGCCGTGACCAGGGTGCAGCCGGTGGATATGTTTCCGCATACCCATCATATTGAGAACATCGTGCAGCTAAAGTTCAGGTAGTGGCGGGCCGCCGTTACTACCGGTGAAAAGCGTTATTTTTGAAAGAATAAAAGACTTATAATAGGAATAGCTTATGTATGGACTTCGATTTCCGCCGGTAATCAAGAATCTGGTAATTCTCAACATACTGATCTATCTGGCCCAATATACCATGGGCGCCGCCTGGGACGCCCGGCTGGTCAATCTCTTTGGGCTTCACGACGTACACTCGGTCTATTTCCGTCCCCACCAGCTGATCACCTATGCTTTTCTGCACGGCGGCTGGGATCACGTGCTTTACAATATGCTCGGTCTTTGGATGTTCGGCGCCATGCTGGAGACACACTGGGGTGCCAAACGTTTCCTGATCTTTTATGTCGTCAGCGCCGTCGGTGCGGCGGTCGTTCACCTGGCCGTGCTGTATTTCGAGATGGTGCCGGTGATGGCCGAGTTCCATTCCTATCCGATGGCCGTCCAGCAGGAATACCTTTATAGCCCCGCTCTGGCGGTCAATATTCCTACGGTCGGCGCGTCCGGCGCTGTCTTTGGCTGTCTCGCCGCTTTGGCCTGGGTCTTCCCGAATGAATACATTTACTTCAATTTTCTCTTTCCCATTAAAGCCAAATGGCTCGCATTGGGCTATGGATTGCTGGAGCTCTTCTACGGCGCCCGTGCCAGCGCCGGCGATAATGTGGCCCATTGGGCCCACCTCGGAGGGGCCTGATAGGCCTGATACTGGTTATATACTGGAATAAGACAGACAGGCGAAATTTTTACTAAACTCTTATAGGTGATCAGGTGTTAAGAAAGTAACTTCACAAGTATAATTTTTATGCGGGTAATGGAAGATAACTATCGCAAGAGGATGGGATTGGGACAGGATGGGAATGCTCTCGTTCAGTTGGTGGTGATCAATGCGGTGCTGTTCGCTATCCTTCAGTTCATTTCGGTTATTTATTCCATGAACAGCATCCCGGTCGGCCGTTTCAACGTCAATATCCGCGACTGGTTCTATCTCCCCCAACATTTGACAAGCTCTCCTCCCGTCCCTGGACAATCCTGACCTATATGTTCTCGGATCTGTCCGTATGGCGTTTTATCGGCAACATGTTCTGGCTTTGGGGCTTTGGCTATATCCTCCAGGACCTTACCGGCAACCGCAAGCTGATCCCGATCTATTTCTACGGAGGTGTGGCCGGAGGCCTCCTCTTCGTACTGGCCTATACCGTTCTGCCCGGTCTGCACACCTGAGGTCGTCGCCTCCCAGCAGCCCGGCGCGGATCTTATCACCATGGGAGGGGCAGGCGCCGCGATCATGGCCGTGGCCGTGTCTACTACGACCGTCGCCCCCGACTACCGCATCTTCCCGATGATCAATGGCGGGATACCGCTGTGGATCCTGACATCCGTTTTCGGGCTGGTGCAGATGGCCAGCATCCCCCGCGGCGACAGTGCGGCTTATATCGCCAGCCTCTCGGGCGCAGGCGCCGGCTGGCTCTTTATTTTCTTCCTCCGCCGGGGATATGACGGCAGTATTTGGATCAATCGGTTTTTTGACTGGGTGAACGACCTGTTCAACCCGAACAAAAGGAAAAGGGGCCGTTCTCCCAAAGACGAGTTCTATTACAAGGTCTCCGGTACCCAGCCTTTCAAGAAGATACCCAACGTCACCCAGCAGCGTATCGACGAGATACTCGACAAGATCAACCAGCAGGGTTACCGGTTCCTCACCGACGAGGAAAAAGAGATCCTGAAAAGGGCCGCGGACGAAGAAGATTTGTAACTTAGGGTAAGTCATGGCGAACATTGGAAAATTCACCCGGCGGGCATTTATCGCACTGAACATTGTTGCTGTAGTCCTCTTCCTGCTGGCATGCGCTAATCCTTATCTGCATCCCGGGAAATGGTGGTTTGTCGCCCTGCTGGGACTTATTTTCCCGCTGCTGCTGCTCGTGACCGGCGGCTTTTTTATTGTCGGCCTTTTCATCCCCTCCTACAGACCCTGGTCACTGCTTTCTCTTGTCGCATTGATCATCGGCTGGTCGAGCATCCATAGTTTCATGGCGTTCCATCCCGGGAAGAAATTCGATATAAAAAAGGACTCGGCTTCGCTGCGGCTGATGACCTGGAACATCCGTAGTTTTGACGAGACCATCACCAAAAAAGGGGCGCCAACGGGCACAAGGCAAAGATGCTGGCCTTTATCGACAGCCTGCACCCCGACGTACTCTGCCTGCAGGAGTTCTATCAGTCCGGTCCGCCCGGCAACGCATTCTCCAATATTGCCTGGATCCGCGACCACCTCCATTTCCCCTATTTCTTCTTTTCCCGGGACTATGTCCGTGCGGACAAAATGTATGAACAGGGCGTCATCATTTTCTCCCGCTACCCCATAATCGACTCCTCCATGCTGCGCTACTCCCGCCCCGACGGCATCCGCGCCACCGAAAGCCTCCTCGCCGCGGATATAAAGATCGGCGACGATACCGCAAGGATCTTTACCACCCACCTGCAGTCCGTCCTCTTCCGCAGTAAGGACTTCCACGATATAGAGATCATCAAGAACGTCGACGACAGCATGCTCTCGGCCACCAAATCGATCACCAAAAAGCTCCGCTATGCCTTCCGCCACCGGGGCGACCAGGCCCAGCAGGTGCGCGAACAGCTGGACAAATGTCCCTTTCCCGGGCTTATCTGCGGCGACTTCAACGACGTTCCCAATTCCTATGCCTATCATACGATCCGCGACGACTGGCAGGACGCCTTCCTCAAAAGGGTTTCGGCATCGGCCGCACCTATGTCCATATTTCCCCGACGCTGCGGATCGACTATATCCTGGCCAATGACGGATTTGACGTGCGGCAGTGTACGCGGTTTGTAACGCCCTGGTCGGATCACCATCCAGTGGTGGCGGACCTTGTCTTTTCGTCGCGCTGACGCGGTCCCCCCAACCAGCCTGCACCACCCCACATTCTCCCCGCACCACCCCACATTCTCCCTGCACCACCCCACATTCTCCCTGCACCACCCCCACCTTCTCCCCGCACCACCCCCACAGTCTCCCAGCATCTCCCCCCTTGCACTTGTCCCGCGGTTCACATTTGATTCACGTTTGTCCTCCGGGGCGGCACCCACACCGCGGCCCCCGTAAAATAGAAAATTGTATCTTCGGGCCCATATGAGCGTATTAAAAGTCCATAATTCATATACCAGACAAAAAGAAGAATTCGTCCCCCTGACACCCGGCCACGTTGGAATGTATGTGTGCGGTCCCACCGTCAGCGGAGAAAGCCATCTGGGACACGCCCGTCCCTTTATCACCTTTGATTTCATCTACCGCTACCTGCTCCACCTGGGGTACAAGGTAAGGTACGTCCGTAATATCACCGACGCCGGCCACTTCGAAGAGGAAGGCCGTGAAGCCGAAGATAAGATCGCCAAAAAGCCGTCGTCGAAAAGCTCGAGCCGATGGAGCTCGTGCAGAAATACACCAACCTCTTCCACTGGGCCATGCATCAGTTCAACAACCTGGAACCCAGCATCGAGCCCACCGCTACCGGCCATATCGTCGAACAGATCGGCATGATCGAGAAGATCATCGACGAAGGGTACGCCTATGTGGTGAACGGCTCCGTCTATTTCGACGTAAAAAATACGCGGCGAAATATCCGTATGGCAAGCTCAGTGGCAGGATCCTGGACGATCTGCTCGAGACCACCCGTGACCTGGAAGGACAGGACGAGAAACGCAACCGTCAGGACTTTGCGCTGTGGAAACTGGCGCCGCCCGAGCACATCATGCGCTGGAACAGTCCCTGGGGCGAGGGCTTCCCGGATGGCACATCGAGTGCTCCGCCATGAGCACCAAGTATCTCGGTACGGAGTTCGATATTCATGGAGGAGGGATGGACCTTCAGTTTCCCCACCACGAGAGCGAGATCGCGCAGAGTACTATCTGCAACAACCACGTCCCCGCCCGTTACTGGCTGCACAATAACATGATCACCATCAACGGGAAGAAGATGGGCAAGAGCTATAACAACCAGATCAGGCTGACGGAGATGTTCTCGGGGAACCATCCTCTTCTCCAGCAGGCCTATACGCCGATGACCATCCGGTTCTTCATCCTGCAGACCCACTATCGGAGCACCCTCGACTTCAGCAATGAGGCCCTTCAGGCCGCGGAAAAAGGGCTCAAGAGGTTGTGGGAGGCCTACGACCTCCTGAAGAAGATGGAAGTGGACGAGACCATCGGCGGCTCCTCGACCGATCTCCCCCCAACCGGCGGCGCCTCGACGGCCTCCGACCCGTCCCTCGACGACCAGGTCAGAAAGCTGCTGCTGGGCCTGGACGAATACATGAGCGACGACTTCAACACCGCCAAGGTCCTGGCCAATATCTTCGAGCTGGTCCCCGTCATCAACTCGCTGAAGGGCGGCCAGATCCGCCGCGACGCGATCAGCCCCGCGACCCTCCGGATGATGAAAACCTATTTCACCGACTACCTTGAGAATATCCTGGGCCTTCGCGGTGAGACTGCCGCCGACGACCAGAAGCCGACAGGTGTCGTCGACCTGCTCATCGATATCCGCCGCGATGCCCGCAGCCGTAAGGACTATGCGACCTCTGACAAGATCCGCAACCAGCTGCTACAGCTGGGGATCGTCCTCAAGGACGAGAAGGATGGGGGAGTGAGTTATACGTTTGCCTGACGAGGGGTGGACCCCACACTCCCCAAAAAAATTTAGTTTCCCAAAACTAAAAAACTACTAAATTTAGCAACAATTTGCTAAAAAACCCGACATGGAATATCTCCTCCACCTTGCAAAGGACAAACAGCTGAAAAAGCTCATCGAAGGCCACCAACCTCTTACTGTGGAGAGAAGAAAAGACGTTCTCTTTTATCTCATCGCCTCGATCATGAGCCAGCAGCTGTCCACAAAGGTGGCGGATTCCATCAAACATAAATTTCTCGCGCTCTATGACGGTCGTATACCTCTGCCGCAGGAGATACTCGATACTCCTTCCGGGACCCTGCGATCGATCGGCCTGTCCAATGCCAAGGTTAGCTATGTGCAGAATGTGGCGCGCTTTGCCCTGGAAAAAGGTCTTGACTCCGACGTTCTTCACGAAATGGATAATGAAGAGGTCATCGTTTATCTGACACAGATAAAAGGGGTAGGACGGTGGACTGCCGAGATGCTCCTGATGTTCGCACTTGGCCGCGAAGACGTCTTCGCCATCGACGACTGGGGCGTCCAGAACGCGATGCTTAATATTTATCGGCTGGATCGTACCGACAAGAAGGCCTTCCGCGAGGCCCTGCTGACTATCTCGCAGAAATGGAGCCCCTATCGTACTTATGCCTGTATGCACCTCTGGCGCTGGAAAGACAATAGCCCGCTGGCTGCCGCGAAAAAGCCCGCGGCTCCAAAAAAATCCGCGGCCCCGAAAAAACCAGCGACTCCGAAAAAACCCACGGCCTCAAAAAAGTCCCCAACTGGAAAACCCTCTTCCCCAAAAACTCCCAACCCCAAAAAACCCACGAAACCCACCGCTAAGAAAACCCTCTCCAAAATTTAACCGGCAAAAAAATCAATTTCGCCGAATTCCGATAGACGCACCGGTCCAATCTCACGTATCGCCAGTTAACTGGACGAAGTCCAATATTCATTAATCTTTAAAATTATAGTTGTGAGAAAATTGAAGATCCTCGCGCTACTGAGCCTTGTAGCGGGTGCCCTTTTTACGTCGGTCGGCTGTTCCAAAAGCAATAACAGCAGCAGCAGTAACAAAGACAGCGTCATGTACTCCGCCTGGCAGGCATTCAACATGAAGTATGAAGGTCTGGACAACAACAACGACTCGGTCTATGACCAAACGATTACCGCAAGTTCCATCACGCAAAGCATCGTGGATAAAGGCAGCGTTGTCGTCTATATCGCCGACGGATCAGGAGACTACGCCAACGCAGCAGACGCAGGATTCTCCGTTACATTTGGAGTGGGCCAGATCTATATCTCTACTTACGGCTCGATCCCAAACGGATGGACATACCGGTATGTCGTCATCCCCGGAACTATATCGGTCACCAGTCAGGGTTCGGTCAAGACCTATACTCCCAATCAACTAAAAACTATGACATACGACGAAGCATCCGTTATCCTTGGCATCAGCAAAAAAATAGGCTCCCTGTAAAACAGGGGCCTATTTGAATATGGCGCATCGCTTACTTTACTTCTTTAACTTCTACGTCTTCGATGAAACGGCTATTCGCATCAACCTCGAACCGCTGTACGCTGTTATCGGCAAGATTACGGATGATAAAAGTCAGCCCGCCAAATTCTTCCGGCTGAGCCAGCCTGAACTTTTTGTCAAACTTCTTGTCGGAATACAGGCTCTGGAACAGCTGATTGCCCTCGGCATCCTGTATCACCACACTAAATCGGCCGTTGGAAATATTGTTATAGACGACATTGAACAAATACGCGCCGTCACTCCCGGCAATGCATTTTACGTCTGCAGTGCCCGCAGCCGAAGCTGCCGGCCGATCCCTTCTTGCCTTCGTCGTTGCCGTTATTGGCCCGGCTCACCAGACTCGTACCAGCGAGGGTGAGCGTTATCAGAGAAAATGAAAGAGCTTTACGAATGTTTACGATTGTGGATTTCATAAAATGAGTTTTTAAAATTTATTGAATCAATGGATTTACAAATTCTCAGAGGACCCGCATCCGCGGCCATCCGGGGTCATCCGCGGCCATCCCATGCCATCCGGCGTTATCCCGATTACAACTTCCTGACGGAAACCTCCTGCGTCACACGGCTGTTCACATTTACTTCAAAAGTCTTCACCACGTCGGCGTCCCTGCCATTACGAATGATGAACACCAGCCTGTCCCGGTCGGCCCTGGGCAACCTGAATTGCTTGTAAAAAGCCTTGTCACTAAAAACGTTCTGGTATAACTGCGTCCCATCCTGATCCTTTACGATCACCTGGAACTTACCGCCGTCAGGATTGGCGTAACTAACGGTAAACACAATCAGGTCTTCCTGAGGCCCGAGATATTTTACTGTTGCATTCTCAGTTGAACCAGCACCCGTGGCGGTCGATTGGGCAGACACTGTTGCAGCAGCCAGGACAAAACAAACTCCAAAAAAGATCTTGCCGAAAACAGCGATAGATAGCGACTTCATATAATGGGTTTTTAATGACTGTTAAGGATATGGGGCAACCCGTTCGACAAGAATCGCTATGGCAGCAGGGTAGTAGAGGCAGATACAATCGGAAGAAACACTCTCATGGCGGGAAGTAATAGAGAGGCTGAAAACGCAATCAACGAGCCAATCAGGAACCAGCAATCGAAGAGAGCAAGAGCCGGCAATCGAAGAAACAATCAGGAGTCAGCAATCGGAGAAAAGACAAGCCGGTCGGCGGCAAACAGTCGGGAAGGTTCAAAAAGGCACGCGGCAAACAGTCGGAGAAGAAAACTGAATAATTTAAGAGGCTGGAGTCAATCGCCGGCACAACAATCGAATGGCAGGCTGAGAGGAGAGACATATTTACAAGAGCAAAAATATGTCCAAAATTGATTAATTGCAATAGTTCAATATGAAAAAAATGTTAAGCTCAATACATTTTTTGAAACACAATACATAAGTGCTTGACGATCGCTGTCGGGTTCACCCTCACAACCCCCCGGCTCACACCGTCACCCCAGGACTCTTCTGGTCCCCACCCGTCACCGGATCCTCATTTAAGATCTTCCACAAAAGATCTTTCAATTCCACCAACCCCTGCTGTGTAACCGAAGAGATAAAAAGATGCGGAACACTTGCCGGCAGCTCCTTCGCGATCTCCTGCTTCAATTCATTATCCAGCATATCACTCTTGCTGATAGCGATCACAAACCGTTTGTGCAACAGCTCCGGATTATACTTCTCCAGCTCGTTCAGCAATATCCTGAACTCCTCTCCGTGGTTGCTGCTGTCCGCGGGTATCATAAACAGCAGAACAGGATTCCGCTCGATATGCCTTAAAAATCGGTGTCCCAGACCCTTTCCCTCGGCCGCACCCTCGATGATGCCCGGCAGGTCAGCCATACAGAACGACCGGCCGTCCCGGTAATCCACCATCCCCAGCTGAGGGGTCAGGGTAGTAAAAGCGTAGTCCGCTATCTTCGGCTTGGCCGCCGTGATCACGGAAAGCAGAGTAGACTTACCGGCATTGGGAAAACCCACCAGACCGACATCGGCTAAAACCTTCAGCTCCAATACCTTCCAGCCTTCGACGCCAGGAAGTCCCGGCTGGGCGTGCTCCGGCGCCTGGTTCGTAGGCGTAGCAAAATTCGCATTGCCAAGACCACCCCGGCCCCCTTTTAGCCACACGATCTCCTCGGCCATCTTCCAGAATCTCGGCCTCGACCTTTCCCGTCTCCTCGTCCCTTGCCACAGTGCCGAGTGGAACCTCGATATAGATATCTTTCCCGAAACGGCCTGTGCAGTTGTTGCCGCTCCCCCTTCTCCATTCTCCGCCAGGACATTTTTGTAATAGCGCAGATGCAGCAGGGTCCACAAGTGCTTGCTTCCCTTCAGGATAATATGCGCCCCGCGGCCCCCGTCACCGCCATCCGGCCCCGCCATGGCACTGAACTTGGTGCGCATAAAGTGCTTACTGCCAGCACCTCCGTGCCCGCTTCTGCAAAAGATCCTGATCTGGTCGACAAAGTTTGATTTCTCCACTACTGAGTCCCTGTTTATGTTTGGCCTGCAAAGATACTTCTTTTAACCCGCCGAAAGCGGCTTTATCCGGGGAGAAAGCGCTTAACCATGTGTCAGCTTTGGAATCGCGTTTCCTCATATATTTCCTTAAGCGGTACCCTCGTACCCGTCGTCTCGATCAGAAGATCCTCCTCCAGACTTTCGATTCTTCGTGACTGCCATACTCCCTCCGCATTTTTGACCATTTGTTGCACCATCACCATTTTGGAGTCGATCAAAATATATTCCCTGAAAGAAGGCAGGCTCTTATACAATTCAAATTTCGTGTTCTTTTCGTAGCCTTTCGTAGAAGGGGACAGCACCTCGAATAGTACCTTTGGATTCATAAGATTGTATTGGTCGTTTTGCCGAAATTCCGGTTCACCACAAAAGATCAATGCGTCTAGATAGGTGAACAGGTCTTCCGCTTCGATAAAGACCCGCATATCGCTGCCAAGTACGTGGCAGGTTTTGTCACTGAATCGCGAACGCAACCTGAATAGCAGGTTGCTGCAGATGAGATTATGATCAAAGGTGGCGGAAGCCATTGCTATGACCTGGCCCTTATGGTATTCGTGCTTCACCGGTGAGCTGTCTTCGATGATAAAGTATTGTTCAGTAGTATGCCATTGCCTTCCATATGCCGGCACAGCCTCCCCGACCTTATTTTCACCGGAATGACTATCCTTCCACGGCTTGTAGTCATACTCCTTCCCTTTCTCCAACCTGATCTCGCTGGGCCCCCCGGATGCAGGGGCCCCTCCCTCCACCGGCCCCCAATATTTCCTCATCTCCCCGGGCAACGCCTGATAAATCGCGGTCCCCTCCGTCTTCCAGTTCAGCATCTCGTCACTGACCTCCTTGATTATCTTCGCCGGATTGCCAGCCACCACGCTTCTCTTCGGGATCTTCTCCGCCGCCTTGACAAAGCTCAGCGCACCGATGATGCACTCGTCGCCGATCTCGGCATTGTCCATGATAACGCTGTTCATCCCGATCAGACAATTCCGCCCGATCTGCGCGCCGTGGATGATCGCCCCGTGTCCGATATGCGCGCCCTCCCTCAGCCTCACCACCACACCCGGGAACATATGGATCGTACAATTCTCCTGGACATTACAGCCGTCCTCTATGACGATGCCGCCCCAGTCGCCGCGAATAGCAGCGCCGGGACCGATATAGACATTCTCTCCAATGGTGACATTCCCGGTGACAGCAGCCTGGGGATGCACGAAAGCAGAAGGATCTACCAAAGGCCGGAACCCTTTAAATTCGTACAGCATAAATTTTGTTTTTTGGATTGGAGAGACTCATTCTCCCTTATACGCCGGCGGCCTTTTCCCGAGGAAGGCCTTCACCCCTCCGCATAGTCTTTTGTCATCGAAGCCTTTTGCTGCAGCTCATCTTCCAGCAAAAGCTGCTCCTCCAGTGTATTTACCGCGGAATAATTGAAGGCGTGTTTTGTATAAGCCAGCGCCTTCGTCGCAGCTCCACCCAAAGTTATCACAATCCCCCTTGAAATTTCCGAAAACGTTTCATCCTCCACTACCTTGTACACCATCCCCATCTTCTCCGCCTCATCCGCACTGATCTTGTCTCCCAGCATCGCGATCCCGATCGCTTTCTGCCATCCCACCAGCCTGGGCAGGAACCATGTTCCGCCACTGTCGGGTATCAGCCCGATCTTTGAAAAAGCCTGTATAAAACTCGCCGATCGCGCCGCCACCACAATGTCGCAGGCCAGCGCAATATTTGCCCCGGCGCCCGCGGCAACACCATTTACCGCCGCCACCACCGGCTTTGGCAGGTTGCGTATCCGCGTTATAATGGGGTTGTAGTGCTCGCTCAGTATCTTATCCATACCCGGACCATCAGGGGCAACGATCTCGGCCAGATCCTGACCCGCAGAGAACGCCTTCCCCGCACCGGTCAGATAAACGGCCCTTACCTCGTGCAGGCTCGCGCACTCGTCCAGCCTGTTCTGTAACAATAAGGCCATTTCCCGGGTAAATGAATTCAGCTTATCGGGTCTGTTCAGTGTAATAAAGGCGACCCGGTCCTTGATCTCAAATAAAATAGATGACATATGATCAGTGACATTTGAAGTAATCAAAAGGTTCGCCGCAATCCTCACAACGGTACAACGACTTGCACGCCGTACTCCCAAACTCGCTGATCAGCGTGGTATGCCAGGAATTACAGCGCGGACAGGCCACCGCTTCCTCCCTTACAAAAAGACCCGGATGACACACCTGCTGCAAAGGCAGGGGAGGCGCTATGCCATAAGCCTTCAGCTTCTCTTTCCCTTTCTCGCTCATCCACTCCGTCGTCCAGGCCGGAGACAATACCGTCGTCAGCCGGACATCCGGGTAACCGTTGCTCAGCAGAACCATCCGTATATTCATCCGGATCGCGTCCATCGCCGGGCAGCCACTATACGTCGGCGTTAGCACGACCTCGGGTATGGTTTCGTTCACTTCCCTCACATCCCTTATAATACCCAGATCAACTATCGACAACACCGGAACCTCCGGGTCATTGACCTGTTCTAAAAGGGACCATATCTTCACCGTATCTACCATTCGTTGCCCGGATATGCTCTTTGTAAAAATTGCATCTCTGCCAGCAAATACCCCAGATGCTCGGTATGCCTTCCTTCCTTTCCCCCGTCTGCTGCCACCCTGCGTCGGGCATAACCAACCCCGCCTGCCGGAAAACGTCACCGACCCGATCTTCCCACGCCGGTCGCAGCGCAGCAAGATCCACGGCGATCCCCCCGCCTCCAGCGCTCTCTCATAGGACGCAGGCGCGAACAATTCACCCGTCAGCTTCCACAGCTGGTCAAGCGCACCGACCATCCGCCGGTGACTTTCTTCCGTGCCATCACCCAGCCGGATCACCCACTCGCTGCTCCAGCGCAGATGATAACTGACCTCCTTGAACGATTTTTCGGCGACGGCCGCCAGGTCCCGATCCTTCCCTTCCTGCAGCTGCTGGTAGAAATAATACTGGTAAGCGCTGAAAAAGAACTGCCGCAGAATGGTCTTCCCCCAGTCCCCGTTGTCCTGCTCGACCAGCAGACAATTCTTAAAATCCCAGCTATCCCGCAGATAGGCCAGACCATCCTCGGTCGCGACACCCGCCGGCACGGCGGCCACCCCTGTCGCACCGGTCACCCCCGACACTGCACCCACGCCTTGCTCGTGGCCCGCATTCAACAGCGCCGCGGCATACTGATAAAGATATCTCGCCTGGCCGATCAGGTCCAGCGCAATATTCGACAGGGCGATATCCTGTTCGAGTATCGGCCCATGCCCCGTCCACTCGCTGTTGCGATGACCCAGCACCAGCGCATTATCCGCCAGATGCAGCGTATAATCGATAAGTGACTCCTTCATCATCTTACATATGTTTTAGTTCATCCGGCAGATCGTAGAAGGTCGGATGACGATATACTTTATCATTGGCGGGATCATAAAAAGAACCGGCCTCATCCGGATTGGAAGCATGAACATATTTGCTCTCCACTACCCAGATGCTGACCCCCTCCATCCGCCGGGTATACACATCCCTCGCATTTTCGATGGCCATCGCCGCATCGGCCGCATGAAGACTTCCCACATGCTTATGGTCCAACCCCTGCTTGCTCCGGATAAAGATCTCCCACAACGGCCAGACGCCGCGATCTCCACCTCCCGGGCCACGATCCGCGCCTCCCAAATTATTTTGATTCTTTTCCATATTATGCCGCCTCCTCTTTTACAGCCCGTTTCTGCGCATGGGCCAGCGCCGCCTCCCTGACCCAGGCCCCGTCCTCGTGAGCCTTCACCCGCGCCTCCAGTCTTTCCTTATTGCAGGGACCATTGCCACTGATGACATTCCGGAACTCCTCCCAGTCGATCGGGCCGAAGTCGTAATGCCCCGTCTCCTCATTCCACTTCAGATCCTTGTCGGGGATCGTCATCCCCAGCAGCTTCACCTGCTCCGCACATATGTCCACAAAACGCTGCCGCAGCTCGTCATTCGAAAAACGCTTGATCTTCCAGCGCATACTCAGCTCGGAATTCGGCGAAGCGTCGTCACTGGGACCAAACATCATCACGGAAGGCCACCACCAGCGATCGATCGCATCCTGACACATCCGCCGCTGCGCCTCGCTTCCCCGGCTCAGGACCAGCAGGATCTCGAACCCCTGGCGCTGGTGAAAACTCTCTTCCTTGCAGATACGAACCATCGCCCGGGCATAAGGACCATAGGACGCCCGGCACAGGGGCACCTGGTTCATGATGGCAGCGCCATCCACCAGCCACCCGATGGCTCCCATATCCGCCCAGGTCAAAGTAGGATAATTAAATATGGAGGAATATTTGGCCTTACCATTGTGTAACTGTCCGATCATCTCCTCTCTGCTGATACCCAGCGTTTCCGCGGCAGAATAGAGATAAAGCCCATGCCCCGCCTCGTCCTGCACCTTGGCGATCAGCGTCGCCTTCCTTTTCAGGCTGGGCGCCCTCGTGATCCAGTTGGCTTCGGGGAGCATACCCACGATCTCACTATGGGCGTGCTGCGAGATCTGCCGGATCAGGGTCTTACGGTAGGCATCCGGCATCCAGTCCTTTGGCTCGATGCGGATGTCCTGGTCCACTTTGTCCAGGAAAGTTTTTTCGAACTCAATGAAAGACATACGGCTTCGTTTGCCCCAAAGATACTTTTTTTGCCATAAGCTAACAAGTGTTAGTTTTGTGGCGGACGACCAACCCGGACACCAAATCGCGTGCTCCCAGATCACCGCGTCGCGCGATCCGAACACCGTGAGACGCCAACCCTAACCCTAAGAAATAAATAAGTTATATTTATTCCAACCGGAATAAATAATTTTACGTTAGAATAAACAAAGAGAAAATTCAAGAGAACGAGAGCCTTTCCTTATGGAGAATGAGCTTAATTTGAACGATTCTTGCCCGCCAGAACTGCTGCAACTTGTTTCCAACGGAGATCAGACTGCGTTCAGGCATCTCTATGCATGCTTTTACAAACGACTTTATCATTTCGCCCTGGCCCTCGTAAAGACCCGGGAATCCGCCGAAGAGATCGTGGAAGACGTATTCGTCCGTATCTGGCAGCAAAAGGAGAACCTTCCCTCCATCCGCAACATTCGCGTATACCTGTACACCGCCACTAAAAACTCTTCTCTCAACTACCTGTCCCAAAAAGCCCGCCAGAGCATCACCGAACCATTCGACCATATCCACGTCGGGCTCAATGATTCTTCGGTGACGCCGGAACAAATACTCATCACGGCCGAGATCCATCAGAAGATACAAAAGGCCGTCGAAGCCCTGCCACCCCGCTGCAAGATGATCTTCAAACTCGTCCGTGAGGACGGTCTTAAATATAAGGAGATAGCAGAGATCCTGAATATCTCCGTCAACACCATCGACGCACAGATGGCCATCGCCGTCAAAAGAATAAGCACATCCATCGAGTCGGACTTCGATTTTCCGATCGGGAACAAAAAGACCAAATCCACAAACGGCTGATAGACATCATTTTACTGCCTGTAAAAATATTTTTGACTTTCTCTTAGTAGATGCATCCGCGTTATTTGTCTTAATGACCGAAGAGCCATTGAGCCGCAGCGCGGCCCGGCCGAAGACCAAAATTATGAACCAGGACAACCGCTTATGGATACTGATGTCCCGCCGTCTTTCCGGCGAGGCGACCCCCGAAGAGGTGGACGAACTCCATTCGCTGCTTGACCAATCCCCGGACAAACAATATCTGTATAGCATCCTTCACTCCTCGGTTTGGCGACCTGCCGTCAGCGTCGACCGGCAAGCCCGCAGAAGATCCCGATTTCGAGAACAGATTTCGCAGAATACTGGGCGGCGACACCCCACCTGCAGAAGACGCCCCGACCGGCGCCGTCATCCGTCCCCTTCGAAGACGCAGGCTTCTTTATATATCGTCCATCGCCGCTTCCGTCATAGCCCTGTGTCTCCTCAGCTGGAGCCTCTACCGGAACCGCTTCAACTCACCGTCGCCGGCCCCATCGGCCAATCACGAAGAAGTGCTGGCCAAAGCAGGTACCCGCACCCGTCTTGTCCTGCCCGACGGCAGCCAGGTATGGCTCAACTCCAGCAGCAAACTGAAATACACCAACGATTTTAACAGGGGATCACGGGAAGTAGCCCTCGAAGGCGAAGCCTTTTTCGACGTGACAAAGGACGCGAAACGCCCCTTTATCGTTCATACTTCTTCCCTCGACGTCAAAGTGCTGGGGACTTCCTTCACCATCAAGTCCTACCCGCAGGACCCGACCATCGAAACGACGCTGCTCAACGGCTCCATCGAGGTCAGCAGAAAGGATAATCCAAACACAGCAAGGGTCATTCTCAAACCCAATGAAAAACTCGTCTTCAACAGGATCGCTTCTTCCATCGCGACAACTGCGCAGAACAAGATCAGCCTTCGCACCGCTCCGCAGCCGGATATCGCCGTCAACAGCATCCCCATCAACATTCCGGACAGCAACAAGGTAGAGACAGCATGGATGTACAACCGGCTGGTATTCCAGGGCGACAATTTCAGCGAACTGGCGGAGAAAATGGAACGCTGGTACAACGTCAGGATCACCATACGCGATTCCAGCCTCAGCAGCTGCCGATTCGGAGGCGCCTTCGCGAACGAAACGATAGAAGAAGCCATTCAGGCCTTACAGCTAACCTCGGCCACAGCCTTTATGTACAAGATCAACGGCAACGAGATCGAATTGTATGCGAAAAAATAAAATATGAAGACGTCTCGCGTAGGGGACAAAAATCCGGACGCGCTTAAAGAAAAAACGGGAAATGTTAGCGCATTCCCCGTTAGAGTTAACAACGGAAACATATGACCAACTGGGAGGGCGGTCTGCGTTTCCTATTTGATAATCCTTAATGCTAAAAGTATGAAAAATTTGCAACCCCCAATAAGGCGGGGTAGACGATTGCTATTTAAACTCTTCGTTATTATGAAGCTTTCCATTCTGTTTCTCCTGTTTGGTCTCCTTCAGGCAAAAGCGGACGTCCGCGGTCAGGGTTCGATCACGCTGAACATGCAGCAGACGGAAATAGCTAAAGTGTTGAATAAGATCGAAAAGAAGGGAGAATTCCGGTTCCTTTATAATTATGACCTGGCTTCCCTGAAGAAGAAGGTCGACGTCAATTTCTATAACACAGACCTGAAAACCGCCCTGCAACATCTTTTTGTAGGCACAGACCTTACCTACAAACTCCTGGAAAATAACCTTATAGTCGTCATGGCCGGAGGTGGTATCAAACAAGCCATCCGTATAACGGGTACAGTAACAGGGACTTCGGGCGAGCCCCTGGCCGGCGTTTCGGTACAGGTGAAAGGCGGGGTCAACGGTACTTCCACCGGTCTGAAAGGGGAGTATTCCATCACCGCGGAAGAGAACGCAACCCTGGTCTTTTCCTACATCGGGTACGCAGATAAAGAAGTACCAGTCAGCAGCAAGAACGTGATCAATGTCCAGCTGACAGCGGCCGAGAAAAAGCTGGATGAAGTAGTGGTTATCGGCTACGGCAGCCAGCGGAGAAAAGACGTGACCGGCGCCGTTTCGACGGTGACGGCCGCTGATATCGCAAATCGCCCGATCGTGGACGCCGGAGAGGCGCTGCAGGGAAAGGCAGCCGGTGTGACGGTGGTCTCCAACTCGGGAAAGCCCGGCGCCGGACTGACCATCCGGGTACGCGGTTCCTCCTCCATCAGCGCGGGTAATGATCCTCTCTACGTAGTGGATGGTATCCCGATGACGGATATATCGGCCTTTAGTCCGAACGACATCGAGAGCATCTCCATCCTGAAGGACGCGGCTTCCGCTTCGATCTACGGAACCCGGGCCGCCAACGGCGTGGTCGTCGTCACTACCAAAAAAGGCACGGCCGGAAAATCCAGGATCAATGTGAATGCCTACGCAGGGATCTCGTCGACGACGAAAATGCTGCCCGTACTGAACGGCAAGCAGTATCAGGACTACGCTAACGAGCTGAATGCGCCTGTTGTTGCCGTGACCGATTCAATGGTACAGGCCAACAACGTCAACTGGCCAAAAGAGGTCTTTCAGCACGGCAACCAGCAGAATGTCGAGATGTCTGTTGCCGGCGGCTCCGAGAAGTCACAGCACTATATCTCGGTTGGCTACCCTCAACCAGAAAGGGATCGTAAAGCCGGCTACTTTTCAAAGGCTGACCGCCAGGGTCAACCTCACGACAAAAGCTAATGACTGGCTGACCTTTATAACCAGTAACATTCTCTCCCGGTCATATACCAACGGGGTGACGGATAATGTCGGCGTCGCCAACGGCGGCGTAGTGCTGTCCGCGCTTGAGACACCTTTTACGGTCCCTAAATACGAACCCGACGGCCGCATCGGATACAATCCCCTGAAAGGATGGTCCAATCCCTACGGCGCAATCTATGGCGGATACACCCGTTTTCGCAACGATCGTCTGCTGTCCAATATGGGTGTAAACATCAATTTGTTCAAGGGGCTGGTTTTCCAGTCGCGGTTTGGTCTCGACTATCAGGATATCCGTGCCCGCAGCTTTAGGGACCCCTTCCTTACTTCGAATATCGCTACCTCCAACCCCAGCGATCACTCGCAGACCACCTCCAACATCCTTACCTGGCTGAGTGAGCAGACCCTCAACTATACCGCCACCTGGGGAAGAAGCCATGTCACAGCGCTGGCGGGCTGGACGGCCCAGGACGCGCATACCGAGAACGTGACGATCGGCGGCTCACACCTGGCGAATGAATACCGGCTCCTCGACTGGGACGCCAGCCTTGCCCGGGACTCCATCCACAAGCCGGGAACGACCACGATCGATGAATGGGCGCTCGTATCCTATCTGGGCAGGATCTCCTATGATTTCGACGGGAAATACCTGATCCAGGCCAACCTGCGTTCGGATAATTCTTCCAAGTTCGCACCGGGCAACCGGAGGGCCGTATTCCCCTCCTTCTCCGCAGGATGGAGGATCTCGGACGAGGACTTTATGAAGAAGGTAGACTTTATCAACGAACTCAAGCTGAGGGCCGGATGGGGTCAGAACGGCAACCAGGAAGGCATCGGCAGTTATGCCTATCTGCCCCTTTATAATATTACGGTGAGCAATGACTCCGCCACCAATGGAGCTACCACGCCGTATTCCACGGCGCCGCTGACGCTGAAATGGGAAACGAGTACGCAGACCAATGTCGGCGTTGACGCCTCGTTCTTTAACGGAAGGATCTTCTTCTCCGGAGATTTTTATATCAAGAACACGAAAGACGTACTATACGACGTACCGCTGCCCGCCCAGTCCGGCTACAAGAACGCCCCGGTCAACGGAGCTACCATGCGGAATATAGGAACAGAGTTCCTGGTCTCCACAAAGAATGTTGTCCACGGCGATCTCCGCTGGAGCACAGACTTCACCATCTCTTTCAACCGTAACAAAGTGACCGGTCTCCTTTACGGGATCAAGAATTCTCCTATCTATGGCGACGTAAGCCTCAACGGCGCAGGCACTCCTCAGCACGCCATTTCCCTGGCGACAGGATATGGCCTGGGTGAGTTCTTTGGATATGTCTCGAAAGGAGTCGATCCCAATACGGGACACGAGCTGTATCAGACCAACGCGGATACTTTGTCGGACAATCCGGACCCGGGCTCCCGTCGTTTTATCGGCAATGCTCAGCCGAAATTCACCTACGGCATGACAAATAATGTGTCATACAAGAATTTCGACCTGACGGTATTTATTCAGGGCTCACAGGGAAATAAGATCTACAATGTGGGAAGGATGGAAGCCGAATCGATGCTTAACTCGGCCAACCAGAGCGCGGCTATCCTGCGCAGATGGAGGAAAAAAGGAGACGTCACCGATATTCCCGGTGTAGGCTGGACCAACAACTCTCTTATCTCGACCCGCTTCCTGGAGAATGGTTCCTATCTGCGGTTCAAGACCATTACGCTCTCCTACAAGTTCGACAAGAAATGGATCGACAGACTGGGCCTCGCGGCAGCCAGTATCTACGTCTCGGCTAACAATCTGATCACGATCACCAGCTATAAGGGCTTCGATCCCGAGGTCAATTCCACAGGTAGTCCCGTCGTAGTGAATCCCAACGGCACCGCGAGCAGCGACAACGACACAAGGAATATTTCCCTTGGAATGGACGCCGGAGCCTATCCTCAATCCAAATTATTCCTCGTCGGATTGAACATCAGTTTAAAATAACTTCTATAAAAGATCGATCATGAGACATACAATAATAAAAATAAATGGTACCGCCCTTTGGGGAGCACTGCTGATGCTGGCGCTGTCGGGCTGTACCAAGCTGCTGGATAAAAAACCTATTACCCAGGTCGTTACGCCCAATGCCTCGGATTCATCCGTCACGCTGACGGGCGCACAGAGTTTGCTACAGGGCGTTTATGGTGCATTTAAAGGGGCCGGGTACGGGCCTGGTATCGAGGTGAACGTGTTCGACCGGATCAACAACGGCGACGTAATGTCGGACAACTGCTATGCAGGCGGAGACAACCAGGACAATATCGCTCAGGACAATTTTACGTTCAATTCACTGAACTCGAACATCACGCGTGACTGGAGTGACTATTATTCTGTTATCGGCGCAGCCAATAACGCACTCTTCCAGGTAGCCGCAAGTAAGGACCCGTCGTTGACGGCCGACATGAAGAGCCAGATTCTGGGGCAGATAAAATTCATGCGCGCGTTTGAATACTTCGACCTCGTTCGTCTTTGGGGCGCGGTTCCGCTGGTGATCAACCCGATCGACGCCAGCAGTTCGGAGTCGCTGATCAAATCATCGGGCGGCCTCCGCTCGCCGGTCGATTCGGTCTTTGCGGCCATCCTGTCCGACCTGTGGGCCGCGAAAGGGACGGTTATTGATCCCGGCGTTGACCCTTCCAAATATACGGTCACAAAGGGTGTCGTCAATGCTTTGCTGGCCAAGGTGTATGCGACAAAGGCCCCCATCAACTGGGATTCCGTGGCTTACTATTGTGACCAGGTCATCCCGCACTACCGACTGATGCCCAGATATGCCGATCTGTTCGATATTAATCACAAAGACAATAGTGAGTCGATCTGGGAGATTACGTACGATGGATATAGCAGCAGTGTTGGCAACTGGGTGCCCTCGCTGTTTCAGGGCGCGGGATACAAAAAGTTCATGACACCCACCAATGATCTTGTCAAAGCCTTCAATGCAGAGGGAGATACGGCGCGGTTAAACGCTTCGATCACCTTTGTCAACTATGGCTGGCCGGATAAATACTGGACGACGCCGACCAACTATCCTGTAATGTCCAAATATACGGACCCCAACAACGGCTACAACGATATGTACATGATCCGGTTGGCGGATATCCTGTTGCTGAGGGCTGAAGCCTACAACAATAAGTCCGATCTGGCGAACGCGGCGCTGATGGTAAATCAGGTGCGTGCCCGCGCAAAAATTGGTCCCGTCGTAGCCGCCAGCCAGGCGGATATGACGCTGGCGATCGACAACGAAAGAAGGCTCGAGCTGGCTTTTGAAGGGCAGCGCTGGTTCGATCTTCTTCGCACCGGCCGCGCCAAGGCGGTGATGAACGCACAAAAGGACGCCAGCGGCAATACGCTGTATAATGTACAGGACTTCCGGCTTCTTTTCCCGGTGCCCCAGACCCAGATCGACCTGAACCCTTTGCTCACTCAGAATACGGGCTATTGATAATTGTGACAAACCCCGGTCTTTTTGGCCGGGGTTTGTTCTTTTATTTTGTATCGAAGTCTATCAGCACCTTCTCGGTTCGCGGGTGAGACTGACAGGTCAGGATAAATCCCGCCGCCAGCTTCATCCGCTTCCAGCGCATAGTTGACCTCCATCTCCACTTTTCCTTCGATCAGTTTGGCCCGGCAGGTACAGCAAACCCCGCCCTTGCACGCAAAGGGAAGATCGGCTCCCTCCATCAGGGCGGCGTCCAGTATCGATCCCCCGTCATAGGGCAGCTGGAATTCGTGATTAACCCCGTCCAGCCTCACCGTGACCTGGCTTACCTTGCCTTTTTCCGTCGCCAGGCCCGCCTCCTGGGCCTTCTTTCCTGCCAGTTCGCGGCCTGCCCCGGGCTCACCGCTCTGCGTCTGGAACAGTTCGAAATGTATCTTCTTTCGGTCCATTCCCTGCTGCTCCAGCCAGTCCCTCACAGCAAAGATCATCTCGCTGGGCCCGCACAGAAAGACCTCGTCGACTGTGGGGAGATCGATAAGGCGACCGCACAGCTCCTCACATTTCCTGACGTCGATCCGTCCCTGGTTCAGGGGGATATCCATCTGCTCGCGACTCAGTATATGGTGCAGGCTAAGCCGCTGAATATAGCGGTTCTTCAGGGCCTCGAGTTCCTCGCGGAAAAGGATGGACTGGCGCTGCCGGTTGCCATAGACGAGGGTGAAGCTGCTGTCGGGTTCGAGGGCCAGCGTGGTTTTTATCAAAGAGAGGACGGGCGTGATCCCGCTGCCCGCGGCGAAGGCCAGATAGTGTTTGCGGTTCGCGGGCGCCAGTTCCGTATAGAATTTCCCGGTTGGCGGTAACACTTCGAGCGTATGTCCTTTCCGCAGCTGCTCGTTGGCGTAGGTGGAGAAGACCCCGGCCAGAACCTTCTTCACGGCGATCCTTAGTTCGCCGTCCAGCGGGCTGCTGCAGATGGAGTAGGAGCGTCTCACTTCCTGCCCGTCGATCTGCAGGCGGACGGTAACGTTCTGTCCCTGGTGGAAGAGGAATTCTTCTTTAAGTTCGGGGGGGACATCGAACGCTATCGATACGCAATCGGCCGTTTCACGGCGGATGTCCTTTATTGTTAATGTTCTGAAATGACTGGCCACTTTATTTCTTTAATCCTTCTATGAGATATTTGACCATATTCGTCTCCAGAGCCTCGGCGCTGGTGCTCTTCCGGCTGCGCTGCCAGGAGTCTATCCCGCTGATGGCGGACAGGATCACCAGGACGGCGGTATAGGGGTCGATCTGCTTTATTTCGCCCTTGCCGATGCCGTCTTCGAGAATATCTCCCAGCCGTTTGCGGTAGTTGCGCCGCTGGTTGAGGAAGTTGGACAGATAGGGCTCCGGCAAATGCCGCCATTCATGGTCGGCGATATACACAAATTCGTATTGGTCCAGCATCATCCGGATATGCAGCCGGATAATGGACTCCATCTTCTTCAGGGTAGACTGGTTACTTGCCTCCACCGCCTCGAGGTTGGTCATGAATTCGTTGGCCACCTTGAAACAGATGGTCTGCAGGATCTCCGATTTGGACTGGATATGGTTGTACAGGCTCGCGGCCTCCACCCCCACGTGCTCCGCCAGATCGCGCATGGACGCAGCCCCGAACCCTTTCTCCCGGAATAGACGGGATGCCTTTTCGATGATCACCTCTTTCTTGGTGCTGTTCCGCTTGCTTTGGATCTTGGCCATAGTTTTTATTCCCTGCGTCCGCGGGGTCCCATGAATGATACACATGGCTCCCGGCCGGGCGTGTCCCGCAAATATAATAAAATGCTAACGACTGTTAGTCAATTATTAGCTAAGTTGCAGCCCAAATCCGGGTTCCCCGGATTCAGCTTCGCCATTGAAGAGACATTTAATTCAAGATAAAATAAAGCTTCATGTCATTAATTGTAGTCGGATCCATGGCCTATGACGCCATTGAGACCCCCTTTGGAAAGACAGATTGGATCGTAGGCGGCGCGGCCACATACGTAGCCTGGGCGGCCAGCAATTTCGTAAAACCCATCAACCAGATATCCATTGTCGGTTATGATTTCGACCAGGAAGAGCTGGACCAGCTGGCCAAACGCGGCGTCAATCTCGAGGGCGTCGAAAGGGTAAAGGACAAAAAGTCCTTCTTCTGGAGGGGCAGGTACCATATGGACATGAACACCCGGGACACCCTGGTCACCGACCTCAACTGTTTTCTCGATTTCAACCCCGTCGTACCCGCCAGCTATCAGGGCAGCGAGTTTGTGATGCTGGGAAATATCCTGCCCAGTCTCCAGATCAACGTGATCAAACAGCTGAAGCAGCGCCCAAAGCTGATCGCTATGGACACTATGAACTTCTGGATGGACAACGCCCTGGACGATCTGAAGCAACTGATCACGATGGTAGACGTTCTGACAGTCAATGACAGCGAAGCCCGCCAGCTCAGCGGGGAGTTCTCCCTCGTCAAGGCGGCCCGCGCGATCATGAAGATGGGGCCCAAATTCGTTATCATCAAGAAGGGCGAACACGGTGCCCTCCTCTTCCACGGCGACCAGGTGTTTGTTGCTCCGGCTCTGCCCCTCGAAGAGGTATTCGACCCCACCGGCGCAGGGGACACATTTGCAGGTGGCTTTATGGGACATATAGCCGCGACCCGCGACATCTCTTTCGAAAATATGAAGACCGCGATCATCGTCGGTTCGGCTATGGCTTCCTTCTGCGTGGAGAAGTTTGGACCGAACAGGCTGAAAGAGGTCACGCGCGCGGATATCGACGCAAGGATCCGGCAGTTTGTGGATCTCGTGAACTTTGATATCAAGCTGGTCTAGTTCACCGAACCCTGGATTACCCTTACTGCGTGAACCGCGGTGAACCGGCGGTCCAAAGAAAAAATTTGGATTTATTTATCTTCCTCTTTACTTTTGGCCCCGTAATGACAAAAATGAAACATACAAAGCAGACAAAGAAGTGCTTCCCGCGGCGGGAAAAGCTTTAGTTGTTTTGTATGACAAGATAATAAGAGCCTTCCCGCAGTGGAAGGCTTCTTTTTTACGGCCCCCGGGGCCAAATCAACCACGGTCCCGAAGGCCGCGGTGAATTATAAACAAAAACAGAAAAAACAATGAAAGTCGCAGTTGTAGGCGCCACCGGCCTGGTAGGAACAAAAATGTTACAGGTATTGGCAGAAAGGAATTTTCCCGTTACAGAACTCTTCCCCGTGGCCTCCGAAAGGTCCATCGGAAAGGAAGTCGAGTTCAAGGGAAAGAAATTCAAGGTTGTCAGTGCCAACGACGCGATCGCCGCCAAACCCGACGTGGCCCTCTTCTCCGCCGGCGGCAGCACCTCCCTCGAATGGGCGCCCAAATTCGCCGCAGCAGGCATTACGGTAGTTGACAACTCCTCCGCCTGGCGCATGGACCCCACCAAGAAACTCGTCGTCCCCGAACTCAACGCCGATGCCCTGACAAGCGAAGACAAGATCATCGCCAACCCCAATTGCTCTACCATCCAGATGGTCGTCGCCCTCAATCCGTTGCACAAACGCTACAAGGTCAAAAGGATCGTCGTATCCACCTACCAGAGCGTCACCGGCACCGGCGTCAAGGCCGTAACCCAGCTGATGAACGAAAGAAAGGGTGTACAGGGTGAAATGGCCTATAAATACCCGATCGACCTGAACGCCATTCCCCAGATCGACGTTTTCCTCGACAACGGCTATACCAAGGAAGAAATGAAAATGGTCAACGAGACCAAAAAGATCATGCGTGACGATTCGATACGTGTTACGGCTACAACTGTCAGGATACCTGTTATGGGCGGTCACAGCGAATCCGTCAACGTCGAGTTCGAGAACGATTTCGACCTGGCGGAAGTAAAAGCGCTGCTCAGCAACGCCCCCGGCGTAGTCGTCGTCGACGATCCCGCCACCCAGCAATATCCCATGCCCAAAGACGCGCACGAAAGAGACGAAGTGTTCGTCGGAAGGCTGAGAAGGGACGAGACGCAGCCCAACACACTTAATATGTGGGTAGTAAGTGATAACCTCCGGAAAGGTGCTGCTACCAATGCGGTACAGATAGCAGAATACCTCGTCGGAAAGAAACTCCTCTCAGAACTGGACAAGTTCATTCGCACCGGCCTCATGGCCCGCGCAAAGAAAAAGCCCCCGGTTTCGGGGGCTTTACTTTTTCGATGTATAAGGTCATACCGGACGGAATCCGGCGTCAATAATTGTTACTCGAGTGCGCGATTCAGAAAATGAACAAAAACATCCATCGCCTGGAAGGTCTTAATAATTTCTTTCAGAAAGGATTTGGCTTGAACCTCGGCATCCGTAAAAGTCCGGGTTACAATAAAACTTTTTAATTTCAGGAACTCAATGGCAGGGTTCTCGTCGTCATAGCCCTTGGGCGGCCTTGACAATTTCTCTTCCTCTTCGAGACCATCCGGAAAGACCTTCTTAAAGTTTCGGTCACCGATGATCTTCGACCATTCCGCATAGTTATAATCTATCTCCTGCCGGACCTTGCTGAGTTCCGGAGCCATGGGCATCCATAGCCCACCACCGGCCATGCTTCGACCAGATTCGACGTGCATGTAATAACCGGCCGTCGGCGATTTCTTGCCGCCCTTGTTGAGGTAAGCGCCCATGTTCGTTTTATAAGGAGTTTTGTCACTGGAGAATCGGACATCGCGGTAGATGCGGTAGAGTACAGTCTTTCGGGTGGAGGGGCTTTATATCAGCGTCTATCTTCCCAAAACCCTCGATCACCTGCTCTACAAAAAGTTCGACATCTTCTTTTGCATCCAGGTAAACTTGCTTATTTTTTTCAAACCAGGGCTTGTTGTTGTTCTTTTTAGGGTCTTTCAGGAACTTGACCGTGGAAGCTTGCAGCATAGTTTTGTGTTCTCAGTCTATCGGTTAACACCTGTCTAACGGTTCTTTCTTTTTACTACCGGGAATGGAGAGGAGTTTATTTGATCCTTCCCCAGTTCTCCCCACTCTTGATCCGATACATGGTCATTTCACTGACCTTGTACTTTTCAGCCAGCTTCTTAATGGTCAGCTGCCTGTTCTTGCTGGTAAGCGTCTTTTTGATCGTTTTCACCTGAGATGCAGTCAGCTTCAATCCCACAGTCCGGTTCGCCTGAACCTTCTTGTAAGCGATCTTGGCAGGACTCTTCTGCTGGTGGTCGATCATTTCTTCCAGCGTTGCCCACTTCAGATTTTTCGAGGCATTGTCCAGCTTGTTGTGATTCTGATGGATCACATACTTGTGCTTCTGCGTCGACTTCGGCAGGAACAAACGGGCGATCTCACGATGAATGTAGAGCGTTCCGTTGTTGCCTGGCCGGTGCAGGTTCAATGTCTTGTAGCCAGTGGTCAAACTGCCGTTAAGCAATTTTCCATCGTCAAGCACGTCTTCCGAGTAGCTGGCAACACGGCCCAGGGAAGATAGTGCATACTTTTTTCGGAGTTGTTTCCAGCCGGGAAACTGCAATGGTTTCCACACTTCGCCGGTGAGTTTTCTAATCATGCCTATCAATTTTCTTAAAGTTACGAAAAAGAATTTCGATTTACCAGTAACGTAAGAAAATATTCTTATATGTTTTTGGCGCGCCGCGTGGTTTTTGCGTGGGTTTGCCGGGTCCCTCGCCAGGCCATTGGTTGCTGTTAGGAACTGGCACCCGGGACCGCAAGGAGCCTGATGAACTCGTCCTCCGTGAGTATTTGAATAGACGGTATTTTTTTAGCTTTTTCCAGCTTGCTGCCCGCGTCTTCACCCACTACCAGGTAGTTGAGCTTACTGCTTACACCACTCAGTAGTTTCCCTCCGTTCTTCTCGACAGTCTCCTCGGCATCCGACCGTTTGAGCCGGTTGAGGGTCCCGGTGAATAAGAACGTTTGACCATTCAGGTTGCCTCCACCCGTTGCCGCGGATTTCTGGCTTTTCAGACTGAGTCCAAGCGCCTCCAGCTGGTCCAGCAGACGGAGATTGTCGGGATTGTGGAAGAACTGGTACACACTGGTCGCTACTTTCGGCCCGACGTCTTCCAGATTCTGCAGGCTTTCCAGCGAATAGTCCGCAAACTCCCGCAGATTGCCGACCGCCGCGGCCAGCGTCTTCGCCGTAGTCTCTCCGACATAACGGATACCAAGGCCGAAGATCAGCCGGTGCAGCGGCTGCTGCCGGGACGCATCTATCGCAGACTGCAGGTTGCTGACGCTTTTGGCGCCAAAACCTTCCAGCGTCTGTATCTTTTCATACGGAAGACGATAGATGCCCGGTATGTCCTTCAGAAAACCCAGCTCATAGAATTTTCGGACATTGGCGTCTCCAAAACTGCGGATATCCATGGCATCCTTGCTCGCAAAATGGATGATCCGCTCGACTACCTGGGCCGGACAGTTGATATTGACACAGCGCCACACGGCCTCACCTTCCGGTTTTTCCAGCGGGTGATCGCAGACCGGGCACTTCGTCGGGAATACGATACGCGTCTCATTACCGGTCCGGACCTCGGTCAGCGGCTTTACAATATAAGGTATGACGTCTCCCGCCCTTTCCACGAGAACCTGGTCCCCGATCATCAGGTCCTTTTCCCGGACGACGTCTTCGTTGAACAGGGAGATCGAACTGACCGTGACCCCGCTGAGCGGCACGGGATCGATCTTTGCCACCGGCGTGATACTTCCGGTCCTGCCTACCTGGAATTCTACGCGCCTCAGGGTACTGGTTGCCTGACGCGCCTTGAACTTAAAGGCGATGGCCCAGCGCGGATGGTGGGTCGTCATCCCCATCTTGTCCTGAAGGGCAATGGAATTGACCTTGATGACCATGCCGTCTATTTCGTATGGCAGATCATCCCTCGTTGCCTCGAACTCGTGGCAGTAGTCGACGACTGCGCGGATCCCCTTCACTACCCGCCGCTCTTTCTGCGGACTGCGGAATCCAAGGTCCCATAACATTTTTAAAGACCCGCTGTGACTCTTCAACGCCTCATGCACCGGTAGCTCTGCCGGCCGCTTTGACCGGCGGCGGCCGGTTTGTCCCCTTCCTGTGTTTCTCCCGTCGGCTCTTCTCCGGGCGCGGCCATATGGCCGTCCACCACCTGGAAACCTTCTATCGTCGTAAAATAGGCGACGTGGTAGAGAAAGGCTTCGAGATTCCGCCGGCTGACCTCTTTCGGGTCCTTTATCCTCAGACTGCCGGCCGCCGCATTCCGCGGATTGGCCAGCGGAGGCAGATTTTGCTCGGCCAGCGAGTCGTTATATTTTTTGAAACTATTCTTGTTCATCAATACTTCCCCGCGGATCTCCACCAGCTGTATGCCATAGCGCGAAAAAGCGGCCGACAGCGGTACCGACCGTATCTGTTTAATATTGGTCGTGATCTCGTCCCCGGCGATCCCGTCACCCCGCGTAACCCCCTCAGCAGCCGGTCATTCTCATAGGTCAGGGAAATGCTGGCGCCGTCGAATTTGGGTTCGATGCAATATTCCAGCTGGTCCAGCCCCGTGAGCTCCCGGGCCTTGCGGTCCCAGTCCAGAAGATCGTCCTCGTTATAGGAGTTCTCCAGCGACAGCATCGGCACCAGGTGCTGCGTCGTCGGAAATTCCTTCGTCAGCCCGCTGGCGACCCGCTGGGTAGGGGAGTCCGGCGTCACGAGACCGGGATGCGCCGCCTCGGCTTTTTCCAGCGCCTTGTACAACCTGTCATATTCGAAGTCGGAGATCAGCGGGTCATTTAAAATGGCATAACGGTACTCGTGAAAGCGCAATACGTCCCTCAGCTGTTCCAGGTGGTCCCCTTTCTTGCCGCCTTTTTCCAGCCACTCCTCCAGGCCCGTTTTTGATTTTTGAACGAGTGCAAGCAGGTCTGTGGTGCGTTTCTGGAGTTGGTAGGTCTGGTCTGACGAGTACATAAGCTGGAATTTATAGTATAAAGTTAAGCGAATCGCTCCCTAAATTTGTACATTCGTTATTGAATGAACACGGAAATATTACCTAACGACGATTCGTCTCCAACGGATCATGCTGCCGCCAGTCAGAAGAATATAAAGACCATCCTCCGCCAACTGGAGAACGATGGGATCATCGGTATTTCCGTCGACTGCGTGATATTCGGTTTTGACGACAACGAGCTGAAAGTACTGCTGATCAAATCCGATCTGGAAAAATACGAGAACAGATGGTCGCTGCTCGGCGATCTCGTCAACAACCACGAAGACCTCGACGAGGCGGCCTACCGCATCCTTCGCGAACGTACAGGCATGGACGACGTTTACCTCGAACAGGTAAAAGCCTTTGGCGAAGTAGCCCGGCACCCCGCAGCCCGCGTCGTCACCATCGCCTACTGTTCATTAATTAATATCGAACACCACCAGCTGAAGATCCATGATAACGAGCTGCACTGGCATCGCGTGACCACGCTCTCCGAGATGGCCTTTGACCACCGTAAGATCCTCGACGTCTCGCTACTCCCGGCTCCAGAAAAGGATCCAGGAACACCCTCTGGGCTTCAGCCTGCTGCCCAAGAAATTCTCCCTGCGCGAGCTGCAGAACCTCTACGAGGCCATACTCGACGTCAAGCTCGACCGCCGCAACTTCCGCAAGAAGTTCTTTTCGATGGACCTGCTCGAGGACACCGGCGAGCTAGAGACGGACGTGCCCCACCGTCCCGGCAAGCTATATAAGTTCAACTACGATAAATACCAAAAAAAAGAAAGGAAGAAGTGGTTTGGGATCGATTTTTAGGCTTCTGATCGGCTATGGCCGCCTTGCTTCGACACGGTCTGAAACCCGGTCGGAAAAATAGCCCCCGGCCCCGCCGGTTCACTCGTCAGCCGACGGCTAAGCCAACTCCAAGAAGGAACCACCCCAGGGGCAACGGTGACCAGTATCCGAAAAATTATACCACGTCCTTCTGATGATCGATAATGAACTGGATGATCTCTTCCAGCGGCGCGCTGACGCGTCCGATGGCGTCATTGATATCGTCCCGGCTGACCTGCGCGGCAAATGAAGGCGTCTTCAATTTCTTCATGATACTCTTCACGTCCATTCCGTCGTAGCGGGTTGGCCGGATCAGCGCGGCGGCGTGTATGAACCCCGAGAGTTCATCGAATACATAGATCATCCTATCCATCGTATTCTGCGGCTCGACGCCGAAATATTTCGGTCCATGGGAGGCGATACAGTGGATGACATCCGGGTCGACATTCAGCTGCTCCAGCTTTTCGATGATGACGCGGCAGTGCGATTCCGGATATTTTTCCCAGTCCGCGTCGTGCAGGAGTCCCGCCTGCTCCCATTTCCGCGCCTCCTGCTGGTCGGCGCCCTCACGCTCAAGCGCCCACGCTTTCATGACCGCGCCTACCTGCTTCATGTGTAGCCGAAGCCGCTCGTTCGGTACCCAGTCGTTCAACAGGGCATGCGCCTCTTCGTCGGATAATAGGTGGCCTTTGTTGGCAGGCTGGCCAAAGCTGCTGCGCCCCAGAGACAGGATAGGTGTGGACGTGGACATGTAAAAAATTTTCGTGAAGATACGACCCCGGCTGAAATGCAACGCTTTTTCCCCGGCCGGTGTCAATCAAAAAAAGAACCATGCGACCTTTGCTCCTCAGTCTGTCCCTGCTGACCTTTGCCGCCTGTTCCAAACACAGCGCTCCCTCGTCTGCCCCGAAAAATTCTATCATCGGCCAGTGGACACTGGTAAAGGCCGTCGGTGGCTTTGCCGGCAGCATGATCATTCCCCCAAAAGATTCTGTGTGTACTTTTTCCTGAACCAGGACTCTACCTGGCAGACGCGGACCAATGCCAACATCACCGGCTCCGGCACCTTTCAGTTTATCTTAAACGACGGCGGCCCCAACAATCCGCTGCCGATGCTCGTATTCACTCCCCCTCATCTTTATTATCAGTATACGATCAGCAACGATACCCTAGTCATGCACGATCCCTGCTGCGACCTTTATGTGAGGACCTACGTGCGCACCACGGCGAAATAGGCGCCATCCGCCGCGGGCCAGCCGGCCTCCAGGTTAACTGTATTTTAAATCAGGCAAAATTTTTATTGTAAACCAATAACTTACAAAGTCCCCTCCAAAATACTGCTCATTTTTCTTGGAACATCGCCCCATTTAAAAGTACCTTTGCACTCCTTTCAAAAGGCTGGACCCTGTCCGCCCCCGAAAGGATAATCATTTAAAGGCTGTAGGGATAGCTACAGTTTAATGTAAAAACACAAGAAAATGAGCAAATTACATTTCACCACCAAACATGCGAACGAGGCTACCGTTAAACGCGACTGGTATGTTGTGGACGGTACTAATCAAACCGTTGGTCGCATGTGTTCCAAGATCGCCGCTATTCTCCGCGGCAAGAACAAGGCCTATTACACCCCCACGTTGACTGCGGTGACTTCATCGTAGTGATCAACGCCGACAAGGTCGTATTTACGGGTAACAAGCTGGAAGACAAGATTTACCTGAATTTCTCCGGATACCCCGGCGGAAAGAAGGAAGAGGCTGCAAAGAACCTCCTGAAACGTCGCCCCGACGCAGTTATCGAAAGGGCCGTCAAGGGCATGCTGCCGAAGAATCGTCTGGGCCGCAAGATGTACAAGAAACTTTTCGTGTATGCCGGCGATCAGCATCCGCACACGGCTCAGCAACCCAAATCTTTAACTTTCTAATTTTTTAGATAAATGGAAAAGCAAAAAAATGCAGTTGGTCGTCGTAAAGAGGCAGTAACCCGCGTGTTCCTCACAAGGGGTGAAGGCAAGATCACGATCAACGATAAGAACTATAAAGACTATTTTTCCCTCGTATATCTGCAGAACCAGGTGGAAATGCCATTCAAGGTGGTAGATGGCACGGACAAATATGACGTCAAGATCAACGCCGCCGGCGGTGGTATGAAGGGTCAGGCCGAAGCAGCGAAGCTGGGCATCGCCCGCGCACTTCTCGAAGTGAACGCGGAATTCCGTCCCGCTCTGAAGGCAGCCGGTCTCCTGCGTCGCGACCCGAGATCCGTTGAACGTAAGAAACCCGGTCGCAAGAAAGCAAGAAGAAGCTACCAGTTCAGCAAACGTTAACAGACCCGGGCCCCGCGCCCGACTAATCACCGAAATAATCAAAAGGTCCCGCAAGGGCCGAATTAATAAACTCATACAATGGAAAATAACACTTCATTACAACAGCAACTCCTTGAAGCCGGTGTTCACTTCGGACACCTGCGTAAGAAGCTGGAACCCCAAAATGCTGCCTTATATCTTCGCTGAGAAGAAAGGTATCCATATCATCGATCTGAACAAGACCACCGAAAGCCTCCAGGAGGCCGCCGCTGCCCTGAAACAGATCGCCAAAAGCGGTAAAAAGGTCATGTTCGTCGGCACCAAGAAGCAGGCGAAAGAGATCGTTACCGAAAGCGCCCGCAAAGTGAATATGCCCTTCGTTACCGAAAGGTGGCTGGGTGGCATGCTCACGAACTTCAACACCGTCCGCAAGAGCGTGAAGCAAATGCAGAGCATCGAAAAAATGCTGAACGACGGTACGTTCGACAGCATCACCAAGAAGGAGCGCCTCACCCTTACCCGCGAGAAGGACAAGAAGGAGAAGGTACTGGGTGGTATCGCTCAGCTGGGTCGTGTTCCCGCCGCGCTGTTCATCGTTGACATCGGCCACGAGCACATCGCTCTGGCAGAAGCCAAGCGCCTGGGTATCACTACCTTCGGCATGGTCGACACCAACTGCGACCCCAACAAGGTAGACTTCGCTATCCCGTCTAACGACGACGCTACGAAATCGATCGCGATCATCGTCAACTACGTCACCGCCGCTATCGCTGAAGGCCTTGCCGAAAGACAAGCCGCCAAGGAAGAGGACGTTGAAGAAGGTGGAAACGATGAGAACGAAAGGAAAGCCGCCCGCATCCAGGCAGAAGCCGAGAGCGAGACCGGCCGTAGTCGCGGTGAGAAAGTGAAAGGCACCAGCCAGCCCAAACGCAGGGTTCCGAACTCCGGTCCCCGCCGCACCGGCGCGCCCCGCTAAGCAGCAGCGACGGATGGACTAACGGCCGCTTATCCGGCCGGAGCGTCACTATACACGAACAACTAAAAATAACAATATGTCAACTGCAACTATAACAGCAGCAGATATCAACAAGCTGCGCCAGACTACCGGCGCAGGGATGATGGATTGCCGCAAGGCACTGGTAGAAAGCGACGGCGACTTTGAAAAGGCCATCGACTACCTCCGTAAGAAGGGACAGAAAGTCGCCGCTCTCCGTAGCGACCGTGAAGCAAAAGAAGGCGTGATCATCGCAACGACTACTGCCGACAACAAAACCGGCTTTATCGTTACTGTCGCCTGTGAGACCGACTTCGTTGCAAAGAATGCTGACTTCGTTGCTTTTGCACAGAGCATTGCGGACGTAGCCCTCAAGGGTAATGTAAAAACCCTCGAAGAGCTGCAGGCTTCTCCGCTGGACGGCGCAACCGTTGGCGATAAGATCAACGACCAGGTAGCCCGTATCGGCGAAAAGATCCAGCTGGCCCGTTTCGAAAGAGTCGACGCCGATGGCGTTGCCGCATATATCCACGGTGCCTACCGTATGGGTGTCCTCGTTGGCCTGACCAAGAATACCCCCGCCGTCCTCGAAGCCGGAAGGGATATGGCCATGCAGATCGCCGCAATGAATCCCGTAGCAGTTGATCCGGACTCCGTTTCTGCAGAAGCTGGTAGCCCGCGAGAAGGACATCGTGACCGATCAGATCAAGAACGACCCCAAGATGGCCGGCAAGACCGACGAAATGATCGACAAGATCGCCGTTGGCAAACTCAACGCCTTCTTCAAGGAGAACACCCTCATGGCTCAGCCCTTTGTAAAGGATGCTTCCAAGACGGTCGGCGACTATCTGAAAGGGATCGACGCTTCCGCAAAAGTCACCCAGTTCAAGAGAGTTCAATTAGGATAAATTATCAGGGCCGTCTAAAAAATTAGACGGCCTTTTTTTATCTTCGCACTCAGGAAGCCCGAAAGGGAAATCATCTCACGAATCACGAGTCCAACTACCATGGTGCCTAAGTACAAGCGTATTTTGCTGAAATTGTCCGGAGAAGCCCTGATGGGAGACAAAAGTTTTGGTTTTGATAACTCAGTTATCGCTCAATACGCAAAAGACATCAAGAGTATCGTGGAGCTCGGCGTCCAGGTCGCGATCGTCATCGGCGGTGGAAATATCTATCGCGGTATGAACGAGGCCGAGACCGGCATCGAAAGGGCGCACGGCGACTATATGGGAATGCTGGCCACTGTTATCAACGGCATGGCATTGCAGGCCGGCCTCGAAAAGATCGGTGTTTACACCCGTCTGCAGAGCGCCATCAAGATGGAACAGATCGCAGAACCTTATATCCGCCGCCGCGCCATACGTCACGTCGAAAAGGGCCGCGTGGTCATCTTCGGGGCCGGTACCGGCAACCCGTATTTTACAACCGATACAGCAGGATCGCTCCGCGCTATCGAGATCAATGCGGAAGTGATCCTCAAAGGCACAAGGGTCGACGGCATTTATACTGCTGACCCCGAGAAAGTCCCGGATGCAAAAAATTCGAGACCATCACCTTCCAGGAATGTATCACGAAAAACCTCCGGGTCATGGACATGACGGCCTTCACCCTCTGCATGGAAAATCAGCTGCCAATCATCGTATTCGATATGAACAAGCCAGGCAACCTGATGCGTGTGGTCCGCGGTGAGAAAGTCGGCACCCTGGTAAGGGATTGATTTTTATCCGGTTAACTCCAAAGGCCCAGGAGGAGCTCACCCGGCAATCCTTAATACGTATTTGATTTGCATATCTGGGTAAGAGATAGTAATTTCAGCCTCGTTCTCACTGCTAATCTGCCAGGAAATTCGCCTGGAACCTCTCCTCTGTCAATATCCCCCGGAAAACAAGACCGTTGTTTATCGATGCATCCCAAGAGATCATATTGAAGACCATTATTTTTACCCATATCCAAATAACAAGTTTGGCTAAATCTTATTCCGAACCCGAACCATTATGAATAGTATATTAGACAACCTGAGCGTAATCCTCGGATTCCAACTGACCATGGGTCTCCCGGAGATCATCATCTGTGAGCTGGGCGCCCTTATCCTCGGCTTCACCATTCACTTCTTCTGGAATTCCAAAAGAAGCCTCCGTATCAGCGAGCCGTCGCAAAATGCGGGCATCAGCGACAACGACAACTGGAAATTAAAGTACTACAACGATATGGACATGCAGGAGCGCGCCCAGCAACAACTGCGCGAGCGCCTGTCCCAGCGCCCAGGAGGCCGAACAGATCCTCACGATCGAGGTCGAGGAGAACAGAAAGGAACTCGAAGAACTCCGCGCCGACCTCGAGTCCGCCCGCCGTCAGCTGGATGAGGCGGATGAAAAGCTGGCCGCCGCCACAGCAGTCGAAGAAGCGCCCGCGGCCGCCGCCGAAAGCAAGCCCGATATCGCCAGCGACTATCTGTCGCAGCTGAAGCTCGCGCAGGAAAAGATGATCGAGCACAACAACAGCATCCACCGCCTGCTCGAACAAACCCGTCTCGTCGAAGAAGCCGAAAGAAAGAATCAGGACCTCGTGCGCACCAACGAAGACCTCAACGAACAGCTCAGAACGGCAGGCCAGACCCTCGTCGATAAAGAAACCGAGATCAGCCATCTCCGCCATCAGCACCAGCTCTCCCTCGAAATGGCGCAGCGCCTCGACAAAGTCTACGAAGAATACAACGCCCTGCAGGAAAAGCTGCAGAAACTACAGGCGTATCTCACCCAGCCGTACAATCGCGGAGCGGACTACGACGAGCTGAAAGAGTCCTACTTCAAGATGGGTAAGGAGCACGACGAAATGAAGCTGCGCTATATCTCCCTGCGCGAAGAAAACCAGCGCCTGACGCGGATCCTCAGCGATACCGAGGAGAAGCTGAAGGAAGCCAACTTCCAGCGCCAGCAGTACCAGAAACGTACGGCCTTCCTCGAAGAGCTCAACCACGACCTGCAGGAGATATCCGAGCACAACAAAAAGATCGAAAGCCAGCTGCGCCGTGTCAGCGATATGGAGAGCCTCCTGGCCAAGATCACGGGCCCGACCGGTACTGGTATGTCCCACGACCTGGACTAACGGTGTGGACCGCGCGGACCACGCAACCCGCGTAGGCGTGAACCGTCGCTACACCGGCGTGAGCCACGTGAACCGTTCCCACACCCGCGTGAACCGTTCCCACACCCGCGTGAACCGTCCCGTTTCACGGCTATTGCCTATCTTTATACAAACATCGGCTATACCGTGGCAAACAATATTGCAGACATCCGCAAGGACTACAAACTCCGCACACTCTCCGAGAGCGAAGTGTCACCCGAACCCATCGGTCAGTTCGACAAATGGTGGCAGGAAGCCATTCACTCCGATCTCGACGAACCCAACGCCATGACCCTCGCCACCGCAACGGCAGACGGCATGCCCGACGCCCGCATCGTCCTGCTAAAAGGATTCGACCAGACCGGCTTCACCTTCTTTACCAACTACGACAGCGCAAAAGGCCAGCAGCTGCTGGAAAATCCCCGCGCCACCCTCGTCTTCTTCTGGAGAGAACTCGAAAGACAGATCCGCATCAGCGGCCTCATAGCACAGACAACCCCGGCGATCAGCGACGACTATTTCAACAGCCGCCCCGAAGGCAGCCGCCTCGGCGCCTGGGCTTCCCCACAGAGCGATGCCATCGAAAACCGCGAATGGCTGGAAGCAAACGAAAAAAAGTTCGTTGAAGAATTCTCGGACAAACCCATCACCCGTCCCCCGCACTGGGGCGGCTACGTGCTAAAGCCCGTTCGCGTCGAGTTCTGGCAGGGCAGACCCAGCCGCCTGCACGACCGGATCTGCTATAGCCTCTTGCCCAGCGGCCAGTGGAAAATACAACGACTCGCACCCTGATACAGGACGCGAGTCGTCATCACAAATTTGCGAATCTATTCAGCTTCACGAATAATTTGCTGGATATGCCATCAGGCATATTGCGGTCTCCCCGGCAAGCACCTATTTCCCCTTCGCAGCAGCCGGTGCAGCCTTCTTAGCCGGCTTGGCAGGGCGGCTCTTGCCAAAAGAACCCTTGAATATCTTTCCTTTCTTGGTTTTTTTATCTCCTCTTCCCATTGTAGAATTTATTTAATATGATTCGTCGCAAAGATACAGATGCCGCGCCATAAAACCCACGATCGGCGCACTAAAACTCGGTGCCGACCTGGTCCCTGCACGATCTCCCCAGAGCTACAAAAAGCCCCGACACCTGCATTTACGCCCGGTAGCGGAGCTTTTCTCAGTCGCCATTTCATTTCAGAGAACTGGCATTCGCGACATAATACCAGCCCGCCATCGGCGGCTCGTCCGATAGGACAGACTTATAATTTTGCAGAAAGTTCTTTACCTGCTTTGAACTTAGCTACTTTCTTCGCCTTGATCTTGATCACAGCACCAGTCTGAGGATTGCGACCGTTACGGGCAGCTCTCTTAGATACGGAGAAAGTACCGAAACCAACGAGGGTTACTTTTCCATTACCTTTCAGCGTTTTGGTAACTGCTTCAATAAAAGAATCGAGGGAAGCGTTAGCCTGAGTTTTTGTAATGCCTGCATCATCGGCGATCTTTGCGATCAATTCAGCTTTGTTCATAGTGTAATTTTTTTATTTAATTAGCAGCAACAAATATACCCGCTTTTTTTATCCAACAAAATTTTTTTGCTTTCGGCACAGCCCGCTCAACACCGCGTCGGGTAAGGCTTAGCGGGCTATGGCATTAGTAAAAGTCCGATGCGGAGGTTACGTTAGAAGGATGAAATGCAGGACTGATGCGGATTTCGGCTGAAAACCTTGACAGGCAAGGATTTGAGGGAAGCTACGATATTTTATAATTTCAATACCCCTCCTCTTTTCTTTTCCACAAATAGTACACAGAATGTTAAAATTTAAATTTCTTCCTGCACGTCGTCGCGTAATATCATGGTCCCGCGCGGCGGAGATACTTACACCGATTCGAGAAGCGTCCTGAACGAGATAAACCCATTCCCCCATTTCTCATATCCCTCCTGCTGCATAGCCGGCCCAAATTCGATCACGAACTGCTGATACCGATCGATCGAACTCGTGAAGAACTGTACTACAAAAGTCGGTCCCTCATCTTCATCCTGCTCCAGCAGCCGGAATACCTGATGGTTGTCGAATAACCCCGTCGCCATTATCGACGGTATCTGCCGCTCCAGCTGCCAGTTCAGCCAGCCCTCCAGAATATCCCACCTAACTTTGCTGGTAACATTATAAACGATCATTGCTCTCTTTTTTGCCTATGGCCTTCACCATTTTGAAGGAAAAATACAACAAGAATAGTAATACCAGCGCAAGCGCCGACCAAACCACCACTTCTCCCGATCTGCCCCGCGGCCGCTGACCGGCAGCCTCATGCCGGATCATATCGGCCACACCGCTATCTTTTTTGAGATCCGGCCATAGATCAACAGTCCCAAATCCAATATCCATCGGCTTTTGCGACAGACTATCCGTGAAATAGTGCAGGTCGTATTCCGGCTTCTCCGCCAGGCTATCACCGGCTGCCAATGCATATTCCCGACCCGCCTCGAGATGCGTCAGCACAAAGATCCCCGACTGATAGCCCGCCACCCTGCTGACCACCAGCGGCGCATTGTCCGCATTCTCGATATCGATGAGCAGCCGCTTCGCCTTGACGGCGGCGATGATCCGGAAGACGGTGTCGTGCGGGTTGATGCTGACGTCGGCAACTACCCAATTGCCATCCAATACTCGTATCCTTCTCCTGTAAAGACTGGGCCCCCTCACCTGCATCGACAGACGATCGATCCGATAGGCGTCCCTATATTCCAGCCAGATATACGAATGCTTGTCGCTGCTGTCTTTCTGCCGTATCACGGGGTCCGGCACAGACAAAAACCCCGCGTTCCACGGACTGGAGACATCGGTATTCAGCACATAAGGAACAAACCCACCCCTGGACCGTATCCGAAGATCGCCCAGATCGGCCTTGCACCGGGCCACAAACTCAGGAAACAGAACGATCCGGTAAAAACCGGTTCTCACCACGCTGTCCAGCTGCGCCTCTACGCGGGGACCGCCCGAGCCTTCGGCCGAAACCGGCAATGGCACGGTCATCGACAACCAGCCCAACCCAAGCGCCGAAAACCAATGCGGCGCGATTGCCAAAAGCCAGCACTTAAATCGTTTTCTTATCCTCATCCTCGATGATAATTTTTTCAGCCGTTGATACATAAATGATACTACCAGCAACAACACCCCCAGGCAGAAAAAGGCCGCTATCTTTCCGCCAACCGGTATATTCCGTATATCGAACAGGAATAGTTTTAGCAGGGTGATGGAGAACAACACCAGCGACACGATCCGCAGCGACTTGAACTTATAGGACATACCCAGCCACATGAACGCAAAGGAACAAAGTCCCCACAATATGGGTAACCCCGCCTTGTCATATACCCGCTGCAGCTCTTCCAGCGGGTTCCTGGGCGAATACCAAAGCACATTCACCAGCAGCTGTCCCTCCGCGCTGACAAATACCACCACCACAAAACAGATCAGCCAGGTAAACAACTCGTGCGGCGCCTTTATGACCTCCGACCGCTGCTCCCGGACCAGCCATACCACCATCACACATGCCAGTGCCGCTGCCAGCCAGTGCGACCAGAAAACCCCATGATATTTCCCCGCTTCCAGTATATGTCGCTGCACGTCAAAAACGGCCGGCAGCGAAAACAGGTACACCAGCACCCCAGCACACAACACGGCTATGGCCCAGTACACATATCCTCCACCTCTCAACCTCTTGAATGCAAACGCCCCACCCACGGCTAACAGACAGGTGTACGCAATAATGAACAGCTGCGAAACAGGTATATCGGGAAAATAACGATCGAACTGCGTGTATATCTCCAATATCCCGCCGGCAAGCAGCAATGATCCGGTAGCCAACAGGCAGATATTGCGCCACCGCTGCCCTTCATTCAGGCGGAACAACGCCCAGCAACAGACGGTAGCGTATAGCCCAGTGAGATAGCCCTTATTGAAGACTACGGGAATTTGTGGTTTGCCGCCGCGGTCCAGCATTGTATAGCCGAAATAGACATCGCTCCAGTCCATCATCAGACTAACCAGCGCCGCCACCCACACCAAAAGAGACGCCAGCCGGATCAATTTGATCCGGGACTTCAAAAACAGCCAGTACAGCAACACCGACTCCGACGCCCAGAACAGCGTGATATAGTGGCCATGCAGCTGCAGCGGCGCCGTCAGGGAAACGAATGACATCGTTATACCCACGAACAGATACAAAATATTATTGTCCACCCTGTTCTTCCGGAACAGCAGCCAGGACATGCCCAGGTGGAAGACGCCCATGGTCGCGCAAAACAGGCCCTTGTAGGAATCGGCGCCCATCTGCGTCATCATATACAACGCCGCCGAAGAGTAAAGACAGGTATTTACCAGCAATATGCCGAAGTCCGACGCGATAAATTTCTGGTTCGCCTTGATCGTATAGGCGATATTGATTATAAAGAACAACAGATAAAACGCCATGGCAAACCAGAACCCGCCATAATACGTCGCATGCGGTTCGTCATACGGCAGCCTCAGCAGCCAGGCTCCGAACAATATCACGGTGAATCCAAACGCCAGCGTGTTCAGCAGCCGCCACGACTTGTTATACGCGATAACCAGCAGACCCGTATTCAGGATCAGTAGATAGGTAAATAGGACTTTGTAATTCCCGCTGCCATTGCTCACAAGGAAAGGCGTCACAAACCCTCCCACCAGCGCGATGATCGCCAGCTCCTGCCTGTCGTACAGCAGGGAAAGCGCCACGGAGAACGCCGTGATCACCAGCATGATGATAAAGGCTGCTGTCTGCCCGAACAGCTGGTACTGGTGATAGGCCAGTGCGATCGTGAAATAGAGAACGGCCAGACCGCCACCCACGAGTACAGAACTGAACGCCTGATAGCTTTTGCGAAGCCAGTGCGCCAGCCCGATAAGGATGCCTCCGCACAGAATTCCGATACCCACCCTCCCGACAGCACCGATCCAGTCGTTGTCGATAGCATATTTTACGAAGAATCCAATGGCCAGTACAAGGATCGCTATACCGATCTTGCTGACGAGATTCTCTCCAATAAATTTTTCGAGATCAGGATGCGTTTCGAAGAATCCGAACTTGGGGGGAACAGGCTCGGGTGGGGGCGGTGCGACCGGCCGCGGCGTAGGCTGTGCCGGTGGCACCGGTGTCCGGTCGGCGGCGCCGCTTCAGGCACCGGCCGGGCAACGGGCACTCTGTATGGCTCCGTCTCCCTCGGCGCAGCCGGAGCGGCAGACACATCCGGAGCGGCAGGCGCAACCGGCGGTTTCACCACCTCAGCGGCAACCGGCGGCTGCACCCGTTCTTTCCTTAATTCCAATATCTCATGCTCCAACCGGTCGAACCGCCCGAGCAGAGAACTCCGCATCACAAGAATGACAGTAATAAGGATGATAAAAAAGACAACGACAAGTACTTCCATAGTGCAACGCAATGGTTCACTAATAAAGATAATCGTCGCCCGCTGTATCTGAAAGCCCGCGGGGCTTTATTTTACCGCCAGCTCCACATACAGGGGACAGTGGTCGCTCTGCCTGACGTCATGATATATATCCGCACCGACCAGACGCTCCCGTAGCGGCTCGGTGACACTGATATAGTCGATCCGCCAGCCCTTATTCTGCTCCCGGACAGTAGGAAAACGCTGACTCCACCAGCTATAACGGTGAGGCTCAGTATGAAAATGCCTAAAACTGTCTATCCAGCCGCTATCCAGGAACTTATCCATCCACGCCCTCTCCTCCGGCAGGAAGCCCGAATTGTTCTTATTCCCCTTCGGATCGTGTATGTCTATCTCTTTATGCGCGATATTGTAGTCCCCAACCAGCACCAGCCTCGGATATTTCTTCTTCAACTCCTCCAGGTACGCATGCATTTCGTCCAGCCACACATATTTATACTGCTGCCGCTCGTCACCCGAAGTCCCCGAAGGGAAGTAGGCGTTTATCAGCCGGATATCACCGAGGTCCAGCTGGATCACGCGCCCCTCGTCGTCACTCAGCCGGTGCCCCGTTCCGTATTCCACATGATCTGCCTTTATCTTACTGAAAACCGCCACGCCGCTGTAGCCCTTTTTCTGCGCGGGAAACCAATAATCGTGGAACCCCATATCCGTGAACTGGGCGTGCGCGACATTGTCCCTGTGCGCCTTTGTCTCCTGGATACAAACGATATCCGCCGGGTCCGTCTTCAACCATTCGATCAGACCTTTGTTCATGGCGGCACGAAGACCATTAACATTATAGCTTACGATGCGCAAGGACATAATTGTTATATTTGAACCCGGCATGTACTTTTACCAAAATTAACGCATGCCGGGTTCAGCGCTAATAATGGCCCTTGGGGCAGAACGCCTGTGGCGTTCTCTGAGAGCCCGCAAATTACTAAGAAAGTTTGTATGGAAAAATCAGACAGGACCATCCCCCAACTGGATCGCATAATTCCCTCGAGCGCAAATGATACCAGATTCCTCGAAGGCCCTAAGAGCCGCGGCTACGAATTCAGCTTCGCCTGGAAGGTCTTCCGCGAGTTTATCCAAGGTTTCCGCACGCTGCACTTTGTTGGGCCGTGTGTCACCGTATTTGGCTCGGCGCGTTTTAAAGAGGATCATCCCCACTATCAGTCCGCCCGCGAAATCGGGCGCCAGATCGCGGCACTGGGGCTAACGACGATGACGGGAGGAGGACCGGGAACTATGGAAGCCGCCAACCGCGGGGCCTTCGAACAGGGTGGGGCCTCCGTCGGCTGCAATATCAAGCTGCCTTTCGAACAGAAACCCAACCCCTACGTCCAGACGTCGATCACCTTCAATCACTTCTTCGTCCGTAAGGTCATGCTGGTGAAATACTCCTACGCCTTCGTCATCATGCCCGGCGGCTTTGGTACCATGGACGAATTTTTCGAGACGCTGACCCTCGTCCAGACAAAAACCCTCGTTCGCTTCCCCATCGTGCTCTTCGGGAAAGAATACTACCAGCCCCTCATCGACTATATGGAATATATGGCCGAACAGGGGACCATCTCAAAAGAGGATATGGCCCTCGTCCTGCTGACCGACAGCGTCGCCGAAGCCGCGTCGCACATCGACACCTTTATCAAATCGAATTATAAGGAAAAACCCCGCCACCGAAAGTGGTGGTTGTTTGAGAAATACAAGCCCTACAAGACGGCGTGAACCGCAGCCACACCCACACCTGCACCCACGTGAACCGCGGGCCCGTGAACCGTGTGAACCGCGTCTACCTCCACCACTTACCACTCGTCGGGATCGTAACCCCCAGACTCAGGATCATCTCATAGGTCCCGAACGCCTGGTGCGCCTTCCCCTCATACACATGCACGCCGGAATAACGGGCATAGTCCAGCTTATTGGAATACTCAAGGTAAAATGCATTGAAGAAGGTAGCCCTGACCACACCCTCAAACCCCGTATTCCACCCGCCGAGCTGGAAACCGGGATGGTTCTCCTTTCCGAACAACTCATTCTGCGTATGCGGGATAACGGGCCCTACACCGAACTTGGCGTAGCCGTCCACCTTCACCTTCTCATTCCGCGTTGCCAGCAGGTGCCAGCGCTTCGTAACGTTGAATAAAAGAAAATTGGCCCCATTATTCAAATAGTAGTAGAAACCATTGCCTTCGTTGAAGGCGACTGTCGTATCTACGGGGTGATTGTTCATCTTACCCTTTACGCGGACATTCTGGTCCTCGATGATATACTTGGTGTGATCGAAGTTGATCTCAAATCCCCAGCCCCTTTTCTCATCGAGCAGGAAGCCGAGGCGGTAGTTATACTGCGGGATACTCAGCGCCTTGTTGAAAATACCCTCATCCCAGCCCGGATGATCGTGAGCCTTTACATGCTCCATCGTATAGTCATTCCCCAGACCAGGCTGGGATACGTGCAGACTGCTGTGTGTATACCATTCCTTGTTATATCCCCAGGACAGGTATATTTCCTTGATGAATTTCTTCTTTTTCTTTGGGGGCTCTTTTTGCTGAGGCTGCTGCGCGTGCACAAAAAAAGGAAGACAAACACTCAATGCCATGGCCGAGAGAAGGCCGCCGATAATTTTTCTCATAACTTTAATAGGTCCGATTGCTGTTAAATAATAGCCAGTTTCGAGACCGCAAAATTAGCCAAAATTATCAAACATCGTATTCCAGCACCGGTCTGAGCCACCTTTCCACCTCTTCGAGTGGCATCCCCTTCCGGCTGGCATAGTCGATCACCCTGGTCCTTCTCGATCTTACCGACCCCAAAATACTTACTTTCCGGATGGGCAAAATACCAGCCGCTGACAGAAGACGCCGGATACATAGCCAAAGACTCCGTCAGGATCGTCCCCGCCTGGTTGGTCGCGTCCAGCATGGCAAACAGCTTCCGCTTCTCCGTATGGTCGGGACAGGCCGGATAGCCCGGAGCAGGCCGGATACCCGAATATTCCTCCTTGATCAGCCGCTCGTTGTCCAGATGTTCTTCCTTCGCATAGCCCCAGAACTCCTTTCTCACCCTCTCGTGCAACAGCTCGGTAAAAGCCTCCGCCAGCCGGTCCGCCAGCGACTGCAGCATGATCTTGTTATAGTCGTCATGCGCCGCCTGAAACCGTTGAAGATGAGGCTCGATGCCCTCGATACTGACGACAAACGCGCCGAGATGGTCCTGTTTGCCCGTGGCCTCAGGCGCAATAAAGTCGCTCAATGATATATTAGGCTGATCGGCCGCTTTTTTGATCTGCTGTCTCAGGAACTCAAGGCTAACCTCGGGGCCTGCCGGATTTCCAGCCCCCGTCTTCACGAATACCGTATCCTTCCCGTCCGAATTAGCCGGCCAAAAGCCGATGACCGCGCGCGGCTTCAGCCACTTCTCCTTAATGATCTGCTGCAGCAAAGCATTCGCGTCGTTGAACAGCCTCGTAGCCTCGACCCCTACCACCTTGTCCTGCAGGATCTGCGGGAATTTCCCGTGCAGTTCCCAGGTGATGAAGAAGGGACCCCAGTCTATGAACCGGGCGATTTCGGCGAGATCATATCCGTCAAACGTTTTGGTGCCTATAAAGGACGGCGTCACCGGCCGGAAACCATCCCAGCCAATCTTCACCTTGTTCTCCTGCGCCTTACCAAACGGCAGATACTGTTTGACCGTCTTTTTGCTCGCAAAATCTTCCTTCAGCTTCTGATATTCGGTGCGGATATTCTTCAGGAACTCCGGCTTCTGCTCGGGACTCAGCAGCGAGCCCGCCACCGTAACACTCCTCGAAGCATCCAGCACGTGTACGACACCCTTCTCGAACTCGGGCGCGATCTTCACCGCGGTATGCATACGGGAAGTCGTTGCCCCGCCGATAAGCAGGGGTACTTCGAAGTTCTGCCGCTTCATCTCCCCGGCCACGTGGACCATCTCGTCGAGCGAAGGCGTGATCAGGCCGCTGAGCCCGATGATCGAAACCTTTTCCCTTTTCGCCGTCTCCAGTATCTTGTCCGCCGGGACCATTACTCCCATGTCGATGATATCATATCCGTTACATCCCAGCACCACACCGACGATGTTCTTGCCGATATCGTGAACGTCTCCCTTTACGGTCGCCAGCAGGATCCTGGCGGCACTGGACGTCTCGACGCCTTCCGAACCCGCGGCCTTTCTGCGCTCTTCCTTCTCCTGTTCGATGAAAGGGGTGAGTACGGCCACGGATTTCTTCATCACCCGCGCGCTCTTCACCACCTGCGGCAGGAACATCTTCCCGCTGCCAAAAAGGTCACCCACCACGTCCATCCCCGCCATCAGCGGACCTTCGATCACGTCCAGCGGCTTGGGGTATTTCTGTCGGGCCTCTTCCGTATCGGCGTCGATATATTCGGTAATACCGTTGACGAGCGCGTGCTTGAGGCGTTCTTCTACGCTTCCCTTGCGCCAGGCTTCGTCCTTCACCTCCGTCTTGTCCTTCGCCTTTACAGTCTCGGCAAATGCCAGCAGTTTGTCAGTGGCCTCGGGATTCCTGTTCAGGATAACGTCTTCGCACAGCTGCCGCAGCTGAGGCTCGATCTCGTCGTATACCACCAGCTGTCCCGCGTTGACGATACCCATATCCATCCCCGCCTTGATGGCATAGTAGAGGAATACGCTGTGCATCGCCTCACGAACGGGCTCGTTGCCGCGGAAGGAGAACGAGATGTTGCTCACACCCCCGCTGATCCGGGTCAGCGGCATCTTTTCTTTAATTTCTTTCACCGCCTCGATAAAGTCGACGGCATAGTTGTTATGCTCCTCGATACCGGTGGCGATAGCGAATATATTCGGGTCGAAGATGATGTCCTGCGGATCGAACCCGACCTGTTCGGTCAGGATCTTATAGGCCCTTGCGCTGATGTCTACTTTCTTGCGCAGCGTATCTGCCTGACCGTTCTCGTCAAAGGCCATCACGATGACTGCCGCCCCATAGCTGCGGCAGATGACCGCCTGCTCGATGAATTTCTCTTCTCCTTCCTTAAGCGAGATCGAGTTGACGATACATTTACCCTGTACGCACTTGAGACCGGCCTCGATGATCGAGAACTTCGACGAGTCGATCATGATCGGGATCCCGGCGATATCCGGCTCGGACTGCAGGAGGTTCAGATAGGTCTGCATGGCCTTCTCCCCGTCCAGCAGGGCGTCGTCCATATTCACGTCCAGTATCTGCGCTCCGCTTTCCACCTGCTGGCGGGCAACGCTGAGCGCTTCCTCATATTTATTCTCCCGGACAAGGCGGGCGAATTTCTTGGACCCGGTCACGTTGGTGCGTTCGCCAACGTTGACGAAATTGGTCAGGGGGCGTAATACCAGCGGCTCGAGGCCCGAAAGACGCAAGAAAGGTTTTATTGTAACCGTCGACATCGATACTATATATAAATTAAACTAATTCTTTTTCTACTACGGGAAGCGGCCTGGGGCTGATCCCGGCCACGTGCTCTGCGATATGTCTGATATGGTCCGGAGTGGTTCCACAACATCCTCCAACGATATTCACAAACCCGTTCTCGGCCCATTCTTCGATAAAATGCGCCGTTTGCTCGGGCTGCTCGTCATATTCACCCATTGCATTCGGCAATCCGGCGTTGGGATAGGCCGATGTGAAACAGGCGGCTATCTGACTCAACTCTTCGATATGCGGCCGCATTTCGGCAGCCCCCAGCGCACAGTTGAGCCCCACGCTCAAAGGACGGGCGTGCATGACTGAGACATAGAAGGCTTCCAGCGTCTGACCGCTGAGGGTTCGGCCGCTGGCATCGGTGATCGTTCCGCTGATCAGGATCGGCAGCTCGGGCGTTTTAGAATCCCGGAAGAATTTCTGGATAGCGAAGATCGCAGCCTTGGCGTTCAGCGTATCAAAGATGGTCTCCACCAGCAGCAGATCGGCGCCGCCGTCTACCAGACCCTTTACCTGCTCGTAGTACGCGGAAGACACCTCGTCAAAGGTCACCGACCGGAAGCCCGGGTTGTTCACGTCGGGGGACAGCGAAAGCGTTTTGCTCATCGGCCCTATCGCTCCTGCCACAAATCTGGGTTTTGCAGGGTCCTTCGCCGTATACTCCGCCGCCGCCTTCTTCGCGAGACGCGCCGCTGCCACATTCAGCTCGTACGACAATTCTTCCATATGATAGTCGGCCAGGCTCACCCGCTGCGAGTTGAACGTATTGGTCTCGATGATATCGGCGCCCGCCTCCAGGTATTCCCGGTGGATGCCTTCGATTATCTGCGGCTGCGTAAGATTGAGCAGGTCGTTATTCCCCTTGACATCGATCTTCCAGTCTTTGAACCGGTCTCCGCGATAGTCCTTCTCTTCTAATTTATGACGCTGGATCATTGTCCCCATCGCGCCATCGATGATGAGTATGCGTTTTTTAACAGTTCCTGAATAGTTGAACGTACGTCCATGACTTACCTCCTGGGTTTAAACGTGTTATACCGTAAAAAATTTTCTGAACTGCTTAACGAGGGAAATAAAAAGAGGGATTATTTCAGACGTTTATTAGTTCAGTTATTACCGGTGTTACCCGGTCGTACAGGCTGAACAATAAACAAATCCGCCCGTACAGGGTGCAAAGATATACAAAAAACAATTATCTGCAAGGTCATACAGCCGACTCATCCCCCGTTCGGTAACTCTCCACCGGCAGCCGGTTGGTGATACTCCGGGCCAGCGTCATCTCATCCGCATACTCCAACTCGCCGCCAAAGGCGATACCCCGGGCGATCGTCGTGACCCGGACCGGCAGGTCCTGCAGCTTTTTCTGTATATAATAGATGGTAGTATCCCCCTGTATATTGGGGTTCAGGGCAAAGATCAGCTCATGCGTGTGCTCCTTTTTGACCCGGTTGACAAGCGTCTCTATATTCAGTTGATCGGGACCCACCCCATCCAGCGGCGAGATGATCCCCCCGAGCACATGATAGGTACCGCTATACTGCTGGGTGCTCTCGATCGCGATGACCTCGCGAAGACTCTCCACGACACAGATCAGCTCCTGCTTGCGGAGCGAATTGGCGCAGATCGAACAGATATCGCCGTCCGACACATTATGACAGCGCTGACAGAATTTTATCTCCTGGCGCATCCGGATCAGCGCCTCTCCAAACCCCTGTACATTGCCCGCATCCGTCTTCAGCAGATGCAGCACCAGCCGCAGAGCCGTCTTCTTTCCGATGCCCGGCAGCTTGGCAAACTCACCTACCGCACTCTCCAGTAAAGTTGAGGAAAATTGCATCCTGCAAAGGTACGAAACCCCTACAAACTAATGTCTATATCATTGTCCCAGTTCGCCTTGACCGTGAGCTTTCTCCGGATCGGTATCACCCTCTCCGGCTGTAGCTTTTTACCGAAAAAATTGCCCGTATCCCAGCGGAGATTGCCGTTGGTATCATAGAGTACCCGGAGCTCGTATTCTCCGGGAGGGAACAGGATCATCCGCACTTCCCTCCGGTTGTTGAAAGGAAAAGAATATTTTACGTTGTCGCCCACCACCATCTGCAGCACCGGCCGCTGGGACATATTGAGATTCGGGATCCTGATCCTGATCTCGCCATAATCGATATCCTTCTTGGTCCTCCAGGTCACGGTATCGTCCTTCAGCAGCCTTCTCCCCGCAGAATCCTGTCCAAAAGTTTTGGGTATGATAAGATTAAATTTGGTATCTGTCGGCCAGTTGTAGAACATGGCGAAGATCTTGTTGGTGGTGTCCCGGACATAGCGGTAGCGCCTTGGATCGATGTCTTTGAAATTCTCATCCGTGAATCGCAACTGCGTGGAATCGAAGACTTTCATCCCGGTCGCGAACGTTATCCTGAATGTATCGAGGACGTCGAAAACGCCGTTGGTCGCATTGGTCTGAAACTGCAGACGACGGTCCTTTTCCCGCTCCCTCGCGGTCTTCCTGCCGGCGGGCTGCGCCGGGGTCTGGGTCGTCGTCGTTTTTGGCCTGGTCCCCGTCTCTTCCGCATAGGCGTACAGCGTCAGCGGCGAGGTATTTTCGGTAATGACAACCGGCGAGTCCGCAAAAGCAAACAGCTGGCCCTTCGAAAGATATTTATGCGAACCGCCCTCGTCCTTCATCGCGTATACCGCATATCTGCCGGGTTGTATATTCTCGAAGTAAAAGCTTCCCGTGGAGTCCATGCGGGTCAGATACCGGGGTCTGTCCTTCACTACCGCAGAGTCGTCGAATTTCCGGTGCAGGACCACGACCAGGCTGCTGTCCGCCTTACCCGTATTGGCAATGACCACCGTCCCGCCGAAAGCCCCCTGATCGATACGACGACCCGTCGTAAAGACGTACCTGAAGTCCTTCAGAATATTCCCTTCATTATAGTCCCTGATCGATTTGCCGAAGTTCAGGGAATAGGTAGTATTGGGTTCCAGCGTATCCTTCAGCTTGACCGTGAGCGTCCTTAGTTTCGAGTCTACAATAGGCTCGACTTTCGGTAGGGAGAGACGATCAGTTCGGTCCGGATATCCTTGGGATCGATATATTCATCGAAGGTAAAAACGATCTTATTGGTGTTGAAATTCCTGTCGGAATCGCCGGGTACCGCCGAGACGAGGCGGGGTGGGAGAGTGTCCCGGGGACCGCCCGTGGGGGGAACTATATTCGCACACCCGGAATGACTGACGGCGCCAATGATCAACAGGGAAAAAAGGCCAAAAAAGAATAGACCGTTTCGAAGCTTCATTTTACAAACATAATTAAATCTCTTCGTCATCCTCGCTAACCTCATGCAGCGCGACGGCCAGATTATTAGTTTTAACAAAATTACACCAGTGACAATCTGGTTTCCCGCAGCCCGTATAGAACTCGCGGTTCTGTATCTTCTGCCAGGTGTCGATGATCTGCTGGGTGACAGTCGTGATATCCTCCGGGGTGATCACTATCCTGACCTTCCGGTACTCCTTCTTCTTGTCGGGCTCCACAAAATCGAATTCGGTACTGGTGACCTTCCAGTCCTTCTGCTCATAGCTGTCGACGAGTATCTTGTAAAAAACGGCCTGCCGCCAATAGTCGCCGCCGTTGGGGTCCCTTTCGCTGGGCGCAAGAAGTTTGTCCCTGGCCTTGTCAACATCCCCCGTCTTATAGTCCACGACATTCACTTCTTTTCCCTGGAATTCCAGCTTGTCCAGCTTGCCCTTCAGCGGCACTCCCCTGACGATGACGTTCCGGATATTCCGCTCTACCGTGACGATCCGGTTCCACTGGTGGATATATTTTTCATAGTAATTCGACAACACTTCCTGTCCGTATTCCATCCTGCGGGCAAAGGCCTCCCGCGTAAAGATCTCCCGGTGGCGGCGCATATACCACTGAAAATCGGTCAGCATCTCTTCTCTGGAGGGGAACTGTTCCTTCACATGCTCCTTCATCTTCTCGAAGAGCCGCTGCAGCGCAAAGTGGATGGCGCTTCCGAATTCCGTTGCCTCATTCTTTGGGGACGGGATCCGCACCAGATTGCGGTAATAAAACTCCAGCGGACACTTGAGATAGTTGTTGAGGGCCGTCACGTTCATGACGAATTTCTCGAGCATCCTGCTGATAAAATCTTCTTCGGCCGATTCGATTTCCGGAGCGATACTGTCGCCGAATGGCAGGGCGTCGAATTCGGCCTGCTCTTCGGGGGTGACACTGATCTTCTCGACTGGCAGCACGTGCTGGTCCTGTATCTCCGCGATAAAGACGGAGGGCTCCAGCTCCTTCCCGTCGTCTCTGAACCGGGACCACGAAATATTCAAATGCTGCTCGACCCTCGTCAGCGCCACATAGAACAGCCTGCGCAGCTCCTCCTCGTCCCTTTCCACCGAGTTGTCGACCCGGGCAAATATTGTGTCCGGATATTTATAGCCGTTATTCAGCTTGCGTTTCTTCTCCCAGGTGGAGGCGTTGCAACCTGCGAAAAACACATACTGGAACTCGAGACCCTTCGATCCGTGTGCAGTCAGCAGATTGACAGCTTTGTCGCTGCCCGACACCTGCACCAGCGGGAGGGAGAGGCCGTTGTCCTTCATGAGGTCGGTCATCTGGATCAGCTGCTCCAGCGTGAGGTCGGGGTTGCGCCGCGATTCTTCGCGGACGAAGTTGAACACCGCCGTCAGCACCTGCATCAGCCAGATCTTTTCCGGGCTCTTCATGATAAAGGCCAGTACCCCTGTCTCGCGGATCATGTTCTCGAAAAGCGCCTGCAGCGTCACATTCGGTACGTCGCCAATCAGCCGCTCCATTGCACGGCTCGCCTTCTTCATCCCTTCCGGAAGACCCGTGTCGAAGAGGTCCCTTGCCGGCCTGGTAGCTTTTTCGTGCAGCAGACGCCTTATGGAAGTACGATTGTCATTGCTGAACTGCCGCTCGGCGACCTCGACGGAAAGCTTCGCGATCTCGATCGGCGCGATCCCGAAGAAGTCGAAATGCAGGATCTCGAAAGCATCTCGTCGCCGCCATAGGCCGCGTCGTGTTCCGCGGCGAGATAGCGGAGCATTAGCAGTATCTTCTGCGCCAGAGGGATCTCGAAGAGGTTCAGGCTTCGTTTGCTATACACCGGTATCTGCTTCAGCTGGAGGAAGCGGGCCAGCTCTTCGCCGTATTTGTTCTCCTTATATATAACGGCGATTCGGCCGGGTACGACGCCCTCTTTGATCATTTTTTCGATCTGAAGGGTGATATTCGTCATCTCCTGCCTGGGGCTGAGACATTCCTGCAGCCGCGGCGGGAAAGCGTACTGCCTGATCAGCGGGTGGCTGGAGAGCAGGTTCTTGGAAAGGCCGGGTAGCTGTGTCACCAGCCGCTCCTGATTGTTCTCTATCAGCGTCCGCGACACGTCGAGTATGGGCTGTGTGCTCCGGTAGTTGTTGGTAAGCACCACGGTGAGCATGTCCTTGCTATACTGGTTGGCGAACTCCAGCATATTCTCCACGTTCGCGCCCTGGAATCTGTAGATGCTCTGGTCGTCGTCTCCCACCACAAATACATTGGGCTGGTCCCAGTAGCTGATGAGCAGCGAGACCAGCCTGTTCTGGGTGCCGCTGGTATCCTGGTATTCGTCCACGAGGATATACTGGTAGCGTTCCTGGTAGGAGGACAGCAGGGCTTTATTCTCTTCAAATACCCTGATGACCCAATTTATCATGTCGTCGAAGTCATATCGGTTATTCTTCCGCATGAGCGCCTGGAACGGTTCGAACTCGCCGACGGCGGCGCGGAGCTTGTCCATCCGGTCCTGTTCCTCGGCGATCTTGTCGGTCCGGACATCGCCTTTTTTGAACTCCTTCGTGGCCCTTTTGGCGATATATTCGTCGCGGGTCGGCAGCGCGGCGAGGTACTGGTCGATCTTGCTATTGATAAATTCGGGTGTCCAGCCTTCCCTTTTCATCGCGGAGAACAGGTTCTGCAGGTTGCGCATCTCATAATAGACGTCGCCACGGTATCTTTTTAAGGGGTGGTTCTTTGGGAAGGAATCGATCAGGGTCTTGAACAGCTGAATGCGTTCGAGGTCGGAAATGGGGTCGAGGGCCGTTTTTTCGAAAAGCGGCAGGTTCTCCTGGATGATATCGTTGCAAAAGCCGTGGAAGGTGTAAATATTGACCTTATAGGCGTCGGGACCGATAAATGACAGCAGGCGCCGCCGCATGGCGATGGTGCCGGCGTCCGTGTAAGTGAGACAGAGGATATTCTGGGGGTATACGTCCGAGTCGAGAAGGATCTTGCCGATGCGGGCCGCCAGGATCTGCGTCTTCCCGGTGCCGGGCCCTGCGATGACCATAACGGGTCCCTCCGTAGTATCCACCGCCAGCTGTTGCTGCTCGTTGAGCCGCTGGTATTCTTCCCGAAAATGTGCGCGGAGCTTTTCCCGATTTATTGACATGGTGTAAAGATAGGAATTTGGACCACGGCCCCCGTTTCCGCGGTTCATAGCCCCCCCAGCCCCCGGGGTCCTGACCTGGCCTCCAAAATCCCCTTCTGAATTCCCGTTTTGGGTCAAAATCCGCCGCCGACCGACCCCTGGACCCTTTCCCAAACCACATAAAATTAGTGGTAAACCCCTAGTTTCGTCCTTTATTACCCATAATTGTACAAAAAGATGGGAAATGGATTGGAAAATGTCTTAATATGGGAATAATTTAGCAAATCCAACGTTTAAGTCCTGATCCTATATAAACGCAAGTATGAAAAACCATCACTCCTTTAAAGTATTCATCGTTGAAGATGATGTTTGGTATGGCTCTATGCTCCAGCATTATCTCTCACTTAACCCCGAGTATGAGGTCAAACGGTTTGAATCACCACGCGATTTTTTTGCCGCACTACATGAAAATCCCGAAGTTGTAACACTCGACTACTCTCTGCCCGACTGCGACGGCGCCGAGGTATTGAAGAAGATAAAAGAACACAATCCGGACATCCGGGTCATCGTCATCTCCGGACAGGAGGACGTCGCAACCGCCATCAATCTGCTAAAGAACGGGGCCTTCGACTATATCGTAAAGGACGACGACACCAAGGACCGTCTCTGGAACAGCATCCTCCACCTGCGGGAGATCAGCAGCCTCAAACAGGAGGTGGAGACCCTCAAAAGCCAGGTAGGCAAGAAATACGACTTCTCCCAGATGATCCTGGGAAAAAGTGAACAGATAAATAAGGTCTTTTCGATGATCGAAAAGGCCGCAAAGACCAATATCACCGTCTCCGTAACAGGGGAGACGGGCTCCGGTAAGGAAATGATCGCCAAGGCGATACACTATAATTCGGACCGACACAAGCTGCCCTTCGTAGCCGTCAACGTGGCCGCTATTCCCCGCGACCTCATCGAGAGCGAGCTGTTCGGACACGAGAAGGGGGCCTTCACCGGTGCCGTCACCCGCCGTATCGGGAAATTCGAAGAGGCCGACAAGGGCACTCTTTTCCTCGACGAGATCGGCGAGCTGGACATCAATCTGCAGGCAAAGCTGTTGCGCGTCCTGCAGGAAAGGGAGATCACCCGCATCGGCAGCACCGGCGTCACCAAGATCGACGTTCGCATCATCGTGGCGACCCACAAGAATCTGCTGGAAGAAGTAAAGAGCAAGAACTTTCGGGAAGACCTTTATTATCGTCTGATAGGTCTCCCCATCTACCTCCCCCTTTAAGGGAAAGAGGCAACGACATTCTCATCCTTTCCAAACATTTCATAGACGGCTTTTGCCGGGAGAACAAGATGGACAAAAAGACCCTCTCTCCCGAGGCAAGCCAAAAACTGCTGCAGTATCCCTTCCCGGGTAACGTCCGCGAGCTGAAATCGGTCGTGGAGTTGTCCGTTGTGATGGCGGACGGCGACCTTATCCAGCCCGAGCACATTACCCTCAACACGACGGCGAGTATTGCCGATCTGTTGAACAAAGAAATGACCCTTAAAGAGTTCGAGATACAAATCCTGCAGCATTATTTAGACAAGTATGACAAGGACGTTCTGCTCGTCGCGAAGAAACTGGACGTTGGAAAGTCCACGCTCTATCGCATGATCCAGAACGGTGAGCTGAAAATGAAGTAAACCGCGGGGCTCATCACCCCGAAAAATGACGCTGGCATGTATTTACAAAATAATTTCTTTCAGGAGATCCTGGACAAGGCTCCTGCGGAGATCATTGTTGCTGACGCTGAATACCGCTATCTGTACGCTAATCCGAGTGCAGTGCCGGACGCCGCCATGCGCGAATGGATGGTCGGCAGGACCAATGAAGAGTTTTGCAGGCGCGCCGGCCGGTCGGAAGTGATTGCCAGGGCCAGAAGGATGGTCTTTGAAAAAGTATTGCGTACCAGCAGCATGGTGGAATGGACGGAAGCCGTTCGCGACGAAAAAGGCGTTTTACAGCACTATATGCACCGGGTGACTCCGGTAAAGGAAGACGGTGGCGGGATCACCAAGGTGATCATCTACGCCATCCGGATCACGGAGGAAAAGGAGTACGAGGAAAAGATCAGACGCAGCGAGAACAAATACCGGGACCTCTACAACTACAGCCAGGCACTCATCTGCACACACGATATGAATGGGCGGCTCCTGGCCGTCAACCCCGCCGTCTGCCGCACCCTGGGCTATACTGAGGACGAGATGGTTGGGCGAAACCTGATGGAATTCCTGCCGGAAAAGCACCGGGCCCGCTTCGGGGAAGAATACGTAAAGGCGATCCACCGCAGGGACAACAACCTCAGCGGGGAATTCAGCGTTCTCAATAAGGACGGTACGGAGATCCACCTGTTGTACAGGAACTACCGGAGGGAAGAGCCGGGCGAAGAACCCTATATCATCGGCTTTTCGCAGGATATAACAGACCGGATCACGATGGAGCGCGAGCTGCGGGTGACCAAGCAGCTTACGGACGATGTCGCCCGGGCCAAGGAGTCCTTCCTCGCGCATATGAGCCACGAGATCAGGACCCCGATGAACGGCATTCTGGGCATCGCCAGCCTGCTCAACAAGACCCGCCTGGACGTACAGCAGCGCAACTATCTTCAGCTGATCCAGGAGTCCGCCAACAACCTGCTCGTCATCGTAAATGACATCCTTGATCTGGAAAAGATCGTGGCGGGCAAACTGCAATTGGAAAGTATTCCGTTTAAGATAGTCGACAAGATCGCGACGACCATACAGTCATTTATATATAGGGCGGAGGAGAAAGAGCTGGGTCTGATCTTCCAGAATTCAGTCCCCGGCGACCTGGTCGTGGAAGGCGATCCCTACCGGCTGAGTCAGGTGCTGAACAACCTCCTCAGCAATGCCCTGAAGTTTACCAACGAAGGGCATATCAAGGTCACGACGGGTATCGCCGTAGGCGACGAAGACGCCGTGGTGGTAGAGGTGGTCGTCAGTGACACGGGCATCGGTATCAGTCCCGAAAGGCTGGCCACGATCTTCGAACCGTTCGAACAGGCCGACGCAACCATCTCCCGCAAATACGGTGGTACGGGCCTCGGGCTGGCCATCTGTAAGCATATGGTTGAAATGCAGAACGGGGAGTTGTTGGTGAAGAGTGAAGCAGGCAAGGGCTCGGCCTTTATAATACGAGTTCCATATCATCTAAGCATTGAAGCTATGCAGGAAAAGGAAATAAGACAGGAAACAAACTACAAAAGCCTTGGGCAACGAAAGATCCTGGTAGCGGAGGACGTCGAGCTGAATCAATACCTCGCGCGGCATATACTGGAATCGTGGGAATTTGAGGTGGTCATCGTCAACAATGGTCTGGAGGCGCTGCAGGCACTCGAACACGCCACATTCGACTGCATCCTGATGGACGTGCAGATGCCGGAGATGGATGGCATCGAGGCTACCCAGCATATTCGTCGGTTACCCGACCCCGTAAAATCGAATATTCCTATCATCGCCCTGACCGCGAATGCGCTAAAGGGCGACAGTGAAAAATATCTGGCCGCGGGAATGAACGACTACCTGGCCAAACCCTTCGACGAAGAGCGGCTGTTCCAGGTCATCTACCGCAATCTGGCCTATTATAAGACTCCGGTCCTCTCCGGCGACGCCCCTGCTGGTGCGGCTTCCGGCGGATCCGAAGACCATCCCTTTAAAAACAACAACAATTCGAGTACTATGACAACCCCTGCAAACCCCCGATTGTATGATCTCTCAATGGTTCAGTCCGTGTCGGGCGGCGATGAAGGTTTTATCCGTAAGATGGTGGCTCTGTTCATCGAGACGGTGCCCCAGAATATGACCGACCTGAAGAATGCGATGAATCAGGAGAACTGGGACCAGGTAGGAAAGACGGCCCATAAGCTGAAATCTACCATCGACTCGATGGGCATCAAGTCCATCCGCCAGGAGATCCGTACCGTCGAAGCCAACGCGAAACAAAAGAAAGCATTCAGGAGATCCCCGCGCTGGTGGGGATGATCGATAATGTTATTGAGGAGTGTATTCTCCAGCTGAAGGCGGAGATAATGAATTAGGGGGTAGGGAGCTCTGGTGGCCCCTTTGGCCCGGTGGCCCCCTGCCGGGCGTCCCCGACCCCGGCCCATGGTTCACGCCCCTCCCCAGCCCCGCGTCCCTCGTCACGGTTCAAATGTCCCCTCGACCCTCGGGGTTCCGCTTATCCCGCAGCCACCCTGCGTTCGGCCTTCTGCGCAAAAAAACTCCTGTTTTCAAATCCGGCCAGCGTCCCATCTCGTAAGTAGACAGACCCCGCGGTCCCTCCTTTTTCCCAGTCTTTTTCAAAAATTCCCAAAGCGAGAGCGGTTCATAGACCCCAGGAACTCCTCTTTCCTGATAATCAACTGATTCGTTTCTGGCACCATTTTCCGGTACTATACCTTGCACTACAGTTAAATTATCATGTTATCATGCAATTAAGTCAACAACCCGTTATTTTCGTTGTCGAAGATAACGTGATCTACCAAAGCCTTATCGCGAAAGAGCTGGAAACCCTAAGCTCCAACATTCATTTTTACACCACGGGAGAGTCCTGTATTACCGAACTGGACAAGCACCCGAAGGTGATCGTTCTGGATTATAATCTGGACGGTCCGATGAATGGTCTGGACACCCTTCAAAAGGTAAGAGACGTGGACCCCAGCGTTTACGTGATAATGTTCTCAAGTCAGAAAGGTCTCAACACTAAGGAAATTTACCTGCAATACGGCAGCTTCGATTTCCTCGAAAAGAACAGTCTTTCGCTTCGCGCTCTCCGTCATATGGTAGACTGTGTAACTTCTACGGGCAAGCAGCCCATGGAGAGCTAGACAAATCAGAAACTTTCCGCTGGTTCGCCCTAGATTTGGGGTATGGCAGTTGTTTCTTTTACCCGGCATCAGACAGTTCACGGCGACCCTTCCCTTATTTGGGCCTTTTTCGTAAATCCATTGAATCTCCCCCTCATTACTCCGCCCTACATGAGATTCAGGATGCTTTCAGATCTCCCCCTTTCAACTAATAAAATTTTTCCTGGCCAGCTCATTGAGTACCGGCTTCGTCCGTTGCCCCTGATTACCGTTCGGTGGGTGACCGAAATTATGTCGGTTACCGAAGGCGCGTGCTTTATCGACGAACAGCGTCGCGGCCCCTATCGGTTATGGCACCACGAACACCATTTCCGCCCCGCGCCCGGCGGTGGCGGCGTCGAAATGACCGACATCGTTCACTATGAGATTCCCTTTGGCTGGATTGGATCGCTGGCCAATGCGCTATTCGTGCGCAGGCAGCTGGATGGGATTTTTAAATACAGGTACAGGCAGATTGAACGATTGTTCCCTGCCACGGCGGGTGGCCCGGAGCCTTCCGGCGCGATACCGGCACCCCGCTAACCCGAAACTACTGATCCCCATTAACCCGGCAGGCGGGGGATATGTTTCTCCAATTCTTTTATCTGCTTTACAATCTCGGGGTTGGTCGGCTTCAGGGCTTTGGCCTTGCGGAAAAAGTCCTTGGCGGCGCGAAACTCGCGTCTCGTCGCCATGATCGAGCACAGCTGCAGGAAAGCCATGGCCTGATTATCCTTATCGGGTAGCCCTTTGCGTAAGGCCTGGCGGATATAGCTTTCACCCTGACGGATATCCCCTTTTTGCATCGCGAGCATCCCCATCTGGAGGAGGCTGGCGCCTTCGGCTTCCTTCATCGGCATCCCAAGGTCCAATCCTTTCTTCATGTTGATCTCGGCGCTGGTGAAGTCCTGTTTCATCATCGCGATATTACCCTTGAGGGTATAGAATACGGAACGGATGGGTTTGTACAGGAGGTTTGGGAATTTGATGGAATTGAGCACCTTCTCGGCCGCGTCCAGATTGCCGCTTTCCATATGTTCCTGGATCAGCCGCATCGGCCCAACAAACAAGTGGCCGGCGATCAGGATCAGCGCGATAAAATACGGCAGGAATGCCGGCCAGAAACCAGCATATATATTTACGACGACCCCAAGGATAATAAAAAGGAGAGCCAGCTGGAGCCGATACTTGATGACAATATTGTAAAACTTCATAATTCCTCTTAGGGTCCGCGCCTCCGGGGTGACCGAAAATACCCCATCGGCGCGAACCGTTTAATGATGGGCCTTCGGCCTTGGGACCGTCCCGGTCCTTCGGGGACGCAAATATAGGGTATTTCCACCCCCGGTGGGCCCGCGGCGCGGTTCACATTCCCAAATTTCCCGGGGACCGGGTTGGGGGCCCGGTTCTCGTCCACCAGCCGCCCCTTCGCGGTTCCTACTCCCCCTCACCGCCCCTTCCACGGTTCACATATCCATCACCCAACGGGTCTCGGCCATCCCCGGCATCCCGCGGTTCACATTTCATTACCCCGCCCCACTCCGGCGGTTCACATCCCTTCCGGCGGTTCACATCCCCTTCGGCGGTTCACACTTTAAAATTTGTCATCGTTAACTTCGATCCAAAACCCGTCCGGGTCCTGCAGGTAGATCTGCTGCACCTTGTCGGGCCTCATCTGCGGGGTCTTGGTATTCTGTGCCCAGTTGCCATACTTGATTCCCTCGGCGTCAAGGTGTTTTGTGAAGGCTTCCATCGACGGCACACTAAAAGCCAGGTGAATACTGATGTCGTGCGGGATATCCTCCTTGGCCCCGGACACCACATGCAGCTGCCCGTGCTCCGAGATCCTGAACCACACGTGCTTTCCGTCATGGAACGGCTCCTCTATCTTTTTGAGCTCCATCACTTTCTCATAAAACCTGGCGGACCGGTCCAGGTCCGTCACAAAAATGGTCTGATGGCTGAAATGGGGCCCCTGCGCCTTTGCGGCCACCCCCATAAATACGGGCATGGCCAGCGCTACCAGAACGCGGCCCAAACCTGACATATTCACTTGACTCATAATAAATAAATTAATTGAAGGGATTAAAGTAAGGAATATCCTCAAGCTAAAAAAAATTGCCGTATTTTTGCGGCCCTTACCCTCCCGGCAGGCCCCACAGCCCGCCCCGGCCGCGGCCCACAAGCCCAGCCACAACGAGGGTAAACCGGTCCGCCTCCGCGGCGAACCACCAAAAGATCCGGGTCCACCAACCCGCCGCCAACAACGGAAAATTGGTCCCGTAGTTCAATGGATAGAATAGAAGTTTCCTAAACTTTAGATACAGGTTCGATTCCTGTCGGGACTACACACATTTTGCGCCTTGATCTTCAAGGCGTTTTCTTTTTATAGGAATATCCCGGGCAAAAAAATGCACGGTCTCTTATCGACCATGCAATTTCCAATTCATTCAAATTGCTTTAGGGACGGTCCCAGAAGGCAGGTGGCTCAATGCTCAGGCTTCTTAAGTAGACGTATGCCTGTCCACGATGGTGTATTTCGTTATCAATAAAATAAAAAAGGAAAGAAAGACAGGTGCCGGGCCATAGGCCAAATGCTACATCCTGTTCTGCAAAACGATGGAGTGGAATGGTGGGCCAAATGGCGTTGATCTCATCGGTAGCGGCATCCCACAGCTGCAATAATGCTGCTTTGGTATTCACTTTGTCGGCGTCTGCCCACTTTTGCCATTTACCGGTAGCAATGCCTTGCAGTCCGGGAACTGCCATGCCGAGGAACTCGTATACCAGGTCAGAGAACGGGCGCATACCACCGATAGAATAGGTAAACAGCCTGTCTTCAGGGAAGGCTTCGATCATTTTGCGTGTCAGGCCACGATGTCCCTGCCAGTGTTTAAGTAATTCCTGCGTAGAGAGAAGGGGGCTGCGGTGCCCGATGTTGCCTGTTGTGTTGACATGGTTATTAATTTTTAAGTAGTATAATAAGTACAACACAAAGCTATCGGCGGGTAATGACAACAGTATGTCAGCAGGTTTTTGGCGAGGATGAATTTATTTCGCCAGAGGAGGCGACTACAGCGACCGCTTTCTTCTCAATTGCACCGCGGAGCTGTTTTTCAGATCTCCCTTAAATCCTACCTCGTAACGGTCGGCGCCGTCTTCTATAATTAACAAACCGGAATTCGGTGGAATGGAACCGAGGTTTTCTGCATATAACACCAATTGAAGAGAATCGCCCCAATCGGGGGGTATATTTATGATTTTTCGATATGCTTGTTCAGTAAGGCCCTGTCTTGGGATGATCACCAGATCATTCAATACCACACTTACGGTGTCTCCATCAACAATGCCATTATCATATAAAGTCAATACAAGGCTGTCTGATTTAAAATCAATTGTGCGAATAACCTCTGTTTTGCGCGTCGCAACATCTGCCGCGGGCGCATTGATCTTTAGATTAGTCGGGATGGCAGGTGCAGTGGTAGTATTATTGCCCGCAACACTGTAAGATCCGTTTCTCCCTTTCTCGGAACTTACCCGTTGCTGCACTCTAACGGCTATTAAATCTTTCACCGGAGTCTCTGCCACAGCAGGGGCTTCTTTCCCGGATACCGCAACTTTGGGGGCTTCTTTTTTGGATACCGCCACGGCAGGGGCTTCTTTTTCGGATACTGCCACGGCAGGGGCTTCTTTTTCGGATACTGCCACGGCAGGGACTTCTTGTTTGGATACCGCCACGGCCGGAGTTTCTTTTATATCTGCTCTGGGATTTGAGAACGCAAGGGTATTTGACAATTTCAACGTGTCGAGTTTTTTGATCAGCCTTGTGTGAGCTTGGATATTTTGCTTTTGCAGTGTGATGGTTCCTGTAGCCAGATCGGAGTCACCAGCCCGCAGGTCCCGCGTTCGCGTGTGGAAAGCCCCGCTTAGAACCATTGTGCTGTCAAACATCTTAATGGAAAAATCACAGAATGTTTTGATGCTGCGGGACCGGGTTTCAAAATTATTGTAGATCAGCTTATCGTCTGAAATAGTAAAAATACTATCCTTTTGTATCAGGGTAATTTTCTTAACGGCTACTTTTTCAGCACCCTTATACATGAACGTAACCATCGAATAACCGGTCATATCCCGGTTGATGGCCAGTTCAAATGGCATTTGCGCCTGGGAGGTGGCAATCGTTCCTACCCAAATTCCCGAAAGATCCTGGGAAAAGAGTTGCAGTGGCAGTAAAAGCAGGACAAAAATGGCCTTCATCGGACTGGAGGAATTGTTCTTTTACTCTCAACGAATAATTATAATATTAATTGTTGGGGCGGGGTTCCACCTGCCGGTTTTTGTTTTTTTAAAATTTCTCTTGAACTTCACGAGGCGCCCGTAGAAAATGGGCGGGTAGTAATGAAACTGCAATCTTACCAACAAATGCTGTCTGAATACGGCATTCTCCAATTGGAAGCTGATGATGAAACTAGCAGAAAGGAAATGTTGGAAATGCGTCGATATTCTGTTATTCTGGAAGGTGGATTCATGGAGTTTGATAATCTGAATAAATGGATAAGGATCAATTTGGCGCCGGAACCAATAATTTGGCTTTTTTATAGCAAGATTGCATACGACTATGGTTTTGCCGAGTATTTTTTTGCAAATGAATCGGAAGCAAGGGCGGTTGCAGAAATAATTCCACGCATTTACACCGTATACCCTCATTCAAATCCTCCCAATTTGACCGTTAAAAGCAATGGATATAATGAGGATGTCGCTTATGATCCGAATGATGGATCTGCTATCACTCCCGATTCGGGTTGGGCGACCTTACCCCGTATTCGCTCAATGACCTCGGCGGGAGCGAGCCTGGTCTCGTATCTTATCCGGAAAAAGGGAATAAATGACTGCCCATGCTGTCGATTTTAACTTAAGTGAAAATCCAACAGAAAAATATGTGAGAATTTTGAGTCATCAAAAGATCAAACAATGAACTCAAATTCCGCTGTCTCTTCCGACACCATTCAAACCGCCCAGTCCCTGCGCAACCTCTATTTCCTGCGCACCGCCTTTTCGGCAATATGGATAATCCTGCTTTCAAGCAGCCTCAAATCCAGTCCCCAGCTGGCCAATATCCTTTTTATCATCTATCCGCTCTGGGACGTTCTTGCCACCTTCCTGGACATCAAGGCCAATCCGCGCCAGGCCACAAAAACTCCTCAGTATGTGAACATCGTCATCGGTGTCCTCACTACCATCGGCGTAGCCCTGGCCCTGCAAATCAGCATACCAGCAGCCCTGATCGTCTTCGGCATATGGGCGATCGTAGCAGGCCTCATCCAGCTGATTCTCGGCCTGAGCCGCAGGCGCCAACTCGGCGGTCAATGGGCGATGATCCTCAGCGGCGGCCAATCCATGCTGGCAGGCACCGCCTTTATCCTGCTGGCCCACTCCCCAACCATGGGCATCAACAGCCTGATCGGCTACTCGGCTTTCGGCGCTTTTTACTTCCTGATCACGGCAATCCGTTTGACAGTGACAGTGAGAATGGCTAAATTAGTGGCCTGACAGCTATGAATGACAACCATGAGATACTTGGTGACTACCTGGCGAATTTTTCGGCACTGACCGAGAAAGACCTTGCCGATAGCCGAGATCTCTGGAAGACCCGCAAGATCAGGAAGAACGATTTCTTCAATCTGCAGTACATGGTCTGTAACGATCTGGGGCTGGTCGTCAAAGGCATCTTCCGGATATACTACAGTCATCCCGACACGGGCGAAGAGACGAATATCTTCTTCTTCTCCGAGAACCAGTTTGTCGTTTCGTTCCGAAGTTTTGTCACCCGCATAGCCTGTCACTATTTTATTCAGGCAATGGAAGATTCCGAGATCATCTATATCAGCCATCGCGATCTGACCGGCCTCTACGAAACGCATCCCAACTGGGCCCGGTTTGGCCGACTGCTGGCGGAACAATTCTTCAGCTACTCCCAGACCAGGACAGAGGAACTCCTGTTCTTTTCACCGGAGCAGCGCTATATCAGGCTGCTGGAAGCTCATCCCAATATCATCAACCGCATCCCCGCCTATCATATCGCCTCGTACCTCGGCATTGCCAACCCCTCCCTCAGCCGCATCCGCAAACGGATACAACGGTAGGCCGCCCGCGGCCCACGTAATGGAATAGTGGACTGCTCAACAGAGGACTATTTTTATCCGATTGGGGTCCTCCAGAACGCAAAGCTCACCGCCCAAACCCAGACCAAGATAAAACTCCACCGGCGGGCCGCCACAGCAACCGCAACCGCAACCACCATCGCCATCGAAACCGCCACCGCCACCCGAGGCCACAAAAAGAACCCGGACCCCTTCGGAAAATATGACAAAATGAGTTGGGGAAGATTCTTTGATCGGAAAGCCAAGCTGCTCGGAAAAAAGACCTGCGTCTCTTTCAGTCGTGCTGTTTTGAAAACGACCGCTTTCAGTTGGGGATTCACTGGTTTTTGTCTAATTGATCAGATATTCCCGGTTGACCAACCTGTTCCCCGAATTCTCATCGTGTGAGGGCAAATAAATAAGGGGATGTTTTCGGGCATATCCGAGAATATTGCTGTAAGTTCTCCTGGTCTTATCATAGTCGATATTGGACCCGGCAAAGCTGAAGTCCGGCAACTGCTGCTGCTTGTAGGACGTGTCACCCGCGAACAGAATATGCGCACTGTCCGTCTTTAACAATACCGAAGCATGATGATGGGTATGGCCTGGCGTGGGGACCAGTAACAGGTCTTCCGATCTTGTCAGAGGAAATGCGCTGTCAAATTGATCGACCCTGTTTTTCGAAAAGTTTACCAGCGTCGGAGCAAACCATTTTGGATAGGTAGTCGGTAAATTGCCGTAGGGCTTTCTGTATTCGGCTTCGTTGACGATGATCTCATTGCCCGGAAAGAATTTGAGCCCGTCGGTATGATCCCCGTGCAAATGGGTCAATACTACTTTGGAGACCTGGTCAGGTCTGATCCCAAGCCTCAGCAGCTGAGCATCCAATTCGTCATGCTTGCTGATATTTCTCCTGTTGGACATGACACGCAGGGTCAACTTAGACAAAATAGTTTCGTCATTATAGAATTGCCTATGTGCCGATGCTTCAATATCCCCCGTATCGACCACGACAATTCCCTCAGGATGTTCAATGACCCATACCCAAATCGGCATAAAATCCGCGTATCTTTTACCAAAAACGATATTTAATTTACTCATGGGCCCGGCGCCTTTTCGGTCCAGAAAATTCTCTTTCACCGAGATCAGGCCGGTTTGAACAGCATGTACCTTAACTTCCACGGAATTGACGAGAAATGTAGAGGTTATTATATCGTTAGTATTCATTGTAGTTATTTTAAAGTTGTTAAGCCAGGATCGACAGGATCGTAGCGGAGAATTTTTCGGACTCTTCATAGTGCGGCATATGCGCCGACCTTTCAAAAACGGTAAACGTCTTTTCGGCAACCTGCAACTGATCGTAAGACTCCCTCCCCTTTGAAAGTGGTGCCACTGAGATCATTGGCAGCCCCGGATCAGTCTGATCATGGATCAGCTGCGGTGCCCCGATATTCCTTCCCCGGACAGGCAGCCGTTGCCGGGAGTTGTTGATGCCGATCTGCCCGAGATGGGAAATGGATTTCCTGTGTTTCATACTTTGATTATTGAAACACAAATTTCAAACCCGGGAAGGCCAAATCCGTTCACATTTGGTAAGAAAGCAAATTATCCCTCTTTCCTGATCCGGCTGAGGGACTGGGGTTTGATACCCAGATATGCGGCGATATAATATTGAGGTACGCGGGTGATCAGGTCAGGTTTTTCCTTCATGAATTTGTAGTACCGCTGCTTTGCATCGAGCATGGCCAGATCGGCATTGTGCTGCGTCACGGTAAAGAAAACGAGCTGCACCATATGATTCTTGAACAACAGCCAGCGTGGGGACGACCTGACCAGCTGCTCCAAATGCTCTCCGGACAACTCCTGAACCCAGGTATCCTCCAAAGCTTTTATACCGATCTCCGTGGCAGATCCCGAAGTGAAGCTTTTGAGACTGCCGGTCCAGTCGCCCTCCAAAGAAAAATTGCAGGGGATCTCAACGCCGTCATGTATACTATAATGCATCAGGAGCCCCTTGCCGATAAAAGCGACGTGCCGGCTAACCTGCCCTAAATGGAGGAAATGCTCACCCTTCCGGATGAATTTTTCCACCAGGCAACTTTGCAGGCTATCGATCTCCTCTTCGGAAAAAGCATCGATCTTGCGTAGTTGTTGAATTAACGCGTCATTCATAACAGGAATCCATTGACCTATTTCAACCTCAGCTGATACCCGAACTCCGTCTCTTTCGACCTTACCACACACTCTTCCAGCGGCCTTGGCCCGCAGGAGTTGGAACCAACGCCCATCGTCTTCTTGCTTATCACGAGCGTCGTGGCCGTCACCGGCGGCAGATCGATCCGATATTCCGTTTTCTCCAGTTGCTCGTCGGCATAGGGGAGGGCCGACACCTGCAGCAGACCACCCGTCGCTGCCACGCCGATGACGCTGCCGCTGTAGGTGTGAAGAGCGGCCCAGCGTACGTCCTCATGATTACCGCATTCCATCGGTTTTTCATACGGTGTCAGCTGATCCTGTACCGAGCTGGAATACAGCCCGACGTCAAAGCCCTGCTTTCTGTCCCAGTAGTTCTCCATCGGACCGCGGCCAAAATAGTTGAACTGCTTCAGCTCTTTGACCAGCGAAAGCCGGACGCCCATGCGGGCCAGGGCTATCGTCGTATCGCTGAAAGACACCTTATTGTCGGCCCTGATACGGCCGTCGGGACTGATCGTATAGGTTACGGCGTGATGAGCGACAAAGCCCTCTTTGCCCGTGCCCGTCAGCGACGCAGTCAGCCTGACCTCGCCCGAAGGCAGCTGCTCCGTCGCGGTCTTATCCACCGTCCAGGCCAGCTCTTTAATGCCATATTTCACCCAGCCCTTGTCCGCCCACATATCGTCATTGCGATGGGGCGCCCGCCACAGGTGGAGACGGGGGCCGCCTTCGGCTGTGAGCAATTTAGTACCGCCGCTCTCCAGCTGGGAGAAGGTTCCCGTACGCTCGTCGAAGGTTGCGGCGAAACCGTTGCCCCGGATGTCGATCAGATGATCGCCTTTTGTAAGAGTCAGCGTACCGGTATGAGCTGAGGTCCACATGGCCTGTACTCCAGTCCCAGGCAATTCCCACTGCTTTGCCGCAACTTCAAAGCCTGCCGGCGCCCAGGACGCCGCATTCACCAGAACTAAAAGACACCCGAACAAAATACTCGGCACCGGGCTTGCGCGAAATACGGGACAAAGGCAACCCCACGGTCTTCTCCGCTTCCGGCGCCAGATCTCCAACAGCCACAGCACCCGAATCCACGGCCACCCCATCCTCCGTCAGCACCCATTTGCCGGCGAAAGTCCCCAGCCCGACGAACTGATATCGATTATGTACCGTCAGCGACTCACCCGACAGGTTCATCCCAATCCACTGGTAAGCCCGTTTCAGCTCGGGGTAATGAGGCTTGAGGCTGCGGTCGGACGCTACAACGCCTTTATGAATAAAATAATGGTCATTGGGATATTCGCCGAAACCTCCTCCAAAAGCGAGTATCGGATGATCGGCCACTCTTCTGTTGTAAAGCCCCTGATCCTGCCATTCCCAGATGCAGCCGCCCAGCAGTGAAGGATATTTGTCGAACAGCTCATTGTATTCGTCGACCGAGCCCATGGAGTTGAACATGGCGTGCGCGTATTCGCACATATACATAGGTTTGCTGCGGCTGCCGTCGGTGGCAATTTTTTCCAGGTCGCGCAGGTTCGTATACATCCTGCTGTCCAGATCGGCAGGATTGTCCTTTTCAATTCCGAACCCTTCATAGTGCGTCGGGCGTGAAATATCGATCGACTTTATCGCCGCCAGCGCCGCCGCAAAGTTCGAACCTCCCTTGCCGCACTCGTTGCCCAACGACCAGATGATGACCGAAGGATGGTTCTTAAAGTTCTCTACATTCGAGACATTGCGCTCGACGATAGCCGCGCGCATCCTCGGCTCTTCGTTGAATTCGTCCCAGGCGCCATGGCATTCGAGATTGGCCTCGGCCAGCAGGTAGATGCCATACTGGTCACACAACTCGTACCAGCGCGGATCGTCGGAATAGTGGCAGGTCCGGACATGATTACAGTTGGCCTGCTTGATCAGCAGAATGTCTTTGATCATCTGGTCTTCGGTGATGGCATGTCCCACTTCGGGCCAGTGCTCGTGGCGGTTGACGCCTTTTAGTTTTATCGGAACACCGTTGACCAGAAAGGCCCGCCCCTTTAGTTCGATCTTACGGAAACCGGCGAGCGTCGACTCGAGCTCGACCGGCTTGCCATGGTCACGCAGAGATAATACGGTGGTATAGAGGTTCGGCGTCTCGGCCGTCCATTTCCGCGGGTTGGAGACGGCAAACGAGATCGTTACCTCTTTTTCTTCACCAGCTTTTAGTGCGGGTACTGCAACTTCTCCTTCGCCGACCGAATTGGCTCCGTCATAAATACTGGCCGCCAGCTGACGAGCCGGCAAGGACTTGCCGGAATAGTTCTTTATTTTGGCTGACACACGCACGGTGGCATCCTTGTATGAGCCATCCAGGTCGGTATGAACAAAAAAGTCCCTGATATGCTCCTGCGGACTGCTCCACAGGGTGACATTGCGGAAGATGCCGCTGAGCCGCCACATGTCCTGGTCTTCCAGATAGCTGCCCGTCGTAAACCGGTAAACTTCCACTGCGAGGCAATTCTTTCCCGGCACCAGGTAATCGGTAATATCGAAGTCCGCTGCGTTACGGCTGTTGACGCTATAGCCGACCTTCTTCCCGTTGACCCAAATAAAGAAACCCGCGTCCACCCCGTCAAATGTGATGAAGATGCGGCGTCCTTTCCATCCTGCCGGAACGTCGAAGTCCCTGCGATAGCTGCCCACCGGATTGCGCTCTTTGAACGCGGTATATTTCTCCGGCGGCGTGCTCATGATATGCGGGAAGTCTTTCTTGAAAATATAGGTGTAGTTGCTGTAGTAAGGAGTACCATATCCCTCCACCTGCCAGTTGGACGGCACACGGATGAGGTCCCATTTGCTGACATCGTAGTCGGGTTTGTAGAAGTCCACGGGCCGTTCTTCGGGCCTTGACACCCAGTGAAAACGCCACATGCCGTTCAACCGGAGCGCATAGGAAGACGCGGCCCGGTCAGCCTTCTGTGCCTCCGCGAGGTTCGCATAGGGCATCAGCGTGGCGTGGGCGGGTTCCTTGTGGATGCCCAGACACAGCGGGTCTTCGATCTCAGGGGGAAATCCGGTAGAGTCAGTCAGGGAGCCTGCAAAAGTTTTAGCATTCGCGAAGAGGAGGATGGCCAGGAGGACGGTCTTGATACTCATGGCAGCTAATTTACTACATCTGCCCTAATCTTTCCTTCTTTGCCGACTGTTTATACTGAGAGGGGGTCAAACCGGAAAGTTTTCTGAACTGAGTGGACAGATGAGCCGCGCTGCTGAAGCCGGTTTCAAAGGCTATATCGCTCAACGTTAGTTGATCATACGCCAGCAGCTGTTTTACCTTTTCCAGACGCTGCATCATAAAATACCGCTCCACGGTAGTGCCTTCGACGCTGGAGAACAGATCGCTCAGGTAGCCAAAATCATAGGACAGCCTGCCCGAAACGTAACTGGATAGTTTGTATTGCTGCGCGTCGAAGCCCAGCGCCAGATAGTCCCGGATACTTTGTCTGACCCGCCCGATCAGGAGGTGAACGCGGCTCTCGATAATTTCAAGACCCACTGCACGGAGCCTGTCGGCCAATTGCTGTTGCCGGTCGGCTTCGAGCTCCTGTTCAACAGTTATTTTCCCCAAAACGACGTCCGCATCATAGACCCCGACCGAGGCCAGGATATTCCTGACGATTAAATCAACTACAATGTCTCTTTATACGTTTTCAAAAGTCGACCATTTCCCTGCCCTCGAACCGATTCCCGGGCTGCATATCGAAGTGTCCAATGACCCTTTCCTGCTTGCTCTTACGGGCGACCTGGCGGAGGGTGAAGTGGCGAGACGGCTGGCCAGCGAGAATCTTCAGTTTATCGCTTTTGTATACGGCCAACCCGCGGCATTCGGCTGGATGGCAAGGGGAAGGCAAGGATCGGCGAATTGAAACATGAATTTACGCTGCCCGAGGGCAACCGGTATCTTTGGAATTTCCGCACCTCGGCGGGTTTTCGGTATACGGGAAAACTGTATGCAAGAGAAGACGGCCTCGCCGGGTTTGAAGCATCGGTCCTGTCTCCGGAAGAGCAGGACCTCATCCTGTCAATGGGCTTTCATCTCCCGGATGACCCTGCCGCCAGCTTGCTGGAACTGCAGTAGCCCGTGGCTCAGGATCAGGTCTGCCACCTGCTGCTGCACCGCGGCTGGGGGAACTTGTACGGCCCACAATCCGCAGGCGGCGTAGTCTATAACTTCGGCCTCGCGGTGAACATTCCCCGGTAGCAGGCGCGGTAGCCCCAGCCAAGAAGCAAATTCGGGACCAGCAGCAGAACCCCCATCAACCAGCCCGGAAGGGACAAGAAGGAGTATGGAACAGGAACACATTGACGCTGATAGGGAAGAGGACGACCGCCGAAAAAGGCGCGTACCAGTTGGCCAGCAGAGAAAGCCCCCCGACTATTTGTATCACTTTCTGCATCGGATAAAAATAGCCTGCCGCAACGAGGCCGGCTTTGAATACTCCCGCCGCACCGGGATGCAGCGGCGGCTGGTACGGGATAAACTTGAGAAAATAATCGAGCCCAAAGACCAGGTAGAGAAAACCGAGGACCAGACGTGAGACAAGCACGGTAATTTTCATGGGACAAGATAAATAATAATTCCCCATTTTAGCGCTAACTTCATCTAGAGCCATGGCAAGCGCATTCCTTCCCATATTTTATGACCATCATCAAAGTCTAAAGGCCGGCAAACCTCCGGCGGATGTAGAGGACTTCGCGAGCATCGAAGACATTTGGATGGGTATGTATGGCACTGGGGAAATTCGAGACCTATGCATTTATGTATAACGAATGCGCTGACCTGAAACATTTCGAGGAATGGATGGTCCGCTTAAAGGGCGAAAAGCAGCTGGCCGATGCGGCCGCGGCCTTCGATGAGTGGGCGAAAGGAAATGCGATCGATGCGGGCAAGCCCGAAAGCGCAATACTCAGCGAAGAACAATGGCAAAGCTGGGGAGACAAGGGCTTCCTCAAAATAAGCGGACTCGTCGATGGTAAATTATGCGACGCGGTCACCCGTCTCATCTGTTCGAGACTTGGCGCCGATCTTAGCCGGCCCGGGACCTGGTATAACAGCCACCCCGAATGGCATGGGCTAATGCTGCAGGTATACCAGGACGAGAGCATCAATGCTATCAAAACACTGCCAGCGGTCCGAAAGGTCTTTTCAGAGCTTTACGACACGACAAACATCATTCCGAATACCGAGAAAGTTAGCTTTAACCCCCTGGAATCCCCGACCTGGAAATTCGGGCACAATCAATTACACTGGGACATAGATTTTTCACGCCCGAATCTGCAATACATCCAGGGGCTGGTCTACCTCAACGATGTCCCGGAAGACCGGGGGCCTTTAACCGTGGTGCCGGGTTTTCACCAGCGGTTTGAAGAATGGATGCAGACATACCCCGACCCGGACGAGGCAATCAAAAAAATACGATCCACCGTCACCGTCACCGTCGTACCCGGAAAGAAAGGAGACCTCGTCCTCTGGCTGCAAACCTTGCCCCACGCCGCCAGCGCCAATCACTCCGACCTGCCGAGATTTGTTCAATATATCAGTTTCTCAAAATGTTGTGGAATCTGACAGCCCCCGCATCTCACGGGCTATGTCCGACAACCAAATCCGCTCCGCGCTGCGCTCTCTTACCCATCACAAGGGTTACACCGCCATAAATATCCTCGGACTGACCCTGGGTCTCTGCGCCTGCATGGTCATTTACAATGTCGTCAGCTACGAGGTTTAGTTTTGACCGGATCTACCCCCGACCGCGACCGCATCTACCGCGTCGGCGCCCGCATCCGTGAGGACCACGGCAACGGCACCATTGCCGAAGGATACGGCCGGGAGATCCCCGCACCCACGCCCGCCGCCATCCACGCAGAGATCCCTTCCGTCGAAACGATCGCTCCCTTCTATCCTTATCGCGCCGACGTCAGCATCCCGTCGGCAAACCGCAAAATTGCCGCCCCCAATACGGGCGGCGCCATTTCTCGCAACGCCAGACTATTTTGGAGTTTTGACCCATGTCTGGCTCGCGGGCAGCCCGGCGCAGTCCATGTCCCAGCCATATAGTGTAGTACTCACGGAAACCCGGGCACGGGAATATTTCGGAGACCTGCCCGCCAGCCGGTATCTGGGCAAAGCGCTTATTTATGACGACTCTTTGAATCTCCGCGTCTCCGGTGTCATAAGGACTATCCCGGCAACACCGATTTCCCTTTTACCGACTATATTTCGATGTCTACGATCAGTCATAGTTTCTTAAAAACCACCTACCGCAACGATACCTGGCATTTTGACCCCAGGATACCCGGGGTCAACGTCATTATCAAACTGGCGCCTCATGCCAATCCCCGGCGCGACGAGGCCCGGATCAACGCCATCCTCCAGCGCAATATCGGCGGCGACGCGTTTCTGCGACTGCTCAACTACTCACTGGTCCTCCAACCCCTGAGCGAGATTCACTTCGACGCACGCTATGATTTCGACGGCATCCGCAAAGCACACAAGCCCGCGCTGTACGGGCTCGTCGGAGCAGCAGTATTTATATTGTTGCTGGCCGTCGTCAATTTTATCAACCTGTCCACGGCACAAGCCCTCCAAAAAGCAAGGGACCTCAGCATCCGCCGCATCCTCGGTGCTTCCCGTCTGCGCCTTGTCAACAGGTCACTGACAGAGACGGCGATGCTGACCTCGCTCGCCGGAATCATAGCGCTGACACTGGTCCGGCCGGTGTTACGTCTTTTTCATGACTATATCCCCGAAGATCTGCCATTCAACCCGTTTAGCCCTGGCATACTCGGACGTACACTCGCTATCATCACCGGCACCACGCTACTGGCCGGTCTCTATCCCGCGGTCAACAGCACAGGCGCGCGTCCTTCCCAAAAAATCACTATCCGAAGGGTACTCGTCGTCTTCCAGTTCACCATTTCGCTGCTCTTCATCATGGCTTCCTTAACCGTTGGCAAACAGCTCGGGTATATGCTCGATGCCGATATGGGCTTCAACAGCAGCGCTATCCTGACGATCGATAATTTTTCGGCTCAGCCGCAGCAACTCGGCAGTTTTGCACAGCAGGCCCTTCATATTCCCGGAGTGGAACAATACACCCTCCAGAACAATCCGCCCGCCGGCATGCACGGCATGGAGTTTCCGATGAAGGCCGACAACCAGACGGGCTCCATGGAAGTAAGCCTGCAGACGGCGGACCAGCGATTCATACCCCTTTATCATATGCGTCTGCTTGCCGGCCGCAATATCTCCGCCGGCGACAGCCTGCGGGAGTTCCTGATCAACGATACCTATCGCAGGGCGCTTGGCTTTTCCCGCCCCGAAGACGCCGTCGGTCATTTCCTCACGTGGCAGAATAAGACCCGCCCCATCGCCGGCGTCGTGGCGGACTTCCACAACAGCTCGCTGCATGCGCCGATTCCCGCGATGGCCCTGGCGAATATATCCGACTTCGACCATAGCGTGGGCCTCCGCATCACTCTCGGAAATACGCACACACTGCCGCAGCGGCGGCTTTATGGAAGGAGAATTTTCCCGACCGCCCCTTCAGCTACAGTTTCCTCGACGAAAGCATTGCAGATCTTTACAAAAGCGACCGGAAGATGTCGTGGATGGTGAGAGTGTTCACCGGCATTACCATCTTTGTATCCAGCATAGGGCTGCTCGGGCTGATCCTATTTACCGTCGAACGCAAAAGAAGGAGATCAGCATCCGGAAGGTGCTGGGTGCAAGCGTCGCGAATATCGTCTTCTTATTAAATAAGGAATTTATGATATTGGTGGGGATCGCCCTCGTCATCGCATCGCCTATAGCGTTCCTGGGTATGCGCCGCTGGCTGCAGGACTTTGCCTATCGCGTGACCTTGTCCTGGTGGATCTTCGTGCTGGCGGGTCTGATCACCCTTGCGATCAGCCTTCTCACCATCAGCCTTCGCGTCGTCCGCGCGGCGCTGGTCAAACCAACCGACAATCTCCGGTCGGAATAGCTGGGCGGCACCGGGCAGAAATGCAGCGTTTCAAGGACCGATCCCAGCATCTCCGGTGTCGGGAAATTCCTCAGGAATTGACCATTGCGCAAAATAAACCTGTCGTTTCGATCAAATACTATCGGGTTCGTCATCATTGAATAATGCTTTTAAGGTTTGTGAAGGATAAACAGCCGAAATCGATTGACCAGCAAATACCGGTCTTCGCCGAGATAGAAAGGGTCAAGCGCGACACCGATCGCTTCTTCTGCAATTTCCTTTGTGGTGTATTCAGCGGCCTCGGCGGCAGGGGCCGTACCCATAAAACTGTCTATCCCTTCCCGGACACTATGAAATAGCATTGGGCATTCGACGGCTGAGACACTGTCCACCCGAAAGTCATGTGCCTCACAGATGGCCTCGATCGTTCCCGGTTCCGACAGGGCAAATGGACCTCTGCTGCCGGGCGGGGGTGGGAGCACCAGGGTCGCGAGAGCCTTCAGCACCTCGGATGCATCACTAAGTTCGGGCTGGTCCCAGATCGCTATAACCAGCTCGACCACCGATCCGTAATACCCGCCTGGCTTCCTTCAGGGCTTTGTCAGGGCTGGCCGCATACTGTAGCGAATTAAACGCGGTAATTGCGTCAAAACTGTCATTTCCAAAGGGTAATGACTCCGGACCGTCTGCCACACGAACGGTCGCGCCAGTCCTGGCGGCCATCATACTGAACAGACCCGGACGGTGGCCGAAATCCAGCAGGGACCGGCGTTTGGTCAGCTGCAGCTGTTCGAGCGACCGCTGGTAGACCGGAATGAAAAATTGCTCAAAATGCCTCACACAGAAAGGATTGAAATTATTTCGCAAAGGTATTGTCCCCTGCGCAGGGCGACTATGTTCAAAGGTTCATAGTATCGTCTGGAAAGTCCAAAATTGTCCCGGTCCGGATATTTTACGACCTTTAATGGGGATTCGTTGTTATTCACCCCACATATTACCAGGCATCGATCATGTTAAATCTCCTCTCTGTAATAAGATCCACCGATAGATTTCCTAAAATGGAGGTCAGTTCTCTGCTGTTTGTGGAATACACCTGTATGCAGGAAGAGACCAGGTTCGGGATCTGGTCCGACAACAACTATTTCGCTTTCATTTCGTCCGGCAAAAAGATCTGGCGGACCATCTATAATTCCTACGAGGTGTATGAGGGGGATATCCTTTTCATAAAAAAGGGCGCCAATCTGGCCCACCAGTTCTTTGACGATAAGTTTTGTGCCATATTTGTTTTTATCCCTGACGAATTTATCATGGACTTTGTCAGAAAGAATAACGCACTTTTAAATACACAAAAAGACGTTTCAGGTCAGGATGCCGTCCTTGTCGTTAAACCTGACGAGCTGCTTCAAAATTATTATCACTCCATCCAGTCCTATCTGTCGCTGTCCCAGAAGCCGAACGAGCAGCTGCTGATCCTCAAATTCGAGGAATTGTTGTTGAGTTTGTTCGCTAACAAAGACCACGAGGCGCTAACGGACTATTTTGTTTCCCTGTGTCAGGGACAGGAACACCAGATGACCCGGATAATGGAGGCGAATTTCGCTTACAATTTGAAGCTGGAGGAATATGCGGAGTTGTGCAATATGAGCCTGTCGACTTATAAACGATACTTCAAACAATATTTTAAGGTTACTCCCGCCAACTGGTTAAAGAGGAAAAGACTCGACCTGGCCTTTCACAAGCTGATGACCACGGAATCGAGCATCAGCGAGATCTCGTTTGAATGCGGTTTCGAAGACACCTCACATTTTATCAGGGTGTTCAAAGAGAGATATGACCAGCCGCCGCTGAAATATCGCCAGGCCAATTCCAACCGTCTTCCCTCCAATAGTTGAACTCCGTAGTCGATTTATAGGACTTTTCGGTCTATAGCCCGGCGCCCGCCGGGCCTACCTTTGCTGCACACTAATCAAATAATGATGAAAAATGCAGATGCGCTACTGGCGCCGCTAACCGCCGAACAAGCCACAAGGGAATTGCTGGGACGGCATTTAAGATCGTTCAAAGAGAATGACCTCGAGGCGATAGTGAGTGACTACATGGAAGAGTCGGTACTTGTCACCCAAAAACGAACTTACACCGGCATCGCGGAGATAAGGGCCTTTTTTAGCAATCTGATCGTCGATTTCCCTTCGGAGAGCACAACATTCGATCTGGACATACTTGTCGTCTACGATGAAGTGGCACTTATTGTCTGGCACGCGAAAACGCCAACGATCCAGGTCATTGTCGGTACCGACACGTTTATAGTCAGTGGCAACAAGATAAAACAACAGAGTTTTGTCGACATGATGAAATTTGTCTAAATCCACCCATCATAAAGTCCATACAGCACCTGCGCGATATCCCGTTAAAACGGCATCTTTGTTCTGAAAACTCATAACAATATGACAACCCAGGAAGTCGCCAGCCGTTACAACGAACTCGCCCAGCAGGAACAATGGTTTGAGATACAGGACGAATTATTCTCCGCCGATGTCAGGAGCATCGACCCGCCGACATCGCCCTATTTTGGATACGCCGAAGGCAAGGCAGCGGTCCGCAGGAAAGGAGAGGAATTTGTGAGCAGGATCGAGGCCGCTCACGGTGCTTCCACCGGCGATCCCATCATCTCCGGCAACCATTTCGCAGTGGCAAGATCTGTGGACATAACGGTGCGGCCCCATGGCCGGATCCAGATCAACCAGATCATGCTGTATGAAGTGAGGAACGGAGAGATCATTTCGGAACAATTCTTTTATTAATACAGCAGCCCCCGACCATTATGCGACCCGCCGGCAATCGGCGGGTTTTTTTGTTCCGGGGAGGCTCCGAAAAGAGCACAATGCGTATATTGCTGGAAATTGCCGGGTCCACATGAAAAATCTCTCCCTTGTATTTTTGGTCCTTTTCTTTGCCGGTAACGCCCACTCCCAGGCCACCACCACCGTCAACAAACAAACCCTCAGGCTTACCTGGGCGACCGGTCCGTCCACGAAGGCGACGATGATCCTCGACCTCGAAAAGAACCACCCCCTGATAAAAAGTATCAGCACCGGAACGAGAACGATAGCCACCGGCCTCGACCCGGCCTGGGTCCTGACAGTGGGCAAGCGAACCCTCAGCCCCTCCAGCGGCGGGTGGGACGTCTTCTTCGATAAGGTACCCGACAGACCGTACCAGTCCTACAGAGTGGAATTTCAAAAAACGCGCGCCAAACTCACCACCAGCGGCAGCCACACTATCATAAAGATCGGGGAGCTTCACGCCGCCAGTTTCAAAGGGGACCTGGAGATCACCATCTACAACGGCACCCCCTGTTCAATATAGCGGCGGTCATGTCGACTCCGGAGGATTCTACCGCTATCCTCTACGACGCCGGCCTGGTCACCCCCAGCCCGATATTCAAAAACATTGCATGGGCCGACGTGAGTGGAAAGGTCCGGCGAGAAGCAGTCTACCACGCCAAAGAGAGCGAAGACCTCCCAGTTAAATACCGCTCCATCATCGGCGAAAGCGAAAAAGGCAGCCTGGCGATATTCCCTGCGCCGCATCAATTCTTCTATCCCCTCGACGAAGCCTTCAATCTTAAATTTACCTGGTACGGAAAGAACTATCACCGAGCTGATTCCGGAATTTGGCCTGGGCATCCGGCAGGAACCGCTTGGCGACAAACGATACGTCCCCTGGTTCAACGCACCGCCGAATACCCGCCAGCGGCTAAATTTCTTCTGTCTCGTCAGCAGCGATGACGCGGAAAAAACGATGGAGAAGGTAAAGAAATTTACGCACGGCGACAGCTATCGCCCCCTGCCCGGCTATAAAACGATGGAAAGCCATTTCCACAACGAGTTCATATCAAAAGTTGTACTCGCCGGCAAGCCGGTCCCCGACGACCCCAGTTTTGTAAAGGTCTTCCGGGCGACGGGCGTAGATATCGTCCACCTGGCCGAATTTCACGGACCCGGACACCCGAAGGGACCCGATAGCCTTCGGCTCCCCGAACTCGACGCACTCTTCAAAGAGTGCAGGAGGCTTTCGAACAGTCAATTCCTGCTGATACCCGGCGAAGAAGCCAACAATTTTTACGGTGGCCACTGGCTGGCGCTGTTTCCAAAGCCGGTCTATTGGGTGATGTCCCGCCCCGGAACCACTCCGGTCGAAGAGCAGAACAAGACCTATGGGAATGTCTACCACATTGGCTCATCGGAAGAAATGCTCGACCTCCTGAAAAAGGAACATGGACTCGCATGGACGGCCCACGCCAGAACCAAGGCTTCCACCGGCTACCCCGATATCTACAAAAATGAACCGTTCTTCCTCTCGGAGACCTTTCTCGGCGCGGCACGGAAGGCCCTGCCCGCGGACCTGTCCATCCCTACACTCGGGCAGCGCGTGCTACGACTCATGGACGACATGAATAACTGGGGACTCCATAAACATATCATCTCTGAATGCGATATTTTCTCGATCGAACCCGAGAACGAGATGTACGCCCACCTCAACGTCAATTATCTTAGACTGGATAAGATACCCGATTTCGACGCGGGTTGGCCGCAGGTACTCGACGTGATGCGGCGCGGCGATTTCTTTTCGACGACGGGTGAGGTGCTGATCCCCTCTTTCACTGTCAATGGCAAACGCTCCGGCGAGACGATCACTCCAAACAACGCCGGCGACAACGTTACCTTCCAGCTCGACTGGACCTTTCCCATGAATTTCGCCGAGATCGTTTCCGGCGACGGCCATCAGGTATACCGTGAACATATCAAGCTCGATACCACCACGGCATTCGGCTCGCAGACCTTTACCCGGCATATCAGTCTGAAAGGCAGAAAATGGGTCCGCCTCGAAGCCTGGGACATCGCGGCCAACGGCGCCTTCACACAAACCATCTGGATAGAATAAAACCATCTGGGTATACTAAAACCAACCATATGCTCAACCAGGTACTCGCCAACTTATACGAAAAAGACCTCCGCAAGCTGATCGAAGAGGTCAACCTCTTTCAGAACGAAGAAAACCTGTGGAAAATACTGGGGACCGTCAAAAATTCGAGCGGCAACCTCACACTCCATATTGTCGGCGGCCTCAACCATTTCTTCGGCGCTATCATCTCCCGCAACGGATACGTCCGCAACCGCGACCTGGAATTCTCGGAAAAAGGCGTAGCGAGAAAAGACCTCGTAGCCAGGCTCGAGGCAGCCATCCCGATGGTCAGGGCCGCGATCGGAGCCGTTCCGACGGAACAGATGGACGCACCATATCCGATACCCTTCGACGACGCCAACAACTCCAATAGTTATGTAATAATACGCCTGCTGGCGCATCTGGACTATCATCTCGGTCAGGTCAACTACCTCCGCCGGATCCTCGAACAGGGTTAACGAGGAGGGCTAGTGGCCCGGCGTTGACCGGCCACACCGCGAACGGGATCGATCCAGGCCTGTGTGCCCAGGCGCCGCCGTGTCCGAAAGTACCGGGCGAGAGCATCGAGGCCGGGGCTCCATTAGCATAACGATTTAGTCTCCATCGGGATCGACCACATCCGTCTCCGCAACCCTCCCGATCTGCCCATCCTCCAGCCTGACCTTTATTCCACGGGAATGATAAGCCGCGGAAGTCAGAATATCCTTTACGATACCATAGGTCAGTCTGCCGCTTCGCTGGTCCTTCTTGAGAATGATAGCAACTTCGAGTCCGGGATGAATGTCTTTTCTGTTTTGGCCGTTCATACCCAAAAATATCTATTTTTTGTCATCGCCGGCCGGGAGCACCTTCTTTAAAAATTCATTCTTATATACCCTCCCGATGGGTATCGCCACGGCCCCGATCATCACCTGCTCGGCCTGAAGGCTGTTGATCTTCCCCAGCGCAACGATAAATGACTTGTGGACGCGGGCAAACTGCTTCTCCGGCAGTTTCTCCTCCATATAGCTGAGCCTTTCGGAAGCGACAAAGACCCGCTCGGCCGTATGGACCCTGATAAAATCCCGGAGCCCCTCGATATACAGGATGTCCTTCAGATAGATCTTTGTCAGCCCCTTACCCGCTTTGAGAAAGATATAGGCCGAGTCCCAGCTGCTCGCGACAGCGGGTTTCTCCGCCTGGGCGAAGGTGAATCTCGATATGGCTTTCATAAAACGCTCCTGCGTTATGGGCTTGACCAGATAGTCCATTACTTCCAGCTCAAAAGCTTCCACCGCATATTCCCTGTAGGCGGTTGTCAAAATGATCTTTGGACAGACCTTCAGCCCCCGGATGAGCTCGAGCCCCGAAACCCGCGGCATCTGGATATCCAGAAAGATCAGGTCGACGATATTCTTTTGCAGATAGCTGAACGCGTCCAGCGCGTTGTCAAAGGTGGCCACGACCTCGAAATCCCGCAGGCTGGAAAGATGCAGCAGTATCAGCTCCCTCGCGGGCTGTTCGTCATCGATTACGACCGTTCTGATCATTTGGAGGTCTTTATTTTTAATACCACCAGATAGGAGTGGGGCTCCAGGATAATTTTAAATTCGTGCGCGTCGGGATAGAGCAGCCGAAGCCGTTTTTGGACGTTTAACATCCCGATGCCTCCGTTGCCGACCTTTTCCAGACCCTCTCCCTCTTCGATGCTGTTTTCGATCTTGACCGAAAAATGGTCCTGCTGTTTCGAGACGTCCACCCTTACCCAGCCGGGGCCGACGGAATTGGCAATGCCATGTTTGATGGCGTTTTCGACCAGCGGCAGCAACAGCAGCGGCGCGATATAAAGGTCGTTTATTTCGTCGTAAATATTTACCGACGCGTCCAGCTTGTCACCATACCTGTTCCTCTGTAGCTCCAGATAGTGCCGTATATAGGCGATCTCGGCCGTCAGCGCGACGACACCCTGCCTCGATTCATAAAGGTTGTAGTTGAGGAAGCTGGACAGATGCGAAACCAGCCTCGCCGTCTCCGGACTCGTTTTCAGTGCCGTAGAATAGATATTGTTCAGTGCATTGAAAATAAAATGTGGCTGTACCTGCGACTTCAGCAACTCGAGCTCCGCGAGGGTCTTCTCCTGCAGCAGGATCTGCGCCCTCTGCCTTTCCTCATACCAGGACCGGACAAAATAGAACAGCGCATATACGCCCGTGATGAGGTACAGGTTTACCAGCTCGACGATCAGCTTGCCAAACGAGTAAAGAGGCACCCGTCGGGCAAAGGGGAAAATACCGGGGAAAAATGAGGAAGTAGTTGATATTTCGCCGGATCAGCAGCAGAATAAGGGACGTGAGGATCTGAAAGACCCAGAACTCCAGCTTCCGTCCCTTATTATAATACCGCTTTATATAAACGTTGACAGTAAGATAAGAGATCACCAGCGATAGCGGCAGAGCCATACACGCATTGATGAAATAGCTGGCATAGTCCCCCGAAAGAGCGGCAAGACCAAACCACTCGTAGAAAAAATAGAGCAGCCAGAAAATAAGGTTGAAGAGGACCTCTCTGTTGGGCTTCAGCATGATCGAATTTACAAAATAGCCCCTCAAACAAGGACATATTAGACCAACGACAGGATTTGACGACCAACCGCCGACGACGGGTAAATCCGGTGTTGGCCGAAAGCGCGGGCAGAGTTCGCATAAAGGCGATATATTTATCCAATAGCGCAGCCGCCAATGAAAAGAATCTATAGCATCGACCTGATGAGAGGCATCGTGATGATCATCATGGCTCTGGACCATGTCCGGGATATAATGCCGGCAGACTCCGTCATCCGGAAGCCGACAGACCTGACTACCACCACGGCAATGTTGTTCTTTACCCGCTGGATAACCCATTTATGCGCCCCTACATTTGTCTTTCTTTCGGGGACATCCGCATGGCTTTCCATGGAAAGGAGCGGCGATTGCAAGGCCACCCAAAATTCCTCCTCACCCGGGGCCTGTGGCTGGTCGTTCTGGAATTTACGCTTGTCAATTTCGGGATCTTTTTTGACGTCCACTTCAAGCTATTCATCTTCGAGGTGATCGCGGCCATCGGCGTCGGATTCATAATTCTTTCTCTGCTGATACGTAGCTCCGCACGAACCATTGTCGTCATCGGGCTGGCTATCCTGTTCCTTCACAATGTAGCGCCGCTCGTTCCCGGCGGTGAGAGCTCCCTGTTCAAAAGAATGCTCATGCCACTGTTCGCGCCCGCGACTTTTCCGTTAGGAGAACGGCTGTTCATCATGGGCTACCCGCCGATGCCCTGGCTGGGCATCATGCTGGTCGGCTTTGGGACGGGCCAGCTGTTCGGTCATGAACCCGCCGTACAAAAATCACTGTTCCTAAAGATCGGGCTTGCTTCGATCGGCCTGTTTTTTCTTTTACGCTTAATCAATGTCTACGGAGACTCCCTGCCATGGTCGCAACAGAAGACGGGCCTGTTGACCTTCCTGTCCTTCATCAACCTCACCAAATACCCTCCGTCCCTCGACTATTGCCTGGTGTTCCTGGGGGCGATGTTCCTGATACTTTCGGCCCTGCAGGGTGCGCAGAATAAATGGACGGACAAGGTCAGTGTATACGGCAAGACGCCGCTGTTCTATTTTTTGCTCCATCTCTACCTCATACACCTGTTGGCCCTTGCGATGCCTTTTCTTTTCCCCCTCTGGGGTATCTACCTGGTCTGGGTCGGGGTCGTTGCGATCATGTACCCGCTGTGCAAATGGTACGGTAGATACAAGCAAAGCCATAAAGAAAAGACCTGGTTGAGGTATCTTTAGAGTCATCGCCAATGCCCCCTTTAACTCACCCTGATCACCTGCCCCGTCCCGGCGCCGAAAACACCCTTGCGAAAAGCATATTCAAGATGTTTCATGCTGACGGGTATCTCCCCCGGAAAGAGGGGGAAATACTGCGGCGAGTCTTCGATCACGCCAGGGCTGACGGCATTGATCCGGATCCCCCCGCCCAGTTCGATGGCTGCCGCCCGAACAAAACCCTCGACACCTCCGTTGGCGGCCGACGCATTCGAAAAGTTCAGGACCGGATCATCCGCCAGGGCACCCGTGATCAGAGTAAATGAACCTTTGGGTTGGATATAGTGCTGCCCGATCAGGACCAGATTGATCTGCCCGAACAGCTTGCCTTCGATGCCTTTTCTGAATTCTTTATGCGTCATATTCTTCCAGGGGCCTACATAGGTGGGGCCGGCCGTACAGACCAACGCGTCGAAATCCCCGGCTTGCCTGTACATATTCTCTATCGAATCGGGTGAGGTGATGTCCACTCGAATGTCGCCGCTTTTAGATCCGGTCCGTATGATTTCGTGGTCTTTTTCCAAAGACCCGGCCAGATGTTTTCCCATGGTGCCCGACGCACCGACGATAATAATCTTCAATACTGTAGTTTAAAAATTTTCAATAATCATTTTTCTGCTGATCGCTATTCCTGCCATCGTCCCCGCCGCCACGGCATGGGCAACGGTGCGCATCCGCGAGGCATTGTCGCCGCAGGCGTAGACGCCTGGCAAACTGGTCTCCTGAACGGAATCCAGCTTTGATATACCCCTCCTCTGTCATGCCGCAACCAAGGACCGCCGGTATCGGACAGTGCTGTACGAAAGGGGCACGCGTATACAATACTTTTACCGGAGCCATAGACCCGTCGTCAAAAACAAGATGTTGAATATACCCATCGACGTGGTCGACTCGCGCCACAGCCTTGTCCACAACACCAATGCCATGCCCCGCAAGCAATGCCCCCTGTTCGCGCGTCAGGCCCGAACCATATACGGTCAGGTCCTTTGTCCAGTTGGAGATCAGCGTTGCCATTTCAAAAGCATTGTCGCCATTCGCGAGTATCCCCGTCCGGACACCCGCGACCTCGTATCCGTGACAGTAAGGGCAATGAAGGACCGATATACCCCAGCATTCAGAAAGGCCTTCGATGGATGGCAGAATATCCGAGATGCCCGTTGCAAAGACCAGTCGTCCGGCGCGAAAAACCTCACCCGATACAACGGCTATCTCCCACCCCGTCTCAAACCTTCTACCGGACACCGCGACTCCCCGAAAAAGAGTGACCGTCTTATATTCCTGTACCTGCTGTTTGGCGATCGTTGCAATTTGTCGTGGCGTCTGCCCATCCCGGGTGAGGAAATTATGGGAATAAGGGGTCTGCCTGTTGCAGGGCACCCCGCTGTCGATGACCAATACCCGAACCAGCGCCCTGCCAAGGGACATCGCCGCCGCAAGCCCGGAATAGCTGCCGCCGACGATGATCACGTCAAAGTCTTCCATAACCATTTTTTATGCAAAGTTACCGCCGGCGGCCGCCGCGGATGTAGGACAAATCCGTAGTTGAACAGGACTTATTTCAACTTATTACGGAATGCTTCCGGCGAGTAGCCGGTATGCTTCTTAAAGAAACGGATAAAATAGGAAGGATCCTCGAAGCCCAGCTGTCCCGCAATCTGGTTGATCTGACCCGAAGTCGCCAGAAGATGGCGCTTCGCCTCCAGCAGGACAAAGTCGGTGATGAGCTCCGAACAGGTCTTGCCCACGGAGGCCCTGGTGATCGCATTCAGCTGCCAGGCGGTAAGATGCATCTTATCCGCATAGTACGCCACTTGTCTGTGCTGCAATCCTTCCAGCTCTATCAGCGCCTGCAGCTGGTCAAGCCGCTCCTGCGTATAGTCGGCGGGACGATCGGGGCTGCCCTGCCTCAGCAGCTGAACAAAGAATACGTCCAAAACAGACCGGATCACGTCCTGGTATCGCACCTGTTTTTCACTGTACTCCTGGAAAATAATATTCATCAGGGTCATCAGCTTCTTCAGTTGGTCCGGCTCAAAGAGAAAATAGTTTTTGCCTGCAGATCGCACCAGCGGTGAATAGAAATCCTTCTGGAACGCCATCATATAACCGATAGTACCGTTGGCGAGCGATAGCTGGTGTACCTGCCCGGGGCGCGTGAAGAATACGCAACCATCGCCAACAGGGTAGGGGGTGAAGTCGATACTATGCTCGCCGGCCGCCTTTGACAATGCGAGGACGAAAAAAAGCTGTGGCGGTGAAGTTCCTGTACCATTTTCTTCCCGGCCAGCAGGTCCTCTACCTTCCGGATATGAAAACTGCCGGAGAACTCTGGCTCCTTTATAGTCGCGCTGATATGTCGTATCGGAATATTTTTCATCGCGGGTGGCCCGGACAGAGCCAGTCCGCTAAGTTAAGAAACCAGCGCCACGGCTGACGCAGGCCCGCAGCTATTGTTTATAGACCAGCGTGCTGTTGTCGCCGGTCTTAATAAAATAAGCGCCTTTCGGCAGGGTGGAGAGATCGAGGGTCTGTTTGGACCTGCTATCCGTGTTGACGCGAACCGCCATGCGTTGTCCGGCGGTATTGAAGACGGTGGCGGGTTGCGTCGCGCCTTCGACCACGCAACTACCGACGGTCGGATTCGGGTAGACATGCAGCGTAACGGCCTGGTCGCGATGGGTGGTGAGGGTTTTGGAGAAGGTGAAGTTGTCATCCTGATCGACTTGTTTGAGACGGTACCAGGTGAAGCCCGCGTAGGGAGCGGGGTCAGTATACGAATATTGCTGGCTTGTTTGAGTGTTGGCGGCGGCGTTGGTCCGGCCGATGGCCGTCCAGGTCTGGCCGTCGCCCGAGTGTTGGATCTCGAACCAGGCACTGCTGGTTTCCGCTGTAGTGGTCCAGTCGAGTTCTACAGTCTTGTTGGAAAGGGTCCTGGCGTCGAAGGAAATTAGTGTCACCGGGAGGGTGACCAGCGGCTTGAAGGTGGCGACCTGTGCAACCCAGTTGGTGCTGCTGACCGCGGTAAAACTAGCGTTGAAGGAGCCGGCAGTGCTGGCGGTTTTATCTTCTACGATATTGTCCTGGTCTGTTGAACGGACGTTGTAGCCTGTCCCGCCGTGTATGGCCTGGTCTTCCCCAACAGCTATGCCCCATACGAGCTCGTTGCCGGCGGTGGTTGTCACCGAGCCGGTATTGATAGCGGTACCCGTACCGGTCGCGGTCTTGTTCTTGTCCAGTGGGTCCGAGGTCGTGAGTACATTCGAATATTCGCTGATATAGATCTCGAAGAGGGCGGTGGTATTGTTGTTCAGCGTCGCGGTGACTTTTATTTTTGAGGCGTCGGCGTCAATATTGTAGGCATAGTAGAGGGCCGATCTGTATTTTGTTCCCCAGTTGGTTTCCGCGCCGATGAGATGGTAGTCATTGCCTTTGCTGTCGACGACGGAAGCAAGAGTCCGGGTTTGCCGGTCCCATGTGATCTGGGCAATGATGAGGTTGCCGGCATTGCTGGCGGCGGGGAAAGTGGCGCTGATGGTTTTGGGGCCGGTGAGAAGGATGCTGCTTTGAGTTTGCCGGTGGCTCGGCGCACAGGCGGCCGCAGGCAGGCTGAGGCCCGCAAGGAGAACGAAGGAAGCGACGAAGTTGTAAAGGTCTTTCATACGCGATATTTAGGGATAGGCCGCGTTATAACGACAAGCGTTATACCAAACGTATAGTGTTGAGAGTTAGTGCGCTGTATGATGGACATTTTCCCAAATCGGGAGAGGAGGCTGGTTTCCGGGAAACAGGCAGCGGTGGTCCGCCCAACCTTTAACCCATGAGCCTCCTGTAGCCTAGCTCGGCCCCGCCGCTGACCGGCAGGATCGTCCCCGTCACAAATCTGGCTTTCTCCGACAGCAGGAACACACAGACATCGGCTATGACGTCGCCTTCGGGGCAATAGCCCAGGGCATGGATCCCGTCCAGATATTTTTCCATATCCTTTGCGTTTTCCTGCGCCGCATTCCATTCCCGCAGCATCGGCGTCCAGACGCCCGCCGGCGCAACGGCATTCACCCGTATTCCGAAAGGCGCGTAGTCCAGCGCCATCGATCGTGTAAGGGCATTCATCGCCCCCTTGGTCGCGCTGTAGGCGGCGTGGTTCTCCTGTCCGATCTCACCCACCAGACTGCTGGTGTTCAGAATAGAGCCGCGCGACTCCCGCAGCGCCTCAAAGGCATGACGGGTCGTGTAAAGCATGCTCTTCAGATTCACGTCGAAGAGCGCGTCCCACTCCCGGCCCGTGGTCTCGTGCAGGGGCTTCGCGGGATGGGCGATCCCCGCGTTGTTGTGTACGGCGTCTATCCGGCCATATTTATTTAGAACGTACCGCACCGTGTCCCTGACGTCCTCCTGCCTCGAAACATCGCCCAGCAACACGTCTTCCAGTCCCAGCGCCATCCTGCAGCTCTCTACCGAAGCCAGGTCATTGGACACCGCGACGACAGTCGCGCCGGCAGCCTTATAGGCCTTCGCGCATTCGAACCCAATGCCCTTTGTCCCACCCGTGAGATAGACGATCTTGTCAGTCAGCAAATTCATAAATTTATCTAAAGACGTAAAATAATATGACCACCGCCACCAGCAGCGCCAGCGACAAAAACTTATAGTTCCCGATGCCCTTCCATCCCTTCCAGGACAAGGGCTCGCTCAGCGAGTTCCAGTATAGCCGCCGGAGAGGAACGATACGATCGTTTGGATAGATAAAAGAGAACGCCACCTGCATCAACAGACAGACACACAACAAATAAAAGGCCATCATCATAAAGGGAACCCTGCCCAGAAAAGTCTCCGGCCAGATCTTATTGACCGCAAACACCGCAGCCCCCAGTGCCGAGCCGATCCACAGCGTCAGCTTCGCCGAGACAGCAGATGCCCGCCGCCAGAAAACGCCCACCACAAAAACACCGGTGATAGGCGGCGCAATATGCGCGATGATCTCGTTGAGCCCGTTGAATATGCTTTCATACCGGTTTAGCAGCGGCAGCAGACAGAGCGAAAAGGCAAGCGCGATGCCGGCAGCCAGCTTGCCCGTCCTGATCAGCTGCACATCGGGCGTATGCGGGCGATATCGCTTGTAGATATCGTAGCTTACCATGGTGGAAATGGAATTCAGCGCACCCGATACCTGGCTCATGAGACCCGAGAGCAGCGCCGCGACCAAAATACCCACCAGTCCCGTGGGAAGCAGCTGCGTGATCATCAGCGTATAGATGCCCTTGCTGTTGCTTATCCCGCCGAGGTCCAGCCTGCCCGTCCGGGCAAGCGTATACGCAAACAACCCCGGCATCACGAAGATGAAGACCGGCAGGATCTTTATGAACCCGCAGAACAGCGGCCCGACTCTCGCGTGGTTCTCGTCCCCGGCGCCCAGCACCCGCTGCACGATCGTCTGGTCGGCGCACCAGTACCAGATGCCGAGAACGGGATAGCCCAGCAATACCGAATACCAGGGCATGCCGCCCGCGTCGCCCGCCGGCCGCATCATCGACAGCCTGTTCAGTCCGCCGGAATCACGCAACACCTGCACCATGGGATGCCATCCGCCCATCCGGTGCCAGGCAGATACGGTGATGATCACCGCACCCGTGACCAGCACCACCGTCTGGATCGACTCGGTGATGACGACGGCTTTCAACCCGCCCAGGATGGTATATACCGCGGTAATGAGAGAGATGATGATAACGCTCGCGTACATGTTGAAATCGAACAGGGTTTTCAGCACGATGCCGCCTGCCAGCATGGAAAACGCGATATGGATAATAATGGCGGAAACCACCGAGATCACGGTCAGCCAGTCCCGGCTTGCCCGGTCATATCGCTTCTCGAGAAAGTCCGGCAGCGTGGCCACTCCTGAGCGGATATAGAATGGCGCGAAGAACAGGGCCAGCAGGATCAGCGTAAAAGCGGCCATCCACTCGAAATCGCCGTTCAGAAGACCCGTGTCGAACCCGCTCTGCGCAAGACTTACCAGATGTACGGTGGAGATATTGGTGGCAAACAGCGCGAGACCGATCGACGGCCATTTCAGCGACCTTCCGGCCAGAAAATACTGGCTGGCGCTTCCGCCCTGCTGCTTTCTCCCTGCCCAGAGGCCCAGCAGTACGATCCCAAGGATATAGGCGACGCTAATGACGATATCAGGCAATGCAATCATAGACAGATCATAGTTTCAGGTCGCAGCTTGCTGCCGGGCTCCTGCGGGGCCTGATATACTCCGCCGCTGACGCGCGCCGGATGAATAAAGTGCTTTTTCAGATGAGGAATATGCTCGAGGAACTGCGCCTCATGCCCCATGGCGATATGATTGAACAGGACCAGATGCTGGTGCAGCTGTCCCATATCGCCGACATGCGGCACTACCGGTATCCTGTATTTGCGGCAGAGCAGACTGACGGTGATGAACTCGCTCACCCCGCCGACCCTGACGGCGTCCACCTGTATAAAGCCCGCGCAGCCGGTCTGCAGATAGTTCTTGAATATGACCCGGTTCGGCACGTGCTCGCCAAGGGCCAGTTTCACCGGCGCGATGGCCTCGGCCAGCGTCTTATGCGCAAGGATATCGTCGGGATGGGTGGGCTCTTCGATCCAGTAGGGCCGGATAGCCTGTAGCTGCCCGCACACGGCGATCGCCTGTGGAAGATTCCACTGCTGGTTGGCGTCGAGCATGACCTTTACTCCTTCGCCGGCGGCCAGCCGCACGAGATGCGCGCGGCGGATATCCCGTTCGGGGTCCGGCGCACCGACCTTCAGCTTTAGCGCGGAGAAGCCCGCGCCGACGGCCCGGCGAACATTGTCGGCCACCTGCTGGTCACTATAGTTGAACCAGCCGATGGAGGTATCATAGCCCGGATAACCCGTTTCGACGATCTTTTCCCGGGCTCCGCGGCCAACATCGTTGGCCCGCATCAGCGCGATCGCCTGATCCCGCGTCAGCTCGTCCTCGAGATAGGAGAGGTCCAGCGTATCCACCAGCGCCTCGGGTGAAAGGTCTGTCAGCAGACGCCATAGCGGCAGCCCGCGCCGCTTCGCCCACAGGTCGAAGCAGGCATTCGTTACCGACGCCAGACCCAAATGAACGACGCCCTTGTGCGGACCCAGCCAGCGAAACTGCTGCTCGTTCGACAACTCACGGAACAGGGCGCCGAAATTCCGCATCACGTCTTCGATATCCTTTCCCTTTAGCTGTTGGGCGTAGAACGCGGCTGCCTGACACACGAGCTCGTTGCCTTCTCCCAGCGTAAACGCGAGACCGGTCCCTGTCTCCCCGTCTTCGTCGATCAGCTGCGTAACGGCATAAGAGTATACCGGATCTTTATGAATGGCGTCGCTGCCGGCTCCGCCGCCCAGCGGATACCGCCGGTCTATCACACTGACTTGTTTGATCATCGTTGGCTATTTGTTCACAAGGAAATGGACGATGCGGCAGGCATGACCCTTGCTGCCGGACGGTATTTCGTCGCTGATCCTGACCTGCAGGATATGTTGTTTATTTTTGAGGCCGCCGGCAAATAATACATACCAGGGCAGATGCAGCCAGCTGCTCCATTGCGTATACAGGCGCACCTTCTGCGAGGCACCGTGATCGATGGAATATTCCACGATACCCGCATCCGGGCCTGCGACGACGGCCATGCCAATGGCAGTTCCGGTGAACCGCAGCTCCAGCGCAGCGCCGGGCGTGGAGGACTCCAGTACCGGGACATTTACAAAGCCCGCTCTGGTACGAGCGCTGTCCGCGGGTTTCCATGCCCCACTCAATCTCCAGCCACCGTCGAATTTTGCCGCGGCAACGTCGAGATATACCCCGTTCACGAAAGAAGCCTTGTCGATCGCAGCCGGCATCCGATAGGGGCCATCGCCGCGTGAACCAGCCTGTGAACCAACCCGTGAACCACCCCGTGAACCACCATCGAATTCTTTTTCCCCTTCGGTCATCAGCGCCCTGATATTCGCGAAATACAACTCCTGCCCAAAAGGCGAAGGATGTACATCCTTAAAGTCGTTCTTCCAGTCGAACTCTCCGGCCCTGATCTTGTCCCTTACCTCTTTCCCCAGATTGATGGAAGGCAGCCCATAGTGTGCCGCTATCATCTCCTGATTGGCGATCTCCACCGGTATCATCCCCTTGTCATAGTCGCTGGTCTTATCCGGATCGGCAAATGCCATCATCACGATATCCATTGCAGGATTCGCCGTTCTGGCGTGCCGCACGATCCCTTCGAGCGAGCGCACCTGCGTAATACTATCGGTCCCGTTGACCCGGTCATTGACCGCCGCCTCGAGGAAAAGCAGGTCGACGGCGCCGCTGTCCAGTACGTCCTGCTGCAGCCTGAACACATGCGGCAGGCTCCCCAGCGATGGGATTCCAGCGGCGATAAATCTGAACTCCGTCTCCGGATACCGCTCCCTCAGCCACGCGCATGTCTTGTCCCTCCACCCTGGATTGTACGTGATGGACCCGCCGAGAAAGGCTACCGTAGCCTTGTGACGAACCAGACAGGCATTGTAAAAATTCCCGAGCCCTCCGCGCAATGACAGATAATTTCTGTAAGGCAGGCGGGCCTCCGCCTGGGAAGGCCCGCCGTGAAGTCCTGTCTGGGCGAAGCCGCCGGTCGTCAGTAAACTGGCGACCGCGACCATTCCCCATCTTTTAATACCCGTCATTCTGGATAAGCGCCGGTTTATTGATATCGATCTCCTGTTGCGGAATCGGCCAAAACTCATAGTTATCTTTATAAATTGTTGTCAGCGTCGGTTGCGTCGGATTCTGTACAAACCCGTTGAGCTTCTGCTTCGCGATCCCCCATCTCCTCAGGTCGAAATAACGCAGACCCTCAAGTGCCAGTTCTACCCTTCTTTCGTGCCAGATATGCGCCCGCATATCGGTCTGGGAAAGGCCCGCGGGCAGCGCCGGCATATTGACACCCGGCCTGGCGCGAACGTCGTTGACCTGCTCGTAAACGCTGCCGTCCGGACCCACCGCCTCGTTCTGCGCCTCGGCATACATCAGCTGTATATCCGCATATCGCAATAATACATAGTCCTGGTCGTCCAGCAGACCGGGCACCGGATTTTTGACCGTGGGGTCGACAAATTTCTTCAGCGGATAGAAACCGGTCACCCATTCTGCCACACCCGGCGTGCCTACCGTTCCCGGATAGGGCCAGCCCTGCGCCACCCCGTCGCCGGGGAAGAAAAAGGTCATGGTCTTTCTCGGGTCGTTGGCCTCATATTCGTTGATCATATCCTGCGTTCCCTGCACGTCCTTCCAGCCTGGCCCGATCAGCAGCACGTTCAGCGAGTAGGAGTGGGGTACGGCCGGTTGTTTGAACTGCACCGAGAAAATGATCTCGGGACTCGAGGACTGGTCCGGCTTGTAGAAATTAGCTGCATAGCTGGGGTTCAGGGAGAACTGCTGCCCGTCGATGACGGCTTTGGACATCGCCGCGGCCTCCGGCCATCTCTTTTCGAAGAGATATAGTCTCGTCATATATCCCTGCGCCGCAGCCTTCACCGCGTGCCCGTTGGTAAATTTTACGTCCGGCAGATAAGCGATAGCAGAGTCCCAGTCCAGCTCGACCTGCTTCAGGATGTCCGCCCGCGGCGATTTGGCCTTCGAGCCGCTGTAGTCTACGGTAAAAGGATCGTCGAGGATCAGCGGGACATTGCCATAGGTCATCGCCAGATACCAGTAGCTCAGGCCGCGGAGGAACAGCGCCTCGCCGCGGTACTTCTTCAGCTGATCACCGGAAAGCACTTTATTGACGTTCGGGAGAAAATTGTTGACAGCGGCAATGGTCTTGTAGCTGCTGTAGTACGTTGAATTGGGAAAGCCGCCGCTCGTTGGGGTCAGACCCGAGATCAACGATTGCTGCGAGCCCGCCAGGCTGTGCTGGCTATAGGAGTTATCACTGAAATTGTCCCACCACATAGGCCCGTACTGGTCCACGCCGCCGCTGCCGGCGTAGAGGGTGCCGTAGATACCCGTGAGCGCGAGATCGGCGTCACTGGCCTGCTTCCAGAATACGGTGGTCGAGAGCTGGTCGGGAGGTGTCTGGTCTAATTTTTTGCAGGCAGCCAGACCGACGATAAAAAACCCAATTATAAAAAGTTGACGTTTCATTTCTTTCGTTTTGAGATGATAAGAAGCTAAACACCGGTACGGTTAAAATTGAACGCTTGCGCCAAAAGTAAATGTTCTGTTCTGGGGGTAGTTGGCAAAGCCATACCACGCGTCCGGCTTGCTGGAAATATCGAGTCTTTCGGGATCGGTTGGCTGCTTCAGCGGAGTGAACAGCGCCAGATTGTCGACGGTGAAATAGACTTTCAGGCCCTTGACCCAATTGAAAGTCTGCACCGGGATATGGTAGGCCAGCTGAACATTCTTTATACGGAGATAGCTGGCGTTGTACAGATGGAACGTGGACTGATAGTTGGTGATCTTCGGATATCCGTAGAAGCCGAGATAGAGCTTCGGCATCGTGGCGGAAGGATGCGCCGGCGTCCAGCGGTTGAGCCAGTCCTTTGTAGGAGGCGCCCCCTGCGCAAAAGGATCGACACCCCATTTGTACAGATACAGCTTGTTCCCCTCGGACCCGTACAGCTGCACGTTCAGGTCGAAGCGCCTGTAGCTGCCGCCGAACGACAGCGAATACTGGAAGTTGGGATAGGCGCCCGGAACAACCTTGCGGTCGTCGGCATTGACCACCCCGTCCCCGTTGACGTCCTTGTACCGAATATCTCCCGGCGTGGGGGCGCCACCCAGAGAAGACTGGTCGGGGGCCTTGTTTATCTGGTCCTGATTCTGGAAGATGCCGTCCGCAACATAGAGATAGAAGGAATTGATCGGCTCGCCGTTCCTCAGGATCGTCTGCCCGTCGGGCCCGGTGATCTGGTCCTTCCCGAAAGACACCAGCTTGTTGTTATACCGGGAGAAATTTGCCACGACGTAATAGTTGAAGTCTTTGTTCACCCTGTCCTGGTATTTCACCTGGAACTCGATACCGGTATTGCGAACCGCTCCGTTGTTGACATAGGGAGCGTTCAGACCGACCCATCCCGGCACCTGGAATTGCCGCAGAATGTCGTAGGTATATTTGTTGAACCAGTCGACCGAGGCGCTCAGCCTGTTATTCATCACGGACATGTCGAGCCCCAGATCGGTAGTCCTCGCAGACTCCCATGTGAGATTGGGGTCGACCAGCTGACTTGGAATAAATCCGGTGCTGACACTGCCGGCATAGGAGTAGGAGTTCTGGCTGAGTATCGGCTGATAGGGGTAGGTTGGGAGCGTGCTCTGGTTGCCGAGCTTGCCCCACGAACCACGCAGCTTCAGGTCGTTCAGCCAGCTGACGTCTTTCAGGAAGGCCTCGCGCGAGATCCTCCAGCCTCCGGAGAAGGAGTAGAACAGACCCCAGCGGTGGTCGGCCGGAAGGCGCGACGTGCCGTCATAGCGGACGCTTCCGCCAAGCAGGTATTTGTCGTCGTAGTCATAGTTGACGTTGCCATAGTAAGAGCGGATAGCCCATACCGAAGACGACCCGCTGTTGGTTACGCCATTGGTGGAACCGGCGTTCAGCTCTGCCAGGTAATTCGTAGGATATCCGATTCTGCCCGCATTGATGTAGGAATAATTGTCGGCCTCTTCCTGCGCGCCACCCAGTACGCTCAGGTTATGATCCCCGAGATGCTTCTGGAAGTTCAGCTGACTGTAGATCGTCGTGTGGACGTCGTCGTTGCTTCCCGTATTGTAGCCGAGTCCCGCGCCCGGATTGAAGTTGCCGGCGGAAGACAGATCGCTGTAGAAATAGACGGGGACCGTCGGAATAAAAGTGCTGGACTTGTTGTAGTCGAAAGTCAGACCCGCGCGGTTCTCCCACTTCAGGTCTTTGGTGATCTCCACGTCCAGCGACAGATTGCCCTGTCCGTAGTAGTCCGGGTTATGGGTCCGGGCGAGCGTAGCCGTCAGGACGGGGTTCTTGTTGCCCATCTCCGTCGAGTACGCCTTGTAGACCCAGAGGCCGTCCGATGTGCGGGCGGGGTACAGGGGAGACTGGGATAGAGCGGCGATATAGAGGTCCGTGGCGTTGTCCTCCGGATAGATGCGGTTGCCATAACGGAACTGCATATTGGCGCCGAGGAGCACCCGCTTGTTGATACGGCTGTTCAGCCCCAGACTGACGGTGTACTTCTTGTAGTCGAAGCCCAGCATCGTACCCGGCTGGTCGCTGTATCCCAGACCAAGGCTATAGTTGGTGCCTTCCTTCCCTCCGCTGAGGTTGACGTAGTGATTCTGAACAACGGCCGTCGAGAACATATCGTTCAGCCAGTTGTGGTTGGGGTATTTGACCCGGTCCGTAGCATTCTGATAGAGGTCGATCTGCTGCTGGGTGTACACCGGGGTGACTCCCGAATTGGCGGCCGCCTCGTTCAGCAGCGTCATATAGGTAGCCGAGTTGGTGATCAGATCCGGCAGCCTCGTCGCTTTGGCGATCCCCACATTGTAGTCGTAGGTCAGCGTGAGCGCGCCGCTTCTGCCTTTTTTAGTTTTGACGACGATCACGCCGTTGGCGCCGCGCGAGCCGTAGATGGCGGCGGATGCCGCGTCTTTCAGGACCGTCACCGCCTCGATATCATTGGCGTTGATGGCCGTCAGACTCCCCGGTATGCCGTCCACGATGACCAGCGGATCGGTCGAACCGCTAAATGTTCCGATGCCCCTGATCAGCAGCTTCAGGCTTTCGTTGCCTGGCTCGGCAGAGTTCTGAACGACGGAAAGACCCGGCAGCTGCCCCTGCAGCAGCGAGGTGGGGTCGACCGCCACCCTCTTTGTGATCTCGTCACCAGTGACGGCAACAACGGAAGAGATATTCTTGTGCACGCTCTGCGTGCGGTAACCCACGACTACCACGTCGTCCGACTGCACGGAGGCCGGCTGCAGGACGATAGTATAGACCTGGTCCGAACCGGCCGGGGTCAGCTGCTGCGACTGATATCCGATATAGGAGATCGTCAGTACTGCTCCCGGCTGGACCTTTAACGCAAACTTCCCGCCGGGGTCGGTTGCAGTGGCGGCACGCGCCGGCCTGCTGGCAACAACACTGGCCCCTTCGAGAGGCTTCCCCGAGGAACCGGTCACGGTCCCCGTTATGGTAATGGTGGAGGGCTGTTGTGAGTACCCGAAGAAAGAAGCTAACAACAGAAAGATCAAAATTGTCTTGCTTTTCATACAGAGCAATTAATTAGGGTGGAAAATGAATACCTGTTCTATACTATACTATTCTAATTCAAAAATATAGCTTCCATTTTATTTTCCAATAAAAATTATCGGCTCCAGACCAGGACAGACCGGCGGCGGACAGCGTCTGTATCATTTGCGGACAGCGCCACATGTCCGACAACGCAGATACCCGTGATAATGAATGTATTCCCGCACCGGCACTGAATATGCCGTCGGAAGACAGCTACCAACTAAAATCAACTAACCGCATGTTCAAGAGCTACCTAACCAGCGCCTGGCGTATGCTGGTTCGCAACCGCCTGTATACACTGATCAACACACTCGGACTCGCCCTCGGCATCTGCGCCTGCCTCGTCATCTGGGCCATCGTCCGCTATGAGTTCAGTTTCGACTGCGATCACCCCGGCGGCCAGCACGTCTACCGGATCAATTCTTACGAACGACTCCTGAAGGACGAGCCGGAGCATCTGTTGCCTGTCGTGCTGGCGGATATCCCCGGGGCGGTAAAACAGGAGATACCGGGCGTGGAGATTGTAGCCGCTTTTCATGACCTGAATAAGGACTCGGCTCTGATCGTCGTCACCGGCAAACAGACCCGCTACCCCGTCCGCTCAGTCGTCGCGGGGCCGGAATATCTTGATCTCATGGGCTATACCTGGCTGGCGGGCACTGCGCAAACGGCTCTGGCCAACCCTTTCAGCGTCGTATTGACAGAGAGCAGGGCGCGGCAATACTTTGGCGCGGGTCCGCTCGACGGGATCATCGGCAAAGAGATCGTCTACCTGGATAGTCTCCGGGTCAACGTCAGCGGCATCGTCCGCGACTGGCGGGAGAATACGGACTTTCCCTACACCGACTTTATCTCTTCTGCGACGATCGACCACAGCTTCCTCCAGCTGCAGTTTGGACTCGGGCCGACCAGGAACAAATTTCCGGCACTGACATCCACGCTGATAAAGCTGGCGCCCCCGGCAAACCCTGAGAAGGTTCAGACCGCGCTGTCCGCGATCTACCACAGGCACGGCGACGACAAAGGCCTTTATCCGCGCGTCTCGCTGCAGCCACTTGCCGACGTTCATTTCACCGCCCAGGGCTTCGACGACGGGAATATCCGGACCTCGCAGCTGTCCACCCTGTATTCGCTACTGAGCATGGCCGCATTCATACTGATACTGGCTATCATCAACTACGTCAACCTCGCTACGGCACAGTCGCTGACCCGCGAGAAGGAGATCGGCATCCGCAAGGTGATGGGCGGCGGCCGGCTCCACCTTATTCTGCAGCTTTTGACGGAGACCTTTCTGCTGACGGCCGTTGCCGGGCTTATCGCTTTCCTGGCCGCGCGTCCCGTGCTTGCTGTCTTCCACGAATTCGTTCCGAAGCAGCTGAACTTCCGACCCTTTGCGCCGGCCAACCTCCTGTTCCTGGCAGGCATCACCATTACCGTGACACTGCTTGCCGGACTCTATCCCGCGAGGATGCTCTCGGCGCATTCACCGGTAACCACCCTGAAGGGACCGGGCGCACCGCGCGGCGGCGGGAAATATTTGCTGAGGAAAGGGCTGATCGTATTTCAGTTTGCCGTCAGCCTGCTGTTCATCATCGGCACAATGGTCATCGGACGACAGGTAGGGTATATGCTGCACAAGGATTTGGGCTTCCGGTCGGACGCGATCATTCTTTTTGACACGGACGAAGGAAGGGACAGCGCCAGAAAGGTCGCGCTGTTCCAGGAACAGATCCGCCAACTGCCTGGCGTAGCCGACGTCTCACGCTCGAATATGCCGCCTTCCGGAATGGATCGGGGGATCTTTACTATCCGCTATTTCGCGCGAAGCCAGGATCCCATCCGCGTGGAAGCCATTCAGGCGGATGAACACTATATTCCCCTGTACGATATCCGGCTGCTGGCCGGCCGAAACCTTTTTCCCTCCGATACGATGAAAGAGGTCGTGATCAATGAGAGCCTTTCCAAAACGCTGGGCTTCCGGAAGCCTGACGAAGCCATCGGCAAACAGCTGTACACCTGGAACAGAAATGTTTCGATCGTCGGCGTGGTGGCGGATTTCCATAAATATTCCTACAAAGAACCCATCCGGCCGCTGCTGATCGCGGGTATGGCCTGTACCGATCTCGCGGTACGCCTCGATACAAAGGGAAAGTCGGCGCGGGAAGCCCGCGCTGCTATCGCCCGGGTCGAACGGCAATGGAAGACGGTTTACCCGCACAAGCCCTTCGAATACGCATTCTTCGACGAGGAGCTCGCAAAATTTTATAAGAGAGAACAGACGATGGAGTGGCTGCTGAACATCGCAACGGGGATCACCCTTTTGATCAGCTGTATCGGACTGTTCGGCCTGACCCTGTTCACCACCGAACGGCGGACGCGGGAGATCGGCATCCGAAAAGTGATGGGCGCAGACCTGAAGGATATACTTCTTTTGCTTGGCAGGGATTTTATCGCATTGGTACTGATCGCGGTGACGATCGCCTCGGCGGGAGGCTGGTGGCTCACGCAGCGATGGCTGCAGGACTACGCGTACAGGGTCCGCGTTGGCGCCGACGTCTACCTGCTGGCAGGAGGGGCCCTGATGGTCCTCACGGTACTGACCGTCGGGCTGCAGTCGATGAAAGCGGCGATGGTCAATCCGGTGAAGTCGCTGCGCAGCGAATAAAGCGTCAGTATTCCTTTTTGATACCGAGCTTTTTCATTTTCGATCGCAGCGTCGACGGCGGAACCTTCAGTACTTCTGCCGCGCCGCCGGCGCCCCATATCCGGCCATTACACCGTTTGAGCACCTCGATGATATAGTCCCTTTCATTCTCGTGGATCGTCTTCATGTGATAGTTGGGCGTCTCGACCGGGATCTCCTTGCGGTGAACTACGGGCAGCGGGAGGTCTTCGATGAGCGTCCCCTTCGCCAGCAGCACGCCCCTTTCGATCAGGTGCTCCAGCTCGCGGATATTGCCCGGCCAGGTATAGGCCATCATATTCTTCATGGTTTTCTCCGACAGCCCCGTGATCTTTTTGCCCGCCTTACGGTTAAATACGTTTAAAAAATACTGGACCAGGGCGGGGACGTCCTCGATCCGCTCTTCAGCGAGGGCAGTACGATCGGAAAAACATTCAGCCTGTAGTAAAGGTCCAGCCGGAAACGGCCTTCCGCAACCTCCCTCTCCAGATTCCTGTTGGTCGCTGCTATGACGCGGACATCGACCCTGATGGGTAATCTTCCGCCGACGGGCTCGATCTCTTTCTCCTGTAACACCCGAAGCAGCTTTACCTGCAGGTCGACGGGCATTTCGCCGATCTCGTCCAGAAAGATCGTCCCGCCGCTGGCCAGCTCGAACTTGCCGGTCCTTTTCTCCGTAGCGCCCGTGAACGACCCCTTCTCGTGACCGAACAGCTCGGATTCGATCAGCGTAGCGGGCAGAGTGGCGCAGTTGACTTTTACCAGCGGCTTCCGGCTCCGGTGCGAGAGGCTGTGTATCGAATCGGCGATCCTCTCCTTACCCGTTCCGGATTCCCCGAGTATCAGGACAGAGGTGTCGAAAGGCGCTACCTGCGCTATCTGATCGAAAACGCTCAGCAGTAAATGACTGCTGCCGATGATGCCTTCAAATCCGCGGCCGCCCGTATCCACACCGACAAGCGCCGGTGGTGCGGGCTTCTTCGCGGCATATTTTGCCCCGGCAACGGCGCTCCCGACCGTGGCCCGTTCGATGTTCTTCACCAGCGCAGGCTGCAAACGGAGAAGAAGGGAAATATGTTCCGTTGTATAGGTGTCCGGTCTGCGGCTGTAAAAACAAAGGCTGGATATTTCCCCACCGTCCGTCTGCAGGGGAAAGGACAACAGCGACCGCATATGGAAGGTGTTCCTTATCAGCTTTTTCACAGAAGTCCGGTTCGTGACCTTTTCAAAATCCTCGTTGTTGAAGAACGCGGCCTCCGTCTCTTTGCCGGACGCCGTAACGGTCCTGACCAGCTCGCTGTTCGTTATACCCGTGATCGTCAGCAGCTCCTTTATCCCGATGGTCTGGTATTCGTTGAAGCCGATCCTCAGAAAACTGACGGCATTCTCCGGATCCTCGATGCCGACCGTCAGAAAGTCGAAAGGTACCTCCAGCTGAAGGATCGTTCCAGTCCGCAGCATCTGTTCCTTCCAGTCTGAGCTACCGGAAACGGACCTTTCCAGCTGCTGTATCAGATCGGCCTCCCGGCGCCAGCGGGCCTCGCGGCTATGCTCATGACGGTACTGCGCAATTTCCAGCGTGATCAGCAGGTCTTTTTCCCGAAAGGGCTTTACGATAAACCCATAGGGTTCTGTCGTCTTTGCCGCGGCCAGTATCTCCTGATTCGAGTTGGCCGAAAGATAGATAAAGGCGATGTTTTCTTCCGTCAGCTGCCTGCCGAGATCGATGCCGGTGAGATCGCCTTTCAAAAAAATGTCCAGCAGCACGAGCCCTGGCTTTTCTTTTCTCAGGATCTCCTGCGCAGCGACGACCGACCTCGGCAATGCCGCAAACCTCATAGCCGGCCTTTTCCAGCATGATCTGAAGGTCGTTAGCCTCTACGAACTGATCTTCGACGATGAGTACCTTTTTGTTCATTTTTGGGTCTTAATTGGTTGAAACAAATGTTGCGGCTACCGGGCCCGACCGTTTGATACAAAGTTCGGGTATAAACGATATTTTTATTGTGGTACCACTATTATTCCCGATAAAAAATTTGCCGTCCAGGTCATCGGTCAGACCGGCCATCAATCTCATACCCAACGAACGCGTTCTCTCCCCACTGTATTCGTAGGGTATACCGACGCCGTCATCGGCAATGCCCAGCTGATAGCGCAGGGCGTCGGCCTTTTTCAGGGTAATGGTTATTACCCCATCCCTGCCATTGGGAAACGCGTACCTTATCGAATTGGTAATCGCCTCGTTCAGTATCAGCCCCACCGGAACGGCCTGGCTGACGTCCAGCTCGAGCGGATCGATATCATACACGAAGCGTATGCGTTGACCCGTAATATAAACTTCCCGAAGATAAGAGGTCAGCTCCCGGATATAGACTGGCATCTCGATGGAAGCTACGTTCTCCGAATAGTAGAGCTTCTGATGGATGAGCGACATCGCGTGCACCCGGTGCTGACTGTTCTGTATAGCCGCGAGCGCGGTCTCATTATCGATAAAGGCCGACTGCGAGTTCAGCAGGCTCATGACGATCTGAAGGTTGTTCCCGACCCGGTGATGGATCTCCCTCAGCAGCCATTCCTTTTCGTTCAGCAGCTGCTGCAGCTGATCGTTCTTTTGCGTGATCACGCGGCTGCTGCGCCTCCTGATCCTGTTCTGCCAGTACAGGAGACCCGCGATTACCACAGCCGCCGCAATGCCCGAAATGGTCACTATCCGGGTAGTCTTATTTCCAGGCCTGAGATAAGCGGCGATCCGGCCGCTGCTGTCAGGGATATTTTCCGCCGCCTGCCCCGGGAGCCCGGTCAGATAACCGATATTCGCCATTGCGCAGATCTCTCCTTCCGCGATGCCAAGGTCGCGATAGATGGCCGCGGCCTGCTGAAGATCTGCGATCTTTTCCTTAGCGGTCCCGGTCGAGTAACGCGTGTAGATCCCCCTGTATCCAAATGCCCTCGCCTCCGTCTCCTGGTCCCCCGAAGCCCTGGTGATTTCGAGCAACCGGCTGAAAACAGAATCCTTTTTCCCGTGCGCGTCCATCTGGGCATAGACCTTTACAAGCAGACACAGCGCCTGTCCCGCCGCCTTTTGGTCTTTCAGGATCCTGCTTTCCCTCTGGGCTCCGGTCAGAAAGTATTCGATGCTGTCCCTATAGCGGCTATGTCCCCCCGGCTCGAACGCATAATAGGCCGCCAGCAACAACAGTATATTCATGCGCCTTTTCCCCGAGACATGCGGAAGAAGACGAAACGCAACCCCGGGGTCCCTCCGGTCCACCCACTGCGACCGGATTAACAGCGCGGAATCGCCGATGCCTTCCGCCAGTACCGGCAGCCGGCTCAGACCAAGGGTCCGGCTGGCATCCAGCAAACAACTGTCCGGATCGGCCCGCCCATCTTTAGCGAATAAATTGAAACTGGAACCGAGTTGAAGCCTCAGCCACTGCCATGACGGCCCGTCCGCCGGTTGCGGAAATCCTTCAGTGACCAGACGAAGGCAAAGGAGGACACATGTAAGAAATGATCTTTGCATACCTTCCTTTTTATGAATGGTTCATAATAAGCCAAATTCATAAAGGGTATGCCGGAAAACCAGCCCCGAAGGGCCTCCCTAAGTTACCATTTTATTTCGTTGCAGACCGTGACGGACCACGATATTTCGTGGCAATTTTGCTAAAGAAATATGTATAATCAATTGATTGTCAATTGTAAATTCCACGGCATCCGGTTTGACCTTCCCAAAGCCTCAATAGGAGAGTATGGCAGCATCGGGAACGATCTTATTTATAACCGGGACTTTTATCGGCAACAACTGCTGGGACGAGTGGAGAGATTTTTTGAAAACAGGGGATACCGCTGTCTGGCGCCTGCCTGGCCGTATAAGATTGCGCCGTCCGAAGAGTTGCGCAACAGTCATCCGGATCCTGCCATCGCGACGACCAGACTGGTCGATCTACTTGACTATTTCACGACGATCATCAACGCTCTTCCGGAAAAACCGATACTCATCGGCCACTCGCTCGGGGGCCTCATCGTCCAGTTGCTGCTGCAGCGGGGCTTCGGCATAGCAGGGGTCGCCATGCATTCCTTTCCTCCCCTGGGCCTGGGCTACAAGCTTTCCTTCCTTAAGACTGTATGGAAGACGGCGGGGCTCTTCAGCTCCAGAAAGAGATCCTATATGATATCCTTTGAAACATGGAGGTATACGATCGCCAACGAGATGAGTTTCGAACAGCGGAAAGAATTGTACTACCTGTACGCGATACCCGAGTCCAGACAGGTCATGCTGGATATTTTCAGGTCCGTGGCCGGGATCGATTTCGGCAATGCCCACCCGCCATTGCTGTTCACCTCGGGAGGCCGGGACCGTCTTATTCCGGCCGAGCTCAACTACAGGAACTACAAAAAATACAGGATAAGAAATTCGATCGCCCACTATAAAGAATTTAAAGACCGCAACCACCTGGTCTTCGGCTATCCGGCATGGCGCGAAGACGCGGATTTTATTTTCGGCTGGCTGGAGGGGATCAACGGCAACGCATTTTTTAACATTCAATAAGAACAGACCCATGGCTGCAAATACCGTTCTGATGAGGGAGGGCACGCGGGCAAAGAGGATCCTCAGAGACCACGTCTCGAAGATCGTGTCCCTTACAGATGATCAGTTCGACTATTTCTTTTCGCATTTCAGGCCCCAGTGCTACCGGAAAGGCCAGACGATCATCCGGGAAGGCGACAAGGTCAGCTGCGAATACTTCGTGCTCGAAGGCTACCTGAAGTCGTTTTACATCAGCGAAGACCTGAAGATGTTCGTACTGCAGTTCGCCACCCCGGCCTCCTGGGCCTCCGACTACAACGCGTTGTACGATGGCACAAGGGCCACCACCAGTCTGGACTGCATCACGGACGTGGAAGTACTCTGCCTCTCCAGCGGGGACAGGGAAGAGCTGTGCAGCGAGATCAGCCAGCTGGAGCTGTTCTTCCGCTGGCGCATCAACAGGGACTATGTGGCTGCCCAGAAAAGACTGCTGTCGTTTATGAGCAACAACACCAGACACCGCTACGAAGAACTGATCGCCCAGTATCCGCAGCTGCACAACGTCGTACCCAAACACCTGATCGCAGCTTATCTGGGCGTCTCCAGAGAGACGATCAGCCGGCTATATCACGCCTGACTACACTCATAAATAAATAGTATGAACTATCAATCCACCGCAACCGAAGTCCTGCAGCCATTCGCCGGCATCGGCAAGCGAAGTTTTCTGATCTTTAAGGGGAACAAGTACATTACGGTGCCCACAGAAACCATCGCTTTTTTTACATCAAGTATGAATCGACCGTGATCGTCAGTTTCGACAAGCAGGAGCACTCGGTCAACTACTCGCTCGAACAGGTACAGCACCTCCTTTCGGAGCAGCAGTTCTTCCGGCTCAACAGAAAGTTCCTGATCAATTTCAGCGCGATCAAAGAGGTCGAGCACTATTTTGCCCGCAAACTGCTGGTAAAAGCGACCGTGCCGTTTGCAGAAAAACTGCTGGTTTCGAAGGAAAGAGCGAGGATATTTCTCGACTGGCTCGAGAATCGCTGACCCCCGCTCTTCCTATTCACCTAAAACCCGGATCCGCCGGGCCGACATCCGGCGGGATCCTCACTGTAGGTTACGGGGCCTCATTTGGCATAGCCGGCGACCTCGATGACGGCGTCGGCAAATGCCTTTGGCGCCTCCTGAGGAAGGTTATGCCCGATACCTCCCGTAATAGTCCTGTGGACATATTTCCCGGAGAAGAACTTCGCGTATGAGTTTTCGGGCGGGTGGGGCGCGCCGTTGGCATCCCCTTCCAGCGTTATCGTTGGCGCCGCGATCACGGGCAGCTGGCCGAGCTTTTTTCGAGGGCGTCATACTTTGCCTCTCCTTCCGCCAGGCCCAGCCGCCAGCGGTAATTATGGATCACGATATCCACATGGTCCGGATTGTCGAAGGATGCCGCGCTGCGCGCAAACTCCGCGTCGTCGAATTTCCACTTGCGGCGAAGCCAGCTTCCAGATCAGCTTGTTAAAGTCCCCGCGATTCTTTTCATATCCGGCCTTGCCGCGGTCTGTAGCGAAATAGAACTGATACCACCACTTGCAGTTCGGCTGCCGGCGGCAGCGGAGCCTTCGCCGCATCTCTGTTGCCGATGAGATAGCCGCTCACGGAGACCATCGCCCGCACCCGCCCGGGCCACAGCGCGGCGACCACATTGGCCGTGCGCGCACCCCAGTCGAACCCCGCCAGTATCGCCTTGTCTATCTTCAGCGCATCCATCAGATGGATCATATCTTCCCCGAGAGCCGCCGGCTGCCCGTTGCGCATCGTGTCGGCGGAAAGGAATTTCGTTGTCCCATAGCCCCGCAGCCAGGGTATGATCACCCGGTAGCCAGCCGCCGCCAGCAGCGGCGCGGCTTCCGCAAAGCTATATATATCGTAGGGCCATCCGTGCAGAAGAATTACCACGGGGCCATTAGACGGCCCGGCCTCGGCATAGCCGACATCGAGAAGACCCGCATCGATCTGTTTGATAGGACCCAGTGACCAATTGCTGTTCATATTTCCTGTATTTTTTTCCCGGACGGATGCTGCTTTTGCCGATACGGACATCGCGAGATCGGCAGCGCTGATCAACACTGCTGCTGAGCTCAAAAAATGACGGCGACTATAATTCATGTTCTTTCGGATTTTGTAGTGTAAAGTTATCCCCGCGCCAGCCGGCGGCAATGAAGAAACCCGCGGAATAGACCAATTCAGAGGCGAAACGGGCATTTCGAAAGCCGTAATTTCCCGAGACAGGCGGACGTCCTGCAGCTCGCGGAATGGACGACCCTATAAAAGGTAAGCCGCCACACCCTATCTTTATCAAAAAATAGAATGCGGCACGCACACCTGCTGGTCTTCCTGCTCGCCGGCCTCTTCGGGAGGACGCAGCCCCCCACTACAAGGTCTATGCGGTCAGATTCGCCTCCGCCGGCTACCGCTTTCCGATCGCGTCCTGGGCCCTTGGCGGCCCGGAGAACGATAGCGTCAGCATCAACTTCATGGTCTGGCTCATCCGGGGAGACAACGGCAGGAATATCCTCGTCGACGCAGGCTTCCGGCGCGATATGAAAGACTTTCCCGACGCAAAGGAGTTCGCTATCGTTTATAGAACGAGCCCCGACAGCGCTATCGGCGCGCTCGGCGTCAAAGCCGCGGACGTCACCGATATCATCCTCAGCCACCCGCACTGGGATCATATCGACGGGATCAGCCTGTTCCCCAACGCACATATCTGGATACAGAAAGAAGACTTCAGCTATTATGTCGGAGGCGCCTGGCAAAAAGGGGGCAATAGCGGCGGCTACGAGCCACGCGACGTCCGCACGCTTGTCGATCTTAATATGGCCCACCGGCTTACCCTCGTCGAGGGCGATAATAAAGAGGTCATTCCCGGTGCAACCGTCTTCACCGGATCGAGACATACTTACAACTCCCAGTACGTCCTCGTGGCAACCCCCTCCAAAAAGGTCATCCTCGCGTCCGACAATATCTGGGTGTACTATAGCCTCGAACACCTCAGCCCGCCGTCGGAAGGCGGCACACTGGACACGACCGGGTATGTCAACGCCATACGAAGAATGAAGACCCTCGCTACCAGTACCCGGTATATCATCCCCGGGCACGACGCGAAGATCTTCACCCTCTTCCCAAAGGTTACGGACGATATCGTTAGTATTGAATGACCAGCATATGAAACCCCTCTTCAAAACAGCCCTGCTACTGTTGGTCTCCTCCTGGGCCAGCGGTCAGGCCTGCGTCCACACAGACCTGTCAAAGACCCTGACGTTCGTGAGTACGGTGAAAAGGATGCACCGGAATGTCTCTTATGATACTACAGTTGTTACGATCAGGATCATCGACAAGTCAAATGGGAAGACCCTCCAGGAGATGACTTTTGTCAGTGATGAGATTTATGTCGAAGACTACTCGCACTGCCGCATGGTCAGATCGTACAGCACGCGAAAAAATATCAAAAGAGAGATCATTGACAAAGGATAAAAAATTCGTCCTTGATCGTTATCTGACCGACAGTGTATACAGTTTCCCCAGAGTGATCGACCGTCGCCGGCAAACGATCACGACATGGGTACGGGCCGGAGTGAGAAATTCCGAGACCACATAGCACCTTGATATTCGAACGAACAGGTGGTCCCGCGTCAGGCGTCGCCTCTACCAGGCCCTTTCGGCGGCACACGCGCTCTGTGAAGGAACAAACACCCTGTCCAGGTGTTCCTCATATCGCTGCATATCCCTCACGACCTGCGGGTTCTTCTCCACGTCGTGAAAATGGATCCCCTCCAGTGGCTGCATCCCCGTAAAAGCATTCATCCGGTGAAACCCGTACAGTACGCCGTCGTCGACGCTCCGCCCGTTGAAGAATTCGCCGGGCAGCGTAAATGCCGTTTCGGGGGCATTCCACGAACTCGTCACCATATACCTCCTCCCATGAAGCGAACCCCCGGTGCCATAGTTGATCGCCGGATTCTTCGACGACCGGCCGTCGCTCAGATAGATGCCCTTCCGATAGCCCGCGCTGAACACTTCGTCGATATATTTCTTCAGGCCATACGGCACCTGAAACCACCATATCGGCGTGTGATAGATGATGGTGTCGGCCCAGACATAATTTTCGACTTCCTTCTCTGCGTCATAGGGCTCGTTGATGTCGGTTGACCGGACCTCGTAGCCCGGGCGCGAGGAAAAATATTGTATAGTTGCTTCGAACAGGGTCCTGTTGAAACGGCCTCCGGAGTGTTCGAATACCTGTCCTCCGTTGATGATGAATATCCTTTCCATTGTTGATGATTTTTTGAATGACACAAAATTAGACCCTGTCCATCTAACAGTAAAATAGGATAAGTTATACATTTGCATCATAATTATAATAGATAGAAAATGGTCAATCTGGAATGGTTTCGCACCTTTAAAGCCATCTACGAGACGGGCAGCCTGACCGGCGCGGCGGAAGCGCTGTATGTTTCACAACCGGGCGTAAGCCTTCACCTGAGCTCGCTGGAGAACTACGTTGGATGCAAACTCTTCGACCGGTCTTCCCGGCGGATGGTGTCTACCGAGCGAGGTAAGATCCTCTACAACTATATACAGGAAGCCATCGGCAAGCTGGAAGAGGCGGAACAGCATTTTCACAAAAGCGCCGAGGCGGAACGGCCGACGATCAGCATCGGGATGTGCTTCGAGACCTTCCAGTTCACGCTGGAGTCCTATCTCCCGTCGCTACCTTTCAACGTCATCATAAAATTTGGGGAATATCCCGAAATGCTCGACGACCTGGACTCCGGCGTTCTCGACATGATCATTACCCCGCAAAAGGGGGATCAGAAAGGCCTCGAATACGAGCCCTTCTTTAAGGAACGGATCGTGGTCATCGGCGGCTCAAAGACCGATATCCGCACCATCCAGCGGCTCATTAAAAGCAAAGACAACTGCGCCATCCACGAATGGCTGAAAAAACAGACCTGGTACGGCACCGCCGGCGACATGGAGGGTTTACGCCGGTTTTGGCACACCAATTTCGGTATCCGTCCCGACTTCAAGCCCAATTTCATCGTTCCAAATCTGAGCTCGATCATCCGCTGCCTCAGCAAAGGATCCGGCGTGGCCGTCCTCCCGGATTTCCTTTCCAAAAGGAGATGGCCGCCGGCAATATCAGGCATATATGGGAAGGCAATAACCCCATCGAGAATACCCTCTATTTTGGCTCCCGCAAAAAGACCATGTACAGCGCAGAGATCGGAAAGATCAAAGAGATCTTTTTAAAGGAAATGATCTAGGCTGACACCGGCCTCCTGCAGGAAACACTCGTCGTGTGACACCACCACGAGCGTCCCGCGGTACTCGTTGATCGCCGCCGTGAGGATCTCAATATTCTGAATGTCGAGATTATTCGTCGGCTCGTCCAGGACGATCATATCCGGAGACTGCGCCCCTATCGTGAGGCAGCAGAGGCAAAGCCGCATCTTCTCGCCGCCGCTGAGCACTCCGCAGGGTTTTTCCCAGTGATCCGGACCGAAGAGAAACCTCGCCAGCCGGCTCTTTATCTCGTGCTCCCGCAGCCCGCTGTTGTTAAAGGCTCGTGCCTGTTCAGCGACGGTAAGCCTGTCGCCGATCAGCGAATAGTCCTGATCGATATAGACCGATGCAAACCCGGCTTTCGCGATGCTGCCTTCCGACGGCTGCAGGTCGCCAAGGACCATCCTGATCAGGGTAGTTTTGCCTGAGCCATTTGCGCCCCTGATAGCCAGACGCTGCCCGCTGACGATCTCGAGGTCCGGGGGCTGCGACCAAAGGCGGCGCCCGCCGAAGACAAAATTGACGCCGGAGATACTAACGAGCACCTTCCCCCTGTGCAGGGCTGGGTCGCCAAAGCCGAACCGCATCTTGTCCTTATCGGGCAGTTCCTTTCTCAGCTGGTCCAGCTGCCGTTCGATGGATCCTGTCTTTTCCGCATGGACATCCTTCATACGAGCCGTGCTTTTCTCCGCATTGTTGCGGAATGTATTCATGGAAATGGTGGGAAGGCCGGCCTTCTCCTGCTTCTTCTTCCCCCGGACGTCCAGCCGCTGCTGCCGCTGTATGGCTTCCCTCTCTGCCTCCTTCGCCTTTCTGAGCGCCTTCTCCCGGCCCCTGATATCCCGATCCAGCGCATCAAGGGCGATCCCTTTCTGTTCAATATAGAGATCATAGTTGCCACCGTACACCGTTATACCGCTCCTGCCGACCTCTGCGACCCTGCTCAACAGATTCAACAGCGTTCGGTCATGGCTTACCACGACAAGCGTGTTCTTCGTCGTCCGGATATAGTCGTAAAGGATAGTCCGCCCATCGGTGTCGAGATGATTGCTCGGTTCGTCCAGCAGGACGGTCTCCGCGCTATGGATCGTGATCCCCGCCAGCAGGACCCTTGTTTTCTGTCCCCCGCTGAGGCCGCTCATAGGCTGATCCGGATGCACGCCGCCGACCCCCCACTGGCCGAAGGCTTCCGGCAACGCTCCTCCAGCGTCCAGTCGTCACCGAGCAGCAGCAGATTGCCGTCGCTGACGTCGCCCGCGAGTATTCCGCGCAGGGCTTTCAGCTTCCTGTCGATTCCCATCGCTTGTGCGACGGTATGGTCATTGAACTGACCAACTATCTGCGGTACATAATATGGCCTGACAGCAGCAACCACGACGCCTTCCGAAGGCTGCAGTTCACCCGCCATTATCCTGAGCAGCGTGGACTTGCCGACGCCGTTGTTGCCTACCAGCGCCACCTGTTCCTGGCTGCCGACGACAAGATCGATACCCGTAAACAATATATCTTTATTGGGATGCGCATACGCAACGCCTTGAAGACTAAGCATAATTTCTTTTTCGATAAAGGAAAATAATGACGCTCTGCGCTGAGAGTCTGTTGATTATCTGGTAAAAAGAAATTATCTATTACATTAATGCGTTGCTTTTATAGAGGACACAAAACTAGGAATATTTCCCGGACCGTCCTAACTTTAAGAAACCTAACGCCATGCTACAATTACTCCTGACATTAATCACCTTTACCATGACATCCATAACAGCCACCAGGCTCGACGGGACCTGGATTCCCGTCAAACAGGAAATAGGAGGCACCGTCCTGCCCGCCACCGCCTTTGAGAAGCAAAGGTTGATCATCAGCGACAGCAACTACGCCTTTGTCGCCGAAAGCGTTGACAAAGGGGTCGTAAAATACCAGGACGACAAAATGGACATCTATGGAAAGGAAGGCGTAAACATCGGCAAACATTTTACCGCCCGCTACAAATACGACAAGGACGAGCTGACGGTCTGCTATAACCTCTCCGGCGACAGTTATCCCGAAAATTTCGAAACACAGGGGAAACACAACCTCTTCCTTTGCGTCTTCAAGAGGGAGACCGCAGCCAAATAGGGAGTCGGCGTACTTACAGTCCAGCCCCGAGCGGATACAGTTGTGCATACTCGGGTGGATATCCAGATTCGAATCCGAAAACGCGACAGGATTGCCGGCGATCATGAAATTCCAGAAGATGACAGGGGACGCACTACTGCAAGTCCTCCTACTTACGAGCGAAACGCCATCGGCGTCTGCTCCGTGTGCTTCTTAAAAAGCTCGAAAAATTCGCCAGGTCCTCGAACCCCAGCGTAAACGCAATCTCAGAGATATTCCAGTCCGTCTGCTTCAGCAGGATCTTCGCCTCCTGCGTCACCCGCTTGCCGATGATCTCGGTCGTAGTCTGCCCGGTGACCTCCTTCAGTACTTTGTTGAGATGGTTGACGTGGACGTTCAGCCTGTCGGCATAGTCTTTCGCGGAACGCAGCGACAGCCGCTGGTGCACCGAGTCTATCGGGAACTGTCGTTCGAGCAGCTCGATAAATAGAGACGAGATCCGCTCGGCAGCATTTTGGGTGGACTTCATCGCGGACAGGGGCTGCAGCTTCTGCCCGTAGTGGATCAGCTCCATCACCAGGTTGCGGAGAAGATCGTATTTGTAGAGATAGTCGCCCTCCAGCTCTCTAAGCATCTTCCGGAAGATATATTCCAGCTCCTCCGTCGCGGTCTTGTCCAGTTGAAAGACGGGCAGCTGGCCGGGCTGAAAGATAGGAAGTCCGTCGAGCTCGATACCCGCCTTGTTCTTCGACAAAAAATCCGCGGTGAAGATACAGAACATCCCTCCTCGGATATTGTCCTGCGGTACCCAGTGATAGGGGATCTTCGGCGTAGCAAAGAGAAGGGCGCTTTCCCTGATGTCGATGACCTTGTCCGCGAACTCCGCCTTGTTCCTGCCCTGCACCAGACTGATCTTATAATAGGACCGTCTGTTGTATGGCATGATGCGGGAGCCCGTTTCCCTGTTGAACAGTTTCTCCGTCTCGAACACATTGAAATGGCCGATCTCTTTGCTGATCCCCGGCGGGAGCGTAGCGGAGGCCTTCCGGTAAAATTCTTCCAGCGAACTGCTTTTGGGCATATTCAAATTTATGAATTTTACAGGCTCTGTCCGCCGGATACTTCGATTCGCTGGGCATTGATCCACCGCGCGTCTTCGGTACAAAGGAAGGCCACTACACCCCCGATGTCTTCGGGCAATCCGGGCCTGCCGAGCGCGGTGACCTCGCTGATATGCTTGTTCACTTCCGGATTGTCGCGCACCATTCCGCCCGAAAAATCCGTCTGTATGGCTCCCGGCGCTACCACATTGACCCTGATCCTCCTCGGCCCCAGCTCGACAGCCAGTATCTTGCTGAAATTTTCGATCGCTGCCTTAAGAGACGAATAAACGCCGAAACGCGGGAGCGTGATCCTCGTCGTTCCGCTGGATATATTGACGATCCCGCCGCCGTCGTTGAGAATCGGCAGCGTCTTCTGCGTCAGGAACAGAACGCCTTTGAAATGAATGTCTACCATCTGGTCGAACTTTTCCTCCGTCACATCGCCGATGAGTGCGTGATAGCCGGTGCCTGCGTTGTTGATCAGGAAATCTAACCTCTCCGCACCGAACTTGCTTTTCAGCACTTCTTTCAGGCTTCCGGCGAACGCGTCAAAACCCGCCACCCGGCTCGTATCCAGCTGCAATGCAGCGGCCCTGCGTCCGGCTTTTTCGATCTGCGCCACCACATCCAGCGCCTCCTCTTTCTTTGTGTGGTAGGTGAGAACTACGTCGATTCCTTTTTCGGCGAGCCTGAGCACCATGTCCTTTCCCAGTCCGCGGCTGCCGCCGGTGACCAGGGCTATCTTGCTTTTTGTTTTCCATTTTGAAGTTTTTTACACCACAAAATTGGCGACTCTTCAAATGATGCATTTATTAAATTCAATCCATTGTTTGTGAAAATCAAAGCACGGGTGTACTTTGGACGCCATGAAACGCTCCCTGGCCCTGGTAGTGCTATTTTTCTTTCTCAGCGCAAATGCAACCAATACCCTCCTGTCGCCCTTCAGCAAGGTCAGCGTTCTGACCTGCAACCCCGGTACAGAATCCTATGCCATCTTCGGACACAGCGCCGTCCGCGTACGCGACTCCGTCACCGGCGTCGACGTCGTGTTCAACTTCGGGACCTTCGACGCCGACGACCCCAAATTCTATCAGAAATTTCTTTCGGGACGTATGACCTATTCGCTTAGTGCAGGCACCTTCGCGGACTTTCTTCCGGAATATCGGGGCGGCAACCGTATCGTTTGGGAACAGGTGCTGGATATGACACCGCAGGAAAAACAGCAGATCTGGGACAGGCTGCTGGACAACCTGAAACCGCCAAACAGCCACTACAAATACGACTTTCTATACGACAACTGTTCGACGCGTATCCGCGACGGGCTTCAGAAAATATACGGCAACAGGTGGGAGATAGTCCCACAGACACCACGGAAAAGTTTCAGAGAACAGTTCGGCGCGGGGTTCGCCTATAACGCGTGGACGGGTTTTGGCATCGACATCTGCACCGGTCTCCCCGCCGACAAATACCCTGACGCCAACCAGCAGCTGTTCCTGCCCCTCAATCTGTTCGATGCACTCGCGCAGTCCAGGGCAAAGATCGTCGACACAACGATCGTTTACGATTTCAGCAAACCCGCGGCAAGGGCGTCTATCGACTGGACGGCTCCGCTGACCATCTGCTGGATACTCTTTGTTCTTTACGCCCTGACCCTCTTCGCGGAAGTCCGGTACAAGCGGCATTTCAGGGCGCCCGATAGTATCATCTTCGGCATCACCGGCCTTGCCGGCCTCGTCCTGCTCTTTCTCTGGACCATGACGGACCATAGGATCTCGCGATTCAACCTCAACCTCCTCTGGGCCTCTCCCCTGAACCTACTCCTTCTTTTCCGGCCACAGCTGAAAAAATACTATCTCCCCGTACTGGCCCTGCTGGTCGTCTATCTGCTGGTCGTCCCGCGCCTTTTCGACGCCGCGGTGCTTCCGCTGACGCTTGCTTTGCTCACAAGGATGGTACGGCGCGGCGAGCGAACGCTAGCGGATCAGGGGGCCGGCAGTCTCTCATCTACTCCGTCCTGAGGTTCTTCACCGGATTGACAGCCGCGGCCCTGAAGGCCTGAAAGCTAACGGTTGCCAGCGCCACCAGCAAAGCCAGCGCCCCTCCAAACACAAAGATCCAACCGCTGATAGAGATCCTGTAAACGTATTGCAGCAGCCACTGGTGTACAAAATACCAGGCGATAGGGGTGGAGAGAAGGAACGCAATAGCCACCAGCGCCACGAATTCTTTCGAGAACAGATAGACGATATTCGCCGCCGTTGCCCCCAGCACCTTGCGGATGCCCACCTCCTTCAGCCGTTGCGTCGCCATAAAGGACGCGAGGCCATACAGACCCAGACAGCTGAGGAAAATGGCGATCAGAGCGAAGATCTTGTAGAAGCCGGAAAGCCTGGCCTCCTCCTTATAAAAGTCCGCGATCTTTTCGTCGAGGAACTGGTATTCGTATACAAAGTCAGGGTAAGTATTCGCCCAGAGTCGTTCTATCGAATGCAGCGTGCCCGGAACATCCGACCCGGCGAGGCGGATACCCGCCGCATTGAAGCCCTTCGCAAAGTTCAGCATAAACACTGGAGACAGTGAATCCCTCAGCGAGGACTGATGAAAATCCTTCACCACGCCGACGATGGGTCCTTTGGCAAAGCCGTTCCACAGATTGATCTCCTTGTTGAGTACGTCGTGGGGATTGGAGAACCCCAGCTTTCTGACCAGCGTCTCGTTCACCAGGAACTCCTTTACCGAATCCGTGGCGGTGATATTCCGGCCCGCCACCAGCGGCAGACCATAGGTAGGAACATAATTCGCGTCCACCCATTTGCTGATCGACGCGAATTTGGTATCCTTTTCGGCGTGATCGAACCGGAAACCCGTCCACCAGTTGTCCTGGTCGGCGGGCGAAGTATTGTTAAAGCTGACCTGCCGGACGCCTTTGATCGCGACCAGCTGGTCCCGCAGGTAGTGGATCCTGCTCCGGCTGGCGCTGTCACCGGGGAAGGGAACCGTTACCAGCGCTTCCTTGTTGAAACCCATGGGTATGCTCTGGAAATAGTCCATCTGCCGGATCATCAGTAGCGTTCCGATGATGAGCGCCTGGGCGATGACGAACTGAAGCACGACCAGTCCCCTTCTGAGCGTGATCCCGCCGGCGCTTCTTGCGGCCAGTTTCGTTTTCAGTGCGGTGATGGGGTTAAAGGAAGACAGAACCAGCGCGGGATAGAACCCTGCCAGCAGCGTGACAGCTACGGTGACGGCGACAAGGAACAACAGGACCGGCGCCTCCCTGAGCACGCCGAAATTGACCGGAATATCGAGCATCTTGCTGATCGGAGTGAGTAATCCGCCCGTCAGTACCGAAGCAAGCAATACGCTGCTCGTGACCAGCAGGAATGCCTCGAGAATGAACTGAAGGGTCAGTTGCCCGCGTCTGCCTCCCAGCACTTTGCGAACGCCTACTTCTTTGGCTCTGTTGACGGCCTGTGCGGTCGAGATATTGATGAAGTTGACGCAGGCGATCAGCAGGATAAAACCCGCTATCATCCACAGCGTACGAATGCGGTCCGCGGTAATGGTCTTGCCGCTGTAGTTGCCCGCAACAGCGTCGAAATGTACCTCGGCGATCGACTGCAGGACCTGGATATTCTTGTTGTCGGGAGTCCGGTATTTTTTTGACAGGGTCTTCAGCTGCTGGTTGGCTTTGTCTACGCTAAGACCGTTCGGCAGGAGCACGTAAGTCCCGTGCGAGCCGTTGATCGTCCACCAGTCCTTGTTGGACGAGAAATTGCCAGAGGCGTAGGGGAGCGCCGCTTTTATCCGGATATCGGTATTCGCCGGAAAATCTTCCAGTATGCCGGTGACGTTGAACAGGGCGTTGGCCCCAAATCGTACCGTACGGCCCATCGCCTTCTGCCATTCCCCGAAATATTTATTAGCCATCGACCGGGTAAGGACGATCGAATTCCGGTCTGAAAGCGACTTCACCGGATCTCCCGCCAGCCGGGGGTAGTCGAAGATTGTAAAGAACGAAGGCTCGACCATATAGACGCCATCTTTTTCCTTGAATTTCTTCTCGGGCCGGCCGTCCTTACCCATTGCCGCGAACTGTACGTTGTCCAGGAAAAATATTCCTGTCGTCTTCCAGTCCGGAAGGTCGTTCTCCATTGCGGTCGGCAAAGGGAAGGGGACCGCGGCGGTGGGATTCTCGTTTTCACCCGTCTTGTCGCCGCGCGTCAGGATCCGGTAGATCCTCTCGCTGCTGCGATGAAAATTATCGTAGCTCTGCTCATAACGGATAAAGATAAAGATGACCAGACACACGGCGATGCCTACACCGAGACCTGCTACCGTGATGATGGAATAGACCTTATTGGCCAGTAGATTGCGGATGGCTGTTTTGAAATAATTGCGGAACATGAGGGGAAGATTTCGGAAGATAAGTCCACCATTTGGGTGCCGGATTATCAGCGGGCTGATAGTCAACTGGTTAAACCCCGGAATGACAAAATAACTGTCCAGTTGTGATACGGTCGATGTTCGGTTGTACCTTAGATAGCATGAAAAAAGCACTCTTCTGGACCGCGCTGGTCCTCGGCCTTTGGCTGCGGCTCACCCGAACGAGGACCGGCCTCCGGCTCAACATCGGAGGCGAAAGGCAACAAGCCCCTGGGCAAGGTCATCCTCTATGACAGCGGCGCTACCAACGTGATAGACACCAACGCACAGCTGTCCATCATCGGTCGTCACTACAAGCTGGTGCGAGGGTCCCGTCTGGGTGCCGGCGCAGAAAATGCTGCTGTTCTCCGCGGTGAAGGAGAACAAAGTGTATAAATGGGACGGGAAGGACAGCCCCACGGTCTATCTCAGTCCATCCGGGTATACGGATACTGCTTTCCGTGATGGCGAGAACGGCAGCAACGGCCTTACGCTGGACAAGGATGGACGACTGCTGCTCTGTCAGTCGGGCAACCGGCAGGTGGTCAGGCTCGCTACCGGCCTCGATTCGCCAAGACCGGAATACATCATACTGGCGCCCACCTGGCAGGGTAAGAAATTCAACAGCCCGAATGACCTCGTTGCCGACAGCCACAACAATATCTACTTTACCGATCCCATCTACGGCCTGCCCAAAGGCGCAGCCGACCCGACAAGAGAGCTGAATTTCGAGGGAGTCTACAGGATCGACAGCGCGGGCAAACTCACCCTGCTGATCGATTCGATCTCCCGTCCCAACGGCATTGCGTTGTCTCCGGACCAGAAGACGCTGTATGTCGGCAGCAGCGACGACCGGCATACGGGCTGGTACGCTTACCACCTGGGTGCGAACGGCGCCATCATCAGCGGCGGCATATTGTTCGACGGAACGGCGCTGAAGGAAAAGGCCGCGGTCAGGCAGGGCGCGGACGGATTTAAGGTCGACAAACACGGCAATCTCTTCGCTTCCGGTCCGGACGGCGTCAATATCATTTCTTCCGCGGGTAAGCTGCTGGGGCTGATACAGGTGTATGACCGCAGGACGTCCAACTGTGCGTTCAACGAGACAAAGGACGTTCTCTATGTCACAGCGGATGACGTAGTGCTGAGGATCAGGCTGACGGGGAAGGACTGACGGCGGGTCGCGTGGTGAAGGGTCCCTGAGGACTGACACCTATTTTTCCCTCGTGATCGGCGGGTGAACCGCCGGCGATACTATGATCGGATAGTTCTCGACGGTAACATTGCTGCGATCCAGTCCGAAGTTCACCGACTCTTTTACGCTGATGTATCTGAGATTGAAATAGCTGCGCATGATAAAGCGCTTTCCGAAGGCCAGATCGTTCTCGAAGGACAGGAAGGGTTCCATCAGTAAGAACCGGAAATCGCCGGTCTTGCTTTGCTGATAGTGCCGCTCTTCCCTGTCGGAAAGATTTACCTCGCCACTCCTGATCAGGTCCTTGATGACCTCCGCAAAATAATAGTCGAGCCTGGGCTCGATCCTGAACCCGAAGTTGAAGGTGATGAAATAGACGTCATTCGGGCAAAGACAGTCTGTGCTGTAGGTGAGGGCATAGGGCTCGTCGACGACGTTGACGTGCAGAAACCAATAGATATCGGCCCTCTTGGGAAACCGCGACAGGATCGAATCGATCGCCGTCTTTTCTACCTTGCGCGCGGAACCCGAAGCCGTCAGATAGGCAAGGTTGGTGGAATACTTCGGGATATTGGTATCCGCGCTCAGCCGTTTGAGCAGATCGGTATAGTCGTCGATCCTTACGAGACTGATCAACGACCGCTTCATAGCCTTTCCCCGGTTCCAGATGAACATGATGGCTATAAGGCCGGCTCCGATGAGCAGGGTGATCCAGCCGCCGTCCCTGATCTTCCGGAAATTGGCGGTCAGAAATGACAGTTCAATGGCCGGGAATAACCCGGTGACCAGCGTCACGATGAGAAAGTTTACCTTTTTCGAGGCTAGATAGAAATTGATCAGCACGGTGCTCATCAGCATGGTCAGCGTGATACTGAGCCCATAGGCCGCTTCCATGCGGGTCGATTCGCGGAAATAGAGCACCATGAAGATAGAGCCGGCCATCAGCATCCAGTTCGCGAACGGGATATAGATCTGCCCCTTGATATTGCTCGGGAACAACACCCGGTGCCTTGGCCAGATATCCAGACGGATCGCTTCATTGATCAGGGTAAAACAACCGCTGATCAGCGCCTGGCTGGCGATGATGGTAGCCATCGTCGCTATGACGACGGCAGGCACATAAATGGCGGACGGGACGATTTGGTAGAATGGGCTGATGATGCCGACCGTCTGACCCTGGTGCTGTAAGAGCCAGGCCGTCTGTCCGGCATAGCTAAGGATCAGGGTTATCTTGACGTAAACCCAGCTGACCCGGATATTGTTCCTGCCCGTATGCCCCATATCGCTGTACAGTGCCTCGGCGCCTGTGGTACAAAGAAAAATGCTTCCCAGCAGCCAGAATCCGCCCGGCGCCTGACGCAACATCTCATACGCATACCAGGGGTTGAGGGCCCTGAGGATACCGGGGCTGTCCTTTAGCGCCATGACGCCAAGCACTCCAATAAATGTAAACCACAGCACCATCACCGGTCCGAAGACCTTGCCGATCCTTTCCGTACCGAACTGCTGGAAGAGAAAGAGCACGACCAGAATGCCGATCACGAGTCCCTCGGTCTTCATGTGCGGATACAGCCCCTGCAGGCCTTCCACTGCCGAGGCTACCGATATCGGCGGGGTGATGATCCCGTCCGCCATGAGAAAGGCGCCCCCGGCCATTGCGGGGAACAAAAGCCATTTACCCGAGAACCGGCGGATCAGCGCGTACAGGGAGAAGATGCCTCCCTCACCCTTATTGTCGGCCTGCAGGGTAATAATGACATACTTCAGCGTGGTCTGAAATGTCAGCGTCCAGAAGATCGCCGACAGCGAGCCGAGTGCGATATCGGCGGTTATCAGACGGTTGTGAAACACGGCGTTCAGCGTGTACAGGGGTGAGGTGCCGATATCCCCGAAGACGATACCCGTGGCGATCAGTATACCGGCAGCGGTTACGCGCCGGTGGAATGTTTCAGAGGATGTGGAACTTGAATTCATCAAAAACAGCTTTTCCAAATTTATGCCATTGCGGCCAGTTTACCATTGCGGAAAATAAGCGTAGCTTTATAGCTGACCATGAATATCCAGCGTTACCGTCCTTCTGCCGTGCTTGCTCCATATATTAAGGAGTTCTTCATCATCGAGAGCGATGGGGTGATGGACAGCAGGATATTGCCGGATACCTCGCTGGTCATGGCCATTCGCTTCAGGGGAATTATACAGAGGATCGGGACATCCACCACAGAAATGATACTTGCGGATCCCGCGGGGACCTCCACGACCGTTGGCCCCGGCGTCATCACGGGGCTTCGAAGGTCACACCGCCTCATGCGCTATTTCCCCGGCACGGGCAATGTCCTTATCCTGTTCAAGGAAGGCGGACTGGCCGCATTCTCCCGCACACCGGCCAACGAACTCTTCGACGTAACCATACCCGCAGAGAACTTCTTCACAAAAACCGCGGCGCGGGACCTCGTCGACGCTATATCCGAGGCAAACGACAACTCCACCCGCATCCGCAGGACCGAGGCATTCCTGACACAGCAGCTAAGAGGTAATGGCCCCGACCCCCTCGTCAACGAGGCCGTCCGGCTCATTAAGGAAAGCAGGGGTCTCATAAAGATCAAAGACCTCGCACACGCGCTCTACATCAGTCAGGACCCGCTGGAGAAGCGGTTCCGCACACAGATAGGCTCGACCCCCAAACAGTATTCCTCCATCATCCGCCTGAGAAATATCATCGATAACTGGTCTTCCTATCCCTCGCTGACCAGCGCGTCGTACGATGCCGGCTACTTCGACCAGTCCCATTTTATAAAGGACTTCCGGACCTTTACCGGCGAGTCACCAAAGGATTTCTTCCGTTCCGCGCGGTTCTGGTAAACCCGCAGCGGCGGCCCCGCGCAAATCCGCGGCGGCCCCGCGCAAATCCGCGGCGTCCCCGTGCAGATCCGCGGCCCCCCGCGCAGATCAATGATTTTTTACAATTCCGGCGGGCGGCGTTCTGATACCTTTACTGAAAAATAAAATATGACGAACAAGGAAACAGTCGCCAGGCTCTACACAGAAGGACTCAACAAAAGAAACTGGCAGCTCATCAACGAGCTTATTGCACCTGAATACGAAGGGGTGCGCGGGATAAAAGGCGGAGAAGGATTTTCAGCCGCGATCATTCCCCTGGTAAAGGCATTTCCCGACATGCAGTGGCGGATCGACGACCTTTTCGGAGAAGAAGATAAAGTTGTCATACGATTTCACTGGGACGGTACCCACCAGGATACATTCAGCGTCTATCCGGCAACGGGAAAACACATCACCAATGGCGGCATAGCCACCTTCACCGTCAAAGACGGCAGGATCACCGAAGGACAGCTGCAGACCGACAGACAGGGGTTTGTTCAGCAGGTCGCCGCCCCCGCCAGCGAACAGACCTGTCTTATCGACAAGTTCTTCATACCCGCCGATGCTAAGGAGGAATTCTACGAGCGCATGAAGATCAACCGGGACTTTATAAAGAAGCTACCCGGCTTTATCGGGGATGACGCCTACACGTACTTTGACGATAACGACAACCTGATCTGCGTTACGGTCGCCCGCTGGCGGAACATGGACTTCATCAATATGGCCAAAGAGGCCGTACAGGCGGAGTACAAAAGGGAGAACTTCGACATGCCCGCCATGCTGAAGCGGCTGAACATCTCGATCGACCGCGGCGTCTACAGGCCATTCATAACTGAATAAGCTCATGGGGCGGCGCTTGCTGCCCCAAACTTATTTCTTCCCCTTTTGCATCGGGCCGAACGGTCCGTATTTATGGCGGGCCTCGGAATAACTATCCGCGTATGGCCCGAAGGGATGGTCATATGGTTTCAGCTTTATATCGGGCCAGTCGGCGGGGAAGGACTTCTGCGGTCTGGGCTGCGAGTTGACAAAGGCCGCGACATCCCAGGCCTGCTCGTCGGTCAGCGTTGCAGTCCTGTAGTCGACCCCGAACGGCATATTGTTCCTCACGAAGCCTGCAAATCGGGACAGGCGATACAAACCCGCCCCCGTATTATAGCTGTGTTCGCCCCATAGCGGCGGGTATACATAACCGGTACTGTCGGCGGCCGGCTGCCCGGCGCCTTCCGGGCCATGACAACGCCGACACGTCGATAGATAGATCGCTCTCCCCTTGCCGTATCCGCCGCGCGGTCGGGGAAGGGCAGCGTCGGAAGGCCGCTGCCTTCAGGCTTCTTTCCTTTTGGAACCCCGCGACCCATCCACCGGAAATAGGCAACAAATGCCTTCATCTCCACTGAATTGCTGTCCGGCGAACGGCCGTTGAGACTCTGTTCGAAACAGTCGATGACGCGCTGGGAGATACTCTCTACCGCCCCCCGCCTCTCCCTGAACCTCGGATAGGTGGAATAGACGGCCCCGAAATTATTCCCCCAGGGCTGCGTCCCCGCCTTTAGATGACAGTTCTGACAGGTCATACCATTGGAGCCCCTGTCCAGCGCACCCCGCGGACCGAAATAAGCCGACGTCTTGGCGATCAGCCGCTGCCCGTACCGGATAAGATCGCCTTCTTCGGTAGAAGGAATGGAAGAAGAGTCCGGGGCGGTCCAGGCACTGACGACTGGCCTGGATTCGCGCCCGCAGAAAGCCAGCAGGCACGAACCCAGTACAATCCATTTGCGAACCATAAATTGAAATTAACCTGCGAAGCAATAGGTGCACCCGTGCTCCTGTGCGCGGCCCACCGCCCATACGCCTGACGGCATCGGTTGTACGCCCGGAAGCACACCCGCCAGCCATTCGTTCTTGACGGCCTGCGCATCCTGGTTGCTGCCCATAGCGGCCACAGCGGAATAGACGGTCATTGCCATATCGCAGACACAGAACATTACCCCGCTGTTTTGCAGATTATCGATGCCGATGTCTACCGCGCCGATACCCGGTATCTTGTAGTCATCGGGTTTGCATTTCCAGAAGGGATTGCGCGTTGCCGGAGCCTTGGTCCTGACGTCGTTAATTTTGAACATCTCCCCGAATTTGTATTTTGCCCAGAGATCGTCACCCATCGCATAAGGGATCGCCTCATGCCGCAGGACTACGACTACATTGCAGTCGGTCTCGGGCGTGCCCGTGCCGCTGTTGGTCAGCAGGAATACCTTGGGCCACGCGAATGTCATTAGCTCTTTGGGAGCGGGGCAGTCGAATACTATGCGGTGCTTGCCCTTCATATTCTTGAACCAGGCGTCCGGATCGGCGTATGCATCGGCAAGACCGACGCCCGTATGATCCGGGGTATTTGCGTGTGCGGCTAACGGGAAGGCTGCTGCGCCGCCACCGACGAGCGCGGCGGTCCCGGCGAGTTTGCCAAAGAACTCGCGGCGGGTGGTGTTTGGAACGTCCATAGTTTCTAATTTTTTAGAAATGTATATAAATTTTTCATATGGGTCAAGTCAAATTACCCAACGGTTTATGCATATATTTCAATAAATCACTAGGTAGGAGCCGACATTTTGGGCCAGCGGAGGGGTGCCCTGGTTAAGGGTTCGGCCGGTTTATTTTTTTGCCACGGGTAAGGGTAAACCGAACTTCGGTCATCTTATTCATAAACAACACCGTGTTACCGACTGCGATCACAATGGCTTCACAAAAGGACAAGGCGATTGTAAGTTTTGAAGACCTGTTCAGGACCTATTTTCAAAGCCTTTATGCCTATGCCTTTCTGACGGTCAGGGACGGGAAGGTGGCGGAGGAGATCGTCCAGCAGGTATTCTGCCGGCTCTGGGAAAAATGGTCGTCGATCGCCGTTCACACGTCCTTCAATGCTTACCTATATAAGGCAGTACACAACGAATGTCTGCAGCACCAACGGCGGAAAAAGCACCAGTCCCGCTATCAGTCCCATATGGTCTGGCAGGAAAAACACGCGCGAACAGGCGACCCGTCCTCCGAACGGTTGCAGCAGAAAGAGCTGGAAAGACGTTTTTATCAGGCGCTGGAGCAGCTGCCTGGTCAGTGCCGGCTGGTCTTTCAGCTCCACCGTTTCACCGGCATGAAATATCCCGAGATCGCCCATCAGCTGAACATTTCGCTAAAGACCGTAGAGAGTCAGATGGCAAAAGCGCTTAAAAGACTGCGCCAGTCACTGGCCGAATTCCTTCCACTCCTAATATTATTCTTATGGCACAAGTAAACAGATATGAGGACATCCTCCAGCTCACGGAGTTCACCGACTGGATCGAGGTCCCCGAGGTCGATACAGAGGACGCCTGGACAAGACTGCAGACCCGGATACAGACCGTTGCAGCGGGACGAACGGCCGGCCGGCGACACGCCGCAGGCGGGAGACAAGCAGCATTCGGTAGACAAGCAGCAGGCGGGAGACAAGCAGCGAGGCCACTCCGGCGCATCTGGTGGGCGGCGGCAGCCTCTGTCGTCCTCGTGCTGACCGGCTGGTTTTTAGTCCGCAATTCCCGAAAAACCTCCCCGTCCGCCAAAGCGCCGGCGCTCGTCCAGCTGGTCGCCAACGAGGTACACGCGCCATCTTCAAATACCCTCCCGGACGGCTCCACCGTACGCCTGTATAGCAATTCCAGTCTCTCGTATCCGGCAGGATTTCCCGACAGCCAGCGCAGGGTAACGCTCCGCGGCGCGGCTATGTTCAATATCACTCCCAACGCGCAGAAGCCATTCGTCGTCGCGGTCAGGGATATTCAAATCACCGTCCTGGGCACGTCCTTTACTATCAGCAGCGACGACGGTCAGACGGAGATCCGCGTGCTCTCAGGCCTCGTACAGGTGGCCAGCCCGCGATTCGACCTCCCGCTGAAAGCCCGGGAAAGACTGGTCATTACGGATAGCTTCTGGGCAAAGGAAGCCGATACCGCCGCGCCAAAGCAGATTAAGGGACCGCCCAGGGAACCGACGGGCCCGGTCAAACAGCCCACCGGCCCGGTCAAACAGCCCACCGGCCCCGTCAAACAGCCCACCGGCCCCGTCAAGCAGCCCACCGGTCCCGTCAAACCCAGTGGTCGTCGCCATCAAACCCGTCCTTTCCGACAACGTCGCACACCAGCGCCAGCTGCTGCACGCCATCGTCCGATCATTCCTCGGAGGACCGGCTGGCCGACAGCGAGGACAACGTCATCAGCTTTGCCCTTACCGATGGATCACTGACGATCAACGGACAAACCCAGCCCCAAAACATACACGAAAAATATAAAAAGAATTACCTCGAGACCCCCGGCGTCGGCTTCTACTTCGGCCCCGTAAACATGACCGGCACCGGAATTTTTATGGACCGCGACGACCTTCGAGCGAATTAAACGGGAATTAAGTTTCTCAACTTTCGCCGGCATTATAGGAAAAATGGATATTTTGCGGCCCGTTCGACAGGGCCAATTGATTCCGCTTTAACTGGTTATCATAATGTTAAAGCCCCAGCGCTTTGCAGCAATTAGTCTGACATACCGGTCCTTTGTTGGGCAACTAAAACTCGTGAACGTATGAAAAAATTGTTGATCTGTATTTTATGTTTTGCGGTAACACAGGGCTATGCGCAGGTGCGCGTCGGGGTCGAAGGTTCTTTTACTTCTTTTAATTTCTGGCAAAGTCAGGGATATTCAGGCTTGCCCTCCGGAGTCAATACCTGGGCTATGAACGGCTTTCAGGGCGGGGTGGTAGTGGAATATGACCTGGGGCATACCGGCCTGATCCTGCAGCCTGCTGTATTGTATGCGGAGAACGGCGCTCACCTCGGCAATCGCCAGGGTTTTCCTTCCCTGCCGGGCGGCGCGACGATCGGCTTTTCCAATACGGAGATCCGTCTCTATTCCTTACGGGTCCCCGTCAACCTGCTCTACAAATGGGATTTCAATAAGGTGAGGATCCTCGCCGGACTCGGACCCTATATCGCCAAAAACCTGTCTGGTACGGAAAAAGGATACTATGAGGCTTACTATCTCGATGGCAGCGGCGACTACATAACGGTCAAGCCGAAGATCGACAACAAGGTCGATTTCAGCAGCGGCCAGTCCAATTCAACTCAGGGCGTCACGAAGATCGCGCCCTACGATATCGGCATGGATGCCCAGGTAGGCGCCCAGTATAAGAAATTCCAGTTCTGGCTCAACTACAGCCGCGGCTTTACCCGGCTCTATCACACCAACTATGTCAACGCCGGCAATTCCTTCTGGAATTTCACGCTCGCCTATATGATCTTCGGACACGATATAAAACCAAAATTATAACCACTGCGAGCACCGGCAATACGTAAGCAACCACAAGACCAGATCTGCCTACCGTAAAAACGTCCTCCTTCAACGGTTGCGGATCGCCCTGGTAGTTCAGTACCGCCCAATACCAGGGGAGTTTGTGCAGATAGTTGACGGCCGGGTCTTTCAGCCAATTCAGTTTTGCCGCCCGCAGCGCCCGGGCGGCATTTTCTTTTCCACTCTGCCGATCCATTTCTGAATAAAAGCCCTGCACCAGCCGGCCCGCCGTCTCGTCATTGACATCCCACCAGCCTGCGACCACAGCGCCCGTCCCCCCGCCGATAAAGGCGCGGGCGAGACTCTGCACGCCTTCTCCGCTGACCATCCTGCCGTCACCCGTCCGGCAGGCGCTGAGTACCACGAGTCCGGGCTGATGCTCCATCGTCTTCAGCTCGAAGAGATAAAAGGATGAATCATATAGTTCGATACGGGGAACGAACAGACTGTCGTTCTTTGCAAAGGCGTGCGAGCTGATATGTACCACGGCCGAGGTCGCAAGGGCCTTCCGGAATGCCGCCACAGTTGCCTGCTCCCCGGAGTACCAGCCGCCGTCGGGGATCAGCCGCTGGAGCCCCTCCCGTTCCGCAGTTATTGCATTCAATACGGGCATGCTCCGGTGGGTATCCGAAAGGAACAGCCCCGAGAAACCTTTTCCCCCCGCGGAATGCCTCCGGAGGGTTCGCAGCGACCAGGCATAGGAGACCTGCGCCTGCCGGATCACATACGGCCAGTCCGCTGGAGAGGGAAGCGCCTCGGGAGACGTGACCAGCGCGTCTACCGGCAACAGGCTCAGCGCCCCGTCCGTAAGCAAAATATAGTCGGTGCCCGATTGCAATGGATGGCTTCCGAACAACTGCCGGTAAAGTGCATACGCCTGGCGATACCAGACAAGGGGATGGTCGATCATCGCTCCCTCTCCCCGTCCGAACCACGCGCCCACCCAGGTCCGCAGGCTATCCTGCCAGCCACTGCCGAGGGATAGCTTTTCTGCGAAACTGATACCGGCAGGACTGCATTCCAGCGCGTAGATCGCGGCCGACCCGCAAAAGAAAGACCGGGCGGCCTGTCCTTTTGCAGAACACTATAGGGTTCGGGGTCGTATAACGTTTGCCCCGGCAGCGTATCCGCCACCGGCGCTTTTTTATACAGCTGGGCGATCTCCCAGCGCAGCTGTTTCTCCTGCCCCGCGATGGCACTGTCGTCCCTGCCGATCGCCTCTTTCTGATAATACGACAGGGCTTTTTGCAGCAGCCTTATCCGAATGGCAACGCTGTCGCCCGCGACCTGCGCCCGGTACAGCTGCTGGCGCTGCAGCTCTTCCAGCAACAGCTGCGCACGGCTGCTCTCCATCAGTTGCAGCAGGGCGGCCTGGTATTTTTGTTCATGGCTGCTGTTCCAGGCGTCCCACGCAAAACCGATCGCTTCCTCATATCGGCCCCGGGTGTCCGAAATAGCCTCCTCGCCCGACGAACTGCTGACCAGCTCGTGCCGCAATTTTGCCCCCGCCGCAAAGCTCAGCGCATACAGCCGCAACGCCTCGCCTGCATCCTTCTGTCGCCTTGCGAGCCCGGCCCTGACGAATAGCAGGTCTGCCAGCGTATTCTCCGCATAAAGGTCCCGCTCGCTCAGAGAACCCCAGCTTTTTCCTGGAAGAAGCACGGTAAGACATTTGTCCAGCCATGCTGCCGCCTCGCCGGGCTGCCCCGTGCGCAGATAAAAGCTGCCCAGGCGCAACAGCAGCTTAGCTCTTTCGCGGAAGCCGCTGCTGAAGCCGGACCCCAGGGCGAAAGCCTTTTTGTATAACGCCAGCGCCCTGCCCGGCTCGCTCAAATAGATATCGCCGCCCTGCTGATAGGCCATGAGCAGCCAGAAGGACGACGACCGATCTTTCCGCGCCCCTTCGAGGACCGCGATGCTTTTGGTAATGCTTTCCCGGGCAAGCAACGTGTCGCCCAGCTGCATCGCCGCGTCCGCGCGTTCGGACAACAGCAGACCCGCCTGCGCAGACCGGCCGTCGACCACTTCGAGACCCTGTCTGCAGTAGTCCAGCGATTGCTGTGGCCTTCCCATATTGCTGGACACATTGGCGAGATTGCCGTATACACCCGCCAGCTGCTGCTTGTCCGTTCCCGCCACGGCGATAGCAAGCGCCTTCCGATGGATGAACAGCGCCTGCTCGTAGTCCCCCAGACGGGTATAGTTGTTGCCCAGCGGCTTTAGTATGGTCTCGAGGACTTGTTGTTCATCAGCGATCTCGCGATGCTGGCGGGCCCAGTTGTAGGCCGCCGTATAGGCGTCCGTGCTGGCGACGATGGCGCCCTTCAGCAGGAACGCATAACCCTCGTTGGTCAGCAGGTCCAGCCAGGCCTGATCCTCGGCGTCGGTTCGGGGACGGCGCCAGGCGTTCGCGACGGCTTCCGTCAGCAGCGCACTCCGGCCCGCGGGATCCTGCGCTACCCACTGTAGCTGCGCATAGATCCAGCCGGAAAGGTCATCCGTGCTTTTGTATTTGTCAGGGGATGGCTGCTGTGCCGGACAAAGCCGGCCGACCAGTAATAGTAGCGCTGTAAATAATTTTACCTTCATTTTCACCCCGGGGGCACCTGAAGATAGCTATAATTTGAATCCCGCGTAGAGGAAGAATCTGTCGGTGATATCCCCCTTTAGCAACCTTATATACCGAATCCCAAGCACCGGGCCCGTCCTTACCTTCCCTATCTGCAGGTCGGCAAAAGGCGCGGCATTCCAGTTGCCCAGCCAGGTGACGGAGGACTTTTGCGAACTGCCGGATACCATAGTAGTCAGCGTCTGCGGCAGCGGCTGACTGACGAAATACACCTTGTTCTCCACCGTGGTCTGTTCCGAGATATTTACCTGGGCCATGGCGCCCAGCCCCACGCCGATCCAGTTGCTGATATTATAGCGGTAGTGCAGCGGCGTGATCTCGAAACTGTTCCGGCGGGTAGTGGTTACCGTTTGCCTCCCGGTTATCAGAACGGGCAGCCCGCCGATCAGCGTATCCCGCTGGTCCTTCACCACGGTGCCCGTAAAATCGTCCTGCTGCAGCAGCCCCACAAAGACCTCCGCCTGGAAATAGGGCCGGTACGGCTTGTAGGGCGCCAGCACGTACCCGAACTGTAGCGGACCCCTCGCGGAATAGCCCCCGTTCGATGGCAGAGCGCTGTAACCAACCATGATCCCCGGCGAGATCCCCTTGATGAACCGTGCCATCGCCCTATTGGTCGTCACCGGCGGATTGCGGTCAAAAACGATATTTGCCTGGCTGGCAAACGGTATCTTCTTCGGCTTCTTTTTAAAGCGGACCGTATACTCTATAAATCCCGTCGTGGAATCCCGATCCTTCACCCCTCCTGTTCAAGCCCGGGGAGATAAATATTGTTGAACACAAAATACATGCTGTCGCCCAGTCTGACCGTGTCGAAACAGCTCTGCCTGTTGTAGGCCGAGTCGCACCATACACAGGCCGGGCTGATGGCGTTGACCTTTACACTTCCGGGATCCAGTTGTTTTGGAATGGCTACCCCGACGGAGACCTTTCTCGTGGGACCCTTGCCGGTATTTTGCCACTCCACCCGGTAGGTAAGCTCCTTGTCCTTGCGCATGAACCTGTAGTTGATCCTCCTGCCCACGAGCCGCATGCGGTTCGGGTCATGAGAGGCCACTATCTGCATGTCCATCTGAAACTGCTCCGGCGCGACCGTCCTGTCGTCCGGCACCAGCATCGCCGTAAAATCTACCGTCGCATTCGTGTCCTGCAGCATTCCCGGCAGGGTATTCATATCGAGGAACACGAACCGCTCTTCGCCGGGATTCATCGCCGAAAAATGGAGGACGGTATGTTTGGTATATTCTTCTTCCAACTGGTGCAGCATCGAGCTGGCTGCTTCGGCGACTTCGGGTTCTTCGGGATTTTCGTTTTCTCTTTCGGCGCCGGCTTCGCCCCACAACGAGGGTTTGCTTTTTATTACGGGGGTCTCCAGGCGGGCCATCAGCTCGTCCAGCGAACCGTTGCTCTCATTATTATAACATCGCTGCTCCGCCAGCGCAAATCCATCCTGGCCGATCTGCCTTTCGTTATAGAACAGGACGACCGAGCCGGTGAAGGGGGTGTTGTTCCGGTTGCGGTAGCCGACGATGGTCACGAAATCCTCTCCCGGTCTCGGATACCGGTTGATCTTCATTTCGATCCCGCCCCTTCCGCGGAAAAAATGCGAGGCCCAGCCGTCTGCACCGGCCAGTTTCTTTTTGACCTTTACCGGCCTGGGTCTGGTAGGCGGCGCCTTGCCGTCGTCGTAGTTGTTGGTGGCATACAATCTCACCTGATATTCGCCCGTATCGCGATAGGCATATGAGGGATCCTTGTCGAAGCTAAATCGGCCGTCGCCCATCTCCCAGAAATAGGTGTAGAAGGCGGCAGGCGCGCCGGCGATCTGCCTCAGGGGCCGCAACCGGGCGGAGAAATGCAGGCTGTCGCCCCGGTCGTCAATCCGGATCTCAGGGGGAATCGAGTCCTGTGCAACACAGGAGGTCCCTATAATAAGCAGCATGACCAAACTCAGAGCCTTTGTTCTCATATTGGAGGTAAGATTGATAAAGATAAGTAACCCGACCCATTTTGTATATCAACCACATGCCGGAATTGTTACCTTCGCCGTAAATCTATAGTACCAGGATGTTAGTCCACGCCGACCAGCGATATATAACCGCTCTACTGGAAAACGACCAACAGCTGATAGGGGACATCTACCGGCGATTCGCTCCGACCATCCGGTCTCATATCCTCAGTCACCGCGGGACGGCCGACGACGCTGCCGACATCTTCCAGGAGTCCCTGATCGATATCTACAACCAGGCGAAACACAACGGCTTGCAGCTATCCTGTCCCTTCGAACCTTTTTTATTGCTGGTGTGCAAAAGAAAATGGCTCAACGAGCTGAAGAAAAGAGGACGCAGCCCGGTAACAAAACTGTCGGACGATTTATCTGAATATGGAGAAGACATTTTTGCCGCGACCGAAAGCGTTGCCCGCGAAGAGGATAAGGCCCGCATTTTCATGGAACAGTTCCAGCGGCTCGGCGAAAAATGCAGGGAGATCCTGCGCCTGGTCCTCGGCGGCGACCCGCAGGAAAAGATCGCCGCTCAGCTGGGCGTGACCTATGGCTATTTGCGGAAGAAGAAGTCGGAATGTATGGCAACCCTTTTATCCTATATACAAGCACAGAAAATCTAGCGTATGGCAGCTTATGACAAAGAGGTGATCATCCGGTATGCGGACAACGAACTCTCCGAAGAAGAAAGGAGACAGTTCGAGGCCGACCTGTCTGCTGACCCCGCCCTCGGCCGCCGATCTGGCGCTCTACCTCGAGCTCAGGCAAACACTGCAGCAGCGCCTGCCGAAGGACGCCGGGAGCGAAGCACTGCGCTCGACGACGTCGGAATTCAACAAACAGTATTTTACAGTTGCGGACCGGCGCCCCGCCCTTGTCCGCCGGATCGCATTTTCTGCGGCGGCCGCGGCCTGCGTCATCGTGGTCATCGGTCTCTTTCTTTTGCCCGGCAAAGATCGCGGGCTCGACCAGCTGGGACGAACAGAGATGGTGAATATAACTTCAAGAGGGGGAATACCGATACCTTGCTCCAGCAGGCCGCCCTCTTCTTCAACAACAAGCAATTCGACAAGGCCCTTCCCCTGCTCGACAAGGCCGTCGCCGCCGACACCGGCAGCCAGCTCGGCCCTCTTTTACAGAGGAGTAACGGAATGGCATATGGGCGCTGCCGATCAGGCTCGGAAAGACTTAATCAAGGTATATAATGGGGAGTCCCTGCTCCGGTACGAAGCCGCATTTTATATGGCCCTGTCCTTCGCCGGCGAAAAAAGGATGCCCCCGCAAAGGAATGGCTGGACAGGATTCCCGAAGGCACCCCCGTCTCATCCCGTGCTAACCAGCTGAGAGACAAGCTGAAATAAAAAGTTCAAAAAAGAGGGTAACAATTCCTGAGGTTGTTTGATCTGTAGGTGAAAGGGGCACACAACCCCGATTGTCTAACAACTAAAATCAGGAATTATGAAACGCTTATTTGTTTTTGCAGCCATCGTCATCGCCTCGCTTACTATCTCCAACAACGCTTCTGCTCAGGTGAGGCTTGGCCTTTCCAATTCAACCCGCCTCAGCTCTGCGGCGTCTGTCAGTACTCCTTCCGTGAATAATGCCCTGCGGGCTTCCGCCGCCACGACGCACGCCGCCGAGGTAAAGACAACGCATGCTGCGGCCACGACCACGCATGCGGCCGCCACGACCACGCATGCGGCCGCGTCAACAGCAAAATCTACCACGGCGACAGCCGAAGCAACAAAAGTCGACGCAAATGCCTCCGCCAGCGCAAATGCTTCTACTTCAGTTGCCGCAGGCAAACAATAACATCCCTATGTCAACGCGGCCGCCGCAAGGCGGTCGCTTTCTTCCCAAAACCACCACACCATGAAAAAGATCCTCACCATCCTGGCCGTTCTCTATTCTACCACCACCTTCGCACAGACCGACTCATCCACTCATTTCATCGTAGCGGCGACCTACAACTCCGGGATGAACTACTACGGCCGCGTCGACAGCCTTCACAGCAAAGGATTCTATCCCAGCGTCGGCCTGTCCCTTAAGAACGGGCTCTACGCAACCTCGACATTTGTATTTATTCAGAACAAGATGTCCAACGAGTATGCCGCAACACTGATAGAAGGAGGATATAATTTCAGCAACAAAAAGAATACCTGGGCCGGCAGTCTTTCCGCGGCGAAGTATTTTTATAAGGCAGACGTATCACTGGTACAGTCCGCGGTGAAGGAACTGGTTTCGGGAAGTCTGACCCAGCTGAACAAGGTCATGAATATCACCATCGGTGCCAACGTCAAATTCAGCGGATATACGGATATCGGCGTCCAGGCGGGCCTGGATCATATCATCCGGTTCGGGAATGTGCTGGGCGGCGTCATCGTCCTCGACCCGGGCTTCAACGCCTTCGGAGGGACACAGAATTTTACAAAGACGGCCTACCAGCAAAAGAATTTTCTTCTCTTCCCGGTTGCCGGGGAGCAGGTGACTACAAGCACCCGAAAGTTCAACATCCTGTCTTACGAGCTGAACATGCCCGTCGTGTATGCTTACAAAAAATTGAATCTGATCCTTACTCCGGCCTATGTGCTTCCGCAAAATCTGATCACGGTGCCAGGTCAGCCCTCTCTTTCCGAAAGAGGAGCCAACCTGTTCTATATCACGGCTACCGTGAAACTTACGCTGTAGACTAGTCTTCCCGGCTTCGGGTCCTGGCCCCGCGTCAGCTGGTATCGGGGATCAGGAAGAGACTGCAGCGATCAGCCGGACAGTATGATGATCCGCCTCATCCAGCTGCCTCCGGTACTCTTTAGGGCTGACACCGGCATAGACCTTGAACCATTTGGTGAAATTGGAGGGGTCATAGGTAAGCCGCCTCGCCACCTCCGCGATGGAATTGCGGGGGTCCTTCAGTAGGGTCTTGGCGACGATGAGCAGCTTCTCTTCATAAAAATAGCAGGGATGGTGACCCGTATATTCCTTGATGGTATTGCTGAGATGGGTGGGGTGGATAAACAGCTTTGCTGCGATCTCCTTTAGTTCGAGCATCTCGTCTTCCCGGCCCTCGACCACGTCCTTCAGGTGCTGGTCAAGTATAGCCAGGTAGTCTTTTAATATTTCTGCACCGCGGTTGAATGCCATTTTGTTTGTTTTTAGTTCACCAGCGAGGGCGCCTTTCCGAATTCCTTTTTGAAGGCAAACGAAAAATGGGAGAGGTCCTCAAATCCTACTTCAAGGTAGACGTCCGAAGGTCTGCGTCCTTTTTCTTTTATCAGGTAATACGCCTGTTCCAGTCGCCGTTGCTGCAGCCATCGCCCCGGAGAGGCGTGAAAGATCTTTTCGAAATCCCTTTTAAAAGTCGCCAGGCTTCTTCCGGTGAGATAGGCAAACTGTTTCATTTCCACGTTGAAGGCGAAATTCCTGCTCATGAACTCGGCCAGGTCGATCTTTCCCGGTTCTCCAAAATCAAACAACAAGTTTTTCAGCTCTTTGTTCAGGCGCGTCAGAAGGATTATCGCTTCTTTTACCTTCAGCTCCCGCAGCGACCTGTCGATATCCTGGCGGGGACTATCGGTATAGGGCGCCAGCGACTGGAAGAAACTATTGCAGAAGGCGTCCTGCTGCAGCAGCACGATGCTTTCCCCGCGCCAGGGGCCTTCTGCCGATATGCCGTTCTCGACGCTATAGTTCCTCAGCAGGTCCTGGTGAAGGCGGATGCTGACGGACTTATAAACGCCGCCGCCGGGTGGTGGAATTTTGGTGGCCTTGGCCAGCTGGTGTCTCTTCACCAGGAGGGTGTCGCCCGCGTGGAATTCCCGCATCGTATTCCCCACGTAGAAGGACATACTGCCTTCGAGAATATGGGTGAAGGAATGTTCGTACACAAAGCTCTCGCTCATCCGGCTCTTCTCCGTGAAGCAGGAATAAAACAGCCAATTGGCGGCGACATCCTGGATTTCTTCTTTCATGTCTGTAAATTAGTCGATTATTCTTTAAATTACTTTGTTGTAAAGCTCAATTTTCTTTGTTCAGGGGCTCAGCGGCTGCCCGCGGCCGACCTCAACTCCCATGTCCCTCGAGGCTTTGAATGACAGGAACTTCCGAAGACACCTTCGGAAACGCTACCGGTGCAAAAACTCCCGGCGCGAATCCGCACCCCGAGCCCGGATCGCTCATCACCTGCATCAGCTTGACGCGCAGCGGCTCGAAATAGAATAAGATCTCGCACGAGCTGTCCTTGCTGGGATGATATTCCGCCCTGCCGTCGTCATAGACCAGCGTATCCAGAAGTCCCCCCGACCGGTAGCCGGGATAGCCGGCGTTGATATAGAAACACATGGCGACGGTATGCTCGTCGAGCAGCCGGACCCTCAGCTCACCGGAGTGACCGACGGTCCTGTTATTCTTTACGACGCCTTTTTAGTCTATACGTACCCGTTGGATCGAAGATGGAAGATAGTTTGCCTGGAACAAATCCGCTCAGCGGCAGCAGGCACAAAAAGAGGAGACTTCTCATACAAACATGATTTAGCGGTTAATAATCAGCTTTCTCATGTTTGTAAAACCGGACGGAGTCCGACGCAAATTCATTACCAAATTACTAAATAAAAAAATAGTTTCTCAAAAAGTTGGCTCAATCAAAAAAATAATCACACCTTTGCACTGTTAAAAAAAATACAAAATGCGCCTCCATCTATCACATATGACAAATGAGAACGGATTCAGCCGGATAGGCTGGAATTCCGCTCGCGGGGCGTGTTTTACTATTCAATAGATTGATGAACACATTGATAGAACACAGACCCCGCAAGCGATTGCGGGGTTTTTTGTTTGCCGCCGCCAGCCCGTCCCGCCTGGCACACCGGCACGCAACCGGAAATTTCGGGTTCAGTCAAAAACCTGGATTTTCCGGAATGGAAGAGATATGTCCATACCCCAAAGAGCCGTGGAATACATGAACGCGCTGCGCTGCAGCCCGCAATATGTTGAGCCCGGTTCGAAAGACCGGGCTTTTTAATTTTTATAACGACTAATAACATGAACAATTTATACGACCAGACGACTTTCGACACAAACAGCCTCTTCGACGGGCACTATCTGGACGCGAAAGCGCTATACATGCAGGCCTTTGGTGTCATTCCAAATATCATCTGTGTCACAAATATCGACGGGGAAAAGGTCTTCCGCGCCGTCAGAGAAAATTTCCCGGAGGCGATCACCCGCGTGTTTCAGTATCGCTACTATAACCGCCAGAAAAAGGAATACACATTCGACTCGACGCTGATCTTATTTAATAATGGCTGTTTGGTTGAACTGGACAATTCCTGGTGTGATATCTATCACGACGGATGTCAGCAGGGTTTTATAGATGTGCTGACCGGTCTGATTACGCCATTCAAAGAGCGGCAGAGAAGGAAGCCCCTGGAAATAAACCTGGTCATCAGTCAAAAAGGCGGCCTGCAGCTGAAGAGCATGGAGATCCGACGGACCAGGCTCGACCTTGACCTCTTCTACAACGAGGATTTTAAGGAGACCCATGAGGTGATCCAGCACAGGCTCAGCAAGGAAAAGGACAAGGGCATCGTGCTGTTGCACGGACTTCCGGGGACGGGAAAGACGACCTATCTCCGCTATCTGATAGGGAAGATCAAAAAAAGGATAATGTTCCTTTCGCCCTCAGCAGCGGGTGACCTGCTCGACCCATCCTTCATAGAAGTGTTGGTGAAAAACAGGAACACGTTACTGGTTATCGAAGATGCGGAAAACATTATAATGGACAGAAGGCATAGTTCGGGCTCCTCCGTAAGTAACCTCCTGAACATTTCCGATGGCCTTTTGGCGGACTGCCTAAATGTTCAGCTGGTCTGTACATTCAACAGCCCGCTGACAATGGTAGACACAGCGTTGCTGCGAAAGGGAAGGCTGATCGCCCGGTACGATTTCGGCAAACTCAGCGTTGCCCGGGCGCAGCGCCTCAGCGACCACCTCGGGTTTGTTACGAAGATCGTCCGGCCTATGACCGTTGCCGAGGTGGCCAACCAGAACGAAAAGGAATTCGAGATCCCCGAAGCCCGGACCATCGGCTTCAGGAATTAAAAAATGAATCAACATGAAACAGCTGCGCAACTGGAGGCGGCTCGACGGATCCCCGGTCCGGCAGGATATCCGGGATGAGATCCGCTCCGTCCTCGTAAAGGAAAAAGCAAACGGACACGAACTGAAGGTCTGCATCGGCACCGATAGCCGGGTAAAAGCCGGCGTCACCGATTTTGCCACGGTCGTCGTGTTCATCCGGAAAGGAAAGGGGGCTTTATGTATATCCTGCCCGAAAGGACCACGCGGAAGATGAGCATAAAGGAAAGGATGCTCTTGGAAGTCGCGAAAAGCGTCGAATTATCCTATGACTTGTGCCGCCTGTTCACGCTCTATGGTGTCGATATGGAAGTCCACGCCGACATCAACACGAACCCCGGCTTTAAGAGCAATGACGCGCTCCGCGAAGCCATGGGCTATATCATGGGCATGGGCTTCGTTTTCAGGGCCAAACCCCACGCCTTCGCCAGCTCGAGCTGCGCGAATAAGGTGGTTCAGTAATAGAGATCATCTAAACCTAGGAAGGGTGGGGAAACCCATCCTTCCTTAACCAACAAACAATGGCAAAGCTAAAATTAAGAAGTAAAGATCTTCGGGCTGTTGGCTATCCGGAAGGTCCGGTGATCAGCATAGCCATGAACATCATGGAAAAAAACTACAAATTTGAAAAGGAGGATAGTGTTATGAACCTGTTGCGAAAAATATTGGAATCCCCCGTGGAATACAAAAACGACGCGGTACTGGGCCTCATCGCCCAGCAGGCTGGTGCCAAAGCCCGATCGCGAAAACCCAACCCCGGACAACCCCGGCACGGATGAGGCGAAGGCTTCGCTCAACAACACCGGCGTACGGTTTAATGTATTTGGCGGCGAAAACGTCGGCCCCGAGGCCATTAACCAGATGTACCATGCGGCCAGGCTGCCCGTCGCGGTCGCCGCGGCGCTGATGCCCGACGCACACGCCGGCTACGGTCTGCCCATCGGCGGTGTGCTCGCCACCGACAACGCGGTGATCCCTTATGGGGTCGGCGTGGACATCGGCTGTCGCATGTGCCTCTCTGTTTTTGATATCCGGCCGTCCGAGCTGCTTCAGAAGGAGAACTATTTTAGCCGCGAGCTGAAACAGGCGACCCTCTTCGGCGGAGGAAGACAGTTCGATACCGTCGCGTCACACGAAGTGCTTGAACGTCCGGAGTTTGACGAGATACCGATGCTCCGCCGGCACCGGTACCGCGCGGCGCGTCAACTGGGCTCCAGCGGATCGGGGAATCATTTTGTCGAATTCGGCGAGGTGGACATCATGGAAAAAGACCCGGTGCTGGGTCTGCAGCCCGGTAAATATCTGGGACTGCTCTCCCATTCGGGTTCGCGTTCTCTCGGCGCATCGATCGCCGATTATTATACGCGTATCGCCCGGCAGATGAGGCGGCTGCCCGGGCAGGCAAACAACCTTGCCTGGCTCAGCCTCGACGAACAGGAAGGCATGGAATACTGGCTGGCCATGAACCTGGCCGGCGACTATGCCGCCGCCTGCCACGAAATGATCCACGACAAGATCGCAAAGGCCCTGGGCCGCCGTCCGGTAAGGACCGTCGCCAACCACCACAATTTCGCGTGGAAGGAGATCCACGACGGCCGCGAACTCATCGTCCACCGCAAGGGGGCAACGCCCGCAGCAGAGGACGAGCTCGGCATCATCCCCTGGGTCGATGACGTCGAAAGGCTATATCGTAAAGGGAAAGGCGCGGCGGCATCGTTGTCATCCGCGGCGCACGGCGCTGGAAGAAAAATGAGCCGCGCGCAGGCGATGGGGTCGATCACGCACGAGCTGCTGAATGAGACGCTGAGAAAACACGGAGTACACCTGTTGGGCGGAGGCCTCGACGAGGCGCCGCAGGCCTATAAGAATATCGACGAGGTTATGAGCTCCCAGGAGACTCTGGTGGACACCGTCGGAACATTCACGCCAAAGATCGTGAGAATGGACGGCTAGAACGCGGTCGTGTGAACCGCTACCACAGGGATCAGCGTGAACCGTCGCTACAGGGATCAGCGTGAACCGCCGGCTGCACCCGCGTGAACCGCCGAATCCCGGTGAACCGCCGAATCCGCGTGAGCCGCCATATCCCCGTGAACCGCCGAATCTGCGTGAACCGGTGGACCCGCGGTCTTATCCAACATTTCCAATATCGCTTTCTCGATGCGATCCTTCTCCGCAAAAGCAATCAAATGTCCCCTTCCCGGTATCATCTGTATCTCGAGGGAGGGGACATTCGTTAAATGCTCCTTCGCAAACGAGGCATTGGACGTGTCGACCAGCTCATCCTGCTCGCCCTGCAGATAGATCACCGGAACATGGATATTTCCCCACAACGGCAGCATCTTCTCCAGCTCGTCCTTATGATGGATCTTCTCCGCATTGGCGGTCTGCAGCATACGTGGAACGACCCAGTGGATCAGGGGATTCTCGATCGGATAAGTAAACCAGAATATTTTTCCCTCCCCGGACCCAGCGGAGGCGCCATCAGAACGAGGCCGTCGATCTTGTCAGGATAATCCATGGCCAGGCGGCATGCGATGGGGCCGCCATAAGAAACTCCCACGAGTATTATTGGCCGGTGCGCTTTGTGGAGACTGTCGATGATCAGCTCGAGAACATGCGCCTGCGCCGCGATATCCGGCAACGGATCGGCCAAACCCGAATAGCCATAACCCGGCCGGTCCGCCGCAAACAACGTGGCCCTCGACCGGAGCAGGCTGTCCGCAAGATAACTTTTCCAGTAGCTTAGCGAGCTGGGTGCGCCATGTATAAATAAAATGGTCGCGTCGGACCGGTCGCCTACCTGGATATAACGGACCTTGCGACCCTTTTCGGTAAAATAGCTGATCTGCGGCTTGATCTTTTGTGCATGAAACCAGTCCACCAACTCTTTGTCGTCCATCCTGAACTGGACCATCTGATCAAAAATGAGAAGAAAGGCGACAAGGGCGATAAATATGCCTAGAAATACACGGAGAACGATCCTGCCGATTCTTGCCATCATACGATAAATATAACGGTTAAAGCCAATCCACTTTAAAATTAAATAATTCGCAACTTATATTTAGCTTTCGTAATCAAAAATTAACTATCCCCATGATCCTGACGCTCCTGCTGCACCAATGGAAGGCCTTTTGGCGAAGCCGCGGGGCGGGTAAAACCCTTATCTTCCGGTTGTTGATGGGACTTATGCTCCTGTATTTTTGGCCGCCGGCCTTGCGGTTGGCTTGTATACCCCGGTGATCCTGTCTCATTTTTTTCCCCTTCAGAACGCGGTCGCTGTATTCTGTAGTCTTCTGCTGTATTATTTTTCGATCGACCTCGTCCTCCGCTTCCTCTTCCAGGACCTCCCCGTACTCGCAACCCGCCCCTATCTCCTCCTGAATATACGCCGCCGCCAGCTGGTGAGCTTTCTGGATATCCGCTCCCTATTTCACTATCTGAACCTCCTGCCCATATGTATCTTCTTTCCGTTCATTTTCACAGATATCAGAAATGGATCCGGCAATATCCCGGCCCTGGCTCTCGCAGGCACCGTGGGTCTCTTGATCCTGTTAAATCACTTCCTTGTGCTGTATGTCAAGCGTAAATCGGTGTTCAATGGCTGGTGGCTCGCGGTCTTTGTCGGGATAAATATTCTCTTTTTCGTCCTTCCGCTGCGTATGGTCTCATCCAGTCTCTTCTTCGGCATACTCCATACCCCTGGCACGCGCTGATATTTGTATTACCGCCCGTCTTCGTCTATGGTTTAAACCGCCGTTTCCTCTATAACAACCTGTATTTTGAAGATCTTTCGGGGGACGATAGCTATAGGCAAAGTGCAGAATACGGCTGGCTGCGGCGATGGGGAGTCACCGGCGAATTGCTTGGGCTTGAGTACCGGCTGCTCGTCCGCAACAGGAAACCGCGGATATACCTGCTGTTGAGCCTGGCGTCTCTTGCCTATTGCGCGGTGCTGACCCGGCCGCATGACGGGCACCCGGTTAGCCAGGGGATGCTGTTCTTCTTCTGCGTCGCTGCCAACTACGGTTTTCTGATGAAATACGGCGCAGATGCCTTCGCCTGGCAAAGCAGCCATTTCGACGGATTGCTGTCATCGAATGTCCGGTCCCGTGACTATGTCCGGAGTAAATTCTATGTGTCTACTGTGATCGCTACGTGTTCATTTATCGTCAGTCTGTCGTTCGGGCTGCTCGATCAGCGGGTGCTGCCCATGCTCGCTGCGGCCTGGCTCTACAACCTGGGTTGCAATGTACCCGTTGTTGCCTGGTGTGCCACGTTTGGCTATAAGCCCATCGACCTGGGCAAAGGGGTGGGGTTCAACTACGAGGGGATGACAACTGCACACACCTGGCTGCTGGTGCTGGTAATGGGGCCGCCGTACTTCATCTATCTCGCCTTTTCCTGGCTGTTCGGGTTTTGGACAGGCGTAGCCGCTATCGGTGCAGCGGGTCTACTTGGTCTTCTGTTCAGGTACTGGTTCATCAAGCTGGTCACCAAAGAATTCATTCAACGAAAATATCTGATCCTGCAAGGGTTCAGGGAAAAATAGATACAATGATCGAAGTCAATAGCCTCGTCAAAGCATATAACAACCGGCCGGTCGTCGACATCCCTCACCTCGGGATCGCATCGGGGGGATCACGGGTCTGGTGGGCAATAACGGCGCCGGAAAAACGACCCTGTTCAGGCTGCTCCTCGATCTCGTCCGGGCTAATTCGGGAGAAACTCTTTTGAAGGGGAAGAACGTTGCGCGGGCGGAATCCTGGAAGAGCTTCACTGCCGCATACCTGGACGATAGTTTTCTGCCGGGTTATCTGACGCCGGAAGAGTATTTTTATTTTACGGGCGGGCTGCATCGCATGGCGAAAGCTGAAGTGGACGAGGGGTTGCGGAATTTGACGGCCTTTCTCAGCGATGGAGTGCTGAACAGCGGCAAATACATCCGGGACCTTTCAAAAGGCAATCAGGCCAAGGTCGGGATCGCCGCCTGTCTGCTGCAAAAGCCGGAGATCCTCATCCTTGACGAGCCATTCGCCAACCTGGACCCAACTTCGCAGCTGACGCTTGTCGACATGCTCGCGACGGCTGTCCGCGGAACAGAGAAATACTATCCTGGTGAGCAGCCATGATCTCAACCATATCACCGACCTCTGTCACCGGATACTTCTTATGGAAAGGGGCTCTATAATAAAGGACATCGATACGACGACCGAAACCCTGCGGGAGCTGGAGAATTATTTTCATCCCGGACGCCGGTGAATTTCTTCGTAATCGTTCCGGCCGACCGTTAATGCCTCCAGTTTATCCTGGAGCAGCTTCTTCTCCGCCAGCGATGATGTGAGATGGTATGCCATTTGCAACAATCTCCGGCCCTCGTTGCAGTTGCCCGCGCGGCCGTACAGGTCCCCAAGAACCGCCGGATAGATATAGTGTTGTTCCAGCAACGTCCTGATACCCGGAATATCGAGGATGAGGTCGATGGCTGCATGGACGCCCTCCAGCTGGGCGACGACAATGGATCGGTTCAGCCGGACCACCGGGCTCGGTTTCCGCTGAAGCAGGTAGTCATAGAGCTGGAGCAGGGCGCTCCAGTTGGTGGAATCGTAACTGGGTGCGAGACAGTGTTCGGCCGCAATGGCCGACTCGATATGATAGACAGACAGCTGATCGCCCCTCGGACGAAAGGTTCAGATAATAGTATCCCATCCGAATCAGCTCGTGATCCCATTTGTTACGGTCCTGCTTCTGCAACAGGATAATGGTATTGTCCTCGCCGATCCGGCTTTCAAAACGGGAGGCCTGAAAACACATCAGCGAAAGCAGCGCAAAAGCGGGAGGATCTGCCACCACACGGTGCTCGGTCAACAGCTTGCAGAGGCGCATTGCCTCGGCGCAGAGGTCATGACGGATCAGCTCGTCGGCCTTCAGCGAATTATAACCTTCATTGAACAACAGATACAGTACCGTATATACGACGTCGAGCCTCCCGCTCGGCTTCGTGCCCGACCGGGATCTCGAAACGGATGGTCTCGGACTTGATGAACTCCCTGGCGCGGTACAGCCGTTTCTGGATCGCCGTTTCCGTAGACAGCAGCGCCCGCGCGATCTCCTGTACGCCAAATCCGCTGACCGTCTTCAGCGTCAGCGCCACCTGGTCTTCCGGATTCAGCGCCGGATGACAGCAGGTAAAGATCATACGTAGCTGGCTATCCGCAATTTCCGTATCCAGGAAGAATTGGTCTACGGCATTCTCCGTGCTTGACTGCAGCCGGTGCGCCAGTTCCTCGGAGAGATTGGCCAGCTTCTGCTGCCGCCGGATCAGGTCGATGGTCCGGTTGCGGGCTACCCTCATCAGCCAGGCCGAAGGATTATCCGGCATCTGCCCGTACCTCCACACCTGGAGCGCCTTCAGAAAGGTTTCCTGTACCGTATCCTCCACGAGCTCGAGATTACCGATGCCGAATACGCGCGTCAAAACAGCGATCATCTTCCCCGCCTCATGACGGAAAAGATGATCGACCAGCTGCTGCGGCTGTTCGGCGCCTGTACTCATGACGGCATCGGTATTTTCATGATCTCGCGGACCTCGACGGAACCGTTGATCCTGAAGTCAGGGTAGCCCATCGCCAATTGAGCGGCCTCTTCGAGAGATTCTGCCTTAACGATAAAATATCCTCCCAGCAGTTCTTTCCCCTCTGCGAAAGGGCCATCGGTAACGACGGGCTTGCTGCCCTGTACCGTCTTCCCCTCTTTGTGCAGGGGTTCACCGCCCACATACCGGTCCTTTGCACTGAGCTCGCCGATCCAGTCATACCACCTCTGCATGGAGGCCCGGGATTCTTCCGGTGTCAGATTGAGGTCCTCGTAGGCGGGACCACGGAAAATGAACAAGAAATCTTTCATGTCGTTGTTTTTAAAGATGAATGGGACCCTACCGGGGCCCAAAAAGATATTTTTCCCGGGTATGACGAACGGGCCAGGACAATCCGGACAAAAAAGGAGAATTTTTTTATTTCCTGACGATGGTATTTATATGGACCGACGGAGTGAACGATTGATTGTTCTCCGGTCGCGCATAGATGGTCCTGACCACGTCCATTCCTTTTACCACCCTGCCAAAAGCGGCATAACCCTGTCCGTCGGGGTTATTTTCACCGCCAAAATCGAACCCTGGCTGGTCACCCACGCAGATAAAGAACTCGGTTGTCCCGCTGCCCGGCTCGCTCCGCGCCAGTGAAACGGTCCCGTCGGTGTGCAGAATATGCGTCATACTGGTCGGCTCGTGCGGAACGCCGGGCACGCCGACGGCCTTCGCGTGGTTCGTCTTCCAGATGCCGCCCTGTATCAGCCTCGAGGCGCCGGCACCCGTGACCTGGTTGTCGTCGTTCAGGACGCGGTAGAAAGATCCGTTCTTATAAAATCCCGAGTCGATATAGGATAGAAAAGCTCCTGCGGTCTTTGGCGCCTGCTTCGGATAGACCTCGATCTCGATGTCGCCGGCCTCAGTCCGGATGATGACATGCGGCGCCCCGCTGTTGCCGGCCGAATGACAGCCCGCAATAATTCCGGCCAAACCCAGCACTAAAACCATCAAACATACCCTGAAACGGACTACCATATCATCCAGTTAAGAACCGTAAATTAATGTAATATTGTTTATGCATTTCGACTTACCCTTCCTGCACCTTATTTTTATTGGATTCCTTTCTCTTTTTCCGGCCGTCAACCCCGTCGGTTCGGCATTCATTATCGATCCCCTGCTCGGCGGCCTCGGCTTTCCCGAGAGAAAAAGGGCCGCAAAAAAGATTGCTTTCTATTGTTTTACCATCTGCGCGGTTTCGGCGCTCATCGGCAGCTGGATCCTGAAGCTGTTCGGCATCTCTATCCCCATCGTACAGCTGGCCGGGGGCATCATGATCTGCCGGATGGGCTGGCAGCTGCTGACCACCGACGACGACGTCAAGGGTAAGAAGGAGACCGCACAGCCCGCCAGCAGGGACAATATTTTGTTTTACCCGGTCGCTTTTCCGATGACAACGGGTGCGGGAACGATATCCGTTATCCTGACGCTGAGCGCCCATGAAGACGAAAACGACCTCCTTGCGCATGTTATGAACCTCGGCGCGCTGTTCCTCGCCATCCTGCTGATCTGTCTCGTCATCTATATCTGCTATGCCAATACCCTCGCCTTATCCAGCGCCTCTGGCCCGCGCGGCGAGCAGATCGTCAACAGGATAAGTGCATTTCTCGTGTTTTGTATCGGGATGCAGATCGCCTGGTCGGGAATAAAGACCTTGCTAAAGGCCTGACCTAAGTGAACCACCCGGTTCACGTCACTGTCGCCGTTGTCGTCACTGCCGCGGTTCACTCCTCTGCGTCCGGCTCACGCTGGCCCCGGTCCCGTGGTTCACGCCCCCCCCCGCGGCTCACGCTGACCCCGGTCCCGTGGTTCACGCCACTACTGCGGTTCACGTCCCCTCCCCGCAGTTCACGCCCGCGGCCTACAAACACCCCTTTATCTCTTCCAGCGTCTCGACGAACCCCTTTTCCTGCCGGATATCCTTCTGCCAGGGCCAGCCCCCGCTCAATCAGGTCGATCTCCCGCACCAGCGTCGAACCCTCTTTACCCGCCTGACGCCCCAGTACATAGACGGTATCCGACATGGATACTGCCGTCGCTATATCATGCGACACGATCACCAGCGTCTTCAGCTCGTCGGATAAGGATACCTGTACCAGCAGCTCCACCACCTTGTCCAGCACACAGACGTCCAGTCCGGAGAAGGGCTCGTCGAGCAGAAGATAGTCGGCCCCCTTCAGCAACTGCTGGATAATACTCACCCGCTGCTGCTGACCACCCGACAGCTGACCGGGCCAACGGTGCAGAACATCCGCAATATCGAACTGTCCGGCATACTGGTGAATGGCATCCTCTTCCCTGCCCTCCAGCGATTTATTCCGGCGGGCAGCCAGCATCAGCGACTGCTTGACCGTCCTCCAGCCGAACTGGTAGTAGTTCTGGAAAATGACGCCCATATCGCCCGGCCTCACTTCCCGCTCCTGATACACTTCGATGGATCCCGCACCCGTCTCGGCGGGCTTGCGCTGACGGATGGTGATACTGCCGGAACTCGGCTTCTGCAGACCGGACAGCAGCCTGAACAGCTGGGTCTTGCCCATACCGCTGCGGCCGACCAGCGAAACCACCTGTCCCTGCTGCAACCCCGGCCGGACAATATCCCGGATGCTGAAGTTTACGTCGTGCAGGATACACTTGTTACCATAGACGAGCGACAGGTCTCTGGCCTGCAACAGGGTCTCTTTTTTTGTATAAGGTGTCATTTGGTTTAGTTTTTATGGATTTGTGTATAGGGGAAGAGCCATCCGCGCAACAACCCCAGCAAATAGTCGAAACAAAGACCGATCCCGAAGATCAGCGCCTGGAGAGCCAGTACGTGCGTCAGATCATTGTATTTATTGTACTTGATCAGCAGTGCACCGATGCCCCCCTCGCTCATACTCAACCCCTCGACCATCGTGATCATCATCCAGGCGATGGCGAAGTTCTGCCGCACCATCTCGAAGACCTGATCGGCCTTGCCGACGATGATGACCTCGTAGAGGCTTTCCCACCGGCTATACCCCAGCGTCTGACACAGCTCGAACTCCTGCGCGGGAATACGGAGTATCACGGCAAGAAAGGAGGTGGTGAAGAAGGGTACGATGCCAAAGACCAGCAACGAAAGTTTCAGCTGGCTCCCGTCCTTTGTCAGCAGCGTGAAGATGAAAATCAGACCCGTCAGGGTCAGATAGCGGCATTTCACGATAAATCCAGCGATCGAATGAAAGAAGGGGATGACGGACAGATACGAGAACAACAAAGTGATCAGTATCGAGTACACCATGGCCTGCAGCGTAAGCAGCAGGCTCACCAGCAGGTTGTCGATCAGCAGACGCGTCGAGAGCAGCTGGCCCAGCGCCGAGAGCACGTGCAGCGGCTGAGGGATCAGTCCTCCGGGACTCAGCTGCCAGGCGATCAGCGTCAGCAGCACCTGCGAGACCACCATGATGAGAAAGGTCTGGCGGCTTATTTTTTCAAATGGTTTGAACATAGACTTTTTTGAAAGGAAGGGAGCTGCCGCCCCCTTCCTATTTATCTAATTATTGAGAGCTTCGGCGGAACTGCTTCGCCACGTTCCTCCTCGCTCGTAACCTTCGCGGAGCTCGGTTACAGGCAATCGGCCTCCGGCCTCTCCTAGTTACCCAGTACAATTTCCACCCTGCGGTTACGGCTTCTGCCCGCGTCTGTGCCATTGTCGGCTACAGGCCTTGAAGAACCATAACCTTTGGTCTCGATACGGTCGTCCTTCAACCCCTTGCCTTCGAGGTATGCCTTTACAGCGGCAGCCCTTTTCTCCGACAGGGGTATGTTGACGGCGTCGGAACCATTGTTGTCGGTGTGCCCGTACACACCCAGTTTGAGGCCTTCCGCTACGACGGCGGACTCGAAGATCTCGTCCAGCATCTTATAGGACGAAGGACGGATATTGGCGGAGCCCGTTTCGAACTCGATATGATAGGACTTACTGCTGACAGCCTCCGTTATCTTATCGGCGTATTTGGTCTCGATGGCCTTTCCCTCCAACAGCTCGGGGTGATTGGAGATCACGCTCAGCAGGAAGGATTTGTCCACGGCCTTTTCATAGGGCATAAAGCTGGGCATTATCGAAGGATACATTTTCACCATCAGATTGCCGAACGTATTATAGACGGCTTTGTAGCGGTCCACCTTGTCGCTGCCCAGGCCATAGGTATTGGCCATATCCGCCAGGTTGAAGACCGTCGAACCACCGAGGTTGACTTTCTGTCCCTGGATATCCTTTTCTTCGACGCCGTTATAATACTTCAGCCAGTAGTCTGCATTCTGCTCCTGGTAAACGCTGGCGCTCACCTGAGCGGCAAACTTCCGCGCCTCCGTGAACGAGCGCACCTGGTCGCCGGCTTCCGCAAGGGCGATGATCATGTTCTCGATATCGGTACGGTGATCATAGGCCCATTTCTTAATGGCGATCGTCTGGTTCGGCATCTGGGACGCATACTGGCGGGTATTCGCGATGGTTACCAGACCACCTTTCTTCGTCGCGACGTTCACGTCACCGGGGGTCCAGGTGGCCACGCCGTCTACGCCTACCGTAGTATCCCGGCCCGTAGTCCTGCCATTTTCGATGATCTTCCTCTTCTCGGAGTAGCCCGTAATATATTTGTTAGGCGCGTCGAGGAAGTCATTGGCCGCGATCAGATTGATAGCGTCCCTGTCATAGGTGGTTTCGTCGGGGTTTACCTTCAGCCCGTTGTCACCGGCCCATTTCAGCAGGATGTTGACGTCGCCGTCGCGCAGCACGCCAGCCACGCATTTACCGATAGCATTGTGCGGGTCCTGTTTCCAGGAGGCGGGGGCCATGATCTGGTCCTCGCCATACGACTTACCGTGGGCTATCGGCAGGATGATGGGCTGGTATTCGGGGCCGAGCGCTTCGAGCTCCTTCGAAAGGGAGGTCATAAAGGCCGGCATACCGTCACCCATAAAGGTGATCAGCACACCCTGCGTATTCGGATTGGTCTTGTATTCGCCGGCGAACTTTACGAGGTCGGCCATCTGCTTGTTACAGTCGTCCTGACGAATGTACATGACGTCCAGATGAGCCTTGTCGAATAACGACCCCTTTGTCGTACGTACGCCGCCGTTGGCATACATACCCGAGAACTGGCTGTTCCACGCCATGCGTTCCCAGCTGACCCGGGTACCGCCGTTGACTGCCGCGTCCGTCACGGAGGAAGGCAGCGACAACAGCGTTGCGTTGCTGTTGAGCGAAGCCTCTGGAGCATCCGGCAACACGACCTTGCCGACCTCGACTGCCTTACCCGTTGCTCTCGGGCGAGCCTGATACCATCTGACACCGAGTATACCGGCCGATACTACGACGGCGATCACTAATAATTTTCCTGTGGGTTTTAATTTGACTGACATATAAAACGTTTTTAACTTTTAATAAATTTTATTTTTGTGTGTACCACGCGGTTCACGCTCCGGCCGGGCTGGTTTGGTCACGCGGTTCACGCGCATCTGCCGGCCAGGCCTCCATTCCTCAGGTCATCCCTTGGGGCCGCGGTTCACGCTCCGGCCGAGTTGGGTCCCGCGGTTCATGGGGTTCACGGGGTTCCCGCGGTTCCCGGGGTTCACGTTGTTCCCGGGGTTCACGCGGTTTCCGCGGTTCATACGGTTTCCGCGGTTCACGCGGTTCACGCGGCGCGGCAGACCGGGTCTCCCGCCTTACGGCAACAACCCCTTATACCTGTCCGTTATCTTTACGTCCCCAAGCCTTCCCTTGTCACTGTTCCCCTTCAGAGCGGCACCGGTATAGTGGAAGTCCTTTCCAAGGTCGAACTGATTGATCAGCTCGAGTGCCTGGGCCGACTTGGCCTTGTCTTCCAGCACGTGGTCGTCCATAAATCTGGACGTGACGTTGATGGCCGACTTGATATGCCCGATCTTTTCGCCGATCTGCGCTTTCAGCAAAGCCAACGCTTTCTCGGCGTCCTGGTTGAGCTCGTCATCGCCCTTAAAAGCTTTCATCGCACTCGTTACCGCCGACAATCCGGTAGTGACAGAGTAGTAGAGGTCCTTTTTCGCCTCCAGATCGAGTTTGGCGTCCTCCAGCATGATCCCGCTCTCCTCATAGGCAGCGTCCGCAAACTGCGTCAGCTTGTTCAGGTCGCCCACGATCGGCGTCACGTTGTCGATATACTCACGGCAACGCATGACGCTGTTGGTATACAGGTTCACCTGGCGGTCACTCCCTCCCCGGGACTGCAGGATCTTCACCTTCTGGATGTTCAGCTGCAGCTCTTTCTCCTTTTCACCGAGCTTGTCCATCAGCTCGCTCTGCTTGCCTTTCAGACGGGCCCCCTGCTTATACAGGGTCTCCCTGTCCTTATAGCCCTGGTCGATCTTGGCCTGAAGGATGGCAAACGGGTTCAGCTCGATGGCCAGACCGACGGTATAGTTGGCGATGAATTCTGAAAAATATTTCAGCGCGCGCCAGAACTTCCGGTTCGATACGGTCAGCAGCAGAAATCCACATACGACACCCCCGATGACCAGGTTGACGAGGTTCCAGGTCAGCTTTACCAGCCAGGGCAGTACATAGGTCAGGAACCCGTAGGCCAAACCCGCGGCCAGCGCGAGACCGACGATGGCGGTGGCGAGGTTCTTCGGCTCGCTCCACCAGCCGGGAGTTTTTCCTTCTCCCCTCAGATGTGTTTTTTCAATAAGACGATTCATGGTCGTTGAGTTTTGAGTGTTATTGTATATATGTGTTGATCTTCTGGATATCGGATTCTATTTGTTGTTTACGGCGGCCACATTCAGTGGCATAGGCGCTGCTGCTGGCCGTTAGTTTGTCCCTGTTCTCCCCGATCTCCCGCTGCATCGCGGCGATCTCTTCCTGGAGCTTCTGGATCTCCTGTGACAGCGCCTGTATACGGCGGCTTTTTCGTCGGCCTCTGTGGTCCGGCTATGCACCTTCTCCTGCAGGGCGGCCTGCACCGTCGTTTCGAACTGACTGGCGTCGGCCGTCAACACCCGCAGGTACTCTGCGGCGGTAGACATCAGCTTCTGCTTGTCCAGCCCCTGCACCTGCAGTCCCGCAAAGGCAGCATAGTACCTCGACCTCTCGTCGGGGATCACCTGCATCGCGGCGACCATCTTCGAGAACTCGTAATAGTCCGGTCCGGGAATATTCGCGTCGCTGAACAGCTTATCGAAATAGTCCGCGAACCGCTGGTCCGAAACCGGAGATGAAGCCGGCGCCGAAGCCGGGGCCTCCACAACCTCAATTTTGGGCGTTACCGCCGCTGCCGGTGACGCCGGTGCCTGCTCTGTCGTCTCGATAAAGGCCGACAGGATTTTCTTACCAATACTTACCATGGTTATTGATTTTAGTGGTTAAAAAGCATAGCATTGCCCTTCCGGCGTAAGCGCCGGTTTCGGAGGAGATCCCTACCCCCGACCAGTGGTTATTGTATCAGCAACTGGAAAAGCGGAAGCTCTTCCCTCAGCCGGAGAAGCTTGCAGGTATGCCCTGACTTATCTCTAAGCCGGCTCCCCGACAGCTGTCGGTAAATGACAGTTAATAAAAGAGTGAGCAGGATAACGATCACCCCAATAAGCTTTTTCATGTTGTTACAGTTAGGAAGATACAAAGTCTACAACGGTGATCCATATACGCAATAATGCGCGGACCCCGCCTGGTTAAATCTTGTTGGTTACTTGAGCTCTTTAGGAATGGGAGAATTCCGGAAGTCTTGCCCTATTGTAGTAGTAGGTAGTGGCAGACAAAAGCTCTATAGATAGTTTCATTTTACAATGGAGACTGGCTCCCGTTTGTTTGATGAAGTAAAGATACTAGCATTTTGCCTCTGCCCGGTAGTGCATCCGGGAGCAGCGGCTCTTTTTGTTTAATGGCGGTCCTCCTCCTGTGATGAGCGGCAAAATAGGTGGTTGAATGCGAAATATCTGGTATGGCCGGTGGTTCGCCCTGGATGAATGGTCTTTGGACAGTAGGAATGGTCAAATTCTGGCCCGGATGGTTTTATACTTGTTACGCCGTTGCAAATCGTCATTCGGTTCCAGGACTCCCGACCGGATCGGCCAAGTGGCGCCCGCAAAGCCCTATAGCCTACCGTTACCCACGCGAGGTAGCAATGAAATAGTGTGGCGCATTGAATATCCGCGGCAAAATAAAATATCCGCTTTTGAAACGCTCGCCGTCCGGTGGCGTCTTTACCGTATCTTCAGAATCCAAAAATAGCTTCCTATGTATCGAATGTTATTTCTTTTTCTGTTTGCTTTTACCGCCGCGGCCAGTGCCCAGGACACCGCGCGCCAGATTCCCCTGTGGCCCAACGGCGCGCCGGGCTTCGAGAACAAACGCAACGAACCCGAACAGGCCAAAGACTATTGGGTAAAGAATATACACAACCCGTCCCTCACCATTTACCTGCCGCCAAAAGAGAAGGCGACAGGAGCCGCCGTAGTCATCTTTCCCGGCGGAGGCCACCGCCTCCTGGTCTTCAATGCGGAGGGGCGTGACCCGGCGCGATTCCTCAACCGCATCGGAGTGGCGGCATTTATATTAAAGTACAGACTTTTCAGGGAGGATTCGAATCTGTACAGCCTTGAAAAAGAGGTCAGACAGGACGCCCTGCGGGCGGTGCGGCTGGTCCGCAGTCATGCGGCGGAGTGGAATATCGATACAGGAAGGGTAGGGATGATGGGCTTTTCCGCTGGCGGCGAGGTCGCGGCGCTGCTGGCCTATGCACCCGGGAACGGTAATCCCCGGGCGCCGGACCCGATCGACCGGCTCAACGGCCGCCCCAATTTCCAGCTGCTGGTCTATCCCGGCCCCCTCGGCGTCCCCGCCGAAGTTCCAAAGGATACTCCACCCACCTTTCTCATCGCGGCCAATGACGACCAGTGCTGCTCTGCCCCTGTCGTCAGCCTGCTGGAAAGATTCAGGGCTGCCAAAGTTCCCGTCGAGGCCCATATTCTCTCGGCCGGCGGTCATGGCTTCAATATGGGTTACCGCAGCAACCTGCAGGCAGTTCGCGCCTGGCCCCAGCTGATGGCCAACTGGCTCACGGATATGCACCTGCTCAGCTCCTGGCGGAACCACGCGATGGGCGTGGGCAAAAAAATCCCCGGTAAGACTACCGGGGATGTACTAATCAAAGTGTTTTAACCATTAAACCTTATCCTATGAAAAGACAAAGTTACGACGGCAATCCCGGAACCAACCAGTTCGCCGCTATGGTTATTAATACTTTAGTGACTAACTTTAAAAGAACGATTGGGAAAACCACTTAAAAATTAAGTAGACCGGCCTTTCTGCCGGCCTCCGACGGCGACCGGACCCACAGGCGTCTGCCGGCCCCTATTTCTTCTTCGCAACCTTTTTCTTCGCAGCCGCTGCGGCATCTGCCTCGGCCTTCTTCTGCGCCGCAATCTCCTGCTCCTCGCTCACGATCGTCGCGTCCTCGATCGGCATGTCCCCATTCACCTCGGGGAACATATATATGATATTCGCCACCTTATTATAACAAACGTCAAAAAACCTCCAGGTTTCCCCCTCATCCTTTGACTGACCGATCAAATAGGTCACTAGATGATATTTTATTCCTTCTTTATGGAACCAGCGGGACATCCGGATATTGCACTGCCACTGCTCGTCCCTGACCATCAGGTTGAGCATCTTCAGCTGCGGGTCGTCCTCCTGCTGTTCGCTTCTGGTGCGGCCCCGGAGTTTTTTGATATGCTCGATATAGCCGTCCTTCCCGCCATAGAATTTGATGATGCTGGCTGGCGCGAGATTGGCATAGCCATTCCGAGGTCTCATACGAGTCTGTTTTTAGCAGACTATCCGCAAATGAAAGCGCTTTTTGGGTGAGTTTGGCCGAATCCGGCTGTGCATTGCCGGCGGTTGCAGACAGGAAAAGGCCTCCTGCCAGAAGAACATGTAGGATTTTCATGGGTATTGATTTGCCCCCCAAAATACTACAAATATTTGCGGTTTGCAAGACCCCCGCCGTAAACGTCCAGACCCTGCGGCACCCCGGCCGCTAACCCGGAAATAAGGCTTTTTCACTCCCAATAGCCCCTGGCCGGCCATTCCTATACCCCTTAATTGGTGTTTGTTTTCAAATTCATAAAATTCTGACTTTAAAACAACAGGAAGGGGTGGTACGTCGTTTTTTTAGTATCTTGATCGCCTCTTAACCAATTCACATCCATGTCACAGAGAACAGACTTTGTTCACTCAACCAAGCCGGAACCACACAGGCTTCGTACCAAGCAGATCCTGCAGCAGCACCCGGAGGTAAGAAAACTTATCGGTAAGAATAAATATACCTTCTTTGCTATATTAGGCATCGTGCTCGCTCAGTGCACGCTGGCATGGGCAGTGAAAGACCAGTCCTGGTGGATCGTCGTAGGCGCCGCCTATCTGCTCGGTGCATTCGCGGACCACGCACTCTTCGTCATGATCCATGAATGCGCGCACCACCTGCTGTTCAAGAACCGCGCCGCCAACCGGCTCTCGGGCATTCTCGCCAATCTCCCACAACTGTTCCCCAGCTCGATCTCCTTCGAGCGCTATCATATAAAACACCACTCCTTCCGGGGAGTACACGAGCTCGACGCCGACCTGCCCAACCGCTGGGAAGCAAAGCTCATCAACAACTTTTTCGTCGGCAAGATCATCTGGCTGCTGTTCTATCCGATGTGGCAGGTCTTCCGCATCTCCCGTCTCAAGGAAATAAAACCCTTCGATAAATGGGTGGCTCTCAATTGGATAGCTGAGGTGGTCTTCGTCGCCGGCATGTGGTATTTCTTCGGGCCTAAAGCCATCGTATACCTGCTCCTCAGCTTCTTCTTCTCCGTCGGACTGCACCCCCTGGGCGCCCGCTGGATCCGGGAACACTACCTGACCCACGACGAGATCGAGGAGACGTTCAGCTACTACGGCGTCCTCAACTCAGTAGCCTTCAACGTGGGCTATCACAACGAACATCACGACTTCCCGTCCATTCCCTGGAATAAGCTCCCCCAAATAAAAAAGACGGCCCCCGGCTATTACGACAGCCTGGTCAGCCATAAATCCTGGACAAAACTCTTCTTCCGGTTCCTCTTCGACAAGGAGATCTCCCTGTATTCCCGGATCGTCCGGAAAGACAGAGGCAAGGTCGCCCTTACCGATCAGTCAACACCCGATCTTGAAATGGTCAACAACAACGGCCACGCTCAACCGCGGGTCGGCGTGCCGGTGTAAAGCGACCCGGATAGTCTGCTGCACGGGTCCCGGGCGTTACGGAGTCTCAACACCCCGGTTCACGGACGTATTTCCTGAGCGTGAACCAGTACTCGATGTAAGCCGAATCGGTTCCGTTGAAGGCAGTCGGCTTTTTTCGCCCAACTGCTGTCGGCATTGAACTGAAAATAATAATAAGGCTGACCGGGATAGATATTCCCACCGCGGTAACCCGTCGAATCATAAAACCTGGTGGCGGCGGTGTCGATGGTCCACCTTCCCAAAATGGTGGCGTGCCCGGACGGCGTCTGCGTCGACAGAGGGTTAATAGCAATAAACTGAACGGGAAAACGGCACCGAAGGATGCGCGGAGAGACCAAAAGCCGCGTGAACCGCCACCCCCGGGTCAACCCACCATGGAACCTAAATAAATACCCGCGTCCCCGAATTATAATTCTCCCTGAACTCCTTCGGGGTACAAGTCTTCTTCTTCTTAAAGATCCGGTTGAAATTCGAAATATTATTGAACCCGCAGTGGTAGGAAATCTCCGAGATAGAATGCGTCGTATCGATCAGCATCCTCGACGCATGCCCCAGCCTTATCTCGTTGAGACTGTCTATAAACGTATTCCCCGTCCTCTTCTTCACAAACCGGCTGAACGAAACCTCCGTCATGTTCACCATCTTCGCCACCTCGCCCAGCGAGATCTGCTTGTCATAATTGCTGTTCATATACTCGAACGCCACCTCGATACGACGGCTGTTATACGTGAAATGCTGATTGGTAAAAGACGCGTCCGACAAAGTGCGCATATTCCGCGACGTGGACAGATCGTGCAGTATCGACAATAACTCCAGCACCGAATCGAACCCCTGCTTCTGATTCAGCGACAATATACGCGGCGCCAGAGCTTCCGTCGTCTCCCGGGAGAACAAAATGCCCTTCTTCGACCGCTCCATCATGCTGCGGATAAAGCTCAACTGGTTGCGACGAAGCAGCTTGTCCTCAAAAAGGTCCTTATGCCACTGGATCGTCACCTCCCGGATCTCCTCACTCTTGCACTGATGGGTGAACCAGGCATGGTACAGATTGGGACCCACCAGTACTAACTCCATATCGTCGATGGTGTCGATATGGTCGCCGACGATCCTCCGGGCCCCCTTCGCATTAATGATCAGATTCAACTCCAGCTCTTCGTGATAGTGTAACGGGAAAGAGAACTCTTTCTTCAGACGGGAAAAGATGGTAAAGCAGTCGTTCTGGGTCAGTGGGGTGATCTCACGGATGATATTAGTACTCATATGGCTAGCTATGCTTTTAAGGTTTAATAAATATAGGTGCTCTTCAGATCCCATCCTGTTTCGACTAGAACGGGATAAAATAGTATCATCAGAAAGTCCTGTCCGTGCTGCTCATTATATCCTTATTTATCAACAATTTACACTTTTTGTTCCATATTTGGAGTCGATTTGCGCTAAAACAGGGATAAAAAAGTAGTAGTTTTTTAGCCCGATTGCAAATTACCTTCACGCCAACAAAACGATCTCGCTATATGAGAAAAAAAGTATTCTCGCGGGTACTCCTATGTCTTATAGGCGTATTTTCCATCCTTTCCGCTGCTTTCGCCCAGACAAAAACTATCACCGGAACAGTACACGACGATAAAGGAAGTGTCCTTCACTGGCGCCACTGTAACGGTAAAAGGCACAAAAATTTCCACCACCACCGCCGCAGACGGCAAATTCTCCATCCCCTTCCCCGCCGGGGCCGGACCTTAGTCGTCTCTTACATCGGTATGGCGGACCAATCCATCGATCCCGGCCGGCAGTCCAGCCTCAGCATTTCCCTCCGTACGTCCGCCTCGCTGCTCGGAGATGTGGTCGTCATCGGCTACGGCACGCAAAAAGAGGAGATATCAACGGCGCCGTCTCCTCGGTCAGCTCGAGAGACATCGCCGACATCCCCCAACCCAGCATCGACCAGATGCTCCAGGGCAAGGTCTCCGGCGTGACCGTCACCCAGAACTCCGGCGCACCGGGCGCGGCCGTCTCGGTCCGCGTCCGCGGTATCACCACCTTCAGCGGCAGCGAACCGCTGTATGTCATCGACGGAGTAGCCATCGACGGCAATGGCGCCAACAACGGCCACCAGCTCGTCAGCTCCGCCAGCCCCAGTGAACAGGAGAAGAGCCCCAGCGTACTCGCCTCTCTAAACCCCAACGACATCGAATCCATCGACGTCCTCAAGGACGCCTCCGCCACCGCCATCTACGGCAGCCGCGGCAGCAACGGGGTCGTGATCATCACGACGAAGAAGGGCAAACAAGGCCAGAACCATATCAACTACGACGGCTACTACGGCGACCAGACACAGGGCAAATTCCTGAAGATGATGGACCTCCCGCAGTATGCCGCCTACGAGAACGCCCTCGCCGATAACTTCGGCCTCAACCGCCGGATCGAATTTTCCGATCCCTCCAAACTCGGCCCCGGCACCAACTGGCAAAAAGCCATCTTCCGCCACGCCCACCAGAACAGCCAGACGATCGGCTTCTCCGGCGGCGCCAATAAGACGGATTATTATGTCTCCGGCGGCTACTTCCAGCAGGACGGCACCGTGATCGGCTCCGACTTCAGGCGATACTCCTTCCACGCGGCGGTCAACTCACAGGTAAAAGACTGGTTCAAGGTCGGCGCCAGCGTCTCCGCCAACCAGAACAAGGCCAATATCAGCCTCGGCAACTCCTACGGGATCATCTACAACGCGCTGATCCAGGCGCCCGACGCCTCGGTGTACAATGCCGACGGCAGTTTCGCAGGACCCGTAAAGATCAACGGAACGGTACAGGGGGCTCAACCCCGTTCAACAGGCGCTCAGCATCACCAACTCGCTAAGGAGAAGCAATATCCAGGGCAGCTTCTACGGAGACATCCTCTTCACAAAAGACCTGACCCTCCACTCCGAGATAGACGGCAACTTCAACTGGAGCGAGGCCAAGTCCTTCCTGCCCACCTATTCCTATGGCGCCACGGGCTCTGACCCCGCATACGTCAACACCCTGGCCGAACTACAGGAATACAATACATGGGACAATTTCTGGAACTGGCTCGAACACCTCAACTACAGCCATACTTTCGCCGACAAACACGCCGTCACGGCGCTCGTCGGTCATGAGGTCTGGGAGTCGACCTATGACGGTATTCAGGCCGGCACCAAGGGCTTCACCGCCGGCAACACCCTCCAGACCCTCGGTCTCGGCACGCAGGCCAACAATACCCTCGCGGAACCAAAAGGCAGCTCGGTCATGGAATCGTGGATCGCCCGCCTGATCTATACCTATAATAACAAGTACAGCATCACGGCAACCGAACGCCGCGACCAGTCCTCGAACTTTGCACCCGCCAGCGTCGCGCCGCCGGGACACCAGATCGGCTATTTCCCCAGCGTCGCCGTATCGTGGAGGATCTCCGAAGAACCCTTCATGCACGGTCTCGACCCGGTGCTCAGCAACCTCAAACTCCGCGTAGGCTACGGTACCACGGGCCAGTCCAATACCAGCGGCGGTTATAAATACGGATCTTCGATCAAGCCGATCGTCACCGGCCTCGGCACAGGATTTAGCTTCAACAACTTCAACAACCCGAACCTCACCTGGGAGACCGCCATCCAGACGAATATCGGCGTCGACTTCAGTCTGCTAAACAACAGGATCGACGCGTCCGTCGACGTCTATGACAAGACCTCGAAGAACTTCCTCTTCCAGCAGCCGCTGCCCGCCTTCCTCTCCGGCGGAACGGCGGAATACTCCAACGCCGCGGTCGTCCAACCCCCATGGGTCAACGCCGGAAAGATCCAGAACAAGGGTATCGAGCTGAGCATCACCAGCCGCAATATCGAATCGAAGAATTTCCGCTGGACCACCAACGTGATCCTGTCCCACTATACCAATAAGGTGATCTCGCTGAACGGCTTCCCGGCGCTGAGCGGCATCGTCTCCACCGGCTTTGGTCCGCAGATACCCGCTACCTATACACAGGTCGGCGGCGCGATCGGCGAGTTCTATGGCTACAAGACGGAAGGCGTCATCAAGACCACCGACCAGCTGGCCTTCCTCGCACAGCACCCGCAAAACGTCACAGGCCAGCCACTGATCGTCAGCAGCGACCGGACCCTCAGCAACGCTATCTACCTCGGCGATATGCTCTATGCAGGGAATGACGGGAAAGGAGGCGCAAACAAGCAATACGCGCTCGGCAATCCCAACCCTAACTTCACGTATAGCTTTACGAACAACTTCTCCTATAAAGATTTCGAGCTGTCGGTCTTCTTCACCGGCGTACAGGGCGGCAAGATCCTGAATGCGGTAAAATTCCAGATCCAGGGCCTCTACGGTCTCTACCAGAACCAGCTGGCCCCGACCGCCAATTTCTGGACGCCTTCCAATCCCAACTCGAATATTCCCGCACCCCGGTCGGGCTTTGGCAACAACAACCTCGTCATGTCTGACCGCTTCCTCGAAAGCGCTTCCTTCCTGAGGCTCCAGAACCTGCGTCTCGGCTACAATCTGCCTTCGCCATGGGCCACCAAAGTAAAGATGCGCCACCTGAAAGCCTATGTCGGCGGCCAAAATCTGTTCGTGATCACCAAATACCAGGGGACTCGATCCCGAAGTCGGCTCGCTGAACCAGAACCCCCTGCTGCAGAATATCGACTACGGCAGGTATCCTTCTCCGAGAGTGGTCACCTTCGGCCTGAACGCAGAGTTTTAAAACTATAAACCAAAACAATGAAAACACATATCTATATATTGGCGGCCGCGCTGCTCACGACATCGGCGGGCTGTAAAAAAACCTTCTTCAACCGGCCTCCCGAAGACCAGCCGACGGTCGGCACTTACTATCAGACCACGGACCAGGTGCAGTCCAGTACCGCAATCCTGTACGCCGCGCCCTGGTTCGGACTCAACGGCAAGGCCTTTCTCGCCATCGGCGACCTGCAGAGCGGCAACGCCATCTGCTACGCCGGCACCGACGGCGCATTCGACGCCTTCCGCAACTTCTCACAGGGCAACGCGACCCAGGGTATCCAGAGCGCATGGAACTCATTGTATACCGTCGTGGCCCAGGCCAACGCCCTGCTGAACAATCTGCCCACTGCCGCCCCGGCCTCCGTGCCAAAGGACGTCGTCAACAACGCCCTCGGCGAGGCGCACGTCATGCGCGCCGCGGCCTATTTCGATCTGGTAAGGCTCTTCGGCAATGTGCCCATTATTACAGACCCGACACAGTACGTGGGTAGTTTCCAGTCGGTGCCCACAAATCCGGTGGCCGACGTCTATAAATTTATGATCAACGACCTGAAGTTCGGTGAAGCCAACTGCAGGACCGGGACGGCAAGCACGGGTCATGTCTCCAGTGCCTCGGCCTCCGGTCTGATGGCAAAGGTCTATCTCTATATGCAGGACTACGCCAACGCACGGACAGAAGCCGAGAAGGCGATCAACAGCGGTGAGTTCGGCCTGATGGGTCTGGACTTCCCCGGCAGCTATGCCCAGCTGTTCGAGTTTGCAGGTAACAACTCGAAAGAGTCGATGATCGCCCTGCAGTGGACTTCCAATGGCGGCTACGGATTCGGCAACCAGCTGCAGTCCGTTATCGCGGCCAGCTCGGATATCACGGGCACCAGCGACGGCTATGGCGAACTCGGCCCCAGCTGGGACCTTCAGGACGCGTTCACTGCAGCCGGGGACTCGGTCCGGCGCCACGGCTGTATCATGCTGGGCGGCGACCACTACGCAGAACTCCACAAAAAGGACGGCGGATATACCGTCCCGCTAAATATCAACGCGCAGGGCTCACACGCGGGCATGAAGAAATACGTGGTCGGCACTCCCGATGACAACAACGGCTACAGCGCAAAACAGGCCACGTCGAACAACACCTATATACTACGCTATGCCGACATCTACCTCATCGAAGCCGAAGCGATTCTGGGAACCGCCGCCGGCGCCAGGCCAGGTACCGGTATTCCGATGAACGCATCGACCGCGGACGCCACGGCGTTAAAGTATATCAATCTGGTCCGGCAGAGGGCGATGCTCCCCGCCCTCACGAGCCTGACGTATCAGCAGCTCATCAACGAGAGAAGACTCGAATTCGCCATCGAAGGCGAATACTGGTACGACCTGCAGCGGCTGGACGGCTTCAACAACCCGCACCACCCCACGGCGATCGCCATCATCTCGCAACAGAACAGGGGCGACTCCGATGGCGCCGGCACCGCTGCCAACAACTACACCGACTACCATCGCAACACGCTGCACGTAACTCCTTCGGAAGCCGCCTTCCTCCTGCCCATCCCGGCGACGGAAACGGCCGCCGACCCGGCCCTGCTGCAGCCACCGGTACCCTATAAATTTTAAAACTTCAACCGAAAAAAGATGAGATCAAAATATATAAAGGTTTTGGCGACGGTGCTCCTGCTGCTCTCGTTTGCCGCCTGCAAAAAATACAACAGCGCGGGTTTTACTCCCGGCTCCGGCGCACCCGTTATCAGCTCGGTACACACCTACAGCAAGACCGATACGACCACCCGGATGGACACCGTGGTGAGCTATGATACCTCGGGTACAAAGAGCCTGTCGTTTAAGTTCAAGTCCAATACGGTGAGCCCATTCGACTCGACAACTACCGCGGGCAATCTGGGGAATTATTATGTCATCTACGGCACCAATCTCGGAAGTACGACAAAGATCACGTTCAACGGAGCCAACGCCTATTTCAACAGGGCGCTGATCACGGACAGATCACTGATCGTACAGATCCCTTCAACGACGCCCTTTATCGGGACCAGCGCGACGGACAGCCTCGTGGTGACAACGCTCTACGGAAAGGCATACTATAAGTTCAAGATCATCCCGCCGCCGCCTACGGTGAACGCCATGTCGGACCTTAATTTCTGGACGGGCTCGCAGATCGCCCTGAAGGGCGTCGGCTTCACCAGCGTAACTTCTATCGGCCTCACGGGCACAACGGCCACGGTCACCATCGTCCAGAGGACCGATACCACTATGACCCTGCAATTTCCGTCGACAACGGTCAGCAGGGCAAGCCTCGTGTTTAACTTTACGCTGGTTGGCAATGCCCAGACCGGGACTATGGCCATGGAACTGATCGACCTCGACAACGCCTATACGATCTTTTATAAGAACAATTTCCAGAACTCCTGGGTCGACAATTCCTGGTCACACCCGTCGGGGCCGTCTACCGAAGCAACCCATTCGGCGCCGGGAACTTCTTCGCTGCGCGCCAACTACCCCGCCGGCGCCTGGCAGATCGAAGGCTGGGCCGGATGGAACGGACCCGGCGGAGGCTTCAGCTACGACGCCGGCTACAAATACCTGACCTTCTGGGTCAGGGGCGGGACAGCAGACCATACGCTAGTTCTCGTCGGCGACCAGATGACCGGAGGCTATGGTCAGATCCAGCTGGGCGCAGCCATGGCCATACAGAAGATCCTCACACCAAAAGGCGTCTGGACCTACTACAGGATACCTCTGGGCGGCGGCGCCAGCCAGCTGAATTTCTGGGCCGGCGGCAATCTTGCCAAACAGCTCGGATTTTTCCTGCAGGGTCAGAACGGAGACGTAGATGAAGTGATGTACTTTGATGAAGTCGCCTTTGTTAAATAAATTATGCGCAACATTTTTTTCGTGATCATTCAGACTATCCTGTGGACAGATCTCAGTGCCCAGACTCTGCCGATCGACCACCAGGCCACCTGGGAAACAATTCTTCTCTACCGGCATTTGAAGACGCTTGCCGGTAGAGGTTTCCTCTTCGGGCATCAGGACGACCTTGCCTATGGCGCATACTGGAAATATATCCCTGGCCGCAGCGACGTAAAAGACGTAACCGGCGACTACCCCGCGCTCTATGGCTGGGAGTTGGGAAGGATCGAGCTGGATCAGCCCAACAACCTCGACGGCGTACCCTTCAGGCTGATGAAAGACTATATCCGGGAAGGCTATCGGCGCGGCGGCGTTATCACGATCAGCTGGCACCTCAACAACCCGCTGACGGGCGGATCGGCCTGGCAGCCGGCTCCGGGGACGGTGGCTTCCATCCTGCCAGCTATCACGGATTCATCCGGGGTCGCCGTGGCCGCTGGTCCCGGACACGAGCTCTACAAGACCTGGCTGGACAAGGTTGCTGCTTTTCTCAGTGACCTGAAGGGTCCGAATGGAGAGTCCATCCCCGTCATACTTCGTCTGTTCCACGAGATCAACGGCGACTGGTTCTGGTGGGGCGGCAAGAACTGCACGCCTGACGAGCTACAACGGCTATGGAGGTTTACAGTAAGCTATCTGCGGGACGAAAAACACCTGCACCATCTGTTGTATGCCTATAATACAGACAGATTTGCTTCCGAAGCGGCCTGGCTCGAACGCTATCCGGGCGATGAATGGGTGGACATCGGCGGTTTCGACATCTACCAGGCCTATGACATAAAAAGGAAGGAGGACTATATCCGCGCTTTCGACCAGGACCTGAGCATGCTGCAATCGATCGCAACGGCGCACGGAAAGATCGCGGCCCTGACGGAATTCGGATACAACGGTATTCCCGACAGCAACTGGTGGACAGGCAGCTTCCTGCCGACGCTAAAAAATACCATCTGGCATATGTGATGGCCTGGCGCAACGCGGGAGAGAAGCCCGGCGGCGAACACGAATTCTATGTGCCCTGGCCGGGGCAGGCGTCGGCGGAAGATTTTGTCAGGTTTTTCAGGGACCCGCGGACCTTTTTCCAGAGCGACGCGACAAAAGAAAACCTTTATCGGTAAGGACGGCTAGTTACAGGAGGCGTATCTCCGGTACATATTGTTATATTCACGTATGAGATTACAACCACTCGACCTTGCCATAATTGCCGCATACCTGATCACGATGGTGGTCATAGGCTGGACGCTGCGAAAAAAAGCCCGGCAGAACAAACTCAACTACCTGATGGGCGGAAAATCCCTGCCCTGGTATATGCTCGGACTCAGCGACGCGTCGGATATGTTCGATATCAGCGGAACGATGTGGATGGTCAGTCTGTGTTTCGTATACGGCATGAAAAGCATCTGGATACCCTGGCTCTGGCCGGTATTCAACCAGGTCTTTATGATGGTCTATCTCTCGCGCTGGCTGCGCCGCTCGAATGCGACGACGGGCGCCGAATGGCTCGCTACCCGATTTGGCAGGTCGGGTCCGGGAGTACGGTCGTCGCACAATATCGTCGTGGCCTTCGCGCTGCTCAGCTGCCTCGGATTCATGGCCTATGGATTCGTAGGGCTGGGTAAGTTCATGCAGATCTTTATTCCGTGGGATACGATAAAGACCTATATCCCCTTCGACATACCGGCCAACTATGTTCCGCATTTCTATGGCATCGTCTTCACGCTCTTCGCGATGTTCTATTCGATACTCGGCGGGATGCACAGCATCGTGCTCGGGGACGTGATAAAGTATATCATCATGACCGTCGCCTGTATCAGTATCGGCGTCATCGCGATGCGCCGTTTGCACCAGCAGGGTAGTGCGCTCCACGTCCCGCAGGGATGGCTCAACCCCTTCTTCGGCTGGCGACTCGACCTCAACTGGTCCGGACTTGTGGCGGACGCCAATAAGAAGATAAGGGACGACGGCTTCTCGCTCTTCGGCGTATTCTTTATGATGATGCTCTTCAAGGGCGTCTTCGCCAGTCTCGCGGGCCCCGCGCCCAACTACGATATGCAGAAGATCCTCAGCACCAGATCGCCGCAGGAGGCGAGCAAGATGAGCGGTTTCGTGTCCATCATCCTGCTGCCCATCCGGTATTCCATGGTCATCGGGCTGACTGTCCTGGCGCTGCTCTACTACAGCACGATCAGCGGCGACCTGCAGACCCCTTCGGGTACAGACTTCGAATATATCCTCCCGGCGACCATCAACAAGTTCCTGCCTGTAGGACTGATGGGCCTCGTGCTGACGGGGCTGCTCGGCGCATTCATGGGTACTTTCTCGGGGACGCTCAACGCCGCGCAGGCCTATCTGGTCAACGATATCTACCTGAAGTATGTCAATCCGGCGGCGTCCAACAGAAAAGTCATCTCGATGAACTATCTCGCCGGTCTCGTCGTCGTGACCACGGGTATCATCTTAGGCCTTTTCGTAAAAGACGTGAATACGATCCTTCAGTGGATAGTCTCGGGGCTCTATGGCGGATACGTAGCGGCCAATATGCTGAAATGGCACTGGTGGAGATTCAACGCGAGCGGATTCTTCTGGGGTATGCTCGCCGGTATCCTGCCCGCTATTGCGCTGGCCGTTTTCAAGTCGGCGGGACTGCTGCACGGCCTCGACCTCTACTACTGGCCAGTTCTCTTTTTGCTGTCGATGGCCGGGTCGATCATCGGATCGTACGCCACGCCGCCCACGGACAAGGCCACCCTGATATCCTTCTACCGCAGCGTCAGGCCCTGGGGGCTGTGGCGGCCCGTACACGAAATGGTAGTGAAAGAAGACCCGGGATTCACCGGCAATGACAATTTCCAGCGAAACCTGCTGAATATAGTATTGGGTATTATCGCACAGCTATGTCTTACCCTGCTGCCCATGTATATCGTATTATGGTTGAAGATGCCGCTGCTGTTAACCGTAGCCCTTCTCGCGATCATTATACTGGTTCTTAAAAAGACGTGGTGGGATAGGCTCAATGAATATTGAATCCGCGAACCGGATGAAGCTAATGATTAACTTAAAATGACCATGATGAAACACCGTTTTACGAAAAGACTAACGCAACTGAACGAAGGCTACGACGAGCTGATCCATCGGCGTAACGAAGGACTCGTTCCGGGCAACGGCATCTTTCTCCGTTATCAGCACCCGGTACTGACCGCGGGCCACGCCCCTCTTTTCTGGCGATACGACCTCAATGAGCGATCTAATCCATATCTGATGGAAAGGTTCGGGATCAACGGCGTCTTCAACGCCGGGGCTATCAAGCTGGAAGGACAGCTATCTACTCATGGCGCGCGTGGAAGGCTGGGACAGAAAATCTTTTTCGCGATCGCCGAAAGTCCGAATGGAATAGATAACTTCCGGTTCTGGGATTCTCCCGTCCATATGCCCGGCTCGGGCGGTCCCGAGACGAACATCTATGATATCCGGCTCACCCGCCACGAAGACGGCTGGGTCTATGGCCTGTTCTGCACCGAGAGACGTGACCCGGACGCACCGCCCGTGGATCAGTCGGCGGCGATCGCACAGTGCGGCATCGCCCGGACAAAAGACCCGGTGCGCTGGGAAAGACTGGCCGACCTGGAGACGAAAAGCCCGCAGCAGCGTAACGTCGTCCTTCACCCGGAGTTCGTAGACGGAAAATACGCCTTCTATACCCGGCCCCAGGACGGATTTATCAACGCCGGTTCCGGTGGCGGCATCGGCTTTGGTCTCTCGGACTCGATCACACGTGCCGTTGTCCGGCAGGAGACGATCATCGACCCCCGCATCTATCATACGGTCAATGAAGCCAAGAACGGCCTCGGACCGGCTCCCATCAGAACCCCGATGGGCTGGCTCCACCTCGCGCACGGCGTCCGGAATACGGCTGCCGGTCTCCGCTACACGCTGTACGTGTTCATGACAGACCTCAACGACCTCACCCGCGTTATTTACCGGCCCGGCGGATATTTCATCGCGCCGCGGGGAGAAGAAAGGGTAGGGGACGTCTCCAATGTGGTATTCTCCAACGGATGGATCGCCGACGAGGACGGGACGGTATACGTCTACTACGCCTCGTCCGACACGCGCATGCACGTGGCTACCACGACCATCGAACAGCTGTTGGACTATGTGATCAATACGCCGGAAGACGGACTCCACTCCGCCGCGTCGGTAGAGACGCTGCAGCAGCTGATCGACAGGAACAAGGAGTATATGGCTCGGCGCGCTCCAAAAAAGAAAAGACAAAATGAGCCCCCGGCAGTACAGGGCGGAGTTGGGAGAGGAGCTCACTTCGATACTCCGCTACTGGATGGAGCGGGCTCCCGACCCTGTCAACGGCGGCTTTATCGGGCGGATAGACGAATACGATCAGCCGCATCCGGACGCGCCAAAGGGCCTCGTCCTGAACAGCCGGATCCTATGGACCTTCAGCGCGGCACTGCGCCATACGGAACAACAGATCTACCGCGGGATGGCCGCCAGGGCCTATGTATACCTGACGGATCATTTCATGGATGCGGCGTACGGCGGCGCCTTCTGGAGCCTCGACGCCGCGGGTCGGCCGCTCGACACTCGCAAACAGATGTACGGGCAGGCGTTCGCGCTATACGGGCTCAGCGAATACTATCTGGCGACCGGAGAAGGCGCGGCGCTGGATCAGGCCATATCTCTGTGGGAGCTGATCGAAAAACACAGCTTCGACCCGGTGCGTCAGGGTTATTACGAAGCCTTTGCCCGCGACTGGTCCCTCCTCGGACGATCCCCGCCTCAGCGACAAGGATCAGGCCGACCCGAAGACCATGAATACCCATCTTCACATCCTCGAGGCCTATACTAACCTCTACAGGATCTGGAACGACCCGGCGGTACTCGGGCGCATCCGCGACCTGCTCGTGGTGTTCGATCGGTACATCATTGGCCCCTCCGGTCATCTGGAACTTTTTTTGACGACAGCTGGATCGGGCGCTCCAGACTTGTCTCCTACGGCCACGACATCGAGGCAGCCTCGGCTGCTGCGCGAAGCCGCGTGGGTCATCGGCGACGACGAATGGATAACAAAGACCGGCCATCTCGCGACGAGGCTGGCGACCGCCGCCGCGGAAGGACTCGACACCGACGGCGGCTTGTGGTATGAGACGGAGGAAGGCCGCCTCATCCGTCAAAAACACTGGTGGCCGCAGGCCGAGGCGATGGTAGGCTTCCTTCAGGCCTGGCAGCTCAGCGGAGACCCTGTCTGGTGGCAGCGGTCGGTGGCCGCCTGGAAATTTGTCAAACACTATCTCCGCGCGGCCCGCGGAGAATGGTTCTGGGGAGTAGACGCAGACCACGGGCCGATTCCCGGACAGGACAAGGCCGGATTCTGGAAATGTCCCTATCACAATGGACGGGCCTGTATGGAAATTATGAGAAGACTGTCCGCCGGCTCCGGCACGGTAGTCTCGACATTTTGACGTAGGTTTGAAAAAGAAAACTAATGCGATTCTCTGCCCGTCTCACGGTAATCATGTCCCTCTTCACCATTATGACAGTCCTCGCGTCCCTGACCTTCAAAAAAACACAGAAAGTAATCTTCTTCGGCGACTCCATTACCGCGGCCGGCGCCAAGCCCGGAGGCTATATCATGAAAATGAAAGACGCCCTGGCAAAAAAGGGTAACTCCGACTACGACCTGATCGGGGCAGGCATCGGGGGCAACAAGGTCTATGACCTCTACCTGCGGATGGACGACGACGTCCTCTCCCAGAACCCCGACGTCGTATTCATATATATCGGCGTCAACGACGTCTGGCATAAGGCGTCCTACGGCACCGGCACCGACCCTGATAAATTCGAGAAATTCTATACGGCGATCATCAACAAGCTGCTGGACAAACATATCAGGGTCATCCTCTGTACCCCCGCCGTCATCGGCGAGAAGACCGACTTCACCAACCAGCAGGACGGCGACATGAACGCCTATTCCCAGATCGTCCGCAACCTCGCCCAGAAATGGCACTGCGGCCTGGTAGACCTCCGCGAGGTATTTCATACCTATGAACTCAGCAACAATCCCGGCAACAAAGAATCCGGTATCCTCACGCTGGACAGGGTCCACCTCAACGAGGCCGGCAATCAGCTGGTGGCCGACAAGATGCTGGAGGTACTACTTTCAAAATAAATCATTGGTATATGGCTAAAAACATCCTTATCACAGGCGCCAACGGCAATCTCGGAGCCGCCACTGTGAAAAAATTCCTGGACGAAGGACACAAGGTGATCGCCGTCGACCATTCCGGGACACACCTGGGCTTTGCCGCGTCACACGATAATTTCGAACTAAAGTCGGTCGACCTGACCAACGAGACCGCGGTAGAAGATTTTATGGAAGAAGCTGTCGAGCTGTTTGGGAGCATCGACGGCGCACTGCTCCTGGCAGGAGGCTTCGCCATGGGCGATATTGCCGCTACCGACGGACCGGCCCTGAAGAAGATGTATGCCCTCAATTTCGAAACGGCCTACTACGCCGCCCGCATTCTCTTCCAGCACATGCTGGACAACGGCTATGGACGTCTGGTCTTCATCGGCGCCCGGCCCGCGCTGAAACCCGAACAGGGGAAAGGCGTCCTCGCCTACGCCCTCAGCAAGTCGCTGCTCTTCGAACTGGCCGGCCTTCTGAATGCTTCGGCAAAAGGAAAGAACGTGGTGGCCTCCGTTGTGGTCCCCTCTACGATCGATACGCCCATCAACCGGCAGAGCATGCCCGACGCCAACCCCGACAACTGGGTAAAGCCCGAACAGATCGCCGACCTGCTGGCCTTTATCTGCAGCGACAAGGGCGACGCTATCAGGGAACCGGTCTACAAGGTCTATAATATGGCTTAAGAAAAAAGCAGACCCTTCGGCCTGCTTTTTTCATCATTTTCTGGTACTTACTTACTTGCTGCTACACCGTTAGCACACTGTTGAACCCCGTTACACCGTCCGGCTCGCGAAGAGGATTCTCGATATCCTCCATCCACATTCTGTCGTCGAACAAAAACTTGTAATAATACTTGCCCTTGGGCAACATGGGGATGGAAATCTTCCAAAACCCATCTTTAGCCGCTGTCATCTGTAACTCGTCAGGAGCCCAATGATTAAAGGAGCCTGCAAGAGCAATGTGGGCTGCGGATGTGGAATTTACGTGGTGAACATAAAACTCGATCGTTTTTTTACGCCTGTTGATGAAAGGCGACTCGCGAAGTTTCATAGCAACCCCCTTTTTTTAGATTTAGATTTTAAAAAGCGCTTCCGGTAGGGTACACTTTCGTAATGGCTAAAATCGTTGTTTCTACGGTGGTTGGTCTCCGGGTGAGAGTTACAAAATTTACACTTTTTTTCGGCATATTGCAACGGGAACGGAAGTATTTTTTCCGGGATCGGGAAGGGTTTTTGCTAAATCGGTTTAATTGGTTTTTAATCGTTAATTAACACCTTTCCCCGCAGAACCGGTAAATTTAGGGCTATTCACCAGAAGACTTATTATGGCAGACACAAAGATATTACTCGTTGAAGATGAAAAGAAGATAGCGGAGTCACTGCGTAAGGGCCTAAGCGAGCAGCACTATGAGGTCGACGTAGCCTATGACGGCGCAATCGGTCGCAAACTGTTCGACGCCGGTACCTATGACCTGGCCATCCTCGACATCAACTTACCCCTGATGAACGGCTACGAACTCGCCCGTCACATCCGCGCCGTCAATGAAGACATCCTGGTCATCATGCTCACCGCCATGAACACGACCGAAGACAAGATAGAGGGATTCGAAGCCGGCGCGGACGACTACATCGTAAAACCCTTTGACTTTCAGGAACTGCTGGTCCGTATCCGCGCCCTCCTCAAACGGCTGCACCACCAGCCCGTCGCCGGCTCGAACGTGCTCAGGGTCTCCGACCTCGTTATGAACCTGGACAGCAAGGAAGTCTCGCGCGAAGGCAGGAACATCCCCCTCACGGCAAAGGAATTTCAGCTCCTCGAATATTTTATCCGCAACAAGAATAAAGTGGTTTCCCGTATCGACATCGCCATGAACGTCTGGGATATCGACTTCGACACGAAGACCAACGTCATCGACGTCTACGTCAATTTCCTGCGGAAAAAAATAGAAAAGGATTTTTCGTCCAAACTCATCTATACCCAGGTGGGGATGGGATACGTCCTTAAGGAGAACCCCTAAATGAAGATCCGCTATAAGATAATGCTGCTGTTCACGCTGTTGGTGACGGCCATCATTTCACTGCTGACCGGCTCGGTCTACTACTTCGCCAAGCTCGAACGGAAACAGGTATTCGAAAAACGCCTCCGGTCGCGCGCCGTCTATAACATGCAGCTCTACTCGCTGATGGGCGACAGCGCCTTCGGGTTCATGCACCGCATCGACACCGCCTCCACACTCGGTACGATCGCCTCCCGCAGCATCGGCATCTATACGGACGAAGGAAAAGTGCTCTATCTGTTCGACATGCCGGGCCACCCTCACTTGTCCATGTCCCCCGAGCAGCTGGATGCCGCCCGCACAAAAGGCGAGATCCATTTTATCCTCGACAACCTCGAAGCGGTAGCCCTGCACCGCCACGCCGGGAAACAGGATTTTATCGTGGTCGTTGCCGGACACGACGACGACGGCCTGGAAAGGGTCGAGACGCTGAACAAGATCCTCGTGATCAGTCTTATCCTTGGGGTGCTCCTGACTGCGACGATCAGCTTCCTCTTCGCCCAGCAGTTGCTCCGTCCCATCGCGCTCATCATCCGCGAAGTAAAGGAGATCTCCTCCTTCGACCTCTCCCACCGCATACGCGCCGGCACAGGCCAGGACGAGATGAGCCAGCTCGCAAATACCTTCAACGACCTGCTGGGCCGGCTGCAGGAGGCCTTCGCCATCCAGCGGCGCTTTATCTCCAATGCCTCTCACGAGCTGTCGACGCCTCTCACCTCCGTCTCCAGCCAGGTAGAGGTGATCCTGCAAAAGGACCGCTCCGCCGACGAATACAAACAGGTGCTATTCTCCGTCAGGGAAGACGTCACCCAGATGCGACTGCTCACCAAGAGCCTGCTCGAAATTGCCAAGAGCGGTTCGCAGGGCGGTATCGAACTCAACGAGGTGCGGGTGGACGAGGTCCTTCTGCGGGCCATGGCCGACGTAAAGAAACTCAATTCGGAGTATAGCGTCGACCTCGAGTTCGGCGAGTTCCCCGAAGACGAAAAGGATTTTGTCGTTTTCGGCAACAGCGAGCTATTGTATATCGCCCTTAAAAATCTCATCGAGAATGGCTGCAAATACTCGCCAGATAAGTCGGTATCGGCCGAGCTGACCTTCTCCCACCACAAAATCTTCGTACAGGTCGTCAACCAGGGAACCGTCATCGCCGCCGAGGAGATTCCCCAGATCTTCCAGCCCTTCTTCCGCGGCTCCGGCACGGGCAACACCCGCGGGTTCGGCCTCGGCCTCGCCCTGGCCCAGCGGATCATCGCCCTGCACAAGGGCACTATCTACGTCCTTTCCGACACTGTCAACGGCACCAGGTTTACCGTCGAGCTGCCGGCGATAAAAATATTCAACTGAAACCCTCTTTCCTCATAGCGCCCAACGCCTTTAAACATGGCCTTTCCGCGGAAGACGCGGCTGCAGCCATCGGACAGGGTCTGACCGCCAGCGGTCTCCGGCATACCTCCGAGGCCTTCCCCATCGGCGACGGCGGCGACGGGACGATCGCGCTCATCGCGGACAGACTTGGCGCCGTGAGGGTCAAGGCCACGGTGCGCGACCCGCTGCACAGAGATATCGACACCTGGTTCGGGTTGACAGACGACGCCACCACCCTCATAGAAATGGCCAACGCCTCGGGGCTGCGGCTGCTCGACACCGCCGAACTCGATCCTCTGATCGCCCTCTCCACCGGCACCGGCGATCTCATCCGCGCCGCTCTGGACCTCGAAGCCCGCCGCATCATCGTCGGCATGGGCGGCTCCGCAACAGTAGACGGCGGCGTCGGCATCCTCCAGTCGCTCGGAGCCCGCTTCCTCGACAAGCACGGCGACCCGCTGACCGGCCTGCCCGCTGCACTCACGGCACTGGACAGCATCGATACTTCCCAACTCGATCCACGCCTCGCCAACTGCGAACTGGTCGTCCTCTGCGACGTCGACAATCCATTGCTGGGGCCATCCGGTGCAGCAGCAGTCTATGGGCCGCAGAAAGGCGCGACGCCCGGGTCCGTGCAACAACTGGACTCCTGTCTGGAACAACTCGCTAACGTGGTGGCTAAAACGACCGGAAGAGACATGAAGACCGTCACCTACGGAGGAACCGCCGGGGGCGCCGCCGCCGGACTTTATGGGCTGCTCAACGCGACCCTCGCCGGCGGCATCGACTATTTTCTCGATATCACCGGCTTTGACCGGTCGCTCGAAACAGCCGATTTCGTAATTACAGGAGAGGGGAGTATCGATGACCAGACCCTCCAGGGCAAGGGCCCGATGGGCGTCGCCGTCCGCGCGAAGAAGAGAGGCATCCCCGTCATCGGCCTGGCCGGGAAGATCCCGCTGACGCCAGGCCCCGAACTAAAAAAGTATTTTGACATCCTGCTTCCCATCGGCAACGAACCCTCGGGACTCGCCGACGCACTGGAGAACACCGCCGCCAACCTGTCCAGGACTGCAGAGGCTATCGGCCGAATGATCGCACTCTCATCCACCGGACTGGAATGACCCTCCGCCGCCGGGCCTCCGCGGAAACAGTAATTTTGCAACAAGCCCCGTCCACCCCGTCTGATGCGAAGCCCCCAGTCCCTTCCCGCTGTCCCCATGAAAATATTCGAAGAACAAAAGATGGTCCCTGAAATGCGGGTCCTGCTGCATCTTCTCATTGTCACCGAACACCGGTCTGCGTCCCTTCTCATCCCGCAGGAACAAATTCGCCAGCCTCTTGGACAGGCGCTCGCTGATCTCTTCCAGATTGAGATACTTACCCGACCCCGTCGGATATTCGATCTTAAAATCGTCCCCGTAGTAGTGATAAAAACGCTGGAGAGCCTCGATCACAAGGAAATTCGCCGGCATCCAGACGGGACCGCGCCAGTTGGAATTGCCCCCGAACAACGGCACATTGGATTCAGCCGGCGTATACTTTATTGACAGCACCGTCCCGTCCACGCTGAACTCATAGGGATGCTTCTCGTGGTATTTAGATACCGACCTCACGCCGAAATCACTGAGGAACTCCGTCTCGTCCAGCATACGGTATAGGATCCGCTTGATCCGGTGACCCCTCAGCAGCGACAGCAGGTGCTTCTCGTCCGAACCCTTTTCGTGCCAGCGGGAGACCAGCGCGGCCAGATCGGGACGGCGCTCCAGCAGCCATTTCAGCCGCCTCGCAAATTCCGGCAGCGACTGCAGCAGCTCATCGTCGATGACCTCGACTGCGAATAAGGGCACGAGCCCAACGAGCGAGCGGATCCGCATCCGGATGCTTTTGTCGCCCGGCATCCGCAGCGTATCGTAGTAGAACTCGTCTTCCTTGTCCCAGAGACCGTCGACATTCGTCCCCATGCTCGCCATGGCCTGCGCGATATGCAGGAAATGCTCGAAGAACTTATTGGCCATATCCTGATAGACCGGATTCATCTGCGACAGCTCCAGCGCCATCCGCATCAGATTCAGACAATAAAAGGCCATCCGAGCTGGTGCCGTCGGCCTGCTCCAGCCGGGCTCCCCCGGGCAGCTGCATGTTGCGGTCGAACACCCCGATATTGTCCATGCCCAGGAAACCCCCTTCGAAGATATTGTTACCCTCGGCATCTTTACGGTTGACCCACCACGTGAAATTCAGCAACAGCTTGTGAAAGACCGTTTCAAGAAAACTTATATCGCCCTTCCCACCATTCTCGTGCTTGTCGATCTCATAGACCCTGTATGCGGCCCAGGCATGTACAGGCGGATTGGTATCCGCGAAGGACCACTCATAGGCGGGCAGCTGCCCGTTGGGATGCATATACCAGTCGTGCGTCAGCAGCAGCAACTGGTGCTTGGCGAAGTCGGCGTCGATCAGCGCGAAGATGATACAGTGGAAGGCCAGGTCCCACGCCGCATACCAGGGGTACTCCCATTTGTCGGGCATGGAAATGATATTGCTGTTCTTGAGATGCCGCCATTCGCGGTTGCGGCCACTCAGGCGTTCTGGCGGAGGCGGGGGTTGGGCCGGATCGCCCTTCAGCCACTCTTCAACGTTATAGTAGTAAAGCTGTTTGTTCCACATCATCCCGGCGAAAGCCTGACGCTGTACCCTCCGCTCGTCCTCGTCTTGCAGGTCCTTCTGGATGTCTGCATAGAATGCATCGGTCTCGGCTATCCGCTGTGCGAAGACTTCGTCAAAATCCCTGAACGGATTCGGGTTGCTGCCCTTCGCCAGTCTTAGCCGGACGACCTCCGACCCTCCGCCGGGAATCGTCTTGTCATAGTTGAAGGATGCCTTTGTACCCTGGAGATAGTTGATGGCATTTTCGTTGCCGTGGATCAGCCATTCCTGGATCCCATCCTTGAAATACCGGCTTCTGTTGTCGGCCCCGTATAACTTGTGGTAATTGGTCTCGTTGTCGCAGAACAGACCCAGGTCCATATCGTCGGCATACAGCGTATAGTCGCCGATCTCGTGGTGTGCGATAAGGATATTCCCCTCGTTGGAAGAGAACATGGTCGGCTTGTAGTCGTCGTAACCCCAGCTCCACGTATTGCGGAACCAGACAGTTGGGAGGATATTCAGCGGCGCCGCGTTCCGCCCCCGGTTGTGTACCGTAATCCGGATAAGGATATCTTCCATATCGGCCTTGGCGTATTCGATAAATACGTCGAAGTATTTGTCCTCGTGGAAAAGACCGGTATCTATCAGCTCGAACTCGGGGTCGGACCGCGTCCGCCGTCTGTTCTCCTGTACCAGCCACTCGTAGGGAAACGCCTCCTGCGTATACTTGTAGAGCATCTTCATATACGAGTGCGTAGGAGAAGAGTCGAGATAGTAGTACAGTTCTTTTACATCCTCCCCGTGATTGCCTTCGTTGACATTAAGACCAAAGAATCGTTCTTTCAGGATCGGGTCCTTCTTGTTCCACAGACTAACAGCGAAGCAAAGTCGCTGCCGCTTGTCCCCAAAGCCGGCGATGCCCTCCTCTCCCCATCTCCAGGCCTTGCTGGCGGCCATATCGTGTGTAGTAGAGGTCCGGGCCTGTCCGTCCGCGCTGTAGTCTTCCCTGACCGTACCCCACTGCCTGTCGGAGAGATAGGGCCCCCATAGTTTCCAGTCCGGTATCCTGAGTCTTTCTTTTTCCATACTACCGTCAAGGTAGCTATTTTGCGGGAGATCGGCGGGCCAGGATCATATATAAAAGTTCCATCCGTATGGATCGTCGGCCCGGCCATAGCGAATGGCGTCCAGCATCTCTTTCAGCTCAACACCTACGCTGCTGCCGTCCCTGCTCACGGGTATGGTATAGTCCCTGCCGTCGATGCCGATCTGCCAGATGGGAGAGATGACAGCCGCTGTGCCCGCGCCAAAAGCCTCCTTCACACGTCCGTGCTCCAGCCCTTCGCGAAGCTCCTCAACGCTGACCGAGCGTTCTTCTACCGGTATCCCCGCCGCCGATGCGAGGACCAGCAGACTGTCCCGGGTCACGCCATCGAGCGTGGTGTCGTTGAGTGGCGGAGTGACGAGCACGCCGTCTATGACAAAGAAGACATTCATCATCCCCGACTCTTCGATGTATTCATGCGAGACGCCGTCGGTCCACAGCACCTGATCATAGCCTTCTTCCCTCGCCTTCTGCGTGGGATACAGCGACCCGCCATAGTTGCCGCCGCATTTGGCATAACCTGTTCCCCCGCGGACCGCACGGGCATACTCCCTCTCCACCTTCACCCGCACCGGATGCGCGAAATAATTACCGGCCGGCGAGCAGACGATGGCAAACCTATAGCTGTCCGCTATCTTGAGTTTCAGCCGCGAGTCGGTGGCGATCTGGAACGGGCGCAGGTACAGCGCTGTCCCGGCGCCGCCAGGTACCCATTCCTTGTCCAGCTGTACAAGACGTCTCATCCCCTCTATAAAAACTTCCGGAGAGACCGCCGGCATGCAAAGCCTTTCCGCGGATTTCAGATACCGGTGGTAGTGCTTGTCGGCCCTGAAGATCTGTACTCTTCCGTCCTCCGTCCTGAACGCCTTCATTCCTTCGAAGATGGTCTGTCCGTAGTGAAAGGCGAGTGTTGTCGGCAGGAGAGCGAATGGCCCGAACGGTATGATCTCCGGACCGAACCAGCGACCTTCGGAGTAGTCGCATACCAGCATATGGTCGGAATTGTATGTTCCCAGTTCCAGCTGGTCCCAGTTCACCTCGCGGATCCGGGAATGAGCCACCCTGCGCATGGGTATTCGCATATCGCCGATGTAATTCATAACGGTTGATTTTAAAACAAATTTCCGGAAAGATTGTGTGATAAAACAGATGCAGATTTGTAATTTTGGACTAGATCAGATGGGATAGCGTATGCAAAAGAAACGACCTGCAGGCACCGATCACCTCTATCTTCAGATCGCCGACGGACTGGAGAAGATGATCGCCGGAGACATACTGAAGATCGGCGACAAGCTGCCTTCCGTAAGAATGCTGAGTGAAGAATACGGCATCAGCATGGGCACGGCCTTCCGGGCCTATTATCACCTCGAAGGCAAGGGGCTGATAGAAGCGAGGCCCAAGTCCGGGTACTATGTCCGGTTTAGTTTTCGTCGCATGCCGGGCCTGCCGGGTAACACCGAGCCCGAGCCCGTGGCGAATGAAGTGAGCATAAAGGATATGATCGCCGCCGTGTATAAAAACATCTCGGCGCAGGACCTCGTGAACTTTTCCATCGCCGCGCCGCCCCTCTCCTTACTGCCGGCGGCACGGCTCAACAAGTCGCTGATCCACGCCCTGCGATCGTCCAGCCACCACGGCATCCAGTACGAGCACTCGCAGGGCAACCCGCAGCTCGAGGGGCCAGCTCGCGCGCCTCGCCTTTCATTGGGGCGGAAAATTTGCGGCGGACGACGTGGTCGTGACGGCCGGTTGTATGGAAGCGGTAGTCATGTGTCTGAAAGCCGTGACCAAACCCGGCGATACCGTGGCCATCGAGAACCCTACCTATTTCGGCATCTTCCAGGTGATTGAAAGTCTCGGCCTGAAGGCGCTGGAGATCTCCGCCGACCCGCTGACGGGCATCGATCCCGCGCGCCTTGAAAAGCTGATCGGTCGGTTCCCGATAAAAGCCTGCGTCTTCGTGACCAATTTCAGCAATCCCGTCGGCGCGTGCATGCCCGACGACAAAAAGGAACAGCTGGTTAGGCTGATCACGAAACACCGGATACCCCTCATCGAAGACGATATCTACGGAGAACTATATTTTGGCAAACACCGCCCAAAGACCTGCAAGTCTTTCGACAGGGAAGGGTGGGTACTCTACTGCAGCTCGCTGTCAAAATCCCTTTCGCCGGGCTACCGCATCGGCTGGACCCTCGCCGGAAGATTCACGCAGGAAGTGCTTCGAACAAAGATGATACACACGGTGACGGGCACCTCGCTCACACAGGAGGCCATCGCGCATTTTCTCAGCATCGGCCGATACGAATTCCACCTCAGGCGGCTGCGCAAGGCGCTGCATACGCAGTGCCTCCGCTACATACAGGGCATCATGACCTGGTTCCCCGAAGGCACCAGGATCTCCCGTCCCCAGGGCGGCTTCGTACTCTGGGTCGAGCTCGACCGAAAGATCAACGCCTACCGTCTCTATCAGGAGGCGCTGAAGCACGGCATTTCCGTGGCCCCCGGCCAGCTTTTCTCCGCCCAGCCCAACTTTTCCAACTACCTGAGGATCAGCTATGCCCGCCCATGGGACACCGAAGTGGAAGAAGGACTCGGGACCCTCGGCCGACTGATACGGAATTATCGGTCGTGAACGGTGCGGTAGGATACCACCGGGACCCCCGTCCCACACCAGCACCCCTTCCCAAATCAGGCACTGATTCCCAATTAATTATCGGTTCACATGGACAATGCAACCCCGACTAAGACGTTTTAAGCCGTACTCAATCCTATAAAAAACTTATGAAGAAAAACTACTATCTGTTAGCCCTATCCGTAGTGTTAGTTACCGCCTGTTCGAAGAAGGACAAACCAACACCTCCTCCTGCTCCTCCCACAGGCTCCGACGTTGCGACCGCCATCGGCAAACAACTCTCGGCAACCGACACTCTAAGCGACTTCAACGCCGCCTTCAAGACCTCGACACTCGCCGACCAGGACGTCTCGGGCGGCGTGACGATCTTCGCGCCTTCCAACATCGCGTTCGGCGGCAGCGCCGCCCCAACAGGCGAACTGCTGCCCGACTCTTCGTTGCTGAAGGACTACATCGTAAAAGGCCTGCTGAAACCAACGGACCTCACGGCAGGAAAAACCCTGACGACGCTCAGCGGAAAAACACTGATCATTACCGTTAGTGGGACCACGGTACTGGTCAACGGCGTCGCCATCAACACTACGACCCCCTACACCAGCGCGAACTTTATCCTCTACAGCGCGGTCCGGCTGCTGAATGCAGCGGCTCCGTTGGCGTTTACAGTCTGGGACGCGTCCCAGTGGTCCGCTTCCCAGCCCAAAGGCGTACTGTCCAGCGGCGCTACGGTCTCGCTGTATGCAACGCAGGCCGATTTTGCCGCGGGGACAAAGGCGCTCTACAGCACCACGACCGACGCGAACGGCGTGGCGACTTTCAACGGGATCAAAGCAGGCACTTATTATGTGGTCGCCGCAAGGGGCTCCGTCGACAACGTGTTCAAGTATTTTACCGAGGTCGTCAACGGCAGCTATGTCGGGTTCTTCTCCGACTCCGTAGACAAGAATACGGGCGCCATGATCTGGAGAGACACCAACGGCGACGGCAAATCCGACGTCAGCGATATCGGCACCGTTCCGGCGCTCCAGGCGACCGCCTCCAAAGACGCCGCGGGCAGTACGACGATTCTGATGGGCTATTATACGAAGCCACTGCAGAGCGCGGCCGACGTCCAGCAGATCTTTACCGCTGTAAATACAAGCCTTATACCCGCCTATGGGTATTTGCTGGCAATGGACGCCGTCCTCAGCGACGACGCCAACTGTTCGGGCTCCGCGAGCTACTGTCCCTTCGACAATTTCACGGTGACACCGTTTGCGACGCAGATCCAGAGCACGTTCTTAGCCACCTATTCCCAGCTCGGCCAGCTCAACCGCGTCGTCAACGACGTGCCCAATATCAGCACCATCGCTGCTGACCAGAGAGCCGACTTCATTGCCCAGGCCCGCGGCATGCGCGGTTATATCTATCTGGAGCTCATGATGTATTTCGGCGGGCTTCCCATCCAGCACGACATAACGCCGGTACTGTATCCCGGCGCGAGCCGCAGTACGACGGACGACCTGTACGCGTATATCAAAAATGACCTCACCGCCGCGGCCGCGGACCTTCCCGTGACCCGCAACGACGGGAATGTCGGACTGACAAAAGCTGCTGCAACGGGTCTGCTGGCAAGGGCCGCGCTCTGGAAAAAGGACTATGCGGCGGTGGCCGGATATACGCAGTCGATCATCAATTCCACCAGCTATAGCCTGGGTACGCTCAACGCCTGGTTTACCGCGGGCCCCAGCGCCGAAAATCTCTGGTCGCCTGGTTTCTCGGCCATCCTCCCGACGTACAACTGGCTGTACAGCGGCGTATTCCCTTCGACGACCGTCCAGATCGTCCCTGTTATCCGCTATGGCCAGGTGCTGCTGATGGACGCGGAAGCACAGCTATACCTGGGCAGCTATTCGACCGCATCGGCGGATATCAACCTCGTTCTGACCCGGCGGGGACAGTCAGCCTCCTTTACGGGACTTTCCGATGGACTCACCGCTCTGCAGGCTGCGTCTCAGATGGAAACCTACCGCCAGGGCGAACGGTTTCAGAACCTCCTTCGCTGGGGCAACGCGCAGACCGTCCTCGGCGCCAGCGGCTACAATCCGTCGAAAAACAATCTTTTACCCCTGCCAGGTCTGTTCCTGGCTCAGTATCCGGGAATTGTACAGAATCCGGGATATTGACCGATCCGCACAATATCAGACCCCGTCTCTTGACGGGGTCTTTTTTTAGTAAATTAGGGTATAAGCTCTTTGACGCCCCAATAAGGGTCGCCGATTTACCAACAAAAACGATGCTATATGAACCTTGTACAACGTGTAGAACACTGGGGGGACACCCACCATCCGCAATGGCTCGATATCGTGCGTATCCTACTGGGGGTCTTCCTCTGCTACAAAGGAATTGACTTTCTCATGAACATGGGCACAATGCTCGCCCTTATCACCAACAGAATGTCTTTCGGGTCTTTTTCATCCATGTTGATGAGCAACTATATCGCGTTCGCTCATATACTGGGTGGGATCCTGCTGATCATGGGCGTACTCACCCGATTCGCCTGCCTCCTGCAAATACCGATACTGATCGGCGCTATCTTCTTTGTCAATAACGATCTCTACCGCCCGTTCTCTGCGGTGCTGCTGCCCGTGGTCACGCTGCTGCTGCTGATCCTTTTCCTGATCGTCGGTAACGGGAAATTTCAGATGCTTTCATTTAAAGAAAAGGGCTGACCGTTATTTCAGCCAGCGGTACCGGGCGTACAGTCTGTCGGCGCGAGTACTGCCGCCCGGGTCGCGAGCGGTAGTACAAAGAGGAGGATATATTTTTTCATGGATGGCTATTCCGCATAGATCCTTTCGATCATCGCGTGGTATTTTTCAGTAACGACCTTCCGGCGCAGACTCAGTTTGGGCGTCATCTCGCCGCCGTCGATCGTCCACTCCGCCGGCAGCAGCGCGAATTTCTTGATCTGCTCGACATGGCTGAAGTTCTTGTTGTAGCTCTCGATGACTTCCTTGTAAAAGGCCAGCACTTCCGGCTGCCGGATCATCTCGTCATTGTCGCCCACTTTTATATTGTGCTGTTTGCACCACTCCTGGAGATAGGGGAATGCGGGAACGATCAGCGCCCCCACGAATTTCCTATCCGGCCCCACGATCATGATCTGCTCGACATAGGGCGACTCCTTCAGCTTGCTCTCGATAGCCGGGGGCGCTACGTATTTCCCGCCAGCTTGTCTTGAACAGTTCTTTCTTCCTGTCCGTGATCTTCAGGAAACGTCCGGCGATGAACTCGCCGATATCTCCCGTATGGAACCAGCCGTCGATCAGGACCTCCGCGGTCAGATCGGGTCGCTTGTAGTAGCCCATCATTACGCTAGGCGCCTTACAGAGGATCTCCCCGTCTTCGGCTATCTTAACCTCGACGTTGCCGAGAACTGGTCCAACGGTACCGAACATACGATCCTTTTCTTCGATCCGGGTGACGCTGATGACGGGAGAGGTCTCCGTGAGGCCATACCCCTCCAGGATCGCGATGCGTGCGGCCGTAAAAATGCGGATCAGCCGCACCTGGCAGGCGGCGCCACCGCTGGCGACGCAGACGAGGTTGTTGCCGAGCGCCTCCCTCCATTTGCTGAATATCAATTTATTGGCAAGGGACAGCTGGAGGTTGTACCATGCGCCCATATTCTTGTTGATCTCGTATCGAGCCGCGAGCCCGTGCGCCCAGAAGAACAGCTTTTTCTTGATGCCCGTCAGCTCAGAACCCTTGTGCATGATGCGGTCGTAGACCTTTTCCAGAAGACGCGGAACGGTCACGAACATCTGCGGCTTTACTTCCTTCAGATTGTCCCCGATGGTGTCCATGCTCTCGGCGTAGTAGATACTGGTCCCGCTGAACAGATAGATATAGGTGAGCATCCGCTCGTAGATATGATTCAGGGGCAGAAAACTCAACACCCTCAGCGGCCCCCGCGGCAGACAGGGCAGACAGGCCTCGACGTTTGACTGAATATTCTGGTGGGACAGCATGACGCCCTTTGGCGTCCCCGTGGTCCCGGATGTATAGATGATGGTCGCCAGGTCATTGGACCGGATACTGCCGCTGATGGCGGCCAGGCGGTCGCGGTCTTCCGGCGTCGGCTTGACCAGCAGGTCCTTCCAGTGCTTCGCGCCGGCGACGTGCTCGAAGGTGAAGATCTCCCGCAGGCTGGGGATCCTGTCCCGGATGCTCAGAACTTTATGGAACAGCTCTTCGTCGTTGACAAACACGATCTTGACCTGTGCGTCATTCAGGATGAACTCGAGCTCGGCGACGGCGATGGTAGGGTAGATGGGCGCCAGTACGGCCCCTGTCTTCTGGACCGCCAGGTCGAGCATGATCCATTCGGGGCGATTTTTTGCGATAAGTCCCACTTTGTCAATGCCTTCGGGAGTTCGGTCCCCACCCGAGATACCCAAATTGAGAAGTCCAAGGCTCAGACGGTCAATGGTCTCTGCTATCTCGGTCGTGCTATAGGTCTTCCATTCTCCGTTCTCCTTGGCGGCCAGCATGTCAGGGTACGAGGCTTTATCCAGATTGTATTGAATGCAGTCGAACAATCGTTTGGGTTCGGTCATAACTATGGTTTAAAAAGGGATGGGTGATCCGCATCCGTCATCAAATTAGCAAAATTATCAGGAATGACCAATCCCCGTCGGGGACCCCTATTTCGGCTCCGTCTGGTAGTACTGTCCCTCGGGCAGTTTAAACACCCTTCCTTTCTGGAAATTGATGAAACGGTTGTACTCATCACTGTGCGCATTGCTCCATGCCTGGAAAGCCGGCAGATTCCCCGCGGCTCCAAAGATCCACTGATTGTAGGCGTCATACATCCCCTCCTTCAGCAACTGCCGCTGGTAGTCGAAAAGTCGCAGCGGGTAATTGCTGGGGTAGGTATTGAACCAGTTGATAATGAACTTAGTCCGCAGGACGGTCAGACTCTCCGCGTTGATTCCGTCCTTCACTGTAAACGACAGCTTGCTCATCACGTTGAGCCAGGCCGAAACAAAGGCGTTCTTCACGTCCTGCCCTTTGTTCATATCCCCTTCGGCAAACAGCTTCTTGTAGGACTCGGTCAGCACATCCTTCATCTCCGCGGTCCGCTTGCTGTAGCTTTCCAGATTGACGAAGGTCTCGCCATAGATAATGGCCCATACCTTGTCGAGGGTGAGATAATAATAGTTCGCCGCAAAATAGTAGTTGGAGGAATAGCCCGGGTCGACATGGATGCCGGTCTCCCATTGTTTGATAGCGCTATAGTCCTGACGCGCCCACAGCATCTCGCCGTATTCGCTGTAGAGGACGCCGCTGCGCGGCCAGCGTTTGATACCCGCCTTGTATAATTTCTCGCACTCTTTTGTGTTTTCCACCGCCTTGTAGAGCATGGCCAGTATCTGGTAGGACTGCACGTCGGCATCCGGCCGCTCGACCAGCTGCTTTGCGATGGTCAGTCCCTTCGGGTATTCACGCCCCAGATAATAGTTGAAGGAAAGATCTTTTTGTAGCTCGAGGCTCTGCGGGTCCTTCTGCAGCGCGCCGTTGAGCACGACGATCGCATTGTTGTAGTCGCCCTGACGCGTATACGCCCTGGCCGTCTCCTGCGGCGTCTTTGCGGCAACGGTTGCCGTCTGTGCAAAAGCAGAAAGGCTTGCGAAGATCAGTACAAAGGATAATCCGTATATCCTGCTCATGGGGTTTGATTTTTTATATCAGATGAGTAAGCAATCCATCCCTCAGCTTGGGCTCGAACCACGTACTCTTCGGCGGCATGATCTCGCCGCTGTCCGCGATGTCGAACAATTGCTGTATGCTGACGGGATAGAGGCTGAAGGCCGCCTTCATCTCGCCGCTGTCGACGCGCTTCTCCAGCTCGCCGAGACCGCGGATCCCACCGACGAAGTCGATGCGCTTGTCCGTCCTCGGGTCTTTGATGGCCAGCAGCTTGTCGAGAATATTCTTTTGCAGGATGCTGACGTCCAGCACCCCGATGGGATCGGTGGAATAGGTGCCGTCCTTGGCGACGAGCTTGTACCAGCCGCCGCCCAGGTACATTCCGAACTCGTGCAACTGTTCCGGCGAAAAGGCCCTGTCGACCTTGCCTACAAAGAAGTCCTTTGAAAGGTTCGTTATGAACTCTTCCACACTGGCGCCGTTGAGGTCATGGACAAGCCGGTTGTAGTCGAGGATATGCAGCTGATCCGAAGGGAACAGCGTCGTCAGGAAATAGTTGGAGGACTCGGATGCTTCCGACCCCAGCGCCTTCCGCACCTTCGCCGCAGAGGCCGCACGGTGATGCCCATCCGCGATATAGGTGAAGGGAACTTCGGTTGCAAACAACCCTGTTATAGCGTCGATCGTGCCCTGGTCGTTCACGACCCAGACGGTATGCTGAACTCCGTCCTCTGCCTTGAAATCATAGAGCGGCGCGGACTCCCGTTTGCAGCCTTCGATGAGGTCGTCGATAGCCGTTACGCTCCGGTAGGCCAGGAAGACATTCCCCGTCTGGGCGTGGATCGTCTTCATATGATCGATGCGGTCCTTCTCCTTGTCGGGCCGTGTCAACTCGTGCTTTTTAATGATACCCTTCTCGTAGTCGCTCACACTGCTGCCGCAGACCAGCCCCGTCTGACTCCTGCCCTCCATCACCAGCTGATAGATATAATAGCAGGGCTTGTCCTCCTGTATCAGGATACCCTTTTCGATAAAACTCTGCAGGTTCTCCTTCGCCTTGTCGTATACTTCCTGCGAGTGGGTGTCGACATTCAATGGCATATCGATCTCCGACTTGGTGATATGCAGGAATGAATAGGGATTGTCGGCTGCTTCCTCCCGGGCTTCGTGACTGTTGAGCACGTCATAGGGTTTTGAAGCTACCTGGCCGGCAAACTGAGGAGCAGGCCGCAATGCCTGGAAAGGAACAATCGTAGACATATTCGATTAAGCTTTTTAAGTGCAAATTCTTTCATAAGTGAGGTCAGCAGCTCGACGCTCTCCAGCGGCAGCGCATTGTAAAGAGAGGCGCGGAAGCCACCGACGCTGCGGTGTCCTTTTATTCCGACCATGCCGTTGTCCTTGCAGATGGCAAGAAACTCCTTCTCGAGATCGGGATCGTCCATTACCCAGACCACGTTCATCTTGCTGCGGTCTTCCTTTGCCACCGTCGGATGAAATACGGGCAGGCTGTCGAGGGTGTCATAGAGCAGTTGGGCTTTCCGGTCGTTGATCTTTTCGATGACACTCACTCCGCCCTGCTGCTTTAGCCAGCGAAGGGTCAGCATCGCAACGTATATCGCAAACACCGGAGGCGTATTCAGCAGCGAACCGTTGGCGATATGTTCGCGGTAGTCCATCATCGTCGGCAGGGGACGCCCCGCCTTACCCAGTATATCCTTCTTTACGACTACGAGGTTGACGCCGGCAGCGCCCATATTCTTCTGAGCGCCGGCATAGATAAGGGCGAACCTATTGAAGTCCATTTCATAACTGAGGATATCGCTGCTCATGTCCGCAACCAGCGGCACACTGGTCTCGGGTATCGAATGCATCTGCGTGCCCTCGATGGTATTATTGGTCGTATAGTGGAAATAGGTTGCATTGGAGGGAATATTGTATCCCTTCGGAATATAGGTATAGTTCCTGTCCTTCGAACTGGCCACTACTTCGACATTGCCGTAAAGTTTGGCTTCCTTGATGGCCTTCTTTCCCCAGGTGCCGCAGTCGAGATAGGCTGCGGTAGAACCCTCTGCGAGAAGATTCATCGGGATCTGAAAGAACTGTGTGGAAGCGCCGCCGTGTAAGAAAAGGACTTCGTGGTCGCTGTCGAGCTTCATCAGCTCGCGCGTGGTCTGAATAGCCTCATCGATCACCGCCTGGAACAGTGAGGTGCGATGCCCGATCTCCAGTATGGACAGCCCGGTGCCGTTGAAGTCCAGCACGGCGCGGCTGGCCTCTTCAAAAACTTCCTTTGGCAAAACACTGGGACCGGAATTGAAATTGTGAACCATATACTTACAAAATTTTAGACAGCGAACCCCACTGGTCCGCCATAGAAGTCCAAAGATAGGCACATGGGAGCAAATATCACGCCTGCCTGAGCGGTTCTTCCACATCCGCGACCCCGCCGGAGATCGCGAACTTCATCGCGTCTGCGCTGCTGATATCCGTCAAAACCCGCACCCGGTCACGTTTTACAAAGTATAGATGTCCCGCAAAGGCGTAGGACTGCGGGAGATAAACCGCAACATATTCTTTGAGCTCGAATTCGTGCAGCTCTTCCTGCGTGATAAACCCCACCTGCCATACATCCGGCGCATTCACGCTGACCAGCACCGCCTTGTCGAACTTTCTCTTGCTGCCTGCAAACGCCTCGAAAAAGTCCTTGACGGTGGAATAAATAAATTTTATTCCCGGTGTACGCTCGAGCAGACTCTCTGCAAAATCAACCACACGGCTCACAATAAAGGACGGAGATATATAACCCACCAGCAACGCGATGCCGATAAATACGACGAAGCCCAGACCCGGTATCCGTCGCGGCGACCCGTACTGGTCGACCCCGATCCAGTTCGGCGCCAGGTTGTGCACCAGGTTCGGCAGGATGCCATCCACCCACTGGAAGGTCGAAACGACAAAGAAAATGGTGATCGATATCGGTGCCAGAATCAGCAGACCCTGCAGGAACAGCTTGAAGAGGTTGCGGGGTATTTGGCGAGAAGACATGTGAAGCAGTTTTGCGTCAAAATTACTCTATTATTAGTGGGTTTCCCGCGCGACCCGCCGACCGGGGTCCATCCGCCGCCTACCGACAAAATCCGCCGTTCACCGACAACAAATAACGAAATAAACCATGGAAACTTTGACAACGCAGAAAGTTTCCGTAGTTTAGCGGCCGAAATGGGGGATACCCCCGCGGAGACCCAATATGGAAGTAAAAGAGAGAATACTGACAAAGGCGGCCGATCTGTTCATGCGTTACGGCATCCGCTCCATCACGATGGACGAGATCGCCTCCCAGCTGGGAATTTCCAAAAAGACTATCTATCAGTTCTTTACGGATAAAGACGACATGGTTTCAGCCGTCATCGAGCGGGAGATAAAGGAGAATGAGGTCGAATGTCTCCGGTATAAGGATCAGGCAGCCGACGCCGTCCAGGAGATCTTTATCGCCGTGGAAGACCTCGACGAGATGCTGAAGTATATGAATCCCCTCATGCTCTACGATCTGGAGAAACACCACCCCAGGGCCTTTCAAAAGCTAAGGGAGTACAAATACCAGTTCCTCTATCAGGCCATCCTCGACAATATCGTCAGAGGACGTCAGGAAGGTATATACCGAACTGACTTTCAGCCTGATGTAGTAGCCAAGAACCGTATCGAATCGGCCTTTCTCGTATTCAACCCGGATCTTTTTCCGCATACCAGATATAAAATTTCCGAAGTGAATTTCGAGCTGGCCATGCTCTTCCTCCACGGAGTAGCCACGGATAAGGGCAACCAGCTGATAGAGAAATACACTATTGAACGTAACAAAAAAATAGCTCATGAAAACAACGCTTAAAAGACGACCCTTATCCTCCGGCCGTCTCCGTAGCCTTGCAACCCTCGTGCTCGTCCTGCTGGCTGCTGGCCTGAAGGCACAGCAAACGGGCCAGCCAGGCCAGACACCGGGTCAGACCGCCCAATCGCCGGGCCAGGCCGCCCGGTCGGCCGCTCCCGTCACATACGATCTCTCCCTTTCGCAGGCCATCGACTTCGCGAAAAAGAACAGCGTGATAGTCAAGAACGCACTACTGGACTACCAGATACAGGAACAGTCCAACCGCGCCACCACCTCACAGGCGCTGCCGCAGGTGACCGGCAATCTCGGATGGACCGACTATATCCAGATCCCGACCACACTGATACCCGGCGAGTTCGTCAACCAGCCCGGGAAATTCATCCCGCTGAAATTTGGTACGCAGTATAATGCGACCGGCGGCGTGACCCTCAAACAGGTGCTGTTCGACGGTCAGGTATTCGTCGGCCTCCAGGCCCGCCAGGCTTCGCTCGACTTTTACAAACAGAAACAGGAGGTGACCGAACAGATGGTCAGGTCTAATATCTATAAGATCTATTACCAGTTGCTGATCGCAAAGTCCCAGATCGACCAGATCGACGCCAACATCACCAGTCAGAACGCGTTGCTCCATAACTCGACGGAGATGTTTAAAAATGGTTTCGCAGAACAGCTGGATGTAGACAAGGCCACGGTTCAGCTGACCAACCTGCAGTCCGAAAAGACCCAGCTGGAATTCAATATCGCAAGCGGATATCTCGGACTAAAAGTCCTGATGGGTATGCCGGTCAAAGACTCCGTCCACCTTACCGATACACTGACCTATGAAATGGTACGCGACGCGGCCATGAGCGATAATTACAAGTATACGGACCGCCACGACTACCAGCTGCTGCAGATCAACGAAAAACTCAACGAGTACGACGTCAAACGATACAAGAAAGAGTATATCCCAACGGCCAACTTCGTTGCCAACTACTCCCAGAACCAGTATACCAACGACTTCAACCTCGGGCAAAAGAACAGCTGGTTCCCCACCACGTATATTGGACTCAGCGTCAACATCCCGATCTTCGACGGCTTCTACAAGGCGGCAAACGTCCGGCAGGCAAAGCTCAGGCTGGCACAGACACACAACAATATGGACTCGCTCCGCAACCGGATAGACAACGACGTGAAAGAAGCACAGCTCCGGTTTGCCTCGTCGCTGACCACCCTGGACTTCCAGAAGAAGAACATGGACCTTTCGCAGAAGGTATACGACCAGACCCGCAAGAAATACGAACAGGGTTTGGGTTCGAACCTGGAGGTGACCACCGCCCTGTCCGACCAAAAAACGGCTCAGGCCAACTATTATAACGCCCTCTACAGCGCTGTCGTAGCCAAGGTAGACTACCTCAACGCGATCGGGAAACTATAAATACACAAACTACTTCAACATACCGTTTATGAACAAGATACTGACCGCTGTCACCATAAGCACCACCCTCCTCCTCGCCGCATGCGGCAGCACCACGGACAAGGGGGACAATACGCCCGCCGCAAAAAAGGCGCGTCTCTCCGCCCTGAAGGACCAGCAGGAGAAGCTGACCGGGCAAATTGCCGACCTCGAAAAAGACCTCGGCGCCTCTGATACCGCAGCAGGATCAAAAGAAAAGGCCAAGCTCGTAGCACTAACCGCACTGGCTCCCACCTCCTTCACGCACTATATCGACCTGCAGGGCGACGTAGAAGCGGAGAATATGGCGTATATATCTCCCCGTGGCCAGGGCGGCGTTGTGAGAGAACTCTATGTCAAACAGGGCGACCACGTCAATAAAGGCCAGCTGCTGCTGAAACTCGACGACGCCGTCCAGCGCCAGCAGGTCGCAGGCGCACAGACACAGGTTGCGTATGCCAAAGACCTCTACCAGCGCCGCAAGAACCTCTGGGACGAGAAGATCGGCACCGAGGTCGACCTCATCAACGCGAAGAACCAGGTCGATCAGGCCGAGACTCAGCTGAAGACAGCTCAGGAACAACTCGACTTCACCAATGTCTACGCCGATATCAGCGGCACACTGAACACCGTCACGGTCAGAGTCGGCGAATCCTTTGCCCCCGGAAGCCAGGCCATACAGATCATCAACTCGGACAACCTGAAGGCCGTCGTACAGGTGCCGGAGATCTATCAGGAACGCATCAGGGTCGGCACTCCCGTAAAGATCGCCTTCCCCGGCCTCGGCAACAGGGAGATCACCGGCACTGTGCGCGTGGCGGGCAAAGTTATCAACGCCGGCAACCGCGCCTTTCAGGTGGAGATCCACATACCCAACGATAAGGACATCCGCGCCAATCAGGTCGCAATCGTCAAGCTCCAGGACTACACCGCCAAAAACGTTCTCTCCATACCGGTGAACACGCTGCAAACGGACGAGAAAGGCAAATACGTAATGGTAGCGTCGAAGGACGGAGAAAAGACCGTAGCCCACAAAAAGACCATCACCATCGGCCAGACCTATTCCGACCAGGTCGAAGTTACCAGTGGACTGGCAGCCGGCGACCAACTCGTTACCGATGGCTACCAGGGTCTCTATGAAGGCCAGCTCATCACCACTCAATAGACCCGTGATACCGGCAAGCACAGCGGTTTTCATCAATCATTGAAACAACAATTATGAGCTCATTAGAAAATATTACAGGAAAGTTCAAAGACTTTATCGTCACCACCTGGGCTATTAAAAGCAAGACGTTTATCTATCTGCTGATGCTCGTCGTCAGCGGGATCGGCGTCACCCAGTTCATTACCCTTCCGAAAGAGCAGTTTCCGGATATCGTGATCCCGACCATCTATGTCTCCACTATTTATACGGGTACCAGCCCGAAAGACATGGAGAACCTGGTCACCCGGCCCATCGAAAAACAGATAAAAGGCATCACCGGCGCCAAGATCAATAAATTTACCAGCACTTCCCAGCAGGACTATTCCGCTATCGTAGTGGAGTTCGAGACTGACGTACAGACCGACGTCGCCCTACAGAAAGTAAAGGACGCCATCGACAAGGCAAAACAGGACCTGCCGACCGACCTCACCCAGGAGCCTACGGCCCTCGAGGTCAATCTCTCCGACCAGCCGATCATGTACGTCAATATCAGCGGCGACTACGACCAGCAGAAGCTGAAGAAGTTTGCAGACGATATGAAGGACCGGCTGGAAGACCTGCCCGAACTGAACCGCGTGGACATCGTCGGCGCCCCCGAACGGGAATTCCAGATCAACGTCGACAACTACAAGCTGCGCGCGGCGAACCTGACCTTCGACGATATCAGCAACGCCGTAAAAGGCGAGAACCTCGATATCTCCGGCGGTCTGCTCGACGTGGGGAATATGAAACGGAACCTGCAGCTGAAAGGCCAGTTCCATACCGCAGACGATATCGCGAAGATCATCGTCCGCAGCCCCAACGGCGGCGGCGCGGTCTACCTGAAAGATATCGCCGTCATCAAGGACACGATCAAGGACCGGGAGAGCTACGCGCGCCTCGGCGGCAAGAACGTCGTTACGCTGAACATCATCAAGCGCTCGGGTGAGAACCTGATCAACACCTCCGACGACGTGAAAGGCGCCGTTGCGGAAATGCGTACCAGTCTCCCGCGGGGACCTCAAGATCGACGTCACCGGCGACCAGAGCACGAAGACCCGGACCTCGTTCGACGACCTCGTCAACTCGATCGTCATCGGCTTCGTCCTCGTACTGATCATTCTCATGTTCTTTATGGGGGTCGTCAATGCCTTTTTCGTCGCGCTTTCCGTTCCGCTAAGTATGTTCGTAGCGTTTATGTTCCTGCCGGCCGCGGACCTCGTCATCGGCTCACACGTAACGCTGAACTTCATCGTACTCTTTGCACTTTTGTTCGGCCTCGGCATCATCGTGGACGACGCGATCGTGGTCATCGAGAATACACACCGCATCTTTACGCAGAGCAAGGGCAAACTCGACGCACCGACTTCGGCAAGAATGGCCGCCGGCGAGGTCTTTGTGCCCGTGCTGGCCGGTACCATCACCACGCTTGCACCTTTCTTCCCGCTGCTGTTCTGGCCGGGGATCATCGGTAAGTTCATGGTCTATCTTCCGGCGATGCTGATCTTTACGCTGGCGGCTTCTCTGGTCGTGGCCTTTATCATGAACCCGGTGTTTGCCGTCGACTTCATGAACCATCCCGAAGACGGCAGCGTCAAAAGAAAATCGGACATGTTCAGAAAACCGGCATTCTGGGTCGCGGTTTTGGTCGGCATCCTCCTGGACCTGGCGCACGTCACCTTCGCGGGCAACCTGCTGCTGTTCCTCGTCATCCTGAACATCCTGAATACCTACCTATTTGACGGCCTTATCCATGCCTTCCAGAACAGGGTACTCCCCGGATCATGGGGCACTACGAGAGCCTGCTCCGCTGGGCGCTCAAAGGCTGGAGGCCGGCGTGGCTGCTGCTGAGCACCTTCGGGCTGCTGATCTTTTCCTTTATGTTTTTGGCGCACGTAAAGTGGACGTGGTCTTCTTTCCGAAAGGAGATCCCAACCAGATCTTCGTCTATCTGAAACTGCCCGTTGGCACTGCGGTCGACTATACGGACAGCGTCACAAAAACGCTGGAATCGAAAGTTTACCGGGTACTGGGAATGGAGAATGGCGAAAAGGCGAATCCCATCGTGGAAAGCGTCATCGCCAACGTGGCTATCGGCGCCAATGACCCGCAGAGCGGCGACCAGAGCACACATCCCGAGCTGGGCCGCATACAGGTATCCTTTGTGGAATACGCCAAACGCAACGGCGTCCACACCGCGATCTACCTCGACTCGATCCGGCACGTAATGAAAGGCATACCCGGCGCGGAGATCTCGGTCGACCAGGAACAGAACGGTCCGCCCACCGACCCTCCCGTCAATATAGAGATAGCGAGCGACGATTTTGACGACCTGATCAAGACGGCCGTGTCGCTGAAGAACTACCTCGATTCCATCCAGACTCCCGGCGTGGAAGAGCTGAAGATGGACGTCGACCTGACCAACCCGGAGATAACGCTGACGGTCGACCGCCAGCGGGCGATGATCGAGGGGGTGAATTCGGCACAGATCGGCCAGCAGCTGCGTACCGCCCTGTTCGGGTACGAAGCTTCCAAGATCAAGGAAGGAAAGGACGAGTATAAGATCCAGATCCGCAATCTGGCCGTCCAGCGCAAGAACCTGAGCGACCTGCTGAACATGAACATTACCTTCCGCGATATGGCGGGAGGGGGAGCGATAAAGAACGTCCCCATCAGCTCGCTGGTCCACGTGGACTATACCAGCACCCTCGGAAGTGTCAAGCGCAAGAACCAGAAACGCGTGATCACGCTCAAGTCGAACGTACTTAGCGGCTATACCCCGACGGCAGTCAACCAGCAGCTGGCGGTAAGCCTGGCCAACTTCAAGAAGAAGCCGGACGACGTGACCTTCAGGCAGACGGGTGAAGGCGAGCAGCAGGCCGAGACCGGCGCCTTCCTTTTCAAGGCGCTGATCATTGCTCTGGCAGCCATTCTCGCCGTGCTGGTGCTGCAATTCAATTCCATCAGCAAATCGGTGATCATCCTGAACGAGATCCTCTTCAGCGTGATCGGGGTTATACTTGGTTTCGCCATAACGAAAATGGAGGTGTCGGTGATCATGACCGGTCTGGGCATCGTAGGCCTGGCGGGTATCGTCGTCAAGAACGGCATCCTCGTGATCGAATTTACCGACGAGCTGCGCGAACGCGGGATGAAGACACGCGAGGCAGCGATCGAAGCCGGTAAGACCCGTATCATTCCCGTGCTGCTGACGGCCCTGGCCGCGATACTCGCGCTGGTCCCGCTGGCCATCGGCTTCAACATCAATTTCATAACGCTGTTCGCCGACCTGAATCCGCATATTTACTTCGGCGGCGACAACGCGGTGTTCTGGAAACCGCTGTCCTGGACGATCATATTCGGTCTGGCGTTCGCGTTCTTCATGACGCTGTTCATGGTACCGAGCATGTATCTGCTCGCGGAGAGGCTTAAACGCCCGATGCGTCGCCACTGGGGCGGTAAATGGGTGTCATTCCTGGGCATACCGCCGTTCACCATCCTGTTCCTGCTGCTGATGTTCATCACGATGATCCGTCACAGATACGAAGTGGCGCGCCGCAGACGGAGGCTACAGGGACACCGCGGTGCCGACGAGACCTGGGTTCGCAGCTGGTTCTAACACGGCGGACCGCGAAGGCGGCCCTCTCATCTACTTATAAGAAAGGCAAATATCACTGGAAGGACATTACTGAAAGACCGGAAAAAACCAACGCCGCCCCTGAGTAACATCGGGGGCGGTTTACTTTCCACTCATAAAAAACCCGTCCCCGGATCAAAACATAAATTCTAACTTGTATAAAAAGTAAACCATGCGCAACAACCACGAAATAGACTATAAGATATTTGGGGAAGAGCTGCAGTTCGTCGAGATCGAGCTCGACCCGGGTGAGACCGTCATCGGCGAGCCAGGCGGGTTTATGATGATGGACGACGGCATCGAGATGCAAACCCTTTTCGGCGACGGCTCCGCGGCCTCGCAGCAGGGCGGCTTGCTGGGCAAGCTGATGAATGCGGGCCGCCGCGTGCTGGTAGGGGAGAACCTCTTCATGACCGCCTTCACCAATATCGGTCAGGGCAAGAGAAGGGTCAGCTTCGCCGCGCCCTATACCGGCAAGATCATTCCGCTCGACCTTCAGCAGCTGGGCGGCAGCATCATCGCACAGAAGGACGCCTTCCTCTGCGCCGCGAAAGGCGTGAGCATCGGGATTGCCCTCCAGCGCCGCCTGGGAACGGGCATCTTCGGCGGTGAAGGGTTTATCATGGAAAAGCTCGAAGGCGATGGCCTCGCCTTTGTTCATGCCGGCGGATATATCATCGAAAAAACGCTCCAGCCCGGCGAGATCCTCAAGGTGGATACTGGCTGCGTGGTAGCCTTCCAGCCTTCTGTTGATTTTGATATTGAATTTATCCGCGGTATCCGCAACTGGATGTTCGGCGGAGAAGGCCTCTTCTTCGCGCTGATGCGTGGCCCCGGCAAGGTATGGCTTCAGTCCCTTCCGATCAGCCGCCTCGCCAGCCGCATCGTGCAGTATGGCAGCGGCTGGGGCAAACGCCGCGAAGAGGGTAGTATCCTCGGCGGACTCGGCAACCTGCTGGACGGAGACGGGTTCTAAGCCTTATCACGCCTACCCCCGCGTGAACCACGCGGTTCACGCGGGACCAGAAACAAAACACAAAAAGGGACCAAATCTTATGATTCGGTCCCTTTTCCTATGCTTTAAAGATCTTCTAGTTTCTGCTGCTCGCGATACGGCTGAGGAGCTTCAGGATCTGAATATACAACCAAACCAAGGTCACCAGCAGGCCAAACGCGCCATACCACTCCATTTGTTTTGGCGCACCCATCTGCTCTCCAACTTCAATTTGCTCGAAATCGAGGATCAAACTAAGCGCTGCGATGCCGATAACCACCAGGTTTATACCTATCCCCAGCGGGCTGGCGTCCGTCCAGCTCATAAAACCAATGCTGACGTGGAAAAGGCTGAGTATCCAGTACACAGCGTATAAAAGGAACACGGCAAAAGACGCCGCAATGATGATCGACTTAAATTTCTGTGTCGGCTTGATGATGCGGAAATTATACAGCAGGAACATCGAAAACGCCACGGCAAAAGTCAGCAACACCGCCTGCAGAACAATGTCCGGATATTTGGCCTTGAACATATCGTTGACCACCGCGGAAAACGCGCCGATCATCAGACCTTCCAGTACGCCGTAAGCGGGAGCAAGCCATTTGGCTGTCATCGGCCTGAACGTCATGATCAGTCCGGAGATAAGCCCGCCGATCAATCCAACCCACATCAGGGTCATCATCGTGGGGAACTTGCCGTCCAGATACATCTTCCAGGTGAATGCGGCGCCGGCAAAACCATCAGCAACAGGAACCCAAACTTCTGGATCGAACCACGAACGGTCATCGTGCCCGCATTTTGCGCATCGAGACTTCGGTTGAATATCTTCTCAGAAAGTGTAGGATTACCAGATTCAAAAGTGCCATAATCTTAGAGTTTTAGAGTACTATTCTTATTACGAAAAACAAGCCATTCTATTTTATAGTTTGGCGGGTATCTTTAATTTAACAATTTTCGGCTATATAGCGGCCAAAACGTCAGTTCTGCTACTTTTTTCTCCACCACCGGATGGCGGATTGCCACCCCTTCTGCCACCGCCCTGCTGACCTCCGCCGCCCTGCTGGCCTCCGCCACGCTGACCGCCCCGCTGCTGACCGCCGCCACCGCCCTGCTGTCCACCGCCGCCTTGCTGTCCTCCGCCCTGCTGGCCGCCACCGGAAGCCTGTCCTCCGCCCGCGGGTCTGCCGCCACGGCCATTTCCTGCCTCCGCCCTATGCTGCGAGCCATGCTTGTGCCCGTGCTTCTTCTTCCTGTCCGCCTTTTCGAGCGTCCGCAGACTGATCTGACCGACCAGATCGACGTATGGACTGTCTTCTGAAGATTCTTTTGGCTTGCCGGTACTGACCTCGACGGGCTCAAGCGCGTCGACGACGATATTCTGCATATTCTGTTTCCGGATGGTCCTCACCCGTTCGATCGTCAGCGGATACTGCTTGTTGCTGTCCGGTAGGACATACCACATCAGGTTCTTGAAAATATCTTTCTTGATCAGGATCGCGGTCCCCTTGGCTACCTGCAGCGTCTCCACATTGTCAGGAAAGTTCTGGAGCGCATCCAGATAAGTATCCAGCTCGTAGTTGAGACAGCATTTCAGACGTCCGCACTGGCCGCTGAGCTTGCTCTGATTGATGGAAAGGTTCTGATAACGGGCGGCCGTCGTATTGACGGATTTGAAATCACTGAGCCAGGTGGAGCAGCAGAGCTCGCGACCGCAGCTGCCGACGCCGCCGACCTTGGCGGCTTCCTGACGCGCTCCGATCTGCCGCATCTCGACCTTCAGTCTGAACTCGCCGGCGTAGAGCTTAATCAACTCGCGAAAATCGACCCGGTCGTCCGCGATGTAGAAAAAGTGGCCTTGCGTCCATCTGCCTGTATCTCAACCTCACTCATCTTCATTTCAAGTTTGAGCTGACGGGCTATCGCGCGCGACCGGATCAGTGCATCCCTCTCCCGGGCCTTATTCTGCTGCATGATCTCCAGTGTCTTTATCAGTGGCCTTGCGCAGTACCTTCCGGATCTCCGGATTCTTTTCGTCGACGCCCTTCTTCTTCATCTGCAGACGGACGAGCTCACCCGTCATGCTCACTTCCCCTACGTCGAAACCGCTGATCCCCTCGACGCTGATCAGATCACCCTTGTCAAACAACTGGGTCGTGGCATTCCGGTAAAAATCCTTTCGGCTGCCCCTGTTAAAACTTACTTCGATGATCCTGCAACCGCTCTCCGGGTCGCTAAAAGGCAGATTCGCCAGCCAGTCGTGTACATTAAGCCTGTTACATCCTCCGGTACTGCACCCACCATTGCTCTTACAGCCGGTAGGTTTTCCCCCTTGGATGTTCCACAATTGCTACATCCCATATCCCAAATAAATTAATAAACGGTGAAAAAATGAACAAAAAAGAGTGAGTTACCGTACAGGCAGGAAAAAGCCACTGCTCTCAGGAGCCATTATGCGAAATATATAGAATGCAAAATACGCTCTTTCTGCCAGGCCCGGTCCTTCACACATATTCGAACTCTGTTGCCGGCCTGTCCGGATACACTTTTTTCGTTGGCCCATATGGGCCAGTTCAAATATACACAGAAACAGGCATTTCTATGCCAACCAGGTCAATTTTCCTGTTCCCCAAAAATATTGGTGGAAATTATTCAGTGGTTCACATGGTTCACACCCCTCGAGGATCGCCGGTTCACCCGGTTCGAGTCTACACCCTGGCCCGGCCCGCAGACCAAGCCCGCAGGCTTCCCCGGACCCCTAATTTATGTGCACCACCGTCCTCTCCCTCAAAATATGCAGCAACTTGATCGTCAACGCATGAAACAACATCTTGGCGTGGGCATTCCGCTCAATATAATACGCCGCCCTGTCCAGTTCCCCGATGATGGCCTGCTGCTGAGCTACATCGGCTATCTTATTCAGTCTCAATGCAATATCCTTCTCTCCCTCGGGGATAGGCAATAACGATGCGTCGATATACCGCAGCCTTACCGCCTGCTCCAGCAGGTGATTGAAATACCGAAGGAACTGCTTCTGCCGCTCACGACCCAGCTTCGAGATGTCGTCGATCCACTTCACCTGCGCCACCGGGCCATTCTTCAGGATCGCGTTCAGCCATTCCCGCAGAACACCCTGCCAGTCGTCATCGGCATTCCTTATCAGCTGCAGGGCCTCGTGATAGTTGCCCTCGCTCAGCACCGCGATCCGCCGCGCCTGAGCTTCCTCCAGCCGCGACCTGGTCACCAGCGCCTCCTGGATATCGGCGACATCCGGCAAAGGTATCTTCACCAGCTGGGTCCGGGACAGGATCGTCTGCAGGATCAGGGATTCGTTCTCCGCCACCAGGAGGAACAGGGTATTGGCCGGCGGCTCCTCGATCAGCTTAAGCAGCTTGTTCCCCTCGTTCCCCAGATACTCGGGCATCCAGAGAATGAGAACCTTATAACCGCTTTCAAAACTTTTCAGGCTCAGTTTGTGGATGATATCATTGCACTCCTGCGCCGTGATATTCCCCTGTTTGTTCTCCGCGCCGATGAACTGCAGCCAGTCATAGGCATTGCCGTAAGGATACTGCTCCATGAACTCCCGCCATTCCGACCCATAGTCGGTGCTCACCGGCTTGTCCCCAGGCTTCCTCGGGATCACGGGATAGGAGTAGTGGATATCGGGATGGACCATCTGGCTGGCCCTGACACAGGCCGGACATACCCCGCAGGCATCGGTCATCGGCGCGGTTTTCGCAGCCGGCACCGGCTCCCCGCCAAAAAGCGACGGCCCGGCGGCGGCGGCCTCCTGCTTTCCATTCACCTTCTCACAAACCACATACTGCGAAAAAGCCAGCGCCAGCGGCAGGGCGCCGCTGCCCTCCGGCCCCAAAAATAGCAGGGCGTGGCTCAAACGATTTTGCTGGACCAGCTCGACCAGGCTATGTTTCACCTGTGCCTGCCCGATGACTTTGGAAAATGCCATATCTGCAAATATAAAAAAGGGGTCGTATGACCCCTTTTTGAAAAATACGGCGGGCGGAGCCGCGCCAATATATTAATTCAAATACTTCGTGATCTGCTCATCCATCGGCTTCACCTTGCTCGGGAAGACAGCGACCAGCTTGCCATTCTCATCCAGCAGGAACTTCGTGAAATTCCATTTGATCACCGGATCGGCAACGCCGAGTTTCTTTGCTTCATCCGTCAGGTATTTGAACAGCGGGTGAATATTATCACCTACTACGTCTACCTTCTCCGCCATCGGGAAAGTGACGCCGTAGTTCTTTGTGCAGAACTCGCTGATCTCCTTGGCAGTGCCTGGCTCCTGCTGACCGAAATTATTCGCAGGGAAACCCACGATCACCAGTTTGCTCTGGTAAGTGGTGTACAGCTTTTCAAGATCGGCATATTGCGGAGTAAAACCGCATTTGCTCGCAGTATTGACGATCAGTATTTTTTGCCCTTGTATTTGGCAAGATCGATCGTATTCCCATCCAGACTTGGCACCTTGAAATCATAAACGCTGCTTGCGCCGCCGGTGACCAACAGGAGTGAAAGAAGAAGTAGGCGTAACATAGAATTTTATTTTGATGTAAGTTATCGAATATTGGCCAACTACGACAAAGGCCTGGCACTAAAGTTTCGATTAGTGACTATCTTATTGTCTCTCGTAACTCCCCAGATCGGGACCCGCGCCAACCACTCTCGGATTGCCGTCGAGATCGACCGTCAGCCCCGTCGCCACTCCCTTGTCTATCGCCGGCGAACCCGCCTTCAGGTGAAAGTCATAATAGTTGCGCGACACATTGATACTGTCGAACATCGGATCGGAACCGGCGATCATCCCCGCAACGGTCACGCCCGTTGGTGCAGTTTTTACCTTCCAGAGGCAGTTGGTAAATCCTATATTAAAAGTTCCCGTCCCCTGTTTGCTGGCTGTCACTTCATTATCCACTTGTTCCGTTACTACCCCAGAAAATACAGTTATAAAACGCCGCGTTCACATTCCCCGATACGGATCCGCCTCCCTGCGGCGCAGCATAAACGTCAGCGACGGATAACACCGGCTGCAGATGCGGGATATAGTTATTGGAGTATGACGCCACCGTGCAGTGCTCGAAGAGATAGCTTCCGCCCCCGGCCAGTTCGACGTTCTTACCGCAGTTGCTGATCAGGCAATTATTGGCCTGCACGCTGCCTTGTATCCCCAGCAGCCCCGCGTCATAACTGTTGTCGATGATACACTCGTCAAGGACCAGTCCCGCCTGTCCGCCGACGACCGGCGCCTGTGTGACCACCGCCTGATTGGCATTCCTGATCACCGCATAGCTGAGGTGGCTGCCCGCGCTGGACTCACGGAAATATATACCCGGCCAGCTGCCGGGAAATTTGTTGTAGGGGTCGTCGAGCCTGTCGCCGAGGAACCAGACCCTTGTGCTGTCGAAATGATCCCCCGTCACTTTGAGACTACCGTCGACCAGCAACGGAGCGTCAGCGTGAAAATAGACCCTGCATCCCGCGGGAACGGTCAGCGTTGCACCCGTGTCGATCCGCAGCGAGCCAAGGACGACATAAGGAAGTGACCTGTCCCAGACCGTATTGGTATTGATCACCTGATTGCGAAGGAAATGCGCATTCTGTCCGTAGGCCTGCAACTGAATATACTGCTGTCGGCCATTGAAGGATACGGCGATGCTGTCCTGCACCACGAAAGGAAGCGTCGCAATTCCGGGATTTATTTTTACCGCGACGAAGATATAAAGACTGTCTCCGGCTTCGAGGTCGACATTGCTGCGTTCGGCGCCTGCAACTCCGTCGATATTGATGCTGTAGGGAGACTGTGCTCCGCCCATGAGTTTTATATCTGTGAGCCTCAGCCTTTGATTGTTGATATTGACGATCCGGACCGCTTCCGTAATGGAACCGGTGGAAGTAAAGACCGTATCGAAGAACAAGGTATCTGAAGACAGGCGGATCAGTGCGTCCTCCCCGTGATAAAGGAATCCTTCCGGCAGGAGAGGGTCAGCAGGACGATGGATGAAGCCAATAAGAGCAGCAGTTTTTTCATGGATCGCTAAGATGACTGTTAAAATAAGTACTGATACACCTCTTCCACTCTTCCCACCGGCACGACCTCGATATCGAATCTGGTCCCGTTGAGCCCCTTCTGATTGTATTTCGAAACAAATATCTTCTCGAACCCGAGTTTCTCAGCCTCGGCTATGCGTTGTTCGATGCGGTTGACGGCGCGTATTTCTCCGCTAAGCCCAACCTCGCCCGCAAAACAGATCCGCGAAGAGAGCGGTACGTCCTCGTAACTGCTGAGCAAAGCGCAAAGGACCGCCAGATCGATGGATGGGTCCTCTACTTTCAGGCCACCGGCGATATTTAAGAAGACGTCCTTCACCCCAAAATGAAAACCGCCTCTTTTTTCGAGTACCGCCAGCAACAACTGGAGCCGCCGCAGATCCATCCCGCTGACCGTCCGCTGGGGAGTTCCGTATACAGACTGCGTCACCAGCGCCTGCACTTCGATGAGAAGGGTCTCATCCCCTCGATGGTCGCCGCGATCGCGATGCCGCTGAGCTGTTCTTCCTTCTGCGTGATCAGCAGCTCGCTCGGATTGCTGACGGCCCGCATCCCACGTTCGGTCATTTCATAAATGCCCAGCTCGGCCGTACTGCCAAAACGGTTTTTCAGCGTCCGAAGTATGCGATAGGCATAGTGTCTGTCGCCTTCGAACTGTAATACGGTGTCTACCATATGCTCGAGCATCTTCGGACCGGCAATACTTCCGTCCTTGGTGATATGTCCGATAAGGAATACGGGCGTGTGTGTCTCTTTCGCAAACCGCTGAAACTCCGAAGTACACTCCCGTATCTGCGAGACACTGCCCGCCGACGATTCAATGTAAGGAGATTGCAGGGTCTGGATGGAATCAATGATCACCAGCTGAGGACGGAGCTTCTTTATCTCCTGGAAGATCGTCTGCGTAGAGGTCTCCGTCAGCAGATAGAAGTCTTCATTGGTGATGCCGAGCCTGTCGGCGCGCATCTTTATCTGCTGCTCACTCTCTTCTCCACTGATATACAACGTTCTTACCTTTTTCAGACGCAAAGCGTCCTGAAGAAAGAGCGTACTTTTACCTATGCCGGGTTCGCCGGCGACCAGCACGATGCTGCCCAACACGATACCACCTCCCAGCACCCGGTTCAATTCTGCATCGTCGCTGAAGATCCGCTTCTCATCCGCACTCACTACTTCGCTGAGGGATAAAGTCCTGACCTCTTTTTTTCGGAGGAGAACTTCTTCCACTCCGTCTCCGCCAACTTGTTATCTTTTGTGATGACTTCTTCGACAAACGTATTCCACTTGATCACATGAAGGACACTTACCTAACCACTTCGCACTTTCATACCCGCAGTTGCTACAGAAAAAGGCGGTCTTTATTTTACTCATGCGGCAAAGTTAGCAGCTTATTCGTGTGTTAATCGTTCAATCCCGTTGGCGATGTTCCCTATTTTGGAATATTTAATTGAAAGAATAATGGAAATGATGTTTCAGAAACAGATTTTTATGCAAAACAGCGAAGAAGAAACCCGAATAATTTGACGAAGTATCTAAATAGTAAAAGGGCCGGCACAAAAGCCAGCCCCTTACTTACTAACCCATTAAATTCTTGCACTAAATTACAAATTAGCGCCACATTGCAAAATAAATTTTTGACGGTGTGAATAACTTTAGAGCCTCTTCAAGCCGTCTTCAAAGCGTTCAAAAATGTATCATAACTAGCTGATAAACATTTAGTTGCAGACCGACCTCTGCAAGTCCGTCTGAGGTAAAAGATTGAAAATTAACCCGCCGCAAACACAAGAAATCAACAGAAATTTTTTTTGTCGGACGAGCTGTCAGGAACGATTTTTTAGACCCAAAATGTCATTCAAACCCCCTTCCGGATAGATATTAATAATTAAAATATTTAATACTTGCAACTAAGTATGGCAATTGATATTATTTTGTTAAGGGAGATTAACATTATCTTTCTCAAATATATTACCTTCGAAATCCTCCTGGGTGAACCGGCCATTACCGGCCGGATCCGGGGCAAATCAGGGGTGAATCCGGGGATAGGAGCCAGTGGGGGGTGAACCGGCTGCATTTGAGCGGGTGTTATCGGCGCCTGGCTTGAACCATTCCAGGCTATCCGAAGCCCTCGGCGGGACCATCCTGGCAACCGGAACCACCCGGCAGGCCAAACCCGGTGAGTCATTCACCGGACGATCCGAATAACCCAAAACCTTATTCCTGGGAAAAACCCGCTCGCGGGAGGTATGAATTCGTCCGCGGCGGTCAAAAAATGTTAATTAGGATAAATTTCTAATTAAAAAAATTGTAATTTAAACGACCGGATACTAACGCTTCTAATAGCTACACATGAGAAAACTTGACGGCTTGCTGAAGGTCCTCTCCTGCCTTTCAGCAAGAGAACGCTCGCTTAAACGACCTATACTTCTCCCTCATTCGGGGATACAATTCTCATTGACAACAGCTTTCTACTCGGGATATCCTGTGTTCCGGGACACAATTCCTTATTCCTCAACTCCTTATTCCTTTGATTCGAACATGCGGCTACTACTACACATGATAAAATTTCAAATCTATCTGTAAGAATGTGTGACTCAATGTTGACAGTGAAAGACGGCCCCGGTGTCTACCGGGGCCAAATTTTTTAATGGACCTTTGTTCGGTCTTTGACCTCTTGCGATCATATGGCCCGTTGCAATCAGAGCTGAGAATCCCGTGGAGCCTTAAAGTTTAATCTCGTCTTCCTGTTTATCGAAAAAATGAAACTCGGTCAGGTGATAATTCGTATTCGCACGGATGCGGACCTTTTGCTTGTACTTCCACCTCCAGGTCCACTGGCGCGAGCCTATGCCAAGAAAACTGCCCTTTGTGAGATAGGCGTGCATGATAGGGTGTACTGCCAGAATAAGGTCTTTATGCTGGTGATTGATCAGGTAGCTTAAATTCTTTTCTATTTCGTCTTCCAGGATCAGCGCGGAGGATATCTTCCCTGTACCGTTACAGGTAGGGCATACCTCCTGGGTGTTGATCGTAACCTCCGGCTTCATACGCTGCCGGGTTATCTGCATCAGCCCGAACTTCGAGATCGGCAGCACAGCGTGTTTCGCCCTGTCGGTCCGCATGAAGTTCTCCATCGCCTCTATCAGCTTCCGCTTGTTGTCGGGCAGCTTCATATCGATGAAGTCCACTACGATGATACCGCCAAGGTCCCGCAGCCGCAGCTGACGGGCAATCTCTTCGGCCGCCTCCATATTGGTCTCCAGCGCGTTTTGTTCCTGGTTGTTACTAACGCTCTTATAGCCGCTGTTCACGTCGATGACGTGCAGCGCCTCGGTGTGTTCGATGATCAGATAAGCACCGCTCGGCAGGTTCACCGTCTTTCCAAAGGCGGCCTTTACCTGCTTGGTCACGCTGAACTGATCGAATATCGGTGAGCCGTTGTGGTAATAAGAGACAATGTCGATCTTGTCCGGAGCGATACGCTGTATATAGCTCTTCGTGTCGTTGAAGATGTTGCGGTCGTTGATGACGATCTTGTTAAAGTCCTCATTCAGCAGGTCCCGCAGCATACTCGTGGTCTTTGTCTGCTCGCTCAGGATCTTCGCGGGCGCCACAGCGCCTTTCAGATTGTGCTGTATGGTCTTCCAGGTCGCCACCAGCTCTGTGAGGTCCTCGTGCAGCTCTGCCGTATTCTTTCCCTCTGCAGCCGTACGAACGATAACGCCAAAATTCTTCGGCTTTATCGCTTCCACGATCTTCTGCAGCCGCTTGCGCTCGTCGGAAGAATGGATCTTCCGCGATACAGCGACAATATCATTAAAGGGAGTGATGACGACAAATCTGCCGGGAAGGGATATCTCACAGCTGAGACGCGGGCCTTTCGCGGCAATAGGCTCCTTCAGGATCTGTACGAGGATATGGGGCTTGCCGTTCAATACCTCATTGATCTTACCCGTCTTGATGATCTCCGGCTCTACCTGGAAATGTCCAAAGTCAAAGCCTTCGGGACTGTTGTCATTCATCGCCTGCTGCGTGAATTTCAACAGCGAACGGGCATAGGGACTCAGATCGGTATAGTGGAGAAAGGCGTCCTTTTCAAAACCTACGTCTACAAATGCGGCATTCAACCCCGGGATCAGCTTCTTTACCTTTCCAGGTACAGATCACCTACCGCAAAGCTTGCATCAGCCTTCTCATGGTGAAGTTCCACGAGCTTTTTGTCCTCTAAAAGGGCAATTTCAACACCCTGCGGAGTTGCGTTTATGATTAGTTCCTTATTCAAGCGTATCGAGCGTTTTCCATCAACATCTGCCTTTTTGCTATAACCTCATCTCCGGGCGGATCTCATAAAAAAGATTCCCGGTCCGCCTCGCGGCAGACCGGTATATTACTTCGGACAAAGCCCTTGCAGGGCTTTCTGCAAAAAGCTATTTATTCTTCTTCTTATGACGGTTCTTTCTCAGTCTCTTCTTACGCTTATGCGTCGCAATCTTATGACGCTTACGCTTTTTACCACAAGGCATACTCAATGCAATTTTATAGTTAAAAAATAATAAACCATCTTCGGCGGCGGCATTTCACCGGAACTCCAGTCGACTATTTCAGGCCCTTCAACCGGTCATCAATAGCCCGGAGCATCTCCGGATTGCTGATCAGCTGCTTCGCAGCTTCATACCATTTGACGGCTTCCGCTTTATTACCCCTTTTGCTGATAGACTTCGGCCAGTAGGAGTACCGCTTCGATATTTGCAGGTTGATTCCGAACAACTGTTGTCAAACGGTCAATAGCTCTATCAAATTGCCCCGATTCTATTCCCCCAAGCGCCAGCATGAACTGAGCATACATATTGGTGGAATCCCGGCGGGCTACTTCTAAAATCCGCTGAATTCCCTGCATGACTTCGGTCGGATCTCCGGCCTGCGCACCAAATATATACGTGCCGCCAAGCCCTACCTTTGTCGAATCATTTTCGGGATTCAGTTCTAACGCCTTTTCAAACAACTCTTTAGCACTTGTGGCCATCCAGCCTTTCAACGCCGGATTATCCTGTCCACGCAGTCCCTGTAAGAATAATTGGGCAGCAAAGGTGAGACTTTTTCAGACTTTTCCAATTTAGCCGCTTCTCCACTATAATGGGCATACAACAGATAGCCGTCCTGGACCGAATCCTTCCAGAAGGCAGCCAGCTGCCTGTCGGCATTTATTTGCTGCGCATTTACGTCACCCCTCACGACGGACGCCTGCAATCTGTTTACATAAGATAATTGGCCAGGAGTCAAACGAGCCTGAGATGCCTGTAGAATTTCCTGTAAACCAACGGATTTAACAGGGGATGCCCCTGGAGCACCGCCCGCGGCGGCCTCTGACTTGTGTTGCGGAGGAACAGAATTTCCAAAAAATACAGAACGAGTAGTAATAGCACCCCGGTGCCAGCTACGAGATATTGCTGTCTCTTCATGTTAATGACCTAGAGACCGCAAGTTACATCTCTTCATCCGGGTTTGGCTGATCTGCCTTCACAGACTGCAATTTTTTTACTTCGGCGACAAATTCCTTTGCAGGTTTGAACGCCGGTATGAAATGTTCCGGGATGTGTACAGCCACATTCTTCTTTATATTGCGGCCGATCTTGGCAGCCCTCTTCTTGGTGATAAAGCTACCGAATCCGCGTATATAAATATTTTCACCTTGCGAAAGAGTTTCTTTCACTTCTTTGAACATGGTTTCCAACGTCACCAGGACGTCAACTTTAGGTATACCTGTTTTTTCCGATATTTGGTTAACAAGGTCTGCCTTTCTCATGGGGATTAAGTTTTATAAGTTTCTGATTTTAAATATATAACAAAATTATTAATTCACAACTCATTGCGCCGAAATAAGTTTTTGGATTCTCAAAATACTGGTTTTGATCCAGCTTGTGCAAGAATTCCATAAAATATTGATTTTGAATTTATTTTAACAAAAATGGCACCAAAAAAAGACGATTTTACTACCCATTTATTAAATTGGCACAAGGGTAAAAATAGTCGGACAATGCCTGGAAAGGGGAAAAGAATCCCTACCGCATCTGGCTCAGTGAGGTGATACTTCAACAAACCCGCGTCGATCAGGGCTGGTCCTACTACGAAAAATTTATCACCGCATTTCCTACCATCCACGATCTCGCCGTCGCTCCCGAACAACAGGTATTCAAATTATGGGAGGGCCTCGGCTACTATAGCCGCTGCAGAAACCTCATTGCAACTGCTAAAAAGATTGATACAGAATATAAAGGACAGTTTCCTTCTACTTACGGAGAGATCCTCGGCCTCAAAGGCATCGGCCCCTATACGGCAGCAGCCATCTCCTCCTTCGCATTTCGCCTTCCGCACGCAGTGGTCGACGGCAACGTCACCCGGGTACTCTCCCGATACTTCGGAGAAACAACGCCGATAGACAGCACCGTGGGAAAAAACTATTCGCTACTCTGGCCGACAGTCTGTTAGACAAGGAACAGCCGGATATCTACAACCAGGCGATCATGGATTTCGGCGCCACCGTCTGCCTGCCCCGAAACCCGCTCTGCACCGACTGCGTGCAGCGCCCCGACTGTAAGGCATTGCTGAAGGGACTCACCGCCGAACTGCCCGTAAAAGAAAAGTCCATACGCAAGCGCAGCCGCTGGTTTTACTATTTTATTATAGAAACTCCCGACGACAGGGTGTACATCCACCAGCGTACGCAAAAGGATATCTGGGAAGGACTCTATGAATTCATTCTCTGGGAAACAGACCAGCCGCTGAACAATGGCCCCGGAGAACTTCTCCCCGGATCCGGCTTCGCCGAACAGACCTTCGGTATCAATTCGAAAACACTCACGATCAGGCATATCTCAAAGACCTACCGTCAGGAGCTGAGCCACCAGACCATTCAGGGACAGTTCGTCACCCTCCGGACGAAAAAGAACTGCCCCCCGCGAAGACTGGCTGCTGGTCGACCGGCGACGACTGACCGACTATCCATTCCCGAAATTCATCAACGCCTGGCTGCAGGACCCAAGCCCGGCACAAAGCTTGTTTTGAACGTGTCACCGAGTCCTTTATCTTTGGCGGGAAGCAGACATCGAAAAGCACTAACGGTCAGACCGCTGCCGGAACCAACCGCCGGGAAAAATTTATCTTTTTGGCTAAAATAGGCTAATTTTAAGACGAGTGCGGCTCCGGGGAACAATAACGGTCCCGCGTGGAATTTAATCCGAAAGACGAATTAAAAAACTTTTTCAAATTTAGTTGTATGAGAGGCGTAAATAGGGTGATGCTCATTGGAAATCTTGGTAAGGATCCGGACGTACAATTCCTCGGAAGGTAATATCGCAGTCGCAAAGTTCTCTTTGGCAACTACTGAAACTTTCAAGGACAGAGCCGGAAAACTCATTTCCCAAACAGAATGGCACACCGTCGTCCTCTGGAGAGGCCTCGCAGAATTGGCCCAGAAATACCTCCACAAGGGCAGTCTGGTATATATAGAAGGCAGACTGAGGACCCGCAGCTGGGAAGACAAGGAAGGAAACAAGAAATTTGCCACCGAAGTCGTGGGCGACAACCTGATCATGCTCGACAAACGCACCGATACCAGCGCGCCGCACCCGCCTATCCACCACGAAGGCATTGAAGGCATGGGCAACTCCGATACTCCCCATCGGCGAACCGTCCGAAGATCTGCCGTTTTGACCAGTCCAGACATATTTCCCTCTTGGGTCCGAAGGATACAATCATTAGCGCTTTGCCGGGGATCGCTAATTTTTGTAAAAGCGAATCCCGGCACATAATCACCAAATCCACTATTCTTGACGTTTTCATTAATCAGATTGCTGGAAAGTACAATCTCCCCGGGGCTGCTTATCATAAACCCAAGGGCCACTACCATCCTTGCGATCATCATCCTTTTCCTCCTTATCCTGTCCTTTGTCGTCTCCGGTTCGGAAGTCGCCTTTTTCTCACTGACCTATAAGGATATCAATATCCTGAAAACAAAACAGGACGCCTCGTGGAAACGGATCGTGTCCCTCCTCGAAGAGCCCAAATCCCTGCTGGCCTCCATGCTCATTGCCGGCAGCGCCATCAATATCGCCATCGTGATCCTCGGCCAACTTCCTCATCGACGCCATGGTCATCAATATCGGATTTTGGGGCGCTTTTATCCTGAAAGTCGTCCTCGTCTGTTTTGTCATCATCCTTTTCAGCGAAGTGATGCCCAAGATCTGGGCCTCCCAGAACAACCTGCAGTTCGCCTACTATACCTCCGGCATCATCGAGCTGGTCCACCTCCTGTTCAGCCGTATCAGCGGCTGGGCCGTCAGCCGGTCGGAAGGCCTCGAAAAATTCTTCGGCCGCAAACAAAAGGGCGAACAGCTTCGCTATCAAATAGATCAATCCGTCAAGAACGAATCCTCCGAAGAAGAAAAAATATCCTCAACGGGATCGCCAAATTCGGAAGCATCACCGTCAGGCAGGTCATGCGCGCCCGCCTCGACGTCTCGGGCATCTCCTACGACCTCAGTTTCGCCCAGCTGAAACAGCGGGTCGAAGAACTCCACTACTCCAGGATACCCGTCTATAAAAGCAGCCTCGACGAGCTCGCAGGCCTCATCAACACCAAGGACCTCATCCCCTGGCTCAACGAATCCGACAATTTTGACTGGCATACGCTGCTGCGCGCGCCCTATTTTGTCCACGAACACAAGCTTATCGAACACCTGCTCCAGGAATTTCAGGAGAAACGCGTCCATTTCGCCGTCGTCGTCGACGAATTCGGCGGCACCAGCGGGATCGTCACCCTCGAAGACATCATGGAAGAGGTCATCGGGGACATCCGCGACGAATTCGACGAGGAAGACAGCCCCAACCGCCGCATGGAAGACGGCAGCTTCGTATTCGAAGGACGCACCATGCTGCACGACGTCTGCAAAGCCATGAACATCGCCGTGGACACATTCGACAAGGTAAAGGGCGACAGCGACTCCCTCGCCGGCCTTATCCTCGAACTGTCGGGCGATATTCCCGGGGTCAACGACGTCATACCCTGCGGGGATTTCAGGTTCACCGTCCTCGACGCCGACAACAGCCGTATCAAGAAAGTAAAAGTAAGTATCGTACAATCAGCCTAAAACAAGCGACGTGTTCAAATCCCTATTCAGCCTTGTTGCGATCCTGTTCCTCCTCTCCTGCAACAGCGACTACAACCCTAAGAGAAGGGGCTATTTCAGGATCGATTTCCCGCCCCACCAGTACCAGACCTTCGACAAGCCGGAATATCCCTATACTTTCGAGTATCCCGTCTATGCCAGCGTGGTCCGGGACAGCAGCTATTTCGACACGGTACCCGAGAACCCCTACTGGATCAACGTAGACTTCCCGCGGTTCAAAGCGCGCATCTATATCAGCTATAAAGAGATAGGGCACACGGACCGCGCCGGTCCCGGCCACGAAAAGCCGACACCCAATACCTTCGACAAACTTAGGGACGACGCCTACAAGATGACGCTCAAACATACCGTCAAGGCCAGCTCGATCGACGACTCCATCATGATGACCCCCAACGGCATCAGCGGCGTCTTCTTCCGCGTCGGCGGCAATGCCGCTACGGCCAACCAGTTCTACGTCACCGACTCCGTCCGCAACTTCCTCCGGGGCGCCCTCTACTTCGATACCGCCCCCAATGAAGACTCGCTGTCAAGGGTAAATAAATTCCTCCAGGCCGACATGCTCCACCTGATCAACACCTTCCGGTGGAAGACGCCGGGCAGGACCGCCGCCGGAACCACGCGACCCTCCGACCCCCATTAAAAAATGAACTTTCAAACCCGCAAACCGGGCTATATTTGCATTAAAATAATTAAGTCTTGATAGCTATCGATAATATACTGGTGAGTGACGACGTGGTGGAAGAACAATTCGTGTGCGACCTTCTGAAATGCAAAGGCGGTTGCTGCGAGGACGGCGACGCCGGCGCACCGCTCGAAAAAGACGAGCTCGACCATCTCAACAAGATCTTCGACATCGTCAAACCCTACCTGACACCCGCCGGACTCAAAGAGATCGAAAGCCACGGCCGCTACCAGTACGACCGCGAATTCGGCTGGGTCACCCCAACCATCGGCGGGAAGATGTGCGCATACGGCTATAAGGACGAAAAAGGGATCATCAAATGCGCCATCGAGCAGGCTTACTATGACGGCAAAACCACCTGGAAGAAACCCATCAGCTGTCACCTCTATCCCATCAAGATCAGCAAGACCAGAGCCGGCGAAGTCGTCAACTACGAACCGCGTGAGACACTATGCCGCCCCGGATGCATCAACGGAAAAAAATTAAAAGTGCCCGCATACGTCTTCCTCAAAGAGTCCCTGATCCGTAAATACGGAGAAGAGTTCTACGGGGTCCTCGAAAAAGTCGCAGCCGGATACTTTAAAGAAAAAGAGAAAAAATAATGACCGATACGGCAGCCAATTTCATCGCACGCAGCACAGTAAAGGCGGAAGACCTGGACCACCGTAATAAGATCAATTTCAATATTGGTCGCTACAACGCCGTGGTCCCGCAGGGCAAACAGCAGTTTGCCGAACTGAACTGGCCCGCGAAAGAGCCAAGAATATAAAATGGCGGGCCATCGAGACCCTCGACCAGCAGCTGGAAGACTTCGAAGCCAGCTTCACAAGACGCGGCGGCCGGGTCGTCTGGGCGGAGAACTCCGAACAGGCACTCGCGGAGATCCTCAGCATCTGTAAGGAAAAGAACTGCCGCACCATCGTCAAGAGCAAGAGCATGGTCACCGAAGAGCTCAAACTCAACCAGCTTCCTCGAAGACAACGGCATCGAAAGCGTCGAGACCGACCTGGGAGAATATATCCAGCAGCTGGACGGCGAACCTCCCTATCATATCGTCACACCCGCGATGCACAAGAGCAAGGAGGACGTCGCCAAACTCTTCTACGAAAAGCTGCACACCAAGCCCAATCTCACTCCCGAACAGCTGACCCTGGTCGCCAGGGAAAAGCTCCGGAAGAAATACGTACAGGCGGAGATCGGCATCACCGGCGCCAACTTCCTCATCTCCGATATCGGCGGTATCGCAGTGACGGAGAACGAAGGCAACGCAAGGCTCAGCGCCTCCTTCCCCAAAACGCATATCGTCATCGTGGGCATCGAAAAGATCATCCCCTCGATGACCGACCTCGGTCTCTTCTGGCCCCTGCTCGCAACGTTCGGCACCGGTCAGCGTATCACCGTATACAACACCATAATCACCGGCCCCAAACAACCCGGCGAAACAGACGGCCCCGAGGAAATGATCCTCATCCTGCTCGACAACGGCCGCACCAATATCCTCGCGAATCCAAAGTCCCGCGAAAGCCTCTACTGCATCCGCTGCGGCGCCTGTCTGAACGCCTGCCCCATCTATAAGAATATCGGCGGCCACGCCTACGGTACCACCTATAGCGGCCCGATTGGCTCGGTCATCACCCCACACCTTCGGGACATGGGAGAATGGAAGCATCTCAGCTATGCCTCCTCCCTTTGCGGCAACTGCACCGAGGTGTGCGCTGTAAAGATCAACCTCCACGAGCTGCTGCTCGAGAACCGCTACGAGGCCGTGGAAGAAGGATATACTTCGATCGCCGAAAAAATGGCCTGGAAGGTCTGGAAAAAAGCGAGCCTCAATCGCAATCTCATGAATATGGGTTCCGCGAAGATGAAGAACTGGGTCGTCAACAAGGCATTCAAAGCCTGGACAGCACACCGTGACAATCTGGACTTCGCAACCAAAACCTTCAACCAGCGCTGGAAGGACGAACGGAAGGGGTAAGCCCGCTATGCTTTTATACAGCGAACATATATCTCCCCGGCTGCGATACGTCGCCGGGTTCATCAGTAAAGAGCTGCTTGCCCTGCCCATCCGCGTCACCTCCGACAAGGAAGCCTTCGTCACGCACGACGGCCCGCGTATCAACTACTCCGCAGAGAATATCCCCGGTACGTTCAGGATAATCCCGGTACCCCTTCTGTCAGAAACAAACATCAGCCCTCAGAATATCTCTTGCTTCGAACACCACGGCCGCAAGGCCTTCTTCGCTACAGGAGGTAATTTCCCTTTCGATATATTCGCCGCCTCGTTCTACCTCATCACCCGTTACGAAGAATGGCTTCCCCACGAAAAAGACGAATACGGCAGGTACGCCCACACCAACTCCTTAGCCTGGAAAGAAGGCTTCCTCGGCATACCGCTGGTCAACTACTGGCTGCTCGACCTCAAAGAGGCGTTAAAGGCTGTGTATCCCAACCTCGTCTTCCGTCATCCCGATTTTAAGTTCGCGCCTACCTATGATATCGACCAGGCCTGGTCCTACCTCCACAAAGGCTGGCGGCGAAATCTCGGCGCCGCGCTGAAGGAACTCGTCTCGGGCAAATGGAGCAGGCTGCAACAGCGGCTGGCCGTACTGCAGGGCCGGCGCAAGGACCCCTTCGACGCCTACGAATGGCTCGACGGCCTGCACCTCTACTGCCGGCTGAAGCCGTATTATTTTTCCTCGTGGCGTCCCGTTGTACGGGCGTGGACAGGAATATCCCGACGTCCAGTGCCGGTCTGCAGCAGCTGATAGCCTATCACGCCATGGGGTACCGTCTGGGCGTACACCCGTCGTGGCGCAGCGGCGACAGGGAAGGTCTGCTGAAGGAAGAGATGGAATGGCTCGAAGAGATCAGCGAAAAGAAGATCACGAGAAGCAGGCAGCACTATATCCGGTTTACCCTGCCGCATACCTATCGTAGCCTGCTGGCCCACGGTATCGAACAGGATTTCTCGATGGGCTATGGAAGCATCAACGGATTCCGGGCTTCGGTAGCCTCGTCGTACAACTGGTATGACCTGCAGCAGGAGGAAGAGACAGGACTGAGACTGATGCCCTTCTGTTTCATGGACGCCAACTCTTTCTATGAACAGCGCAACACGGCGGCACAGGCCATGTCGGAACTGCTGCACTACTATCACCATATCCGCAGAGTGGGAGGCCTTATGGTCACCATCTGGCACAATGATTTCCTCGGCACCGACCCGGGGAAAGCCGGCTGGCGCCAGGTATATGAGACCTTCTTAAAGGAAGAGATATATTGGGATTGAGCCGCCGCGCTCCGCGGCGGCCCCGAAGAGTTTAGTGCTTAAAATGTCTCACCCCCGTCATCACCATCGACAACTTATTCTCCACGCAATACTCGATGGAATCCTTGTCCCTCACCGAACCGCCAGGCTGGATAAAGGACGCGACACCCGCGCCATGCGCGATCTGAACGCTGTCATTGAACGGGAAGAAGGCATCACTGGCGAGTACGGCCCCATTCAGATCGAATTTGAACTGTCCCGCCTTCGTGATCGCCTGTCTCACACTGTCGACCCGGCTGGTCTGACCACAACCCTTGCCCACCAGCTGCCGGTTCTTTACCAGCGCGATAGCGTTTGACTTCAGGTGCTTGCAAACTATATTCGCAAACGCGAGGTCTTTTTCTCCGCCGCCGTAGTCTCGCGACCGCCGACTTCCTTCCACTCGGTGTAGTTGCCTTCGTCGGGCTGCTGCTGCAGCACGCCGCCGAGCAGCGAGCGGTACTGAAAAGCCGTGGTTATGCGCTGCTTCTGCACCAGCAGGATCCGGTTCTTCTTCGAACGCAGGATCTCCAGCGCGTCCGCATTATAGGACGGCGCGATCAGCACCTCGAAGAATATCTCGTTGATGGCCTCGGCCGTTGCCTTGTCGACCGGGCTGTTGCAGGCCAGTACTCCGCCGAATGCGCTCTCCGGATCGCCGGCGAGCGCCGCGTCCCAGGCTTCTTTCAACGAAGGACGTATTGCAATGCCACAGGGATTGGTATGTTTGATGATGGCAAAGACGGATTCGCCGTCTGCCAGACCCGCCGATCCTGCCGCTTCGCCCATGAACTCCTGTATCAGCTGGACTGCCGCGTCGACGTCGACGAGATTGTTATAGGAGAGCTCCTTGCCGTTGACCTGCTCGAACAGATCCTCCAGCTTGCCATAGAAGCGGGCCGCCTGGTGCGGGTTTTCGCCATAACGCATGGACTTGGGAGAAGGCACGGACTCGAGGAAATAGTCGGGTTCGATGCCCAGGTCAAAAATATTTTGCTATGACTACGTCGTAGTGCGCGCAGACCTCGAAAGCCCGGGCCGCCAGCCGCCTGCGCTGCTCGAGGCTGGTCTCTCCCTTTTGCTCGTCGAGGAGATTTTCCAGATAGGAATATTCAGCCTTCGAACCTATGACGACGACGTCTTTATGATTCTTGGCCGCGCTACGGATCATCGAGGGGCCGCCAACGTCTATTTTCTCGATGATCGCCTTGTCCTCTTTCGTACTCGCGACGGTCTCTTCGAATGGGTAGAGGTCCACAATGACAAGATCGATCTCCGGAATCTGAAAGCGCGCCATCTCTTCCATATCCGTCGGCTGATCTCTTCTGCCAAGGATACCACCAAAGACCGAAGGGTGTAAAGTTTTCACCCGACCCCCGAGAATGGAAGGGTAGGAGGTCAGACTTTCGACCGGTACACAGGGCAATCCCAGCGTTTCGATGAACTGCTGAGTACCCCCGTAGAGTAAATAATCACACCTAAGTCATGTAGTTTTTTTACTATCCTGTCCAGGCCGTCCTTGTAAAAAACGGAGATCAGAGCCGATTTTATTTTCTTGTTCATTAAATGTTATTTGTACGCACTGATGGCGCGTGAGAACCGCACGGGACCGGCCAGGGGCCGATCGGCCGAAGGCCAATCATTAGCTGTTTTGCGGTGAAATGTACTTTTTTATAGCATTGAGCCGCAAATCTACGAAAGGAGCATGAAAATTGCAGAAAAATAGGAGGAGGGAGTTAAAGCGAGTCCGGATTCACCTCGTGAGGTAAGATGAATCCGGTCGTTTTGAATGGTAACAGGAGGTAAGCCACAGTAGGTTTTCTCATGCGTACTAATATCATAGCGCATTTCGTTATAGTCATTTGAGCACCAGCATACATACCCAGAACACGCTCAGAGAAACAAAAACAGGATAAGGTGTTAATGGTTATGTATGCTGTTGCAATCTGGTAAAAAGTGGGGACAGTAACAGTTTACCGTCGGTCAGGCAGTCTCACAGCGAAAACGCACAATTCCTTTGACTGTAGGCTCAAGGATATCAAAAATTAAAAACGGGACATAAGCGACGACCTCTTTAATAAATGTCCTATAAATATTTTAAACTGCCCCAAATGCGTCGCAAAAAATAAGACGTTATTTTTTTGCGTAAAACACGCAAAAAACTACTGCAGAATTCACGTACAATCCCTTAGATATTTTACTGTTTTTTAGGTGACGAAAAAGCGTTTTTTTGTCATGTTTTCCTCATGATTACCTGATCCCCTTTATTTTATAAATAATATTAATTTGTAATTATTTGATTTGTATTCGCTTGTGCCTGGCATGGATTGATTCCGAAGAATACTTTTACACCAGCAAATTATTCTTCATCATTCTAAAACATTCAGCCATGAACACAATTGAAAAAAAATCCGTAAATGTCGGGAATTACATCTCCAGAAGCGAAATGGACACTATCACTACATCATATAAGCAGAACAGATGGGCTGAAAACTCTGACCGTCTCGGCAGGGCTGATTCGCTGAGCGTATGGCTCACTGTAGACGAGCTGGAAGGTTTCCTGGATCGTGTTAAATCCCATGGCGGCAACGGAGTTCGTATCCATTTCGGCGTTATAGGCGAAGGATACAAGATCCCTGAGCAGGTAGGCATGCAGACTGTTGTTCTGGTTGGCAATCGCAGCAAAGACGGCTCCCTCGAAAACGCAAAGCAGATCATCAATGGCTATGACGGCGATATCTATATGCCGGCGCCTCTTTGTCCTCCCTTCTGCGGCACCGGCGGTGGAAAAGGCAGGGCTGCACTCATTTCCCGTAAAGACAACAGCATGGAAATTATATAGTCGGATACTCCATATATAATATAAGCAGTTTCTTGTAGCCGCCCCTTAAAGGCGGCTACAACTATTTTGGAATGACCGCCGGGAAATAATTTTTTAATATTTTTTTATCATTATTAATATCTTTCCGGAATGACGTCGAATTTCCTGCTTTTTTCGCTCATTCCGATTGCTGCTGGCGTCGCATTTCTGATAAGCCTGACCATCTTTCTGAGACGGCCGTCGGAACGCTATCTGAAATATTTTTCAGGGTTTCTCCTCGTCAATTTTCTTCTCGAATCCATACTCAATTACATGGCGTGGAAGGGTCGCAACACCCTTTTCCTGAACAACCTCGAGACGATGCTGGTCATCTGCTTCGACCTCTTCCTGATCAGGGACATCATTCACAGACCCGGGGCCAAAAAGGTCTTTTTATTCGTTCTGGTCGCGTACCCCTTTTTTCTCTGATCAATATTTTCTTTATCCAGGTGGCTACCTTTCACACCATGAGCTATTGTCTCGGCTGTCTGCTCATCGTCTGTGCCTGTATCTATTATTTCTGGGAGCTGTTCCAGCAAAAGAGCTCGGTTGACCTGATCCACCAGCCCGCCTTCTGGGTCTGTTCGGGCCTGCTTTTCTTCTATTCCTGCACGTTCCCGCTGTATGGCCTGACGAAATTGATGGAGAGCCTGCCGAAGGTAATCCTGGTGAATTTGTTCAACATCTTTATCTTATTGAATATCTTTCTATATTTATCGTTCACTATTGCCTTTTTATGTCGGCTCAAAACCAGGAAATCTATGTCATAATCCTGATAGCTATCGCGCTTGCCCTCCTGTTGGTAGGCTTCATAGTTACCATGCTTTTCCTGTATCAGCGACGACAGCACCGGCAGGAACAGCAGCTCGCACGCGTAAAAGACCAGTACCAGCAGGAATTATTGCGGTCTCAGCTGGAAATTCAGGAGACGACCTTCAAGACCATCGCCCAGGAACTCCATGATAATATAGGTCAGGTTCTTTCGGTCATCAAACTGTCCCTTTCCATCCTCCCCCTCGAAAAGGAACACCTGGCCTACGAAAGCGTCCAAACCAGCCGCCAGATGCTGAACAAGGTCATCTACGACATGGGCAACCTCACCAAAAGCCTTCATACGGACCGGATCACCCAGATCGGGCTCGTGGAAGCCATGCGCTTCGACCTTGACAGTATGGAAAGGACCGGTCTCCTGAAAGTAGGGCTGACGGTCACTGGCGACGAGTATATGTTTGAGGATCAGCGTTCTATATTTCTTTATCGCATGTTCCAGGAGATGATGAATAATATTTTAAAACATTCCCGCGCTACTCATGTAAATATTGCGGTTAATTACTCAATTGATAATAAATTTGTTCTGAAAGTAGAGGACAACGGGGTCGGGTTTGACGTGGGTAAGAAACGATCTCAGACATCCTCTTCCAGCGGTATAGGCCTGAAGAGTATGACAAACCGTGCCTCCCTGATCGGTGCTCAGATTTCGGTACAAAGTCAACCGGGCAAAGGAACAACCATCACGGTTGAACTGCCCCTGGAAATGGATATATTATAAATTGATTATGGGAGCTGCAACTAAGAAAATACAGGTCGGGATCGTAGACGATCACAATCTCTTGCGAAAGGCGCTGGCTAAGCTCATCGGCTCTTTTGACAACTATTCTATACTTTTCGAGGGCGACAACGGCAAGGATATCAAGACCAAGATCACGCAGCACGTCATCCCCGATATCATCATCCTCGACGTCAACATGCCCGATATGGACGGCTATGAGACCGTCCGCTGGCTGCACAAGAACTACCCCCAGATAAAGGTTCTCGCCCTCTCCATGTCCAGCGACGAGAATACCATCATCCGCATGCTCCGCCTCGGAGCCAAGGGCTATATCCTCAAGAATATCGAACCCGAAGAGCTCAAGCTGGCCCTTGACTCGGTCATGAAAAAGGACTTCTATCTCTCTGAATACATCTCCGGCAAGATCATCAGCGGCCTCCACAAGGACCTGGGCAACCCCGAAGACCCCATCGTCCTCAACGACAAGGAAAAAGAATTCCTCCGCCTCGTCTGTTCGGAGCTTTCCTATAAGGATATCGCCGACAAGATGTTCATCAGCCCAAGGACCGTCGACAACTACCGGAACACGCTCTTCGAAAAGCTAAAGGTCCGCACCCGTGTGGGTTTGGTCATGTTTGCCATTAAGAATGGATTGGTAGAGATTTAGGCGTAGCCCCGGTTCACACCTCCGTCCCGCGGTTCACATCCTTCTTCTTTCCCTTCGTCAGCGTCACCAGCAACGCGGGTAAAAACACCAGATTCGTGATCGTCGCGATCACCAGCGTCACCGACGTCAGCCACCCCAGGGCAAGAATCCCCCCAAAATCACTAAAACAAAATATGATAAACCCCGCCACCAATACAAGCGACGTATAAAGTATGCTGATCCCCGTCTTATTGATCGTTTCGACCACCGACTGCTCCGCATCCCCACTCTTCTCCTGCTTGTAGTTCACAAGGAACCGAATCGTGATATCGATCGCGATCCCCAGTGCAATGCTAAAGACGATCACCGTCGACGGCTTCAGCCTCACCCCGGCCCATCCCATTATCCCCGCCGTAACGATCAGCGGTATCACGTTCGGCACCAGCGAACATACCAGTATCCTCACGCTCCTGAACAGGAACAGCATACAGGCCGCGATCAGGAGAAAAGCCCACTGGATGCTATCCTTCAACCCCCGGATCACAAACGCGCTGCCTTCGAGATAGGTGACGCTCGTCCCCGTAAACTCTACCTTATATTTACTCGAGTCGAACAACTCGTCGGTCTCCTTCTTCAGATCGTCCAGCACCACCGGCAACTTCTTGCTCCCGACATCCTTCATATTGATACTCACCCGCAGCCGCTGCTGATTGCTGTCCACAAAACTCCGGAGTAGTTTGGTAAGACTATTATCGCCTGCCCCGCGCTTCTTTGCGGAGTCTCCTCCGCCAAAATTGAGATAAGAGGACAGGAATACGAGGTCCGTATTGCTGTTAGGCACGTCATAGTTGCTGGTATCTCCCCCATAATACGACTGCCGGATGAACTTCAATCCCTCCACCAGCGACAGCGGCCTCGCCATATCCGGACGCGCCGCAATATATTTTGACAGCTGATCCACGCTGTCCAGCGTCTTCAGCATATTCGCCCTCAGTCCTTTTTCCTCTTCGTGTCGATGACGATCTCCAGCGGCATCACTCCCTTGAAGTTCTTCTCGAAGAATTTCATATCCATGAACAGTGGGTCCTTCTGAGGGAGATCGTCCAGGATAAAGCCTTCCGACTGCAGCCTGAACATACCCGCGACCGCCACCACGACGACCACCGCCGTGACCGCATAGATGACCCGTTGATGGTGCAGGGTCCAGACCTCCAGTTTCTTCAGGATGACAGCCAGCCAGCGGTTCTCGAGATAACGCATATGCTTTCCCTTCGGCTCGGGCAGATAGCTCAGCACCACCGGAATAAGAATAAAGGAGATAAAGAACAGCAGCATGATATTGATACCCGCAACCACGCCGAACTCGTTGAGGATCGCGCTCCGCGTCAGCGCGAAGACGCCAAACCCGATAGCCGCCGTCAGGTTGCAGAACAGCGTCACCACGCCCATCCGGCCGATCATAACGACCAGCGCCTCGTGCTTGTCGCCGGTATCCCTGAACGCCGTATGGTATTTGTTCATGAAATAGATACAGTTGGGGATCCCGATGACCACTACGAGCGTCGGCGTCAGCGCATTCAGCAGTGTGATCTTATAACCGAACAGATCCATGGTCCCGAGACTGAAGATGACGCCCACGACCACCACCGCCAGCGACAACAGCACCGTGCTCAGGCTCCGGAAGAAAAGGAAAAGAATAAAGGAAAGGATCACCACCGAACCCAGCAGAAACCAGGTCGTCTCGTTGCTGACTTTTGTCGCCATCTTCGTCCTGATCAGCGGCAGCCCGCTGGTATGCATCCCGAACCCGTGCCGAAGTCCAAAGCTGTCGACCGCACGCGAGATCGCATTGACCGTCGCGATCCTGCCTTTGGAGTTCATCACGTCCTTGTTGACGTGCACCGCCGTCAGCCAGGTGCCCGTTTCGGCATTGTAGAGCAGCCCCCGGTAGAAAGGCAGATCCAGCAGCACCGCCTTTCCGCTGTCTATCTGCGCCTGCTCCGTCGGATGGGCCGGAAAGATCTGAACCACCCGCGGCTTTTGCGTGACGGTATCCTTGACGAGATTGATGGCGGAATTGATACCCAGAACATCGTCTACTCCCGGCACCTTCCTCAACTGGCCGGTCAGCGCGATATAGTCGTTGAAGATGTCCAGCTGGAAGAACTTGTCGGTCTGGACCCTGATAACCAGTACATTTCCATCCTCTCCAAAACGCTGGCGAAACTCCTGATAGGCCTGGTATTTGGGATTATCCGTAGGGATCGTCTTGGTAAAATCATAGCTGAGCTGTACCCTCGATGCCCGCCAGCCCATATAGCCGGTGACGGATAAAAGAGCGATGAGCCAGAACAACCTATATTTGAGTACAAGACGGGCGATGGATTCCCACATGGTGAAAATTTTACTTTGCAAATAAACGGCAAATTGAGGACTTCGCCGCGTGGCGTAATTTCGAAGGAAATGATACATAAAACCAAAGGGATAGTAATCCGGACAGTCAAATATGGCGAGACAAGTCTCATCGCCACCCTCTATACCGAACTGTTCGGCATCCAGTCCTATATGGTCAGCGGCGTCCGTACCTCCAGCCGCAAGGGACCCGGCAAAGCCAACCTCTTCCAGCCCTCCGCGATCCTCGGACCTCGTCGTCTACCACAACGAGCTGAAGAACCTCCAGCGTATAAAGGAAATGAAATGGGCCGTCCTCTACCAGAACATCTTCTTCGACGTCCTCAAGAACGCCGTGGCCCTTTTTATGGTGGAACTCCTGCAGAAATGCCTCAAACAGCCGGAGCCCAATCCCGAACTTTTTTACTTCATCGAAGACGCCTTCCTCCATCTCGACGCCAGCGAAGGCCGCATACAGGCCAATTTCCCGCTGTTCTTCATGCTCCACCTCGCCGGCTTCTTCGGGTTCCGCATACAGGATATCTACTCGGAGCGGACGCCCTGGCTCGACCTCCAGGAAGGACAGTTCGTCGCCGAGCACCCCGAACACCCGCAATTCCTCGAAGGCAACTTCAGCTATATAACCGCACAGCTGCTGCGCGCCCAGCAGCCCTACGAACTCCAGGAGATCGCCCTCAATCAGGACGCCCGCCGCCACCTGCTGCAGGCCTACCAGATCTTCTACGCATTGCACGTACCGGACTTCGGCGAGATGAAAACTTTGTCGGTCCTCCAGACGGTCCTCCAGTAGCCATCTCCGGACGGTCCTACAATAATCTCCTCACAGTCTCCCCTTCATTCCCGATCAGGACCACCCCCGGCTGCTTACCCTTCTCAAAACTCCCCAGCACACTATCCAGCTGTAAGGCCTTTGCGCCGTTATAAGTCGCCCACCGGAGCATCTCGGGCATGCCTATGCGGGGAAATGCCCGCCGCAGCGTCTTTATCTCTTCCAGTACCGATAGCTGGTGGTTCGACGCGAGGCTGTCGGTACCCAGGACGATCGTACACTCATTCTTTACGAGCATCTCCACATCGGGAAGCTGCCCGCCGATATACTCGTTGGCATTGGGACAAAGACAATAGAACAGGGTAGGGGCACCCGCCCCCGCAGACCGCCCACCTTCCGCGCGGCCAGTACGTCCTCTTCCCTCGTCGCGACATTATGCACCAGTATCAGGTGCTGGTTTCTGAAAAAATTGCCCACATAACTCTCCAGACTTCTACGACCCGTACCCGCGAAAAAGGACACATCCAGCCCCAGCTGCTGGTAAAGCCTGAGAAAATCTCCCGTCCCCGAGAGGTAGAATTCGTTCTCCTCCTCGCTCTCCTGGTTGTGGATCGTAAGGAGATGGTTACCCGGGAACCCCGCGACGAGCCCGAACAGGGCCGGCGAGACAGAATAAGGCGCATGCGGAACGATCGAATTGGCTTCTATCGGCAGGGCATAGCCTTCGGCAAACGCATGGAAGACCTCCAGCCCCTGCCCGAACCGCTGCTCCGCCGTCGCTCCTATAAAACCCATCGTCTCGATAAAATTGTGGTAGAAAAGACGGCCCTCCGTCTTCAGCGCCAGCGTATCGGCCGTATTGCAGATATCTCCCACGGCCACGATGCCATTGTCCAGCATCTCCTGCTCCGCCGCAGCCATGGCTTCCTCCCGGGTCAATCCGCGGGTCTCGCCACCGGTGACCGCGGTTACGCCATCCGGCCGGGTCGCACCCCGCCGACGGATCACAGCCATCAAAAAATCAACCAGCCCCGTCCCCTCCGGCAATACCCCCTTCATATGCGACAACTCCAGATGGCAGTGGCAGTTGACAAAACCCGGACTCAGCACACCCTGAAAAACCTCGGTATCCCCACCCGCCTCCGCAGCCGGAACGATATCCTGCACCACCCCTTCATCCGTGGTTATCAATACCCTGTCCCCCGCCTCCATTTCCTTCCCGTTGAACAAATAATCGGCTTTGAATTTTCGGTAAAGCATTTACAAACAGTTTATCTTTGCGGTCCGCCGGCAACGAGCCGGAACCAAATATATGCTAGATAAACTAGAAGCCATAAATGCCCGGTTCGAAGACCTTGGGGTCGCACTGAGTAACCCGGAAGTCGTCAGCGACAACCGGAGGTTCAGCGCTATGAGCAAAGAATACCGCAGCATCGAAAAGATCGTCAACGCCTACAAGGAATACAAGGACCTGCTCGATACCATCGATTTCAATAAAGAGGCGCTCAACGGCGACGACGCCGAGCTGAGAGACCTCGCCAAGGCGGAAGCCCCCGAACTGGACGAAAAGAGGACCCGGATGGAGGCCACTATCCGCCAGCTCCTCATCCCCAAGGACCCCCAGGACGAGAAGAACGCCATTCTGGAAATACGGGCCGGCACGGGCGGCGACGAAGCCAGCCTCTTCGCAGGAGACCTCCTGCGCATGTATCTCAAGTACTGCGAGAAGAAGGGGTGGAAAACGGCCATCCTCAGTGAAAGTGAAGGCACCGTCGGCGGATACAAGGAAGTCCAGGTGGAAGTGGTCGGCGACGACGTTTATGGCACCCTCAAGTTCGAGAGCGGCGTTCACCGCGTTCAGCGCGTACCCGACACGGAGACCAGCGGACGCGTCCATACCAGCGCGGCCACCGTAGCCGTTATGCCCGAGGCCGAAGAAGTGGACATCGAAGTAAAGGAAAGCGACGTCAAAATGGAGACGGCCCGAAGTGGAGGCGCCGGCGGCCAGAACGTCAACAAGGTCGAAACCAAGGTTTTTCTCACCCATATTCCCACCGGCGTCGTCGTGGTCTGCCAGACCGAACGAACCCAGCTGGGCAACCGCGAAAAGGCCATGCAGATGCTCCGTACCAAGCTCTACGAAGAGCAGGTGCGCAAGCAGGAAGAAGAGATCTCGCGCCACCGGAAAAGCCTCGTCAGCACAGGCGACCGCAGCGCCAAGATCAGGACCTATAACTTCCCCCAGGGCCGCGTAACGGACCACCGGATCGGCCTCACTGTTTACAATCTGGACGAGGTCCTCAACGGTAGCATACAGGAATTTATCGACGCCCTGCAGTTCGCCGAGAACTCGGAGAAAATGGCAAAACAAAATTAACGCGGATCACGCCGCATCTCTTACTGTACAGGCCCGGGAAAGCGTACCTTCGGGAAAACGAATCGCTATGCTCGAGAACATCATCAACCTCGTACGCGAGAACGCCGGCGAAGCCATCGTCAACAATCCCGCTGTCCCCAACGAACACAATGAAGCCGTTACCGAAGAGGCCGGATCCTCCATCATGGAGGGGCTCCGGAATATGATCTCCGGCGGCCAGTCCCAGGAGGTGCTCAGCCTCTTCAGCCATCCGTCGGAAGACCTGTCGTCCCACCCGGCCGTACAGAATATCGCCGGCGGATTCGTCCAGAATCTGGTCTCCAAATTCAATATAAACCCCAGCGCGGCCAGTGGTATAGCTTCCAGCCTGATACCCACCGTGTTGCAGCAACTGGTCCACAAGACCAACGACACCGCCGACAATTCCTTCAATCTGGAACATCTTCTCGGCAACCTGACAGGCGGACAGGGCATACAGGGACTATTAGGCAGTTTAGGACAGGGTGGCGGCGTCATGGACAAGCTGAAAGGGCTTTTTTAGGCGCTCTGCCGGCTCACGAGGCCGGATACCCCATCCTTCATGGTATTCCCTGGAGAGGGCATTAAAATCAAATTAAAAGGGGAATAATACAACTCCTCGGATGCTTCCCTTTTGCATTATTTTAACGACTAAGGCTTAAACTATCCTTTTTACCTTTTGTCTATTATATACTGCCGGGCACGCAGCCGGCAACAGTTCTTTAAAAAATAGCGCTAAAACTTGCTATACAGGAGAATATTGTATATCTTATAAGTGGCAATGCTAAATAAATGTTATTACTCTCCGGCCTTTTAATGGAAAGACGGATTACGTCGTAACTTTGTGTGGTGATTGAGTGAGTCAGAGAGGTGAGATAGCAGTTCTTTTAGCAGTTTTTCTTAACAGTTCTCAATATAATATTGGCACCTGTTTTGCGTTATTAAGATCAAAAGCAGTCTTTTCTATTTGACTCACATAAAGCAGTCAATTTTCTCATAAGCAGTTAGTTTTGGTTACGACCCCTGTTTCTACAGGGGTTTATTTTTTTATATAGGTTCCGGCTTCGGTGCCCAATATCCGAAACCGTCTAACGGCTTTGTCTAAACTTTCTTCGCCAGCTGCGGCAGCAACAGCAGATTGCTCAGTCCATAGCCGATACCCGCACCGACCATATCGGCAATGATATCCGCCTCGTCATAATCCCTCAGCGGGATACAACATTTCTGGAGGAATTCCATCCCGATACCATAGGCATTCGAGAGAATAAAGAAGAGGAAGAACAGTCTTAAAAGGATCCTGCTGTCCGTGATCTTATTGCTCATGTACAGGGCCCACAAAAAATAAATCCGCCGAACATCCCCGCATGCACGAGCTTGTCGAACTCGGGTATCTTAAACCCTGACTCGCTCGGCAGCATTTTGCCGGGAAGACAGCAGGCGACGGCGATCAGAATAGTCCACAAAAGAGGTGCGATCAGCTTGCCAAAATATTTCCTTAAGAACGGGATCATACACTATGATTAAAAGCCCGGCCATAGGCGCGGTGTCTGAGCGCGTCTGGCCATGGACCGCCGCGGATCGGGCCGCCGGAGGTAAATGAAAAAAGTCCCTAAAAATGGGACTTTTTTTACTATCTCTGTAGATTTTTTTCCACTTCACTTTGAGCGCCTACTGCGTCTGCGTGGCTTTGCCCATGGACTGCATCTTCTCGAGGGTCGGAGAGGGACTTCCACCGTGCTTTTCGATCGTTATCGCGAAGGCCTGCGCCCTCTTGGTATCCTTCATCTTCAGTATCAGCTTTTCGTTGGTAGCGTCAAAAACGCCCAGGTCATTAGGTTTCCCGTCTATCAGTGCCCACAGCTGGTACTGCTGGTCGTTGGGCAGCTTCGGCATGTTCTTCACCACCAGGTATACGCTGGAAGAGGCCGAGTCCCAGTAAACGTTAGCCGAAGACTTCGGGGCAACCTTCGTGCCGACCATATTGACGACGGTCGTATTAGGGTCGCCGATAGCGTGCTTCTGTTCATCCACGATCCTGTTGAGAATGTTTTGCGCCGTGTCGCGTTGCGTCTTTAATCCATCATTCTCCTTCACCAGATCCTGATTCTGTTGTTTGGCCTGCATATACAGCCAGACCATGGCGATCAGAAGGATGACGGCAGCAGCAGCTACGAAACGCAACATACCCATACCCCTCGCGGGGCTTTTTGCATTTTCCATGTTGTGTATTTTAGGTGGAATTGATGAAGGACCACTGCGGGAAGACGGCGCGGTCTTCCCGATCGCTTCAAAAATCTTTACCTTAACCTCCGGCGGGGTGGGCAACGCCTGCTCTTTGGCGGATGCCTCGATGCCTTCCTCAAATTTCCTGCGTGCTGCTACTAACTCAGGATATTGAGCACATAATCGTTCGAACTCGGCCCTCTCGGACTCACTCGCAAGTCCCATCACATAGCTCTCGATGATGCCGCTTTCTATGTAATCTTTTAGGTTCACTTTAGATATTCTCTTAATTGTAATAACGCATTCCTGATGCGGGTTTTTACCGTACCGAGCGGGATAGACATCATGTCGGCGATCTCTTCGTGGGTAAAACCCTTGAAATAAGCCAGCTCGACCAGAACCCGATGTTCGGGCTTCAGCTTCTCGAGCACCTTTTTAAGCCCTATATTATCAACGTTCTGTTGCGTGATCTGGCTGACTCCTCCTTTATATACGTTATCCGGAAGCTCCTGGTTTTTCTGGGAATTCTGGTAACCCTTCGACCGGAGCATATCGATGGAGGCGTTTCTCGCTATATTCAGCATCCACGTGAACAGCCTCCCCTTGGTCTGGTCGTAGGTCTCTATCTTACGCCAGATATTGATAAATACCTCCTGCAGTACGTCGCTGGCAAGCTCATTATTGTCTGTAATGATCTGTTTTATAATGCTATAGAGAGCCCCTGCGTAATTGTCGTACAGAAAACCAAACGCCTGGTTATTCCTCTCTTTCAGGGCTAGCACCAATTCCTGCTCAGTATAGGTAGTAGGTATTCCCAAGGGATATAACTTGTGCCGGAAATTCACTATTACAAAAATTAGCGCATCTCCGGCAAAATGCTAATTTCTGTCCTTCGGACGAGGTCCTTAAAGGACCTACAGGAGACTCTAAAGTAATAGAAAAAATCCTTAATGCACAATATTACCATACGCCGCGGCATCCATCAGCTGAGCCACGTCGGCGGGGTCCTTCACCGTCATACGTATCATCCAGCCCTTGCCATACGGATCGGAATTGACCAGGTCGGGATGCTGGGTCAGATCGGGATTGACTTCCAGAATAGTGCCGGCGACGGGAAGATAGAGGTCGCTGACGGTCTTGACGGCCTCCACGGTGCCAAAAACGGTCTCCGCACCAAGCGTCTTGCCTACAGTCTCCACCTCCACATATACGATATCCCCCAATTCCTGCTGGGCAAATTCGGTAATTCCGATCACTGCTTCATTTCCTTCCAGGCGGATCCACTCATGGTCTTTCGTGTAGCGTAAATTGTCAGGGAAATTCATGTCTATAATTTTTATTGTAAAGACTAACGGAAAATGGTGCTGCAAAGATTACAAAAAGGTTCCAAAAAATCCGTGCGGGCGGCGAATTATTTGACAGATCGGTCAGTCCGCCGGATGAGCTTCATTTTCAGGATTCTAACTGGTTGGATCGGACGGTCGAAAGGACGCCCGGAAGCTGGTGGAACAGCCCCTTCCTGATCTCCGCGGGTATCTTATAGGTGGTATCGTGGTCTCCCAGATCGATGCCGTCGGTTGCCCTCCGGCTATTATCATATTTCCCGGTCCATGTTTTCAAAGTACAGCAGGACATGGTCCTTCAGAAAGTTCTCCTGTTCCGCCAGTCCCATCACGGGCAACGCCTTCAACTGGCGGAAATGCGGCCAGCCGCCCTCGTCCACCCGCTCCAGCTCGTAATAGCCGCTCTGGCGGAATAGGGAACATACCGCGATATGCATCAGGTCCTGCTTTTCTTCCTTGGAAAACTTCTTCCGGATATCGCCGAGTTCCTGTACCCCGATGAGGAACAGGATGGCTTCCATGTCCGGCTTCTTGCCAAATCGTTCTACCAGTCTCGCTTCCAGGTCCCACCAGCGGGCCTGGAGATCGTCTTGCGCATGTTGTTGCATGCCGCAAAGGTACTAAACCTTCTCCACTACGACCGCCGTGCCATAGGCCAGCACCTCGGTCACGCCGTTCATCACCTCGTTGGCGTCATAGCGCATGTTGATGATGGCATTGGCCCCTCTCTCGGAAGCGTGCTGCATCATATACTGAAAAGCCTCTTCGCGCGTCTTTTCGCAGAGTTCCACGTAGATGGATATCTGCCCGCCGAAGAGCGTCTGCAGTCCGCCCGCGAGGTTGCCGAGTACGCTGCGCGAACGCACGGTGATGCCGCGCACCACGCCCAGCGACCGGACGATGCGATGCCCGTCGAGTACGGTGCTGGTGGTGATCATAGTAGGGTCAATCATATAGAAGGTTTTGCACAAAATAAGCTTTTGTACGGTTTTCGGATCAAAAATTGGGCACAGCCCAATTGCCGGTGTACCCGGCAGAAATTGGAGATGGGTGGCAAAAAATTATATTTCCTGTATTTTTTGCCACACTATACCTTTGTCGAAATTCAGAATTTTCCGGACGATCCTCGGACTATCCCTCGGGCGACCCCGTGCAATTCCGGATAATTCACAAAATCTCTTTTATGTTACAAGTGGCATTTATTCGTCAAAACGTGGACTTCGTGAAGGAAAGGCTCGGCGTCAGGAATTTTAAGGATCTCGACCTGGTCGATACCATCGTCGGTCTCGACGACCAGCGGAAGAAACTCCAGCTGGAGACCGACACCACGCAGTCCCGGATAAATACACTTTCCAAAGAGATCGGCCAGCTGATGGCAAAAGGCCAGAAGGCGGAAGCCGAGGAAAAGAAACAGGAAGTCGCCGCACTCAAGTCGGCTCTGGCCCCGATCGCCGACCAGCTGGCCGGCGTCGAAAGCGAGCTGAACACAACTATATTGCGGCTCCCCAACCTCCCCGCAGCACCGGTGCCCCGCGGTAAATCCGCCGAGGACAACGTCACCATCCGCGAGGGGGGCAGCAAACCCGGGCTGCCGGCGGGTGCGCAGGCGCACTGGGACCTTGCAAAAAAATACAACCTCATCGACTTCGAGCTGGGCAACAAGATCACCGGTAGCGGATTCCCCGTTTATATCAACAAGGGAGCAAGGCTGCAGCGCGCCCTCATACAGTATTTTCTGGACTACAACACGGCCGCCGGCTACACCGAGTTCCAGCCTCCCATCATGGTCAACGAGGTGTCCGCGCGCGGGACGGGGCAGCTGCCGGACAAGGAAGGCCAGATGTACTACGTCACCGAAGACGATCTCTATCTCATTCCCACAGCCGAAGTTCCGGTGACGAATATCTACCGCGACGAGATCGTAAAGGAGGACAGGCTGCCGATCCGCATGACCGCCTACACACCCTGCTTCCGCCGCGAGGCCGGCAGCTATGGGAAGGACGTGCGGGGGCTCAACCGTCTCCATCAGTTCGACAAGGTCGAGATCGTCCAGCTCGTCGATCCGGCAAAGAGCTACGAAGTACTCGACGAGATGGTGGCACACGTGGAGCGCCTCCTCCAGTCTCTGGACCTGCAGTACCGCATTCTTCGTTTGTGCGGCGGAGATATGGGCTTTACGTCAGCGATGACTTACGACTTCGAGGTCTACAGTGCTGCACAGGAGAAATGGCTCGAGGTGAGCTCGGTCAGTAACTTCGAATCCTTCCAGACGAACCGGATGAAGATCCGCTACAAGGATGCTGGCGGTAAGACGCAGCTGGTCCACTCCCTCAACGGAAGCTCGCTGGCGCTGCCGCGGATCGTGGCCTGTCTGTTGGAGAATCACCAGGCGGAGGGATATATTGCGCTACCGAAGGCGCTGCATTCCTATTTCGGTGCTGACCGGATAGACTAAACATTGAAACGTCGGACCTCTCTCCGCCGCAATCGGCGGCGAGCCCCGCCTGCGCCGCGGTTCACGCGTCCCTACCCGGTCTCGCGGTTCACGGTGTCGCGGTTCACGGTCTCACACTTCGCGCGCGGTTCACATCCCGTGGCCCCCTTGCGCGGTTCACACTTCACGCGCGTAGTTCACACTTCACGCGTGGTTCACTCTCCTTCCCAGGTTCACCTTGCGCGGTTCACGCGCGGTTCTCGTCCAGTTAAATAGAAGTTAATGAAAACAAAGTTAAAACCGGCTTAAACATTTATTAAAGTCGGCTAACGGTATTGCTCATCCCGTCTCTTCTTTTAATCTTTACCCATCGTTCAACCTTAAATTTTTTTATGAAAAAACTTCTCCTCTCGGCTCTTGCTCTATCCCTCGCATTCCTCTCTCAGGCCCAGATCACAAAAGGCACAACCTTTATCGGCGGCGGCTTCCAGATCAATCGCTTTAATTCGACGGGTGGCGATAGTTCTGTTTCCAATCAAAACCCATATTCATCCGGCTATAGCATCGCGCCCACCGTCGGTTGGGCGATAAAAAACGACCTGGTGTTCGGCGTCACCCTCGGATATGGCCATGGCAAAACCGACTACAAGTCGTCCAATAGCCCTGTCAATATTTCCAACAACTATTTGGGAAGTCTGTTTCTCAAAAAGTACAAACCGATGGGCAAGGGTTTCTCCCTTTTCGGACAGGGCAGCCTCGGAATCAACTGGTCGAAGACGAGCAGCAACCTGGTTCCGCAATATTCCAGCTCGCAGACCAGCTGGGGACCCAGTCTGACGTTGTTCGCGGGCCCGGCCTATCGCGCCGGCCGTCACTGGCAGGCGGAGGCCGCGCTGCCCGGTCTGGCAGTGATCAACTACAGTCACTCGTCCTATGTACAAAAAGCGCAGAACAGCCCTGACCAGCATTCCAATTCCAATGGTTTCAGCGTCAGCACCGCATTCAGCAACTTCTCACAGTTCACCTTTAGCATACTTTACATCATCTGACACCACCGTGTGAACCATGCAACCCGCGCGTGAACCACCTCGTGAACCGCGTCTGAACCACATCACCACACGTGAACCGCGTGTGAACCACATCACCACACTTGAACCGCGTGTGAACCACGAAACTTCCGGGCCCGCAACCCGCGCGTGAACCGCGCAACCACAACGGCCAAAGTAGCTGGCGAGGGTCTTACGATCCTCGCCACATGGCTTAGAGATATCTTTCGTATTTCGTTCTACGGTCTACCAACCTTGCTTGGCGATGCCGGCCTTGATGGCAGCCAGCGCCTTTTCTTCTCCAAGAAGGGTCGTCAGCTTGTTGCCTTTCCCGTCGTGCCCCTGGGCCATATATGCACCCTTGGCAGTTTTAGTGATGACTGCATCCTGGATGGGTACGTTCTTCTCTTTCGTCTTTACGTTGTAGGCTGTAAGTGTTACATCTGACATAATACATCGATTTAACGCCTGCTATTGCAGGTCTGGTTAGTAAGAATAATTGTAATATTAGCGATTTTGGCGCACTTGCCCGGAATTATTTATTCCGGCGGGCCCCCGACGTGGTGAAATTCGGGCTCCCGATGACACGGAATTATTATACGTCGAGCTTCGCGTATTTCGCGTGAGACTCGATAAAATCACGCCTCGGTGCAACCTCGTCACCCATCAGCATACTGAAGATGCGATCGGCTTCCGCTGCGCTCTCGATGGTCACCTGCTTCAAAGTGCGGGTGTCCGGATTCATCGTCGTATCCCACAACTGGTCGGAGTTCATTTCCCCAAGACCTTTATAACGTTGTACGGTAACGCTGTCTTCTTTACCGGCGCCAAGCTTTTCGATCCACATCTTTCTCTGATCTTCATTCCATGCATAAGACTGCTCCTTACCTTTCTTGACAAGATACAGCGGCGGCTGCGCCAGATAAACATAACCCTGCTCTACCATCTCTTTCATATATCTGTAAATGAAGGTCAGGATCAGCGTCGCGATATGGCTACCGTCGACGTCGGCATCGGTCATGATGATCAGCTTGTGATAGCGCAGCTTTACAAGGTTCAGCGCCTTCGGGTCTTCCGGCGTTCCCACCGTCACGCCGAGCGCCGTATACATATTGCGAATTTCCTCGTTCTCGTAAATCTTGTGCTCCATGGCTTTTTCCACGTTGAGGATCTTACCGCGCAGGGGCAGAATAGCCTGAAAACTACGGTCCCGGCCCTGTTTGGCCGTGCCACCCGCCGAGTCTCCTTCGACCAGGAACAGCTCGCAGCGATTCGGGTCGCGGTCGGAACAGTCCGCCAGCTTGCCAGGCAGACCTCCGCCGCTAAGCACGCTCTTACGCTGAACCAGCTCACGTGCCTTCTTCGCCGCCGCCCTCGCCTGGGCCGCGAGAATTACCTTATTGATGATATTCTTTGCTTCACGCGGATTTTCCTCGAGGAAATTGTCCAGCACCTTGCTGACCGTCGAGTCGACCACGCCACTGACCTCGTTATTACCAAGTTTGGTCTTGGTCTGGCCTTCGAACTGCGGCTCGGGCACCTTCACCGAAACGATCGTACTCAGCCCTTCCCTGAAGTCGTCGCCCTCTATCTCTACTTTTGCTTTCTCGAAAAGTCCCTGCTTGTCGCCGTAGGACTTGAAGACCCTGGTCAGCGCCCGGCGAAAACCCGCCACGTGGGTACCACCCTCGATCGTGTTGATATTGTTGACGTAGGAATAGATATGTTCGTTGTAGCTGTCGTTATAGGTAAAGGCTACTTCCACCGCCACATTGGTGACTTCATCCCGTCCTTCTACATAGATGACGTTGGGGATCAGCGCCTGCCGGCCGGCATTCTTGTCCAGCATCTCTACGAACTCTACGATACCACCCTCACTGTAAAAGGTCTTGGTATAGGTGCTGCCGTCCTCTTCCTTCTCCCGGAGGTCCTTCAGAACGATACGGACACCCCTGTTGAGATAGGCCAGCTCGCGAAGACGGCCTTCGAGAATATCCTTGTTGTAAGTCGTCGTGATAAAAATGCTGGCATCCGGCCAGAAGCGGACCGTTGTCCCCGTCAGCTCGCTCGTCCCGATCTCCCGCACCCCATACTGGGGAATACCGATATTGTATTCCTGCTCGAAGATCTTGCCTTCCCTTTGTACCGTAACGTGCAGATGTGAGCTCAGCGCGTTGACGCAACTTACACCCACGCCGTGCAAACCACCGGACACCTTGTAGGTGTTCTTGTCGAACTTGCCACCCGCATGGAGAATGGTCATTACCATTTCCAGGGCGCTCTTCTTTTCCTTTGAGTTGATACCGGTCGGGATGCCGCGGCCATCGTCGTCCACCTGGACCGAATTGTCTTCAAAAATGGTCACTATGATGTTCTTGCAATATCCTGCAAGGGCTTCGTCGATCGAGTTATCCACTACCTCATACACCAAATGGTGAAGCCCTTTCACACCAATATCTCCGATATACATGGCCGGACGCTTACGAACGGCCTCCAGCCCCTCGAGAACCTGAATACTGTCTGCTCCATATCCATTCGCCGCGGGGGTCAGAATTTCCTGTGTTGATTCACTCATATTTTTGACTGGAATAGTGTCGTTAACAATAAATTAATAAGGTTCGCAAATGTACGGAAAATAAGGCGTTTCCGGGGTTTTAATATCCCCAAATTCACGCAGTTTGCACACAATTTCGGGGGTCGCAGATGCCCCTTTTTTTGGCGATTTTTTGCCCCGCCGGCCGGCGGTTTTTAACCCCGTGAACCGCTATGTCCGCCACCCCAACGTCCGCCCTCCGCAGACATATTTTCACTCCCGCCCGTATGGCCGGGTCGCTCATTTTTACCTGGTGAAATAATATGTCCACCTCCGCGGATGGTCCCGGTCATTTCGCTGAACACTCCAGCCATGCCGCGGATGGCCGCCACACATTCCCGCTGGAAAACCACCCGCGTTCCGCAGACTCCCGCCATTCCGCGGAACTCCCCGTCATCCTTTTGTCAAAACTGCCCTTCTCTGAACCATCTGGTCTGCCGGACTGTATTTATTTACTTTTTTCAATGTAATTTTGCAAGCTCTATGTACCAGGCTCCTGATATTTTGATGATGGCTTACAAACAACCTGTGATGCAGGACCAACTGGTCCTTCTCCAGGAGAAAGATCGTCAGATCCCTGGCTCCGTCCAGTATGCCATCCGTCGCTATCAGAAGAACCCGCACTGGAACCTCGACGACACCGGGATGATGGTCTACCACTACAAAAAGGATGACCCGTCCCAGAACTATCTCGATCTCCGTTTTTGCTTGGCGGGCGGCGTCTACTGCCGTAAATCCGCGAGAGCATCGGCCGCGGCGGGAGCACCCTGGGAGATCGAGTGCGACTCCTGTAAAGTCAATACCACCCCCGGCTGTTCTGAACGTATCGACACCGTCGACGTCGTCAGCTTCCGCTTCCTGTCCGTACACCTTTCCCAGTTCGCCCGGCCGCGCAAAACCGAAAGCACCGTCAGCGACGAACTGCTCGATTTCCGGCATACCACCTCCTTCTCCAAGACCCTCTCACTCTGCGGAAGAACCCGCCTCGTCCTGGAAGCCCTGCTGAATCACAGTTATACGGACAGCCTGGAGAATATCTTTGTCAACGCGCAGACCCAGATGCTCCTCCTTTACAGCCTGGAATGCATGGTGGGCGAAAAAGAAGTGGAAACCTTCCAGTGCAAATTCCTGGCGAACGAAGCCGACCGCGAAAAGATCGTCCAGGCCCGCGAAATACTCCTGCAGCACATCGGCGAACCCCTGACCATCAAGGAACTCAGCCGTAAGGTCGCTATCAATGAATGTTATTTGAAAAAAGGCTTTAAAGAGATGTTCGGGACGACCATCTTCGACTTCTACCAGGGCCAGCGTATGGAACACGCCCGCTATCTCCTCTACGAAAAAGGGCTCAGCGTAACCGAAGTATCCGTTATGCTCGGATATTCGTCCATCTCCCATTTCTCGACGGCATTCAAAAAACACACAGGTCTCAAACCCTGCGAACTCCTGCTGCACTAGACGGGATCTGCAGGATGGGAATCCGGGACAATAGCCAGGCTATTCTCCAACCTCCCGCAAACTTTCCCCCGCCGCGGCGATTGTAGCATCCAGATCGGTAGTACTCAATGCATTATTCAAAAACCAGCTTTCGAACGCAGATGGCGGCAGATAGACGCCCCTCTTCAGCATGGAATGGAAAAAGCCCTTGAAGCGCTGATTGTTGGCCCCCGACGCGGAGGTAAAATCAACAACAGGATGATCGCTGAAGTGGACGCTGATCATCGAGCCCAGCTGGTTGATCCGGTAGGGCTGCCCCCACGCCCGGAACACTTTGTCCAGCCCATCCCGAAGATAGATGGTTTTTGCTTCGAGCTCTTTATAAACAGAAGGATTGTTCTTCAACTCGTTCAGCATCGTAAAGCCCGCGATCATCGCGATCGGATTGCCGCTCAGCGTCCCGGCCTGATAGACGCTGCCCAGCGGCGCGATATGCTCCATGATCTCCTTTCTTCCCCCAAAAGCGCCCACCGGCATACCGCCCCCGATGACCTTACCATAAGTGACCAGATCGGCCCTGATGCCAAGCCGCTCCTGCGCACCGCCCGGAGCCAGCCGAAAACCGGTCATGACCTCGTCGAAGATGAACACGATGCCTTCCCGGTCACAGAGGGACCGCAGGCCCTCCAGAAATCCCGCCGACGGCAGGATACAGCCCATATTGCCGGCCACCGGCTCCACGATGATTGCCGCGATCTGACCCGGATGTGTCGCCACCAGCTGCCTTACCCCTTCGGGGTCGTTGTAGGCCGCCGTCAGCGTATCCTGCGCCACGCCCGGCGTGACGCCCGGCACGGTCTGTATGTTGAAGGTCGCCACGCCGCTGCCCGCCTTCACCAGAAAAGGATCGGCATGCCCATGGTAGTGGCCCTCGAATTTGATTATCTTATTGCGACCTGTATACCCGCGGGCCAGCCGGATAGCGCTCATGCAGGCCTCGGTACCGCTGCTGACCATCCGCACCAGGTCCACGTTCGGCACCATGCTCTTTATCAGCTCGGCCATCCCGATCTCCAGCTCCGTAGGCGCGCCGAAGGACGTCGAATAGCCCGCATATTCCTGAATGGCCTTCACCACCGGGTCCCACGCATGACCCAGGATCATCGGACCCCAGGACGCGATATAGTCGATATAGCGGTTGCCGTCGACGTCATAGAGATAGGCGCCCTTCGCGCTTTTCATAAAGACCGGCGTGCCGCCCACGCTGCGGAAGGCGCGTACGGGTGAATTGACGCCGCCTGGGATACTCTTCTGTGCCCTTTCAAAAAGTTCTTTGCTCCTGGTATACATAGCTGCAAGATAAGACTACCGGTTCAACAACTTCACCGCATCTTTTGCAAAATAGGTGGCGATCAGGTCGGCGCCTGCCCTTTTTATCGAAGTCAGCGTCTCGATGATGGCCTTGTCCTCATTGATCCAGCCCATCTTTGCCGCAGCCTTGATCATGGCGTACTCGCCGCTGATATTATAGGCGCTCACCGGCACGTGGACCGATTCCTTTACCTCCCGGATAATATCCAGATAGGGCAGGGCAGGCTTTACCATCACGATATCCGCCCCCTCTTCCACGTCCATCAGCGCCTCTTTTATCGCTTCCAGCCGGTTGGCCGGATCCATCTGGTAGGTCTTCTTGTCCCCGAAACCCGGCGCCGAATCCAGCGCGTCGCGGAAAGGCCCGTAGAAACAACTGGCGTATTTCGCACTGTACGCCATTATCCCCGTCTTTGTATAGCCACTCTCTTCGAAGGCCTGCCGGATCGCCCCGATACGTCCGTCCATCATATCGCTCGGCGCCACCCAGTCCGCTCCCGCAGCCGCATGGCTGAGGCTCATCCTTATCAGCGCCCCGACCGTTGCGTCGTTGACGATCTCGCCGTTCTCGACTATGCCGTCATGCCCGTAAGAAGAATAGGGGTCCAGCGCCACGTCGGTCATCACCACGATATCGGGAACCGCGTCCTTTATCGCCTTTATACTCCGCTGCATCAGTCCGTCCGGATTCCAGGCTTCCTTCCCCGTATTGTCCTTAAACTCGTCCTTGCTCTTGACAAAAAGCAGCACGCTCCGGATCCCCAATCCCCACAGCTCTTTTACCTCCGCAACGGTGCCGTCGAGGCTCCTGCGGAAATAGCCCGGCATCGACGGGATCTCCTGCACCACACCGGTGCCCTCATCGATGAAGAGGGGAACAATAAAATCATTCGGGGTCAGGATCGTCTCCGCCACCATGCTCCTTATCGAAGGAGTCTGTCTGAGGATTCTGTTACGACGTTGCAGGAACATATAAAAAGTTATTGTTTTAACCAGTCTTTCGGATGCAAACAGGCATCCAGCAGCAGCGCTTCGGGGCTCCCGGCCCCGGGCTGATAGTTATACCCCCACCTCGCGCGGGGAGGCAGGCTCATCAGGATACTCTCGGTACGGCCATTGGTCTTTAATCCAAAGAGGGTCCCGCGGTCATGTATCAGGTTGAACTCGACATACCGTCCCCTTCTGATCTCCTGCCACTCTATCTCCCGGTCACCATATCTCTCTGCCTTCCTTCGGCCAACTATCGGCAGATACGCCGGCAGGAATGCGTTCCCGTTCGCCTGCTGAAAAGCAAACAGACGCTCTGCATCAGCGTCGTCCTTAGGCCGCAGATGGTCGTAGAACACGCCGCCGATGCCCCGCATCTCGTCTCCCCTGTGCTTGTTGACAAAATATTCGTCACACCATTTCTTGTATTTCGGATAGAGCTCGCCGCCGAACGGTTCCATGGCATCTTTAAAGCATCGGTGAAAATGCTCCGCATCCTCTTCAAAAAGATAGTAGGGCGTCAGGTCGGATCCGCCTCCGAACCACCGGTCGGTCACGTTGCCCGCGGCATCGTAGGTCTCGAAATAGCGCCAGTTGGCGTGCGTGGTCGGAACATAGGGATTCACGGGATGGATCACCAGCGAGAGCCCGCAGGCAAACCAGCTGTCGCCTTCTATCTTCAGCTGCGCGCGCATCGGCTCGGTCACGGGGCCCCAGACCACCGAAGTATTGACGCCGCCTTTCTCGATGACATCGCCGCCCGCAATGACCATTGTCCTGCCGCCGCCACCGCCTTCCCTTTCCCACTTGTCGAGGACAAACACGGCCTTTCCGTCCTCCTGCTCCAGCGCTCCGCAGACGCGCAGCTGCAGGTCATGAATGAATTCTATCCATCGGTCCCTGAACGCCATAAACTAAAATTTGTATTCTTTCACCGTCTCCACAAAAGCCTTCGCATGATCCACCGGAACATCGGGCAGTATGCCATGACCGAGGTTCGCGATATGCGGGTAACCTTTAAATGCATCCAGCATCGCCTTCACTTCTTTCTTAATTACAGGTATCGGCCCCAAAAGTTTGGCCGGGTCGTAGTTGCCCTGCAGGGCTATGTGCGGACCCGCCAGCTGCCGCGCGGTAGAAGCTTTGATACACCAGTCGATGCCGAGCCCGTGCGCGCCTGTAGCGGCCATGGCGTCCAGCGACTGCCAGGCGCCTTTGGCAAAGATGATCGTGAGGACCTCGTCCTTCACGGCCGCCACGATCTGACGGATATACTGAAGAGAAAGAATTTCGAAATCATCGGGACCAAGCAGTCCGCCCCAGCTGTCGAAGATCTGCACTACGTCGGCGCCGGCCCTGACCTGCCCTTTCAGATAGGCGATAGTCGTATCCGTTATCAGTTGCAGAAGACGGTGGGCGGTCTCCGGCTGCGTATAGCAAAATGCCTTTGCTTCGTCAAAGGTCTTCGAGCCCTTGCCCTGTACCATATAGCAGAGAAGGGTCCAGGGAGAGCCCGCAAAACCTATCAGCGGGACCCTGCCGTCGAGTGTTTTCTTCGTGAGACGCAGCGCGTCGAAAACATAACCCAGCCGCTCTTCGACGTCGGGAACGACCAGCTTATTCAGATCGCCGGCCTTTTTGATGGGGTCGGGCAGGAAGGGACCTTTGCCTTCTACCATCTGCACTTCCATGCCCATGGCCTGCGGCACCACCAGAATATCGGAGAAGATGATGGCGGCGTCTACCCCCACCTGTTCTACCGGCTGAATGGTGATCTCCGTGGCCAGCTCAGGTGTCTGGCAACGCTCGAAAAATGTATATTTTTCCTTTAGCTTCATATAGTCCGGCAGATAGCGTCCGGCCTGACGCATCATCCATACCGGCGGGCGTTCTGTCTTCTCTCCTCTTAAGGTTCTTAATAATAGGTCGTTCCTGAGTGTTGTCATATCTTATTTTGAAAATGCTCGTTTACTTTATCCAGCAGCGCGCCGGCCTCGGGCCGATCGCTGACCACTACATTGTATCCTTTGAGAGCCGCCGCCGTCGTCCGTCCTATCGCAAAGAGTACCGTTCCTTCCGGGACCGCGTTCATCGAAAGATAGCTCTCTACGGCGCTGGGGCTGAAAAAAGAATACCCTTATAGTCCGTGACGATCTTCTGCGGCGTTGCCTCCGTCCGGTAAACGACGACCTCCCTTACATCGGCGCCCGTCCTGCGCAGGGCAGCCGGCAACTCTTCTCTTCTGAGGTCCCCGCAAAAAAATATACTTCCTTTTCCGCGATCAGTTCCGCCAGTTGGGACGCCGAATCCGCCGTACCCGCGATCACCGCTGATCCAAGACTTTCCTCTACCGCCCGGCGCGTGGCTCCGCTGAGACAATAGACCTTCCAGTCTCCTCCTTCTCCTACGGCCCCGACCGCATTGGCGCTGGTAAACACTGCCGTCAGCGGGCGTTCCTTCAGCGGGCGCAGCAGTTGTTCATCGGCAACCGTCGTCGTCACTATAAAAGGTATAACGTCGATGGCTATTCCTTTGCTCCGGGCGTTTTCGATCAGCGCGGCAGACAAAGGCCGGGTGGATAATACGCGTATATCGGGATCAGACATTTGAATTGGCTGCCTTTATCGCTTCTACGATGGCCCTTCCCCCGTTGTCGAGCAGCTCTTCGGCCGCCGTCTTTCCAATAACTTCCGCCATATCGATGGGCAGTATCTTTTCTATCGCGACTTTTTGCTTTCCGTCGGTCGACAGCAGCTCGCCGGCGAAATAGACGTCCCCGTCCTCTATCTCGGCCAGTGCGCTGATAGGGGCGGAGCAGCCGCCGAGAAGGGTCCTGAGGAAGTCCCGCTCGATCTTTGTACAGAGAGCGGTGTCGGGGTCATTCAGCGGCTGACAGGCCAGCCAGCTTGCCTCGTCTTCGGTGCGGCAGGCGACGAGGATGGCGCCCTGCGCGGGGGCCGGCAGCATCCAGTCGAGGACGATGCTTTTCCCGGGCCGGACGTTTATGCGCTCGAGTCCCGCCTGTGCGAAAATGGCGGCGTCCCAGGGTTCTTCGGACAGTTTTCTCAGCCTGGTATTGACGTTCCCGCGGAGGTTATTCAACTGGTGGTTGGGATATTTATGCAGCCACTGCGCCCTGCGGCGAACGCTGCTGGTGGCTATCTGCGCGGGTGCGGATGAATGGAGGAATTCGAGCCCCGTCTTGTAGACGAGGAGGTCGCGAACCGGTCCTCTCGGGAGCACCGCCGCCTGCCGGATGCCTTCGGGCAGTTGCGTCGGCACGTCCTTCATGGAGTGAACCGCGATATCGATCCTGTCGTTGATCAGGGCGGTATCGAGGCTGCGGGTGAACACCCCCTGCACGCCCATCTCGTAAAGAGGCGTCTTGAGATCGATGTCGCCCTCGCTCTTTATAAAGACCAGCTCCGCAGACAGACCCTCCTTTTCAAGGAGTTCCTTTACCTGTGTGGCCTGCCAGACGGCAAGCTGACTTTCTCTCGTGCCAATCCGCATCGGTGTTCGCATGGTGGAATTAATTCGCGGCAATATACTCGTTAATTGCCTGTATATAATGGCAGCCGCCCTGGTTCTGCTGGCGCATTCTGGTCGCCATGCCGTTGATCACCTGTTGAATTTGTTCGTCCATATCCGAAGTGCAGGGAATGGACTGTCCCGACAGCTGGCTGAACAATGGGCTTGTATGCAGTTCTTTCAGTTTGCTCTTTACCGCCCTAAGGACGGGTACGTGCCTGCGCATTTCGTACCATTCCATGAGTTCGGAGATATGCTCGGCGATGATCGCCTTTGCTTTCGGTACTTCCGCCTCTCTCTTCTGCAGCGTCTCGTCCTTTATCTTCGAAAGCTCGTCGACATTTATCAGGGTGATACCCGGAACCCCGACGACCGATTCCTCGATATTGCAGGGTATCGAAAGATCGATCAGCAGCTTCGGCCCGTGCCCTTCGACATGGCTGCGCAGCAGTGTGGGCAGTTCGGCGTTGGTGGCTACGAGGATGATATCGGCAGCGGCGGCCTTCTCTTCGATCTGCTCTAACGGCGCGGACTGTACGCCCATCTCGGCGGCCAGCTCGTCGGCCCGGCTCTCCGTACGGTTGATCAGCGTGATATTGCGCGTGGACAGGTAGTCTACCATATTCCGGCAGGTGTTCCGTCCGATCTTACCGGTGCCGATCAGCAGGATATTCTTTCCGGAAAGATCGTTTACGTTTTCGCGGATGTACTGTATTGCGGCAAAAGCGACGCTCACTGTCCCGCCGCTCAGCGCCGTCTGATTCTTGATGGATTTGGAGGACTGGAGAACGCAGTTGACGAGCCGCTCGGTAGAAGCCCCGATGAACTGACGTTCCCGCGCGAACTTTACGGCCTGTTTCAGCTGTCCGATGATCTCATAGTCTCCGAGGATCTGCGAGTCGATGCCGGCGCCAACGAGGAAGAGATGCTCGATTGCCTGCGATCCTTTTTTTACATACGCCATTTCCATAAAGCTGTCGACGTCTCCGATGGTCTCCGTGCAAAGCAGGCCGGCCAGCGCTGGCTGGCGTTGTCGGCAAATCCGTAGATCTCCGTCCGGTTGCAGGTAGATAAGATGAAGAGTTCGGTGAGATGGAGGGTGGGAGCGAGGGTGAGAATGCGTTCGTACTGTTCGTTATTGATGGCGAACTGGCCTCTGATAGCGGCGTCTGTCTTTTTGTAATTGATCCCCACAACGTAAAATCCCGAGATATCAGAGGTCCTTGTAACCATTTCTACAGCTTATACTTTATGAACGCAAATTTACTTTCAAGGGTTTCTATAAAACGAATTTTTCTGTCATTAGACTGTCATGTTTTTGTCTGACATTTCTCAGCCATACCCCTGATATTGATCTTAATCATCATATCCGGGCATTTCGGCAGCTTCCATGAGTAGCCAGGCTAAATGTCAACCATTCCCGTACCTTTACGCCCGATATGACACCTACAGGCAAGCGCGCTATCCTTTTAATGAATCTCGGATCGCCGGATTCCACCGCGACAAAAGACGTTCATACCTATTTGATGGAATTTCTCATGGATAAAAGAGTCATCGATTATCCCTGGCTTTTCAGAAAGATACTGGTCGGGGGTTGATCGTGCCCTTCCGTGCAGCCAAGTCCGCGGAAGCCTATTCCACTATCTGGACAAAGGAAGGCTCGCCCCTCATCGTCCTCACGCGTCAGCTGCAGGAAGCCCTTCAGTCCCACGTGAAGGAGCCGGTGGAGATCGCCATGCGCTATGGCAATCCGTCCATGGAGCACGCCTTCGAGCAGTTGCTGAAAATAGCGCCGCAGCTGGAGGAAGTCGTCGCCATTCCGTTGTACCCGCACTACGCCATGGCCTCCTACGAGACCGCCGTGGAGTGGGCACAGGAAGTCCACCGCAAAAAAGGCTACGGCTTCAAACTGAATTTTATCAAACCCTTTTATAACGAGCCCCACTATCTGCAGGCGCTCAGCGAACAGATCAGGCCCTTTCTTCAGCAGGACTATGACCATATCCTGTTCAGCTATCACGGCGTTCCGGGCAGGCACGTGCAGAAGACCGATCCAACCGGCAACCACTGTCTGCGCTCGGCCGGCTGCTGCGAAACGGCCTCTCCGGCGCACGCCTTTTGCTACCGGCACCAGTGTTTCGTTACGACAAAAGAGATGGTCCGCCTGCTGAATATTCCGGAGGGCAAATACAGCAACTCTTTCCAGTCGAGGCTTGGGAAGGGGTGGCTGGAGCCCTTTACCGACGTGCGTTTGGAAGAGATGCCGAAAGAGGGTATCAAGAAGCTGCTGATCCTTTGTCCCGCCTTTATCAGCGACTGTCTGGAAACGCTCGAGGAGATCGCCGTCCGCGGGAAGGAGTCGTTCCTTGCTGCCGGCGGGGAAGCCTATACCATGATCCCCTGCCTGAACGTCCATCCGAAGCTGGGTGCAGACGCTGGCCGGCTGGGTCAACGGCTATGCGGCGGGGGACAGGTCCATGCTGCTGGACCAGGAGGGCCGCAACTGACGCTGGGTGGGCCACCCATGACCCCGGATTCGGGTGGCCGTACACGCAAATTCCTTCCTATGTATAATTATGTAAAAGCGCTGCACATTATTTTTATCGTCACCTGGTTCAGCGGGCTGTTCTATATCGTGCGCCTGTTCGTTTATAATGCGGAGGCCGCGGAGAAGCCCGAGCCGGAACGGACGGTTCTCCAGAATCAGTTCAGAATTATGATCCGCCGACTATGGATGGGGATCACCTGGCCTTCGGCGATACTGACCCTTATCTTCGGCCCCTGGATGATGATCATGCTGGGTTCTGTGCCGACCTGGCTGGCCATCAAGCTGGGCTTTGTTATAGGACTCTATGCCTATCATTTTTCACTGCAGGCGATCTTCAGTCAGCAGATGCGCGGCGATTTTCGTTGGACCTCCCAGCGTCTGCGCATATACAACGAGGTCGCGACTATCTTTCTCGTCGCGATCGTGATGCTCGTCGTCGTCAAGCAGAATATGAGCTGGATCTACGGTCTTCTCGGGTTATTCCTGTTTGTGATCCTGCTGATGAGCGCGATCCGAATCTATAAGATCGTTCGTACCCGTAAAGGGTAGCCGCCGCCGGCGGAGTCCCGTCCCGACTACGGCACCCCGACGTCAATCACAATGGTTCACGCGAGTCTGCAATGGATATAAAAGGAAAACCCTCCCGGCAATTGGCCGGGAGGGTTCTTTCATCCGGGGTAAAAAGGTAGGTTTTCCGGAAACGAACTTCTTGTGCGACTTGGTAATTCAGGAATTGAGATCTTGGAGCCTGGTGCTTGTCGAACGGGTTTTTTGCAAGGTAATATCAGAGATTAAAAACGGGATGGCTACGGATCTCCATTGAATAAGGTAAAGAAAGAAGGTACACGGAATAAGGAGGAATGGGGTTGAGAACAGAATACGGCAGGCTTATATTAAAAGGAAGGGGAGTAGGAATACCCCCTTTTTAACCCCTAAACCCTAAACCGTAGAAAGAGTTGATGTATATAATACGGAGTGATTTGATCACTCTCTTTGTATCGCTTTTCTGCGGAATAAGTATCCATAAACTATGCCAAAGCTGGTTAATGTGGATAACTACGATGTAAAATTAGGTATTTTGGGCCGGTTTTCAGGCCGTTTTTACAAACTATTAACAAGGCTTTTCGGAGCGTTCGAGGCCACGACCCGCCTCAGTTTGCGGTCACTGCGCCCCTGCCGCAGCCGCCATTCGCGGGACCGCGGCCCGCCGCGGTTCACCACCCACGTTCCCCGCGGTTCACCACCCACGTTCCCCGCGGTTCACCACCCACGTCCCCCGCGCTTCACCAAGCCCGTCCCCCGCGGTTATCCAATCCCCTCCGAGTCCGTCGCCAACCCTCTCCCCGGCGGTATTCAGTGGAAAATTTCGTAAATTCGCGTCCCTTTATAATAGTATATGGCCAAGTATAAGGAATACCAACAATTGAACCTACCCGCAATAAGCCAGGAAGTTCTGGCAAAATGGGAGGCAGACCGGGCATTTGAAAAAAGCGTCGAACTCAGGGAAGGAGCTACCCCTTCGTATTCTACGAAGGCCCCCCAGTGCCAACGGACTCCCTGGTATTCACCACGTTATCAGCCGTACCCTCAAAGACCTCGTCTGCCGCTATAAGACGATGAGTGGCTTCCAGGTCAAACGCAAGGGCGGATGGGATACCCACGGCCTCCCCGTCGAACTCGGCGTCGAAAAAATGCTCGGCATCACCAAGGAAGATATCGGGAAAAAGATCTCCGTAGCCGAATACAACGAGACCTGCCGCCGCGAAGTCCTCAAATACAAGGATAAATGGGACGAACTGACCCGCCGTATGGGCTACTGGGTCGACCTCAAAGACCCCTATATCACTTTTGAAAGTAATTATATAGAGTCTCTCTGGTGGATCCTCGGCGAACTCTACAAAAAAGGGCTCCTCTACGAAAGCGTCAGCATCCAGCCCTACTCCCCGCCGCCGGCACAGGTCTCAGCTCGCACGAGCTCAACCAACCCGGCTGCTACAAGGACGTAAAGGATACCTCCGCCGTAGTCATGTTCAAGGCCATCAAAGACAAAAAAGCGATTTTCTCTTCAAAGACCTGGGCGCGAACGAAGAACTCTTTTTCATGGCCTGGACCACCACGCCCTGGACACTGCCTTCCAACCTCGGTCTGACCGTGGGCCCCAAAATTGACTATACACTTGTAAAAACATTTAATCCATACACACATCTGCCGGTAAACGTGGTGCTTGCGAAAGCTCTGCTGGGGAAATATTTCAAACCCGAGGCCGAAAACGGGGATTTTGCTTTCCCACTCCCCCGAGTCAAAAATCCTGCCATGGAAAATCCTCGGGGAGTATAAGGGCGCGCAGCTCGAAGAGCTACGCTATGAACAATTGCTTCCCTATGAAGCAAATACGCCGGAAATAGCCGGCGGCAATCCCTTTCGCATATTGCTGGGCGACTTCGTCACCACCGAAGACGGTACCGGCATCGTCCACACCGCTCCCGCATTCGGCGCAGATGACTATAAGGTCGGAAAAAGTACGATATCGGTATGCTGGTCATGGTCGACCGTCAGGGCAAGTTCATCGACGGCCTCGGCGAATTCAGCAACCGCTATGTAAAGAACTATAAGGACGATCCCAACTATATCGACGTGAATGTCGACATCAGCGTCAAGCTGAAGAAGGAGAACCGCGCCTTCCGCATCGAGAAATACGAACACAATTACCCCCATTGCTGGCGTACCGACAAGCCGGTACTATACTATCCCCTCGACGCCTGGTTCATCAGGACCACCGCGCTAAAGGACAGAATGGTAGAACTCAACAAGACCATCAACTGGAAACCCAAATCCACCGGCGAAGGCCGGTTTGGCAACTGGCTCGAAAATATGGTCGACTGGAACCTTAGCCGCAGCCGCTACTGGGGTACCCCTTCCTGTCTGGCGCACCGAAGATAAAGGAGAAGAGGTCTGTATCAGCAGTGTAGCCCAGCTGAAGGAAGCCCTCCGCGCGTCCATAAAGGCCGGCTTCATGTCACCCCCCGTAGGCGACGACGTCGGGTCCTATATAAATAAGATGACCTCCGACCTTCACAAACCCTATGTGGACGAGATCATCCTGGTCAGCCCGTCCGGTAAACCCATGCAGCGGGTCGCCGACCTCATAGACGTCTGGTTCGATAGCGGCGCCATGCCCTACGCCCAATGGCATTTCCCGTTGGAAAACAAAGAGACCTTCGCCAGCAACTATCCCGCAGACTTCATCGCCGAAGGCGTCGACCAGACCCGCGGGTGGTTCTATACGCTTCATGCCCTGGGCGCCCTGCTGAAGGAGTCGGTCCACGAAGAGCTGAAAAAGATCCTTCCTCCAGGCACAGACCTGGACGCAAAATACCCCGGCCTGGCGTACAAGACGGTTGTCAGCAACGGACTCGTTCTGGACAAGAACGGCAACAAGATGAGCAAACGCCTCGGCAACGTCGTCAACCCCTTCGAGACCATCGACAAGTTCGGCGCCGACGCCACGCGCTGGTACCTGATAACCAATGCCTCCCCGTGGGAAAGCATGAAATTCGACATCGAGGGCATCAGGGAAGTACAGCGCAAGTTCTTCGGAACGTTATATAACACCTACCAATTCTTCGCGCTCTACGCCAATGTCGACGGGTTCGACTTCAGGGAGGCCTATATCGCTCCGGTGGAAAGGCCGGAGATCGACCGCTGGATCCTCTCTTCTCTTAACAGCCTGATCGTCAAGGTTACAGAAAACCTCGACGACTACGAGCCGACCATCGCCGGACGCCTGATAGAAGAATTTGTAGACGAACACCTTTCCAACTGGTATGTGAGGCTTTGCCGGCGCCGGTTCTGGAAGGGCGAGTACGAACACGACAAGATCTGCGCCTACCAGACGCTCTATGAGTGCCTGGAAACCATCTCCCGCCTCATGGCCCCGATCTCCCCTTCTTCTCCGACTGGCTTTTCACGAATCTGGAGGATGCGACGGGCCGCATAAAGGCCGCCTCGGTACACCATGCCGACTTTCCGGTCGCCAATGCGGACTTTATCGACTTGCCCCTTGAAGAAAGGATGCAGATGGCGCAGGACGCGTCGTCTTTAATCCTCTCCCTGCGTAAGAAGGTCAATATCAAGGTCCGCCAACCCCTGCAGAAAGTCCTGATCCCCGTGCTCAACCCCGGGATGAAAGACCAGCTCGAAAAGGTGCAGGACCTCATCATGGCCGAGGTCAACGTGAAAGAAGTACAATATCTCTCTGGTACTGATGGCTTTATCAAGAAGAAGATAAAACCCAATTTTATTGCTCTCGGAAAGAAGCTGGGACCTAAAATGAAGGCCGTCAGCACTGCGCTGGCCGAATTCAGCCAGGAGAATATAGAAAAATTGGAAAAAGAAGGTAATATTACTTTATTTATTGATAAAGAACCCTTAATATTGACAATTAACGAAGTCGAGATCACCAGCGAGGATATTCCGGGCTGGGTAGTGGCCAACAAGAACGCCCTTACCGTCGCCCTCGACGTAACAGTCACCCCTGAGCTGGCCCAGGAAGGCAATGCGCGAGAATTCGTCAATCGTATCCAAAAGATCAGGAAAGACAATGGCTATGATCTAACAGACAGAATTTTAGTAAAAGTAGCAGACGTACCCGCCCTTTCAGATTCCCTTAACCGATTTAATGAGTATATTTGCGCGGAAATTTTGGCAGACTCGATCGAATTGGTTAAGGAGCCAGCCAATGGCACTGAAATTGAAGTGAATGATATTCTTTTAAAAGTGTTTGTTACTAAAAAGCCTAACTGTATGGCAACCAAGAAGAAGGCGGCGAAGCCCGCCAAAAAGACGGCGACAGTCAAGAAAGTAGCACCGGCGAAAAAATCGGCCTCAAAACCTGCCCACTCGTCAGGTTCGGGGAAGGCCGTGAAGAAGGCGCCGGTTGCAAAACCTCTTGCTAAACCCGTGGCTAAAAAGGTTGTCGCAGCTCCGGCCGTTAAGAAATCCGCCCCCGTCCAGACCAAAAAAACCGCTGTATCCAATATATCCAAGGCTACATCTGTAAAGGTTCCACCGTCGGTTGGCAAGACTCCGGTGCCCACCGCAGTATCGAAGACCTCCGCTACCCCTGCTGCTGCCGCTAAACAAAGCGTCACCGCACCTGTTGTAGCTAAGACAGTAGCAACTCCCCCTCCACCCCCTGTGGCGGCTATCCCGCCAAAAGCTGGAACCGAAGAAACCGGCTGCTCCACCCAAACCGGTGAAGGTAGTCATCCCGGAAATAAAGACAAAAACGGTTCGCAAATACGAGCCGGAATTCACAAAATCAGTATTAGACACCCCGCAAGAGGAACAAACTGGACCCACTATGAGATACAGCGACGCAGAACTTACCGAATTCAGGGATTTGATCAATCGTAAACTTGATATAGCTAAAAAGGAATTATCATATTTACAAGGTTTGATCACTCGCAAGGACGAAATGGGCGGCGACAACGACGACGCCCGGTATATGACCATGGAAGATGGAAGTATGAGTATGGAACGTGAGCAGCTTAGCCAGATGGCCAGCCGCCAGATCACTTTCATCGATCATCTGGAAAAAGCCCTGATGCGCATTGAGAACAAGACCTATGGCATTTGCCGTGTAACCGGCAAGCTTATCGATAAAGCAAGACTCAGAGCTGTTCCCCATGCTACCCTAAGCATCGAGGCGAAGCAGATGATGAACAAATAGGGTCAGCGTTCCTGTTGTCAGGTTGGCACCAATCTCAGCGATTTAGCTCTTCCTTTGCCTTGCCGATCCAGTTGCGGTTAGACCGTCTTTCCCTGGAGCTAAGGTGAGGGGCCTCGTCAGCTATGTCACCGAATACAAGCCGGGCCTCTTTCCCGCGTCCCGACGCGCGCAGGAACAGTCCATAGTGATACCTCGCCTCAAAATCCGCAAACCGCCCCTTCATTTTCAAATACTCCCGCTCGGCCCCTTCCAGGTCCCCCGTATTTTCCAGGGCCCGGGCATATAGCACGTGCTCTTTCGACCGGGCGAACTGCGGCCGGCCATACAGCTTCTTCGCCATGGCGATCGTCTCAGCGTACATCCCCTTCTGAAAATACGCCACGATCAATTGCTTGATCACGTGCTCATTCTCCGTAAAGGCGCCCGTCAGACTCTCCGTATATAATCCGATCGCCTCGTCCGTCCGTCCCACAGCCAGATAGGTATCGGCCAGCATTACACGATTGTTGAAGGTATCCGCAAACCGCAGGGTATTCTCCATCCTTCTGATCCGGCCCGCCGGATTGATGAGTCCGCTGAAGCTGCCCGGCTGCGGGGACCTTAAGCGCCGCAGGTCGACGACCTCTGTAAAAAAATAGGCGAGACAGCCGATCATCGGCAGGAAAATGATGAGATAGATCCATCTCTGTTCGTTGTGCTTCCGCAAACAATGGATTACGCAAATGGCTTGCAGCGCAATAGATATAAAATAAAAATAAACGGGAAGGCTGGGAAGGAGTGGTACCATATTCATCAGGTCTGGGTCTGAAACGAAGATATCCATTTATCCTCAATTGCTGCCGTGTATGGATATTAGTGATACAGGCTGCAGAAAGATGTTTTAACATAGTAGCCTCAAAACTCTACTGCACATGCCAAGGCTACTCCTCATCGCGCTGATGGTCATCGCTCTTAACAGCTACGCCCAGCAGCCCCCGTAACTACAGCCAACTACCAGGCTGCCGCCCGATTCTCACCGAAAAAGCTGGAGAAGATGATCTTCTCCACGCAGGTAGACCCCCACTGGCTGAAGAAAGGCAACCGCTTCTGGTATATGTACGAGACCACAGACGGGAAGCAAGTGGTATATCGTCGACCCGGTAAAAGGGGAGAAGAAGCCCATGTTCGACCGGGACCGGCTGGCCGCGGCCATCTCCCGTATCGTAAAAGATCCTTTCGAAGCCAAACACCTCGGCCTCGACAGCCTCAAATTCATTAAGGACGAGAATTGGATACAGTTCGAGGTAAAGAGCTCGCAGGACGTAGAGAAGAAAGATAGCTCGAAAAAGGCCGCCACAACCAACGCCACCGCCGCCGCCGCAAAAGAGAAAAAGATCTATTACTTCGAATACAACCTCAACGACGCCACGCTCAACGAACTCGTCGGGTTCAAAAAGCCCAAACACAAACCCAACTGGGCCAGCATTTCTCCCGACAGCAACACCATCGTATTTGGCAAACACTACAACCTCTACTGGATGGATCGCGCCAACTACGAAAAGGCATTGAATAAAGAAGACGACTCCACGATCGTCGAACACCAGCTGACTACCGACGGCGCGGAATACTACAGCTATCATGGCACCGGCGCACTGGGTGGCGGCGGCGGCGAGACCAACGTCGACAAGGAGAAGAACAAGGACAAACGCAAGCCAGCACAGCTGTTCTGGAGCCCGGACTCGAAACACTTCGTGATGTCCCGCGCCGACCAGCGCAAGGTGAAGGACCTCTGGGTCATCAACTCGCTCGCCGACCCCCGTCCAACGCTGGAGACCTACAAATACATGATGCCCGGTGACAAAGAGGCGCCGGTCGAACAGCTGCTGCTCTTCGACGTTAGTGCCAAAACACACCACACGATCAGCGCCGGTCAGTTCAAAGACCAGGACCTGGCGATATGGTCGGCTCCTCGCGCCGAACGCCAGCGCGACGACGAATATCGCCCGCAGCTGTGGCTCGGCACCGCCGGCAAATTCTATTTCACCCGCACCAGCCGCGACCTGCACCGCATCGACGTCTGTGAAGCTTCCGTCGACGACACGGCCGCCAAAGCCATTATCCAGGAACGGCTCAACACTTATGTGGAAGTCCGCCGCCTCGGGCTCGTGGACCGGGGCCGCGAGCTCATCGAATGGAGCGAACGCGACGGATGGGCGCATTTCTATCTCTATGACGGCGCCGGCAGGCTGAAGAACCAGATCACGAGCGGTCCCTTCCACTGCGAAGACATCGTCGGCATCGACGACAAAAAACGCATCCTCTATTTCTCCGCCAACGGCAGAGAGCAGGGCGAAGACCCCTACTATCTGCACCTGTATAAGATCGGATTTGACGGCAGCGGCCTGACCCTGCTGAACCCCGGCGAGTTCGAGCACGCCATGAGTATGGACGACGACCAGCAATACTACGTCGACAATTTCTCCCGCGTCAATACGGTTCCCAAATCCTCCCTCTACAACAGCCTCGGCAAAAAGGTCATGGACCTCGAGACTGCCGACCTCAGCTCGCTGTTCGCGGCAGGATATAAATTCCCGCAACCCTTCAAAGCAAAAGCCGATGACGGCATCACCGACATCTATGGCGTGATCTACAGACCCTTCATCTTCGATTCGACCCGGCGCTACCCGCTGATGGAATACGTCTATCCCGGTCCGCAGACAGAAGCCGTCAACAAGGCCTTCGGCCGCAGCATGGACCGAATGGACCGGCTCGCGCAACTAGGCATGGTCGTTGTAACCCTGGGCAATCGCGGCGGTCACCCTTCCCGAAGCAAATGGTATCATAACTACGGCTATGGCAACCTGAGAGACTACGGTCTGGCGGATAAGAAGGCCGTCGCCGAACAACTCGCCGACCGCTATCCCTATATCGACATCAACCGCGTGGGCATCCACGGCCACAGCGGCGGCGGCTTTATGAGCACCGCGGCCATGCTGGTCTATCCCGACTTCTTCAGCTGGCGGTATCGTCCTCGGGCAACCACGACAACGCCATCTACAACCGGTGGTGGAGCGAAAAACACCACGGGGTCAAAGAGGTGGTCAGCGAGAAAGGGGATACATCGTTCGTATATAGCATCGAGAAGAACCCCGAGATCGCGAAGAATCTGAAGGGGCATCTGCTGCTCTCCACCGGCGACATCGACAACAACGTCCATCCCGGCAATACCATCCGCGTGGCCAACGCCCTGATCCGCGCCAACAAGCGCTTCGACCTGGTCCTGCTCCCCGGGCAGCGCCATGCCTACGCCGACATGACCGAATACTTCTTCTGGAGGATGGCGGACTATTTCTCGCGCTACCTTATCGGCGATACTTCCGACCGTCCCGTTGCGATCGAACAGATGGACCGGGAGACCGAACAGGTGGGGACCAAAGCCCCGGCCGGCCGCAGCCCGGAAGACGAAGAGGGGTGGGGGGATGAGGGCGACGACGAGGACCTGGAATAGCGCCGCGGCGCTATTTCTTTTTTCATCTGCTTGCTCAGGGCCGCCATGGGCTTATGCTGCGAATAGGCTGCAAGTGGCCCCGGGGAGGAGCCAGATCAAAAGAAGGGAACAATATCTCATTTGTAAGGTTGAATCTACTTCACCTCCTGCATCTCCACCAGCTTTTTATAAAATCCCTGCCTCGCGATCAGCTGATCATGCGTCCCACGCTCAACGATCTTCCCCTTCGACAGCACAATGATCTCATCGGCATGCCTGATCGTACTCAGCCTGTGGGCGATCACGATACTCGTCCTGTGCTCCATCATCTTGTTGATGGCGTCCTGAACAAGCCGCTCGCTCTCCGTATCCAGCGAGGAAGTAGCTTCGTCGAGAATAAGTATCGGCGGGTTCTTCAGAACCGCGCGGGCTATCGTGAGCCGCTGTCTTTCGCCGCCGCTGAGCTTGCTGCCCCGGTCGCCGATATTGGTGTCATAGCCCTGTTCTTTCTGCACGATGAAATTGTGGGCATTCGCGATCTCGGCCGCACGGATGATCTCCTCCCGGGTGGCGTCGGGCTTGCCCAGCGCGATATTGGCAGAGATGGTATCGTTGAAGAGAATGGGCTCCTGGGTGACAATGCTCATCTGCTCGCGCACCGACTTCAGGGAATAGTCTTTTATATTCACCCCGTCGATCAGCAGCTGCCCCCGGTAACGTCGTGGAATCGGGGTACCAGATCGGCCAGGGTCGACTTCCCCGCTCCCGAGCTGCCCACCAGCGCGATCGTCCTGCCCTTTTCGATGGTAAGATTGATATCTTCCAGTATGACCGCGTCGTCGTATGAAAAACTAACGTTGCGGAACTCTATGCTGTCCCCGAACGCGACCAGCTTCTTACCATTCGGATCGTCGGTGATGTTGACGGGCGCCTTCAGGAGGTCCTCTACCCTTTCCATCGCAGCGGCGCCGCGCTGAATATTGAAGATGGATGTCGAAAGCGTCTTGGCCGGGTTGATCAGCATCGCAAAGACAGCGATATAGGAGATCAGATCGCCGCCGGAAAAGCCCTTACCATGCGTGTTGAAAACGAGCATGCCGCCATAGTAGAGGATAACCGTCAGGATCACCACCCCCAGCACCTCCGTCAGCGGAGAGGCCAGATCGCGGCGGGCGTTCATCCGGTTGCGGATCCGGAAAAGGCTGTTGTTGATCCGGACGAATTTCGTGCGAAGCAGCTTCTCAGCGCCAAATCCCTTGATAACCCGGATCCCTCCCAGCGTCTCGTCCAGCACGGAAAGGCTTTCCCCAAGCCGGGTCGAGGCATCCTTGGACTGACGCTTCAGACTGCGGCTGATTCGCCCGATGAGGAAGCCCGTCACGGGCAGCAGGATCAATAAGAACAGGCTAAGATGCGGGCTCAGATAGATCATATAGGCCAGATAACCGATGATGGTCAGCGGGTCCTTGATCAGACCTTCCAGCGTACTCACCACGGATGACTCGATCTCATAGATATCATTGGTCATCCTCGAGATAAGATCTCCCTTCCTTCTTTCCGTAAAATAGCCGATCGGCAGCGCAAGTATCTTTTCATAGACGTCGTTGCGCAGGAAAGTGATGGTCGCACTGCGGATAGGGGAGGAGATATAGGAGGACCAGTAGTAAAAGAGGTTCTTCAGAAAAGTCGAGATCACGATCAGCAGACAGACCACGATCAATGCCGTTGACTTGTCATGGGTCTGGACAATGCCGACCAGGATCTCTTTCAGCGCGCCGATCGCGTTCGTATTCAGCGTAACCTGGCTCGTCGAAGCCCCCTCGTTGAACAACATTTCCAGGAAAGGGCTCAGCATACCCAACGAGATCAGCCCAAAAACGATAGAAAGTATATTAAAAAACATATACAGAACTATCTTCCCTTTGTACCTTGACAGGTACTGCAAAATCACCGAGAATTTCTTCATGCTAAAATATGCCGTAAATTTGGGGACAAATGTAGTTGTTATAATGTTAATAATATGCAAGAAGGCAAAAGACAAAAACAGGTAGGAGCGTTGCTGATGGAGGAATTGAGCAGTATCTTTCAACGACTTGGCCTGAGCATGATCGATGGCGGACTGGTATCCCTGACCGCTGTAAAGGTCACTCCCGACCTGCTCGAGGCGCGGGTGTACCTCAGCATCTTCCACGCAAAGGATACGGCCGCGGTTATGAAAAAGGTCGAAGACAGGGGCTGGGAGATCAAGCGGGAGCTGGCTGACAGGGTCAAGCACCAGCTGCGCAGAATACCCATTCTTACGTACTACAATGACGATACACTGGAGCACGCGGATAAAATGGAGGAGTTGTTCAGGAAGATCAAGGCGGAAAAACCGCCGGATAGCGACTCTGCCGGGGCGGGCAGTGACCAATGAACCTCCTCTTCGCGTGGCGTTATTTCCGTGCAAAAAAGTCGACCAATGCGATCAATATTATAGCATGGGTGAGCATGTCGGCCATCGTCGTAGGCGCCGCCGCACTGATCCTGGTCCTCAGCGTCTTCAATGGGTTCGAAGACCTTGTAAAATCGCTGTACACCAGTTTTTACCCCGACATGAAGGTCAGCCCGGTCTCCGGCAAGACCCTCACGCTGACGCCGCAGCAGCTGCAGCAGCTGACCTCCATCAAAGGCATGAAAGCGTACTCGCTGGTAGTGGAGGACAAAGCCATTCTCGAGAACGACTCCACGACCTATCCTGTCTATCTCAAAGGCGTGGACAATAATTTCCTGAAAGTTTCGGGCGTCGGCGCGCACGTGGAGCGCGGCAATTTTGACCTCGGTACAGGCGACCACCCGATGGCCATCCTCGGCTCGGGCGTCGAATACGCGATACGCGTGGAAGCCGAGCGGTCCCTGCTGTCACTGGGCGTCTACCTCTTCAGAAAGGGCAGCGACTATTCGGCCGACCCCGCCTCCTCCATCAGCCACGAGACCATGGGCACGTCGGGTGTTTTTCGGATCCAGCAGGACTTCGACAACAGCTATGTCATCACCAATATGGCGTTTGTGAAAAGGATGCTGAACCTGCAGCCCGACGAGTACAGTTATATCGAACTAGCCATCCCCGACGCCACACAGACGGAATCCGTCCGGCAGCAGCTGGCCCGCCTGCTGGGCAAGGACTACCGGATACAGACCCGATACGAACAAAATCAGAATCTCTACAGCGTTATGGGCGCGGAAAAGTGGTTTATTTATGTCGCGCTGACCCTGATTCTGATCGTAGCCGCCTTTAATATGGTGGGAGCGCTGACCATGCTCGTCTGGGAGAAACAAAAGGATATCAACGTCCTCAAGGCGCTGGGCGCGCGCAACGGGCTCGTGCAAAAGATCTTTCTCAGCGAGGGAATGCTATTGGGGGTGATGGGCGGCCTCTCCGGCATGCTGATCGCCCTGATCATCTGCTTCCTGCAGATCAAATACAAGCTGATCCCGCTGCAGGGGGACTCCTTCCTCATCGACTACTATCCGGTAAAGCTTGTCGCGTCGGACTTTGTAATGGTGTTCCTGACGATCCTGGTCGTGGCGCTGCTGGCCTCCTGGCTGCCTTCGCGCAAGGCCGCCGCGCAGCCGATCGAACTGAAGTCCTAAAATAAAATATTGTAGTCCAAAAACTACAAACCCTGATCCGTGCGATCAGGGTTTGACATTTATCAAGCAAACTTTTTATAAATAGTCGCCTAGTAGTCTCCAAGCGTCTCGGGCAGCTGCGCCAGCGCCTTGGCAAGCTGCTCGTCATTGGGAGCGATACCGTGCCAGTGGTGGTCATTCTGCATAAAATCGACGCCCTTGCCCATGATGGTATGCATCATGATGCCGATGGGTTTGCCCTGTCCGACCAGGCCCTTCGCCTTGTCCAGCGTGGCTACGACCTCGTCCATATCGTTGCCGTTCATTTCGAGTGTGGTCCATCCGAAAGCATTGAACTTCGCGTGGATATCGCCGAGGTCCAATACGGACTTCGTAGTTCCGTCGATCTGCTGGCCATTCCAGTCTACCGTAGAGATAAGATTGTCCACTTTGTGGGCTGCGGCGAACATGATCGCTTCCCAGTTCTGACCCTCATCCAATTCACCGTCTCCATGGAGTGAGAATACAATATTTTTGTCGTTATTGAGTTTCTTAGCAAGTGCGGCTCCGATGGCAACGCTCATGCCTTGACCAAGAGATCCGCTCGCAACTCTTACGCCGGGAAGATGTTCATGAGTGGTGGGATGGCCCTGAAGACGGGAATTGATCTTCCGGAATGTAGCTAGCTCTTTGATGTCAAAATATCCGGACCGTGCCAGGGCTGAATAAAAAACAGGGGAAATATGACCGTTAGACAAAAAGAAGAGGTCTTCATTCTTCCCATCCATATGAAAATTGGGGTCGTGTTTAAGCACTTTGAAGTAAAGAGCGGCGAAGAAATCAGCACAACCAAGAGAACCACCGGGGTGACCGCTTTGGGAGCCATGGACCATTCTTACGATATCTCTTCTGATCTGGGAAGCTACTGCTTTTAAGTCAGCCATATTGTTGGATTTGTTGAATCTTTTTGTTAACTGGTAGGCAAATCTAAAGGTTTTTGTCAAAACCCAGGACTCAATTTTTTGTCGTATTCAGCGGATTTTTCTATCTTTCCATTGCAAATCTCCTGCTGTCCTCCTTATTCCAGCTTACCTGCCATGACCCGGGAACATCATTAGTGAATTACTCGTATTAGTAGCATCCAGAAAGAATCGTTATTTTTGTCATGAATCAAAATCAGACTGATGTTTGATGTTTTACTTTCGATAGCTATTTCATTTACCATTACGTTCCTTGCCATTCCCGCCGTCATCAATGTGGCAGAAATGAAAAAGCTTTTCGATATGCCCGACGCCCGCAAGGTGCACAACGCGCCCATCACCCCGCTAGGGGAGCTGGGTATTTTTGCAGGCTTCATCTTTGGCTGTCTCCTCACCGTCCATTTCGGTCAATACCCTGAGCTTCAATATTTTATGGCGGCTTCTTTTGTGATCTTCTTCCTCGGTCTGAAAGATGATATCCTCATCATCTCACCCGTGAAAAAGTTCATCGGCCAGGTGCTTGCCGCCTTTATCATCATCTACTACGGCAATATTCAGATACGCAGCATGCATGGATTCCTGGGCATCTATCAGGTGCCCGAGATGTTCAGCCTTCTGCTGACCTATTTCGCGGTTATTGTCGTCATCAATTCTTTCAACCTGATCGATGGCATCGATGGTCTGGCCGGCAGTCTCGGCCTTCTGTCGACCACCATCTTCGGGGCTTATTTTCTTTATGTCGGGATGCTGCCCTATGCGGTGATAGCTTTTGCGCTGTCGGGTAGCCTGCTCGCCTTCCTGATCTTCAACTTCCAGCCCGCCAAGATCTTTATGGGAGACACGGGTTCCCTGCTGGTAGGGACGATCAACGCCATTCTCGTATTGAAGTTTATCAATATCGCGGGCTCCGGTGACGTTCGGTTCCCCATTCCCGCCACTCCGGCGGTCGGATTCACGATCCTGATGATACCGCTGCTGGATACGCTTAGGGTATTTGGGATCCGGATCCTTCACCGCCGTTCGCCCTTCAGCCCTGACAGAAACCATATTCACCATCTGCTGCTCGACCGCGGATTCTCCCATCGCATGATAACGCTGACCCTGGTTGCGGTCAATGCCGTAATGATCGGCCTCGTCTTCATGGCCCGTTCGGTCAACTGTACGATACTGTTATTTGGCGTCTTCGCTGTTTTCTTTGCCATGATCGCGGGCATCTACTACCTTATGCCTGCACCGCGTCTGTTCGTCGCCAAGACGGCAAAAGAAGAGAACGCCCAGCTCACCAAGGCTTCTCACCTTGTTCCCCTGACGAAAGATTCTATGCTGGAACAAAATAATTAGAGACCGGCGGGAACAAAAGACCCGGCGGAATTTTGGTCCAATTCACTTTTGTCAAATTTTCCCATTTGACGTAGGTTTGCAATGTCTCAACCAATTAGCTATGTCAGACGATCTGGAATTTATCCTGGAAGAAGCCAGGGGACGGCATGAAAAAGGCAATCAATCATCTTGAATCTGAATTAATTAAGATACGGGCAGGAAAGGCTAGTCCCCAGATGCTCGACGGGCTTACCGTTGACTATTATGGTACCCCTACTGCGCTGAACCAGATCGGTAATGTATCCGCGATGGACGCAAGGACGCTTACGATTCAACCCTGGGAAAAGAATATGCTCCAGCCCATCGAAAGGGCGATCATCAATGCCAACCTGGGCGTGACCCCCCAGAACGACGGCAATATCATCCGGCTTTTTATGCCCCCGCTGACGGAAGAAAGAAGAAAGGAATTCGTCAAGAGGGCCGGCGGTGAAGGCGAACAATCCAAAGTAGCCATCCGCAGTATCCGCCGCGACGCTATCGAACAGATCAAAAAATTACAAAAGGACGGTCTCAGCGAAGACGAAGCCAAAGACGCGGAAAAAGAGATCCAGGACATCACCGACAAGAATATCGCACTGGTGGAAAAGCACCTGGCCTCCAAGGAAAAAGAGATCATGTCCGTGTAAACCGCTCCGTTACCCTGTTGACAAATCTTAGCTGACCAATTTACGAAGATCGTTACCGGCGGGAGTTCACACACCAGGCCTTCTGCGTGCACCTGTCCGGCACGCCGTCAGGGTTCCTGCCATTATGGATACCTTTTATATCCTGCAACCTGTCGCATGCTTGCATAAAACAAAGAGGTATGGGAAAAATTAAATTGGGGGACATCGACACGCGCGCCCCGAAAGACTGGGACAAACAGGAGACGAAAAACAGGCTGATAGACATACTGGCCGAACTCGACGAACTGCAAAATCTTTTATATGCAGAATCAAGGCATTCCCTACTGATCGTCATCCAGGGGATGGACGCCAGCGGCAAAGACGGTCTTATCCGCAATGTCTTTGGCAAACTGAATCCCCAGGGCGTACTGGTAAAATCTTTTAAGGCCCCTACTGCGGAAGAGCTGGCTCACGATTTTCTGTGGCGGATACACGCCAATGCCCCGGAAAAAGGATATATCCGGCTCTTTAACCGCAGCCAGTACGAAGACGTCCTGGTCACCCGTGTACACAAGTGGATCGATGACGAAACGGCCTACAAGAGGATGAAGGCCATCAACCGCTGGGAGAACCTGCTCGAGGAGCACAACAGCACCCATATCCTCAAATTCTATCTCCATATCTCGCCGGACGAACAGCGGCGGCGTCTGGACGAGCGGATCAGAAACCCGGCAAAACAGTGGAAGTACAACGAAAACGACTACAAGGAAGCCAAACTTTGGGACGACTACATGAAGATGTACGAGGACTGCTTCCAGAACTGCAACGATGTCCCCTGGACGATCATCCCCGCGGACCAGAACTGGTATAAGGAATACCTGGTTGCCACTACGGTGAGGGACACCCTGAAGGGCCTGAATATGCAATATCCGGGCCTGAAGAAGAAGTAGTATATTCAGTATGTCTTAAAACACGCTTATTCAATAACTAAATCAACTATCATGGGAATGCTAAAAGAGTTCAAAGACTTCGTAATGCGTGGCAATGTTCTCGACCTTGCCGTAGCCGTGGTCATCGGCGCCGCCTTTAGCGCCATCGTGTCTTCAATGGTTGAGCACATCATCACACCCCTCCTCCTTGCCCCCGCGTTAAAAGCCGCCAATCTGCAGGATATCGACAAATTGGCCTGGGGGCGGTCAAATACGGGAGCTTCCTGGCCGCCATCATCAAATTCGTGATCATCGCCTTTATCCTCTTCCTCATCGTAAAATTCTTTAAGAGCCTTGAAAAGAAGAAGGTTCCCGCCGCAACGGAACCTACTCTTTCTGAAAAACTGCTGGCGGAGATCCGCGACGAGTTGAAGAAAAGGCCCGCATAAATAAATGATTATTTCAGTTGCCAGGCCCGGCCCTGGCAACTTTTTTGTTATATAGATTTTCACTGTAAATTAAACCGACGAGTTATGACGTATTTTAAGAAGACGCTTATCCTTCTGATCATCGCGACGGGCTCTATCACCGTAGCACATGCGCAAAACAGGATACAGCAGCTGAGAGACGAGGCCAACGGAGCCGTTATCGTAAAGGACCCTAAAGACACGACGAAGATGACCTGGAAGACCGGGGGACTCTATAACCTCAATTTCAACCAGGCCGCCCTCAGCAACTGGTCGGCCGGTGGTGACAAATCGGCCCTCTCGCTGTCCACTTTGCTCAACGTCTATGCCTTCTATAAGGATGGCCGCCGGTCGTGGGACAACACGCTTCTTCTGGCTTATGGCATAACCAATACCACCAGCCTCGGCACCCGCAAGTCCGACGACAGGATGGACCTGGTGTCCAAATACGGATACGACGTGGGCAAAAAATGGTACCTCAGCACGCTGTTCAATTTTAGAAGCCAGTTCTCTGCGGGGTACAACTACCTGGACCAGAACAATAAACTGCTTACCTCCAATTTCCTCTCGCCGGGTTATTTCCTGCTTTCCCTTGGTATGGACTATAAACCCAACGACAATTTCTCTCTCTTCCTGTCGCCGCTGACCGCGCGCATGATCGTCGTCAACAATGACTCGCTGGCCGCCGTCGGCGCCTTCGGAGTAGACTCGGGCAAACACTCCCGATTCGAGCTGGGTGCATTCGCCTCCATCAACTACAAGACCAACCTGAGCAAGACCGCAGGTTATACGGGCAGACTGGACCTCTTCTCCAACTACCTGCGCAGACCCCAGGACGTCACCCTCTACATGACCAATATCCTTGCGGTCAAGGTCAACCGGCTGATCAGCATGAACCTTTCCGTAACGCTGATCTACGACAACGACATCAAGTCCGTCCACAGCGACGGCAGCGTCGGCGGCCCGGCCCTCCAGCTGCAGGAGATCATGGGTATCGGTCTGGCCTACCAGTTCGACAACAAGAAGCGCCTGCCGCCTAAGCCGGCGCAATAAGATATGACGGGCGGCCCGCCTGTTGCGGTGGGCCTCTTTCCGACCTCTCCCCAAAAAAGGGCGTGAACCACGCGGTTCACACACCTCTACGAATCTTTACCCGCCTTCTCCCGGTGGCGCGAACCACGCGGTTCACACTACTTTCCGCGAGTTATCCACGGGTAATCCCCGCGTCAACAACTTGGGGAAAACACGCTCTCCCTTTCCCGGAAATTGAGGTATTTTCGTTGGGTTATGACGAATTCCGAAACGTACCAGATTCACTTACCTCAATTCGAAGGTCCTTTCGACCTCCTTCTCTTCTTCATCGAAAGGGACGAACTGGACATCTATAATATACCGATCCACAGGATCATCCAGGACTTCCTTACCTTTATCCACGGCCAGGAGCACCTGAATATCGAGCTGTCGAGCGAGTTCATCCTCTTCGTCAGTACCCTCATGCGGATCAAGGCCAAGATGCTTCTGCCCCGCAAAGAACTCGACGAACAGGGCAACGAGATCGACCCCCGTCAGGAACTCATCGACAAGCTGCTCGAATACAAACGCTACAAGGAAGCGGCCGCTACACTGGCCGAGATGGAGGCTATCCGCCAACTGATGGTCAGAAGGGGCAATCTGCAGAAAGAAATGTCGCAGATCGGGGAAGAGTCCGGTGAAGGCACCGAGATCCAGACCATCACCCTATTCAAATTGATGAAGACCTTCGAGAAGGTGATGCAACGCATTCAGCAACGACAGAACAAACCCGTCCATACGGTTGTTCAGTATAACTATACGATGGAGAGCAGCAGGAAATATATCCTGTCCTCCGTCCGCGAGCAGCACACCATGCCCTTTGACAAGATCTTCGAAATATGCCGCGACCGACTACAGGCTATCTTTCTGTTCTTGTCCATGCTCGAGCTGGTGCAGCTCAACTATATGAGCATTCTCGTCGGAGAAGGCCGTAACAATTTCATCGTGGAGTTTAACCCGGAACGGCCCGAAGACCCAATGGACAGCGGCCTGTTCGAAGAAGGCGGCGGCGACGGCCCCGAAGACGGCAGCGATCGTCCCTCGGACAGCGGTGGCCTCTTCCCGGGCTACCTCGAACCATCGGCGAACTAGGTAGGTCCCGGGTACCGCGGTGGCGATTCGCGGTTCACCGCTCGGTTCACGACAAGGGCCTGCCCCGATCTATGGGACGGTTCACGACAGGGGCCTGCCCCGGTCTGCGTGACGGTTCACGACAAGGCCCAGCCCCGACCTACAGGACGGTTCACGACAACGAACCCGTCCCGACCCGGGGAAGGTCCGCAACAAAGGCAATAGGTTTTATGACCAATAAGTTTTATCCGGCCTCCGAGAGAGGCCATGTCAATTTCGGGTGGCTCGACAGCCACCACTCCTTTAGCTTCGGAAATTGGCACGACAGGGAAAAAGTACATTTTGGCGCTCTTCGCGTCCTCAACGACGACGTGGTCGTTGGCGGCGGCGGCTTTGACAATCATCCCCATGAAAACATGGAGATCATCTCCATCCCCCTCAAGGGCGCCCTCTCCCACAAAGACAGTACCGGCACCGAAGGCTTTATCTATACCAACGACGTCCAGGTCATGAGCGCGGGCAGCGGCATCAGCCATTCCGAGTATAACGCGTCCCACTACGACGCCGTCCAGCTTTCTCCAGATCTGGATCTTTCCGAAACAACCGAATATCAGACCCCGCCACGACCAGCGAACCTTCTACCCGGACGGCCGCCGGGACCAGTGGCAGGTCATCGTAAGCCCCCGCGCCGAAGACCACGCGCTCTGGATCAACCAGGACGCCCGCCTCGCCCTCGCCGTCCTCAGCGCCGGCAGGTCGCTCACCTACACTCCCGCCTTCCCCGGCAACGGCGTGTATATCTTCCTGCTGGAAGGCAGCGTGGAAGTAGACGGCCTCCAGCTGCAACCCCGCGATGGCGTCGGCCTCACCGAAACCAGCGGCGTAACCCTGACTACCACGTCCTCCCCCGCAAATATCCTTGCGATCGAAGTACCGATGTTTGCGTAGTTACCCTTTAATTAAAGATACACAACAACACCGGCTTCTTCGACCGGTCGATCATCGGCTGCAGTTGATGTAAAAAGGCCGGAGACACCATCGGGCATCCCCGGCTGTTACAAATGGGATAGGGATAGGTCTCGGCATCCGGGACATCCTTCCAGGAATGAAGCACTACATTGCGCTGGAACGCCTGATTATTGGTTGTGTCCAGCCCATACAGCTTGTACGACCGACCGCACATCCCGTTGTAGGGATAGCCGATACGGTACCTTCCCAGAGAGGTACACCCGCTGCCGTTGGTATTGGAAAAAGAAGGAGTTGCACTAAAATTGGCGCTGCCTGCCCCGTGTGCCACCAGTCCCGCCAGAAGGATCGAATCTTTGCGGAGGTCATAGACAAAGAACCTGTACATCCCCGAAGGCAGCCCCATATCAACCAAAAAACAAAACTCGCCGTTGACCCTATGCCCGCGCAGATAACTCTTCAGCACCGCAGCCTCCGCCACCAACCGCTGCCGCTCATCGTTCGCCGCGGCCGACGCCGCACCCGCCCCGGCTGCACCGGCTCTCGCCGCACCCGCCCCGGCCGCGGCGGTTCCACCACGCATCCCCGAACTCCATACCATCCGGCGATGCCAGTTCGCAAGGTCGCCCCAGCCATCCCGATAATAAATCCGGCCCGCCACGCCAAGTGTAACGATAATCGATATCCCAACGGCCAATCCAACGCGGCGAAGCCATCTCATAAAGAAAGTTTAGGTCATCAAAAGATGAAATAACCTCCCCTTTCCACAGCGGTGCGCCGCGCGACCGCGTAAGCCACGCGAACCACGTTCCCCACCCACCCGCGTCAATACAGTCCGAACAAAAAACGCAACAACCCTTCTTGACAGCGTAAATCCACCCATAACGGAAATGTAATTCTTAACATAAGGTAGGCCGGAGAATCTAAAAAGTTGCCTAAATTTATCACCCTATGAAATATACAACCCTCGGCAATACCGGCCTTATCGTCTCCAGACTGTCCTTCGGCGCCATGACGTTCGGCGACCATCCCTCTATAACCTCCATCTATAAAGTAGACCAGACCACAGCGGAAAATATGGTCGGCAAAGCGCTCGACGCCGGCATCAATTTCTTCGACACCGCCGACGGCTATGCCAACGGGCAGTCCGAAGAGATGCTCGGAAAAATACTTAAACCCCGCCGCAACGACGTGATCGTCGCGACCAAAGCCGGATTCCGCACCGGAGACCCCGTCACACAGGCCGGCCTGTCCAAAAGACATATCCTCTTCTCCTGCGACGCCAGCCTTAAACGCCTCGGCACCGACTATATCGATCTCTATATCCTTCACAAGGAAGATCCCTTCACCCCGCTGGAAGAAACACTCTCCGCCCTCAATTCCCTCGTCGAAGCGGGCAAGGTCCGCTATGTAGGCTTCTCCAACTGGTCCGCATGGAAGGCCGCCCTCGCCTGGCAAATGCAAAAGGAGCGCGGCTGGGCGACGTTCTGCAACGGGCAGATGAACTACTCCCTGGTCGGGCGCGACGTCGAATGGGATATCGTACCCTTCATGCAGCAGGCCGGCATCGGCATGACCGTCTGGAGCCCGCTCGCAAGCGGCTTCCTCAGCGGAAAATATACAAGGGAAAATTTAAAGGATCAGGACAACCGCCTTTCAGGTTTTGACCTCCTGCCCTTTGACAAGGAATTTGGCTTTAAAGTCGTCGAAGCGATGAGGCCCATCGCTGCGGCGCACGGCGCCACCGTCGCACAAACCGCTCTCTCCTGGCTGCTGAGCAAAAAAGTAGTCTCCAGCATCATCGTGGGCGCCAGCAAAATGCACCAGCTGGAGGACAACCTGAAAGCAATAGACGTGGAACTGACAGCCGCCGAACTCCAACAGCTGGACGATCTGACACAGCCACATAATATATACCCCCACTGGTTCAACCAGCAGCTGGTAGACCAAAAGCACAAGGAGATATTTGGCGCGTAATTAACCCAACAACTGATTGACGCTGACTTTGTCCTTCATCATCTCCCGCGCCGCCGCGGCAATCGCCGGTGCGTCATAACCGCACTCGCGCTGCAACTCCTTCGGCGTGCCATGCTCGACGATACGGTCGGGGATACCCATGATCCTGACGGTGGCATGGTAGCCATGGGCCGCCTGGAATTCGAGGATCGCCGATCCAAATCCGCCGACGACCGTTCCGTCTTCGACAGTGATGATACGGTCATACCTGCTGAAGACCTCGTGCAGCATCTCTTCGTCCAGCGGCTTGACAAACCGCATGTCGTAGTGCGCCGGGTCCAGGCCTTCTACCCGAAGCTCGCGGATAGCGGCAGTGACAAAGTTCCCGGGATGCCCCAGCGAGAGGATCGCGAGGTCTTTCCCGTCTTTTATCTTCCTTCCCTTCCCGACAGGTATCTCCTGCATCGGCGTACGCCATTCCGGCATCACGCCTTCGCCGCGGGGATATCGGATGACAAAGGGGTATTCGCTGGAGTCCAGTTGAGCGGTATATAGCAGATTGCGCAGCTCACTCTCATTCATCGGCGAGCTGATGATCATGTTGGGGATACAGCGCATATAGGGAATATCGTAGGCGCCATGGTGCGTCGCGCCGTCTTCTCCTACGAGACCCGCCCTGTCCAGACAAAGCACAACCGGCAATTTCTGGATGGCCACATCGTGTATCACCTGGTCGTATGCCCTCTGCATAAAGGAGGAATAGATATTACAGAACACCCGCATACCCTGCGTCGCCATACCGGCAGACAGCGTAACGGCGTGCTGTTCGCAAATGCCTACGTCAAAAGCGCGGTCGGGCATCTTGTCCATCATGAACTTCAGCGAAGACCCGCTGGGCATAGCCGGCGTGATCCCGAAGATCTTTGGATTCTGCTCCGCCAGCTCGATCAGCGTATGGCCGAAGACGTCCTGATATTTGGGCGGCTGAGGAGAGGGGAACTGTTTCTTATAGATCTCGCCGGTGATCTTATCGAAGAGACCGGGCGCATGCCATTTGGTCTGATCCTTCTCGGCCAGCGCATACCCCTTGCCTTTGACGGTGACGACGTGCAGCAGCTTGGGACCGGGGATCTTCTTCAGGTCGGCGAGGGTATCGACGAGCTTGGTGATATTGTGTCCGTCGATGGGACCGAAATAGCGCAGGTTCAGCGCCTCGAACAGGTTGCTGCTGCGGCTGACAAAACCCTTGATGCTGTGTTCGATCTTGCTCGCCATCTCGCGGCTGAACTGGCTGCCGGGCAGTTTGCCCAGTGCTTTCCAGATATCGTCCTTCAGCCTGTTATACGTTTTGGAAGTAGTTATGTCCGTGAGGTATTCCTTGAGCGCGCCGACATTGGGGTCGATGCTCATACAGTTGTCGTTGAGGACGATGAGCATATCGGTATCCGCGACACCAGCGTGGTTCATCCCCTCGAAGGCGAGACCCGCCGTCATGGCGCCGTCGCCGATAACAGCCACCGTCTTTCGGTCCGTCTCTCCCTTGTATTTGGCGGCCATCGCCATACCCAATGCAGCACTGATGGAAGTAGAGGAATGGCCGACCCCGAATGTGTCGTATTCGCTTTCACCCCGATTGGGGAAACCGCTGAGACCCTTGTATTTTCTGTTGTTTGCAAACTGGTCGCGCCTCCCGGTGAGGATCTTGTGCCCATAGGCCTGGTGGCCTACGTCCCAGACCAGCTGGTCGTAAGGAGTGTTATAGACATGGTGCAGGGCCACGGTCAGCTCGACAACACCGAGGCTGGCGGCGAAATGACCGCCGTGTACGCTCACGGTGTCGATAATGTATTGACGAAGTTCGTCGCTCAGCTGATGCAGCTGTTCCTTAGTTAGCCGTTTAAGGTCTGCGGGGGAATTGACCGCCTTCAACAGCGGCCCCGGGGTAATTTCCATTCTTTCTCCTTTTGTTTGTGCCGGGCCAAAAGAGTCCGATCGACTTGTAAATGTACAATTTTTGAGCCGAACCCACAAGGGGCCGACAGGCCCCTCATCGTAGGCCCTGCCAGATGCCGAAGGTTCCCGAACGGAGTGAAGGGAACGACCGAGGAAAAGCGAGGAACGAAGCTTTGACGAAGGTCTGTACAGGACAGCCAGATAAAAGGGTAATAAGGGAAGCTGGCCGTTGGAAAATCGACTGCCGCGAGTCTCCACCCGCCCCACCGCGAGCCTCGGGGCCCCCTTCCCGGCCCTCCTGCCGGGGGCCCGGGGAGCCTGGTCAACGGCTAAACATCAGTCCCTCAACCCCCGTCCATCAGTACCGGACCGATGGCCGGCTTAAATTAGCCATTAGTACAAAATAAGGGGTCCTGGCTCAGGGAAAACCCTAGCTTTGGCAATCACCGGAAGGTAAAACGGCCGGATAACTTACTATTATGCCCAAAAGTGGAAGCAAATATTATTGGTGGTGCCAGATCGGCGGCTGGGCTTTTTTGGTATTGATCCTCATATACGCGGCGCTGACGACCTCCGTCGAACAGCGCGTCACCGAACAACATATCTATAACGCGCTGATAGTCGCCGTCTCGGGCCTCATATCCACGCATATTTTCAGGGAGATCATCCGAAAACGCGGCTGGATACAGCTGCCCGTCGATAAGGCCCTCCCAAAATTCCTGGTCGGGATAATCCTCACCTGCGTCGCCGGCAGCCTGCTCCGGATAATCTTCGGCAGCGTCATCGGCGTGGGCGCCTCCTCAAGACCGCCACCTTCACCGGCCGGCTGGTCCCCATGATGGCCGAATACGGCCTGATGATCTTCCCCTGGACCCTGATCTATTATGTCTATCACTATATAGATAAGTACAGCAAGCAGCAGCTCGACACCCTGAAACTGGAAGCCCTCGTCAAGGAACTTGAGCTCAAAACGATAAAAGCCCATATCAACCCCCACTTCATCTTCAACGCCCTCAACAGCATCCGGGCCCTCATCGACGAAAATCCCGTCCGCGCCCGCACCGCAGTCACCGAACTGAGTAATATTCTCCGCAGCAGCATGCAGGCCGAGAAGCTGGAAACGGTCACCTTTGAAAAAGAACTCAACATCGTAAAAGACTATCTCGCCCTTGAACATATCCGGTTCGAAGACCGCCTCCAGGTGGAATACGAGATCGACGAGGACACCCTCGACCAGCCGGTACCGCCGATGATGCTCCAGACCCTGGTGGAAAACGCGATCAAACACGGCATCAGCCGGCAGGTAGACGGCGGAAAGGTCAAGATCATCTCCGATTTCAGGGACCACTACCACGAGCTGGTTATCCTCAATACCGGCGTCCTCAACGGCAACCGGAATAAAGACGGCTTCGGCCTGGCAAGCACCCAAAACCGGCTGCAAATACTTTTTGGACAAAAAGCTAACTTTGATATCCGGGAGGTTAACGGTAACACCGTCGAAGCGCGTGTTCTTATCCCCGTCGACCTGACCAAATAATCAACAAATTGCCCAACCATGATCAGAGCCGTAATCATCGATGACGAACGCCTTGCCAGAAACGAACTCAAGAAATTATTGCTCGACTTCCCCGAAATAGAGGTCATCGCCGAAGCCGCCAACGCAGCGGAAGGCATCGAAAAAGTAGACAGCCTCAACCCCGACCTGATCTTCCTCGACATACAGATGCCCGGCAAGACCGGATTTGACATGCTGGCCGAACTGGAACGCGCCCCCAATGTGATCTTTACCACCGCCTACGACGAATACGCGCTGAAGGCCTTCGAGGTCAACGCGCTGGACTACCTCCTCAAACCCGTCGAACCCAAACGTCTGGCCGACGCGCTTCAAAAACTACAGGTAGAAGAGGATAAAGACCCCATCTCCGACCATACGATCTCCGTCAACCGCAGCATCCTCAACGAACACGACCAGGTATTCGTCAAGGACGGCGAGCGCTGCTGGTTCGTCAAACTGTCCGATATCCGCCTGTTCGAGAGCGTAGGCAACTACGCCAAGGTCTATTTCGGACCCAACAAGCCCCTGATCCTGAAATCACTGAACGCCCTCGAGGAAAGACTGGACGAAAAGGTATTCTTCCGGGCGAACCGTAAACATATCGTCAACCTCCGGCTCATCGAGAAAATAGAGCCCTATTTCAACGGTGGCCTGCTGCTGGAAATGAAAGGCGGAGAGAAAATAGAGGTCAGCCGTCGCCAGACGGTCAAGTTCAAGGAAATGATGAGCTTATAATCAAACCATGAGAATACCTGTCATTAGCACCATCCTGCTGCTGTCCGCGGCGCATCTGTCCGCGCAGAACATCGACCAGATCATCAACCCGGCCGCCGTAGAGAAGATCGAAAAGACCCTCTCTTCCGACGACATGCAGGGCCGCGCCACCTTTACACCCGGCATCGAAAAGGCCGCGGTATTCATCGAATCCCAATTCCGTCAGGCCGGTCTGAAGACGCTGAACGGCGCCGCCAGCTACCGCCAGCCCTTCACGATGCTGACGACGACACCCGTGTCCGCCAGCGCCACCGTAGATGGCCAGGCGCTCAGCGCCGACCATATCGTCGTCGTCAGCGCCTCCACCCATGTCAAAGCCGACGACCACAGCGGATACGAGAAGGCCTCCATCAAAGCCGGCGCCCCCTTTGGCCCGGAAGTCCTGAAATACATAAAGGCAAAAAAGAATACCGTGGTTCTCGTCGACAGTTCGTTTGCAAAGAACTTCCCGAGACTGGCGCGCTTCACCAGACAACAATTCAAATCGGATATCACCGTCATCTTCCTCCTAACCTCCGCCGAACCCGCTGCATGGTCCGTCACGGCGGAACAGCAGGTCGCCGAAAAGAACCTGGCCAATATCGTCAGCATCCTCCCCGGCAAAAGCAAAAAGGAGGAATACGTTATCTTCTCGGGTCACTATGACCACCTCGGAACCGGCAAGCCCGACGCCAAAGGCGATTCCATCTACAACGGCGCCAACGACGACGCCAGCGGCACCACCGCGGTCATCATGCTCGCCAACTATTTCGCCAAAAAGAAGGACAACGAACGCACCCTGGTCTTTGCCGCCTTCACGGCAGAAGAGATCGGCGAATTCGGATCGGAATATTTCTCGAACCAGTTCGAGCCCGCAAAGGTCATGGCCATGTTCAATATCGAAATGATCGGCACGGAGAGCAAGTGGGGAACAAATTCCGCCTATATCACCGGGTTTGAACGGACCGATATGGGGAAGATCCTCGAAAAGAACCTTGCAGGCTCCGGCTTTACCTTCTATCCCGATCCCTATCCGCAGGAGAATCTGTTCTATCGCTCGGACAATGCTACCCTCGCAAAACAAGGCGTCCCTGCCCATACCATCTCTACTTCGAAAATGGATTCCGAAAAATATTATCATACCGCAGGCGACGAGATAGGCACGCTCGACATGAAGAACATGGCCGCGATCATACGGTCCATCGCCATCAGCTCGAAGTCTATCGTCGACGGGAAGGACACGCCGAGCCGCGTGGACACCAAAGATCTGCGATAAAACTTATGCTATGACACAAGAGGCAGCCATCGGGCGGTGCAGATCGCTCATTGAGGATTCGCTCGGCTGGGGCGACACAGCCTCCTGGACAAACGATGATTTCAGTACGCTGAGCGAGCGCCTGTTCGAAGAGACGGGAGTTCGTCTCAGCGTTAGTACGCTAAAAAGGGTCTGGGGCAAAGTGAAATATGACAGCTCGCCGACCCTGGCTACCCTCAACACCCTCGCGCGCTACGCAGGATTCGAAGGATGGAGGGATTTTTTGCAGCGTTCAAACCAGCCGGCCGCGGCAGCCCCGACCCCGCCGCCACCGGCCCCCGAAACGACCCCGACCCCGACCCCGCCACCGCCGGCACAGACGCCGGAACCGAAGCCAAAACCCGCGCGTCGCAGCTACACCACCCCCATCATCATTATCTCATCCACCATCATCGCGGTAGTATCCCTGCTTAGCGCCCGCCTCATCCACCACAATTCCACCGTCATCGGCCCACCGCGTTTCGACGCCCGCCGTACCTCGGACCAACTGCCCAACTCGGTGGTCTTCGACTACGACGCCACCTCCTTTCACCCGCACTCCGTCATCATACAGCAGTCATGGGACACCCGTCGCCGTGAGTCCGTAAACCCCGACGGCAAACAGCATACCTCTCTCTATTATAGTCCCGGATACTTCCGCGCCAAACTCATCGTGGACAACGAAATAAAAATGCAGACCGACGTATTCGTCCCTTCCGGCGGCTGGAAAGGCATCGTTCAGAAAGACCCCATACCTATCTATTTAAAAGCTGACGAGATCAAACACGATTCCCTCACCTCCGGCGGCGCTCCAGGCCGTGTCGTCGGCATCACCACGGCTACACTTCATGACAAGCTGGGCACTGATGTATTCAGCGGTCACTGGGTCGACTTCTGTAATATCCGGCCCTTCCCGGCATCACCGGCGACCAGTTCACGCTGGCGGCCACAGTCCGCAATACCTCCACTGTCGAGGAATGTCTCTGCCGGAAAGTTCAGGTCATCATACTCGGCAAACTCAGCGCCATCGTCGTCCCGCTCTGCGACAAAGGCTGCATTTCCGATATCGGTCTCTACGCCGGCAATACAGGCATCAGCGGCAAAGACCACGACCTCAGCGCCTTCGGCTGCGACTTCACCCAGTGGCAGCGGCTCAAATGCACAAGTGGACCACGGTCAATTCGGGATACAACTCAACGGGAAGACGATCTTCCAAAAGAAAAGATCCCTTCGATAGGGGACGTCGTTGGTGTTCGCGTCGACTTCGAAGGGACCGGTATGATAAAAGAGTTGGATCTGAACGATCTCAATCTGCTAGTGCTGCCATAAGATCCTCTTATACTCCAGCGGCACCTCGATATCCGCATTCCTGGCTACGATCCTCGGCGTATAATCCCCAGCAGGCCGGCTATCCGGAACCAAAACACTATACTTCATCCACCCTTCCGCGTGCCCCGGCGCCCCAGTCATCTCCTGCCTGAAAAGCCCGCCGCCCTGCGCCGCGCCGGCAACAACTTCCACTGACAGCGACGAGACGTCCATCTTGTCTACAAACACTTCCGCCTCGATCCGGTGTTTTCCCTCTTCCGCATGATCGGTCACGGTCATCTGCCCAAAACGCAGCCGGGGCCACTGCTGGTCCATCTCCTCCTTCCAGTTTACGATCCGTCTCCCCACTTCGCTGCTGTGCGCAGAGCGGGTTTGATAGAGCCCGGCCGCGGGCATATAGTATTTCTCCGCGTACTCCCTCACCGTCCGGTTGGAAGAGAACCGCGGCGTCAGACCCGACATGCTCTTCCGCACCCTGTCGACCCAGGCCTTCGGTATATTGTCGCCGTTGCGGCCATAGAATTCGGGCGCCACCTGCTGCTCGATGATCGAGAACAGCGCCTCCGCCTCCTGCTTGTCCAGCGCGGGGTCGTAGCCGTGCTCGAGCCCGTCACCCAGCGCCCAGCCGACCTCCGGATCGTAGGCTTCGACCCACCAGCCGTCGAGCTCCGACAGATTGAGACCTCCGTTGACGAGGACCTTCATCCCGCTGGTTCCGCTGGCTTCCCAGGGACGCTGCGGTGTATTGAGCCAGACGTCCATTCCGCCGACCAGGCGCGAAGCCAGCAGCATATCATAGTCCGGCAGAAACACGACATGTCCGGAGAGACCGGTATTGTGAATGAACTGGATCCACCTTCTGATCAGCTCGACACCCCCTGGTCGGTGGGCGGCGCCTTTCCGGCGATGACCAGCTGTACCGGCTGCTGATAGTTGGTCAGCAGACGCGTGAGCCTGACAGGGTCTTCCAGCAGCAGGTCGGGCCGCTTGTAGGAGACGAAGCGTCTGGCGAACCCGATCGTCAGGACGTTCGGGTCGAACATTTTGCGTGCTCCCTCGACGGCCTCCGCCGGCGCCCCATAGGCAGACAGCATCGTCGCGGTTCGCTGACGGATGCAGTTGATCAGATCGGCCCGGGCCTCGTTGCGCATGTTCCAGATCTTTTCGTCGGACAGAGATTTGATCGCCTCCTCGAACATCTCCGTGGTCCCCTTCCAGCGGTCTTTGAAAGTGGCGTCGGTCCAGAGACGGTCTGCCGCGTCGCCCTCCCAGGTAGGCATATGCACGCCATTGGTGACATGCGCCACCGGCACTTCTTCCGTCGGCCAGCGCTGGAATAGTGGTTCGAAAAGATGGCGGCTTACGCGACCGTGCAACTCGCTGACCCCATTCACCCACCTGCTGCCATGTACTGCGAGAAAGGCCATATTAAAACGTTCATAGGGATTGGCGGGATCCTGCCGGCCCATGGCCAGCAGCGCGTCGGTCGAAATGCCGAGGCTGTGCCGCGCATAGTCGCCCAGGTAGCTGGTTACCAGCCCAGGGTCGAATAGGTCGAAGCCAGCCGCCACCGCCGTATGGGTGGTGAACAGATTGCCCGCCCGCGTCACGGCCATCGCGACGTCGAAGTTCTCTCCGGTCTTCTCCATATAGCTGCGCGCACGCTCCAGCACCGCGAAAGCCGCGTGGCCTTCGTTGAGATGACATACCTCCGGCGCGATGCCCATCAGCTCCAGAATACGCCACCCGCCGATGCCCAGCACGATCTCCTGCATGATGCGCATATCCTGCCCGCCGCCATAGGTCTCGCCCGTGATCTCGCGGTACTCCGGCAGATTGGCGGAATCGTTGGTGTCCAGCAGGTATAGCCGGACACGCCCGACACGGGCTTCCCAGGCCCTTATCCACAACGGCCGGCCACGCATATGGACCTCGATCCGGAGCCATTCGCCATTGGGCAGCCGCAGGGGCTGTATCGGCAACTGACCGGGATCGTTATATGGCCTGTACGGCACCTGGGTGCCGTATTCGTCGATGTACTGACGGAAATAGCCGCGCTGGTACAGCAGGCCGACGCCGATGACCGGAACGCCCAGATCACTCGCCGACTTCAGCTGGTCGCCTGCTACATTGCCGAGTCCGCCGACATAAATTGGCAGCGCCTCGCTGAGCATGAACTCCATGCTGAAATAGGCCACCGTCTTCAGCGGCGTATCGGGGTGGGTCTTCTTTAGCCAGCTGTCTTCGGCGTCTTCTTCCTCCTTTGCGCGGGTCAGGTCGTCCAGCCTGCTGCGAAAGGTCGGAGAGCTCAGCAGGCGCTGCAGCTGTTCGCCGGAGACGGTTTGCAGTATCAGCCAGGGATTGCGCGACTGCTCCCACAACGCCGGATCCAGTTGCTCCCACAGCTCGTCAGCCGTGCCATTCCACGACCAGCGCAGGTCCATCGCCAGATCTGCCAGCTGGGAGAATCCGTCTATATCCATCACATGCGGGCTGCAGGCTATCGTGCCATAGTGTTTCTTACTTAAGTTCATAACCGATATTTTTTACAGAATAAATTTTATTTCCCGGTCGCTTTGTCTACTATCGTCTGTGCCTCCCCGAGGATCCGCTGCAGGTGATCCCTGCCCTGAAAACTTTCCGCGTAGATCTTATAGATGTTCTCCGTCCCCGACGGCCTCGCCGCAAACCAGCCATTCTGCGTGCTGATCTTCAGCCCGCCGATGGCCGCCCCATTCCCCGGCGCGGTGGTCAGCATGGCCTTTATCGGCTCGCCCGCCAGCTCTTTCTGGCTGATCTGATCCGGAGACAACGCCGACAACTGCTTCTTCTGTTCGGGACTCGCGGCCGCGTCGATGCGGTCATATACGGGTTCGCCGAGCTGCTGCGTCAGTCCCGCATAGATCTCACCGGGATCACGACCGGTGATCGCCATGATCTCGGCAGACAGCAGGGAAGGGATCAGACCGTCCTTGTCCGTCGTCCATACCTTACCGTCACGACGGAGAAAGGTGGCGCCAGCGCTCTCTTCGCCTACAAATCCGAGGCTGCCGTCGACCAGCCCGTCTACAAACCATTTAAAGCCCACCGGCACCTCATAAAGCTTGCGGCCGACATGGTAGGTCACGCGGTCGATCAGCTGGCTGCTGACAAGCGTCTTCCCCACGGCCGGCTTATCCCCCAGCCCGGACGGTGCCGGAAGAGATATTCTATACATACGCAGAGATAGTGGTTGGGTGGAAGAAGCCCCGCATGACGAGTGACGATGCCGTGCCTGTCGTGGTCGGTGTCGCAGGCGAATGTAATATCGTACTGTTCCCGGTGGTCGATGAGGCTTTTCATGGCATACGGCGATGAAGGGTCCATCCGGATCTTCCCGTCGTGGTCCACCGTCATGAAGCGGAAAGTGGGGTCCACGGTCGTATTGAGAACGGTGAGATTCTTCAGCCCGTATTTCTCGGCGATCGGCCCCCAGTAGTGTACCCCGGCCCCGCCCAGCGGGTCTACGGCAAGCCGGATCTGTGCGCCGCGGATGGCGTCCATGTCCAGTACGCTGGCCAGGTCGTTGACGTATGCGTTGAGATAGTCGTAGGGGTGGCTGGCCTGGAGGGCCTTCGCCAGAGACACGCGCGCCACGGTCTCGCCCTTCTCCAGTATCGCGTTGGCGGTATTCTCGATCCACTTCGTAATGACGTTCTCCGCCGGTCCGCCGTTGGGCGGGTTGTATTTGAAACCTCCGTCGTCGGGCGGATTGTGGGAAGGCGTGATGATGATCCCGTCTGCCAGCCCGGTCGTCCGGCCTTTGTTGTACTGCAGTATCGCGAGCGAGACGGCCGGGGTAGGGGTGTATTCGGTGCCTGTGGCGACCATGACGTCGACCCCATTGGCGGCCAGCACCTCCAGCGCGGTAGCGTGCGCCGGCGTCGAGAGGGCGTGGGTGTCCATCCCGATGAACAAAGGCCCGTCGATACCATTCTGTTTCCGGTAAAGACAAATAGCCCTGGTGATGGCCAGAATATGCGATTCGTTAAAAGAATTTTTTAGCGACGACCCGCGGTGCCCCGACGTTCCAAAACTTATACGCTGGTCGGCGACGGCAGGGTCGGGGACTCCCGTATAATAGGCGGCGACTACGGCGGGAGTATTGATGAGCAGGGAGGCTGGGGGCAGATGGCCCGCTAAAGGATTTGGCTCCATATGTCTGAATTTATCGGCTTCCCGAAGTTCAGACAGTTTCGGCTAATACTGTGTTACTTTTGGTGGGATTTAATGTAGATTTCATGTCTTTAACAAACGGCCCGCGTGAACCGCGTGAACCGCGTGAACCGCGCGTCCCGCCGCGTGAACCGCGCGACCCGCCGCGTGAACCGTGATACCCGCCGCATAGGCGGCTTGGTTTTAGTCTCTGTAGTTGAGCGCCGGCTTGCGGTCGCCGAGCAGCGCTTTGTATTGGTAGTCTCCTTTGGCCTTTTTGAATTCTTCCTTCGCGCGCGTCACCAGCCCCGCGTCGCTGAAAAGGTCGACAGCCGTCAGCGCCATCGTCTTCGCCGCGACCATCATGCCCTTGATCCCGATGTCCGTCCCGCCGCAGGCCGTCGCCTGCCAGCTATGCGCCGGCGTCCCCGGCACCCAGGTAGCGGCCCTGAGCCCGACCGTAGGCACGGCATAGCTGACATCCCCCACGTCGGTCGACCCGCCTCCCGCGTCCTGCTCCGCCTTCAGCGGCTGCACAACACCCGCACTCGCAACAGAGGGCACCGTATAAGTGAATGAAGCCTGGATCTTGCGTCCGAATTCGGTTTCCGCCGGTGTGTAGGCAACGCCGCCGACGCGCAGGAGATTCTGCTGCATGTCCTCCGCGAGCGTGCTGTTCAGCAGCAGGTCGTGCGTCCCGCCGATGACCTCGTAGTCGACGCTCGTCTGCGTCCCCATCGCGGCGCCCTGCGCGGCCTTGACTACCCAGTCGAAGATCCGGACCACTTCCTCCTTCTTCGGATGACGGACATAGTAATAGACTTCGGCGAAATCGGGCACCACATTGGGCGCCTTCCCGCCGTTGGTGATCACATAGTGGATCCGTGTCTCCTGCGGAATATGCTCCCGCATCATATTGACCATATAGTCCATGGCCTCGACGCCGTCCAACGCCGACCGGCCCTTATCCGGCGCCGCCGCCGCATGCGCCGCCAGCCCGGTAAATCTGAATTTTGCACTCTTGTTCGCCAGCGCGCTCGTCAGCGTCACCGCATTGTCCGCGCCCGGATGCCAGTGGATCACGACGTCCACGTCGTCAAATAACCCCGCCCTCACCATATAGACCTTCCCCGACCCGCCCTCTTCTGCCGGGCAGCCATAAACGCGGACAGTCCCCGAAATCTTTTTCTCCGCGATCAGCTTCCTCAACTCGATGCCCGCCGCAACGGAGGCAGTGCCGAACAGATGGTGACCACAGCCATGCCCCGCATTCTTTCCTTCGATACCCGATTTTTCAGGAACAGCCTGCTGCGCCAGCCCGGGCAGCGCGTCGAACTCGGCCAGGATCCCGATGACCGGACTCCCAGAGCCATAACTCGCCACAAAGGCCGTCGGAATGCCCGCCACTCCCGCCTTTACCGCAAAACCATTATCTGTAAGCGTCCTTTGCAATAGCGCCGAGCTGCGAGCCTCCTTATACCCGACCTCGGCATAGTCCCAGATCTGCAGGGCTATCTTCTTATAGTCGTCATAACGGGACTGTATATCCCCGATCGCCTTTGTCTTTAAGGCCGTATCGCCTGACTGGGCGTACAAACACACCGGAAGCAGCAGCAGCAGAATTGATTTTCCCATATAGCGCTAATTATGAAGTTCGACCTCTTCGATCACGTATTGCCGGGTATCGGGATTATAGTAACCAACCCATCTCCCGTTCGCCAGTTGCGTCATCTTCTTTTTTCGGCAGTCCCGACATAATCCTCCACCTCATCCGAGACGGGACGCGCCGTCTTCCCCTGCATGGGTTTCAGCGTCGCAGGATCCAGCAGCAACCGGACGTCTGTCCTGCCATACCAACGGTAGGCGGGCTTGAGCTTAACGTAAGAAAGGGTAGTCGAGAAGGTGCTGGTTACAGAGTTGGGTACCCAGACAGGCGGCGGTGCGTTGCCACCCACAGCCGTGCCGGACGGCTGGAACCCGCCGTGTGTAGCAGGGCCTGTGGAGCCCGTTGACCACCTTGAATACTGTATGCTGAAATCGAACGTACAGAGCATAACCATCACCCGTCCATCTTCCGTCGGGACGGCCCAAATTCCCTTGACATCATCGGAGAAGGCCCGGACCGCCTTCTTTACATCCTGCTCCTTCGAAGAGACCAGCTTGTGATTCCACTTCTCGTATTTTGGCGTTTCCGCCAGCATTTCCGCGCCCGCATCCGCAGAGATCGAATATTTTTTGAGCAGCTGACCCGTAGCCGGGTTGTGCGCAAAGACGGTAAGCTCTCCCTTTGTGACGACCATGGAAAAGAGCCTGTCGTCCACCAGCCAGGAAGTCCCCGGGCCGATATTGATCGCTTTGTCGGAGACCCGGCAGTCGGGCAGCGTTACCGTAATTACATGGGTCGGCCCATTCTTGTCGTTGACGACGAACCGGACGTCTTCCGGGCGGTAAAAGACCTTGCGCATCTGCGTACCCGCTATCGGATCGTATTCGGACCGATTGCTCAGGCACAACGGCTGCGACAAATATGCACTGATCTTATCACGCTTGCTTGCGTCGGCAGGTATGGTAAAGGGATTGCTTTTTCTGGTAATGGCGCCGGAAGCCCCGATGGTATACACCACCAGCTGTCCCGCCTTGTCGTCGGAAGCCAGTACGTAGAAATTATTGTTCCCGGCGAAATGGGCGAGGAACCTTTCGTCGGGGGTCAGCTCGAGTGAAGGTTGGTCGACGACGGTCGACGCACTAAAATCCACCGTCTCCAGTGTATAGACCAGCTGGCTGGTGTTGTTGAAGAGCAGCTCGTACCGGCCGTCTTTACCGATACTGCCCACCAACTCGTTGTCGCGTACTCCGGGCGCCGTCTTCCCGACCGGCATCCCGATCTTTCCCTTTACCGAGAACTCTCTGTCGACGCAGACAAAGTCTGTATTTTCATTGTTCTTTAAGATCAGAAGCCCCGATGAGTCCGGAAAGTCACGCTGCATCTGGGCGGCCCATTCCCCCTTTTCCACAGAACGCTTGTCGAGCTGAAAGGGATACTCCAATACTTTTTTCTGGGCAAAGACAGGGGAAAACACGGCAAGGGATAGGCCAGCCAGCAGCAGTTGTTTCATGTAACCATAGTTACAGAAACTTTGTCAATTATTCAAATTTCGCCAATACTTTCTCCATCTCCGCAGCGATACGGTCATTCGACAGGTTGCCGATGCTTCCTTCGTGAGTATGGTGCAGCTGTTTGTAGTCGTAGTGGAATTCGCCCTTGTCGATCTGGTTGCCGACCTGCTTGTAGGCCTCACGGAAAGGCACGCCCTTATTGACCAGATCGTTGACGGCCTCGACGCTGAAGAGGTATTTGTATTTCGCGTCTTCCAGTATTGCGTCTTTGACCTGAATATTCGACAGCATCAGCCTCGTCATCTGCGCACAGGCCTTCACCTCCTCAATCGCAGGGAAAAGGATCTCCTTCGTCAGCTGCATATCGCGGTGATAGCCGGAAGGAAGATTGTTGATCAGCAGCGTCAGCTCGTTGGGCGTCGACTGGATCCGGTTGCACTTCGCGCGTATCAGCTCGAAAACATCGGGATTCTTTTTATGCGGCATGATGCTGCTGCCCGTTGTCAGCTCGGAAGGGAAGGAGATGAACCCGAAGTTCTGATTGATATAGAGACAGCAGTCCATCGCCAGCTTGCTCAGCGTCGCGGCAACGGAGGCCAGACCCATGGCGACGATCTTTTCGGTCTTGCCCCGGCTCATCTGAGCGTATACGGAGTTGTAGTTCAGCGTCCGGAAATGCAGCAGCTTCGTTGTCATTTCCCTGTCCAGCGGGAAGCTGGAGCCATAGCCTGCGCCGCTGCCCAGCGGGTTCTTGTTGGCCACCTGCCAGGCCGCAGCCAGCACTTCGAGGTCATCGACCAAACTCTCTGCATATGCGCCAAACCACAACCCGAAGGACGATGGCATCGCGATCTGCAGATGGGTATATCCGGGAAGCAGCTTGTCCTTATACTGTTCGCTCAGCTGCATCAGCAGCGCGAAAAGCTCGCACGCCTCTTCTTTTACCGCCTGCACCTGGGCCCGCAGATAGAGCTTGATGTCTACAGCGACCTGGTCGTTGCGGCTGCGGCCGCTGTGGATCTTCTTGCCGGCCTCGCCAATCCTTTCCGTCAGCATCCACTCTACCTGGGAGTGTACGTCTTCGATATCGGGAGCGATAGCGAAATGGCCGCCCCTGATCTCGCCTAATATAGTATTCAGTCCCTCGTGGATGAGGTTGAGGTCCTCCCTGCTAAGCAATCCAACCGATGCAAGCATCTCCGTATGGGCCAGCGAGCCCAGCACGTCGTATTCCGCGAGCAGCACGTCGAATTCCTTGTCCCTGCCGACCGTGAAAGTCTCGATCAGGGCTGACGTACTCGTACTCTCCTTGCTCCAAAGTTTGTTACCGCTCATAGTTGTATGCTTTAGTCAATATACTCTTTCACCTTTTGGGCGGTCGGCCGTACCAGCACGGGCGTCAGCAGGTCGATATAACCCCGGATGCCTTCGCCGATCTCGTCAATAAAAATAAATTCATCGGCCGTATGACTCCGCGCCGAATCACCGGGTCCCGTCTTGAGGGCGGGGAAAGGCATCAGCGCCTTGTCCGAGGTCGTTGGGCTGCCATAGCAGGTCCTGCCGAGGTCGAGCCCTGACAACACCACGGGATGGTCCAACCCAATAGAGGACGACCGCATCCGCAGACTGCGCGGCGTCACTTCACAGCCGACATTCTCCCGGATGATGCCCAGCAGTTCCTCGAAGGTATACAGTTCGTTCACCCGCACGTCCACCACAAAATGACACTGGGGGGAACGACATTGTGGGCTTTGTTGTCGGTATCGATGACGGTGACGCTCATCTTCACGGGCCCGAGCAAGCTGCTCACTTTCGGTGCACGAAACCCATGGAACCATTCAATATCCGGCAGCGCCTTGTAGATGGCGTTCTCGCCTTCCTCGCGCGCCGCATGCCCGGCCTTGCCCTGGCTCACGCAGTCCAGCACCAGCAGCCCCTTCTCCGCCACGGCCAGCTGCATCTTCGTCGGCTCTCCCACCACGGCCCAGTCTATCTTACCCAGTACGGGAAGCAGCAGCTCGATGCCGTTATGCCCCGAGATCTCTTCCTCCGCGGAAGCCGCCAGTACGATATTGTGCGACAGCCCTTCCTGTTCATAAAAATAGAGGAAGGTGGCGATCAGCGCGACCAGACAGCCGCCTGCGTCATTGCTGCCCAGGCCAAAGAGCTTTCCGTCTTTTTCCAGCGGCTGGAAAGGATCGAGCGTATAGTTCTTGTTCGGCCGAACTGTATCGTGGTGTGAATTGAGCAGCAGGGTAGGCTTTGCCGCGTCGAAATGTTTATTCCTCGCATAAACATTGTTCTGGAGCCGTGCGGCAGAGACCCCTGCCGCACCGAGCCAGTCGGCGAGTATCTGCGCGGTCTGGTCTTCCTCCTTGCTGAAGGAAGGCGTTGCGATCAGCCGTCGTAACAACCCGGTCGCCCCGGAGATCAGTTCCTCGATATTGTCTTTACGCATGGGTTATAGTTGTTCCTGAGACACCGGACAGCAGGTCGGGCAATTCCTCCGCCTTCCCGATGATGACCCGGCTCACCCCGCTGCGCAGGGCGGCAAAGGCATTGTCGAGCTTCGGGATCATACCTGCAAAGATAGCACCGCTGGCCTTCAGCTCTTCATAGTAAGCCGGATGGATGCGGCCGATGACGGAAGACTCGTCTTCGGCATTCAGCAGGACGCCGCTCTTTTCGAAGGAGTAGACGAGGCTCACTTCAAAGCCGGCGCTGAGCCCGCGGGCCAGTTCCTGTGCGATGGTGTCCGCATTGGTATTCAGTAAAAGTCCCTTTCCGTCGTGGGTGATGGGCGCGAAGACCAGCGTCTTGTCCAGCAGCAACAGGCTGGTCAGAAGACTGCTGTTCACCCTATCCACGTCCCCGACATAGCCATAGTCGATGCTGGCGTGTGTCCTTTTATGAGAGAGGATCGCGTTGCCGTCGGCGCCTGTAAGCCCGATGGCATCGCAACCACGGGCCTGTAAGCCCGCGACGATATTTTTGTTGATGGTCCCAGCATAGACCATCGTCACGATCTTCAGCGTTTCGGCATCCGTGATGCGCCGGCCGTCGACCATCTGCTGCTGCACGCCAAGTCCTTCGGCGACCTTTGTAGCCAGCTTCCCGCCGCCATGCACCAGGATTTTTTTGCCCGGCACAGCGGAAAAACTATCCAGAAATGCGGCGAGCCTCGCCTCGTCGTCGATGATATTGCCGCCTATTTTAATGATCGAAACCTGCATAGTTATTTTTTATTTCGCAACAGTTCGGCCAGCACAGCCTGCGCGGCCCATACCCTGTTCGAAGCCTCCTGGGTCACGACGCTGTTGGGTCCGTCGAGGATCTCGTCGCTGAGCTCCACGTTGCGGCGTACCGGCAGACAGTGCATGACCTTCGCATTGTTCGTCGGCTTCAGCTTGTCATTCGTCATCATCCACTCGGGGTCGTTGGTATAGATCTTGCCGTAGTCGTTGTAGGTGCTCCAGTTCTTTACATATACAAAATCCGCGTCCTTCAGCGCCGCGTCCTGGTCGTGCGTGATCGTGGCGCCCGTGGTGAACTTCGGGTCCAGATCGTAGTCCTCGGGGTGTGTAATGACAAAATCCGCCTTGCCCCACGCATTCACCCACTGAGCAAAGCTGTTGGGGACCGCCTGCGGCAGCGCCTTTACGTGCGGCGCCCAGGTCAGCACGATCTTCGGCCTGCGGCCTGCGGCCACGCCGCCCTTCATAACCTCGTTGATCGTTATGATATCGGTAAAGCTCTGCAGCGGGTGCAGCGTACCACTCTCCAGACTCACGACCGGAATACCGGAGTACCTGATGAACTGGTTAATATAAAGTTCGCTGTAGTCCTCCTCCTTGTTCTTCAGGGAAGGAAAGGTCCGGATACAGAGAATGTCGAAGTAATTGCCCATGATGGGAGCCGCGTCCTTGACGTGCTCGACCTTATTCCCGCTCATGATCGCTTCTTCCTCGAATTCGAGGGCCCAGCCTTCCTTGTCGACGTTGAAGACGATGGGTTCCGCACCCAGATTTTGGGCGGCTATCTGGGTCGAGAGACGGGTACGCATACTCGGGTTGAGGAACAGCATACCGATACGCTTGTTGGTGCCGAGCGTCTTGTCTTTAAAAGGGTCGGCCTTGTAAGCCAGTGCCGACTGAACCAGTCCGTCGATGTCTTTTACGTCGTGAGCGGAAATAAAATTTTTCATGGTGTTGCTATGATCGCGGTGTTTCTATTTTATTTTACAGCTTTTGCCGATGTTTCCATCATATGGATCTCTTCCTGCAGCGCCTCGAGGAATTGGTCTGCGTCCTTCTTCCTCAGTGCCAGCGATGGCAGCAGACGTATCGTATTCGGCTTGGCCTCTCCCGTGAAGATCCGCTGTTCGAGGAGCAGATTCCTCCGCAGGTCCTTCAGACCATCCGGCAGGTCAAATCCGATCATCAGCCCCTTGCCCCTGACCTTCTGCAGCTGACGCACTTTCTTCAGCTGCGTCATGATATAGTTGCCCGTCTCGGCGGCGTTGGCGATCAGGTTCTCCTGTTCGATGACCTCCAGGACGGCCAGTGCAGCGGCGCAGGCCAGATGGTTGCCGCCAAAGGTAGTGCCAAGCATCCCGTGTTTGGGCTTGATATGCGGGGCGATGATGATGCCCGCTACCGGGAAGCCGTTACCCATGCCCTTCGCCATGGTATAGATATCGGCGTCGACGCCGGCAAAATCGTGGGAGAAGAATTTGCCGCTCCGGCCATACCCGCACTGGACGCTATCCGCGATAAACACGGCATTGTGCTGCTGACAAAGCCTGCTGATGGTCTGCAGGAAAGAAGCCGAAGCCTCCCTGATACCGCCTACGCCCTGGATCCCCTCGACGATGACGGAGGAGATCATGTCACCCTGTTTCCTGAAGCATTCTTCCAGCGCCTCTTCGTCGTTGAAAGGCAGGAATATCACGTTGTCGGTCTGGTTGACCGGTGCGACGATCGCGGGGTTGTCCGTGGCGGCGACCGCCAGCGAGGTCCGGCCATGAAAGGACTTCGAGAAGGCGATTATTTTTTACGGCCGTTGTGGAAGGAAGCCAGCTTCAGCGCATTCTCGTTGGCTTCGGCGCCGGAGTTGCACATGAACAGCTGATAGTCGGGCTTTCCGGAGACCTTGCCCAGTTTCGCTGCCAGTTCTTCCTGCAGGGGAATATGCACCGAATTGGAATAGAAGCCGACCTTGTGGAGCTGCTCGGTGACCCGCTGTACATAGTGCGGATGGGTATGTCCTATGGAGATGACGGCGTGGCCGCCATACAGGTCGAGGTACTGCTGTCCTTCCCCGTCCCAGACGTAGGAACCCTTTGCCTTAACAATAGTTATGTCGTTCAGCGGGTAAACATCGAATAAGTTCATAGTACTTTCTTTTGTGACCGTCCCGGACGAAGCCGGCACCGGCCGGATTTAAAATGCGTTCGCCTTGAGATGCAGCCCTGTCGTTTCCTCAAAGCCAAAAAGTAGATTCATATTCTGTACAGCCTGTCCCGACGCGCCCTTCAAAAGATTGTCGATAGCCGAATGGACCACCAGCTGGTGTCCCACCTGCTCCACCTGGATCAGACATTTATTGGTATTGACCACCTGCTTCAGCGCGATCGGCTTGCGGGTGACGATGGTGAAAGGGTGGCCTTTGTAGAAGTCTTCGTAAAGCGCCAGCACTTCCTCCGGACTCTTCTCACATCGCAACTGCGAAGAGATGAAGATGCCGCGCGTAAAATCTCCCCTCCACGGGGTAAAATGTATGGATGCCGGGGAGCCCTGCAGCTGCTGCAGCGACTGGCCCACTTCCTTCATATGCTGGTGGGTCAGCGTTTTGTATGCCTGTATGTTGTTGGCCCTCCACGAAAAATGCCCCGTGGACGACAGCGACTGGCCGGCGCCGGTAGAGCCCGTGATCCCGGTGCTGTAGACTTCGGTCAGCAGGCCGGCTTTCGCCAGCGGCAGCAGACCCAGCTGGATGGCTGTGGCGAAGCAACCCGGATTTGCAATGGCGTTCGCCTGGCGGATTTCCTCCCGGTTCATCTCGGGCAGACCGTATACAAAACTATGTTCGCCTATCTTCGGCCGCTCGCCGCCGCTGTGCAGGCGATAGTCCTGCGACAGGTCGATGATCAGTACGCCGTCCAGACCTGACCCGGACTCGTCGAGGAATTTTTCGCCTCTCCGTGTCCCAGACAGAGGAAAACCACGTCGACGTCGCTATGCCATTCCGCGTCGAATTTCAGATCGGTATCGCCAAGGAGGTCTTCGTGTACCTCATAGACATTCTTACCCGCATTGCTCTTGCTGTGAATGAACCGGATGTCTACGCCGGGGTGGTTGACCAGCAGCCGGATCATCTCTCCGCCCGCATAACCGGCCCCACCTATAATGCCTGCTCTAACTTGTCTCATATATTTTCGTTTGAAATGTTCACTCTGTCCCCCGCCGTCGAAGGCTGGGATGACAGAATAAATTCCAGATCTTCTTCTGTGTCGTTTATTATCCTGTGGCGAAGCAATGGCGGTATCTCCAGCCCTTCTCCGGCCGTGACCTCAACGGCGCCTTCTTCTGTATCGAATGTGGCCCTGCCTTTCAGGATAAAGAAGAACTGCCGTGCCTTCCCGTGGTAGTGCATTTCTTCGGAAGTATGCGGCGGCATCTTTTCCAGCTTTACCGAAAGACCGGGCTGGTCTACCATATTCCAGCCGTCGCAGCCCGCACCCCATATATAATGCTTTAGCGGGTGCTCGCGGCTTACCGGTTTCATTTTACGTCGTCGTTGACCTTATGGAAGATCGACGTCTGGTTGCCGAAGATGCGGGCAAAACCCTTTACGTCGTCGCCGGAGAAGCCCTTGTTCATTTCGCCGTAGCTGCCGAACTTGCTGCTCATCAGGTCGTGTGCGCTCTCGATGCCGGTGACGGTATAGCGGTAGGGCTGCAGCGTGACAAATACTTTTCCGCTGACCGTCGCCTGTGTGTCTTCGAGAAACTTTTCGATATTGCGCATCGTGGGGTCGAGCATCTGACCTTCATGGAGCCAGTTGCCGTACCAGCGCTCAGCTGGTCCTTCCAGTAGAGCTGCCATTTGGTGAGCGTATGTTTTTCGAGAAGGTGGTGTGCCTTGATGATGATGACGGGGGCAGCGGCCTCGAACCCGACGCGGCCCTTGATGCCGATAATGGTATCGCCGACGTGGATGTCACGGCCTACGCCGTAGGGCTGCGCGATGGACTGCAGCAGCTGGATGGCTTCTACGGGATTGGCGAAACGCTTGCCGTCGACGGCCTTCAGTTCGCCCTTTTCGAACTCCAGTTCGACCTGTCTCGTGCCGGTCGCCGTCACCGGTGTGGGCCAGGCGTCCTCGGGCAAATAGTCTTTGGAAGTCAGTGTCTCTTTCCCGCCGACCGAAGTACCCCAGAGGCCCTTATTGATGCTGTATTTTGCTTTTTCTGCGTTCATCCCGACGCCGTTCTCTTTGAGGAAGGCGATCTCCTGTTCGCGGCTCAGCTTCATATCGCGGATGGGGGTGATGATCTCCACGCCGGGAAGCATGCTCTGGAAGACCATATCGAAACGCACCTGGTCGTTGCCTGCGCCGGTGCTGCCGTGGGCGACGGCCGAAGCCCCGACCTTTTTGACGTGGTTGGCGACGGCGATAGCCTGTACCATCCGTTCGGCGCTGACGCTCAGCGGGTAGGTGGCGTTCTTCAGCACGTTGCCGAAAACGAGATATTTGATACAGCTCTCGTAGTATTCCTTTGTTACGTCGACGCATTCGAAGGACGCGACGCCCAGTTGCTTCGCACGGGCCGCGATCTGCTCGACTTCTTCTTTGCTGAATCCTCCGGTGTTGACCGTCAGCGCGTGTATTTCGAGGTTCTTTACTTTCTTCAGATAAACCGCACAATAGGTAGTGTCCAATCCGCCGCTGTACGCAAGTACGACTTTATTGCTCATGACCGATAGATGGTTGTTTAGAGATTAAAAAAATGGAAGAAGGATCTGTGACGGACGCTGTTGCCGCCGCCGCCTTTGCCGGCGGTCTCGTGGGCTTCAGAATGGTGCTTGACGAAGGGCGCCAGCAGTTTCCACTGCTTGATGCGCATGAAACGTTCGTATAGTTTCGAGTGTTTCTTGAAGTCCTGGGTCGTCTCCTCGGGCTCGTAGTGGTCCTTCGGATCGTAGAGCATGGCCGTACACATACAGTTCTTCCGCTCTTTGCTCATGAGGATCTCGTAGTTGACACAGCTCTTGCAGCCCGCCCAGAAGGCGTCGTCCTGGGTCAGCTCGGAGTAGGTGACGGGCTCGTAGCCCAGCTCGGAGTTGATCTTCATTACGGCGAGACCCGTGGTCAAGCCGAAGATCTTGGATTCGGGATAGGTTTTGCGGCTCAGGTCGAAGATCTTCCGTTTGATCTGCTTGGCCAGCCCGCTCTTGCGGAAGACAGGGAGACGATCAGTCCCGAATTGGCGACATACTCTCCGTGGCTCCAGGTCTCGATATAGCAAAAGCCGGCCCAGACGCCGTCGGTGGTAAAGGCGATGACGGCCTTGCCCTGGCGCATCTTCTCTTTGATGTATTCGGGACTCCGTTTGGCAATACCGGTGCCCCTCGCTTTGGCCGAAGATTCCATCTCGTCGACGATGATCTGCGCGAAATCCTGGTGAGACTCGTCAGCGATGATTATCTGAAATTGTTGTTGTTCCATGTTCTTAAAAAAACGCTCTTAATGGTGAATGGTCTTCCATTTCTGGAAGTGAAATGATCAGTGGCCGGACAATGGATTGTGCCGTCTACGACAGTGGTCGGTGTATAAGAATAGTATCAACGTCGCACCCAAAAGGGAATGGGGCGAAGGGAAAAAACTGTGCACACGGGCGCAGCAAAAAACCCACGCTTATTGTAGGCGTGCAATATCACAAGGAACCGTGATATGGGTGAGTTTTTTTCATTTCAGAGTTGATGAAATTGTTGTAAATATTTTTACAACGCAAAGAAAGACAATTTTTAAGATCATTTCGGATTTATAATTAAATTTTATGTAAAATTTATAGGGGACCACTCAGTCCCCTGAATTATAAGCTACTGATTTATAATGATCTGTGATTTTACTGCTTCTTCACCGGCACCGAGTGTACAGCGGCGGACATCTCCCGTATAAGCGAAGCGTCCTTTTCGATGGCATTTCCGACGACGATGACGTCGGCGCCGGCCTTACAGTTGAGGTAGGCTTTTTCCGGCTCACGGATCCCGCCGCCTACGACCAGCGGCACCTCGATATGGCTGGCTACTGCGGCGATCATCTCCTCGCGGATGGGGTGGCGGGCGCCACTGCCGGCATCCATATAAATGAGTTTCATCCCGAGCATTTCCCCGGCCATAGCGGTACAAAGGGCGATCTCGTTCTTGTCCGCCGGAATCGGCGACGCATTGCTGATATAGGACACCGTAGTGGGGGCGCCTCCGTCGACGACCATATAACCCGTGGATATGATCTCCAGCCCGCTCTTCCTGACAGCCGGCGCGGAGATGACGTGCTGCCCGATCAGCAGCTCGGGGTTACGACCCGAAATGAGGGAGAGATAAAGAAGCCCGTCGGCGTAGCGGGATACCCGGGACGGCGTGCCCGGGAACAGGATGACCGGAATGCTGCAATGACTGCGGATATGCTGAACCACCTCGTCGAGATGGTTGGAAATAACGAGGCTTCCCCCAACCAGCAAATAGTCTACTTCCGCGCTGACGGCCAGACTGGTCAACTCTTCGATCTTCTTTGCATTCACATTGTCCGGATCGATCAGCACGGCGAAAGATTTCTGCCCCCTTCTCTTTTTGGCCAGCAGTGATTCGTAAATAAATTGCTTCATTCGCTATTGCCGTTGGATTATGCAAAAATGCGAAAACTTTTCGGCATCACACAATATTCCCTAAGTTGCGGACAAATTCCCGGGAATGGAACCACTGACCGTCAAAGACAACCTGCAGAACCAACAATTCGAGATATGGCTGGAGGACGACCGCGCCTACCTCGAATACCGGATAAAAGACGGCAATCTCGTTCTCATGCACACCGAAGTGCCCGACAAACTCGGCGGCAAAGGCATCGCCTCCGCCCTTGCGGCCCACGCGTTTAACTATGCCCGTTCACACAATATGAGGGTAAAGGTCTACTGCCCCTTCGTTGCTACCTGGCTGAAGAAACATTCCGAACAGAACGATATCGTCATCCCGCCTCCCGCTAACCTCGACAGCCCGGGCCATTGATCAATACGCCACGACGATTTCCCTTTACGTACCGAGGTCTCACGGTTCACAATCTCACATACGTGGCCAGCTGCACGATATGATTATTCGTAGAATTACTACCAGCCCCGCTGATATACTGATTCATATACCCCACCTCGAGATCGAACTGTTTGCACATCCGGTATCCCGCCGCGACATAGGCCCGGTTCTGGTCGAAGACCTTGCCATTGACAGCGGACGCATCCCCGAGATTGAAGAAGGTCTCGTTCTGCAGCGCCGCAAACCAGCCCTTCTCGAACTTGCCGCCGGTTGGAGCCAGCGGAGCGATGCCCCGCGCAAAATACCGGAGGCGATGCGCACTGCGGTGGCCGTCGCGCACCAGCTGATCATTCTCCGGATGATGTTTCGGCAGATAGCGCTGCTCCAGGCGGAGACGATGCGTGAGCCTGGCTACTTCGTGGTGATGCAGTTTTATGGGATGCGTATACATCAGCTGTTCCCATATGCGATGCTCCGGAAGATAGCCTTCCACGCCGCCGGATATGCGCTGCTGAGGGATATAGGCGTATCCGACCGTGCCTGTAAGAGTAGGTGTAAAATAGAGGTTCAGTCCAGGCCTTAATAACAGTGCGTGCATCTGTCTGACCTGATCCGTCGACCGCCACTGAGCGTCGAAATAGAACCCCGTCCGGGAAGACAGCTTATAATTCTGGAATGTACCCACCCAGCCCGCAAATTGTGTCTGGGAGAAGGCGGGACTCGCGAGTCCCGAAAAATCAACGTGCTGACAATCAGCAATTTGGTGTATTTGGTTAGCATACCCAAAGAGAATGAATTAAGTCTAAACGAAATGGTAAAATTGGTGTTATTTATTTATACCCCGCGACAGGCTTGGACCGGCGAAAATCCACACCTGATTGTGCACACACGGTGGAAAAGTGAACCAAGGAAATATGAAAATGAAAAAATACTTTCGTTAGACCACCGACCCGCCGCAAAACTGTTTTACAACAATCTTTTTTCAACTAACTAAGGACCTGAATATGGCAACGAAAAAGCAATCTGTAAAGGGCTTGCAATTCCCCCGCCGCTTTACGAGGGACGACATCAGTGTATTCGATCAGTTTACCTACGATTATCGCAGTTCTGTTATCCGCAACCCCAGCGGTGAGGTCGTATTCGAAATGAATAATGTCGAAGTTCCCTCGGGATGGTCCCAGATCGCTACCGATATTCTTGCCCAGAAATATTTCCGCAAAGCCGGCGTCCCTCAGCCGGACGGCTCGCTGGGCCGCGAGACCTCTGTACGACAGGTTGCCCACCGTATGGCCAACTGCTGGCGGGTCTGGGGCGAGCGCTACGGCTATTTCGCTTCCGAAAAGGACGCCCAGGTCTTTTATGAAGAGCTGGTATACAGCATCCTCGACCAGGCCTGCGTACCCAACTCTCCCCAATGGTTCAATACCGGTCTGCACGAGAGCTACGGCATCACCGGTAAACCTCAGGGACACTATTTCGTAGACGCCAACGACGGAGTACTGAAGAGGTCCACCTCCGCCTACGAGCGTCCCCAGCCCCACGCCTGCTTTATCCTCAGCGTGGAGGACGACCTCGTCAACGAAGGCGGTCTCATGGACCTCTGGGTCCGCGAAGCCCGTATTTTTAAATACGGTTCCGGCGTCGGCACCAATTTCTCCCATATCCGCGGCGAAGGTGAAAAGCTCGAGTGGCGGCGGAACCTCCAGCGGCCTCATGAGCTTCCTGAAGATCGGCGACCGCGCCGCGGGCGCCATCAAATCCGGCGGCACTACCCGGAGGGCCGCCAAAATGGTCTGTCTTGACCTCGACCACCCCGAAGTAATGGACTTTATCAACTGGAAAGCTGGAGGAGGAAAAGAAGTGGCCGCTCTTATAGCCGCCGGCTATCCCAGCGACTACGAAGGAGAAGCCTACAAGACGGTATCCGGTCAGAACTCCAACAACTCCATCCGCATCCCCAACAGCTTCTTCCACAAGCTGGAGAATGACGAAGACTGGGAACTCACCGCCCGCCACGACGGCCGCATCATGAAACGCCTCCCCGCCCGCGAGGTCTGGAACCAGATAGCCTACGCGGCCTGGCGCTGCGCCGACCCCGGTACACAGTACGATACCACCATCAACGAATGGCATACCTGCCCCGCAGGCGGACCCATCAGGGCCTCCAACCCCTGCTCGGAGTACATGTTCCTCGACAATACGGCCTGTAACCTGGCTTCGTTCAACCTTCGCCGTTTCTACAACGAGAAGACCAACACCTTCGACGTCGAAAGCTTCGAATATATGACCCGCCTCTGGACGACAGTTCTCGAAGTATCCGTCCTGATGGCCCAGTTCCCCTCACAGGAAGTGGCGCAGCTGTCATACGACTACCGCACTCTGGGTCTGGGCTACGCCAACCTCGGGTCGATGCTGATGATCATGGGCATTCCCTACGACAGCGAAGAAGCCCGCGGCATCGCGGGCGCTATCACCGCCATTATGACCGGCATCGCCTACAAGACCTCCGCGGAAATGGCCGCCGTGCTCGGCGCCTTCCCCCGCTATGAAGACAACAGGGAAAGCATGCTCAGGGTCATGCGCAACCACCGCCTGGCCGCCTACGACGCCGACGAATACGAAGACCTCGAAATAAAGCCCCAGGGCCTCAAGGCTAAATACTGCCCCGACTATATGCTGAAAGCCGCTACCAAGGCCTGGGACGAAGCGGTACAGCTCGGCGAGAAATATGGCTACCGCAACGCACAGGCTACGGTCATCGCTCCCACCGGCACCATCGGTCTGGTAATGGACTGCGATACCACCGGCGTGGAACCCGATTTTGCCCTCGTAAAGTTCAAGAAACTTTCCGGCGGCGGCTATTTCAAGATCATCAATCAGTCGGTGCCCACCGCCCTGAAGAACCTCGGCTACAGCGACAAGCAGATCGACTCCATCGTCAAATATGCGGTCGGCACGGCAAGTTTTGCAGGCGCTCCCCATATCAACCACCAGTCACTCAGCGAGAAGGGCTTTATCGCCGAAGAGATCAAAAAGCTGGACGCAGCGGTCGGCTCCGCCTTCGAGATAGGATTTGTATTCAACGTATATACGCTGGGCGAAGAATGTCTCCAGCGTCTGGGCTTCGAGCCTGCCCAGTACTACAATTTCGAATGGAACCTGCTCGAAGCGCTGGGCTTCACCGACGCCGAGATCGAAGCGGCCAATGACTATGTCTGCGGCACGATGACCATTGAAGGAGCTCCCCACCTTAAGGATGAGCACCTCGCCGTTTTCGACTGCGCCAACAAATGTGGAAAGAAAGGACAGCGCTATATCCACGCCCACGGCCATATCCGGATGATGGGTGCTGCGCAGCCCTTTATCAGCGGAGCCATCTCCAAAACGATCAACCTCCCCAACGAGGCAAGCGTCGAAGAGATCGCCGACGCCTATATGCTCAGCTGGCAGCTGGCGCTGAAAGCCTGCGCGCTCTATCGCGACGGGTCCAAGCTGTCCCAGCCCCTCAGCACCAAATCCGACAAGAAAAAGAAAGAGGCCGAGGCAGAGAAAGAAGAAGCTCCCGCCGATGTAGCGGCTCCGGCACCAGTCGCCGAGACACATATCGTAGACCTCAGCAAACTCACCGTTCACGAGCTCCTCGAAGAAGTTCAAAAACGTGTTCAGGCATCACCCGATACGAAGCTCAAGCGCGCCCTCGCCACCATCGTCGAGCGCCGCACCCTCCCGGCCAAACGCCGCGGATTCACACAAAAGGCGAAGATCAACGGCCAGAGCCATATTCCTCCGCACCGGCGAATACAGCGACGGCACGGTAGGGGAGATTTTCATCGACATGGCCAAGGAAGGGGCTACGATGAGGAGCATGCTCAACTGCTTCGCTATCTCCATATCCATCGGCTCTGCAGTATGGCGTGCCGCTGGAAGAGTTCGTAGAGAAATTTGTCTTCACCAGATTTGAGCCGAGCGGTATGGTGGACCACCCGAATATCAAGAGTACAACCTCGATCGTGGACTTCATCTTCCGGTCGCTGGCTTACGAATACCTCAACCGCACGGACCTCGTCCATGTTCTCGACCGGCCGGAAGTCGGCAACACCGGCGACGACGACTGGGACCTGCCTTCCGAGTCCGACAGAAAAGGCCCCGAGCTCAGCGACGTCCGCATCGTCGCGAAAGCTGCCGGCGGTAGCAACGGCACTCCGGCGCCGGCCCCGGCCAACTCCCGGGCGGCCCGCGCGGCGGCGGCCACTTCCCTCCACCGGTCGGACAATGGACTCGATGCGGTAAATGCAGCGGCCCGCAGCATGCAGAGCGACGCGCCCTCCTGCAACACCTGCGGCCATATCACGATCCGCAGCGGCACCTGCTACAAATGCCTCAACTGCGGAAATAGCATGGGCTGCAGCTAACAACATATCATTTCTTCACGGACGGTATTAACCATAATTCAGTTCCTCCATATCAATGGGGGAATTTTTTTGCCCCCGGCGCCCCGCGGGGTACTCCTAATTCTCAAATCTCACCGCTCCCGAATTATCCCAATTGACACTATATCCTTTTCCACTGGCGTCCATCGTCAGGGTACCCGTATATTTTCGCGTCAACCAAACGATCTCAATGCTGATCGTCATCCCCGCGTTAAATCCCGGCAGCTCAAGCATCTTGTTTACCGGCAACAGCGCAGCCTGGTACATCGGCGCAAAGGGATAACTGGTCATCGCGAGACTGTCGGAGAACCTGAAATTATATCTACCGATCTCGGGCGGCACGATCATCAGCTGGAGATAAGGGTCGGAATATTCGTACTTGCGGGTAGTCGTGCAGGCCAGCTGCATACCCACAACCGTCGGGCCTCCGTTGATACTGGTGGTGAAGATCGTCGGCCGGACAACCAGCGTGTCATCGGCATGAATGCGATAGAACTGATAGAGCGTGTCCGTTCCCACCGGACAATCGCCGTATTGGTATGCGCCAGCATCCGTCCGGCGATCGTGTCATAGATCTCAGCCTTCACCCGATAGGTCCCCGATCGCCTAAAAGCTACGTTCGCAAGACCGTACCGGTAATTCCCGCGCCAGACAGCGGCTCCATTGTCCGGAGACACCTGCCAGATATAGACGACGCCCGTTGGCGGATTGACCAGGTCGATGCTGTCTTTGAGTGCGGTCAGGTCATAGATGGTCGCGGCCTGGTTGACCCTGATCCGCGAATCGGTGAGAAAGGCAAGGACGTGCGCGTCAGGGTCCGACGCCGTCTTATGGCACGACGCTGCCGCCAGCCCCAGGGCCAGTAGTGAAATTAGCTGTTTCATGACTGATTATTTTTTAAAAGATATCTGAGCCCGAGGCTCACTCCAAAGGCGTCCCTTGCAGGACCATTGTCTAAATAGTGCCGGTTGGTCAGCTGATACCGGTAGTATGGTTCGGCGAACAGCGACCACTGTCGCCCGATATTCTTTTCCAGGTCGATACCGAAGTAAAGGCTGGTCCCGGAATGTTTGGGGATATTACGGTACAGGCTAACCGAATCGGACCCGGCGGAATGGAGATTGAAAATGACGCCCGCATTGACGCCTAGTTTACCCCAGCCCAGATCCCCGCTGTATCCGACCAGCAGCGGCAGATCGATATTGTTGAAATGTCCGGAAGGGATATGGATACCCGAATCCCTGCCCTCAGAGATATTGATCCTTGTATACTGTAGACCCGTGATCAGCGAGAATCTTTTCCATATGGGAACGGCTACCCGAACGCCGGCGTTGCGGGTACTCAACGGGGTGACATACAGGTCGAGGCTGATGGGTCTTCTCTTTGGATAGGGAGTCCTTTTGGTGTTGAGTTCCGCGGCCCTGACCGGCAGTCTTTTCTTCCTGTCGATCCTCGCCGGCAAAGCATGAGTGCTGTGTGCCCGCCCGTTGCCCCTCATCCCGCCACCAACTTCCCTGTTCTCCACAACTTCTCCGGCTTTCTCCTCTACTCCCTTCTTTTGTCCATCCTTTCCGGCCCCTGCCCCGTCGTCCCCGGTCCGCGGCCCTTTCACATCCTCCCGACCATTCACTCCATCGTCCCCGGTCCGCGGCGCTCCCATATCTACCGAGGCCTTCACCACCTTCTCCGTTGAAAACCCATTCTTATGAACCCCATCCCCGTGAACGCCGTCTCCATGGACCCCGGCCTTCCAAAAACGTCCCGCCATCAGGGTCGCGAGCACCAAACCTCCCCCGATGATCCACCAGAAAATAAAGGCCTTCCGGTCATCCTTTTTTCCCTGTATCCTTTGCCACATACCTTCAGGCACCGGCGAAGAATGTCCCGCCAGCCTGTCTCTGAAGAATTGATCAAATTCATTTTCACGCATACTTATTAGGGAGTTTTTGCAGGTTTTCAATTTTGGATCTCAAAAGTGCCCTTGCTTTGGCCAGCTGGCTCCTGCTAGTTCCCGCGCTGATGCCCAGCAGCGCGGCGATCTCGTTGTGGTCATAGCCCTCCATCGCATAAAGGTTGAAGACCAGGCGGTATCCGTCGGGCAGGCCCGCGATCAGCCGCAGCAACTGTTCCGCGTCGAGCATGGACAGGACTTCGGCGTCATGGAAGGCGGTGTCCTCCACGTGTTCGTCGATCTCCGAAAAGGATGGTTTGCGTTTTGCAACGGTCTTAAGACAACAGTGGACGATGATCCTCCGGACCCAGCCTTCCAGAGGGCCTTCTCCGCGGTATTGACCGATAAAAGTGAAGATCCGGACGAACCCCTCCTGTAGCATGTCTTCCGCCTCCTTTTCGTCACGGGCATACCTTCGGCAAACGGCCATCATGCGGCCCGCGAACAGGTCAAAGAACCCGCGCTGGCACTTCCTATCCTTCTTTAAGCACCCTTCGATCAGTTGTCGTTCAGTCAATGGTTATGGTATGGCTTCATCTACTCAGATACCTTTCCCGAAAGGAATGTTGCCTGGGAGTAAAAAATTAACCGGATCGTCCGGCTGGCGCCGTCCGGTAGTTGCTTCTGTTGGTGTATAAATTATTGAGAAAGAGCCTGCTAAATTAAGTGAAGATGTTTAGCGGCGAAATTGTCCCCTTGCTGGCTGACTGCATAAAATTATGGTTATATTCTGTCACCGGCCTGCTGTATCTTTCCTGAGAATCGAAGGGAATAACACTTATATCATCCCTCGAAATAATTTAATACGGCTTTTGTCGTTGATATCCATATAACCCTAAAAATGAAAAACAACATGAAACGTATCCTGGTCGCAATTGTAGTCCTTACTTCTATCGCATTAACTTCTTGCAGTCATAGTGTTACCCCGGGAGATGCAGCAAGCCATCACTATGGCCATTGCCGGGACGTTCGCTAAACAACACCCTACAAAATAAAGGTTTAGGGCAAACTTAATTTTGGGGCCATCTGCTATGCAGGTGGCTTTTTGTGCTATTTTCGCCCTAATGACTATTCAATTTGGCTACGACAAGAAGCAGGTGCTTGATGGGCTGCGGGGACATTTTTTCGGGAGGCCTGAGATCAGGATCATGGCTATTATTATCAATGTTTTCGCCATCCTGTCCGCCGTTCTGTTCTATCTGAAGAGGATCCAGCCATTGCCGTTTCTTTTATTCTCACTGCTGTGGGTCGTGCTGTGGATCTCCATCCGGCGCATCCTCCCGCTGAGCATCTACAAAAGGTCCGCCACCTTCCAGGATACCTTTACGCTGACCCTCGAAGACCCGGGCATTGTACTGCAAACAAAAAGGGAAGCCAGCTGTGGCGCTGGAACGACTTCAGCGGATTCAAGGAAACGGCCTACTTCTTCCACGTCTATTTCAACGCCCGGTCGTTCTTCCTGATCCCCAAAGATTCCTTCAAGGATATTACAGAGATACAGGAAGCCCGCAAACTTTTAAAGGAAAGGATCAAGGGGTAACCCTTCCCCGGTTCACGCCCTTCCCCGGTTCACGCCCCTCCCCGGTTCACTTCCATCAACGGTTCACTTCCATCAACGGTTCACTCCCATCAACGGTTCACTTCCCACTCCGCGGTTCACGGCCCCACTCACTTTCCCCCGGCCTGACCTTCCCCCGCGGTTCACACGGTCCACGTCCTACCTCGGCTTGTACTTCGTCTCCTCAAATATCACCCTGGCGGGTACGTGCATCAACTCAGCCACCGGCATCTCCCCGTGCATCCCCGCATACTTTTTCACGATCTGCCACCCGACCCAGGTCCCGATATTCCCCGGCGATCCGTCCGGCATACCCAGCGTCTTCGGATTCTCTCCGATATAGTTCTTGATGATATCGGGATCGGTAGTATAGACGTCGTTCTGTAAAAAATAACCCCAGACAGACGCCTCATTGAGGCACACCACCGCAGCTGCGCCTGCGAATATCCTGTGACGATGCTGTCCGGCGCGTCCGGCTGCAACTTCCCGCCCAGCCACCAGTACCGGCCCTTGACGATCATCTGTTCGATCATCGGACGGCCGTCGCTGCTATCCGGACAGACGTCCTCCGACAAATTGCGCAGGCAGTTGGCCGTGATATACTCCGGCTCGAACTTCCTCGAGATATACTGCGGATACATATCCTGTCCCTGCTGCGAAATATAGTAGGAAAAATTCCGCCCCGCATAGGACTGCAGACCGATAGCCAGTGCGTGCGAAGTCAGGGCAATACCGGGGCCGTCGAAGGGACCGATAAACGCCACCTCCTTTTCCGGCAGACGGTACTGCGGGAAATAATATTTTACATATTTGAACCCCTGCTTCAGCTCCTTCTCCAGCCACCCAAGGTCCCTGTAGCGGGCCTCGATGGAATCCCGGACGGGGTAATAGGTGGTAAGGAATTGCCGGGCGGCCGCAAACGCCATACGACTCGTATCCGACAGCGGTCCGGCCCCGAGAATATTACCGACAAAATCGGCGGTGAACCAGGGATATTTCTGGTTGAGACGGTAAAGACCCGGAACGATATTGTTGCTGTCCAGTGAAAAGAAGGCGGTATCAAAACGCTCGATCCGGACGTCCCCCACCGGGACGGACCCGACATCGGGACGGCCATTCCTGTTGCCGCAGGCGGCAAATGCGAATACAAGGGCAATTAGCGCTAAATATTTCATGCGGTTTTTATAACGGTAAATAGCTCAGTGGGATTGTATGGGCTCTTGTCCAAAGATCCGTATTTAACGTAACTTTACATCCATGAAGATCGCACTTGCCCAACTCAACTATCACATCGGCAATTTCGAAGCGAATACCCGCAAGATCATCGACGCCATTCACAAGGCAAAGGAAGCCGGGGCCGACCTTGTAGTCTTCACCGAATTATGTGTCTGCGGCTACCCCGCCGAAGACTTTCTCGAGTTCGAAGACTTTATTGAACAGTGCTATTTCGCCATCGACCGCATCCGCGAGCACGCGGATACCATCGGCGTCATTATCGGCTCGCCCTCGCGCAATCCGGCAAAAGAGGGGAAGGACCTGTTCAATTCGGCATTCCTCCTCTATGAGAAGGAGGTAAAAGGCGTCGTGCACAAGACCTGTCTGCCCACCTACGATATACTCGACGACTACCGTTATTTTGAACCCGCCTGGCAATGGCAGGTGCTGCCGTTCAAAGGCAAAAAGATAGCCCTCACCGTCTGCGAAGACATCTGGAATCTGGGCGACAATCCGCTGTACCGCGTTTGCCCGATGGACCAGCTGATCAGGCAGCATCCCGACCTGATGATCAATATTTCGGCCTCACCATTCGACTATGACCACGACGACGACCGAAAGGAGGTCGTACGGCAGAACGTACTGAAGTACCGCCTGCCGATGTTCTACTGTAATGCGGTAGGGGCCCAGACCGAGCTGATCTTTGACGGAGGCACCCTCGTATATGACAGCTATGGCAATCTGGTGAAGGAGATGAAATATTTTGAAGAGGACTTTGCAGTGATCGAGCTGCCGCACCCGGTAGCTCCGCTCTATGAAGAACTGCTTCCGGGGCTTTCGATAGCGGTAGAACCCAATCGCCCTGACGGGGACGAAGCAGCCGCAATGCATAACGCGGGGACGGCGACCCAGACGGCGCCGCAGCCCACGGCCCTCACCACCGCTCATCCCGACCATCCCTCCGATATCTTCGACAAGGACATGCGCGTTTCCCGCGTTACAGACCCCGAAAAGATACTCGGCTATCTCGTCCGCGAAGACAATATTGCCCAGATACACAGCGCGCTGATCCTCGGTATCCGCGACTATTTTTCCAAGATGGGCTTTGCCAAAGCCATCATCGCCAGCAGCGGCGGCATAGACAGCGCCGTCACCCTCGCCCTGGCCTGTGAAGCGCTGGGCCGCGACAACGTCCGCGCCATCCTGCTTCCGTCGGAGTTCTCCACCTCGCATTCCGTCAGCGACGCCGAACAGTTGTCCCGCAAGCTGGGTAATCCCTACGACATCATCCCCATCCGCGAAGTATACGACGCGCTGATACATACGCTGGCGCCGGTTTTTAAGGATATGCCCTTCGGTCTCGCCGAAGAGAACCTGCAGAGCCGCACCCGCGGGAATATCGTGATGGGCCTCGCCAACAAGTTCGGCTATGTCATGCTGAATACGTCCAACAAGAGCGAGCTGTCCACGGGTTACGGCACGCTGTACGGCGATATGGCCGGCGGCCTCAGCGTCCTGGGCGACATCTATAAAGGGCAGGTATATGCGCTGGCCCGATACATCAACCGCGACGGCGAGATCATCCCCGCCAATATTCTCGAAAAGGCGCCGTCCGCCGAGCTCCGCCCCGGCCAGAAAGACAGCGACAGCCTTCCGGACTACGACGTCCTGGACAAAGTGCTCTATCAATATATCGAAAGGAGACAGGGACCAAAAGAGATCATTGCCATGGGCATCGACGAAGCAGTGGTGAGGAGAATACTGCGTCTGGTGAATATCAGCGAGTACAAGCGGAAGCAGTTCTGCCCGATCATCCGGGTCAGCTGTAAAGCCTTCGGCGTGGGCCGCCGTATGCCAATTGTCGGGAAGTATTTGTCGTAATAGCCCCGGACCCGCGGTTCACCGGCTCCAGGTTACCCGCGGTTCACCGGCTCAGCACGATCACATACCTCGTGTTCGAGGCCCCGAGCTTCTGGTCCGCGTACATCTCGAGCCGGTGCTGCGTCAGCGTCCTGACCCTGTAGTACTGATCCTGAAAATAAATGGTACTGTCGTGATTCTGAAAAGTCCAGATAAAAGGGAGTTCGTCTTTCTTTGATATGTGCTGGGAATAACCCGTGCCGTCTTTCCGGAAGACGACCAGATTTTCTCTTTCGCTGCCCGCAATACGCGGATCGAGCGCATCGAATATACCATCGTCGTTGGAATCGAACCCCGCCTTCTCATACTTCCACGGATCGGCCGTCAGCAGATCGAGGTCTTTCCCTGATGGGCTCCTGTCCATACAGCCGGCCAGCAGAGATCCGGCCAGCAGAGAGAATATGGTCAATTTAATAGGCATTCTCACTAAGGTTACGGTTTGACGGGAAGAAAGGTTGTCCGGTTTAAAATTCAAAACGCCGATCCACGCATAATTATTGCTTATATATATAATTAAATTCATATTAAAAACTTGTTAAGGACGGGGTTCGGCGAACCATTGAAAATTGGCAAGCTACTTGCCTCATAAAAATTCTTATTTTTAACTCCTGACCGGACATAGTCCGGTGTGTTTCATAGGCTATAATTATCAGAATATGCTCTATACAGCAGAAGATATCAGACAGCTAAACAATAAGATCCAATACCAGGCCGCCTTTATCGACAGGCTTCGGGACGAGGTTGGCCGCGTCATCGTCGGCCAGCACCACATGCTCGACCGCCTGCTCATCGGCCTCCTGAGCAACGGACACGTCCTCCTCGAAGGCGTCCCCGGTCTTGCCAAAACACTGGCCATAAAATCTTTGGCGCAGGCCATCCACGCCAAATTCAGCCGGATACAGTTCACCCCCGACCTCCTGCCCGCCGACGTCATCGGGACCATGATCTACAATCAGCAGAAGCACGAGTTCGTCGTCCGCAAAGGCCCGATCTTTGCAAACTTCGTGCTCGCCGATGAGATCAACCGCGCCCCCGCAAAGGTCCAGAGCGCCCTGCTCGAAGCCATGCAGGAGCGGCAGGTCACGCTCGGCGAAACCAGCTACCAGCTGGAAGCGCCCTTCCTCGTACTCGCTACGCAAAACCCACTCGAACAGGAAGGTACCTACCCGCTGCCGGAAGCCCAGCAGGACCGCTTCATCATGAAGGTCATCGTCGACTACCCGACCAAACAGGAGGAGCAGCTCATCATCCGCCAGAACGTACAGGGCGTCCAGTCCACGAAGGTCGAACAGGTGGTATCCATGCAGGAGATCATGCAGGCTAAGGACCTCGCGCGCCAGATCTATATGGACGAAAAGGTCGAACACTATATACTGGATATAGTTTTTGCAACGCGCACGCCGGAAAAGTACAAGCTGGAGAAGCTCAAACCACTCATCGCCTATGGCGGCAGCCCGAGGGCCAGCATCAACCTCGCTCTCGCAGCGAAGGCCAACGCTTTTCTGAACAAGAGAGGCTATGTCATACCCGAAGACGTTCGCTCGATCTCCAAAGACGTCCTTCGCCATCGTATCGGGCTGACCTACGAGGCCGAAGCCGAGAACGTCAACGTCGAGAACATTATCGATGAGGTCCTGAAAGTCATTCCTATACCATAAAGAATGCAGCCGAGCATGCTCACTACTACCGAAATATTAAAGAAGGTAAGGGAGCTGGAGATAAAGAGCAAAAGGCTCACCCGCCACCTTTTTACCGGAGAATACCACAGCGCTTTCAAAGGAAGGGGAATGAGCTTCCGTGAAGTGCGTGAGTATGCCGCGGGGGACGATATCCGGTTTATCGACTGGAATGTCAGCGCCCGGTTTAACCACCCGTTCAGCAAGCTCTTTGAAGAAGAACGCGAGCTGTCCGTAATGCTGCTGGTAGACGTCAGCGCCAGTTCGCTGTTCGGCACCGTCCACGCACGGAAGAAAGACCTGATCACCGAGGTCTGCGCCGTCCTCGCCTTCTCCGCTGTCAACAACAACGACAAGGTCGGTGTGATCTTTTTCAGCGACCGGATCGAAGCCTATATCCCCCCGAAAAAGGGGAGGGAACACGTGCTCTATATCGTCCGCAAACTGCTGACGATCGAGCCCAAACGAAAGGGAACCCACCTCGGCGAAGCCATCCGCTTCCTCAACCAGTCCATGCGCCAGAAAGGCATCGTCTTTATGCTGAGCGATTTTCTGGACGACAACGGATTTGAAGAAGCGCTCAAGGTGGGTGGGAAAAGCACGACTTCATCGGTATCAAATTCTACGACAGGATGGATATGGAGCTGCCGGCTATCGGGTTGATCGAAGCCGAGGACTCCGAAACGGGCAGCCACCAGTGGATCGACACCAACGACTACCTGGTCCGCCAGAGTTACCAACAATCTTTTTTTAATCAGACGGAGTTATGTAAAAGCATTTTCCAAAAGGCCGGGTGTGACCTCCTGCACCTGCGTACTGACGAGGACTATGTGAAGATCTTACAGCGTTTCTTCGTCGGACGCCACCGGCCGGGATAGTTCATGAGAAGGATACGAGTATATACCATCGCCGTAGTCATATGCCTCTTTCCAGCAGGGCTCCTGCTCGCGCAAAGACGGCATACTCCGCCTGCCCCTGCGCCTGCACCCGTCCTGAAAGCGACCGTCGACAAGCAGAAGATCGTCATCGGCGAACCTTTACAGCTGATGCTGGAAGCTACCGTCACGGGTGACTCCCCGCTGACCTGGCCCAACCTGGACAGCCTTCCGCACTTTGATTTCCTGCAAAAAGGAAAGGTCGATTCGAGCGTTAGCAAAGGCGACCGCTACTATCGTCAGTATCTGACGGTGACGAGCTTCGATTCCGGCGCCTACGCCATCCCCCGCCTGACCTTTATCGAAGGGAATAAAAAATATTTCAGCGACTCCATCCGCATCGATATCGGGTATTCGAAATTCGACCCGTCCAAAGACTACCACGATATAAAGGACATCGTCGACGTCCCCAATCCGTTCGCGCGCTGGTTCCCATGGATCGTAGGAGGAGTGGCCCTCGTCTGCCTGGCGCTGGTCGTATGGCTGATCCGCAAACGAAAGCTGCTGAAGGAGGCAGCCGCAGCAATGGAGGCGCCACAGCTGTCGGCGTATGAAGAGGCGGTATCGCAGCTGAAACAGCTGGAACTCCAGAAACACCTGCTCTCCGACGGCTCCGCAAAAGTCTACTACAGCAGGCTCGGGGATATCTTCCGCATTTTCCTGCTGCGGCGGCTGGGCATCGCGACCCTGGCTGAAACCAGCGACGAGCTCATCGGCCAGCTACGAAGGCTTTCACTGCCCGGCGACCAGTTCGCGGCGCTGTCCGACACGCTGCGCATGAGCGATTTCGTCAAATTTGCCAAATACCAGCCAGGACTCGCCGATGGCGAACACCACCACCAGACGATCCGCGGCGCGATCGAAACGCTGGAAAAAATGACGGCGGCGAGAGAGGCGGCAGCACACGAGGCGTCAGCAAACTTATCTCCGGGATCAACTGCATCTCCGGGATCGGCTGTCGCGTCCGCGGCTTCGGCTACTGTCCCCCGGCGTCGGCCGCTGAAACGTCCTCTCCAAAATCGGAAAACAAAAACACTAATTAGTGCTCTACGACTGGTACCAACATATCTATTTTGCCCAACCCGCCTTCTTCGGGCTCTTTATCCTGCTGCCGGTCCTCATCTACTGGGAGTGGAAAAAGTCGGACGGTGCACAGGCGACCTTCATGGTATCGTCGGTAGGCCAGTTTCGCGGAGCACGTTCCTCGAAGAACATGCTCCGGCCGCTGCCCTTTATCTTCCGGCTGCTGGCCCTCGCCTCTGTCATTATCGCCCTGGCGCGGCCCCAGACCCGCAATGACGAGCAACTGGTCACCGGCGAGGGCATCGACATCGTTCTTTGTCTGGACATCAGCGGAAGTATGCTGGCCCAGGACTTTACGCCCAACCGGATGGAGGCCGCCAAGAATGTCGCGGGACAGTTCATCGACCAGCGTCCCACGGACCGCATCGGGCTGGTCATCTTCTCCGGCGAGAGCTTCACCATGTGCCCGCTGACCACGGATAGGGTGGTACTCAAGACGCAGCTCTCCAACGTACAGAGCGGCCTGCTGGAAGACGGCACTGCTATCGGCTCGGGCACTGGCAACCGGCGTCGACCGTCTCCGGAGCTCTCCCTCCAAAAGTAAGGTCATCATCCTTCTCACCGACGGGGAGAACAACGGCGGTCTCATCGACCCCAATACCGCGAAAGAGATCGCCAAATCCATCGGCGTCAAGGTATATACAATCGGCATGGGCACGGAAGGTTTTGCCCCGGTGCCCATCCAAACCCCCAACGGCATCGTCTACCAGAAGGAGAAAGTCAACATCGACGAGAAGCTCCTCACCCAGATCGCCACCGAGACCGGCGGCCGCTACTACCGGGCCAAGGACAACGAAAGTTTGAAGAACATCTATGGCGAGATCGACCAGCTCGAAAAGTCAAAGATCGAGACGACGACCCTCCGCCGCTACACCGAACAGTTCTTTCCCTTCGCCCTCGCCGCCGCGCTGCTCGTGCTGCTGGAGTTGTTGCTGAGATGGACGTTGCTGCGGAAATTCCCGTGATTCGTGATGCCTCCGCCTAGAGGATTGGAAGTTTCTCCAGGCGATTCCAGGCAACCACCTGTATATTCTCCCGGGCATATGACTGAATGCCTCCATATACAATAGCGCCGGCATTATTGGACGGACTCAGCTCTTGCCAGTAACGAACATTATCCATAAATGAAGGAGTGAAAGTCGCCGCACTCTTGATCTCTATGGCTAGAGGCCCATCCTGCGTTTCCAGGAGGCAGTCTATTTCTTTGTCGTGGTTATCTTTCCAGAAATACATATTCGCGTCCAGACCTTTATTGAACCTGGTCTTTAATACTTCGGCCAGGACATAATTCTCAAAGACGGCGCCTTTCGCGAAATGCGTCGCCAATTGATCGGGTGCAGTTATGTTTAGTAAATAACAAAGAAGACCTGTGTCGTAGAAATACAGCTTTGGCGATTTGATTATTCGTTTATTGAAATTGGTGTGATAGGGAGGAAGGAGGAATATGACATAACTTTTTTCCAGTATCCGTAACCAGGTCTGGATCGTCGATGGAGATACGCCTGTATCGCTTGCCAGTGACTGAAAGTTTACAATCTGCCCGGCTCTGCCGGCTACCAGAGAAATAAAGCGATTGAATTGAAGCAGATTGGACGTGTGTATCAGCCCCTGGACATCCCTTTCTATGTAAGTGTTCACATAATTGCGATAGAATTCTCTTGGTGGGATATTTCTGTCGTATATTCTTGGATAAAAGCCGGTAAATTCTTGGCGATAAAGATTGTCAGGAAAGGCTATTTTTGCCTTCGCAAGTTCGGAGTATGAGAAAGGTAGGAGGGTTAGCATTCCAATTCTACCGGCAAGGGATTGGCTGATCTTTTCCTGCATCAGGAAATTTTGCGACCCTGTCAGGTAAAATTTGAGTTTTCTATTGGCGTCTGTGAGAACCTGAATATATGAAAATAGCTCCGGTGCATATTGGACCTCGTCTATAATTGCACCTTTGGGAAACCGCTGCAGGAAGTTTTTGGGGTCAGTAGTTGCAAATTCTCTTTCGTCTGGCGATTCGAGATTGACATAAGGGAATTGTCCGGCGGTATTTTGAATAAAAGTGCTCTTGCCGCTTTGACGGGGGCCGGTGATATTTATCACCTGAAAATACTTGTTGTACTCCCTGAATTTCTGAATGATCGCTCGGTTGATCATCTTGTTTAAGTTGTACAAATCTACGATTAAAAATTGAATCGTACAATTATTTATTTTAAATGGCTGATTATCAATAGTTATAAAATATTGTAGATGACGGGAAAGATATACAAATCCACCGGCAGCTGGTACGTCGTAAAGACCCCGGAAGGGAAGGTGTGGAACGCCCGGCTCAGGGGAACGTTCAAGCTGGACGGTATCACTTCCACCAATCCGCTGGCCGTGGGAGACGAGGTAGAGATGGAACCCGAGAATACGGAGGAGACCACGGCGCTTATAACGGAAATATACAGCCGAAGGAATTATATCAACCGCCAGTCTCCTTCGCACCGGATGCAGCACCATATCGTGGCGGCGAATATCGACCAGTCCCTGCTCGTGGTTACGCTGAAGGAACCCCGTACCTCACAGGGTTTTATCGATCGCTGGCTGGTCACCTGCGAGGCCTATCATGTTCCCGCCGTTTTATTGTTCAACAAAAGCGATCTCTATAAGAAGAAGGAAGAAGAGAAATTTGCCGCCTGGAAGGAGATGTACGAACGCATCGGCTATCGTCTTATTCGTATGAGCGTCCACACCGGCGAGGGACTGGGCGAGATCCGCCAGCTTCTCGGCCGGAAAGATCAGCCTCCTCAGCGGGCACTCCGGGGTAGGGAAGTCCTCTTTCCTCAACGCGCTGTTCCCCGAACTCCGCCTCAAGACCCAGGGCGTCAGCGGGTGGAGTGGGAAGGGGATCCATACCACGACCTTTGCGGAGATGTTCGATCTGCCGGCGGATCCCGGCGCCATTGCCCCCGGAACCGAGGGACACCGCTGCCACCTCCGCAACCGAGGACACCCCTGCCCCCGCAATCCAGAGTACTGCTGCCGCTGCAACCCAGAGCACTGCTGCCGCTGCAACCCACGCAACGCAAGACTCATCCGCCGGCCCCGGACGTATCATCGATACCCCCGGCATGCGGGAGTTCGGCCTCGTCGACATCACCCGGCAGGAACTCTCCGGCTATTTCCCCGAAATGCGCGCCCTTGCCGGTCAGTGCCAGTTCAATAACTGTCTGCACCTCGAAGAACCGGGCTGTAAAGTAAAACAGGCTGTCAGCGACGGACAGATCAACATTGACAGATATGAAAGCTATCTGTCCATACTAGGTTCTATAGAAGAAAATAATTATTAGATTCCCACCTGTGTGAACCGCGCTCCCGGCCGCCGCTCCCGCGTGAACCGCGCAACCCGCGCATAAATCACGGTCCCCGTATTATTTCTTCTCCGGCGCCGCATCCACATCGTGCCCCTGCTCTGTAATCTCCTCCTTCAACGGCTCAGGCTGCTTCTCGTCCTTCTCATCCCCAAACAACATCCCCCACGGCTTCAGACTATCTATCCGATCAAAAACTATCTTCGCAATAGCGATCACCGGTATCGCCAGAAAAGTCCCCGGTATCCCCCAAACCGCCTCCCCGACAATCACGCCAAAAACTGTGATCAACGCGTTGATCCGCACCTTCGACCCCACGATCACCGGCAGCAACACATTCGAGTCGATAAGATGGATCCCGAGAATCGTCCCTATCACCAGCAGCAGCTTCGCTGTCCCCGCCGTAGCAAAGGTGACCAGCGTACTCAGACACAGCGCGGTAAAAATGCCGATATAGGGGATGATATTGAAGAGACCCGTCAGCAGCCCCAGCAGGACCGCGTACTTGATGCCCAGGATCCAGAGCGCGAGACAGGTGGCCGCCGCCACGATGACCATCTCCAGCAACAATCCCATGATATACTGCCTGATCTTCGTCTGTATCTGCGCGATGATATCATAAACTATAACCGCATTCTCCTCCTTGAATACCGCCACCAGAAACCTCACGATCAGCCTCCTGTAATAGAGGAGAAAAAAGGTGTCGATCATTATAAAAACAAGGAATAGCAGCAGCGAGGACAGCGACACCAGCGTAGACCCGACGACCGAAGACCCGGTCTCCAGCAGCCTGGAAATGGCATTGTTGACATAGTTGTTCTGCTGCTTGATCCGGACATGGAACTTCATCGATATCCACTGCTGCAGATCGGTGACAGAGGCCAGTACCTGCTGCTTGAACTGAGGCCAGTCCTCGGCCAGGCTGCTAACCTGTGTGCCTACCAGATAGAGAAGGGCCGCCAGTGAGAGAACCAGCAGGAACACCGACAAAGAGAGGCCATACTCCTGGGCATCCGGCAGCGCCGCTCGAGAAAATTTGACACCGGCAGCAGCATGACGGCAAACAATAACGCAAAGACCAGCGGAGCCAGGAATGACTTGCCCCATATAGCGATATAGAGATAAGGCAGATCAAACTCAGAAGCACCATCGCCCAGCTTGGTGTAGAATGGCTGTTTCAATAACATATGGGATAAATACTAGCCAAAAAATCAAGATTCGCCCTCGTTAACCACCGGGAGGACACCAGTCACCCACCACCCCGCGTGAACCGCGCGACCTTCGCCCGCGTGAACCGCGCGCAACGCTACCCGCGTGAACCGCGCGACCCCACCTCCGTGAACCGCGCAACGCTACCGCGCGTGAACCGCGCGACCCTGAATGAAAAAAGGCCGGCCCGCAGGCCGACCTCAAATTGAGCAAACATTCGTTAGACAATCCGCCACTGAAGCCCCGGACTCCTAAGACATATAACGGCAGAGCCGTATTGATCAATAATTTACTTTCCAGAAATTTCGCTACTTCCACCACGGCGTCATTGTCCTTCCGGGGAGCTTCCCTGAACTTGCGGGGATATATGGATATGCCGGTGTAAATGTTGTAATGAAGGGTCAGAATATGCCCCTTGTAAAGAAAGTCCCACATAAGGGAATCGAATTCATCTGTTTTTTGGGTGAACTTAATGTCGAGGTCGTCCGAGAGAATGTTGGCAACTTCGTAGAAGCGTTTCAGTCCGCAGTCGTCGTCGATGACGGCTTCTGTACAGCCGAAATCGGTACGTAGAGTTAAAGGGCTCATAGAGTAGGGATTTTTATAGTTTATGTTTAGGATTTGTACGCTATGTTCATCACACCGCCCGCCGCGGTCCAACTACGCCGTCCTGCACCCCATTTCCTCTACGCTTTGAACTTCGGCCCTCTCGGTACACTTCTCCCCGCTGAGGATCCGCTCCGCACCTATATTCTTCCCATCGCTCGGACAGCCGTACTTCGGTCCAAACATGCTGTGCATCCAGCCACACGACGAGCCTCCGATCAATAAAATGGTCAGGGAAAAAAGAAGAAATATGGGTTTAAGAGCTTTCATGGGATATCCTTATAACGAATTTAAAACCTACAAATATTATCCTGCATTTGCAAGTGAATCCCCCTATGCTTAGCAACGAAAACCCCCTTTTGACCAGCCTTTTAGGGGTAACTGGGTAGGTGTATAACAACCCCTGCCACACCCCTTCACCGGCATTACCTACCTCACCTCCTGCTGTACCTCATCGGCCGCATTCACATCCTTGAACCAGCCCGCATAGATACTAATAGTGGTTGGCAATCCGCTCGATCTGTCCCGAAATAAGGTCCGCCGGAATGTCTTTGATCTTTCTGGCCGGGATCCCGCCATAAATAGTCCCCGATTCGACCTTGGTGCCTTCCGTAACCACAGCCCCGGCCGCGATGATCGAGTTCTTGCCGATTTCGGCATTGTCCATAATGATGGCGCCCATCCCGACGAGCACCTTGTCGCTGAGTGTACAGCCATGGATGATCGCGTTATGCCCGATCGATACCTCATTGCCGATGGTAACACTGGTTTTCTGATAAGTACCGTGAATGATCACGCCGTCCTGGATATTCACCTTGTCGCCGATGGTAATACTGTTGACGTCACCCCCTTACCACTTGCATTGAACCAAACGCTGCACTTGTCTCCCATCTTCACATTGCCGACGATCGTTGCATTGGGGGCGATAAAACAATTCTGTCCAAACTGGGGAACTTGCCTTCTACCGGTAGTATAGTAGCCATATCAGGTGTTTTTGATTCGAAGAAATGATTGACAATCTAATTTACGAACTTTGTGCCTCAATGCATACTCAAAAATCACCGCTTATTTCTTCAACACGTCGCCCAGACCTCACCCGCCCCGCTGGCCATCGAGATCGAAAGGGCAGAAGGCCTTTATTCTCTATGAACCCGCAGGCAAACGGTATCTGGACCTCATCGGCGGCATTAGCGTCTGCAACACCGGACACCGGCATCCCCGCGTCGTTCAGGCAGTAAAAGACCAGGCCGACCGCTATCTGCACCTTCTGGTGTATGGCGAGCTGGTCCAGTCCCCCCAGGTCGAATACGCAGCACTGCTCGCCAGCCATCTCCCCCCATCCCTCAATTCGGTATATTTTACCAATAGCGGGCGCAGAAGCGACGGAAGGCGCCATGAAACTGTCAAAAAGAATCACCGGCCGGCCCGAAATCGTCGCCTTCAACCATTCCTATCACGGCAGCACACAGGGCGCGCTCAGCATTATGGGCGACGAATACTGGCGAAACGCCTTCCGGCCCCTCCTCCCCGGTATCCACCACGTTGAATACAACACACCCGCAGCACTCGACGCCATCACCGAACAAACCGCCTGCGTGATCGCGGAAACCGTTCAGGCAGAAAGAGGAGTATACGCCCCCGATGCCAAATGGCTCCAGGCACTCCGCCGCCGCTGCGACGACACCGGAACCCTGCTGGTCCTGGACGAGATACAGGTGGGTTTCGGACGAACGGGCAGCCTCTGGGGATTTGACCGGTATGACGTGATCCCGGATATCCTCCTGCTCGGCAAAGCCCTCGGCGGAGGACTGCCACTCGGCGCCTTTATCGCCGGCCGCGAAAAAATGGCGACGCTGACCGACAACCCGATACTCGGCCATATCACCACCTTTGGCGGTCACCCTCTCTCCTGCGCCGCCGGCCTTGCGCCTCGGTGCAGGTGCTGCTGGAAGAAGACTATATCTCAGCTGTAGCCGGGAAGGAACAGCTATTCCGTCGTCTGTTGGTCCACCCCGCCATCCGCGAAGTACGAAGCGCAGGCCTGCTGATCGCGGTCGAATTTGAAAACTTCGAACTGAACAAGCGGGTCATCGACTCCTGCATAGACAAGGGGCTGCTCACGGACTGGTTCCTTTTCGCCCCTCAGTGCATGCGCATCGCCCCTCCACTGACGATCGCCGAAGAAGAGATCCAAACCGCCTGCTCAATTATTTTAACAGCAATCACTCAAATTATCTCTTGACTTTCCCCTACCTTTACCAACCTTAGTCTTGCTCCCAACAAATAAATAACACACTACACGCGCGCTGCTTTCTCGTATTACTCCCACGGATAAGTGAAGTTTCCGTATTGTAATCCTTAAATAATTAGCTATGTCACAGTTTTTAGACAAGAAAGAACTGTTCGACAGTATTTTGCACCTCAAAGACGAGGAGAAGCAGAATCCTCTGGGAGTGATCGAACAGTTCTTCAACGACTACCGGCTGCACGAATGCCGCCATACCTTATGGGCAATGGTGGAAACCTGTCTGACCACAGACAACGCAGAATTTAGCGACCCGGACGAGCGAGGCAATCTCATCCAAAGGTACCGGGACCTTGAAAGACTCCTGGAAGCGGGCACCCTGCTGGTGCAGAGGCGACAACAGAAATAACGCTCTTGCCCCTGGCACCTGAGCCCGTGCACCTGCTCCCGGGCACCCGCCCCCGAACAGACGACCCGCAAAAAAAAGATTTGCCTTAAGAAAACCAAACCCGTCTTTTTTCCGTATATCCTACTGAATGAGAAGAATAATTTTGGCTAGGAATTTGATTAGTTATCCCTGCTGTCCAGCAGGGATTTTTGTTTTTACCCCTGCAGCAGCCGAAAAACCAACACCGCCAGCAAGCTACCCAGCACCGGCCCCACTACCGGAACCCACGCATATGCCCAGTCCCCATCCCTTTTCCCCGGCACCGGCAGCAGACTATGCATGATCCGCGGCCCCAGATCGCGCGCCGGATTGATAGCATAACCCGTAGGGCCACCCGGTCCAAGACCGATGCCCAGCACCAGCAGACTCACCGGAAGCGCATCCAGCGCCCCAAGACTACTCGACGGCGAAGCAATAAAAAAGATCCCGAGGATCAGCACAAAGGTCGCAATCGTCTCCGTCAAAAGATTGCTTCCATAACTTCGTATAGCCGGCGCAGTGCAAAAAACGGCCAGCTTGGCATTCGCATCGGCCGTCGCTCCGAAAATGCAGCCGAAAACACAACCAGGCCACCAGCGAACCTGCCATCGCCCCCAGCATCTGCGCCGCGATGTACATTGGCACCGAAGCCCAGGGGAATTTCCCAAGCGCCGCGAATGCAATGGTCACCGCCGGATTGAGGTGCGCCTTGCTCGACGCCGCCGAACAATACACGCCTATAAAAACCGCCATCGCCCACCCAAAACTGATCACGATCCACCCGCTGTTCTGCCCCTTACTCTTTTCAAGGACAACATTGCTGACCACGGTCTGGCCGATGAACAACAGCAGACCGGTTCCGATAAATTCGCCCCAAAATGGCGTCATGGTATAGTAGTTTAGTTTATGGCTTCGCAAAATAGCTCGCCGCCAGATAGCCTTCCGCCAGCGACCTGAACTCCTCCACCTGCCGGTCCTGCCACGCCGCATCCATCCCCAACTCCTCCGCCAGCAACGCCGCCACCGCCGGCGCCGCGTCGATCGCCGCCTGCGCATCCAGCAACAACGACCGCGTCCGCCGGCTCAGCGCATCCTCCAGCGTCATGCACATCTCTTCCCGCGCGGCCCAAACGATCTCCGCCCTGATATACGGAAGCCGGTGGTGCAGCCGCTCTCCCAGCAGCGGGTGTGCCTTTACGATAGCGCGGATCGCTTGCGCGTCCGTACCGTGATAGTGCAGCGGCCCCTCTTCGACCGCGCCGGGAGGCGCCCCGTGTATCGGCAGCCTCGCCGTAATGCACTCCTTCACCGGCAGACCGGCCTTCCCGATCGCAGTATTCACCGTGTCCTCCGCCATACGCCGGTACGTAGTCCACTTCCCGCCCGTCACGGTCACGAGCCCGGCATCTGAAACCAGAATCAGATGGTCCCCGGCCAGCTCGGCCGTCTTCTTGCTGCTGCTCTTCACCAGCGGCCTGAGCCCCGCATATACACTACGGATATCCGCCGCCGTTGGCGTCTTCTTCAGATATCGTCCTATCTGCTTCAGAATAAAATCGACCTCCTCCGGCAGGGCCCGCGGTTCGATGTCCACGTGATCCACCGGCGTGTCGGTCGTCCCGATAATGATCCTGTCGTGCCAGGGCACGGCAAACAACACCCGCCCGTCGTCGGTATGCGGCACGAGTATGGAAGCCCCGCCCGGCAAAAAATCTTTGTCCAGCATGATATGCACTCCCTGACTTGGCGCGATGATCGGCTCCGCGTCCGGCTCGTCCATTTGCAGGATACTGTCGGTAAAGACGCCCGTTGCGTTGATGACGACCTTAGCGTTTATAGTATACCGTTTCCCGCTGAACTCGTCCACGGCGACGACGCCCGAGACCTTTCCATTGGTTTTTGGCAATTCCTCGACCCTGCAATAGTTGAGAAGGACGGCCCCCTGTTCGGCCGCCGTCATCGCCAAATGGATGGCCAGCCTGGCGTCGTCGAACTGACCGTCGTGATAGAGCACCCCGCCGCGCAGCCCTTCGTCGTCGAGGGTAGGGGCCAGCTCCAGCGTTTCTTCCCTCGACAGCAGCCGCGACTTGCCCAGACCCAGATTGCCCGCCATCCAGTCATATACCTTCAGCCCGATGCCATAGAACGGGCCTTCCCACCATTTGTAGTTGGGAACGATGAACGACATATTTTTTACGAGATGCGGAGCGTTCCGCCACAGGATGCCCCGCTCGTGCAGCGCCTCCGTGACCAGCTTGATATTCCCCTGCTGGAGATAGCGGACCCCGCCGTGCACCAGCTTGGTAGCGCGCGACGACGTACCCTTTGCAAAATCATGCTGCTCCAGCAGCAGCGTGGTGAAACCCCTCGAAGCCGCATCCACGGCCACGCCCAGACCCGCAGCGCCGCCGCCGATGATACAGATGTCCCATAACGCCCGGTCCTGCGCTTCCAAAGCCAGTACCATGTTTTGTCGATTCATAGAATTGTTCTTTATCTTCCGTCGGCCCACGCGATAGCCGCCTTTACGGCCCGCTGCCATCCTGCCAATAGTGTTTCCGCCTGGCCCGCCGTCATCGCCGGGTCATACCGGCGGTCGACTTCCCACTGCTTGCGAATATCTTCTTCCGAGCTCCAGTAGCCGACGCCAAGTCCCGCCAGATAGGCCGCGCCGAGCGCCGTCGTCTCGGTCACCGTGGGCCTCACCACGGGCACGCCCAGTATATCGGACTGAAACTGCATCAGACCGTCATTCGCCGTCGCGCCCCGTCGACCCGCAGCTCTTTCAGCACGATCCCGCTGTCGGCCTGCATCGATTTCAGCACGTCATAGGTCTGATAGGCGATGCTTTCCAGCGCCGCGCGGGCGATATGCGCCTGCGTAGTGCCGCGCGTCATCCCAAAAAGACTACCCCGCGCGTGCTGGTTCCAGTGCGGGAGCGCCAAGACCCGCGAAGGCGGGCACCATATAGACCCCGTCCGAACTTTCCACCTTTGCCGCCAGCGCTTCGACTTCTTCCGACTTGCGGATGAAGTGCAGCCCGTCCCGCAGCCACTGAACCACCGCGCCGGCGATAAAAATGCTGCCCTCGAGGGCGTATGCCGTCTTCCCATTGCGCGTCCAGGCAACGGTCGTGAGGAGGTTATTCTTTGACTGAACGGCGTCCCCGCCGGTGAACATCAGCATGAAACAACCGGTACCGTAGGTGTTTTTCACCATGCCCGGCTGCGTACAGAGCTGGCCGAAGAGCGCCGCCTGCTGGTCCCCCGCGATGCCCGCGATGGGCACACCCACGGAGCCGGGAGCCATGATGCTGGCCGTATGACCATACACTTCACTCGAACTCCTCACCTCCGGCAGCACCGACGCGGGTATATCGAAAAGACGCAGGAGTTCAGGATCCCACTCACATTTATGGATGTTGAAAAGCAGCGTACGCGAGGCGTTGGTGCTGTCTGTAATATGCAGCTTGCCGGCCGTCGGCTTCCAGACCAGCCAGCTGTCGATGGTGCCAAAAGCCAGCTCGCCCTTACCGGCCTTAGCCCTCGCATCGGGCACCTGGTCGAGGATCCATTTTAGTTTGGTTGCGGAAAAATAGGCGTCGATGACCAGACCGGTCCGCTGCTGAATCAGGGCTGAATGCCCCTCCGCCTTCAGCTGGTCGCAGTATGCCGCGGTCCGCCGATCCTGCCAGACAATGGCCGGGTGTATCGGTTTACCCGTCTGGCGGTCCCAAACCACAACCGTCTCCCGTTGATTGGTAATGCCGATGGCGGCGACATCCTTTGTGGTACTGCTGTTTTTGGCCAGGACCTCGGCCAGCACACTGTATTGCGTGGACCATATCTCCTCGGGGTCATGCTCGACCCAGCCGGGCTGTGGGTAGTACTGTTTGAACTCCCGCTGGGCTATCTGGCGGATCTGGCCGTTCTGGTCGAAAAGTATCGCCCTGCTGCTGGTGGTACCCTGGTCGAGGGCGAGAACATAAGTGGGTGGCATTTAATCGTTTTTAACTTCGTGATCTACAGCATTACTGCTACTATGCTTCCGTGGACTTCGCTTCGCTCGGGAACCCTCCGTTCATCGGCACCAACCCAGGTCAGCAACAACTATTTCGGAAGTTAGGAAAAACTTGTTCATTACAATAATTGTATTTAGATTTACGTAAGTACTTACGTAATTGATAATATTATGGACTTCTACACGCGCACGGGCAAGATGGCTCTGGGCAGCCGTCTCCGCCGCCTCAGCGAGAGTATGACCGAACAGGCCGCCGGCATCTACGAACTCTATCAGGTGGATCTTCAGCCCAAATGGTTTCCGGTCTTTTATTCTCTGTCTCCTACGGAAGAAAAGTCGATCACCGGTATTGCCCGGGAAATTGGGCATACCCATCCCTCCGTGAGTCAGATCGTGAGGGAGCTGGCAGCAAAAGGATATATTATCGAGAAGAAAGGGGAAGCCGACGGACGCAAGAACTTTGTGCTGCTCTCGCCGGCGGGTCTGGCCATGCGCGAAAAGATGCAGGCGCAGCTGGACGACGTCACCACAGCCATTGAGAAGGCCATGAAAGAGACGCACCACGACCTCTGGCGGGCGATCGGGGAATGGGAGTTCCTCCTCGAACAGAAAAGCCTCCTGCGCCGGGTGCAGGAAGAAAAGAAGGCGCGGGAGAGCGGGCAGGTGGAGATCGTGGACTATACCCCGGAAATGCAACCCGCTTTCCGCCGGCTCAACGAGGAATGGATCACCAAATATTTCCGGATGGAAGAGAGCGACTACAAGGCGCTGGACCATCCTAAAGAATACATTCTCGATAAGGGCGGACATATCTTCATGGCCCTCTACAAGGGCGGGGCCGTCGGCGCGTGTGCGATCATTCCGATGGACGACGGTGGTTTTGAGCTGGCCAAGATGGCCGTTTCGCCCGCGGCGCAGGGGCTGGGCATCGGCTTCCTCATCGGCCGGGCCTGCATCGAAAAGGCCCGCGCGCTCGGCGCCCGCCGCGTCTATCTCGAAAGCAATACGACCCTCAAACCCGCGATCAACCTCTACCACAAGCTGGGTTTCCGCAAGGTGGCGGGGCCGCCCTCGCCGTACGAACGCTGTAATATACAGATGGAGCTGGTACTCTAGTGGTGCCGCTCCGCCGCCCATGCCCGAGCCAATGATCTGCCGCCCGCCGCGAAGTTCCCGCGCCGCCCGCCGCGAAGTTCCCGCGCCGCCCGCCGCGCATGAACCGTCCCCCCTCGTGAACCGCCCCCAAGTCCCCACGTGAACCGTCCCCCCCGCGTGAACCGCCTACCACAAAAAAATCCCCCCAACCCTTGCGCAAACCAAATTTTCCCCTTTACTTTGTAATCCAAAGTACTTTTATGACCAGCCAAAGCCCGACAGAGCAATCTCAGTCCCTCGAAGCCCTACAGGACATAAGGCGGATGATGGAGCGCTCCTCCCGTTTTATCTCCCTCAGCGGACTCAGCGGGGTCAGCGCCGGCATCTGCGCGCTTATCGGGGCCTGGATCGCTCGCATCTGGCTGGTGGAATACTGGGGCGGAGTCGTGTCCGGCACCCTTTCCGACGGCGACGGTCTCCACGAGCAGACCCGCGGATCCCTTCACGGCGCCAATCCCACTGTCCGGGACCTCCAGGTCAGACTGATCGCACTGGCCCTCGGTGTCCTGGTCACAGCCCTGGCCACCTCCACCTGGTTTACCTGGCGGAAGGCCCGCAAAAGCCAGCTACCCATCTGGGACCACGCCTCCAAAAACTGGCGGTGAACATGGCCATCCCGCTCGCTGCCGGAGGCTTCTTTGTCCTCGCACTGATACACTATTCCGACTGGGTCTATGTCGCGCCCGCCTGCCTGATATTCTATGGACTGGCCCTCGTCAACGCAAGTAAATTTACCCTGACCGATATTCGCTACCTCGGACTGCTCGAAGTAGCCCTCGGCTGCATAAGCATGTATTACCCGCATGAAGGACTGTACTTCTGGGCCGCAGGCTTTGGAGTGCTCCACATTATCTATGGGCTGATCATGTGGTGGAAATACGAAAGACCATGAAGAATCCGATAGGAAATCTTAATAAAGTATTCGATAGTCGCATCCGCATGGGGGTGATGAGCATCCTGTTGATGAACGAAGAGGTCAGCTTTAACGACCTCAAACAACTGCTCGAACTGACAGATGGCAACCTCGCCTCCCACATGATCAATCTGGAGGAGAATGGCTTTATCAAGGTTCATAAAGGATTCATCGGACGAAAAACAAATACGACGTACTCGATCACCAAAGCCGGCGAAAAGGCGTTCAAAGAACACCTTGAAGCGCTGGAAAGCATGATCAAAGGCGTCAGCAAAGGCTAGCTGGCAAAGGCGCATGGACCAGGCACCGGGGGAAACCCGGGGACCAGGCACACGCCAAAAACCGGGACCAGGCACCGGGGAAAACCAGCGGACCGGGCACCCGGCTGCCGGCCAAAAAGTAACAAGGGTTTTAAACCCTATTTTTTGACACAAACACTTTGAAATTCAAAGCACTTTCATAAAAAACAGACAAACTATGTTACGCTCAAACTTCCTCCGCCCACTTACCTCCGGCCTCCTCGGAATAACCCTCATGCTTCCAGCCAGCTACTTCATGCTGACCCTTCTGGCCCGCATCTTCTTTGGCGCGAAAGGCATGTATTATTATATCGCACCCTCCTTCCTCCAGTCGCCGTATCACCTCTTCGCCTTTCACAAGGCGCAGTTGATCGTCATCAGCCTGATCCTCGCTATATTATTCAATGTCCTGACGATAGTTCGCGTCGACCTCGAACGCGGAAAGCACGGCCTGGAGCTGGGCTTCTCCATCCGTCGCTACTGGCTGAACACCGCCGTCGCCCTGCAAGCCCTGTTGTTGTTGATCGTACTCATTGCCTATACCCTGATCCAGCACGTCCGCTACTAAATCTTTTCTTATGAAGATCAAAATGATCCTGCCGGCGCTGACGGAGGCTAAGAGCCCTTTCTGGCGCCCGATAAAGTATTCGCTGTTCCCGCCGCTGGGACTGGCCACACTGGCGGCATACTGCTCGCCCGGCGACAGCATCGAGCTCCAGGACGAACACGTCGAAGAGCTGCACCTCGAAGACGAACCCGACCTGGTGATCATCCAGGTCTATATCACCAACGCCTTCCGGGCATATGATATCGCCGACCATTACTTGCTGCGGGGCGTCTATGTCTGTCTCGGCGGGCTCCACGTCAGCTCGTTGCCGGACGAGGCCATCAAACACGCGGACAGCATATTTATCGGTCCCGGCGAAGATACTTTTCCGGAGTTCCTCAAAGACTTCAGGAACAAATGCCCTAAGAAGATCTACCGCAACAAGGTGCGGGACATTGCGTCCATCCCGCCGATCCGCCGCGACCTTATCCGGCGTAACCGCTATCTCGTGCCCAATTCGATCGTCGTCTCCCGCGGCTGCCCGCACCACTGCGACTTCTGCTATAAGGACGCTTTCTTCGAAGGCGGGCGCTCGTTCTATACGCAGCAGATAGACGCAGCCCTGGCGGAGATCGACCGGCTTCCGGGTCGCCACCTTTATTTTCTCGACGACCACCTGCTGGGGAACCAGCGCTTTGCCTCGGGTCTGTTTGATGGGATGAAGGGAATGAACAGGGTCTTCCAGGGCGCCTCGACGATCGACGCGATCCTCAGGGGCGACCTCATCGAAACCGCCGCCGAAGCAGGCATGCGCAGTGTCTTTGTAGGATTTGAAACGCTGAACAGCAACAACCTCGCCCAGAGCAACAAAAGACAGAACATGGGCCGCGACTACGAAGAAGCAATAAGACGCCTCCACTCGCTGGGTATCATGATCAATGGTAGCTTTGTATTCGGGCTGGACGACGACGACCCCGACGTATTCCAAAGGACCGTCGACTGGGCGGTTAAAAATTCGCTGACTACCTGTACCTTTCATATTCTTACGCCTTATCCCGGTACCCGTCTGTTCAGCACCATGGAAGCGCAGGGCAGAATATTGCATCGCGAATGGGACCAGTACGATACCCGTCAGGTCGTGTATAAGACGGTCGGCCTCACGGCGGAGCAGCTGAAATCCGGATATGACCACGCCTACAGGTCGTTCTATTCCTGGTCCAATATCGCGAGGGCCAGCCTGGGGCATGACAACCTGAAACACGCGATCAAACATTTTGCCTACGCGGGCGGATGGAAGAAATTCGAGCCGGTATGGAATTTTATGATCAAGACAAAAGGGCTCAATAGGATGTTGCCGCTGCTCGAGGCGATCCTGTCAAAGGTAAAAGGTCAGAAAGCAACGCCGTCCCCCTTCCCGGCAATTGCATAGAAAAACAATATATATGGAACCAGAAGTCAGATTTTCCATCCGTAGCCGCATCAGGAGTTTTAGGTTCGCCTTCGCCGGCATCCGCAGCTTTATCACCAGGGAACACAACGCCCGGATACACCTTGCTGCAACAGCCGGAGTAATAGCCGCGGCGATCCTTTTCCACGTCTCGCTGGCAGAAGCCTGCGTGCTGCTAATAGTGACCTCGCTGGTATGGATAACCGAAATGCTCAATACCTGTATCGAACGGATGGCCGATCTGATCACCCTCGAACAAAATCCACAAATTAAATTCATCAAAGACATCGCAGCGGCTGCAGTGCTGATTGCGGCTATCACCGCCGTCGTTACGGGTCTGATCATCTTTATACCCAAATTATTATGAAGGACCTAATATTTCCAGTTACTATCCGGAAACCACTCTTCCTCCGGACGGAGCTCGACCGGATGCTGACCTCTTCAATGTGCTTCAGCTGTATGCTCGTATTCATCCGGGTGCTGCATACCGGCCGGCCCATTTTCATCTTCATGATCTGGAACCTCTTTTTAGCCTATATACCCTACGCCTTATCCACATGGCTCACGGCCGAGGTATGGCCTAGGTCGGGATGACAGGACCTCGCCGCCGGGCGATCAGCGGTGGGGCTCCCGGCCGGCCCTGAGTTTTCGCGCCTGGACACGCCGCCTCCGCAAAAGACGGTTGTTGATCGTTCTCTCCTTTGTGTGGCTGCTCTTTATTCCCAACGCCTTCTACATGCTCACCGACCTCTATCATCTCAACGACGGCAGCCGCCACGAGCAGAGTTCCCGAATGGTTCGACCTCTCGCTGATCCTGTCGTTCGCCTTCAACGGTCTGCTGCTCGGTGTGCTCTCGGTGCGTCAGATGGAGCGGCTCTTTCTTCCCAACCCGACCACCATCGGCAGCTGGCTCTTTCTTTATCCTATCATGGTCCTCAACGCGCTCGGCGTCTACACGGGGCGATACCTCCGCTATAACAGCTGGGACATCATCTCCGACCCACTGGCAGCTGCTGCGGGACATGATAAGCATGGTGGTCCATCCCCTCCGGAATCAACCTGTCTGGAGCATGGTACTCTGTTTTTCGATCCTGCTGATGCTGATCTACCGCCTGCTGCAAAGAGGGAGTAAGGCGCTGGCCTGAGCTTAGCGCCGCTGCGGGACATGACCTGAGATTGCTCGGGGAGCCACCGGCATGCCCCGACCGGCTCGGTTCACACGGGTCCCGCCACACGCGGTTCACACGGTCCACACTCCGCGGTTCACGCCACCCGCGGTCCACGCCCGCGGTCACCGCGGTTCACAATAAACTCACAACTCTAAAACTCATAAATCATGGAAAATATCGTCTCTACCTGGTGGAACAGAAACAAGATCATCCTCAAAAGTTTCCTCATCGGCTTCCTCGTACTCTTATTACTCATCCCCACTCTATTCATCCAAAATCTGGTGACCGAACGCAAACAACGCCAGATCGACGCCATCACCGAGATCAGCTCACGCTGGGCCACCGCCCAGACGATAACCGGACCCGTCATCGGCATCCCCTACAACGAGACGGTCACCGAAGACAAAACCACCCACGAGGTCAAAAAATGGGCCTACTTCCTCCCAACCAAACTCTCCATCCGGTCGAAGCTCGTCCCCGAAACAAGGTACCGCGGCATCTACCAGGCAATCGTCTACACTACCGAACTGCAGATCCAGGGCTCGTACGATAGTATCGCGTATAGCGAGCTCGACATCCCCCGCGAGAAACTGCTATACAACGAAGCCGCCCTCTTCTTCGACGTCTCCGATATTCAGGGACTAAAAGAGGATATGGTCGTTCATCTGCAAACCGGGACCACCACCCCCGCGGACCTCGAAATGGTACCCGCCAAATTCGCCACAGAGCAGTTCAAAAGCGCGCTCGGCGCCAGTTTCCCACGCTCTTTCCTTGAGACGAACGGCCCGATCACGTTCACCTCCACCGTCAGCCTCAAAGGCACCGGCAGCCTACTCTTCGTTCCAGTCGGCCGCGAGACAAAGGTCGAAGCGGCCTCATCCTGGGCCAGCCCCAGCTTCACCGGCAGCGTTCTTCCTGATACCCATACAGTAAAGGACAGCGGCTTCGTCGCCGACTGGAAGGTCCTCGCCCTCAACCGCAAATACCCCCAGCAATGGCGCCAGGGTTCCTATGATCTCGAAGCCTCGGCCTTCGGCGTAAGCCTGATCGTCCCGGTCGACGCCTACCAGCAAACTACGCGCAGCGTCAAGTACGCCATCCTGCTGATCGGCCTCACCTTTACCGCTTTCTTCCTGATCGAATGGATCTACGGCCGACCCATCCATTCCCTCCAATACCTCCTTGTCGGTTTTGCGCTCTGTCTGTTCTATACGCTGCTGCTCTCCCTCTCGGAGTACACCGGCTTCAACACCGCCTATGCCATCGCGGCCATTGCCACCATCGGTCTCATCGGCTGGTACGTCGGCAGCATGCTCCGCTCGTCCCGCATCTCGCTGTTTGTCGTCTTCCTGCTGGCCGTACAGTACGGCTTCGTATTCACGCTGATCCAGCTGCAGGACTACGCACTCATCATGGGTAGCATCGGGTTGTTCATCACGCTGGCGCTGGTCATGTATTTCTCGAGGAAGATAAAATGGAATAACTGATGGACGTAGTATTTGAGCCCATCTTAAGTATCCTCCTTTTCCTCCTGTACGCACTCGGATTTGTCGCGTTCGTCGTCGAGCTCATCCGCCGGATGATGGGCCTGGAACAGACTTTCGCCTGGAAGGCCGCCGAAGTGTGCCTGATACTGCCGGAAGCGGTCGGGATCTTTTCGGATATCGGCCGTGTCAATGACTGCTGTCACGAGACGGCGATGCTTTCCCTGCACCATCGGTTGTCCATACTGGTTATTTCGGTCGTCTCTGTCGTCGCCTATTTCTATTCCTCCCGGCGCGGGAGACTGGCGACACCCGGTATCGAGGTCATTGTCAACTGCTGCCTGGTGGTAGGAATGGCACTGTGGGTAGTGATCGCGTTTCACGAAAGGACTGGCCGTTCGTCGTCTTTTTCGTCCTGCCTCAGCTGGTGCTGTTCGTGCTGGTCCTTTCGAAGAACCACGCCCTGGCCCTCGCGACCCTGACCGGCCAGGAGGGCAACGGCGAGGCAGCCGGCGACCAGGTGACCCCCGACCAGCCGCTGCTGCTAAGATGGTGCAGAAAGATCCTCTTGCTGCAGGCATTCAAAAAGATACCCCTGCTACTGCTGCTATGCCTGCCGGTACTCGTTGTACTGGCGGGCGTACTGCTGCTCTTCGGCCAGCAACCCGACTCCATGATCCGCGCGTTCACCGACACCTACAAACAGGGACTTTCTCAATTGGACTCCCAGTGCATCGGCGTCCCTTGCGCCGAAGGACATTTCCTCTGTTCCGTCGCTGCAGGTGGACACCCGGGCTTCGTCAGACCCATCCGTACCGGCATCCGCCGCGGCAGACAAATTCTCTGCAACCGCCAGCTGCTGGTGGCCAACGCCTTTGAAGAGCTGCTGCAGCAGCGCCTGCCCGGTCTCCACCGGCCCATCCGAAAATTCTACAACAGGGTCGGCGTCCTTGTCCACCGGCACTACGGGGTATTCAACAACAAATGGATCGCCGACCTGGTCTACCTGCTCATGAAACCACTCGAATGGATATTTCTGGCGACCCTGTACCTGGCCGATCGCCGGCCGGAGAATAGGATAGCAACACAGTACACCATTTCGCCGCCACCGACCGGAGACCGCAATCAGAATAAAAAAATAACTCATGTTTGATTCTTATGAAATAGCGGACATATATGGGTTGTTATCGGACTTCCTGTCGCGATCCTGTTCATGGCGGCTATTGTCGCCAATTTTCGAAGATCAGATTTAGCCAGGCCGTCCCCGACGATGCCCTGGCACGAAAATTTAGACGATTCAGAGGTGTGAACCGCCGCAACAAGAGGTGTGAACCGCCGCTGGGTGAGCGTGAACCGCCGCAACACGGTGCGTGAACCATCGCTACACAGCATGTGAACCGCCGCTATACGGCGTCAGGAACCGCACGCAGCCATTTTCTCCCCCGGACAAAAAGCCGGGCACCGCGACCGCTGCATGAGGCGGTCCGGTGAATCTGGCCCAAACCCTGAGGTATTTGGATATCGCGGAGATATTGGGGTGACGCCGGCCGAAGAAAAGGCCAGTCGTGACGATTGATGCAAAAGGCCGGTAAGCGAATAGCTTACCGGCCTTACTATTTTTATCCGTCATTAAAAATCCACACCCATCGACACATTCAGCACCGGCTTGCCGCCGAAGAACGTGTTCATCTGCCAGCCCGCGTCAAATCGCAGGAAATAACCCAGCAGCGTGCTTCTGGCCCCAAATCCATACCCGCCCGCAAACGGTCCCAGGCCCCCGCCTTCACCAACACCTGAAGGTTCGGCGTGTAAGGCAGATTGTTGGGGTCCTGACCATTCAGCTGCGAGTCATCCGGATACACCTGCAGCGGACGCTTGATCTTGTTATAGGCCCCGTTCCACGCCGTGCCAAGGTCAAAGAATTGTATCAGCTGGAAATTGCGAAGGAAAGCGTTGTTGATCGGCTTGTTGAACAGCGTAGCAAATACCGGCAGCCTGAATTCGCTGTTGATGACCACCGCATTGTTGCCATTGGCGATATTCTGCCGGAAGCCGCGAAGGTTGACCGCCAGCGACTGGAAAGCATAGCTCGCGTCCTGCGCCGGCTGAGGATTAGTATAGGCCTTGGGGAAGAGCCAGCCGTCCGTACCACCGAGGTAGTAAAGGACCTTGTTGCTGCCCCACGAGAAGTCTCCCGCCGCACGCACCGCCCAGATAAAGTTGCGGTAGATCGGCAGATAGTGCCTCGCGTCAAATCCGAAATTGTACGTGTACTTGCCCGGACCGGCGCCATAGCCGCTGTTCAGCTGCGTGTTCCAGTCCATATAGAATTTATAGCGGAGGCCGTTCCAGATATTGGTAGCCTTCAGCAGGGTATTGTCATAAACGTACTCCATATGCACCAGCCCGTAAGTCTGCCTGGCCTGCGGCTTTGCCTTCAGCGCGATCGAGTCTATCGGCGACAGCGGCGGGAAGCCGTTGACATCAGGACGGATGATCACCTTATCCGTACGGTAGCCGACCGAAAGCCGCAGACTCCGAACCTTGTCGAAGGGGTATTTGATCACCCCCTGCCATAAATTCGAATAGGCCTTCGCGTCATAAGGATAGGCCGAAGCCAGCGCCGCATCCTGATAGGTGCCCGTCTGCGTCTGCCGGTAATAGATCACCGAATAGTCCAGCAATTTCTTCAGATAGTCCACGCGGGCATACCATTCGCCGCTGCCGTCGAAAAAGCTGCCGTTGCCAGGCGTAAACGCCGCGTTCTGCGTCGACGAAATAGGGGAGGAGTTCGAACCGCTGCCGAAAAAGGGCAGGCGGATCGCGCCGGTGAACCGGATGTCTTCGAACAGGTCGAAGATCGAAGCCTTCAACAGACCGCTGAAGGCGTCCTGCCCGCTCATATTGATCGGCAGCGAACCCGTATATGGCTGATACTTGCTGATAAGTACGTCGTTGTTAAATCCGGCGGTGAAATTGTCCACCGAGAACTTCAGCTTATAGTCGAACAGCTTCGCCTTCTTCAGTACCGGCTCTTCCCTCGGCTCAAGCGAAGGACGGGCCGCCAGCGGATTGACCACGGAGGAAGGGCGTTTCGGCCGTGATGAATCCTTTCCGAATTCACTGTCGAAAAAGTCGTTATTGCCGGGCTGTCTGCGGCTGCTGTCGTTGCGGGCCTGCGGGGCCGGCCTGAGGACGTTGGCGACGGTGATCTGATTTTCCTGGACCGTCTTTTTGCGGTAGTCGGTCATCCGCGCATTGATATTGCGTTTCTTGAGCGCGGCATCGTCGACCTTCAGCTTGTAAAGGAATTTGAGATTTCCCTCCTCACGCACCTCGCTGACCTGCCCGTTGTCGCCGGCACTCTTCGTCTCGACCAGACCGCTCTGATAGTTGGTGATGGGGAAGACATAGGAAGAGTCGTTCGTGATCGTAAAGACATAGGAGGTGTCGGGCTCCTTCTTGTTCTGGGCGCGCAGCATGGAATCCAGCTCGGCCGGATCGGGATTGTGCAGCAGTTCGTCCCCGACCTTATAGACTGTGTCCAGTCCGGCGCGCCGCGTCGTAAAAAAGCCGGCATACCGGTTGGCGATACCATTCTCGTCGCTCACGAACGTAAAGTGATTGGTATTGTACTGCATCGGAGACCGCGCATTCCCGTACCGGAGGTAGGTGAGCTGCGAGATCTGCTTGCCTTCCGCGTCATTCCAGTTGTCGACCATGAAAATATTGTAGTGGTAGGTGGACGGCAGCACCGTATCTTTTGTGCTGGCGCGACCCGACGGGCGGTTCGAAGCAAAGATGATCCCCGTCTTGCCCGGAAAAGCTACGAATGACGCGTCGAGGTCGTCGTACGGATCGTTGGTGATCTGTTTGTACTCCTGCTTGTCGATCTTGTAGGTGTAGATATCCGACTGCCCGTTGCGGACGGCGCTCAGCAGCAGGGTATTCTCGTTGAGCATGTATTTGAAGTCCTGCACCTGCTGGAAATCGGGCAGGTCCTGCACCACCGGCTTGTACCGGCGGGCGACATCATAAACAAACAGCTTCGTCTTGCCCCTGTCCCAGTAGATACAGGCCAGCCGGGTTCCCTTATTGTCCCATGCCAGCAGGGGGTAGTGCGGATTTATTTGTTCCTGCAGGCTGCGTACGCCGTTGGTCAGCAGGACTTTCCTGTTGATATAGTTGTCATTGAGGACGACCTTGTATTTGCCGCTATGGTATTCCACGACGGCATAGGTCTGGCTCTTGGGCGTCGGGTTGGGGGAGAAGCTGGACGAAATCCTTGCGGTCGTTGATGTCTTCGGTGACCGAGACGGTTCCCTTGGGGAAGTTCCGGCGGCCGCGGATATCCTTCTCGTACTTGTCTTCCTCCTCGTTCATAAAGTCCTTGAGGACCTCCTTGAACTTCTTTTTGCAGATGCGCATCGACGCGTTGTTCAGGTTGCGGTAGACGCGGGCCAGGTAGAGGAAATACGTGACGTTCTCTTTTTTATACTTCTCGCCCAGATAGACCCAGAAGGCGTGGCCGGCCAGATTGGGTTTTTCGAAGGCGAACTGGTAAAGTTCTTGTACCGGCCGGATAGCATCGCCTGCTTCAGCTGGTCGTCGAGCACGGTATTCCAGTTCTCCCCGGCGTATTCGATATAGCCGTCGGTTAGCCACTGGGGCAGATCGAGCAGGGCCTGGTTGGTGGCAAATTCCCCGGGTCGTCGCCGAAAAGGATGTTCTCGACGAGGATGCGGGCGATACCCTGCCTGATCTGGATGCGGAGATTGTTGTGGTCGCCGTTATAGTAGACGACCATCTTGTTATTGACCAGCTTGGTGATACCCCCCGTCGTCTGCCAGTCCAGGTTCAGCCCGATATTGGACTGTTCGAGGTCGTTGTAACTGTTGTAAATGACGATATTGGCGCGGCGCTGCAGCCCGTATTCCACGAACCGCTCGATCCCGGGCAGCTCTTTTTCCGCCAGCTGGGCGACGAATTTGCCCAGTTCCTGGCCGCCTTCACTGAAATAGCTGTTGAAATTGGGGGTTTGGTAGTATTTCCACTTAAAGTTTTTGAATTGCAGGCGGTTTTACCGAATTCCACCGTGTTCACCTGAGCGAGGGTATGGCCGGAGAAAAAGAAAAGTCCCAACAGTAAGAACCAAAAAAAATAGTGTGACTTCAACCTAAACTGATGAAATTGCATACCTGCTTTTCTTTAAGTTTTTAAAGTTATAACAATCCCAAATACCGGTGAAATTGATTTTGAAAACAAAAAATTTGATATATGCTGACGGTAAAGGCCTTTGAATTCAACCCAGTACAAGAGAACACATACGTGCTATTCAATGAAAAGGATGCCTGCTGTATCATCGATCCGGGCTGTTATTTTGGCAACGAACGTACGGCGTTACAGGAATTTATTGAACAGCAGGGCCTGATCCCCCAGCTATTGCTCAACACCCACTGCCATCTGGACCACGTCTTCGGCAACAAGTTCGTCTACGAGACCTGGGGCTTACCGCTCCACCTCCACGAAAAGGAGCAGCCCGTCCTTGCCCGGGCCCCGGAAGCGGGACTTTTATGGGGAATGCCCTTTGAGAACTACCGCGCCGGGCTCGTCTACCTCACCCCGGGCAAACAGGTGGCGGTCGGCGAAGACGAACTGACCATCCTCTTCCTCCCCGGTCACTCTCCGGGCAGCGTAGGCTTTTACAGTAAAGATCAGGGATTTATTATCGGCGGGGACGTTCTGTTCCGGGGAAGCATCGGCAGGACCGACCTGCCTGGGGAGACCACGAAACCCTGCTGCGGAGCATCCGCGAACAGCCGTGGCCGCTGCCCGACGAAACCATCGTTTACCCCGGCCACGGCGAGCCGACCACTATCGGATGGGAGAAGAAACACAACCCTTTTTTGAGGTAAGGACCCGTCCCGCGGTTCATGGGCCGTCCGTGGGCCGTCGGGCCGTCAGGCCGCCGCACCCCGCGAAAGAAACTTTCCGATATACGGCATCCGCTCAAACTCCTTCCTCTCCACCCTCAGTACGAACACGGCATAGGCACCGATAAACACCGTCCCCAGCCCCAGACTAAAATACCGGTTCGGCCAGAACCCTGTCACCACATGGTGGTACCAGCCAGATCACCGCCACTATCACCATATACGCAGTCAGCTTCTTCCAGGCATACGGTACCCGGTATACCTTCTGCCCCCAGACATAGGAAATGACCATCATACTCCCATAACAGGTGAAGGTCGCCAGGCCGAAGCCATATATCCAAAAACGGGGATGAACAGATAGTTGACCAGCAGCGTGATACCCGCCCCGATCAGCGTGATGTAGGCCCCCGACAACGTGTTGGTAGAGAGCTTATACCAGATGGAAAGATTGTAGTAGATGCCCAGGAACATATTGGCGAACAGCAGTATCGGCACCACCTTCAGACCCACCCACATGGTATGGTCGGTAATGAAGTACTTCCAGATATCGAGGTACATGGTCACGAACAGGAACATGCCGCTGATGAGGATCACAAAGAATTTCATTACCCGCGCATAGGTCCGCTGGGCGGTGCTCTCCACGGACTGGCGGAAGAAAAAAGGCTCCGCGCCCATTCTGAAGGCCTGGACAAACAGCGTGATCAGCAGGGACAGCTTGTAACAGCCGCTATAGATACCTACCTGATAGGTGGCGTAGTCGTTGGCGTGCGGCAGCCGCTTCACCAGAAGGATCCGGTCGAAGGTCTCGTTGATCATCCCCCCAAAACCGACGATGGTCAGCGGCAGCGCATAGACCATGACCTCCTTCCAGAGCGCGGTATTAAATGCCCATTTGAAGCCCTTCAGCAGCGGCGACAACAGGAACAGCTGAAAAAGATTCTGCAGCGTATTCGCCAGCAGCACGTAAGTGACAAACCCGAACTCGGGCCGGTATATGAATCCGATAATGCTGTTGGGATGCGTCTTCAGCAGACCCGGACAGACGGAAAGGAAAAAGAACGTCAGCGATATATTTACCACGATACCGGAGATCCGGATCGCCGCAAACTTCCTCGGCTTCCCCTCGTTGCGCAGCCTCGCAAAGGCAGCGCCGACAGGGCGTCGAAGGCGATCAGGAACGCGCTCAGCACCACATAATATGGGTGTTTGGGGATATCGATCAGCTCGGACACCGGTACCCGAAAGGCTATCAACAATATCGTGATCAGGGTCGTGCTTCCGAAAAGAGAGATAACGAGGGTAGAGTAGAGGTCTTTCTGTGTCTCTTTCCGCTGGATATACCGGAAATAGGCCGTATCCAGTCCAAAAAGCACCCCAATGTTTACAAATGAGATAGCAGCATAGACCAGGCTCATCTCCCCATACTCCGGCGTCCCCCCTGAACTTGTAGGCCAGATAGGGAGTGAGCATATAGTTGAGGAACTTGGCCAAAATCGAGCTCGCGCCATACCAGATCGTCTCTCCCGCTAATTTTTTAATACTGCTCATAGTGCTGATCGGCAAAGGTATACCCGTACCCGGGAATTAACGGCGCCGCCCCTATAATATTTCCTCTTCCCGTATAATATTGTGCTTCAGCGCGTAGATCACCACCCCCGCCGTATTTTTCACGTCCATCTTTTCGAGGATCCGCGTGCGGTACCCTTCGACGGTACGCTTGCTCAGGAACAGCAGTTCGCCGATCTCCTGCGCGGTATGCTGCCGGCAGATCAGCCGGATAATATCCTTTTCCCGGTCGGTGAACAGATGGGAATGCCCCTTGGGACGCGAGTCAAACTTACTCTTGACGATCAGACTGGCCAGATGCGCGGTGGTATGCTTGCAGTAGAAGATATTGCCTTCGTTGACGGTCATGATGGCCTCGAGGATCTCCTTCTTGTCTGCGTTCTTGAGCAGATAGCCCTTCGCTCCCGCCTCCAGCATCTCGACGATCAGTCCCTCTTCCTCAAACATCGAAAGCGCGATGATCTTCAGCTGCGGGTATCGCTGCAGCAGGATCTTTGCGCCCGAGATGCCGTCGAGCCTGGGCATCTTGATATCGGTGAGCACCATGTCGGGCTTTTCTCGTCTACCAGCTGCAGCAGCTCGTGCCCATCCGAGGCCTGGCCGACCAGGGTGACCGCTTCCTGTTTGGACAGCATTAAGGCCAGTCCATCTCTAAAAATTTCGTGGTCATCGGCAATGATCAGCCTGATACTATTTTTCATCCGGATATGCTGTTTAATCCATAGCCCACTGGCCCAGCACCAAATTTAGGGAAAGCAGCCCACAGGCACAGCGCCGGGATGCAATTATTTAGATTAAAGTTGAGGGTCACCCTAAATTGATAGGGATCTTAATAAAATAGTTGGTGCCCTCGCCAGGCGCCGAATCCAGCGTAAGCACGCCATTCAGGATCTCGCAGCGGCTCTCCAGACTCCGCAGACCCAGACCATGCGATCCCGCCAGCGCCTTCTCCCTGTCAAAACCCTTCCCGTCGTCCTTTGTCAGACAGAGCAGATGCCCGCCTTCCTCGCTGAAGCCGATCTGCAGTATGCTCGCTCCGGAATGCTTTATCGTATTGTGCACGATCTCCTGGATCATCCGGAAGATATGGATCTCCTTTTCCCTGGGAATGACGATCTCCTTGACGATGAACAGCTGGATGCTCACAGACTGTTTGGTGTTCATCTGGTTGATGAATTCCCGGATCGCTTCCACAAGCCCCTTTCTTTCCAGGGTATTGGGCAGCAGATCGTGGGAGATCCGCCGCAGGCTGCCGATGATCTCGTCGAGGTATCCCCCGTCTTGTCGAGCACCCGGCGGTCATCGGGACTCTCCACGTCCACGCTGCTGATGTTCAGCTTGACCGCTGACAAAAGAGGTCCAAGACTGTCGTGCAGGTCGCCCGCTATCCGCTTGCGCTCGTTCTCCCGGATCGTGATCTCCGCAAAGATCTTCTCCCGCTGCAGCCGCATATACCGCCTGTGATACCGGATGATGGAAAAGAAAAAGTAAATGATGATGATCGCAATGATCAGCGACATCAATATGGTTATATTAAGGATCCTGGCTTCCATTATTCATTTATTGCCTTCGTGTTTCAACGGGCTACCCTCTCCCGCAGGGTGAACTTTTGCGGAACCGGTATAACCAGGAAAGCAATAGCAAAAATAATGTTTGTTAGCGCATTAATATATGCAAACGAGCCAATTATGGTACTGGTAATCTGACTTTCGTCGTACAGGCTCACCTGATAGGCCCATTCGTAAATTATCTTATATATAAAAAAGATAATAAACCCAATACAAAGCAGGAAATCCGGGCGTTGCAGCAGCTTGCGGTTGTCGTGCGTGATCATAAAATTGATCTTATTGACGCTGAGAAGCACCGCCGTGAAGGAATACAGGAACATAAAATAAGGCGGGAACTCACGGATATGCCCAAACACCAGGTCCTCGACCAGCCAGACCAGACAGAAAAGGCCTACCATGCCGTAGAAGATCGGTTTTTTCGACCGCCATAATCCCCAGACATGAAACTGCCAGAGGATCAGCAGTGCTTCCGCGAGCGCGTAGAGGTTGTTGGGTATGGCATTGCTATGGTGCCTCACTTTTATGAGGTAGCCGCTGATGGCCTCTTCCACAACCCCGAGAATGATCAAAATAAAAAAGGGATGGTACCCCTGGCCAATTCGGCGCAGACGTACCAACCCGGTGATCAATGGAATTAAGATCGTCTGACTGAACAGGAATAGTAAAAAAGATGTAATCATAGTTTGATAGACTAATGAATAGTTCTCCTACAGTCAGGTGGTATGAATTTCAGTGTGTAGATGAATAGTTTTCCGGGTTTTGAAGCGATTTTTGGGATCGCCCGGCCGGTTAGTTCAGGCCGCTCGATCCGTCGTCGCAAACGGTCGGGCAGCGCTGACCCTGTTCAACCGCCTGTCCGCCGCCGGTCGTCAGTTCCCTCGTCTTCATGGGGGTCGTACCCGGAGCCGGATTGCCGTTGAGGTCTACCATACGGTCGATCATATCGTTGCCGTCCTTGTCATAAGGAACCAGCACCAGCTTGATCTCGCCGCCAGGACCCCTGCCGAAATAGATACGGATACCCTTTGCATGCCCCTGTTTGTCATTATGCTGCGACAACAGCTTGACAAATACATCGGTCGGCCACGCTTCGGCGTGCCCAAAATGCATGGAATCGGCAAATTTGGAGCAGGTGGTGTCGAAATTCGCGATGGAAGCCCGGAAATCGGCCGTCAGCTGTCGCGCAACTTCGATTGGAATGACGTGTTTGTCGAGCACGGTGTCCTGGGGGAGGGGAAAACTTACCTGGTCCTTTGGAGGCTGATTACACGCCGAAAAGCCGGCAACAATGATCAAAGAAGCTAAAAAGGGGAGAAGCAGCCGGTTTGGGCTAGGGAGCTTGTTCATAAGAATTGTTTTAAAGATTTGATTAGGCCGCCAAAATAATACATCCCTTTTACATCCCTTACAAGTATTAATGCTGAAATAAATAGGTAGAACTACGCATAATAAGTAGTACATGTGCGCTAGGACGGCAGGCGGGCATGACGGAACTTTGTGCTGCTCCAAAACCCAGAACCCATACAGGGATCAAATATCATTCTACCATTAAACTCTTTTTGTGAGGTTATACAGCAGCCAGCCAGCCGAAAGGTCAGCGAAGCTGCTGTTTATTTTTAGCCAGGGGCCGGGGGCAGGAGCCGGCACCGGGCTGGCACCGGAAAGCTGCACGCTCTGGCGGGACTCACTCATACCCCTGATCCTTTTCCTCCCCTCCTTGGTCTGGGACTGCTTCTTCTTATTATCGAGCCTTTTCTCCTTCACCGCCTTCGAAGGTCTGGTGGCTATGCGCCTTTTCTCTTTCTTCAGCGCCTGTTCGATCAGCAGGTGCATCTTCCGGATGACCTCCGCCTTGTTCCCCAGCTGCGTGCGGTGCACCTGGGACTTGACCTGCAGGAGTCCATCGGCGTTGATCTTTGCCGATAGTTTGTGTTCCAGCACCTCCTTCTGCTCCTGATCCAGCAGCGCCGAGTCGCGGATGGAAAAATACCCTTCCACCATGGTTTCCACCTTGTTGACGTTCTGTCCGCCCTTTCCGCCGCTGCGGGCCGTCCTGAAAATTATTTCCTTTGTAAGGTCTGTCATAATTGGGCGGAGCCCAATTCGTACCTGAGGCCCCAGGCCGAAAGTACAGACATTAGAGGGACGGAGATAAAAAATTATTTTTTCTTCAATTTTTTATCTCCATATCATTATCTTGTCGCCGGGGAGTATTCGTTTTTGCGCCCGGCAAGTTAAAGATAAATTAAAATCGGTCTGATGGGAAAGAAGAACGCCTCGCCGACCTGAGATGGTCCGGGAATTGCAAAAGGTTCTCTGGCCAGCGTCAGTGGTAGACCTCGCATTAACCGGAATGAAATATATAATCAGGGATTTATTGAAAAGGGCCGTTCCCCATATCGTCGCCATCGTCGTTTTTCTGGTGGTGGCCGTCGTCTATTGCAAGCCGGCATTCGATAACAAGGTCCTTTTCCAGGAAGACGTCCTCCAGTGGCAGGCAATGGCCCGCAATTCCTTCCAGTATAAAGAGACACACGGTCATTTCCCCCTGTGGACGAACAGCATGTTCAGCGGTATGCCCGCCTTTCAGATCGCCCTGGACACCCAGTCGGTGAATATCCCCGAGCTGTTCTATGGCCTGCTGACCTTCTTTCTGATAAAACCCGCCAGTTTCTTCTTTCTGGCCTGCATCTGTTTTTACTTTCTGGCAATGGCCCTGCGTATCAACCCGTGGATCGGCCTCATCGGCGCGCTGGCCTATGCCTACGCGACCTATAATCCGGTGATCGTTAGCGTCGGCCACGACACGAAGATGCAGGCTATCGCCCTGATGCCCGGCGTCATCGGCGCCGTCATCCTCGTTTGCGAACGGAAATACTGGACGGGGATGGCGCTTACCGCCCTGTTCACCGGCCTCATGATCCAGACCAACCACATGCAGATCGTCTACTACACCATGATCATCGTAGCCGGCCTGCTGATTGGCTATTCCATACGCTGGCTGCGGCACCGGGACGGCTGGCATATGGCCCGCACCCTGACCATCGTCATCGGCGCATCGGTCATCGGCATCCTCTGCAATGCGGTGGTCCTCTTTACGACTTTCGACAGCTCGAAGGAGACCGTCCGCGGCGGCAGCGAACTTTCCACCGGGACGAACAGCGGCCCGTCGAACGGCCTTTCCGAATCGGTCGCCTTCGACTTCAGCATGTACAGACTGGAGCCGCTGGTCATGCTCGTCCCCAACATTTATGGCGGCAGTACCGATATACCACAGATCTCCGCACCAAACTCGGCCGCGGTGAAAGCCATGCAGAAGATGCCGGCACAGCTGACCGCGCAGATTGGGGAAGAAGGACCCCGGTATTACTGGGGCGGCGTTGGCGAGCTGATGTCGGGCCCCCTATGCCGGCGCCATCATTATCCTGCTGTCGGTACTCGGCCTCTTCCTGCTGGACAACCGTCACAAATGGTGGATCCTCGGCGTAGCCGCGGTCACCATCGTCATGGCTCGGGGGGCTATTTCAAACCGTTCAACAGCTGGCTGCTGGAATGGCTGCCGATGTACAATAAGTTCAGGGCGCCCAGCATGATCCTGGTCGTGCCCACGCTGCTGTTCTGTATAATGGCGGTACTGACTCTGCAACGGCTCGCGGAGACAGAGGACCGGAAGACCCTGTGGCCCCGTTTCAGGTGGGGGCTGCTGGCGATAGCGGGCATATTTGCGGGTCTCGCGCTGCTGTATTTCCGGTTTGGCTACGGCAGCGGCTGGGAAGGCAATCTCCTGCAAAAGGCCGAAGCTATGGGCGGCCGGGCCCTCAGTTCAACCAAAGATTTTGTAGCGGCGCTGCGTCTCGACCGTCAGCGGATCTTCGGAGAAAGCCTTCTCCGCAGTCTGGCGCTCATCGCCGCCGCTTCGGTGATCATCGGGCTTTATATCCGATCGCGCATGCGCCCTGTTTACGTCATGCTGGTCGTGGGCGGCCTGACCATTGCCGACGTCATGAGCGTCGACCTCATCTATCTTAACAGCAGCAACTACCAGGAGAAGAACGACTACCAGCAGAACTTCGTGGTGACCGACGTCGACCGCCAGATCATGACGGACAGGGACCACTACCGCGTGCTCGACCTGCGCGACAGCCTCTCCGAAGCGCTCAGCTATGGAGCCATGACGGCCTATTCCCACAACTCCATCGGCGGCTACCACGCGGCCAAACTGAAGATATACGAAGACCTGATCAATAACCAGCTGGTCAACTACCCGCGCTGCGGCCCGGTGATCGATATGCTCAACACGAAGTATATCATCAAACGCAATCCCTCCGGCAGGGACACGGCCATCTATAACCGGGACGCCCTGGGTCCCGTATGGTTCGTCCACAGGGTAAAGTACGGGTCGACCGCATCGGACGTGATGAGCTCGCTCAATGGATTTCATCCGGACTATACAGCCGTCGTTTTTGCGGAGGACAGCTGCAAGGTCAACTATGACGCGGTTCCCAAAGACACCGAGGGGGGATCGAACTGCTCCGCAACGACAACGACGACGTGACCTATCTGTCCGAGACGACCGACAATCGCTTCGCGGTATTCAGCGAGGTCTTCTACAAACGCGGCTGGAGGGCCTGGATCGACAACAAGGAGGCGCCCATCATCCGCACCAACTATGTGCTGCGCGGGCTCTCGGTTCCGGCCGGCCGCCACATCATCCGGTTCTTCTTCCGGCCATTGTCCTTCTATCTGGGCCGCCAGCTGCAGTGGATGGCGTCGATCATCTTTATGATGATGTTCGCAGGCGCCGTCATCGTAGCCGTTCAGATGATGAAGAAGATGCCGCTTCCCGACTACCCCAAACCAATGCTGCAACCCGCCTAAAAAATGAGAGCCGTAATACAGCGCGTCACTCACGCCGCCGTCACCATCGAAGGAACTGTCAGATCATCTATAAAGACCGGCCTGCTGGTCCTGATCGGCATCGAAGACGCCGACACTGCCGAAGACGTTGAATGGCTCAGCGGAAAGATCGTCAACCTGCGTATCTTCAACGACGAGGCGGGTGTAATGAATCTGTCGGTAAAAGACGTCGACGGCGGGATCCTTCTGATCAGCCAGTTCACTCTGCACGCAGCCACCAAAAAGGGCAACCGTCCCTCTTATATCCGCGCGAGCAAGCCGAATATTGCGGTTCCCCTTTATGAGAAAATGATCGACCGGCTTACGGCCGACCTCGGCAAATTGATCGGGACCGGAGAGTTTGGCGCCGACATGAAGGTCGAGTTGCTGAATGACGGACCGGTAACGATACTGATCGATACGAAGAGTCGCGAATGAAATGAAGCGACCGGGCGAAGAGAGGAGCAAGGGACGACGCTCCGCCAAAGCCCCGAGTAGCCGAGCCTTTGGCGAAGTTTCAGCACCTCGTGCGAAAGCCTACCTTATCTCAAACTTATACCCCACTCCATACAACGAACGGATATAGTCTTCACAACCCGCCTGATTGAGTTTGCGCTTGAGGTTCTTCATATGCGAATAGATGAAGTCGAGGCTGTCGTAACTCGAGGCTCCCTCGCCGGAAAGATGCTCGGCGATGGCGTTCTTGGAGATGACGCGGTTCTTGTTGGAAGCCAGGTATAGCAGCAGGTCGTATTCCTTACGGGTCAGTTCCAGCTCGCGGTCGTCCACGAATACGGTCTTTCCGACCAGGTCGATGACCAGCTGGTTCAGCACCGAGGGTCTTGTTGCCGTCGAACCGGCGTCTGCGGATCACGGCTGCGATCCGCGCATTCAGCTCGGAAAGATGAAAGGGTTTACTCAGGTAGTCGTCGGCGCCGAGGTTGAGGCCGTCAATTTTATCGTCGATGGAATTTCTTGCGGAAATGATGATGACACCATCAGTCTTGTTGTTCGCTTTTAGTTGTTTCAGAACGGTGAGGCCGTTGCCGTCGGTGAGGGAGATATCCAGCAGGACGCAGTCGTAGTCGAAAAGTTCTATTTTCTCCATCGCCGAACTGCAGTCGGGCGCCAGCTCGCACAGATAGTTTTCTCCTTTGAGGTAAGCGGCCATGCTCTGGGCCAAATCAATCTCATCTTCTACGATCAAAATTTTCATTAGTCAAAATAATATACACAATCTGGCGATATTCTGAATCTGATCTACAAAATTTGGAAATATCTGATACTGAAAAGATCTTTTCCGCGGTCCTACCTTCGTAAAAAGGACAGAGTCCATCAATCATCAAATATGCAAATTTACCAGGTAGACGCTTTTACCAAAGAAGTTTTCCGGGGCAACCCCGCGGCCATCGTGCCGCTGCAGGAATGGCTGCCGGACCAGCTGATGCAGCGCATCGCGATGGAAAATAATCTCGCCGAGACGGCTTTTTTGTGCAGGAGGGTCCGGCTGGTCAGCCCGCCGCGGCCGACGGGGCCCCCTCAGACCAGGGATCCTCCGCCACATCCCCCGCAGCCGCCACATCCCCCGCCGCCGCCTCCCCCGCCTCCCCCGCTTCCCCCGCCTCCCCCACTTACCTAATCCGCTGGTTTACACCCACAACCGAGGTCGCTCTCTGCGGCCACGCCACCCCGGCCTCGGCCCAGGTGTTGTTCGAATGGCTGGGTCACAAAGGCGATATTATCCGATTCAACACTCTACGGAGCGGCATGCTGGAAGTATCCAGAGGCCGGAACCCCAACGAGTACACCCTCAATTTCCCCGCCGGGGCTCCGCAGCCCACGGACCCGGTGCCCCTCGTCTTCGAAGGTCTGGGGATCTCTCCCAAACCCCTGATGAAAGGTACCACTGACTATCTGGTCGTGCTCGACAGCGAAGACGAGCTCGCCGCGCTGAAGCCCGACTTCCGCCGGCTGGCTGGCGTCCCCGGCAGGGGAGTGGTCGTGACGGCTCCGGGCAAGTCGACCGATTTCGTCTCCCGCTGCTTCTTCCCCCAGTCGGGGATCGATGAGGACCCCGTCACCGGTTCCGCGCACACGATGCTGGTTCCCTACTGGGCGCAAAGGCTTGGCAAGTTACAGCTGACCGCCATCCAGCTGTCCGCAAGACAGGGCTGGCTCGACTGTCGCCTCGACGGCGACCGCGTGTATATGAGCGGCTATGCGAAGACCTTCCTGAAAGGAGAGATATTGCTATAAAAAAGGCGGCCCCGTCAGGGGCCGCTTCAATATATGTTGATTGCCGGGGCAACTACGCCGTCGTCGGCTTTTCGAAATCGAATTGTGGAGTCTGTGCGGCTTTAAAGGCCACGGGATCACCGTAGGGACCGATATACCTTGCATCGCCAAATCCGAGTATCGGCCAGAAAACGATACCAAGAAGTATCAGTCCGACAGTAAACCCTTCGTCTTTTCCAAAACTCTTGGAGATCATGTTGACCGTCCAGATGTAGTAGACGATGTTGACCACCGGAATCAGCATCAGGAGCAGCCACCATCCGGGCTTACCACCGATCTTGATCATGATATAAAAATTGTAGATCGGGATGAGACAGGCCCACCCTGGCTGGCCGGCTTTTTCAAAGGCTTTCCACATTCCGGCGATTACCACGACGACGATCGCGAGCTCGAGTACAAAAACGAAACCGAACATAGGTAATAGTTTTTAGTGTGTTACCAATATAGTCCCGTTTTCTTACAAATGCAACTCTCCGCGTATTAAATACCGGTAAATAGGGATATTGCGGTATTTTTACGAAATAAACCAGGCAGGACAATGTCAGATACCAACCCGGCCACATCCCCTCTATCCATCCGTCAGGCGCAGGACCTCGTGGACGGCTGGATCCGCACTACCGGCGTACGTTATTTCAGCGAACTCACGAATATGGCCATCCTCACCGAAGAAGTAGGGGAGGTGGCGCGCCTGATGAGCCGCCTCTACGGCGACCAGTCCTTCAAAGAGTCCGACAAGGGAAAAGAGTTGTCCGACGAACTCGCCGACGTGTTGTGGGTCCTGATCTGCATCGCCAACCAGACCGGTGTCGACCTCACTGCCGCCCTCGAAAAGAATTTTACCAAGAAAACTATCCGCGACGCCGCCCGGCATCAGGAGAATGAAAAGCTGCGGTAGACCGGAGGTGTGAACCGCTGACTCTCGCTGTGAACCGCTGACTCTGGCTGTGAACTACGGAACCCCGGCTGTGAACCACGGAACCCTGGCTCCCCTCCGCGGAACCTACTCCGACCTCAAACTCTTCACCGGCGACATCAGCGCGGCCCTCACGGCCTGGAATCCGACCGTCGCCAGCGCGATCAGCACCGATGCTATCGCCGCGACCGCGAACATCCACCAGCTCGATGGAAATGCGATAGGCATAACTCTCCAGCCACCGGCTCAGCGCCCAGGCGGCTAACGGCAAGGCTACCACGTTGGACAGCAGTACCAGCCGCAGAAAATCCTTCGAGAGTAAACCCGTGATCCCTGTGACGCTCGCGCCCAGCGCTTTGCGGATGCCGATCTCCCGTGTCCGCTGTTCCGCCGTATAGGCCGCCAGACCGAACAACCCGAGACAGGAGATGAAGATGGCCAGCGCCGCAAACAGACCCGACAGCTTGCCGACCAGGCTCTCGGCCGTGAACTTCGAATTGAATTTATCGTCCACCCAGCTGTAGTCGAAGGGGTAACCGGGATTGTCCTTCTTCATCACGGCCCCGATGGAAGAGAGAGCCTTTTCTGATTGCGCGTTTTGCTGAAGACGAATATAGAAGTATGCTCCCCGGCTAGGCTGGGAATAAAAGATCACCGGGTCCGGCTTGCCATAAAAGTCGCCGTAGATATAGTCTTTCACCACACCCATTACCTGGTCCTGTCCGTTGTCGGATTTGAGATACTTGCCGACGGCGCTGCCTGCACCCATCATTTTGGCCAGCGCCTCCGTGATGATGACCTTGCCGCTGTCCTGCGTGAAGTCGTCCCTGAAACCGCGCCCGTCGATCAGCTGCATGCCCATGGTTTTTATGTAGTCGTGGTTGATGTTGCGGATCGATATGAGCACATCGGCCTTCGGATCCTTGCCCGGCCAGCTATAGCCGGAAGTATTATTGGATATGTCGAGGTTCTCCATATCGCAAAGACCGGTGCTTTCCACGACACCGGTCTGCAGGAGGTCCTGCTTCACGGCCTCATAATTGTTGACGAGGGCGGGTGAACTGCGAAGGTCCAGCAGGTTGTCCTTGTTATAGCCCAGTTCGCGCGACTTGATATGCTGCACCTGGCGATAGATGATGAGTGTGCTGACGATCAGAAAGATCGAAATGGAGAACTGCGCCACTACCAGTACTTTGCGGGTCGTCTCGGCGGCGCCGTCGCTTTGTCTTCAGCCTTTTAAGCACGTGTACCGGGTTGAAACCGGAAAGATAGAGCGCGGGGTAGCTGCCCGCCACAAGTCCGCAGACGAGGGCGATCGCCGCCAGGGGACAGGATATGCAGCGGTTGTCCGATACCGAGAGATAGCTGCTCTTTCACCAGTAGATTGAATGCGGGCAGTACGAGACCGATCAGCAGGACTCCCAGCGCGACTGACAGGGTTGAAAGCAGCACCGACTCCCCGATGAACTGACTTATCAGCCGCCCCCGTTCGGCGCCGAGCACCTTTCTCACGCCTACCTCGCGGGCCCTCTTCTCGCTGCGCGCGGTCGAAAGGTTCATGAAGTTGATACACGCGATGAGAAGGATGATGCAGGCGATATAAGTGAAGAGGCGAACGTATTGTATCCGCCCGCCACTCTGTTTGCCGTCTACGAACTCGTCCCGCAGGCGCCAGTCTTTCATCGCGATGAGCAGCGGCTGTGCGCCGGCCTTCTGCTCCGATTTCTGGCGGATAAAATCTTTCAGCTGCAGATTGATCCTGGCCGGGTTGGCTGATGGAGCCAGCTCCACAAATGTCGAAAGGCCGTTGGCGCCCCAGTACTGCAACCATTGATTGTCTTTTTCAAAACTGGCGAAGGGTATGACGTAGTCCGGCCGGATGGTGGAATTCAGCGGGAAATCCCTATAGACGCTGCTGACGGTAAAATTCTCTTTGTTGGCGACGCGTATCGTCCGGCCGACGACGCCGCTGACAGAACCAAAGAACTGACGGGCCATGGTCTCGGACAGGGCCACGCTGTTCAGGTCGCGGCTGGAGGTCGCTGCACTCCCTTCCAGGAAACTCATCGAGAACATGCCGAACAGCGTCGGGTCGGCGTATATGCCGGCCTCGTACATATTTTTGTCCTCCAGGCTGAACAGCATTTTTCTGTCGCGGGTACGGCAGGTACTCACGACCCCCGGTATGTCCGCCTGCATAGCTGCCGCCAGCGGACCCGGAGATGACCCAAAGGTCCGGATCACGCCGTTGTAGGTCTGGTTGGTCCGGACATTATAGATATATTCCTTCTTCGGGAAAGGATCATAATTCCACTCGGCCTCCACCCACAAAAAGATCAGACCCGCGCAGGTGACCCCGACAGCAAGTCCGAATATGTTGAGAAAACTATAGGTCTTGTTCTTCCAGATATTCCGCAGGGCGGTGAGCAGATAGTTTCTGAGCATATGCCGAAGATTTCCGCACCTGGCGGCCAGGATAATGCCACTGTGTCAACTGATTGACATTCATTAAGTTGAGCCGAGTCCCCCTACAACACTTGTTCGGTTTCGCTACAATGGATGTCCGGTTCATCAACCCGCCACCCGGCCGTCGCCACCCTCCTGAACGAGGAGGTTCCAACTCCCTCACCGATCGTATTTTGCACCAGATTTTTCGGGCGGGTCCTTTATCTTTGCCGCCTATGGCAAATGATTCGAACAAATTCCAGGCGATCATCTCGCATTCCAAAGAATACGGCTTTATCTTCCCTTCCAGTGAGATCTATGACGGGCTCAGCGCGGTGTATGACTATGGTCAGTGGGGCAGCGAGCTGAAGAAGAACATCAAGGATCACTGGTGGAAGAGCATGACCCAGCTGCAGGAAAATATTGTTGGTATCGACGCTGCCATATTCATGCACCCCATGACCTGGAAGGCCAGCGGCCACGTGGACAATTTCAGCGACCCGATGATCGACAACAAGGATAGCAAGAAAAGGTATCGCGTCGATCACCTCATCGAAGCCCGTATCGAAGCCCTGGAGAATGACGGCAAAAAGGCCGACGCCGACGCCCTCCAGACCGAAATGGACCGGCTGCTGAAAGAAAGCGACTATGCGGGCCTGAAGAAATTGATCGAAGACCAGAAAATAAAATGCGGCGTCAGCGGAACCTCCAACTGGACCGATGTGAGACAGTTCAACCTCATGTTCTCTACCCAGCTGGGCAGCGTTTCCGAAGAAGCCAGCGAGATCTATCTCCGTCCCGAGACCGCCCAGGGTATTTTCGTCAATTTCCTCAACGTCCAGAAGACGGGCAGGATGAAGATCCCCTTTGGCATCGCACAGATCGGCAAGGCCTTCCGCAACGAGATCGTCGCCCGTCAGTTCATCTTCCGGATGCGCGAGTTCGAGCAGATGGAAATGCAGTTCTTCATCCGCCCTGGCACACAGAAGGAATGGTACGAGCACTGGAAGCAGGCGCGTATGCAGTGGCATCTTGGACTGGGCATCCCCGCTGAGAAATACCGTTTCCACGACCATATCAAGCTGGCCCACTACGCCGACGCGGCCTGCGACATCGAATTTGAGTTCCCCTTTGGCTTCAAGGAAGTGGAAGGCATCCATTCCCGGACAGACTTCGACCTCAAAAATCACCAGGAATACAGCAAGAAGAAAATGCAGTATTTCGATTCAGAGATCAACCAGAACTATATCCCCTACGTGATCGAAACCTCCATCGGTCTCGACAGGACCGTGCTGATGGTCCTCAGTCAGGCCTATACGGAAGAAGACCTGAGCACTCCCGAAAAACAGGACAGCCGTGTGGTACTGAAGTTCCCGCCGAAGCTGGCGCCCATCAAACTGGCGGTTCTGCCCCTCACCAAAAGGGACGGACTCCCCGAGATCGGCCGCGAGATCATGGACACGTGCAAACAACACTTCAAGTGCTTTTACGAGGAGAAAGACGCCATTGGCAAGCGCTACCGCCGGATGGACGCCATCGGCACCCCTTTCTGCGTCACGGTCGACCACCAGACCAAGGAGGATCAGACGGTTACGATCCGCCACCGCGACACCATGGCCCAGGAGAGGATACCCGTCAGCGCCATAGCGTCTATCGTCAACGGACAATTGATCTAGCACCGGTCTCACCCGCTGGTCTCGCCGCGTGAATCATACCCCACAGGGGAGTTCCATTAACCTCCTGGGGTACCCGCGTGAACCACACGGACACCACCCGCGTGAACCGCGCGATCGGGCGGGGTCAATTCACGTGAACCACACCCTCACCTCGCGCGTGAATCGCGTGAACCACTACGTCAACCTACCCCTAAAGGACACCCCTATAACAAAATTTTTGAAATCGCTGCATCAAAAAAATAAACATCTATGGATAAATAAATGCTGCGGTTTTGTTGGGCTTTTCAATTTATTTATCGCTATATTTGGCCACTGGATAAAGTGCTGAATGCTTGTCCACTATCCCCTGAATAACTCTGCCGCTAGTACTTGGAAGGCCGTTCTCTTTACAGAACCTTAAATAATTTAATTACAATGCCTTTTACGTTTACGTTTGATGTTGTAATCAACCCTATTATCCTTAGCCTCTCTCTTCGCCGGTGTTCTCATGGGTTATCTCGTCGGCCGCGCCAAAATCTATAAAACTGAAGACAAGCTCAGAAAACTCGAAACCGAACTCCTGAGCAGCCACCAGGAAACCCTCGAATCACAAAGGGCCCTCGTCGAACTCGAATCCCGCGTTCAGCAGAGCCGTGGCAGCCCGGTCATCCCGATGAAAATCAATCCGTCCAAAGAGACCAAAGAAAAGGCCACCAAATAGTCCTCCGCGATTCCCGCGACCCCGACTAAGGTTCGCACGATCCGGACGATCGGCGGACCCAGCAATTCCGCAGGACCGCCCAGGTTCCGCGGGACCACTCAGCACCTGACGACCCCGGTCTCACTGACTCAACCATATAATTCCTGGTGAATAGATTTCCTGTCGTACCCCAGCGCCTGTATACGCTGCTTGGCCTCATCGATCATATTCTTCCACCCGCACAGAAAGAAATTCGCCGGCATCTTCGACTGACAGATCTCCTCATAAATGGCATGGACATACCCCGTACGGATCAACGGACCCGCCTGCTCCCTCGAAAAAGTAGGTATATAGTGAAAGGCCGGTATCCGCTCAGCCGAGGTCGGCCAGCTCCTTCTGATACAAACAGTCGCAGAAATTCCGGCAGCCGAATATCAGATAGATGTCGCGGTGGGGAATATTATGGTTCAGGATATGATGACTCATCGCCCGGAACGGAGCGACACCCGTCCCCGTACAGATAAAGAAAAGGTCCTTTTCGATCACCTCAGGCAGCGTAAAAATTCCCTGCGGACCCCGCAGGGTCAGCTCGCTTCCCACCCCCACCTGATTGAACAGATAATTCGTACCGGCTCCCCCTCCAGCAACACGATCACCAACTCGATAACATTTGTCCCGTCGGGCCAGGAAGCGATCGAATAACTCCGCACCCGTTTGTTAGGCTTTTCGTGGATCGGCAGATCGAGCGTTACAAACTGTCCAGGCTCAAAGTCGAATGATGCCAGATCCGGCATCTGTATCCAAAAGCGACGCGTCGCGGGAGCTTCCTGCTCGATGCGAATGATTTTACCTGTTTGCCAGGGTTGAAGCATACCGTTAGAATTTAAGATGCGCCCCGGTGGACAATGGCCTCCCAAAGAGGGCGTAGCCTAAACTCCCACAAAGAGCGCATCCTAAATTTACGGAATTATCTCACTACCGATAACTGTTTATGCCAGGTTTGACCACCGTGGATTATCTGCAGGGTATAGATCCCCGAAGAAAGATTGCCGGTGGGTATCTGTTTGGAATAGAGCCCCGAAAAATCCGCATAGTCCTCCTCAAAGACCCGTTGCCCCAGCATATTGGTCAGACTAACGCTGGTATTGGCCGCCGAGGCCATGTAGAAGATCAGGTTTAAATAGTATTTGGCAGGCACCGGCCAGAACTTGAGCCCGATAGCGTCATTGGGATCGCCGCCCGAAGGCGTATAGCTCACTTTATTCGAGGTCAGCTGACAGCCGGTCGCCGGATCCGCAACCACGGTATAATAGAGACCCGGTATGGACGCCGTATCCGTCTGCCCGGTATGACCCTCCAGCAATGAGTCGTTGACATACCACTGGTTGTTCGTCGCGGAGCTGCTCGACAGCAGCTTGCCGTTGAGCGTGACCGCCGGCGACGCTTCCGTCTGGGCCGTGACCGCCGTACGCGGCGTCGGACAGCCCATCAGCCGGATCCCCATATTGTAGAAGGGATAGTAGAACTTGTGCGAATAGGCGATACTGTCGGACTTGCCGTCCCGGAAATCATTCCCCGTCACCGAGAATACACCCGGTATGGTTATCGGATACGGGTCCTTGTTGATATTGACATTGAGGAAGGCATTCGTCGTCGGCGAACAGTCGGTGATCAGGATATAATTACCGGGATTCGGGACGGGTATGTTCAGCAGGTAGGTCGCCCCCGTATCGGTATTGTCCGAGGTCGGGACGTTGATCTGGAACGAACTGTCCGGCACCAGCTTCGTCGCAAAGACGTCGAAGGTCGTGCTGTACAGCGGCTGGAAACTGTAGTTGTTCGAACTCGTCGCCGAATTCCAGGTCAGGTTCAGCAGCGTTGCCAGCGTCACGGTGATCTTCCCCGAATGACCGATATACATTTTTGCACTTTCTATCGTCAGCGGCACATAGGTGGAGATCATCATGAAATTGCCTCCCAGACGGAAATAGGCGCCCTGATTCGTACCCGTCGGCGTAAAGACGGTCTTGTTCGGCGCACCGCCCTTTGCCACAAGGTCATTGACGCCGAGATAATAGGTCTTGTCCGCAGGGATAACGGTCGTCGTCGTATTGTTCCCCGCAGCCAGCGGCGTAGTGGACGTAGCGGTCTCATACCACAGCGGTACGTCGATGCCGCTGGTGTTGGCGTGCAGCAGCACGGAAGCCGAAGTAGTGCCGCAGACCGTGGCCGAACCTGTCCCTGCCGACCCCTGCGAGTTCACGATAATGACCGCCGTATCCTTGTCGTTGGAAGTATTGAGGTCGCCCGACAGAGCCGTTTTGCTGACAATGGTATAGGTAGTGCCGGCCACCGTGGCGAAGGCCGTGTTATAGGTAAAGACAACCTCCCCGCCCGAAGGGATGCTGTCTTTGCAGACGGCCGTCAGCGTAACAGGGCTGGCGCCGCCCGTAATGGTGGTGGTTACAGGGATCCCGGCTGCCTGATTCGCCGAGCCATAGTTGTGAATACGCACCGACACCAGCTGGGAGTCGCTGCTGCAGATCGTCTGCGTGGGATATTCAAGGGCGGACACGCCGACGTCGTTGGCCGAATAGCCGAAGACTACCCGGTAGTCCTGCGTTTCACCAGCTCCATAAGTACCGCAGGGCTGGATGGCGTTGGGATCGGTAGTCTCCTCGACGATGATGCGCATGCGGGCATATGTTTTCGCGACGGCCGTCGTGGGGATGGTCAGGCTGCCGGAGATGGTCCCGTGCTGCGGCGCCGTCGGCGTCTGATAGGCTACCTCCGTTGCGGGATCGAATATCCCGTCGTTGTTAAAGTCAACGAATACCCTTAACATCCGCGAATTGTCGGTCGCGACGTTGCAGTTGTCCGTGATGATGGAGAACGGTATTGTGGACCCCACCGGCAGCGGGATCGCCTGCAGCCCGGTGTAGTCAGTATAGTTACGGCAGCTTGCCCCGGTAGGAGTGGGGTTGCTGAAACTGCCGATGGTCACATGCGTGATGTCCGCCCCGTTGGCGCTGGACCTGGAATCGCAGGCCGCCGTTCCACCTCCGCCGCTGATCAGCAGCGAAAAGCCCGGCCCCCGGCGCCGATAGGTGCATTCTTCGATTTGACAGAGATAGTATACTGTCTGCCGGGGATCAGGCTGTCGGATAGCTCGACCTTTTCCACGTTGTCGCGGATATTGTCACCCTTACCCGCCGGGGCGCCCGGATTGTTCGGGTCCAGTACCCAGGGCAGATAGACCTTGCCGGTAGCATTGTCGGTTATCTTTAGGTCGAGGTCATTGATCAGCTTGATACCCGCGTCGCGGAAATTATGGGAGTTGGCCGGTATCGTGGCAGGGTTGGCCGGAACGTCCGTCCAGCACAGCGTTGCAAAGACAGGCGTCTTTCCGCTGGCCGTGATCACATAGGTCGAAGCCGTAGTGCTGGTCAGCTTGCCTTCGATGATCTGCTGGCTCTTGCTGGCTGCGTTGTCGTCAGTGATGACGGCCGCGGCTTTCTGCATATTGATAAGTCCCCAGCCAAAGGAATAGTCGGGACCCGGCGCATTGCCGGCCTCGTCGGCCGTATGGATCATCAGACCCTTGACCGTACTGCTGAGGAGATAAGAGTTGTGCAGTTTAAAATAATATTCCTGCAGGAGAAAGGACGATCCCGCCGCCGCCGGCGTTGCCATGGAGGTCCCGCTCATATAGTCATATCCGTTGTCCGCCGTGGCCACCGTGGAAAGGACATTTATCCCGTCCGCCACCAGGTCGGGCTTGATCCGCCCGTCGCCCGTCGGCCCGATGCTGCTGAAATCGGCCAGCACCACGTCGGAAGGACTCCTGTATCCACCCGGGATGGGGTTAACCGCCCCGATGGTCAGGATGTTTTTGGCATTCCCATAGGTGGGAATGGACATATACCCGTTGTTGTTGCTGATACCCGCCGGGCGTGCGCCGGCATTGATAAAGGAGCCCTGGGCATTCATCCTGTAGTAGGTCTGACCGACCGCGGCGCCGCTATCGTTGCGGCTGTTCCCACCCGCTTTAGAGATCAGATAGCTGGGCGCGGCATAGGCGATGGTATCCCAGGCGTGCGTGTCCGCGTCATAGAGGCCAAACCGGATGTCGACCGTATCCCCCGGATTGCCCCAGAACTCCCAGCGCTGCAGGTCGTTGTCGAAATACCATCCCGCGATATCGGCATACGAGTGGTTGGAGACCAGCAGGCCACCGGCGGCGGCGGCTATCATTTCCGACTGGTCGCCGTCGAAATCGTAGGCCTGCAGCTGCTGCGCTCCAAAAGACATACCTTTAACCAGCGGATTCACGCCGGCAGCGATCATCGTCCCCGTCACGTGCGTGGAGTGGTCGCTCAGGGTAGCCGGATGGTCCTTCTGTACGACCCGGCCGGTGAGTTCGACGTGGGTAGTCCTGACCCCCCTCGTCCCAGACGGCGATCTTCCCCTTCAGTGCAGCCGTACTGCCGTTCAGCGTGAGACCCGCCGTGCCCCCGGGCCATATCTTATTAGTCCCGATCGTGGCAGCAGATATTATATTGTCGGTGGTGGTAACATATATGGGCAGGCCGCTTGCATTGATACCCCTGAGATAGGCCAGCCGCCCCTTTTTGTTCCGCAGGGTCAGCGGCCAACCCCTTTCCTGCGCTGTTCTTGTGAGGATCTGGCGGAATGCCGCCTCTTTTAATGCACTGGGCCTGACCGGCTTTCTGTAATCCGGCCTTATTGGGTACAACCTGTGCGCTCAGCTGGAGCCCGGAAAGTAAGAGGAGAAAAAAGGACACGGACATCAGCAGGGTAACCCGGCAATTGTTCATAAGAAGTATTTAAAACTTTTCTAAAATTACAGTATTTATGCTTTTACCAATTATTGTACCCATTATCGCGGCCTTTGCCGGTCTGCTCTCCGCCCCGGACGACCCCGCCAGCCCCCGCCTGGTCCCGGCCTCCGGCCAGTCCCCGGACAGCCCCGTCCCGGCCTCCACCTACCCCCTGGACTTCACCGCCGGCCGCCAACCCGGGCACCGGGACACCCACCCCTGCGACACTTCCCAAAAATCCGGCATCACCGGCACCGTCTACTCCCTCAGCGGCAACCAGATGCCGGCCCCCAGCCGCAAAAAATCGCCCGGCCGCGGAATCCGCGCCACAGTATGTATCTTCCAACTCACCTCCGAAAGCCAGGTCGTCCACGCGGACCCTACCCACTACCGGACAATCCTTACCCCCTCGTCCGCCAGGTCACGACGGACGAAAAAGGACATTTTCAGGTGTATTTACCGCCGGGGACTTACTCTGTTTTCACCAAAAAAGGCCAGCTGTTCTATGCTTCCCAAAGGGACGAAAAGAACCATATAGCGCCGGTTGAAGTTTTACCCGGGAAGATGACCCAGGTCACGTGCAGTGTAGAGTCCGATCATAAAGCTGTTTATTAAGTTTACGGCATTTTAACGTCCCCGGTTGCTTTGCCCGGCCGGTTGATTGCCGGCGTCCCCCGGATTTTCGGACCGGCGCCTGGCGGAACAGCGAATCTCCGGCGAGGATTTCGTATCTTTGCGCCGGAAATGAATAGTGAGGTTCTTCTTGGAGCATTTGCGCATTCTCCCCGCCTTTTTCAGCTGGCGGACAGGCTACTTATGTCCAATCCCCAACGGATCGCCTGCAGGAACCTGCAGGGTAGCTCGCCCGCCTTCCTCGTCAGCTCGGTCTTCCGCAACGAAACCACCAGTCAGCTCAACCACCTGGTCGTCTGTGAGGACGCAGAAGCAGCGGCATACCTGCACAATACGGTAGAAAGCCTGACAGGCGCCCTCGACCTCTTCTATTTTCCCTCTTCCTTCAAGAATAAAAAGAACTACCGGCTCCCTGAACAGCAGCCATGTCATGCTCCGCACCGAGGCCCTCACCCGCCTCTCTGCCCAGACAAAAAGCCATCTCACCGCCAAGAAACTGATTATTACTTATCCCGAGGCCCTCTTCGAAAAGGTGGTCCTCCCGGAAGCCCTGTCGGAGAATATCATCTCCCTCAAGGCCGGCGATACCCTCGACCTCAACGGCCTGCTGGGCAAGCTGGTGGACAAAGGCTTCGAGCGCACCGACTTCGTATACGAACCCGGACAGTTCGCCCTCCGCGGCGGCATCCTCGACATCTATTCTTTCGGCAACGAAAAGCCCTACCGCGTCGAGCTATTCGGCAACGACGTCGACTCGATCCGCATCTTCGACCCCGAGACCCAGCTCAGCGAACGCAAGCTGCTCCAGGTGAATATCATCCCGAACGTAGAGAACCGGCAGGACAGCGGCGAAAAGATCTCCCTGCTCGAATTCCTCCCGGAAAATACCGTAATCTGGCTGCAGGACTGGGCCTTTACCCGGGAAAGACTGGCCATCCAGGAAGAAGACCTCGAGCTCTTCCTCGAGGGGGTACAGGCCGAGCGCGATATGCAGGCGGCCCGTCTGGCCGACGAGAGCTCCCGCCCCGCCGGAAAAGCCGGATCCCGCAACCGCCGGGCCCTGCCGCCCGATACTTCGATCGATGGCGACGAGGACAAGCTGGAAAAAGAGAGGTGACAAAGGACGAGTTTGTGACCGCGGAAGACGTAGAGCGCCAGTTGCAGCGCTTCCACGCGGTGGAGTTCGGACCCTCCGCCGCCTCCTCGGCCCGACGCCTTTGTAGTGGACTTCCATACAAAGCCACAGCCCTCCTTCAATCGCCAGTTCGACCTCCTGATAAAGGACCTGAAGTCATGGGAGAATAAGAAATTCGTCCTCTACCTCTTCGCGGAGAACCCCCGCCAGCTCGAGCGGCTGTATACCATCTTCGAAGACCTGAAGGCACAGATCGCTTTTACACCGGTACCGCTGAATATCCACGAAGGGTTTATCGACGAAGACCTGAGGCTGGTATGCTATACCGACCACCAGATATTCCAGCGCTACCATAAGTACAAGGTCAAACAGGCCTACAACAAGAACAAGGCCATCACGCTTCGCACGCTGCGCGAACTGCAGCCTGGCGACTATGTCACGCATATCGACCACGGGGTGGGTGTTTACAGCGGTCTGCAGAAGATCGAGGCCAACGGCCGCCTGCAGGAAGCCGTCCGGATCATCTATAAGGACAGCGATATCCTGTACGTCAATATCAACTCGCTCCACAAGATCTCCAAGTATACCGGAAAGGAAGGCTCGGTTCCCAAGGTCAACAAACTCGGCAGCGACGCCTGGCAACGACTAAAGGAGAAGACAAAGACAAAGGTAAAGGAGATCGCTTTCGACCTCATCAAACTCTACGCGCAGCGCAAGGCCGAGAAAGGCTTTGCCCACACGCCGGACAACTATATGCAGACCGAGCTGGAGGCATCCTTTATCTACGAGGACACGCCCGACCAGAGCAAGGCCACCGGGGACGTAAAGAAGGATATGGAATCGCCTTCTCCCATGGACCGGCTTGTCTGCGGCGACGTCGGATTTGGCAAGACGGAAATAGCCATCCGCGCGGCATTCAAGACCTGCTGCGACTCTCGCCAGAGCCGCGGTACTCGTGCCTACTACTATCCTGGCCTTCCAGCACTATAAGACCTTCAGCGAACGCCTCAGGGACTTTCCCGTCAGGGTCGACTATGTGAACAGATTCAAGTCCTCCAAAGAGAAGAAGGAAACGCTGAAAAAGCTCGAGGCCGGCGAGATCGACATCATCATCGGCACCCACGCGCTGCTGGGCAAAGAGGTAAAATTCAAAAACCTCGGCCTGCTGGTCATCGACGAAGAACAGAAATTCGGCGTGGCGCACAAGGAGAAGATCAAGACCCTTCGGACGCACGTCGACTGTCTGACCCTGACCGCTACACCCATACCCCGTACACTGCAGTTCAGCCTGATGGGCGCGCGCGACCTCAGCATCATCAATACCCCGCCGCCCAACCGGCAGCCGATACAGACCGAACTGCACGGCTACAACGAAGACTTTATCCGCGACGCCATCTACTACGAGACGGAAAGGGGCGGGCAGGTCTTCTTCATTTATAACCGCGTCCAGGGCCTGGCGGAAATGTCGGCGATCATCCAGGGCCTCTGCCCCGACCTCAGCATCGGTTATGCCCACGGCCAGATGGAAGGCAGCGAGCTGGAGGATAAGATCCTCGACTTCATCGACAGGAAATATGACGTCCTCGTGTGTACGAATATCGTGGAGAGCGGCGTGGACATTCCCAACGTCAACACGATCATCGTCAACAACGCCCACCACTTCGGCCTCAGCGACCTTCACCAGCTGCAGGGGCAGGGTAGGGCGGAGCAATAAAAAAGCCTTCTGCTACCTGCTGGCGCCGTCGCTGGCGACCCTTCCCACGGATTCTCGCAAGCGGCTGCAGACTCTCGAACAGCACAGCGACCTCGGCAGCGGCTTCCAGATCGCCATGCGCGACCTCGACATCCGCGGCGCGGGCAATATGCTCGGCGGCGAACAGAGCGGCTTCATGGTGGACATCGGCTTCGAGACCTACCAGAAGATCCTCGAAGAGGCGATAAAGGAGTTGAAGCGGACCGAATTCCGCGAGTTGTTCAAGGAAGAGATCTCCAAACAGGAGGACTATGTCCAGGACTGTACGATCGACACGGACCTCGAGATCCTCATCCCGGACAGCTATGTCGAAAGCATAACGGAAAGGCTGAGCCTGTATACGCGGCTGGACAACTGCGGCACGGAAGAAGAGCTGCAGCAATTCCACAGCGAGATGATCGACCGTTTTGGCCCGATCCCGCCGCAGGTGGACGACCTGTTCGATACCGTCCGCATCCGCAAACTGTCCGTGGGCCTGGGTTTTGAAAAGCTGATCCTCAAGGAGGAGACCCTGCGCTGCTATTTTATCAACCGTCCGGACTCGCCTTATTTTGAATCGGACACGTTCAGGCTGATCCTGGAATACCTGCAAAAGCACACCAATAAGGCCAAACTCAAGCAGGCCGGAAAAGAATTTCCTGCTGGTGGTCGACGACATGAAGTCGATGGGCGACATCCTCGGGTTCCTAAAAAGAATGGCGGCATTCGTTGAAAAATCAGTATATTCAACGACCTAAAATCCTGAATTTATGGCAGAAGAATACCCGCTTAGCGCGCCGACCAGCGACGAGAAGACGATGAGCGCCCTTGCTCACGGACTGCCGATCGTATGTGGCTTTATCGGTCCTTTGATCATTTTTCTCGTCAAAAAAGATGAATCCCAGTTCGTAGCCGAGAACTCGAAGGAATCGCTGAATTTCCAGATCACCCTCTTTATTGCCTATATAGTTTCGGGTATCCTTTGCGCGATACTGATCGGATTGTTCCTGCTGGCTGTCGTCTGGGTCTGCAGCTTTATCTTCTGTATCATGGGTGCGATCAAGGGCAGCGAAGGCAAGATCTACCGCTATCCCTTCAATATCCGGCTGATAAAGTAGTCCTCTCCGGTCCTTTTGGGACCCGGCCCCTGGGACCTGGGGAATTAAAGGGCCTTCTCCATTATATAATGTGGAATGGTGACCTCGACAAATTCGTCACCCGTGATCGAATAGCCGAGCTTCTGGTAGAAGCCGATGGCGGTCTTGCGCGCGTGCATACATAGTTTCCTATAGCCGAGGTCGCGGGCGATGTTCTCCGCAAAGATCATCAGGGCGCGGCCCACGCCCTTCCCCTGCATGCTATTGGGGACCGCCATCTGACGCAGGCGGACAGTTGTCGGATCAACGCGGGTCAGAAGACAGCAGCCAAGGAGCTTCTCGTCCTCAAAGGCGCCCATCAGAATATCTTCCTTTTCCTTGTCCAGATCCTCCTTTGTAAAGGACAGCCCTAGCGGCTTCCGCAATATCTCGTTGCGCAAGGTTACCATCTGCTGGTATTCCTTCGTTCCATGATCTATCATCCTAAGCGCCATGCTGTTACTTGTTTCGGGTCAACCCCTGAGGAGGGGGCTGACAGTCATTAATAGCCGGTTCAAGCCCCGTTGAGGCAGGCAATCCGGGAAGGCCGAAGGTATTTATTTTTACAATTCCAGACAGCAAAAAATTCGAACAATGGGAAAAATGGGTCAAAATTAAAAATTGGCCCATTTGTTCGGATTTGCCGGGAAGTATTATTTTTGCAGCCGTATAACTAAAATTTACAAAAATGTCAGACATCGCTACAAGGGTTAAAAAGATTATCGTTGATAAACTGGGCGTAGAAGAAGCCGAAGTAACCAACGAAGCTTCCTTCACTAATGATCTGGGTGCAGACTCTCTGGACACCGTCGAATTGATCATGGAATTCGAAAAGGAATTTAATATTTCCATCCCGGACGAGCAGGCTGAGACCATCACCACTGTAGGTCAGGCTATCGCTTACCTGGAAGAACACGCTAAATAAGTCAATACAGCCGTTAACTGCGCTTATAGCTTTTTTGGAACAATTTATTGGATCCGCCTTTTCAAGTTCAAGAATTTGGCTTAGAAGGCGGATTTATCCTTCAACTACGTGGGTCATACAACCGGCTGGTTGGAAGAAGCAGACAAAAATCCTGGGAAAAGTCCTCTATGCAATTGAAAAGAGTTGTTGTTACGGGCATCGGCGCCCTCACTCCGATAGGTAATAATGCCCAAGCCTATTGGAATGGGTTGATGAATGGCGTGTCCGGTGCCGATCCTATTACCCTGTTCGATGCTTCGAAATTCAAGACCAAGTTCGCCTGCGAACTGAAAGGTTTCGATCCCCTCCAGTACCTTGACAGGAAAGAAGCCCGTAAGGTTGACCGTTATACGCAGATCGCGCTCGCGGCCAGCGATGAGGCGATCAGCGACGCAGCCATCGACAAGGAAAAGATGAACCCCGACCGCGTCGGCGTAGTTTTTGCCAGCGGCATCGGCGGTCTCATCACGTTCCAGGAAGAAGTGATCAACTTCTCGAAGGGTGACGGCACTCCCAGATTTAATCCGTTCTTTATTCCCAAGATGATCCTGGATATCGCGGCGGGTCATATCTCGATGCGCCACGGTTTTCGCGGGCCCAATTTCGCGGTTACCAGCGCCTGCGCCTCCTCTACGAACGCCATCATGGAAGCCTTCAACCTCATTCGTCTCGGTATGTCCGACATCGTCATCAAGTGGCGGTTCGGAGGCCGTCGTCAGCGAAGCCGGCGTCGGTGGTTTCAACGCAATGAAGGCGCTCAGCGAACGCAACGACGACTACAAGACGGCCAGCCGCCCCTACGACAAGGACAGGGATGGTTTCGTCATGGGCGAAGCCGCCGGAGTCCTCGTGCTGGAAGAGTTGGAGCACGCCCAGGCCCGCGGAGCAAAGATCTACTGCGAGATCGTCGGTTGTGGTGCAACGGCAGACGCCTATCACCTGACGGCCCCCCATCCGGAAGGACTGGGCGCCAAGAACGTGATGCTGGCCGCGCTGAAGGACGCGGGCATGCAGCCTACGGATATCGACTATATCAACACGCACGGTACCTCGACGCCGCTGGGCGACACGGCCGAGATAAAAGCCATCATGGACGTATTCGGGGAGCACGCGTTCAACGTGAATATCAGCTCGACCAAGTCCATGACCGGTCACTGTCTGGGAGCCGCCGGCGTCATCGAAGCCATCGCCAGCATCATGAGCGTAGTCCACGATAAGGTGCCACCCACGATCAACCATATCACGGATGATCCCGAGCTGGACTCCCGGCTCAACTTTACTTTCTGGAAACCACAGCAACGGACCGTGCGGGCAGCTTTAAGTAATACTTTTGGATTTGGGGGGCATAACGCTTGCGTCATTGTCCGGAAGTATGACGGACAATAGCCTCCGAAGGGCGGCTCATCGTCGGATTGGACCCTTGCCGGGTGCCTGCATCCCAATGGGGACAGCAGCCAAACAATAAATTTTTTAGTGGTTTAAAAAAATTGTAGCTTGTTAATGTGGGAATCCTGAAAGGCCTTCTAAAGGGCGACGATAGCGCCGCTTCATTCAAAAAACAGCTTCGTAACGTGCTCGGGTTTGTCCCAAGCAAGGCGGTATTATACAAAATAGCCCTCACCCATCGCTCGGTAAAGGACGGCGCAGACGAGAACAACGAACGTCTCGAATACCTTGGCGACGCCATCCTCAGCGCCATCATCGCCGACTTCCTGTTCAAGAAATATCCCTATAAGGAAGAGGGTTTTCTGACGGAAATGCGCAGCAAGATGGTGAACCGTAACCAGCTGAACGAGATCGCCATCAAGATGGGTCTCAAAAAGATCAGCAACTTCAACAAGTTCGACAGCAGCCTGAAGATGAGCCAGATCTTCGGGAATACCCTCGAGGCCATCGTCGGAGCCATCTACCTCGACAAGGGCTTCGACAAGACGCGCCAGTGGGTCGTGGAAAGGGTCATCCAGCCCTATCTCTTCCTCGACGATCTCGAAAACCTCGAGATCAATCACAAGAACAAACTCTACGGGTGGGCCAACAAGAACGGCAAAAATCTGGAATTTGAAACCCTCGACGAACGCATCGAAGGCGGTCGCAGACTCTTCACCGTCGGCGCCGTAGTTGATGGAGAACTGTTATCCCAGGGTAAGGCCTACAATAAAAAGGATGCCAGCCAAATCGCCGCCCAGCTGGCCCTTGACAAACTGGGTCTCAACAAGATAGCCGACCCCGAAGATGGCGCTTAGTCCCCACTGTTTGAAGCAATTCGTATCATGATTTCGTAAATTTTGCCGGAATGCTTGCATATTCCTGGATTTATTCTAATTTTATTGCCTCAATACGTTGAATCCAAAAAGGACACTCTTCCTTGACGGCGTAAGTACCCAATCATCCTTCCATTTAATGTTAAAACCACCTGTCGGATAATTTTCGAACAGTATAACCGTGCAATATGGCGGACCAAACGAAGTCCGCAAACTGACCCTTAGATCCAATACATCTGCAAAAGCTGTTTATCAATCCATTTATGGCTATGGACCAAAAATCCATTATTGACTATGGTTTACCTCCGCGCGAACCAGGAACATCCCTGTCATGCGACGCGATAACCACATTCAATTACATAACTTTTTTGTGAACATGAAACAGCTTTACTCTTTAACAACTTCAGCGATCATCCTCGCCCTATCCGCCACTACCGCCAACGCACAGGTCACTTATACCGCCGTCAGATCCGGCAACTGGTCGGGTACAGGTCCCAACTCCGTCTGGGCCACGGTAGCCCCTTCTCCCGTCTGCAACAACTGTCAGGTCGTGATCAATGACGGCGTAACCGTACATATGGACGCCAGCCTTCTGCTCAACGGCCCCTCTGTTCTTCAGATCGGCACCGCCGGATCCAGCCAGACCACGCAGCTGATCTTCGACCAGACCGTCACCGACCCCAATAACCCCACTCCTCAGACTGCCCACAATAACATTAATATGTACTATGGAGACGGCGTGAAACTTATTCTCGGATCGGCCAACGCGTCCATCGACGCCACCAATACCGGCGAACAGGACGGACTATTCCTGGCTGTTTCGCAGCCCGACGCGACTCCTCCCTATGCGTACCTGCCCCGCCTCGGCACCGCTGCTGTCCCGTCTTACGGTGCGGGTGCAACGATGCTGACAGGTGCTGTCGAGCTGAATTCCAACGGTACCCTGCCCATCATCCTGTTCGACTTCAGCGCGTCGCTGGACAACGGCTCGGTTAACCTCGACTGGACGACCGTTCTCGAGTCCAACTCCGACCATTTCGACGTCGAACGCAGCAACGACGCAGGCGCACACTGGAGCACCATTGGCACCGTAGCCGCCCACGGCAACTCCTCCCAGCCCCTGAACTATTCCTTTACCGATAGCAAGGTTGTCGCCGGCACCGCCGAATACCGCCTGCAGCTGGTAGACAGGGACGGAAAATATGCCTATTCCCAGGTAAAAGCCGTGCGTAACGGTCTGATCACTTCGGTCAGCGTATATCCCAACCCCGCACATGACTATGTGAATGTAACCGTGGCCAGCAGCGCCATCGGTGGTCAGGGCGCGGTTATCCGCCTGATGAACCAGTCCGGCCAGCTGTTGCTGGAAAGATCCGTAACCAGCGGTGCCGGCTCCACCGTAGCGCTGTCTGTGAGCTCCTATCCCCAGGGCAACTACCTGATCGTAGTCGTCGGAGCCGATGGCTCGAAGCAGGTGTCTAAGTTGCTGATTTCCAAGTAATAGCGAGATTCAAAAATAGTTTTTTGCGGACCGCCCTGAGAGGGGCGGTCTTTTTTTATGCCTGTAACTGCGGTTCACGGGCGGTTCAAACCCACCGCCCCGCGTTTCACACCCACCGCCCCGCGGTTCACACCCCTTCCCCTCTAAACCTTCCTAGGTACTCCCTCGTAAAAACGGGAATTTGCCCTCTTTCACGAGGGTACATAAAATAAATAATGTGAATTTTGGTTTATTATTCATCCAATATCCCACTACTCCATGAAACCGAGCACCGGCACCTGGCCCAGGATCACAGCTGCACGCGTCCGCGCGATAAAGGCGGGTCTTGTCATATGTCTGGCGACCATCTTCCACTACGGCTCGTCCGCCCAGTGTAACAACAATCTCGGCATCCGCAACTACGATACGACATTCTCCGGCAGCAGCTACAACGCCGTCAACGTGCAATTCCCGATGTGGAACCCCGACTCCGGTCTCCTCGTATCTGTAAAACTATCTTCCGAAGTAAGCTCGCAATACTCCTTCACCCTCGGCAACGTAGACGGCCATCCGACCACTTTTCTGCTGCTCATCGGCCAGCAGGAGCAGTTCGCCAGCCCGCAGCTGGGCGCCACCTTTACCGGTAGCTATCCGCCCCAGCCTGATCGGTACCTATCCCCTTGCCCCAGGCCAGTCCATCTCCCAGGCGCCCTTCACCTTTCTCGATAAACACGTCACCAGCGACAGCATTACCGGCGGAGTCGCCCCATTCCTCGGCACGGGCCAGGTCAACATCAGCTATACCTCTTTTACCTATACGACCCTGAGCTCATATCCCAGCTCGTACTACTCTTACGGGGCCGATATCTATAATACGATGAAGTTCTCGCTGCAATACCTCTATTGCAAGGCCGGCGGGACGCTGGCTACCAGCCTGACCCGCTGGACGGCACGGCTGCAGCAACCCCGGACAGTACAACTGGACTGGTCGGCAGTCAATGAGACGGCCGGCCGCGTCTATCATGTCCAGCGCAGCACAGACGGACGATCATTCAGCGATATAGCCATAATACCGGCAAGGAATGACAATAACCCGGACTATAGCCTGTCGGATGTCCTCCCCGGCGGCCCGTCGGGTAGTTCGACCGGCAGCCCGACTGCGGGATCTTCCGGCAGTTTCTACTACCGCCTGCTGATCGACGACCAGGGCTCTATCTCCTACTCGACGATACAACAGGTAAGGATAGACGCTGACGCACAGGGAATAAGGGTCTATCCCAATCCGGCCACCGACTTCATAAGCGTCAGCACCGGTGCGACCGGCAACTGGCGGGTGGATATCCTGGCGGCAGACGGCAGCCTCGTCCAGCGCGAGACCTTCCTCCAGGCAAGCACCATGCGCGTAAACTTCCGGTCCAGAATGTCCGCCGGCACCTATTTCGTACGGGCTTTTGACCTCAGGGGGCAGAGGAATTTTACTTCGTCATTTATCGTGACCGGTCATTAAGAAAAACGCCCAAATTTTAATCTCTTTTAAATATCATCCCTTATACGTTCATTTAAAAGGGCTTACGGTATTTCTCCTATGTAAAAATGGTTGTTTTAGCCCCGGGGCCACGTAATCCTACTTAGTATAGTGTAATAAACCGCGCCAGTTATCAGTTATTATTACGGTTACCCCTATTAACACGTACCTGTATGAAACGGCGCAAAATCCAAGTATCTGGGGTGTCACAAGCCCCATTGCTGATGGCGATCCTATACGTCATCTCTTCTCTTACACCCAAATTTATTCAGGCTCAATGCCCTGGCGGCAGCGTAGCCATGTCTTCCACCTACAGCAATTCGATGAGCAGCGGCGGCACCACCGTCTATACGTTCACGATGCCCCAGTTCAACCCCAGTCCCGGCGGCTATACCTTTTTATCTGCCGTGCTTTCTTCGACTGCTACCACAGGAACCACCATTTCCTATCAGAATACCACCGCATTTTTTCAGGACTTCTTTCCGAGCGTCAGCCGGACAGACAACGTAAAGGTCAACGGCTCGACCGCCGTCAACCGGAATAACGAATACGATTTTGACGAAACGATGCTGACCGCTCAGGGGACGCCGACCGACAATGCAACCAACGGCCCGATGAACACCTTCGACAACAGCAACCTGTTCACCACCACGATCACCAACCCTACCACGCTGACCAATGTGTACCAGGGATCGGGTAACCTGAATATCAGCTATACCTCGACGTTCTTCACCAATAACTTTATCCCAACCGGCGTGACGGTCTCGCCGACGCTCTCCGACAATATCACTTTTTCGGTCACCTATAATTTCTGCAACCCGACGACGCTGTCTTCGAACATCCTCAATTTTACCGCGGAGAAAGAGAGCAACCAGAAGGTCGACCTGAAATGGATCACGGCCAACGAACAACCCGGTCGCAAGTATTATATCGAAGTTGCGCTCCCGGGACAGGAATTTGCCATCACCGGCTCGACTCCCTCCGACGCCAGCATGAACGACGCCAGCTATCTCTACGTCTACTCCGTCCCACCGACGGCTACGGGCAGGATCTATTTCCGGCTTCGTCAGATAGAGACCGACGGTACAGCGACCTGGTCCGAAGTCCGCAGCGTGGACCTCGACGGCAGTGGCGGCGGCGGCGCCTTTTCTATCTATCCCAATCCGCCTTCCGACTTTATCAACCTGGCCATTCCCGGCGACGCCCAGGACTGGCAGATAGATATCTTCGCCGCCGACGGAAGTCTCGTACAGCGCAACTATTACCTCAACCAAAATAGCATACGCGTCAACTTCGTGCGACGCCTTTCCGCCGGCAGTTACTTTGTCCGTGCAACCAATCCGCAATCGGGTAAACACTATACGTCGTCGTTTGTAATACGCTAGTCTAACCCCTATCCATACACAACTCCACCAATACCCCCGCGGTATCCTTCGGATGGAGGAAACAGACCAGCTTGTTATCGGCCCCGGGTTTGGGTTCTGCATTCAGCAGGGTAAAGCCCTCGGCCGCCAGGCGCCGCATCTCGGCGTGAATATCCTCCACCGCAAAAGCGATATGGTGCATCCCTTCCCCCGCTTCGCCACGAACTTCGAAACGACACTATCGGCATCAAGCCCCTGCAGAAGCTCGATCTTGGTCTCGCCGCTCCGGAAAAAGGCGGTCGCCACCCGCTCGCTCTCCACCTCCTCTGTCTTGTAACAGGGACTAGCCAGCAAACGTTCAAAGAGGGGAACCGCAACCGCCAGGTCCCCGACGGCGATACCGATGTGTTCGACTTTTTGCATGGACTTTTGGTAATTTTGTTGAATGGTAAAGTTACCGATATACCTTGACTATAACTCCACCACCCCCTGCGACCCCCGCGTCGTGGACGCCATGCTGCCCTATTTCACACAGAAATTCGGCAACGCGGCCAGCCGCAGCCATATCTTCGGATGGGAGGGGAAGAGGCGGTCAGTCAGGCACGCGAACAAGTAGCCGCTCTCATAGGCGCCGAACCCGAAGAGATCGTCTTCACCTCCGGCGCCACCGAAGGAGACAACCTGGCCCTCAAGGGCGTTTTCGAAGGGTATCGCTCCAAAGGCAATCATATCATTACGGTGGTCACCGAACACAAAGCCGTCCTCGACAGCTGTCACCATATCGAAAAGCTCGGCGGCGAGATCACCCTGGCTGCCCGTCGACGCGGAGGGACTCATCGACCTCCAGCAGCTGGAAGACGCCATCAGACCCACCACCATCCTCATCGCCGTTATGTACGCCAACAACGAGATCGGCGTCCTACAACCCATACCGGCTGTCAGCAATATAGCCCGTAAACACGGCGTACTCTTTTTCACCGACGCCACCCAGGCCGTCGGCAAGGTGCCGGTGGACGTGAATAAGGACGGAATCGACCTGCTGACCCTCAGCGCGCACAAGCTATACGGGCCCAAGGGTATCGGCGCCCTCTACGTCCGCCGGAGAAACCCCCGGGTAAGGCTGACCGCGCAGATGGATGGGGGAGGCCACGAAAAAGGCATGCGCAGCGGCACCCTCAACGTCCCCGCCATCGTCGGCCTGGGCAGGGCCGCCGCCCTCTGCGCAGCAGAAATGCAAAAGGACGCGACCCATACCGCCAGCCTCCGCGACCGGCTCGAATCCGGCATCCTCGCCATCGAAGGCGCCCATATCAACGGCAGCCGCACCCACCGCCTGCCGCAGACGACCAATATATCGTTCAGTCATATCGATGGACAGGCGCTCTGGCGGGACTCGGCAAGGATATCGCCCTTTCCTCCGGCTCCGCCTGCACCTCCGCCTCCATGGAACCCAGCTATGTGCTCAAGGCGCTGGGCCTCGGCGACGACCTGGCCCATAGCAGCCTCCGCCTCGGACTCGGCCGCTGGACCACCGAAGAGGAAATTGACTACGCGATCAAAAGAATCAGCGACGAAGTAGCACGATTACGGGAAAAAAGCATACTCTGGGAGATGTATAAGGAAGGAAAATAGGCAGACCGGCCATCCGGCAACCGATTTCATGGGCTAAATCGAGACCGGAATAAACATATCATTTTTTATAATTCGATAATATGAAAATAATATAATGTGTTTGTAGGCTCGAAAAAACCGGCAGGCGGACCCTATCTGAAGGAAAATTATCCCACCGGAAATCTTCAAATACCCCCTCATCCATTGAAAAATACCCCTCGGATCCAGCCTACATCATTACTACATCACTACCCCCGGGGACCCCGCAGCATCCATCGGATATAAGCCAGCAGCATATGTAGAAAGGAAAAGAAAGAGAAGATGTTATAAAGCAAAAAACCCGCCTTTCAGGGGCGGATTTTTCATGCAGTTGGTTTCGGTTAAATGTCTTTGTGGACCTCACCGTGAAATATATTTTTCGAAGGATGGTTATTCTATAAGAGCATGCGAATATAAGTATATCTTCCATATAAAGCATTTTTCTCCGCATCTTATTTAGCTCAGTTTTCCACATTTTATTTATTATCATATGTAATATTGAGCCAATCCTGTCCTGAGGGCACAATAACTATTCGCATTTGAACGATTAAACAGTTTATTTTTACGTTTATGTGGGCAGTATGTAAAAAGGAACTCCGCCAATTCTTCAGCAGTCTTACCGGATATATCGCGATCGTCGTTTTTTTACTATTGAACGGCCTGCTTTTATTCGTTTTTCCGGATACGGATATCCTTTCCTACGGCTATGCCACCCTCGACAAATTCTTCGAGCTGGCGCCATGGATACTCCTGCTCCTGATACCCGCGATCACCATGCGCAGCCTCTCCGATGAATTCCGGACCGGCACATTCGAGACGCTCCAGACGACCCCACTTACCCGCACCCGCCTCGTGGTGGGCAAATACCTGGCCTCCCTCATCGTAGTCGTGGTCGCCCTCCTCCCGACCCTCGTCTACTTCCTTTGTATTCAACGTCTTTCCGGACAGGGTGGCCTCGACACGGGCGCAACCACCGGCAGCTATATCGGCCTGCTGATGCTCGCCGCCGTCTTCACCGCCATCGGCATCTGGTGCAGCAGCTTCACTTCCAATGCCGTGGTGGCCTTCATCGTAGCCGCATTCTCCTGCTTCCTGCTCTACAGCGGGTTCAGCGCCGTCAGCGCACTCCCCGCGTTTGCCGCCGGCCTGGACTACTATATCGCCATGCTCGGCATCGACTTCCACTACCGCAGCATCAGCCGTGGCGTCATCGACACCCGCGACCTGCTGTACTTCGCAAGCGTGATCTGCCTCTTTTTATACCTGACCAACCGGTTCCTCGCCCGTCGTGTCTCCGGCAAGCTCAGGTGGTTTGCCGGCGGCCCTGTTATTCTAATCGTCGTGCTGGCCGGCGTCAATCTCCTGGCCTCGCATCTCCATACGAAGGCCGACCTCACCCAGGAACACCGCTATACTCTGAGCGCACCCACGAGAGAACTGCTGTCCAAAGTAGACGACGATATCCAGATCGACCTTTATCTGGCCGGCGACCTCAAGGCCGGAATCCGCAAGCTGGCCAAAAGCACCGACGAACTGCTCCAGTGAATTCAACGAATACTGCGACGGCAAGATCCGCGTAAGAGCCTTCGACCCGCTGGCCACCCTCGACGACTCGGCAAAAACGACCTTCCTCGACTCCCTTCGTGGCCTCGGTATCCAACCGATGACCCAGGTAGCCCAGGCGAAAAAAGGCGAAGAACAGAGTCAGCGTCTCGTCATCCCGGCCGCGATCATCCACTATAAGGACCATATCTACCCGGTAAACCTGCTCCGCGGCGTCCAGGTCGGCGGCGAAGGCCAGCCAGAAGAACAGCTATACACCAACGCCGAAACGCTGCTCGAATACAAGTTCGGCAGCGCCATCGACAAGCTGATGGAAAAGGAAGTGCCGCTGGTCGGCTACGTCAGAGGCAACGGCGAACCCTGGACTACAGAGTTTACGAGCTGATCGAAGACATGCGCAGCAACTACCGGCTCGGCATCGTCCCGCTGGACAGCATGGCCGTCATCCCCACCAAATACAAGGCCCTCGTCATCGTCAAACCCACCGGGAAATTTACCGAACGGGAGAAGCTGACCCTCGACCAGTACCTTATGCACGGCGGCCGCATCATCTGGGCCATCGACGAGTTGCACGCGGAAAAGGACAGCCTCAGCCTCAACCAGCAGACCGTCGCCTACGACCGCGGACTCGACCTCGAAGACCTGTTCTTCAAATACGGCGTCCGCGTCAATCAGGACCTGATAGAGGACAAGCAGTGCGCGAGCCTCCGCATCGGCGTGGGCAAACAGGGAGACAAAGAACAGTTCGAAAACCTCGACTGGCCTTATTTCCCCCTGCTCAGCGGCAGCGTGACCCACCCCATATCAAAAAATCTCGACCCTGTATACGCGCAGTTCGCCAACTCCATCGACACCGTGAAGGCTCCGGGTATACAAAAGACCGTGCTGCTCCACAGTTCCGCCAACTCCCGCACGGTCAGTACCCCCGCGCTGATCACGTTCGAAGTACTGAAGTACAAGGAAGACCCCAGATACTTTAACGTTTCCAATATTCCGGTCGCCATGCTGCTGGAAGGGAAATTCCATTCGCTGTTCGCCAACCGCGTACCCGCCGCCGTCGCCGACAGCCTGGCCAATATCTACCACCAGCCCTTTCTCCGGGAGGCCGACAGTGCCTCCCGAGTCATCGTCTGTTCGGACGCGGATATCTTTATGAACGAGATGACACAGCGCGGCCCCCTTCCGCTGGGCTTTAGCCGTGACAACAACTATACTTTCGCCAACCGCGATTTCATAGAGAACAGCCTCGAATATATGGTCAACCCGTCCCGCATACTCGAGACCAGGAGCAAGGACTTTACGCTACGTCTGCTCGATACGGTGAAGGTGGACAGAGACCGCACGACCTGGCAGTTCATCAACATCGCTCTCCCTTTGATACTGGTCATTCTGGGCGGATATATTTATCAGCTGGTACGCCGCAGGAAATACGGCAAGTGATCGTACCTTTAGCCCATAATCAGGCGCATGGATCCTTTGCAGATATCGTATTTGGCATTCGGCATCGTACTCATTCTGGCAGTTATTTTCGACCTGGGCCTGCTAAGTAAGACAGGGACTACGGTCACGATCAAACGGGCGCTGATCCAGACCGCCTTCTGGGTGGGCCTGGCCATGCTCTTCTTCGGCTTCCTCTGGTACGAGGACGGACACAGGATCGCCCTCGAATACGTCAGTGCCTATCTGATGGAGTGGAGCCTCAGCATTGACAATATCTTCGTCTTTATCCTCATCTTTACTTTCTTCAAGGTCAAAGCCGAGTTCTATGGCCGGGTACTCCTCATCGGGATCCTGACGGCGATCGTTCTTCGCATCATCTTTATCACGGTAGGTATTGCGCTGGTGGCGAAATTCCACTGGCTGCTGTATGTCTTTGGCGCGCTGCTGGTCTATACCGGCGTGTCGATGTTCTTCGCCAGGCACGAAGAGCAGATGGACGTGGAGGAGAATGGCGTGTACAGATTTTTAAAACGCTTCCTGCCGCTGACGGGCGGCGACGGCGGTGGAAAGTTTAGGATTCTTTTGGACGGGAAGCGCCGTTATACAACCCTGTTCGTCGTGGTGGTGCTGCTGGCAACGACGGATATCGTTTTTGCGGTGGACTCGATCCCCGCCGTTTTTGGCATCAGCCAGGAGAAGATCGTCATCTATACGTCGAATATCTTTGCGGTGCTGGGGCTGCGGTCGTTGTTCTTTTTGCTGCGCGGTGCGATCGACAGATTTGGTCACCTGCAGCAGGGCATTGCTGTGGTGCTGGTCTTTGTGGGTATAAAGATGCTGGTGGAATTTTTCGATATCGAGATCCCCGTATATATTTCCCTGCTGGTCATACTGGTCTGTATCTCGGGCGGGATCGGCTATTCCATGTGGTCAACACGAAAGAACGGAGGATCGGGTGGCGTATAGCATTGCCAATATAGCGGCCATCGTGGGCGGGACGCTTAGCGGCCCGCGGCACGGGGATAGTATCGAGCATCTGCTGCTGGACAGCCGCCGGCTTATCTTTCCGGGTACTTCACTTTTCTTTGCATTGAAGGGTCCGCGACGCAGCGGGGACAAGTTCATTGCCGAGCTCTACCGCCGCGGGGTTCGCAACTTCGTCGTCTCCGCCCAGCCTGCGGCTGATCTCACCGACGCCAACTTCATAGAGGTCGACGACCCGCTGGCCGCGCTCCAGCGGCTGGCCGCCTTCCACCGCATGCAGTTCTCCCTTCCCGTGATCGGCATCACCGGCAGCAACGGCAAGACCACCGTAAAAGAATGGCTCAACCAGTTGCTGGAAGACCGATACCATATCGTTCGCAGCCCCAAGAGCTATAACTCGCAGACGGGAGTTCCTCTCAGCGTCTGGCAGCTGCAGCCCGTCCACGGGCTGGCCATCTTCGAGGCCGGTATCTCGCGCCGTGGGGAGATGCGCAGACTTCAACCCGTCGTGAGGCCGACCATCGGCCTGTTCACCAACATCGGAGAAGCGCACAGCGAAGGCTTCGGCAGCCGGGCGGAGAAGGCCGCGGAGAAACTGAACCTTTTTAAAGACGCGGAAGTCCTCATCTATTGCAACGACCAGCCCGAGACGGTCAGCGCCATCGCCGGCTGGGACGCCAAAGGCAACACCCGTCTCTTCGCATGGGGCTCAAAGCCCGGCGCCGCCATGCCGATCGGCAGGATAGAAAAAAGGACGGCTGGACAACGGTCGCCGGACCGGCAGTATCCTTCTCCCTTCCCTTTATAGACGACGCCTCCATCGAGAACGCCCTGCACTGTGCCGCCACGCTCTTCTATCTCGGCGTCAGCGCGGAAGCCATTGCTGAGCGGCTCAGCCAGCTGACCCATATCGCCATGCGGCTCGAGCTGAAAAGCGGCATCAACCACTGCTCCATCATCAACGACAGCTATAGCGCCGACCTCAACAGCCTCGTCATCGCGCTCGACTTTCTCTCGCAGCAGCAGCAACACGCACGGCGCACCGTCATCCTCTCCGATATCCTGGAGAGCGGAAGACCCGACGACCAGCTGTATGCAGAGGTAGCCCGGGCCCTCGAACAGAAAAAGGTCGACCGGCTCATCGCCATCGGCGGCCGCATCGGCATGAACCGTCCGGCATTCGAAGAATGGTTCTCCGGCCAGTGCGTCTTTCTCCCCTCGGTGGAAGAATTCAAAACATCCGTTCACCAGCTGCAGTTCAGGGACGAAACGATCCTGATCAAGGGAGCGCGGGTTTTCGAATTCGAGACCATCGACCGCCTGCTGACCGAGAAGATCCACCAGACCATCATGGAAGTCAATCTCGGGGCCATAGCGCAGAACCTCCGCGCCTACCGCCGAGCTGCTGCAACCCGCCACCCGCATGATGGCCATGGTAAAAGCATTTGGATACGGCAGCGGCAGCTGGGAGATCGCCAACCTCCTGCAGTTTCACGGCGTGGACTATCTCGGTGTCGCCTATGCGGACGAAGGCGTCACCCTGCGGAAGGGCGGAATTCGTATGCCCATCATGGTGATGAACACCGAGAACTCCGGCTTTAGCTCGCTGGTGGAATACAACCTCGAGCCGGTGATCTATTCCTTTTCGCTGCTGGAGTCCTTCGACCGCTGGCTGAAGAAAGAAGGCCTGACCGCTTTCCCTGTGCACGTCGAACTCGAGACGGGCATGAACCGCCTCGGATTCCCCGCAGCAGAACTCGACCGTCTTCTCAAAGCCTTACCCACAGCGGCTTTTAAAGTGCAAAGCGCCTTCAGCCATTTTGCCGCCAGCGAAGACGCCGGCCAGGACGCTTTCTCGCTGGCGCAGTGGGAGGCTTATAAAAAAGCCGCCGACCGGCTGGAGGCAACGCTCGGCTATCCCTTCATCCGCCATATCGCCAATTCAGCGGCGATCGTCCGTCTGCCCCAGCTGCAGATGGACATGGTCAGACTGGGGATCGGGCTCTATGGCATCGACAGCGCCGATAGCAACCAGCTCGACCTGCAGGAAGTCTCCACCCTCAAGACAACCATCGCACAGATCAAACACCTCAGTGAAGGAGATACCGTCGGGTACAACCGGAAAGGCGTCGCCGCGGCAGGTACCGTCATCGCCACTGTCCGCATCGGCTATGCAGACGGATATGGGCGCCGCTTTGCCAACGGGGTCGGCAAGATGTGGGTGGCGGGGAGACTGGCTCCCACCATCGGCATCATCAGCATGGACATGACCATGATCGATATCACCGGCATTCCCGACGTCCACGAAGGCGACGAAGTGATCGTTTTCGGTAAGGAGCTATCCGTCAGACAGTTAGCGAAATGGGCGCAGACGATCCCCTACGAGATCCTGACCGGTATATCCCAGCGGGTCAAAAGAATTTACTTCGAGGAGTAGGCGCGGGGCCCGCGGTTCACGCCGGGTTCTGCGGTTCACGCCGGGTTCTGCGGTTCACGCCGGGTTTTGCGGTTCACGCGCGTCGGCTGACCCGACGCTCCGCGGTTCACGATAGGGGAATACCCCCAGTCCCGATGACATTCCGCGGTTCACGTTTCGCGCACGCGACCTCACCGCAGCCTCCCCACAACCCCAAACCAAATGTGAAATCTGTGTCGCCAATGATGACTATTAAGTATATTTGACGACTTAAACATTGTTAAGTGAAGGCCAGAACAATCTTTTTAATAGTGCTGCTGATCATCGTCGCCGATCAGTCTCTGAAAATCTGGGTAAAGACCCACATGCCGCTGAGTCATACCATCGACAGTTACGCAACTCCTGTCTCTCCTTATGATAATGGCATCAAGCTGCTGGGTGACAAAGGCCAGATCTATTTCGTCGAGAACGAAGGCATGGCCTGGGGCTGGAAATTTGGCGGCTCCTGGGGAAAGATGGCGCTGACCCTCTTCCGCCTCGTTGCCGTCGTATTCGGCGTCTACTATATTCAGACGATCATTAAGAAGAAATATCACAGAGGATTCATCATCTGCGCCGGCCTCATCTTCGCCGGTGCGCTGGGCAATCTTATCGATAGCATGTTCTACGGCCTCATCTTCGAGAAAAGCACCTACGAACACGTTGCGAAGATCTTCCCGCCGCACGGCTATACCACATTTCTCCATGGCAGGGTGGTCGACATGCTCTATTTCCCTATTATCAAAACGCACTATCCTTCCTGGATTCCATTTGTAGGCGGTGACGAATTTGAATTCTTCAGCCCGGTTTTCAACCTCGCCGATGCTTCGATCTCCGTCGGCGTCATCGCCATCCTCATCTTCCAGAAACGCTTCTTCCACAAACGGCACGATGAAGAATCTCCCGTACTGGAAGGCAATAAGGTCGATACCGTTCAGGCATAACTACTTCGTCACCTTCACCAGCTTTCTTGCTGATCAGCTGGTCTCCCACCTGTATCTGCATCACATAGTTGCCTGCCGGCAGGACGCCCAGTCCATATACATTCAGGTTATTGAGACCGAGGTTCACCTGTAACTGCTCGCGGCGGACAAACCGGCCGTACATATCGGAAAGGCTCAGGACGGCCCTGCCTTCAGCAGGCGCGGTCATCTCGACGGAGATATGATCGATAAAGGGATTCAGCGCAGAGCGCACTTCCAGATGAATATCGGTGTTACTGAGCAGCACCCAATTGCTCATACGGGTGGCGGAGTTGCCGTTCATGACCAGGCGATAGTAAGTCTGCGTCGTGACCGGATTGGGATCGACGAATGAATAGGTCGCCCCTCGTCCGTCGCCGGCAATGCCCGGCAGGGTGACCAGCGACCGGAAGTTCCTGCCGTCGTCGCTGCGCTGTACCGTCCAGGTCAGGCCGTTCACCTCGCCGGCGGAAGTCCACTGCAGATTGCCCAGGGTATTGTGTACCTGTCCCCGGAAAGAGAGTAGGGTAGTGGGCAGGGCGATCATACAATTCACGCCGACCACCAGCTTGGGCTGGGTAGTAGTATAGAAGCATCCGTTGGTGGTGAGGTTGGCGACGGTACTGGCTATGCTGATGCGGTAGATGATCTTTGTGTCGGTCGCTGCGATCCGGTAGTAGCGGGTCACCGTATCGAGGTAGAGACCGCTCAGCGGGTCCTGGACGGGCACTACGCTTCCGCTGGCCGCGCGTCCGAGCGTATCGATACCGGCGCTGACCCAGGTCGCTCCGTTGTCGAGGCTCTTCTGCATGACCCACTGCGTATAGTTGTCGACGTAAGAAGAGATCTTGAAGCGGACGGTGTCGTCTGCGCCCTGACACAGCGTATCCGGCTTGTTAGGCGTCAGCAGCAGGTCGGGAGGACAGGTCGCCAGCGTGATATCGTCGAGCGCCCAGTCGTTACCCCCGCCGCCTGGCGCGTTGTTACGGATAGAGATAGTAATAGAGGTCTGCGTCGGCCCGGTCAGCAGCACAAAGCCCCTCTGCTGCCAGCCCACGGTATCCAGCTGTCCGGTGGAGATACGGTCGATGCCGTCCACCACGAGGGTCAGATTGGGCAGTACGCCCGGGAGATAGGTGGCATTGCCGTTCATGTCGATACCGCAGTTGGGACAGACATTCTTCACCCAGCAGGAGAACTGATAGTAGGTATTCGGACAAAGACCCGTGATCACCTGGTGGTAGGCCTCGCTGGTTGCCAGATCGGCGTTGACGAGCAGCATATAACCCGCGTCTGTACCTGCCGCAGGCGGAACGTTGCCCGCCGCGGTGCTGGTTCCGGTATGGTCGCCGCCGATGTACCAGAAGCCGCCGAACTCGCGGTTGCTACAGGCGTAGATCCCCGTACTCGGCGAGGCGCTACAGTTGGGTTGGCGGTTGGCGTTGGGGTAGGTGCTGCTGGTCGGACTGGTATTGTTGACGATGGCATAGTATCCATCGTTGATGGAGGTCGTGGTCCCCGAAGGGTTCAGGTAGGTATAGCCCGGTATCAGGAACGAGGGCCCTGCGACGCGGTCGTGCGCTGTTCCGTGGTTAAAAGTACCGCCGGACTCCGCCGCGAAGTTCGTACTGGTGCTGCTCGAACACAGGGTACTGGGCTTCGAGATCTGTATCTGGTATTGGGTGGCATTGAGGATGGTGTCGCTGCCGTTGGTCGTCTTCTTGTATATGATCTTGCCTGCGCCGAGCGTGATGATGTCTCCGTAGTTACCGGTAACGACTACACGAAACGCGGTAGTGATGATGGAACCCGAACTGAACAGGGGCACGCTGTTGCCGCCCTTTAGGTTGGTCGCCCCGGTGAAATCGGTGCTCGCCATGGGATCCGCGCCCGAAGGCACGCCCGGAGGCAGGCCGCCGTAGCCGCCCATATTGATACGGATCTGGTAGTCGGTCGGAAGGGCCGGCGTCTGTACAAAGGAGCCTGCGTCGTCGGTGGTAGCCTGGGTATAGGAATTGACGACGAGCCCTTCGTTGGTGATGAGGTTCAGCGTCGAATTGGGAAGAATGGCGGTATTCGCGGGGAGGTTGTCAAAATAGCGAACCCGGTACATCATACCGGTGCCATTGTAAACTTTATTGACATAAAAGTTGGTGCGTATCTCGAGGGTATCACCGGGTTGTACCGGTCCACCAACGGCTTTCTTGCTTATGTTGACGTAGCTGTTCCCAAACTTAAGCAGCGCGGTGGCCTGCGAAAAGGCAAGCCCGCGGGCTAGTAACAGCACCATCAAAGTCCCGCCTGCTCTGCGAATGGCACGGCCAACGGGTAGGGTTGTTTTCATAAGTACGACTCCATTTTTCTTGGGTTATCGGATCTTGAACGGGTCGGTCTCACCCACCGGGAGCATTCGGCTCGCCGGGAAATGATAATATAAAGATACTCCTTATTTAATCCAAGGCAATCGTAATAGTCCGTTCAGGATTTAAGGGAAATCTACTATTCCATCTTAAGCAAATAAGTACTATTTTGGTAGATATGACGGACCTCGGGTCCGTCGGCTGATCCAATCATCCGATGAGAAACCACCATTCTTCTCAAGTTGTACTACTGTGCCTGTGCCTATCTCTGAATCTTACAGCGCAGCAGACGGTAACCTTTTACACCCAGTCGTTCAGGATCGATACCCTCTACTCCGGCAACGGGGACCACGGGGATGGCCAGTCCATGGGAAGTCCTCTATGGACCCGATGATTCGCTATGGGTGACGGAGTCGCATGGATACAGGATCTGGAAGATCCATCCCGGTGACAAGGGGAATCGTGTGCTCCTGGATATGAACAGCCTGAAAGACTTTACCGCTGCAACCGCAAATCCCCTGGCCCCGGGGAGGGCTCATGGGACTGGCTATCCACCCGCAGTTCTATTCGGGTAAGCCATGGGTTTATATTGCCTATGTCTATCATCTCGTGGGCTGCGCTACGGGCAGCAGCGGCAAATACTGCAGCTACAATACAAAGGTTGCCCGTTATCGTTACCGTTTCAGCGACGGTAGTCTCGTCTATTTGGACGACGTCATTTCGGGTCTCGACGGCAGCAACGACCACAACTCGGGGCGCATCCGCGTTAGTCCGATGCCCGAGCCGGACGGTCAGTACCATCTTTATTATACCATCGGCGATATGGGGGCCGGCAACCTGACCAATATCGACCGGCCCAACTATGCCCAGGACACGACCGTCATTCAGGGCAAGGTGCTCCGGCTAAATACCGAGCCGGATCTCAGCCAGCCTTCCGGGCCGCAGCAAGTGGATACCGGGAGACAATCCCTTTCCGGCCGGGGCCGCCGCGTCCGCCAAAACCGCCGTCTATTCCTTCGGCCACCGCAACCCGCAGGGTCTGGATTTCGGGTCCGTCGACGGCGGGGCTTCCTATATCCTCTATAGCAGCGAGCACGGGGACCAGTCCGACGACGAGGTGAACATCATCCTTCCTCATATCAACTATGGCTGGCCAAAGATCGCCGGTCTCTGCGACGACAACTATACTTCCAGTAATGGCGACTCGATGTATCTGGCGGGCAAGTCCGTGATCAGCGAACACGGTTTTTGCGACACTACCCCCACGACGCTGCAGGAGCCGATGTTCTCTTTTTACAACTGGGGGCGCTCGGCGAATAAGACCTCGGGCGCCATGGGCAATATGCACTGGCCGACGATCGCGCCCGCGGCTATTGCGTACTATGGGCAGGGCGCCATCCCGGGCTGGAACAACTCCCTGCTGATCCCTTCATTGAAGAACGGCCTTTTCCGCCTGCCGTTGAAGGCCGACGGGCTAAGTGTCGACAGTACGGTGAGTGCGGGCGATACCCTCCACTACCTGCCGGGTTACCGGCTCCGGAATGTGACAGTTGCGCCGACGGGCGATACGCTGTTCCTGGCGGTGGACAACTCCTGTTGTACGCTGGGGGCGAGCGGTGTGATCGGCAATTCCGTTGCGTCGCCGGCGCTGGGATATATATTGAGGATGGTTTATCTGACGACTTTGGCGCTTCCGCCCGGGAAGGGTGGTGGCCCCGCCGGTGGCACTGGTTCGGATGCCTACCCGGGCGAGGACGGCTCCAATCGTGCCGGGTCACCCAGAATTTTCCCCAACCCGGCCCATGGCCAGCTGCAGATCGAGGCCGCGGCCAGCGGACGCAGGCCCTGGCAGGCGCGGCTTTATACCGTTACCGGCGGGCTGGTGGTCGTCAAAGAGACCTATGAAAACAAGTTCTCGCTGAATATCAGTGGAGTGCAGCCGGGAGTATACGTCCTTCGGCTTTTCAATGGAACCGAGGTTTCGGTCGTGACCCGGAAGGTCATTATATATTAGGTGTTGCGCCGCCCGGCGGTGGCTTGCCCGCGGCCTCCGCTCCCCGTCCCCACATCCCGCGGTTCACATCCCACGCGTGAACCATCCGGTCCCCGCGCCCAAACTCCCGGTCCCCGCACCCAAACCCCACGTCCCCCACTACCAAATCCCAAAAACAATTCGTAAATTTGCGTATGTTGTACACAATAGATTGATACAGAGATTGCTTGCCGTACCAATAGCATTAATCCGTAGACCCTTTAATACTTTTTCAAATGCAATCTCTACATGAATCGACGGGCAAAGCCCCGTCTGTAACCCCGATGAGCTGCCCAATTTGTGGATCGTCGATGTATGCAACGGATTGGGGCAACTGCGAAATTACCTACCACTGTTCCAGCCCCGAAGCCCGCTTCTGGGATTTTGACCGCGGAACAAAAGCTCAGCACACAGCCAAAGAACACTGGGACCAGTCCAAACGGGAAGTCTTCTTCACCCGCGGTGAAGAGAACGGCCTCCCCGAGACCAAAGTGGCGTAGCCGGTTGGTCTCCCGGTCCAAAATGACGTGAACCGCGACCACATCCCGCGTGAACCGCGACCCAATCCCCGTGAACCGGCCCGCGACCCAACCTGCGTGAACCATCCCCCGGCCCAATCCCCCACAAAAAAAAACCGCCCCAAAGGAGCGGCTTTCCCCACCAGGGGTGCACCGAACGTCCACACTAGTGCACGTCCCAATATAACTTCGTCTCCGGCTTGTCACCGCCAATGGCAGCTGCCGCCTGCGTATAATTCGCCCCATTCAGCGCCTGCTCATTATAGGTACTCGAAGGATAGGGCAGCCTGTTCGGGAAACCGGACTGCGCTGCGATCGGCGGGATCATCGTCGGATAGTCGAACCGACGAAGGTCGGTCCAGGCATCCATACCCCTGTTGTACAGCGCAATCCATTTCTGCAGACCGATCTTCTGCTGCCATGTCCCGGCCGCAGTAGTATATGCTACATTCGGCTGCGCCAGATAAGTTAGCGCCTGCACCTGCGTTCCTCCCCAGTAACGGATCGACATCGCGATAGCGGAATCATAGTGCTGCTCCGCCGTCCCGGCCACATTGAACCCTCTTTCGATGGCCTCCGCACGATAGAACTCCATATCGATATCGTCCATAATAGTGAAAGGCGAGTTAGGCAGGCTCATTCTCGCGCTGGGCTTCGACTCATTGGCGAAGATCACACCATTCGTTTCTCCGAGCCGCGTTCCCTGGTACTGACCCGCCGAATTGGTTGTAAAAAATCCCGGAAGACGCGGATCGCTATACAGCTTCATCGTATCGATCAGCGTAGCGCAGGCGATAAAGTCCTGGCGGCCCGAGGTTACGATCGCGTTATACATCGGATTGTTGCTGGGTACGGCAAAGTAGGGCCATACGGCGTCGGTAGCGGAAGTCTGGAAGGCCTTCGGACTAGCTGCTTCGACCAGCGCTTTGGAGTTGGCGGCGTCGACGTCGGCAAGGGTCATGGCGATCTTTATCATCAGCGAATTCCCGAATGCTACCCAGCTGCTGACCTTCCCGCTGTAGATAAGGTCTTCCGAGGCGGCAAAGCTCGTACTGCCGGGGTCCAGCGCCGCCAGGTCCGCGGTAAGCCGCTTCTCGAGATCCAGCTGGACCGTCTTGGCGTCGTCGTATTTCGGGAAGAGGTTATTGTAGTTAAGCGCCTGGGAATAGGGCACGTTGCCAAAACTATTGACCAGGATATTCCATACATATACCGCCATGATATCCGTGACCGCCCGCTGATTCTTGATGATCACGGGGGAAGTGGTCGAAGGTGAAGCGAGGATGCTGTCGCAGGCATGCAGGTTGGACAGCACGATATACATCCTGTTCCACCAGAGGTCGTTCATCCGCGTAGCATTGAAGTTATAAACTGTAGCGTCCTGGATGATCGTCTGGGACCAGTGCTCGACGATATGCCTTAACGAATTGTTGTTGCTGCAGTCGGTAAGCATGTCCGACAGCGTCCGCGTGGCATAGGTGAAAACAGGACCCGCTGGCACGGTGGTAGGCTGCTTTGTGGCATTGTTGAACCGGTCGATGTTCTTGGTACACGCTCCAAGAAGCACTACCGGCAATATGAAAACGAATATCTTTTTCATGTCGTGGGATTTAGAATTTCAATTTTACGTTTAAGCCGACTTGACGTACTGCGGGATAGGAGCCGCTCTGGTAGCCCTGCAGGTTGCCGGCGGAAGTAGTCTCTTCCGGATCAGCCATCGGCAGATTCTTGTGGATGATCCAGAGATTGCGGCCGAATACCGAAAAGTCAACTCCTTTTAGTGCCTTTTGATTGCGCAGCAGACGGTCGGGCAGGTGGTAGTTGACGGTCGTCTCACGCAGCTTCACATAGCTGGCGTCGTAGATGAACTGCGACTCCGGCAGGTAAAGGCTGTTGTTGCTGTATATCCGGACGCGCTGCGTATTGGGCTTGCCGTCGGGAGTCACACCGGGCAGGATCAGGCCGCCGCCCTGTGCGAGCGGAAGACGGAAATCGACTCCCTTGTCGTTGATACCCATCTGTGTATTGGTGATACCCGACTGGAAGGAGTAGTACTGATCCAGCGAGAATAGCTTGCCCCCTGGCGGACGTCGATGAGGAAGGACACGCTCCAGTTCTTGTACTTGAAGGTATTGGTCACGCCGCCGATCCAGTCCGGATTGGCATTGCCCAGCACCTTGTTGGTAGCGGGAATGACGTACACGGCATTGGTGGCGCTTTGCGCAACGACCCGCTGGCCGTTGATGTACTGAAAGTCCGTACCCCAGATCGTTCCATAGGGCTGTCCGACTGTAGCATTGATCGTGATGGGCCCCTGCAGACTACCCAGCACGAGATTGGTCGAACCTTCGTTGAGCGAAAGCACCTTGTTCCGGTTGCGTGTCCAGTTGACATTGATCTCCCAGGAGAAATTGCGCGTTTGAACAGGCGTGCCGAACAGCGAGACCTCGAAACCCTGGTTTTGGATATTTCCGGCGTTGATATATTTCTGATTGTATCCGACGGCCGAAGAGGTCTGGGTCGGTAAGATCTGGTTGATCGAATTGGTATGGTAGTACGTTACGTCCAGGCCTACCCTGTTCTTGAGGAAGGCAACCTCGAGGCCAATTTCCTTGCTGTTGGTTCTTTCCGGCTTAAGATTCGGGTTATTCTTCGTTGTTGGCAGATTGAACTGGTAGCTGCCATTTCCATAAAGCGCCCCCACCGTGTAGACGTCCTGGATAGCTCCCCATGGTGCGTCGTTACCCACGGTGGCGTAGTTGGCGCGCAACTTACCGGAGGATAGCCAGGGCACATTCTTCAAATGCTGGAAGAAGATCCAGCTTCCGGATATGGCGTAGTAGTTGTAAGCATTAGCGTTGACAGGCAGTGTCGAAGACCGGTCGCGGCGGAAGGTTCCATCCAGCGAAAGGAAGTCCCGGTATGTCAGCGTGGCGCCCGCGAAATATCCGTCAACCGCCTTGGGAGCGTAGACTTCTACCGGATTGGCAGGCGTGGCCTTGGAATTGGAGATAGCATATACTTTGGGAATGATCAGCCCGCCCTGCGTGACCTGTGAGGTAGACTGCTGCTTGTTGCGCCGCATATTCACACCCAGAAGGCCGTTGAACTTGAAGTCGGCGGAGAGGTCTTTGTTCATCGTCGCCAAAAGGTCATAGTTCAATTCCTGGTAGGAAATATTCGTTCTGGAATAGCGGCCGGTGGTCTGTATCTGACCTACGCTGCCGACGGCGACCCTTTCTTCGATGAACTGGTTCCAGTTGTCGACCGAGATACGACCCATGATATTGAGCCAGTCGGTGACCTGGTAGTTGAGGGCCGTGTTGCCGAAGATACGGTTGCGGCTGTCAGTCTCGTAGTTCTGGTAGGCGTTCCAGTAAGGGTTATTATAAAAGGCGGGATAGACGCCGCTAAAATCTTTCTTCGTCAGGTCGAACCAGCTCCAGGTAATATTCTGCTGGTTACGGAAATAGGCTTCCTTCTGCTCTTTATAGTCTACGTTGGTCTGGCCATACTGGCGGAACTGGACGTTCACGTTGCGGTCCGCGTCATACCCCGTAGCATAACGACCGATCGCATTGTCATTCGAATAGTTGGCAGATGCCGACGCGGTCAGCCGGGGCACGATTTTGTACGTCCCGGCAAAGTTTATTTGATTGCGCGATACATTGCTGTTGGGGAGATTTCCCTTGTCATTCGTGCGGTTGAAACCCAGCTTGAAGCTGCCCTTGTCGGAGGCGCCGTCGAGATAGACGCTGTTGTTATTGCTGATGGACGTCCCATAAAAATATTCCGGACCATGTTTGGCAGCGACCCATGGCGTCCCCTTGTGAAAATTGGGGCTGCTCGGATCGAAGGCGTCCCACTGCCATACGAGAATATTGGGATCAAAAGCCGGTCCCCAGCTGCGCGGCGCATTGGCGTTTACCAGGTATTCTCCCTGACCGTCATTCAGCAGATCGGCCCACTGAAAATCCGTGCGCTTGCCGGCAGGGTTGGGCGGGCTGGTGATCGAGTAGTCGTCGCTGCGACCGGCGCCGTACTTATTCTGTAGCTTCACAAATGTGGACTTATCGATCCGGCCAACGGTGAGGCCGCTGTTGACCTGGATGTTGAATCCGGAACGTCCTCTCTTCGTCGTGATCATGATGACCCCGTTGGCGGCGCGGCTGCCATAGAGAGCCGTTGCAGCTGCCCCTTGAGGACGTTGATGCTGGCGATGTCGTCGGGGTTGATATCGCTGGCCGCATTGCCGTAGTCATAGCCTCCGGTGCCCGATGCCGTACCGTTGGGGGCGGTTGCCGAGCTAAAGGTACTGGAGTTGATAACCGTATTGTCGAAAGGCACACCGTCGACCACGAAAAGCGCCTGGTTGCTGCCCGTCAGCGATTTGGCGCCGCGTATGATGACATTTACCGAGCCGCCGACAGAGTTGTTCTGCCGGATCTCAAGGCCGGAGACCTTGCCGGACAGCCCCTGGGCGACGTTGGTGAGGCGAACCTTATTGGCTTCATCGCCGCTGATCGTCTGGGCGGCGTAAGGAAGGGTATTCTTGGCGCGGCGGATACCATAGGCGGTAACGACGACCTCGTTCAGGTTCTTGTCATTCCTCACCAGGTTGACCCTGACCTGGGAAAGACCGGCAACGTCCACCTCCTGCTCTACAAATCCGAGAGCGGAAATGACCAGCCTGCCACGACCTGTAGGTGAAGAAATGCTGAAACTCCCGTCGTCCAGCGTGATAGTACCTCCTTTTTGATTTTTGAAGCGGACAGTGGCCCCCACGATCGGGTTGCCGGCTTCATCGAACACTTTTCCCGGGATTCTGGCTGACTGGGCAAATCCTGACAAACAGGATAAGCCGAATGCAAACACCAGAGCTAGCACAATGCTACATCTCATGAGCTTAGTTTTTGGTTTGAATAAAAAAATGCGGTGATCGGAGTTAAACCCAAATTTGCCTGATTTACGACAATTTTCCTTTATAATTTTTACCCCGAAGTTTACGTAAATTAACCATGGGGAAAAGATTACCGCAGCGTGACAATCCAGAGCCAGAGCGGGTTTTAACGGATACGCATATTCATCCGCGTTAGAAAATAAGGGGTATTACAGAGCAGGGTCGCCGCCTACCCGGGGGCTGCTAATTTTTTCCTTAGTTACTTCTCCTTGTGGCGGCGCTCCCTGAGCCGGCTGACGGCAGCTGCCTGAGCCATACAACAAAGGGCCCGCCAAAGGCAGACCCTCAAAATTTTGAAATATGTGAACGGGTCCACTCCCCTGAACCGCGTGAACCGCGACGACAGACCCGTGAACCGCGACAACACCCCCCGCGAACCGGGGCGGATTCCTCTACTCACTCCTCAAACTCTTCACCGGACTCTCCATTGCCGCCTTCACCGCCTGCCAGCTCACCGTCAGCAGCGTGATCACCACCGCCCCAGTCCCCGCCACCGCAAAGATCCACCACGACAGACTCGTATGATATGTATATCCGGCCAGCCATCCCTGCATGATCCACCAGGCCAGCGGCCCCCCGATGAGCAACGACAAAACCACCAGCTTCACGAACTCCTGCGACAGCAACGCCCACAGACTGCCCAGCGACGCCCCCAACACCTTCCGGACCCCGATCTCCCGCGTCCGCTGCTCCGCAACAAAGGTCGCCAGCCCGAACAACCCCAGACAGGAGATAAAGATCGCCAGCCCCGTAAAGAACCCCGCCAGCCTGCCGATCCGTACCTCCGTGGCAAACTTGCGCCCATATTCCTCGTCGACAAACCGATACTCGAAAGGATTATCGGTATCGTATTTTTTATACACCCCCGCGATCTTGCCAATGGCCGCGGCGGCACTGACGCCGGGCCTGATCCGGACGTCGACCAGCGGCGTCCGTGCCGTATCGAGGAAAAAGATCATCGCCGTCGCCGGCTCGAAAGGCGACTGCATGATCATGTCTTTTACCACTCCAATGATCGTATAGACCCCATTATCCCCCCACTGGACCCTCTCGCCGACCGGATTGCTAAACCCCATATAACGGGCCGCGCTCTCATTGATGACGAACCCGAGCGAATCCGTGGCAAAAGCACGCGAGAAATCCCGCCCCTGCACCACCTGCCAGCGGGCAACCCGGCCATATTCCGGACTCACCCGCACCGTATGGAACTGCTCGGTCATATTCGGATCTTTTCCCCTCCACTTATATCCGCTGTTGGTCACATAGGCTGCCGTCAGCGGACTCTCGGAAAAAGCAGCTTCCTCCACGACCCCGGTAGAAAGCAGGTCGGCACGAAACGCATCCTTGTGCTGGCTGATGGCCGCCCCGCCCACGGGCACCGTAACCAATCCTTCCCGCGTATAACCCACCGGCCGCTCCCGGACATACCCGATCTGCCGGAAGACACCCAGCGTTCCGATGATCAGGATCACGCTGACCGAGAACTGTACTACGACAAGCACCTTTCTCGGCACCGCCGCAAGTCTCCCCACCCTAAATGTCCCCTTGAGTACTTTCACCGGCTGGAAAGACGAAAGATACAGCGCCGGATAGCTGCCCGCTACCAACCCGGTGAACAGCGCAAACCCAATACCCGCCAGCCAGAACAACGGCTGTCCCCAGGGGATCGACACCTTCTTGCCCGCGACTTCGTTGAAGAAGGGCAGCAGGACCAAAACCAGTCCAACGGCAAGCACATAGGCTAACACCGCCACCAGCACCGACTCGCTGAAGAACTGGCCGATCAGCTGGCCGCGCAAAGACCCGATCGCCTTGCGGATACCCACCTCCCTCGCCCGCCGCTCGCTGCGCGCCGTCGAAAGGTTCATAAAATTTATACAGGCCAGCAGCAGCACAAAGGCGCCGATGATCATAAAGAGCCGGACATAGACGATCGCCCCGCCATTGTTCTTCCCCTCCTTCCATTCGCCATAAAGATGCCAGCGGTCCATCGGGTGGAGTACCAGCTGCGGCTTGAATTTGGCGTCGCCGGGACTAGCCTTCAGCTTCACATCCCTGATCGCCCGCGAGGCCTTCGCCAGATCGACCCCTTCATTCAGCTGCACCAGACACTGGAACCAGCTGTTGCCCCAGCCGAGCTTTTTCTCATAACCTTCATTCGCCAGCAGCAGGCGCCACGGCACGATGAATTTCGTTGCGCCATAGTCGGAATTATCCGGCAGATCCTCATAAACCCCTGTCACTTTCACCGGGATCTTCGTGTCCAGCACAACGACCTGACCCATCGCCGCCGCTGCGTTACCGAACAACGACCGTGCCGCCGACAAGGACAGAACGACCGACCCCGGCTCGCGCAGTCCGGAATAATTCCCCGCCACCATCTTTGGAGTCAGCATCTCCAGAACCCCCGAATCCATATAGTTGCCACCCGTCTTGATCTTTCGGTAACCAACGCCGAGCAGGTGATCACCATTCCACCCGGACATTACGACGTGCTTAAAAAGATCGGCATACCCGGATCGAAGCGCGGGCCCGAGCTGCAGCGCCTCTCCCCACCAGGTGTCTATCTCGCCGTTGAAATCCTGAATCTGAAGGACGGCGGCGATACGCCGGTGATTGGCGACGCGATGATTAAACCCCGTCTCATCGGAGACCCAGAGCCCGATCAAAATAGCGACTGACATCCCGATGGCAAGACCGCCGATATTGATCACGGAAGAAAGCCGGTTCCTGGTCAGGTTGCGCCAGGCGATGGTGAAGTAGTTGCGGAACATAGAAAAAGGTTTTATTCTGAACGGAGACTTTTTACGGGGTTGGCCAGCGCGGCCCTCAGGGTCGTGACGCTGATGGTCAGCAGGGCGATGCACAACGCCGAGACGCCCGCTACCGGGAAGATCCCCCAGCTGATGGACGATCGGTACGCAAAGTCCTGCAGCCAGCGGTGCATACCCCACCACGTGATGGGGGCCGCGATCAGAAAGGCCAGCGCCACCAGCCAGAGAAATTCCTGCGCCACCAGCAGCAGCACGGAGCCTACCGAAGCGCCAAGCACCTTGCGGATGCCGATCTCCCTCGTCCGCTGTTCGACGATATACGCCGCGAGACCAAAAAGCCCCAGCCCCGCGATCACGATCGCGATCAGCGTAAAGGCGCCAAACAGACTCCCCGTCCGCCGCTCAGTCTCATACATCCGCGCAAAATGGTCGTCGAGAAAATACCAGGCGAAAGGCCCCGAAGGACTAAAAGCCTCCCATTTCCGGTGCGCGTCGGCCATGAAACCCTTTATATCTTTTGTGGTGACTTTGACCAGCATCCCGCCATAGTTGTTGCCCATGAGGATCATCAGCGGCGCGATCTTCTCTTTGGCCGACATATAGTGGAAGTCGGCAACAACGCCGATGACCTTATATTCTTTACGGCCGCTGCGGACAATGGTCTTGCCGATCGGGTCCGTATTGCTCCAGCCCAGGTCCCGCACCGCGGTCTCGTTGATGACGACGGCGCCCGCGCGGCTGGTGTCGCCGTTCGCATTGGCAAGCCTCGCCGGCATGGAGTCTGTCGGAAAACCCCTCGAGAAATTGCGCCCCTTCACTACCTTCAGCCCCAGCGTCGGAACATAGTCGTAGTCGACCTGGTAGATATTGGTATGGATCTCCTTCCCCGAACCTCCTCCGTCCAGCTTCGGATAGATCTCGGTACCACCCATGTCCCCGCTGCCGGGCGCACACCAGCTGATCGAAACATTGCTCACGCGCGGGTCCTGCAGCAGCTGCGACTTGAACGCGTCCTGATTCTGCCCGAGCAGCCGCGTATCCTGGATATAGACCAGCTGATCCTTGTCATAGCCCAGCCGCAGATCCTGCATATAGTGCAGCTGGCGGTAGACGACCAGCGTGGCGACGATCAGCCCGATGGAGATAAAGAACTGGAAGACAACAAGCCCGCTGCGCAGCAGACTCTTGCGACTACCGCCCGCGGCCGCTGCGCCTTTAAGGACTTTTATGGTATTGAACGAAGAAAGGAAGAAGGCGGGATATACGCCGGCGAGGACGCCCACCAGCAAAGTCAGGCCCAGCGCCACCAGCACCGACACCGGCCGCACAAAGACTAAATATGAAATATGTTTTCCCGACACCTGATTAAAGAACCCCAGCAGCGCCGCCGAGAGTCCGTAGGCGACCAGCAGCGCGCCGAAAGTCAGCAGGACCGACTCGACGAGGAACTGAGAGACGAGCTGCCCCTTCAGCGATCCCATGACCTTGCGGATCCCCACCTCCTTGCTGCGGCCGGCCGAGCTCGCCGTAGAGAGATTGGTAAAATTGGCGCAGGCCAGCAGCAGGATAAACAGCGCGAGTGCGCCGAAGATATAGATGTAGTTGATGTCGCCGTTGGCTTCCAGTTCATACTTGGTATTGGAATGGAGGTGTACGTCGCGGAGAGGGGTGAGGCTGAAGATAAAAGTATTGACCGCCTTTTGCGCCTCGTTCAGGGGCACGCCCATATCGCGGGCTATCTCGGGAACGGCGTATTTGGCGACCAGCTGGGGAAACCTCGATTCCAGCCGTTTCGGGTCGGCCCCCGGGTTCAGTAACAACCACGTATAAACGCCGACATTGCTCCAGGTAAGTTCTTTGTAGTGGAGCGTGGACAGACTGATAAAAGCGTCGAAATGAAAACTCGCGTTGGCCGGTATCCGGTCGATGACCCCCGAGATCCTGCAGGGCCCAAAATCGCCGACGGTGATAGACTTGCCTACCACCAGTCCGCTCCCAAAATATTTGTCGGCAAAATCTCTGGTCACGACTACCGAATTGGGCCGCGTCAGCGCCTCCTGCGGGCTGCCCTCGAGGAAGGGTAGGGTAAAGACCCCGAAGAAATTGGAGTCGACAAAGGACAAATGCTGCTCCTTCATCTTCCGCTCGCCGCTGGGGTCGGAGACAAATGTGCCGCCCAGCCGCTGGAGGCGCGTATAGGCCCTTATCTCCGGAAAAGCCTGCTTCATACCCGGTCCGACGGCGATATCCACGGAGGGATAGGACTCCATCGCATGACCGATGACCCCGAGATTGACCCGGTAGATGTTGCCGGACTCGGCGGGATAGCTGTCATAGCTGGTCTCGTCCGATATATAGGCGGCGATCAGCAGACAGCAGGTCAGCCCGATGGCCAAACCGAAGATATTGACCAGGGAGAAAATCTTGTTCTTCCGCAGGTTGCGCAGCGCGATGGTGAAGTAGTTTTTTAGCATAACTAAAAGGGACAACTTTTTTTAGGGGATGTTGCACGCCCGCGTCGCGCGCACACGCGCCGCGCACGCTTTCGCGGAGCCTTCCGCCGATATTACCGGGCTTTCTACCGATACTGCATAACCCCCGCAGCCGACCCATCTATATTCAAACCGATCAAACTCATTCTTATGAAACGGAGCTACCTCTTATCCGGCATGCTATGTGCCGCCATTGCCACTATTTTGTTTTCCTGTAAAAAAACGCCTGCTTCCCTGCAGGCCGACCCCAACAACATTTCGGTTGTCAACGCCGGCGCGGCGAGGTTCTCGCTGGTGCCCCTAAATCTGGCCAGGCAGATCGCGGCCCAGCGGCCAAAGGACAGCGTCGACGTGCGGCTGACGGAGAACCTGGCCGCCCTGAAACCCAGGGCCATCGAGAACGAATTCACCTACAATGGGAAAGACGGCTATCCCGACTACTACGCCTTCAACTATTCCGACGGCGGCTTCATCCTTATCTCGGCCGACCTGAAGACCATGCCCATCCTCGCCCACGCGGAGACCGGCGCCCGGGGCCGAACGGCTTTTCCCGACGGGGTCCAGATCTGGATGAGAAGTATGAAGGGGTATATCGACCATATCCGCAGGCAGCCGGATTCCGTGGGCAAAGACCTGCTTCCCCTCTGGAACCATCTGCTGCCGGGCCAGCCGCTGACCAGCCCGCCAACCATGCCCGCCAGCAACAAGACCACCGCCAACGTCCCGCCCGACCAGTGTACCCCCAACACCTCCTATTTTTATTATGGGACACAGATCAGCACCGCCTGGGGACAGGGTTGCGGATATAATTCCAACTGCCCCGGAGATTTCTACGGCCCCTGCGGGCATGACCTGACGGGCTGTGTCGCCACGGCGATCGCACAGGTAGCCTATTATTTCAGGAGCCCGGCCCGGTACGACTACGGATCGATGCCGCTGACCGCGGTGTCGGGTTCGACCAGCGCCTCGCTGCAAAGCCTTATGGCCGATGCCGGTACATATGTAAACATGCAGTATGGACCGACCAATTCCGGCGCTCTGGCCACCGCCATCCCCACGGCCTTTATCAACAGCCTCGGATATTCAACAGCCAATCTGGTCAATTACGACGACAACGCTATCCCGACGATCGAGAACGATATCCGCTTCAACAACGAGCCCGTCATCTTTACCGGCTTCGACAACAACGGCAAAGGCGGCCATGCCTGGGTAGGGGACGGATACGCCATCGCGGGCATGCTCAGCGGCCAGTGTACCATCAGCTATCAGCTGCAATACTATCATATGAACTGGGGCTGGGGAGAAGAAGGGACAACCAACAACTATATCGGCTGGTACAACTACTACGCCTGGAACCCGGATGGATACGACTTTATGACGAGCCCCCAGGTGATCCTGGATATCCATCCCTGACCCGCGGGGGCCGCGCAACCGCGACGGCCCGCGAAATCACGACGGCCCGCGAAATCACGACGGCCCGCGAAATCACGGCCGCCCCCGCAACCCGCGGGGGCTTCACGCAAACTTAATTTCAGGAAGGCATAAAATTTTCATAGCTTACAGGAAACACTTTTTTATGTCAACAGCAACAACCGTCATGTCGACGCAAGAGATCGCCAACCGCCTGGTGGAACTCTGCCAGAAGGGTGATTTTGAGGGTGCACAGAACGAGCTTTTCGCAGAAGACTGCGTGAGCATCGAGCCTTATGCTACTCCCGAATTCCAGCAGGAAACACATGGGCTGGAAGCTATCAAGGAAAAATCAGCGAAATGGGCTTCCATGGTTGAGGCATACCACGAGCTGAAAGTAGGCCAGCCGGTGGTGGGCACCAACTCGTTTGCAGTGACAATGTTTTTGGACGTGACCATGAAAGGAAAAGGTCGCATGGCCATGACCGAGCTTTGCGTTTATCAGACGAAGGATGGCAAGGTCATTGCCGAGCAATTCTTCATGTGATACGCGTACGGGCGTAACGAAAAAGGACCGGGGCTAACCGGTCCTTTTCTTTTATATCTTCCCTACCATATCTTCGGGCTTCACCCACTCGTCGAACTCTTCCGGTTTCAGATACCCCAGCCTGACGGCCATCTCCTTCAAAGTCGTTCCCTCCTTATGCGCCTTCTGCGCGATCTCGGCCGCCTTGTAATAACCGATCTTAGTGTTAAGCGCCGTCACCAGCATCAGCGAATTGTCGACGTGCTTCCTGATATTCGCCTCTATTGGCTCGATGCCCTTCGCACACCGATCGTTAAAACTTACGCAGCCATCGCCGATCAGCCTCGCGCTATGCAAAAAATTATAGATCATCACCGGCTTGAACACATTCAGCTCGAAATGCCCCGTCGCTCCGCCGATATTGATGGCAACGTCATTGCCCAGCACCTGCGCGGCGATCATCGTCAGCGCCTCGCACTGCGTGGGATTCACCTTGCCCGGCATGATGGACGATCCGGGTTCGTTGTCGGGAATGAACAACTCGCCGATGCCGCTGCGGGGACCGCTGGAAAGCATGCGGATATCGTTGGCGATCTTCATCAGACTAACGGCAACAGTTTTTAACGCGCCGTGAGCTTCGACGATCGCGTCGTGCGCGGCAAGCGCCTCGAACTTGTTGGCCGCAGTCACAAAAGGAAGACCGGTCAGGTCCGCAATATGTTTGGCGACATTTTCGGAATAGCCGGCAGGCGTGTTGATCCCCGTGCCCACAGCGGTTCCGCCCAGTGCGAGCTCGGAGAGATGCGCGAGCGTATTCTTTATAGCCCGGAGGCCGTGGTCGAGCTGGCTGACATAGCCGCTGAACTCCTGTCCGACGGTCAGTGGAGTGGCGTCCATAAAATGCGTACGGCCGATCTTGACCACCTTCATGAATTTTTTGCTCTTCTCCGCCAGCGTATCACGCAGCGCCTCGATCCCGGGGATGGTTTTTTCCATCAGCATCTTGTAGGCGGCGATATGCATAGCCGTGGGGAAGGTATCATTGGAAGACTGGGACTTGTTGACGTCGTCGTTGGGGTGGAGGAACTTTTCCTTGTCGGTCAGCTTGCCGCCTTTTAATACGTGTCCGCGGTACGCAATGACCTCGTTGACATTCATATTGCTCTGGGTGCCGCTGCCCGTCTGCCAGACAACGAGCGGGAAAAAGTCGTCCAGCTGACCTTTCAGGATCTCGTCGCAAACCGTTCCGATAAGATCGGATTTTTCTTTTGGCAATGTTCCGGCCTCCAGATTGGTCAGAGCCGCGGCTTTTTCAGATAGGCAAAGGCGCGAATGATCTCCTTCGGCATCTTATTGATGTCCTGTGCGATTTGAAAATTCTCTACACTGCGTTGAGTCTGAGCGCCATAATACGCGTCAACGGGGACCTTTACTTCCCCCATCGTGTCTTTTTCTATCCTATATTCCATGTGATCAAAAATTTTCCAAATTTAGTCCACCGCGGCGATTAGTCCATCGGTTTTCTTGGGGAATGTTTTGACCAGCGGCCGATGAACAATCGGGAAAATTGCCTTCTTTTGTCGGATAACAAAAAAGATCATCATGACATTAACCAGGTTCTTTCTATTTCTTCTGGTCGTCAGCGCGGCGCCCGTAGCCCTCCGGGCGCAGGACCAGAGCTACCAGGACAAATACGTCTGGAAGACAGCCAGCTCGGGCGGATACAGCTACCGCTACGTGACCAATGACCCCATGCAGACCCGGGTGTATACCCTGCCCAACGGTCTTACCGTCCTGCTCAGCGCCAATCACAAGGAACCCCGCGTGGCCGTTCGCATAGCGGTCCGCGCAGGCAGCAACACCGACCCCCGTAACCATACCGGCCTTGCACACTACCTCGAGCACCTGCTCTTCAAGGGTACCGACAAGTTTGGCTCGCTCGACTGGGCAAAGGAAAAGCCTTATCTCGACCAGATAGACGCCCTATACGAACAATACAATATCGCAAAGGACCCCGAGCAGCGCAAGCGCATCTATCACCGCATCGACAGCGTTTCCGGTCTCGCCTCGAAATATTCCATCGCCAACGAATACGACAAGATGATGACGGACATCGGCTCGCAGGGGACGAATGCCCATACGTCGGTGGAGGAGACGGTCTATGAAGAGGACATACCCGCCAACGCCATGGACAAATTTCTCCTCGTACAGGCCGAACGATTCCGCAACCCGATCTTCCGTCTCTTCCACACTGAGCTCGAGGCCGTATACGAAGAGAAGAACAGGACCCTCGACAGCGACCCGAATAAGGTCAACGAGGCGATGCTCAACAGCCTCTTCCCGACCCACAACTACGGACAGCAGACGACCATCGGAACAGTCGAGCATCTGAAGAGCCCCTCGCTGAACGCGATCCGCGACTACTATCACAAATATTATGTGCCCAACAATATGGCCGTGATCATGGCCGGAGACTTCGACCCCGACCAGCTGATCGCAAAGATCGCCCACGCCTTCTCCTATATGCAGACGCGCCCCGTCGCGCTCTACAACCCGGCGCCGGAAAAGAATCTTACTGCTCCCGTAACAAAAGAAGTCTTTGGCCCCAGCGCGGAGAACATGCGCTTTGCCTACCGCACTCCGGCCGTCAATACGCGCGACGCCGTCGCCCTGGACCTCCTGTCCAGCATCCTCTCCAACGGCAAGGCCGGTCTGCTCGACCTCAACCTGAACAAGCAACAAAAAGTCCAGGGCTCTCAGGCCGGTGTCCAGCAGTTCAAGGACTATGGGGTATTTATAGTTTTGGGCACGCCCAAGCAGGGCCAGACGCTCGAGCAGGTCGACGAACTCCTGATGCAGCAGGTGGACAAACTGAAAAAAGGAGATTTTGACGAGAGCCTGGTCAAGGCCATTGTTGCGAACGGCAAGCTGTCTTTACTGGAAGGTCTGGAAAAGAACGACGCCCGCGTCGGCTCCCTCATGACCAGCTTTATCCAGCACCGCGCCGCGCAGCTCGACAAGGACGTCGCCGAGCTCGACGAGCAGGCTACCATCAGCAAGAAAGAGCTGGTCGCTGTCGCCAACAAATACCTGGGCAACAACTACGTCCTCATCTACAAACGCAAGGGCGAAGACAAGAATATCGTAAAGGTCGACAAGCCCGCCATCACACCCGTCGAGACCAACGCAGGCAAACAGTCTCCTTTTTGTACAGAAGATCGCCGCGATGAGCGTCGCTCCTGTCAGCCCCCAGTGGCTGGACTTCAAGTCGGGCATCGCACATGCGAAGGCGGGCATTGCCGAAGTGCTCTATGTCCCCAACAAGGACAACGAACTGTTCCACCTCTACTACCGGCTCGATATGGGCAGCTGGAATAACAAGCTGCTGCCCCTGGCCGCACAGTACCTCCAGTTCCTCGGCACGGCCCAGCATTCCACCGACGAGATCAGCAAGGCATTCTACAATATCGCCTGCAACTTCAACGTGAACGCCACCAACGAGGTGACCACCGTCTCGATCACGGGTCTCCAGGAGAATTTCGACCGCGCCGTTACGATGTTCGAGGACGTACTCCACAACTGTCTTCCCGATACGGCGGCGCTGGCCGGCCTCAAGGACAGGCTGATGAAATCCCGCGCGAACAGCAAGCTCAACAAGCAGGCGATCATGCAGGGCCTGATCAGCTATGCGCGGTACGGTTCGAAGAACCCCTTCAACTCGGGCCTGACCAACGAAGAGATCGCCAGCCTGAAGGCCGAAGACCTCGTCAAGATCCTCCATTCTCTGCTGGACTACTCGCATACGATCATCTACTACGGTCCTCTTTCGCAGGACGCTTTTACGACGGATATCACAAAGCTGCACCCGCTGCCTGCTGCATTTGCTTCCTATCCGGAGAAGAGCCGCTTCCCCTTCACCCAGCAGACGGCCAACCAGGTGCTGTTCGCCAACTACGATATGGTGCAGAGCGAGATCTGCTGGATTCGCAACGCGGCGCCCTATGACGTAACAAAAGAGCCGATCGTAGACGTGTTCGACAACTACTTCGGCGGTGGTATGGGTTCTATCGTATTTCAGACGCTGCGCGAGTCGAAGGCCCTGGCCTATTCTACCTTCGCGACCTACGGCACGCCGGCGAAGAAGGAAGACCCCTTCTATATATTGGCGTATATAGGTTGTCAGGCCGACAAGATGAACGATGCCATCGGCGGGATGAACGAGTTGCTCACCACCCTGCCCGAATCCCAGCAGGCATTCACGCTGGCCCGGACCAGCCAGAAGAAAGATATCGAGACCGAGCGCTATACGCAGGACGGTATCATCTTCGCCTATCTCGCGGCCAAACAAAAAGGGCTGGACTACGACGACCGCAAGGACGAATACGAGGCCCTCGACAAATTGACGATGGCCGACGTAAAAGGCTTCCACCAGCAGCAGGTCTCCGGCAAGGCCTACACCTACTGCGTAGTCGCTTCCGAGAAAAAGATCAAACAGGACGACCTCAAAAAGTAGGCGACGTCAAATCGCTGAGCCTGGAAGATATATTTGGATACTAGACGCTGTTGCGTTGTTCAGAGGGGCCGGCCATGCGCCGGCCCCTTTTTATTTTGCCCGCGGCCGTACCTCCTTTCGGACCGTCGTGTTCGACGTTGGCAACATAACAGGCATGATCATAGGATTTGGGGTCTTTGGGTAATATACAAAAAACCCTAAAACTGTGCCGGTGCCGCGCCCGATGAATGAAATTTCCTCCTACCTTTGGCGGGCTAAACTTAACACCTATGCGCAAGACCTTCTCCGTCCTCTTCGCAGCCGCATTGCTGCTGCAGTTGCCCCTATTCACCCTTTGCACAGAACGCCATCGACAAGACGAGCGACAACGTCGACAAGGCGACCAATACGATCAATAAAGTCGGCAGCCTGTTCAAAAAGAAGAACAAGAACAAGCCCGACACGGCCACGGCGAAACCTGCTGCTGCACCTGACGGTAATACCAATATCACGATCAATTCGGTATACGATTTCACGCCGGGCAGCACGGTCCTTTTTATGGATCAGTTCGACTCCACGGTCGGCGGTAAGTTCCCCGCCAAATGGCTCACCGACGCCAGCGGACAGGTGGTCACCCTGCAGCAGTATCCCGGCAATTGGTTCTCCATCACCAACAACGGTATGTATATTCCAAAGCTGAAGGGTGGATTGCCAAAAGACTTTACGGTAGAGTTCGACCTCATTCTGGCGAACATCAACAACAGCCATACGCTTTTTATCGACTTCGAAGACGCGCTCAACGGCAACTTCAGTGTATTCCCCAACAATCCCTATCTGCAGTTCCGCCTCTACAACCACGGCAGCGCCTATGTCGAGAGCAAGGGCAAGAACCTGAACACCAATGTCAGCAGCAGGGCCTATAATGAGGGTGGTAAGGTCAACCATTTTGCCTTCCGCAAGCAGGGCGAGCGGTTGCTGGTCTATATCAACCAGGAAAAGACCTCTCGACATCAATCACGCGTTCGAGGGCGACCGCACTTACAGCACGTTTAAGATGGGGGCCGATTTCTTCGATCCTTCCCATTTTTTGGTGTCGAATGTGAAGATAGCGGCGCTGTAGGCGCGGCATAGGGCGCCGTGGCCCCGGGGACGCGGGACCAACCTGTGAGCCAACCCTGGCCCCGCCCCGTGAGCGGCACCGGGGACCCCGGGCCATCGATTTTCCCCATTTTTTCTTCAAATTTTGTGATTTTTGGGCTGTTCGTGCGAATAATGATACTAGATGAGCAGCCCAAACGACAGACAGACAGCCTTCCTGCAACTGATCAGGGACAACAAGGGGATCTTGTACAAGATCTGTCATTCTTATTGCCGCAATAAGGAAGACCATGAGGACCTGATGCAGGAAATGATCTATCAGCTATGGCGTTCGGGTGAACAGTTTGATCCAAATTTTAAATTGTCAACCTGGATGTACCGCATTGCACTGAACGTCGCCATTTCATTTTACCGCAAACAGACAAAGTCAGGTGTCCGCTACGCCCTGGGAGGCGAGATCCAGCTGATGGAACTGGAGGACCCCGGCACCGGGCCGGCCGAAGAACTGGAGCAAAAGATCGATCTGCTTCAGCAGTTCATTGCCGGTCTGGGCGAACTGGACAAGGCCCTCATGATCCTCTATCTCGAAGAGCGGCCGTATCGCGAGATCGCCGAGATCCTGGGCATCACCGAGACCAACGTGGCGACAAAGCTCAGTCGTATCAAGGGGCGGCTAAAACAACAATTTGAACGTTCCAAAAACTTATTTTTATGAGCTCTGACGAATTCCAGCAATTATGGAAACAATACGATGAAAAATTACAGCGCTCGCTGCGCGTCAATCAGCAACTGCTCGAATCCATCCAGCACCGGAAAGTGCGCGTATCGTTTGGATGGCAGATCGCTTTCAAGCTGATGGTCGTAGGTCTCGGTATCGGCTGCAACGTCGTTCTCGGATCGCTGTTATGGCATTTTCACGACAACCCCGTCTTTGTGGTGGCGGCGGGCCTGATCATCGGCTTTATGTCGTTTGCGGTCGCCGGATATTTCATGCAGTTCCTGCTGATGGTGAGCATCAATATGAGCAAGAATATCCTCGACACCCAGAAGCAGCTGGCCGGTCTGGAGGCGATCATCGTCCGCACGCTGCGGGTGTCCTTTCTCCAGGCGCCGGTTTGGCCCTTTCTCTTTGTCCCCCGCGTGCTGCCGGCCGCCACGGCCACCCGTTATTGGGTGATCGAAGCCGTTGTGACGATCCTGCTCGCCGCTGTCGCGATATGGCTCTACCGCCGGATCACCGTCAGGAATGCCGCGGGTGGGTGGGTTAAGAAGATGGTGGATAATGAAGGCGGCAAGTCGATCGCCCGAGCGCGTGCCTTTATAAAGGAGGTAGAGGAGTATCGCAGGGACGAAACCCCCGCGCGACCCTGAGATCATTCCCCGCCGCTGGGCAATCCCCACGGCTGCGCAATCCCCACTGCCGGGCAATCCCCCTCGCTGAACTTTATTTACCCGTGAATTTGGGCTTACGCTTGGCGAGGAACGCCGAGGATCCTTCTTTCATGTCGTCGGTGGCGAAACATTCGCCGAAGGCTTCCTGTTCGCGGGCAAAGCCGTTACCCAGGGTGCCGCCGTCGGGTCCCTCGCCGCCGAAGGGATCGACTTCCCGGTTGTCGTCGTTGCTTATGCCGTTGGCTCCCTGGCCGTCACCGGCGGCGATATTGGCCAGCTCGATGATACGGGCGATAGCGATGGGAGCTTTTTCGTTGATGATGGACAGCAGCTCGCGGGTCTTTGTGAGCAATTCGTTGGGTTCTTCGACGATATAGTTGACGAGACCCATGAGATGGGCTTCGGTCGCTTCGACCATTCGTGCGCTGAGCATGATCTCGATGGCGCGGCCGCGGCCGACCAGCTGGGTGAGGCGCTGGGTCCCGCCGTAGCCGGGGATGAGTCCGAGGTTGACTTCGGGCTGACCGAATTTGGCGTCCGGGCTGCAGAGGCGGAAATGGCAGGCCATGGCGAGTTCGCAGCCGCCGCCGAGCGCGAAGCCGTGGATGGCCGCCGCGATGGGTTTGGGGCAGGAGGCGATGCGCATAAAGATGTTGTGGCCTTTGGCGGAGAGGGCCTGCCCCTCTTCCCTGGTCAGTCCCCTGGAATTCGGAGATATCGGCGCCCGCGACGAAGGCACGCTGACCCGCGCCGGTGATGATGGCGCTGCGGATCTCTTTGTTGGAATACACCTCGTCGACGGCCAGGCCGAGCTCGTGCATGACGTCCTTGTTGATGGCGTTCAGCTTGTCCGGGCGGTTGATGGTGATCGTGAAGATATTGTCGCTGAGATCGGTGAGTAAGGTTTTAAACATAATAAGATATTTTAAAAATCTTTGTTCGTGTGCCTGCCCCGGCCGGCGCGATCTAAAAATCTCTGTTTGTGGCCACCCACTGGCGGATATAGTTGGCGATGTCGGCAGTGGAGGTGCCGGGCGGAAAGAGTTCGCCGACACCGAGTTCCTGCAGCTGCCGGCGGTCTTCGTCGGGGATGATGCCGCCGCCGGTGAGAAGTACGTCGTCCATATTCCTTTCCTTCATCAGCTGGATGATGCGCGGAAAAACGGTCATATGCGCTCCGCTGAGGATACTGATCCCGATGGCGTCTACGTCTTCCTGCAGGGCCGCGCCGACGACCATTTCCGGCGTTTGGCGGAGACCGGTATAGATGACTTCCATACCCGAGTCCCGAAGGGCGGTGGCGATGACCCTGGCGCCGCGGTCATGGCCGTCGAGTCCAACCTTGGCTACCAGCACCCGGATGGGGCGGTTCACGCCGCCGGCCGAATGGTTTGGGTTGCCTGCGGACCCGGTCTGGACCGCTGGGTGGTTTGGGTTACCCGCGGATCCGGTCTGGCCGGCGGAATGGTTCCGGTCCGCCGTGTTGCCCGACGAGTGGCTCCGGTCCTCGGTGTTGCCCGACGAATGGCTCCGGTCCCCTGAGTTGCCGCCTCCCGATGAGTTGTCTATGTGCATGCAATCTGTTTGAGGTTCAAAAATACGAAAACTCCCCTGGTGGTTCACGTTCGGTTCACGCTATCCGTCCCCTGTTCCGCGGTTCACGTCCCCGGGTTCCCCGGTTCACACAGTCCCCAGCAGGCCCAGAGCGTGCTCAATCCTCCTCTGCGTTTCCTCTCTTCCGAGAAGAACCATAATATCAAACACTCCCGGCCCAAACTTCGCCCCGACGAGCATTACCCGCAGCGGCATCAGCAGGTCGCCGGGCTTGATCGTGGCAGCGGCGGCCATTTCCTTAAAATTAGTTTCCAGCGCGTGGGCCTCCCAGTCCTTCGCCAGGTGCAACTGCCGGATCAGCTCGACAAAGAACTGCTGTTTGGCCGCGTTCCACTTCGGCCTGACGGCGTCCACGTCAATGGTCACGGGCGCCTGGAAGAAGAATCCCGCCTGATGGACGAAGTCGGGCAGCACCGTACACCGCTCCTTCACAAGATCGAGGATTTGCTCAAATCGATTTCTCGCCGGCGGCTCGAGGCTCAGGTCCGGCGGGATCACGTCCAGCCCGGGGATCCCCGTGGGATCGATTGCCGAACTAACGGCCAGTACGGGGTTGATGCTGGGGCCTTCCTCAACCGGGATCAGGTCCGCAGGCGGGACGGCAATCCCGGCTTTCTCAAAAAGTTCCAGTACCTGACTGCTATAGGCCGTAGCCGGGAGGCGTTTGATCCATTCGTGGTTGAACCATTTGGCTTTTTCGTAGTCGAATTTGGCTCCGCCCTTGTGGACCCGGTCCATCGAGAAGCGGCGGATCAGGTCTTCGAGCGAGAAGATCTCCTCGCCCGTCCCGTCATTCCAGCCCAGCATCGCGAGCAGGTTGACAAAAGCGTCGGGAAGAAATCCGGTCTCGCGGAACCCCGTCGCCGGCTCCCCCGTACGCGGGTCCGTCCAGTTCATCGCAAAAACGGGGAATCCCAGCCGGTCTCCATCCCGCTTGCTCAGCTTGCCATTGCCGTCCGGTTTGAGGATCAGCGGAAGGTGCGCCCAGTGCGGCATTTTGTTCTCGCCGAAGAGGTAGCGCCACAGCAGGATGTGGACGGGCGCACTCGGCAGCCATTCTTCGCCGCGGAAGGCGTGGCTGATCTCCATCAGGTGATCGTCGACCACAACGGCGAGGTGATAGGTGGGCATACCGTCCGCCTTGAGCAGGACCTTGTCGTCGACGCCGTCGGTGCTGAAGGTCACTTCGCCGCGGATCATATCCGTGAATTGTATGGTCTGTCCCGGGTCTATTTTGATACGAATGACATAGGGCGTGCCGGTTTCCAGCAGGCGCCTGGTCTCGTCCTGGTCCAGGTGCAGGCTGTTGCGCATCCGGTGGCGGAGCGTATGGTTGTACTGGGGAGAGGGGTTCTCGGCGGTCTTGAACTTTTCGCGCATCGTCTCCAGTTCTTCCGGCGTGTCAAAAGCGTAGTATGCGTGGCCGGCATCTACCAGCTGCTGCGCGTATTTGGCATAGATCCCGAGCGCTTTCCGCTGGCTCTGGCGGTAGGGGCCGTATTTCCCCTCCTTGTGCGGGCCTTCGTCGGGCTCCAGACCGGCCCATTTCAGCGAGTCGATGATATATTCTTCTGCGCCGGCGACATAGCGTCCCCTGGTCGGTGTCTTCGATACGGAGGACGAAATCGCCGCCGTGCTGGCGCGCGAACAGGTAGTTATAGAGGACTGTGCGTACGCCTCCCAGGTGGAGGCCCCCGGTGGGGCTCGGCGCAAACCGGACTCGGACTTTACTCATGCTGACAAAGGTAAGATTTCCACCCATACACTAATCCCCTGATCCTGACGTTACTCACTGAATCAACTTCCCCATCGTGAAGAAATTTTGGCTCGCCTCGGTACTGCTGTGCTCCTTTGCAGGCGCCTCGGCCCAGTTGACGTATGAGACCCTTCTCGTCGACTACGACAGCGCGTGGACCTACAAGAACCTTAAGATCATCCCGATCCGGCGGAAGGCGGGGGAGGGGTACCCGGCGGCATCGAAGCGGTCCCCCTGAACCAGGCGCTGGCGCGGGGGCTGGTGACGGTTAGCGAGCGGGGCTCGACATCTTTTGAGAATGTGCACTGGCTGCGGTTCAATACGAAGTCGGACAAACCCGTCTATATCGCGGGAGGGGAGATCATCGCCGGGGGGCGGCAGGACCGCATGATCGTGTCGGATACGATACTGAATCCCTCCGCGAAGGACCAGTACGTTCCCGTGATGTGTGTGGAGGAGGGGCGGTGGAGCGACAAGGAGAAGAAGTTTGGCTACGGAAGTTTTGCAAACCCAGACCTGCGCAGGACGCTGGACTCGGCGCACAATCAGGCGGTGTTGTGGCTGGAGGTCGACCGGCAGCTGCAGGCCGGCCATATTAAGAATAACAGTCTTGCCTATATGTCGAGGTTCCAGGATAAGAAATACGTGGCGGCGGGGGACGACTATTTCAACTATTTCAAACAACGGCTCGCGCGGACGGACAGCAATGTCGTGGGGTTTGTGGCGATATCGGGCGAGAAGATCATCGGCAGCGATATTTTCGACGGCACCAATCTTTTTTACGGACAGGCTGAGCCGCTGCTGCGTGGATATATCGACCAGGCGATGCAGTCGGGCGCGCCGGTGGCGATGAAAGATGAACCCATCCATCGTTATATGGACCGGCTGCTGACCAACGAGCCCGGCCAGGAGGCCTTTGTCAAGGACAAGGGGATGATCTTCCGTCAGGGCGGGCGGGTGATGCACGTGAACACTTATAAGTAGAGAGCGCCCGCCGTTGGACTGGCGCAAGTTCTGTAAATTGTGCCATGTTCTACCTTGTAAAAACGCCCTGGTGGCTGAAGCGGCTGTATCCCGGTCTTGTCTGGCAGATGCCGTGGGAGGAGAAGAAGGTCTACCTCAGTTTTGACGACGGGCCACATCCCGAAATTACTCCATTTATACTCGGGCAGTTGAAAAAATACGGGGCACGCGCTACATTTTTTTGTATCGGTAAGAACGTCAACGAGTATCCGCAGACATACCGGCAGATCCTGATGGAGGGACATCGAGTGGGTAATCACACGCAGAATCATCTCAATGGATGGAAGGTTGCGGATGACCGTTATATGGCGAATGTCCGCGAGGCCGCGCAGTATATCGACTCTGACCTTTTTCGTCCGCCGTATGGCCGCATTGGTGCGCTGCAGTCGCGGTTGCTGCGCGGCGCGCCGTTCAATTACAGGATAGTGATGTGGGACGTGCTCAGCGGAGACTTCGACCTGTCGCTGAATGCAGAGCAGTGCGCGCGCAATGTGACGCGTCACGCTGGGCCGGGATCGATCGTTGTGTTTCATGATAGTGAGAAGGCGTACGACAGATTGAAAGGCGCGCTGCCGCTGGTGCTGGAGTATTTTGCGGGGAAGGGATTCAGGTTTGATGCGATACATTAAAGTGTTCACGCGGTTCACGCGCGGTTCACACTACTACCGCGGTTCACGCGGTTCACACCACTCTCATACTCCTCCGCATCCCTCGGTTCACACAGGCACTTACTTCAAACAAAGTCTACAACTCCACACAATTTTTTGTAAACGATGCATCTGAAAGTAAAAAATTCGATTTTCGGAATCATGCCCAATTTGGGACAAATGGAGTGAGGGTTCACGTTAACCGATCGGGTAGTTGGAAGGAAAATTTGGGGTCCGGAATCTCGTATCTCCTCAAAATAAAATTGGGCCTGGGTAGACACCCTGGCCCGTTTTTAATCCGTACCCTATGAAAACTGGTTTAAAGGTAAATCTTTTTTTCATTTATGCAAAGTAATTTAGTCAGTCCGGACTGACGATTCTTCTGAAAATGCCGCGCCTGACGGCTTTTAGGCCCCCGGCCCCATGGTTTCAAACCCCCGCGGTCTCATTAAGCTATTTGTTCATATATCAGGTCTGTTAAGGGTTTGCTTGAATTTTCGCCGCAAAATCATCACCCCCCGTGCCACTTAACCCCACCCATCTTATGGGCAAATCATGGCCAAATCAGGGGTTTTGGGGATATTTGCGTCCAAAATAAGACTGAGATCCTCTATGGAATTGATCGACACGCATACACATCTATATAGCAAATCCTTCTCCCAGGACATCGAAAACGTGATTGCACGCGCTGAAAATGAAGGAGTTGTGAAGTTTTATCTGCCTGCCATCGACAGCGAATGTCACCAAGCGCTGCTCGCCCTCGAGGCCCGCTACCCCGGGAAATGCATCGGCATGACCGGACTCCATCCCTGTAACGTGAAGGAAAACTTCGCCGACGAGCTCAAATTCGTGGAGAACGAGCTTTCCCGCCGTCCCTGGGTCGCCGTTGGGGAGATCGGTCTGGATTTCTACTGGGACCGCAGCTTCGAGGCCCAGCAATACGAGGCCTTCCACCGTCAGACCGAATGGGCTCTTCATTATAATATACCCATCGTCATCCACTCCCGCGAATCAATGGACCAGAGCATCGGCGTGGTCCGCGAACACCAAAAGGGCCAGCTGCGCGGCATATTCCACTGCTTCAGCGGCGACGCCGCGGCGGCACGCCAGATAGTCGACCTCGGCTTCTACCTCGGTATCGGCGGCGTCCTCACCTACAAGAACTCGGGCCTTCCCGAAGCCATCCGCGATATTCCCCTCGAGTGGCTGGTCCTCGAGACCGACGCCCCCTATCTCAGCCCCGTCCCCTTCCGCGGCAAGCGCAACGAATCCAGCTACCTCAAATACATAGCCCACAAACTCGCCGAGGTCAAGGGCGTAACCGTCGAAGAGATCGCCTCCGCCACCACCAAAAATGCCCAAAAAATATTCGGATCATAAGCCCACATTTTGTAGCTTTGCAGCCCCTGTAAGGGAGGGTTCAGCCCACGCCGCGCCCCCGAACAGCGAGGCCCCGCCCCAAGCGGGATCTGATTTTAACCGGAGAGTTGTCCGAGTGGTTGAAGGAGCACGCCTGGAAAGTGTGTATACTCGAAAGGGTATCAAGAGTTCGAATCTCTTACTCTCCGCAAGCAAGGTCATCAAGACTGATCAAAGCGCTATAAATGCTGATTTATAGCGCTTATTTTTTTGACCGGATTAGTCAAATCGTTCATTTCTGCTCAAGGTTGTAATGACCTATTGATGACCTGGCGTCCATCTTCAAATAGGTCATCGAAATTCCCACAAAGAACTGATAACCAGTCATGTGTCCAAATTACGAGCACATGAGTCTGGATTGCTCGAATTACATTTAATCATCAAATTGATTGATCATGAAAACGAGAATCAGTCTATTATTTCAATTGCGAAAAAGCAAAATTCAATCAGGCAAGGCTCCCATCTATTTGAAGGTAAGCGTTGGTAGCGACCAATTTGAGCTTTCGACGAAACAATCCATCGATCCTACTAGCTGGAATGCCGACGGGCAAAAAGTGTCTGGAACGTCAGAGGAGGTACGGGCCATAAATGCGTATCTCAAGAATATGGCGAAGGAAGTTCATGAGGCGCACGATGTGCTTTTACGAGAGGAAAAGGAAATAACTGCAGCAAGTCTTAAAAATCGGCTGTTGGGGATTGACAGCGGACAGCGTTTTATTCTTAAGATATTTCAGGAGCATAACGACAAGATGAAGGCGCTTGTGGGGAAGGAATTTGCTTTGGGTACTCTTTGGCGATATGAAACATCCCTTAGGCATACCAGGTCATTCCTGTAAGTGGAAGTATAATGTTCCGGATATGGACATTATGAAGATAAATTATGAGTTTATTGAGAACTATGAGTTCTGGCTAAAGACCGTCCGACACTGTGACCACAACGCTACGATGAAATATCTGGCTAATTTTAAAAAGATAGTAAGGCGTTGCGTTCGAAATGGCTGGATTTCGAAAGATCCTTTTGACGGTTTTAAATTGGCAGTACGTGAAGTGAAAAGAACAGCGCTCACCGAGGAAGAATTAGAACGGATAAGGAGCAAAAATTTTCAAAGCGAACGCGTGCAAAAGGTGCGGGATATATTCCTGTTTAGCTGCTACACTGGGCTTGCCTATGCCGACTTAAAAAAGTTGCGGCTTGCTGAGATTGCAAAAGGCATTGACGGCACGGATTGGATTTTCACTCGTCGTGAAAAGACGGATACTGAATCCCGGGTCCCCTCTTGCCTGAAGCAATTGCCATTTTGGATAAATATAAGGATAACCCGATTTGCATCAACCAGGACAGAGTGCTACCTGTCCTTAGCAATCAAAAGATGAACGACTATTTAAAAGAGATCGCAGACCTTTGTGAGATAGAAAAAATTGACGTGCCATTTGGCCAGGCATCACCTTTGCGACCACCATTACCCTGGCAAATGGGGTACCGATCGAGACGGTTTCGAAATTACTTGGACATAAAAATTTAAAGACAACGCAGCAATATGCGAAGGTGGTTGATTTGAAGATTAGCCGGGATATGGCGAGATTGCGAGATTCGCGACAGGTGACGAAGTAAAATGCTAATAATTAAACTTTACATGGGAATAACCCATGTCGTTTAGTTAAGCTCAAAATGGGGTTTTAACGGGTGGCCAGGTTAACGCGATTGCGTACATATCGAAAAAGTTATGCAACAGATTTCCTGGCTTATCTGATAAAATTTGCACAAAATGACACGCAGTCGTTCTTGCCTCTTGACCTTACTCTACCCGTATCCGCTACTGCAGCCATGATCGCTGATGCCATTAACCACCTTTGTTCAGAATGGCACGGTAATTAACGGTGATATCTTTATGGGAGTAAAGTAACAGGGTGGTTTCAGCATGTCATTAACCTGGTGCAATATCTATGGTAAAAAAAGATAATATTATGATCATAGAAAAAAAGGGCTTCTTGCTGTAGCCAATCAACTTCAAGTAGGCTTCAGCTACATTGCTATCGAGTAGCTTACTTTAGTAGCTTAGCTAAGCAACCGCTCGAATTCGTCCGTTTCCAGCTTTGTTAGCTTTTTTGCTGTACAACCAAAATTTAAGTTGATGGAAATGAAGTCTTTTGGAACAATTCCATCATTTCAGTTTCTGGAGAGATTTAGCCTAAATAACCGGGACTTAATATTATTTACCTGGGCAAGTTTCCGTCTGTCGTAGAGCAATTGGGTATTCGGCTGCAGATAATCCTGAGTCTTCGTTATCATATTCCAGATGATAAGTGCGAGTTTTCTGGCAACGTGGCGGTAATTGCTGCGTTCCGTCCTTTCCGGTAGGCAATCCGTTTGAAGAAAGGAGTGAGCGGATGCTCTTTGATTTCCTATGCTGTTGGCGGCCTGGCGAAGTGCCAGGGCGATGGCGTTCTTGCCTTTTGGGGTTTTGCTGCTAATTATCCGACCGCCACTCTGTTTGTTATTGGGAACCAGGCGAAGCCAACTGGCAAATCGTTTGGCGGAAGAAAACCGCCTAATATCATTGCCCATATTGCAGAGCAAGCAAAGTACAGTTGAGTGACTAACGCCTGGGATTTGAAATAAATCGGTTTTCCAGGTGCGTAAGTAAATGCCAAATTGCCTCACGTTAAACGAGGGAGAATTTCTGTTTACCTGTTTGCGAACAGGTTTTTCGGGGACTTTGTTTTCCAAGGTCAGATCTTCAGGCCTCGGGAACGTAGGCCGTCATAATGGCTTTCGATTTTTTGGTCGCAGACCAAAATTTCCTTTGTAAGCATCGATAAAAGGTCCAGGCAAGATCGAAGCTCGAATAATAGATCTTCGCGCCAATTCCCGTGCAAGGCAGCGGCTATTTCTTCAGGGCTTTTTTGACCCGGAAGTGGGCCAAAGACGCCAGATAATTGGGATCCCGATGGCCAGCAAGGATCGCGTCAAGTATTGCCCTGCCGGACTTTCCGGCAAGATCTCTTATTGCGACATCAAGCCGAATATTCATAAGTCGTAGGGCCTTCTGCATTTTGTTTATGTACATGGCCGTTTGCTCAACCAAATGCTCTCTGTGACTATAGTGGGTTCGAAGGGTCTGGAGATAATCGCTAAGCAAAAAACTTGAACTAAGCAGGCCAAGAGCGTGCAATTTCTGAATCCACATGCAGTCCAGAATGTCTGTTTTCTTTCCTTGAACATTTCTGGTTTGATTTCCCTGGACGAGGATCACTTCAAATCCTGCTTTTTGAAGAGCATGGAAAAGGGTCTGCCAGTAGCTGCCAGTGCTTTCCATTGCAATTGAAGTAATCTGGTGGGACTTCAAATAGTTGATCATCCGTTGGTGATCCTTCGTGTAGACTCCGAATTCTCTGACATTTCCGAGATTTTGATCCACAGCCACCCAATGGGTTTTTTGAGCCAATGTCAATGCCAGCTGCATTCGGATGCACGATTTGCATGGGAATCTCTCTTTCTTTCATTTTTAAAGTTTAGTTAATGAAAAGGCTCCAGTGGAATGTATATTTGTGTAAGACTTTTCTGTTCGGGATCTCCATATAATAATGGAGTCACCATTGAAATCAACAAATACCCTTCAAGAGGGTATAATACATTCCAACCGGGTTCTTTGAAGGACTTCGTAAGTGCTATTCACATCAAGGTTTCTTCTGAAGCATCTCGAAGGTAGGCGATAGGGGTTGTCACCCCAAATCAATGGGGTCACGCCAATTGTTAGGTTCTTTGATAACCTGAGTGTGCAGCACATGACCGGGCCGATGACAGAGGAGAATCATTATTACCCGTTTGGGCTGACGATGGCGGGGATTAGTGATAAAGCGCTTAAGTCAAATTACGCTGAGAATAAGTACAGATACAACAAGGGGTCGGAACTACAAAATAAGGAGTTTAGTGATGGAAGCGGTCTTGAGATATATGAGACACCTTTGAGGAGCTTGGACCCGCAATTGGGAAGATGGTGGCAGGCTGATCCTAAAACAGATCAGGATTACGAAAGCGTATCTCCGTATAGTGCCATGAATAATGACCCTATTCGGTATAATGACCCAAACGGTGATGAAGGTACTACTTGTTGTAAGGAGATATGGAATACAGTAAAGAATTTTGGAACAGGTCTTTATAATACTGCTGTTTATGATGCGAGAATAGCTAATACTTATGTTAATCCGGCGACTCCATTTGTAGAAACTGTAACGGGCAAAAGTGTTGAAAGTGATTTTTCGGAGAACAAGTCGAGATCAACGTCTCGCCGTCGAAGCAGCTATTGCGCTTATACCTGGTGGAAAAATTGAAGGCGCAATTGCTAAAATAGGAGAAAAGGTTCTTGTCAAAGAAGGAGAACAGACGGCTGTAAATATTGTAGAGAAAAACTGCTACAAAGCTTGGGGGAAAAATAACTGAACCAAAATTACCAGGAAAAACCATAGTAAAAGAGGGAGAGGTAGAAATAGTACATTATACTAAAAGTGGTGATCATGGTCCTGCACATTTGCATGTAAAAGGAGGAGGAGCCGAAACGAGAATTGGACAAAATGGAAATCCTTTTAAAGGGCAACCCGGAATTGACAAGCGCTCAGCAAGCTGTAATTGATGCCAATAAAGCAGAAATCAGAAAGAGTATAAAGCAAATTATGAAGTGGTTCAAATATAATAACAAGTAATTTTAATAAATGGATAAAAATATTAAAAGCGTTTGGGTTTTTGTCGGCGCTAACGGAAGGTTTCCTAGTGGAGTATTTAGTGAAAAGGAAAGTGCACAGAATTGGATTAAAAAACATTCTCTCTCTGGAGTTCTTACCTTGTATCCTTTGGACCAGGGTATTTATGAGTGGGCTATAAATAATGATTTCTTTTCGGTAAAAAGGAATCTGAAACTCAATCAGAGTTTATTCAAAGGTTTAGTTCTGCTAGCCAGGAACATTATCATTTTGAGAACGGAGAACTTGACTAACTTTTAGAATGTTTTTTTCTGTACAATTAGAATCTAAGTTGATAGGAACGAAGTCTTTTGAAAGATTTCTATCATCTCATCCTCGAATAGATTTAGCCTGAACAATCACGATTCAATGTTATTGACCTGAGCAAGTTTTCGTCAGTCTTAGAGCAGTTGCGTAGTCGGCCGCAGGTAGTCTTGAGTCTTCGTTGCCATATTCCAGATGATTACCACCAGTTTTCTTGCAGTAGCTGTAATTACTGCATTTCGCCCTTTCCTCTTCAGAAACGAAGCCGGACGTAGAGGGGGTTTGCAATGATCATTCTTATAGCATCATCACCGTACGGTGGTACCCTCCCCGAGCTTGCTGGAGATAATTCCCGACCCACTCGTCAGGCGCGCGCGGTTGCGAATGTTCAGGAGAGCCGACACTTGCAGACGTGCTTTGTTCAATTGCAGTCGCAAAGTAATTGGGATGCCATGTGCGTTGCACATCAAATGTCAAACCGATCAAAATCGATGTGTTTTGTGCCCTCGATAATTTCCTGCACATTGACTTCAAAATAGTGACTGTCAGATTCCTCCTTTTCCTGTCCCGGCATTTTCGCAAGGATGGATCTTGTGGCGCCGAATCGAATATACAGCTGGGGATTGGTTTGGCGGGCCATTTTGTTGAAGACGTTCCGTGTCCAATTGAGCTGCTTGGCGATGCGTTTGAGGCTACGACTATAGGCACTGGTCGATGATGAACAGCTCACGACGAAATAAGCGAGGGTCCTTAATGTCCTTACTTCATATACTTTTGAATGAGAGGCCGGGTGTTCTTGAATTTCCATAGGGGACGATAGCGAGATGATCGTTTTTGTAGCGGGCGTTCCGAAAGTAGCGGCCGCGCTTGTGGCCCTTTTTAAATTAAGTTTTTCAGAAGTTCTTTCAGATCATTATAATAATAGCCGGAATAGACTTAAATAAGGAAAAGATCCCGGTCTCATTCGAGAGCATGATACTTTGGGGCAAAGGTGTGATTTTTCCAGATGGGGACTTCTTGCCTGGTCAAGTCTGTTCTCGTCTAGCGGTTCGGATTTGTCTATTAATCTTATTTCAAGGGCTCATCACTTTCTCTCGTTGTGGTAGGTATTACTCGCCTTTTCTCGTGACCGCTACACCTTGGCGTCGGCTCACTCCGGAATCGAGCCAAACGCGCCTAGCCCACCGCGCTGTTGGGTGGGTATAACTGTTGCATAGACAACCCTATGGAACAAATGCAACCCGCCGACTTCCGAAGTCATACCAATAGACTTTGATTCTGAATCGATGCCGCCATCCGTCCGCCAGACCCATCCATTGGTTTACAAAGACGGCGACGCCGTCTGCTGCGTCCTGGGCCCAGACCCCCAGCGCGGCATCTTCGGCTGTGGCGATACAGTGGAGCAGGCGCTAGCTGATTTTAATGCACACTTCCAGGAAGTATTGGAACATCCCGTCGAAGGCGATCCTGTCTCTGATTTTATTCGGCAAAGACACATCTGATACTTCAACATCTCCAGAACTATATCAAAATTTTTGGACGAATGGCCTTAACCCAATACAAGCAAAAACGATCGTTCAGCAAAACCCCCGAACCGACCGGCGGTTCCCCTGCCGGTGCAAAACTCCGGTTCGTCGTTCAAAAACACGCCGCCTCCCACCTTCACTACGACTTCCGGCTGGAACTCCAAAGGGGTTTTGAAAAGTTGGGCGGTGCCGAAAGGTCCATCTATGGATCCCGCTATTAAACACCTGGCCATGCTGGTCGAAGACCATCCTTATGACTATAAGGATTTCGAAGGAATCATACCCAAGGGCCAATACGGAGGCGGCACTGTCATCGTTTGGGACGAGGGTACATACGAGCCGACGGAACCCGCAAGGACAAAAAAGACCAGGAACATATCCTGACCCGTGACTTCTTCAAAGGCTCACTGACGTTCCGCCTCCATGGGCACAAGCTCAAAGGAGCATTTGCCCTCGTAAAAGCACCCGCCCGCGGGGACAACGCCTGGCTGCTGATCAAACAAAAAAGATGAGCATGCAACAACAACGGACATTACACTAAAAGACAAATCGGTCATTTCCCATAAGACTGTAGAGACCATGGCTAGCGAAAAAAAAGCCCGAAAATGGCAAAGCAATCGCAGTTCCCAATGGAACGTAACCATCCGGTATAGGCCAGCGGGGCACAGATTTGAGCGGGCAAGGGTTGCTGTTATTTGATGTAGGATATTGTGGGACAATCGATTGTCGGTGTTTGCGCTGGTGCGAAATCTAGTATATCTTCGTTCGCAGACTTCTCGGTTGGGATGGGGGTGGCCGTTGGTTCGCCAGCTCCGGATCAATGGGAGGTTATGAAGCTTTAAACCTTACCATTCTGCCATGAAATACATTGACCTGCCTTTCGCTATCATATTCAACGTCGCCGGGTACCTGGTATTCAAGCAAATCAGCGGTGTTCCGAAGGATGTTCGCTGGATATTGTTGTTCCTTTTCGGATTGGGGCTCGGGGCAGTATCTACCTATTGTTTTACTCAGGCGCTCAGATCCTGGAATCTCTCGACGGCGTATCCAATTCTGGCTGCGGGGACCTGCTTGTTTAACTTGGTTTTTATGTGGATGTTGAATAAGGAGCATATTACGCCGGTGAATTTGGTGGGGATAGGGTTGGCGCTGGGGGGATTTATTTTATGACGCGGGGTTGAGTTGCCTGGCTCAATAGTTAAGGCTTTATCATTTGCGTATTGTACATGATGTTTCGTTTATCCCCCGTTTCATCCTTTAAATTTAATGTGTCTTTCTCATGGCTAGCCCACTTTACCGACTAAAATCGGAGGTAACTCATTGTGCTGACTTTTCATTGAATCAGTGGATTCCGTTTGTAATTCGGCAGGAATTAGAGAAAAACGTCACCTGCCCGTTGTTTTCCGAGCGATCGAATTAGAGACGAGTATCTCAAAATTGCCTCAGAGAGATCTGATGTCGAAATTCGATATTTATTGCGGAATTTTTTACTGCCGCAATGTAGCCTTTCAGT